>NC_014119.1:0-1282816 GCF_000092885.1 Paraburkholderia atlantica | reverse complement strand
TCACGAATCAGCCGTGCATGCGCGGCGCCAGGTACAGCACCGCATAGATCGGCAGCCAGCTCAACACGACGAAGTACCAGTAGATCGCGTTCTCGCTGGTGTCGAGCAGCCGCTTCCCCTCAAATGGACCGATCTTCAGCAACAGCGCGAGCACCGCTGTATCGACGGTATCGGTCACCAGGTGCGTGGTATGCAGCCCGAGCAGCAGCCAGACGATCGACCCGTAAGCGTTCGCGTACCACATCACGTTCAGCGCCGTGAACTCGAAGCCGCGCAGCACGAGGAAAGCCAGCGCGAATGCGAGACAAACGCTGAGCCACAAGCATGCGCGAGCCCGTTCGCCACGCTCCGCCGCGCGCTTTGCGAGCTGGTTCGGCGCGAGGCTCAGCAACAGGATCGCCGTGTTCAGCGTGCCCCACAGCAGCGCAGGCGGCGGCGCGTGCATCGGCCACGCCGCGTTCACGCCGCGCAGATAGAAGTACATCGCGACCGCGATCGCGAACACCGTGCCTTCGATCACCATCAGACCTGCGGTCGCCCACCACATCAGGCTGCGATGGCTGAAGTCGAAGCTCGGCAACGCGCGCACGTCGAGGGTCGAGACGGTGCCCTCCGGCGTGCCACCGGACGCCGTGACGGCACGGATTTGCGGTTTTTCGTGCTGCGCTGTACCGCCTATTGGCGACGGCCATCGCTCCAGCGCGCGCGCCAGCGCATTACTCGCACGCGTTGGCCAGAACCACGCGATCATCGCCGCGGCGACCGGCACGGTCCCCCACCATACGGCCGTCGGCGTGAAGATCGAGCCGATGAAGAAGATCGTCGTCGCGACAGCGCTTAGAAACGGCCAGATCGACGGCGTCGGAAACAGCGGGCGGGTTTCGGCAATCGCATCGAGGGCGCTCGTCGTCAGCACCTCGCGCGCGCCGGCGGTGAAACCCGACACCGACGCCGGCTGCTGCGACGGCTCCCACAGCGGGTGGCGGCCATGCACGATCGGCAGCACGTCGAAGTTGTGCGGCGGCGGCGGGCTCGGCATGCTCCATTCGAGCGTGCCGCCGCCCCACGGATCGGCCGGCGCAGCGGCACCCCGGCGGCCGCTGCGCGCCACGTTGACGAGGAACAGCAAGACGCCGACGCCCATCAGATACGCGCCGACAGTCGCGCCCAGATTCATCGGCCCCCAGCCGAGCCCAGCGGGATAAGTCCAGATGCGCCGCGTCATCCCATGCAGGCCGAGCCAGTGCATCGGGAAGAAGGTCACGTTGAAGCCGATGAAGAACAGCCAGAAGTGCCAGCGCCCGAGGCGCTCGCCGAGCATGCGTCCGGTGATCTTGGGAAACCAGTAGTAGAACGCCCCGAACAGCGGAAACACCGCGCCGCCGATCAGCACGTAGTGCAGATGCGCGACCACGAAGTAAGTGTCGTGCACCTGCAAATCCAGCGAGACGGAGCCGAGCATGATGCCGGTCATGCCGCCCAGCACGAGAATGAAGAAAAACGCGAGCACGAACAGCAGCGGCGCACGAAGCCTGAGCTTGCCGGTCAACAGCGTCGCGAGCCAGCAATAGATCTGGATGCCCGACGGTACCGCGATCAGCACGCTCGCCGCCGTAAAGAAACTCTTGCCCAGTTCGGGCACCGTGGTCGCGAACATGTGATGCACCCAGAGGCCGAACGCAAGGAACCCGGTCGCGATCAGCGCGAGCACCATCGCCGGATAGCCGACCACCGGCCGGCGCGATAACGTCTCGATGATCGACGACATGAAGCCGAGCGCCGGAATGAAGATCAGGTAAACCTCCGGGTGTCCGAAAAACCAGAACAGGTGCTGCCAAAGCAGCACGTCGCCGCCGAGCGACGGGTTGTAAAACTGCGTGCTGACCAGCCGGTCCAGGATCAGCGCTGTGCTTGCCAGCATGATGGCGGGCATGGCGAACAGCACCATGAACTGCGTGACGAGCGTCGCCCACGCAAACAAAGGCAACCGGTTCAGCGACATGCCGGGCGCGCGCATCTTCAGAATGGTCGCGATCAGTACGATCGCTTCGAGCAGGGCGGACAGCTCGGTGAACGTGATCATCTGCGCCCAGATGTCGGAGCCCTTGCCGGTCGCATAGTCCGGGCCCGCCAGCGGCACGTAGCTGAACCAGCCCGAGCGCGGCCCCGCACCGATCGCGAACGCGATGTAGAGCGTCAGTCCGCCGAACAGGAACACCCAGTACGCGTACGCATTCATACGCGGAAACGCGACGCTGCGAGCGCCGATCATCAGTGGAATCAGGTAGCCGGCGACCGCCTGCATCACCGGTACGGCGAACAGGAACATCATCGTCGTGCCGTGCATCGTGAACAGCTGGTCGTAGAGGTCGGGACCAAGCAGGCGGTTGTTCGGTCGCGCGAGTTGCGTGCGCATCGCCAGCGCAAGGAGCCCCGCGAGCAGGAAGAATGCAAACGTCGTGACGATGAACCGCCGCGCGATCGTTTTATGGTTGATTGCTGACAACCAGCCAATCACGCCTGGCGGATCGCGCCACGTGTCGGCGAGCATTGCGCGCGTATCGGCGGGCGCGTCGGGTCCGTCCTTGATCGCAAGGTCGACGTGCAAGACGGGCGGGCGTTCAAGCGTGCTCATCGTAGCGTTCCTAGCCAGGCGACCAGCGCCTGCCGGTCGGATGCGGGAAGCGGCACCGCCGGCATCGTCGTGCCCGGCTTCGTCGCGTTCGGGTCGCGAATCCATGCCGCGAGGTTCTCCTGCGTGTTCGGCAGAACGCCTGCCGCGATCGTCTGCCGGCTCATCAGGTGCGTCAGGTCTGGGCCGAGCGTGCCCTGCGCCGACGTGCCTCGCACGGTATGGCAGTTCGCACAGCTGGACTGCTCGAAGATCCGCAGGCCGCGTTGCACGAGCACATTGGACGGACTGAGCGCCTCGGTCACGGCGGGCGCGGCCTGCTGCGCGCGCCACTGGGCGTATTTTTCGGGCGTGTCGGCGGTCACGAACATCGCCATCCATGCATGCTGGGCGCCGCAATATTCGGCGCACTGGCCGCGATAAATGCCGGGTTGATCGACGCGGAATTCGATCGTCGAATCGATGCCCGGCAGCATGTCCTTCTTGCCGTGTAAATTCGGCATCCAGAAGCTGTGGATCACATCGGTCGTCTTCAGCGCGATGATGACCGGGCGTCCCGCAGGCACGTGAAATTCGTTGGCGGTCGAAAACCCCGGCTGTTGGGCGTCACCGGGATAGTCGACTTTCCACCACCACTGCTCGCCGGTGACTTCGAGATGCAACGCGTTGTCGACGGGTAAGCGTGACAGCGCGCGATCGGTCAATACGTCGGCGACGATCAGCCCGAGCAACAGCGCGACCGAGGCGATACTGACTACTGCTACCACGCGCTGCGGTCCGCGTTCGCTCGGTCGAGCGAGCGGCGGGTGCTCATCGCCTTCTGTATTGGCGCCTCGGTCCGTGCGGCGCACCAGTGCAACCAGCACCGCCAATAGCACAGCGGCGAATACCGCGCCGCATACGATCAACGACAGGTGCCACAGCCGCACGATGTGCGCGGCCTGAATACCGGCCGGATGCAGCGCATCCTGTGAGGCGAGCTGTGCGCGAGCTGCTTCGGCCACGCAGCAAACGAGCGCAACTGAGACCTTTCGCACATCGAGCGAGTTGGAAAGAGGAGCCATGAGTCTAATGGGTCCAACGATAGAGACGATCCCGCGATGGAGAATCCGCTAAGCCGGTTTTCTCACGCCCGTGTGCTAGTCAAGGCACCAGCTTCACCTTGATCCAACCAGGCTCCCGCCGGTCGAACTCGCGATACGCCGCGATTGCATCGACTAGCGGCTCGCGCTGAGTCAACACCGCGAGCGGATCGAACGTGCCGTTGCGTACGAGTTCGATCAACCGCGGCGTCACCGCGCGATGGTTGCAGTTGCCCATGCGTAGCACCAGATTGCGGTTCATCGCCTCGCCGATCGGAAACACCCGATCGGTCGGCGGATACACACCGATGATCGCCACCGTGCCTGCCTTCGCGACGGCGCGCACCGCCCACTGCAATACCTGCGACGGGCCACTCCCGGGCTGCCAGTTGTCCCCGTCGGGCTTCGTGTGCGGCGCGAGCTCCCTGACCTCCTGATCGAACAGCGTCTGCTGGTCCTTCGCTTTCTGTGCGGCGGGTCCGTGCTCCGCGCGCACCGCATCGACGCCGACCGCATCGATCACGCGATCCACGCCGATGCCGCCGGTCAGTTGCAGGATCATGTCGACCGGGTCTTCGTCGTCGAAGTTGATCACTTCGGCCCCTTGTGCGCACGCCATGTCGAGCCGGGAAGCAACGCGATCGACCACCAACACCCGGCCCGCGCCCATCAGCTTCGCGCTCGCGATCGCGAATTGCCCGACCGGTCCCGCGCCGAACACCGCGACCGTATCGCCGGTACGGATGCCCGCCAGTTGTGCGCCGAAATAGCCAGTCGGAAAAATATCCGACAGCATGATTGCGCGGTCGTCGTCAATCTCGTCGGGCAACCGCATCAGGCTCGCGTTCGCGAGCGGCGCGCGCGCGAACTGCGCCTGCAACCCCTGAAACGGTCCAGTCGATTTCGGGCCGCCAAAAAATGCGGTGCCGGCCGCCGGCCCATGCGGATTCGCGGTATCGCATTGGGCGGTATAACCGGCGCGGCAATACGAGCAGAAGCCGCACGAGATCGTTGACGGGATCAGCACGCGATCGCCCCGGCGCAGATTGCGCACCGAGCGCCCTACTTCCTCGACGATGCCGAGGCCCTCGTGCCCGAGGATCGTACCGGGCTCCATCTCGCCGAGCGTGCCGCGCACCATGTGCAGGTCCGTGCCGCAAATCGCGCTCGACGTGAGTCGTACGAGCGCGTCGCTCGGCTGCTGCAATTGCGGGTCCGGCACGTTGTCGAGCCGGATATCCCCGATCCCGTGAAATACCACTGCCTTCATCATTCACCTCCGATGCTCGATGGCGTTAGCGCCCGTCAGGTCCTGTCGCCGACCGCGCGACTGCCCGGTGGTTCCGTGGTTCCGCGCGCAGCGGCGAGTTCCGTTTCGCCGGAAGGGCAATCCGTTGTGCCGTCATTCATGGCGGCTCCGTTGATCGACCGGGTTCCACCGTCGAGCAAACGCCATACCGAGCCACCGGTCGCGCGGCTCGTTCCGATCTGCCATACGGTCTGTGCGGGGTGATGCCCCCGTGTCGCCCCGTCGAGGTACGCTGGTTGCTATGTCGCTGGCTGACGAGCTGCACCCCAGGCCAACCGGCGATCCCGATCTTCATGACCGACACCGACATCACGCGCGACACGTCTGCCCGTCTGAACGCGATGCGCAGGACGCTGCGTGAGGTGTTCGGTATCAGCCGGCTGCGCCCCGGCCAACGGGACATCGTCCGCAGCGTGCTCGAACAGCGCGACACGCTCGCCGTGATGCCCACGGGGGCCGGCAAATCGCTGTGCTACCAGTTGCCGGCGTTGCATCTCGACGGTTGGACGCTCGTCGTGTCGCCGCTGATCGCGCTGATGAAAGACCAGTTCGACAAGCTGCGCGAGGCCGGCATCGACGCCTGGCGGATCAATAGCGCGGTGCCGGCTGCCGAGCTGCGCGAGACTTACGAAGCGTTGCGCGCCATGCGACGCGGCATCGTGTTCGTCACGCCCGAGCAGCTGACGCGGCCCGCGCTGATCGACGCATTGCAGGCGGGTTCGCGCCAGCGCATCAAACTCGTGGTCGTCGATGAGGCCCATTGCGTATCGCAGTGGGGCCATGACTTTCGCCCGGCGTTCCTGCGCATCGTCGATGCGGTCAAGGCGCTCGGCAAGCCGCCGATCCTCGCGCTGACCGCGACGGCGACGCCGGACATCCGCGAGGACATCGTCCGCTCGCTCGGCCTTCACGAGCCGCGTATCGTGAACACCGGCGTGTATCGCGACAATCTTCACTATCGAGTGACGCAGGTGTCGGTAGGAGGCGGACGCCAGCGGGCATCGACGCGCGCGAGAGAGGCGAAGACTGCCGCGTTGCGCACGCTGCTCGCGAGTGATTCCGGCCGAGGCATCGTCTACACGGCGACCGTGCGCGAAGCCGAACAACTGGCGGCAACGGTGCGCGGCTGGGAAGTTGCCGCCGCCTGCTATCACGGCCGCATGTCCGCGCGCGAGCGGCACGATGCGCAGGAGCGTTTCGTGTCGGGCGACGTGCGCGTGATGATCGCAACCAACGCGTTCGGAATGGGTGTCGATATTCCCGATATCCGCTTCGTCGTCCATTACCAGATTCCCGGCAGCATCGATGCGTATTACCAGGAAAGCGGACGCGCGGGCGCGACGGCAAGGTCGCGCGCTGCGAGCTGCTGTTCGACCTGAACGATCGGCGCGTGCAGCAGTTTCTGGCGCTGGGCCGCTATCCCGACGCCGCGCTGCTGCGGCGGATCAGCGACGCGCTCGCGCAGCGTACGAAAGCGACAGGTGCTGGCGTGACGGCGCACGAGCTGCTCGACGCGGTGCCGGACGTCGGCCGCAACAAGCTCGCCGTGGCGCTGAAGATGCTGACCGACTCGGGGCACGTATCGCGCAGCCGGCTGCAGCGGTATCGGCTATACGAGCACGGCCGCGACGGTGCACGCGAGCGCGCCGAGGACAGCGCGATCGAGGCCGCGGTCGAACGATATACGCAGCTCGCGACGCGCGATCGCGACGCACTCCAGCAGATCATCGATTACGCGCAAACCGGCGGCTGCCGATGGCGCGTGATGCTCGAATATTTCGGCGATGCGCAGGGGTTCGAGCGCTGCGGCACTTGCGACAACTGCCTGAATCCGCTCGCCGCGACGCTCGAAGCGCAACGAACCGCCCCCGACGATAAACGGCCGCCGCGCCACGCCAGCAGGAAGACGCGCTTCGGCCGCGGCGACGCAGTCCGCGTGCGCAAATACGGCTCGGGCCATGTGGTGTTTTCAACCGACGAACAGGTCGCGGTGCTGTTTCCCGATGGCACGACCCGCACGTTCATGGCGAGGTTCGTGAAGGCCGAGATCGCGTGAAGCGCGGCAACGTTCGCGCGGAGCATGCAGTGCTGCTCTTCGCGCCTATCGGAAACGCGCCCGCACCGCGGAGTGTCCGTAACCCTGTGCGAACGACAGCTCTACACGCGAGGCGCTGTGCTCATCATTATTAGCCGCCCTTTTCCTGCGACGGCTTCACTTCGGACAGGTCTTCTTTTTTGACTTCTGCTTGCCGCACGCTCGTGCCGTCATCGCCGGATTCGGAAATGTCCGTTTCGAACGTGTCTTCGTTGCCCGTGCCGGCGTCAGCAGGCTTCGGCGTTTTCGGCTGCTGTTGCTGGGTCGTCATGATTTGCTCCTTGAGTGTCACACGGCGCGTGATGCCGCGTAGACATCACTCAGCATGGACGATGCCCGGGAGCACAAGACCTTTGATCGTGACGATGTTCGCACCCGGAAGCAGGCGCGAATTGCCTTCCGTCTGCACCATAGAGCTGGAACTCGTATGGGCCGTACCGGATTCGAACCAGTAACCAACGGATTAAAAGTCCGCTGCTCTGCCAATTGAGCTAACGGCCCCGCCAGCCAGATGGCCACCCGCTGCCGGTAATTCTGGCGTCGGTGCTAGCCGATATCGATCGTTCGACTAGCGGACCGTGCCGGTTCCGTTTTCGGCACGGTCAACGTAAGAATGCCGTTGTCAAACTTTGCCAATGCATGGTCCGGGTCCGCATTGTCCGGCATCGGAATTCTGCGCACGAAGCTTCCATAGGCTCGCTCGAGCCGATAGCATCCGTCTTCTTCGCTGCGCACGTCCTGCTTCTTCTCGCCGCGCAGCACGATTGCCCCCTCCTCGACGCTCACGTTCAAGTCCTCGCGGCCCATCCCAGGCAGTTCCGCAGTAACGCGAAGCACCTGCCCCTCGTCCACGACGTCGATGCGCGGCTGGAAGCGCGAGGAACTGAAGTCGCCAAACCATCGTTCAAACGGACCACCGCCTGCAAATGGGTCACGAAAGAATTCCTCCACGGCACGCCACGGTTCGCGAAGAGATAGTCGTGGAATGTCAGGCCATGCGGTCCGCCACTCATCCGCGCGCCGGCCGTCTGTGTCGTCCCCTTCGGATTTGCGGGCGGCTCCGCGAAGGAACTTGAAGGGGTTCCATTTCTTTAGATCAGTGTTCATCGTGTGCTCCTTTCCTATCAGCGACGAAACGGGACTCCGGTCTCAGCGCCGCAACCGCTTCGACTCGACAGCCGAGAGGCGGTGGCCGGAGGACAGCATCCAGCTTCTTGCCAGTGCTGTCCCCCTTCGGCCGACTTCAGTCGGTACGCACCTCGATCCGGCGCGGTCGCGCTTCGTCGCGCCGCGGTATCGTCAGTTTCAATACGCCATCCTTCAGATTAGCCTCGATCTTCGACGCGTCGAAGTCGGCGCTCATGGAGAACGCCCGCGCGAAGTGAGGCTGACGGATCTCCGCGTGCTGCAGGCGCAGTTCCGCCGGTGTCGGCACCATCGCTTCTGCTTCGATGTACAGGTTGCCATCGTGGACCTTGACGTCCAGCCGCTCCTTGGTCACGCCCGGAAGATCCGCCCACAGCGTGATGCCGCGGCTGTCCTCGAAGATGTCTACCGGCGGCGTCAACGTGATCCGGCGTTGCGACGAATCACCGTCCCGCTGTGCCACCGCCGTTTGATCCTTTCTGGCGAGTTCAGTCGTGTCGTTCATGATGTCCTCCGTAGTTCTGCGCAGCGCTCACTGAACGGTGATCGCTCGCGGCCTTGACGCCTCGCTCTTGCCGATGCTCACCATCAGGCATCCATTGGTGTACCGCGCGCTGACCTTGCCAGGGTCCACGTGTTGCGGGAGCTCGACCACGCGCCGGAAAGCGCCAGCGAATCGCTCTTGTGCATAGGTGCGCGCATCATCGCCGCGGGCTTCCGGTTGCGAGGGCGCGCGCTCGCCGCTGATGGTCAGCAAGCCCTTGTCTAGTGATACTTCGAGCTTGGCCGGATCGACCCCCGGCGCGAACGCGACGATCTCGATCGAGTCGTCGGTCGAACCGATGTTGATCTGCGGGAAGGCGCCAGCGCTGCCGGAACGGATACTGGAAGGGAAGCCGCCGAACAGGCTCGCCATCTGCCGTTGCAGACGGTCGAGCTCACCGAACAGGTCGGCCCCGAAGTAAAGGTCACTCATGATCGTTTCCTCCTTCGATGCAGCACGGAAACGAACCGGCCTACGCGCTCCAGTCCGTCTGCCGAGCTGCGGGCAAACAAATCGAAACACGCAGCGCGCCGCAGGGCCGGCGCGACTGCCTGAGCGGAATTGAGAATAGTATGCACGCGGAAAATTTCAAGGTGCGTAGCCCAAATTTTTGTTCTTGAATTCGGCTCACCGAACACTATTTTCACGACACTCCGACCCACCATGCGAGGACATCATGGAATTCGAACATGACTGGCTCACCCTTGGGCGGCACCGAATCCGGTTGCGCTCAACGAAGGGTTTTCCAACCGAGACGATGCGCTCCGCGGCCGAAGTTATCCGGCTGGCGATCGACAACAATATGAGCGCCCGCGCGCGGCTGGTCGAAGTGGTATTCCGGCAGGAATCGGCTTATGAAATCTCCGTCGGCACCACTTTCGCGGACGACCGGCTTTGCGCGCCGCAGCTGGAAGCAGCGATCGCCACGGTGTTGGGCTTGCAGCTGGCGCAGATCAATATCTTTGTGACGGTGGTTACGCAGGAAGAGGTCGATCTGCACTTCGGCGTTTACGAAAGAATGCTGGCTGAAAAACTCGGCGTTGTGCCGCCGATCCAGTAACGCGTGGCGCCCGGAACAGGTAACGGCAACGCGCGCCCGATTGCCGCGAACGACGAGCGCCTGGCCCGACCCGGGCTCGCTCGTTCACCGCGACCAGGCCGCAACTTCATCTGTCAAACGCGCTCACGCGTTTGCGAAGATTATTGACTTGGCCGAAAGATCCGCTGGAACTAGCATCGACCATAGGGCGGGGACTGCAAGCCGTCCTGATTGCAGGATGATTGCGTTGCTTCCGCGCGTTCGAATTGATCCGCCGACGGGAGAGATGATGATTGAGCCAGTCGAATTTCTCACCACGGTCGACGCCGCGTGCGACGGTTACCGAAACGCTGGGTCCGACAAACGTATGAGGACATGATCAGAGGCGACTGCCCGCGAACATCAGCCGGCAACGGTGTCCATCACAAGCGGATAAGTCGAAACCACGCGGGGGCGAGCGCGGGCTCGCCCTTTTGATTCGATGGACGTACGTCTGAGTACTTCGCCACCGCCGTGCGCGCCGGTCAGATGAGTTCACGGAGTTTGTAATACCACATGCCCAGAACCAAAGCCGGCGTGCGCAGTCTCTTGCCGCCCGGGAACCGTCGATGCCTGATGCGGCTAAATACGTCGAAGCGGGAAGCATCGCCGCCGATCGCGTCCGCCAGAACCTTGCCGGCCATTCCCGCGAACACCAGCCCATGTCCGGAGAAGCCTTGCACATAGTAGAGGTTGTCGCCGATACGGCCGAGATCCGGCGCGCGGTTCATCGTGATGTCGACAAAGCCGCCCCATGCATATTCGATGTTCACGTCCGCGAGTTGCGGGAAAACACCCGTCATGCGTCTGCGCATGCGGTCGATCAGATTGCGCGGGGTGGTCGCGTCATACGTTTCACCTGCACCGAACAGCAGACGGTGATCCGCGCTCAGCCGAAAGTAATCGAGTATCAGATTGTTGTCGGACGCTGCGGCGCGGCCCGGCATCAGCGCGTCGGCCCGTGCGCTGGTAAGCGGTTCCGTTGCGATCATGTAGGTGCCCACGGGCATGATGCGGGCTTCGATCTCCGGTGCCGGATGATCGCCGAACTCTCCTAGATAAACGTTTCCAGCCATTACCACACGGTCACACGACACCTCGCCCTCGGCTGTCTTCACGACGGGCCGAGCGCCCCGATCGAGCCGCGACACGGCGGAATTCTCGAAAATCCTGACGCCCGCGCGACGCGCCGCCTCGCCAAGACCGAGGCAATAAAGAAGCGGATGAAGATGGCCAGACCCGGCGTCGTACACGCCCGCCGCGAACCGCTGCGAGGCTATCTGTGCGCCAAGCGCCGTGCGGTCCAGCCATTCGAGCGGATAGTCGTAGCGCTCGCGCGTGTGCCGCATCCAGTTCATCAGTTGTTCCGCCTTGCGATCGCTGACGGCAAGCGTCAGATATCCGCGCCGATAATGGCAATCGATGCCGAAGCGCGCAAGCCGATCTTCCAACAGTCGCATGCCCTCGAGCGACACATCCCACGCCGTTCGCGCGATCTCGCGGGAGCACTGGAGTTCGATCGCATCTTCGCCTTCGGCGCCAAAGCCGACGATCGCGTGACCACCGTTACGCCCGGACGCCCCCCAGCCGATGCGCTGCGCCTCCAGCAATGCGACGTCGAAGCCGCGCTCGGCAAGCTCCAGCGCACACGAAAGCCCCGCATAGCCACCGCCGATCACGCACACGTCCGCGTTGAGCTTCTCCTGCAACGGAGGGCCAGGCGGCGGACGGGTGACGCTCGCCTCGTAATACGAGTCCTCGACGACGCCCTGTTCTTTGGTCAACAGCGACGACATAAGCCGGTCTCCGAAGGTCTGCCCGCTATGGGACGCGTATGTTGAGAAATTGCCAGGGATCGTCGTCACACGGCGAATCGAAAAGTTGCGAGCGTTGCGCGAGCGGCGTCCACGAATCGTACACGCCAATCATCTCGCCCAGATAGGGTCGCGCGACCCGCATCACGGTTCGATAGTCGATGTCGTCCGGTTCGACTACGCCGGCGTCCGGATTCCCGAGCGCCCATACGATGCCGGCCAGGATACCGGCCACCACCTGCAGGCTCGTTGCGTCGTTGTGCGGCGCGAGGCGACGGGCTTGCGGCGTGGTCAGACGGGAGCCGTACCAGTAGACTCCGTTGTCGTTTCCCATCAACAGCACGCCGAGTTCGTCGGCGCCATCGACGATCTCATCGCGCATGATCCGCTTTTGGTCCTGCAGGCGCCAGCCTCGTCCGGCGAACTCGTCGATCGAAAGAAACGCATCGTCGCAGGGCCGGTAAGCATAGTGCACCGTCGGACGGTAGATCACTTCGCCATCCTTGCGAAGAGTCAGATGGTCGGCAATGGAGATCGACTCTCCATGCGTAATCAGAAACCCATGATAACTACCGGCGAGCGGCGTCCAACTGCGTACGCGGGTCGCAAGTCCCGGGCGTTGCAGGTAGATCGCCGCATCACTGCCGAATCCGTGCCGACGCGCGTCCGCAGGCCAATGCCGTTCATGCGTACCCCATCCCAGTTCCGCCGGCTGCATGCCCTCTTCCACGAAAGCGTCGACGGACCACGTATTGACGAACTCGTTTGGCGCCTTGCGGCATTTGGCGACCTGGAAGTCCCGCTCCGCTACGTGAATCGCCTTGATGTTGAGCCGCTGCGCGAGCGCCGCCCAGTCTTCGTAGCTTTTCAGCGCTGTTGGCTCGATGCCGCTGTTGGAGGCCATATCGACCAGCGCCTGCTTGACGAACGCCGAAGCCAGTCCGGGGTTCGCGCCTTGCGTGAGAATGGCGGTCGGACCGTCGCGCTTGTCGAGGCGAAAGGCCAGCAAAGCCTCACGAAGCGCATAGTTGCTGCGCCTGGAGGCGGAACGATCGGGATCGGTTGACTCCCCTTCCCATGGCTCGATGGATGTGTCGAGATACAGCGCGCCATGAGACCAGCAGAAGCGCACGAGCGATTCGCTCGACACGTTCACTGACAGATTCAGCACGAGGTCGCCTCTTTTGACGTAGCCGGCAAGCAGCGCTTCGAAGTTGTTCTCCGACAGCGCCTGCTCGACGACGCTCATCCCGCATTCGCGAGCGATTGTCGTATCGTTGCCGGGCGGGCAGAACACGGTCACGTGTTTCGGGCAAACCTCGATGTGCCTGAAAAGTATCGGTAACAGCGAACTCGCGACGCTTCCCAATCCAATGATCACAATATTGCCGTGACAAACGGCGTGCTTTGTCCAATTCACCTGCGCGCTCATCTCTGCTCCCAACCACAACGCTTCGGTATGCGCGTGTTCTCGTGTTCGGTTTTTTGTGATCCATCGTGACGGGCCGTACCCTTCCGATAGCATTCCGCATTCCGCATGCTGCTGCTCGCCTCACGCTCAGGGCCGCGGCGGTTCGCCGGGAACGCTCGTTGCTCAACGTAACATCGTCAATACGGAACGCATAACGGAGACAGCCATGGCTGCGCGTTTTTCGCGGCCGAACGGCGCGCCCCGTTCCGTTGCGGGAGAAAAGCGATGTCCATTCAGGAATATGCGCCGTATCGCGGCTGCGATGTCGAGGTGAACGTCACGCTATCGAAGACGCATTGGCTCGGCGGTAAATATCGCCGTTATCGCGTGTCATGGACCGTGAGGTTGCCCGGCAATCCGCACCAGGAAGTGGTCAGTTTTCCGGAGCAGTTCGATTTTCTGACTGAGCGGGAGGCGTTCAGGTATGGAGAAAATCGGGCGCACACCTATGTCGATTCGATGTTGTCGACGCCGTCTCAAAGGCGCAGGCTGCGCGACGAGGTCGCGCAGCCCGGCACGCGCCATGAGGTTTGATGGATCGAGCAGGCGCGCGCGCTTTTGCTGAAGCCGGCCCAGCCGTCGCGTAAGGCGCGCAAGACCTCTTCGCAGGTGCGGGAAAAGTCGATGCCGACACCTCGCACCCGTTCATGCACGTCCAGGCGCAGCGTGACATTCCGCGACGCCGCACAACCGATGACACGCGGGAATCGGGTTGTAATATCCTAATCAGGAGATCCTCCGCGAGCGGCTTGGGCGACACCAATCGACCTCGACGGAGCCCCGTGGAGGGACAGCATGAGAGGCTTCCTTCTGGCGTTGGCATGCGCGTGCGAACTGTCGGCCGCCACGGCGCAGGATTTATTACCTGCCCCTCGGACTGCAGCGCCGGTCGCCACGACGGACTTCCTGGCCATGGCGAAGCGAGTGGTCGACGCCGCTTCGCGACCCGCCGCACCTTGGAGCGGGCCGCGCAATGGGCCACGCGCGCAATCAGGAAAACATATCGCCGTCGTCGCCGACGATTTGCGCAACGGCGGCATCCTCGGTGTGGTCGATGGTGTACTGGAGGCGGCCAAGGTCATAGGCTGGCGCGTCAAGATCTTCGATTCCGGCGGTACGGCCGAACTCCGTCTAAAGATGCTCGCGAATGCGCTGGCAGGCCACCCCGACGGTCTGATCCTCGCCGGCGGCGACGCACATGCGCTGCTCCCCGCACTGCAGCCGTTTACCGACAGCAACATCCCGATCGTCGGCTGGCATGTGGCGGCGCGGGCCGGACCGGTGCCGGGCACGCCGGTCGCGATGAACGTCTCGACAGATCCGCTCGAGGTTGCACGGGTGACCGCGCTCGCGGCCGTCGTGCAGTCTGCCGGACATGCGGGCGTCGTCATCTTCACGGATACCGGTTTCCGCATCGCACAGGAAAAGGCGGACGCAATGGCTGCTGTCGTCCGCGCGTGCAGTGGCTGTGCCCTGCTCGAAGTGCGCGACGTGGCGATCTCGCGCAGCGAGCAGCTGGTGCCGGAGGCGACACGCGCGCTGCTCGCGCGCTACGGCCCACGCTGGACCTGTGCGCTGGGGATCAACGACATCTACTTCGACTACGCCGTGCCGGTGTTGACGCAGGCGGGAATACCAAACGCTGAAATGATCATGCTGTCGGCCGGCGACGGCAGCGAGTCTGCCTTCCTGCGCATCCGCACCGGAACATTCCAGACGGGGACCGTCGCCGAACCGCTGAATCTGCACGGCTGGCAGTTGGTAGACGAACTGAACCGGCTTTTCGCTGGAGAAGCCGTCACGGGGTACGTGAGTCCCGTGCATCTCGTAACGGCGGACAACATCGCCGCTGACGGCGGCGATCGCCTGCTCTACGATCCTGACAATGGCTATCGCGACATTTATCGTCGGATCTGGCACCGCCCGTGAAACTGCCATTCCCACAATCGCTGACCGCTCAGTATGCGCTCGTCGCCTCGTGCCTGGCCGCGCTGGTGGTCGTGGTCGGCGCCACGTCGATCTACTCGTTGGCCAGTTCGACCTACTCGATCCGTCAGCTGGCCGAAGAGCGGCTCGCCCGCCTCGTGGATGCGCAGGATCTCGTGCAGCACACGCTGACGATCGAACGCCTCGCGTTGCAGTTGTCCAGCGACGATACGGTTGAAGCCGTGCGCGAGACGCATCGGCAGGTGCTCGAACAGTTGGCATCCTTCGACGGCCTGGTCGACCGGCTGGCCTCCGCGACCACGAGCGAAGACCCAGGCGTCGACCCGCTGACTCTTTATCGGTCGAGCCAACGCTTTCGCAACATCGTCAACATCGAGGCGCAGGTGCGCGAGACCGCGCTCGCCAGCCGCGGTGCCTCGGCGTCAGTGCAACCGGCAGGTGTGTCGCTGGCCAGCCTCGACGCGGATCTGCGCGGCGCGGCCGACGCTCTCGCCGCCGCGGCGCACCGGCAGTCGGATGATTTGACGAATGAATACCGCGAAGCAGTCCAGGATCTGGCCGCTCGCGCAGATCGCACACGTAAATGGGTGGCAGGCGGAGTCGCTGTAAGCCTGTTGCTCACCTGGCTGATCGCCCGCGAATTCCTGGGGCGCCACGTCGTGGCGCGCCTGCGCCGCGTCAGCCATTTTCTGCGACACGGCGATGCCGGAAACACGCAAGCCGGCGTCCCCGTGCACGGCGGCGACGAGATTGCCGATATGGCGCGTGCCGTCGAGCAATTCCTCGAAGACCGACGCCAACGCCGCCAGGCCGAGGATGCGTTAAAGGAGCTCAACGCCGAGCTCGAGGCACGCGTCGCCCAACGAACGGCGGAACTCAGTACAGCGCTTGCGGGTCAGGCCGGCGAAATCGCCGAACGTCAGCACGCCGAAGATGCGCTTCGGGAAAGCGAGAACTTTCTTAACAGCATCATCGAAAACATCCCGGACATGGTCTTCGTCAAGGAGGCCGAGACCTTCCATTACGTGCGCTTCAACAAGGCAGCGGAGCAACTTCTCGGCTACCGGCGCGAGGAACTCCTCGGCCGCTCCGTCCATGACCTGTTTCCGGTCGACGAGGCCAATTTCTTCGCTCTGAAGGATCGCGCCGTGCTGGAGTCGCGACGAATGATCGACATACCGGAGGAGCCGGTTCATACGCGCCATGGACTTCGCCTCGTACACACGATGAAGATTCCGATCGTCGATATGCGCGGCGAGCCCCGGTTCCTGCTCGGCATCTCACGTGATATCACGGAGCAAAAGCAGGCCGAAGCGGAATTGCGGCGCTATCGCGAGCACCTCGAAGACATGATTCGCGAGCGGACAGCGGAACTGGCCGTCGCCAAGGAGCGCGCCGATGCGGCCAATCAGGCCAAGAGTGAGTTTCTGGCACACATGAGCCACGAGCTGCGCACGCCGCTCAACGGAATTCTTGGGTACGCGCAAATCCTCAAGCGCGACACGACCCTCGATCAGCACCAGCTCGACGGACTGACAGTAATCCAGCGCAGCGGCGAGCACCTGCTTACGCTCATCGACGACATCCTGGATATCGCCAAAATCGAGGCCGGGAGAATGGAACTCAATTTGTCCGACGTCCCGCTCGAGCAGTTCGTCTCCTTTATCGCCGAGACGATTCGGGTGAAGGCCACGGAAAAAGGCTTGGACTTCGTTTGCGAGATGCCGCCGGATCTGCCCGCGTGTGTGCGGGTGGACGAAATACGGCTGCGTCAGGCGCTGCTCAACCTGCTCTCCAACGCGATCAGATTTACCGAGAAGGGCAGCGTGCGTCTGCGCGTCGCTTTCCTGCCGCCGGCGCGCCTATGTTTTGAAGTGCGGGACACCGGCATCGGCATAGATCAAGGGCGTCTGGAGGAAATCTTCAGTCCTTTCGAGCAGGTGAGCGACGACCGCCATCGCTTTGGCGGTACGGGCCTGGGGCTAGCCATTAGCCGGCAACTCGTGCGCCTGATGGGAGGCGAGATCCACGTCGAAAGTCGCCGCGATATAGGCAGCGCCTTTTCGCTCGAGCTGGACGTCGAGGTGGTAGCGCCTTACGCGGCTGTCGCCGCGTCCGAACGGCTCGTGAGCGGCTACCATGGGCTGCGCAAGACTATCCTGGTCGCGGATGACGTGGCGGAGAACCGTGCCGTGATGGTCGATATGCTCGGTCCGCTCGGATTCGACATGGCGCAGGCTGGTAATGGAGCAGAAGCACTGGAGAAAATCGAATCCCTGCATCCTGCGCTCGTCCTGATGGATGTGGTCATGCCCGGCACGGACGGCCTCGAAACCACGCGTCGCTTGCGCCAGATGCCCGAGTTCCGCGACCTCCCGATCGTCGCAGTCTCCGCACGCGCGTCGAGAACCGATGCGGCGCAAAGTCTGGAGGCCGGCGCAAATGCCTTTCTGGCCAAACCGATCGAGTTCGGCCAGCTATTGTCCGTCGTTGCGGCCCTCCTGAATGTCGAGTGGATCGATGCAGCTTCAGACGCACAGGTCACTGAAGCCGGCCAATCGGCTGTACCCGCTGGCGCGCCTCTTTCTGACCACTTGAAAGCGCCTCCGCCGGAGGAAATTCAAGCGCTGCATTACCTCGCGCGACTCGGCGATATGCGTGCCATCGTGCAACACGCCCAGCACTTGACCGAGCTCGACGAGCGCTATCGACCCTTCGCGGACCACCTCTGCAGGTTGGCAAAGGCTTACCGGTCCAAGTCGATTCTCAACTTCGTTGAGCAATATCTGGAAGGAAGACAAACCTGATGATTTGCGCCGCGGAGCGTGAATCGCTTCGTCTCACGTTCCAGATCATGTTCGAGCTTCACCATCGAGCGGAATGTGAATCGAAACCATGGTGCCCGCGCCTGGCGCGCTGTCGATTGAAAGCGATCCGCCAATCAGCCGCGCGCGCTCGTTCATGCCGAGCAGGCCATATGAATAGTCGCGCCTCACGACTTGCTGATCGAAACCGCGGCCATCGTCACGCACCTGCAGCAAGAGCTTCGCCGCCGTCGAAACAAGCGTCACCTCGACACGTGTGGCGTCGGCATGCCGCGCGACGTTCGTCAGCGACGCCTGTGCGATGCGGAACAGGGCCGTCGCATGGGCGTCGGACAGCGCGGGGTCGCCGCCTTCGATGCGCAATTCACACGCAATCGCATGGCGGCGGTTGAACTCCTCGACAAGCCATTCGAGCGCGGACACGATTCCGAAGTTGAGCGCGGCGGGCCGCAAATGGCTCGCGACATTGCGCACCATCGAGATCGTGCCTTCGACCAGTTGACGCATATCATCGGCTTTTTTCGAGGCTTCCGGGTCGTGCGCTATGCGCATCTTGAGCAGAGACACGTCCATCTTGAGCGCAGTCAGCAATTGGCCCAGTTCGTCGTGAATCTCCATCGCAATGCGCTTTCTCTCCTCCTCGCGGATCGCCTCCATATACGCGGACAGTTCGCGCTGCTGCTCGCGCGATTCGACGAGTTCCTGTTCCATCTGCTTGCGTCCCGTAATGTCGTTCAGGCCGACATAGATCGCGGGAGAATCGTCGTAAGTCGCGACGCGCGCCGTCGCCATCGCCCAGAAGCTTGTACCGTCCGCACGCCGGAACTGTATCTCCCTGTTGCGCAAGCTGCCCTTCGTCCGCAGATGCTCGATCAGACGCTCGCGCTCCGCCCGGTCGGCGTAAAAATCCGCGATCCTGGCGGTCAAGCGTTCGTCCATGCCGAAGAGTTCGCGCAGCGGCTGATTCGTGTACAGGATGTGCCCGTCGGGCATCGACGTGATGCACAGCGGCACCGGACTCGTTTCGACGATCGCGCGAAAGCGAGCCTCGCTTGCCTGCAAGCACGCGTTCGCGCGCGCCAGTTCTTCCGTACGCAGCGCGACACGCCGCTCGAGATCGTCGCGCGCTTGCGATAACGCAGCCTCCGTTTCCTTGCGAATGGCCACTTCCGCCAGCAGTTGCCGGTTTTGCGCGAGAACCTGCTTGTGCATCACCCGCAGCTCGAGATGCACGCCAACGCGCGCCACCATCTCGTCGACGCGCAACGGCTTGGTCACATAGTCGACGCCACCCGCCAGAAAACCTTCGACGCGGTCCTCGTTGCCCGTCAGCGATGTCATGAACAAGACGGGAATATCGCGCGTGCGCTCGTCAAGCTTGAGGCGTCGACAGGTCTCGAAGCCGTCGATGCCCGGCATCTTCACGTCGAGCAGGATCACATCGGGCTGCGAGAAGACCGCGCGCTCCAACGCTTCGATACCGTCGAGCGCCACCAGCACGCGAATGCCTCGCGCTTCGAGACTGTCGACAACTACGCCGAGATTGCCCGGCGTATCATCGACGATCAGAATGGTGCCGGTCTGCGCGACCGGGTTGGCCAAATGGCTCATGATGCGGTGTTCCCTTTGAGAGACCGCTCAACGAGTTGCAGGTTGAACTTCCACCGACCGGCGCGCGCGGGTTGATGCGATTCGTTCATCGCGCACATGACGAAGGCCGCCCCGCCATGCGGCGAAAATGTCGAAGGCTATATATCCCCGCGAGTGCCGCCGTTGTGGGTGTCCTATTCTGCACTCGATGTCAGAGCCTGGTCCATCGCGCGCTCACCGGTTTCGAAACGTCCGATGAAACATATGCGCCGCGGCCTCACTGCCGCCGCACGCTGGCTGCACGCTTTTGTACGCTCGTCTGCGCTTTTTGCCGGGTTGCGGTTCGCTATTCCGCCACCTCGCCCACCACGGCCAGCAGCCGGACTGTGCGAGGCTCCGTCAGTTCGTCGATCAGGTCGGCTACTTCGCACAGCGCGCGAAACTCATACTCGTTGATCTGCTCCGCGTGATTGCGACGCAATTCGCGCATCGTTTCGCCCAGGCGTCGGAGCGCGGCAGGCGTGCTGTCGATCAGCGGCCAGCAGTGCATCAAATATGCAAGCGATCTCACGCTGCGCGCCTCGCACCACGTGTCGAACAGCCGTAGACATATCGAATCGATCTGCTCGACGACGTTCTCCCGCTCCGACAGATAGCCCATCATGATCCATCAATTCGACATTGCATTTCGATACTTCATCATCTATGAGCAGGAGTTGTGTCGCATTCAGCGCAAGCTGGAAAATCAGGGTGGGTCATCCTGATTCGCGTGTCAGGAAATCCTGAGTGCCATGCCGATTCCGATGGAGGAAATCCGGACGACCGCAAATGGTCGTGCGGCTGGGTCCGAATCGGGCGTTTCCGGATTCCGAAGGCAATGCGGCCGTGCGCCACTGATCCCATCACCTCTACATCTGGAATACGTTGATCACGCTGCCGAAGGACAATCCGCTGCGTGCAACCTCGCCAGTGCCGCATCGGAGAGATCGAACGCACGCAGACGCTCGCGCCGCGCCGCGTTGTTGCGCCGCGAGCCGAGCGCGCCGACGTAAGGTGATGAGCCCCACGTCTTCACCACGGTCACGAGCAGCACGCGGTGCCCTGCGCCGAGCCAGCGCTGGCATGCGCGAAGCACCTCGAGATTGACGCTGTCCATCATCGCCTCCTGCTCTGCGACACATATGCCGGACACGACATGGCCGGCTTGTGCGAGCAGTGTAAACAAGCCCCCAGGTGCGCGGAATCAGCGATTTTTTATCGATTCATCAAGACAGCCGATCAATGCTCGCGTCGCATTGCGAGCATCGCTCAGGTTTGGTTAGGCACCCTCACCGGCGGCGATCGCTTTAAGCCGCCGATAAAGCGTGCGCTCGCTCAATCCCAACTGCGCGGCAAGCTCACTGCGCTTCCCGCGGAATTGCGCCGCTGCGTTCGCGAGCTCCGCATCGGTGAGCTTGCGGGGCAAGCCCAGACCCACGGCCAGCGATTCCTTCACCGCGCCGGAAGCCTTATCGCGGACCGCCTCCGGCAAGTGTTCTGCGCGGATCACGCCACCGTCGGCGAGGAGGTTGGCGCGCTCGAGCACGTTGCGCAATTCGCGGATGTTGCCGGGCCACGCATAGGCGCGCAACAGCGCCAACGCCTCCGCCGAAATCGACGCTTTATGCGACGATCCGGCGCGCGCCGACGCAATGCGCCGCAGGATCGAATCCGCGAGCAGCGCGATGTCGTCGACACGCTCGCGCACCGCGGGCAAATGAATCGGAAACGCACTGATGCGGAAATACAGATCAGCGCGGAACTCGCCGTCCGCGACCATCCGCTCGAGCGGCTTGTGCGTGGCCGCGACGAGCCGGAAATCGGCGCGCAGCATATCGGTGCTGCCCACGCGCCTGAAGGTGCCCGTTTCGATCAGCCGCAGCAGCTTCACCTGAATGGATAGCGGCACGTCGCCGATTTCATCGAGAAACAGCGTGCCGCCCTGCGCGGTTTCGACGAGGCCCTGCTTACGGCTCGTCGCGCCGGTGAACGCGCCCTTCTCGAAGCCGAACAACTCGCTTTCGAACAGCGTCTCGGTGATGCCCGAGCAATCCACCACGACGAACGGCCCCTGGGCGCGGCTGCTCGCTTCGTGCAGCGCTTGTGCGAACAGCTCCTTGCCGGTGCCCGATTCGCCGAGCAGCAGCACGGGCAGCATCGACGGTGCGACGCGCTGCAAAGCGGAAATCGCCTCGTTGAACGCCGGCGCGCGCCCGACCAGACCTTCGGAGCTTGGCCGCGCGGACGCGCTCCTGACCGTGGCGAGACGCTCGACATAGGCGACGATGCGCGCGTGCCGGTCGAAAATCGGCCGCAATTCGACGTCGACGTGCTCCGGGCCTCTCGGTGTGTGGTGGATATGCAGCACGCGATCCGCGCTGCGATTTTCGGTCGCGCGTTTCATCGGGCAGTGCTCGCCCGCCTGATCGCACGGTACGTCGTAGTGATGTGAAACCTGATAGCAGCGGCGGCCGATGTGCGCGTGACCTTCGACGCCGAACTGGCGCTGATAGGCGCGGTTCGCGGCCAGAATCTGATAGTGCGGATCGAGCACGATCGCCGGTTGCGGATCGTGCTCCAGATACGACACCAGCGTGCTCACGTCGGGCACCACCGCGGGCACGCCGTCAGGCGCGCCAAGGGTCGGCGGCGAAAGCTCGGTCGAAGGGGGCGGCGGAAAGTCGGGTGGGATCATCGTCGTTACTCCGTGGCAGCCGCACTATACGCCGGAACTGCCATTTCTGCCACGACTGCCAAATGGCAGTGACGCTATGCCGCGCGAGATGCCAATTGTCAGGCAGCGGCATATTCTGCGCGCCGGGTCACGAGCGACAAACCGCTAAAAATCAGTGCCTTACGACCGAGCCTTACAACGCTGCGGCTGGATGGCACGACTCCTGCACAAGAGAGCGCCCGGACTGACCTGGTCCGCTATCGTGAGGAACCCACCGCAATGGCAACCGGCAAGCTCGCCGTCGAGGGCTTCTTCGATCCTGCCACATCGACCATCAGCTATCTGCTGATGGATGCAGGCACGAGGAATTGCGCATTGATCGACACCGTGCTCGACTACGACCCGAAGTCGGGACGCACCCGCACCGCAACCGCGGATCGCCTCGCCGCGTGCGTGGAGTCGCTCGGCGCGCGCGTGCAATGGATACTCGAAACTCACGTGCACGCCGACCACCTGTCGGCCGCGCCTTATCTGAAAGCGAGGCTCGGCGGGCAGATCGCGATCGGCGCGCAGGTTACGCGCGTGCAAGCCGTGTTCGGCAAGCTGTTCAACGCGGGGCCAGAGTTTTGCGCCGACGGCTCGCAGTTCGACCGCGTGTTCGACGACGACGAGACGTTCAACGTCGGCGACCTGTCAGTGCGCGTGATGCACACACCAGGCCACACGCCCGCCTGCGTGACCTATGTCGCGAGCGACGGCAGCGAAGAAGCCGCGTTCGTCGGCGACACGCTTTTCACGCCCGACTACGGTACCGCGCGCTGCGATTTCCCAGGCGGCGATGCGGCGGCGCTGTACCGCTCGATCCAGCGCATCCTCGGTCTCGCGCCGCAAACCCGCCTATATCTGTGCCACGACTACCAGCCGGGCGGCCGGCCGCTGCTGTTCGAGACCACCGTGGCCGAGCAGCGCGAACAGAACATCCACGTCCACGACGGCATCGACGAAGCGTCGTTCATCGCGATGCGCACGGCCCGCGATGCCACGCTCGCGATGCCCGCGCTGATCCTGCCTTCGGTGCAGGTCAACATGCGAGCGGGCCACCTGCCGCCGCCCGAAAGCGATGGCGTGTCGTACATCAAGGTACCGGTCGATGCGCTGTGAGCGCGGCTGCGTAAGACAAACAAGAGGACCCTACATGCGGAACACGAAACTGACAGACCCTTCGAATCCAGCCGCCGACACGCCCGGCTTCACATCGCAACGGAGGCGGCCGACGCACCGGCACGACGTGGTGATCGTCGGCGCCGGCGCGGCCGGCATCGCGACGGCATCGAGCCTGCTCGCGCGCAGTCCCGATCTCGACATCGCGGTCATCGATCCCGCCGACACGCACTATTACCAGCCGGGCTGGACGATGGTGGGCGCCGGCGTATTCCACCCGGAAACGACGGCACGTCCGATTTCCAGCGTGCTGCCCGCGAACGTGAAGTGGTTCAAGGCCGCCGTCACTCACTTCGAGCCAGCGGAAAACCTCGTGATTCTCGACGGCTCGCGCGCCGTCGAATACCGCCAGCTGGTGGTGTGCCCCGGCCTCAAACTCGACTGGAACGCGATCGACGGCCTCGTCGACACGCTCGGGCGCAACGGCGTCACGTCCAATTACCGCTACGACCTCGCGCCGTATACGTGGAAGCTGACCCAGCAGCTGGAAAGGGGCCGAGCGCTTTTCACGCAGCCGCCGATGCCGATCAAATGCGCCGGCGCGCCGCAGAAAGCGATGTATCTCGCGTGCGATCACTGGCGCCGCAGCGGGCGGCTGCAACATATCGGCGTCGATTTCCGCAATGCCGGCGCGGCGCTGTTCGGCGTCGCCGACTACGTGCCCGCGTTGATGCAATACGTCGAGCGTTACGGCATCGCGCTGAACTTCGGCTCCACGCTGAACGCGGTCGATGGCGACGCAAAAATGGCGAGATTCACGCACACGTTAGCCGACGGCAGCAAGCAAACCTTCGAGACCGGCTTCGACATGCTGCACGCCGTGCCGCCGCAGAAGGCACCCGACTTCATCCGTGACAGCGCGCTCGCCGATGCGGCCGGCTGGCTCGACGTCGATCAGGCCACGTTGCGACACAAGCGCCACGAGAACATCTTCGGCCTCGGCGACGCGACCAACACGTCCAACGCAAAGACTGCCGCCGCCGCGCGCAAGCAGGCGCCGGTCGTCGCGCACAACGTGCTCGCGGCGCTGGGGCGCGGCGCGCGGCCTGGCGACCTACGACGGCTATGGCTCCTGCCCGCTCACCGTCGAGCGCGGGAAGATCGTGCTCGCCGAGTTTCTGTATGGCGGCAAGGTCGCGCCGACGTTTCCCGCGTGGCTCATCGACGGTAGAAAGCCATCCCGGCTCGCGTGGCTGCTGAAAGAGCGAATCCTGCCGCCGCTGTACTGGCGCGGCATGCTGAAGGGACGCGAATGGCTCGCGAACCCGCAACTGGCGGACTGAGCGCTGACACGCACTGCTCACGGGGTCTTCGATGCTGCTGTCTCTTGTTCTCGGCGCGCTGGTGGGCGCGACTCTCGGGCTGACCGGCGCGGGCGGCGGCATTCTTGCCGTGCCCGCGCTCGTGTTCGGCATGGGCTGGCCGCTGCAGCAGGCCACGCCGGTCGCGCTCGTCGCGGTGGCCGGCAGCGCAGCGGTGGGCGCGCTCGAGGCGTTCCGCAAGCGCCTCGTCCGTTATCGCGCCGCGCTGCTGATGGCCGCCGCGGGGATGCCCGCCACCGCCGCCGGCGCGCGCCTCGCGCATGCGTTGCCGCAACGGGTGCTGCTCGGGCTGTTCGCCGCGGTGATGCTGTTGGTCGCGTTCCGGCTGCTGCGTCAGACGCTCGCGCGCCGCGCGTCGTGCCACGCACAATCGTCGATGTGCGTCGCGCATGTCGACCCGGCGACCGGCCGCTTTCGCTGGACCTGGCCGACCGCAGCCGCACTCGCGGCCACCGGTTCGCTGACCGGATTGATGACGGGTATGCTCGGTGTCGGCGGCGGCTTCATCATCGTGCCGATGATGCGCAAGCTGACTGACGTGTCGATGCACGGCATCGTCGCGACTTCGCTGATGGTGATCGCGCTCGTCGGCAGTGGCGGCGTTCTCGCGACGGCCGCGCACGGCGCGACACTTCCACTCGAAGTCGCGTTGTGGTTCACTGGCGCCACCGCCGCCGGAATGCTCAGCGGACGGCTCGCGTCGCATCACATCGCCGCCCATCAGGTGCAGTTGGGCTTTGCGAGCATTCTCGTGTGCGTGGCGCTCGGCCTGCTGGTCAAAGCGGTGCTGATGTAAGCGCTGCGGCTGCCCTCCAGCCCACCCAACCATCAAACAGAGAGAACGATGATCGATCTCGACAATTTCACTCCGATCGCCTCCCTGTGCGGAGGCCTGCTGATCGGCGTCGCGGCTGCGGCGATGGTGCTTTTGCTGGGCCGCATCGCCGGAATCAGCGGGATAGTCGGCGGCCTGCTGCGCTGGACCAGGCGCGACGGCCCATGGCGCGTCGCCTTCGTTGCCGGGCTGGTCGTTGCCGCACTGATCGCGCGCGCGGTCGATGCGCCCGTCGCAATCACCGTCGACGCGTCGTGGCCCGCCGTAATCGCGGCCGGCTTGCTGGTCGGCATCGGCACCCGCTATGGCAGCGGCTGCACGAGCGGACACGGCGTGTGCGGCATTTCACGCGGCGCCACGCGCTCGCTGGTCGCGACGGCGACCTTCATGGCGGCCGGCTTCGTCACCGTCTACATCATTCGACATCTTCTCGGAGCCTAAGATGGCAACAGCTGTTTCATTCGTATGCGGGCTGCTGTTCGGCTTCGGCCTGCTGTTGTCGGGCATGGCGAACCCCGCGAAAGTGCAGGGCTTCCTCGATCTCGCCGGACGCTGGAACCCGTCGCTCGCCTTCGTGATGATGGGCGCGGTAGCCGTCGCGGCAATCGGCTTCGCGATCGCGAAGCGCCGCGACAAGTCGCTGCTCGGATTGCCGATGCAAATTCCCGCGTCGACGCACGTCACGGGAAGACTGGTGCTGGGCAGTGGCGCGTTCGGCGTCGGTTGGGGAATTGCCGGGTTCTGTCCCGGCCCCGCGCTCGTCGCGCTCGGCCTCGGGTCGGCCAAAGCGTGGGTGTTCGTCGCGGCGATGATCGCGGGAATGGCCATCTTCGAGTTGTTCGAACGGCGTAGACAGACGGCCTTGGCGACCGGTTCTTAACCTGACCTTAAGGTGCGGCCATGTACCATCCGCTTCACCGGAAACCCACTCACAGGCGCCCCTATGCAAGTCTCGACTGAACACCGCTATGACCTCGTCGCACGTTTGCTCCATTGGCTCGTCGTCGGGCTGGTTGCCGCACAGTTCGTGATCGGCTGGACGATGCCGGACGTGCACCGCGATACCGTGCCGGACGGCGCAATCGCCTGGCATCTTGGCGTCGGCACCGCACTGCTCGCGGTGATGGTGTTGCGGGTGCTGTGGCGCGTGACTCACCCGTCGCCGCCGGACAACCTGCCGCCGCTGTTTCGCATCGCTTCCAAAATCACGCACCTTGCGCTATACGTGCTGCTCGTGCTGGTGCCGCTACTCGGCTGGATCAACGCGTCGTCGCGCACGTGGACGGTCCGTCTCGGCGGACTTGTTTCCTTACCCGCACTGTCGGCACCGGGCTCGTCATTCGGGCATGCGATGGGCGATGTTCACGGCGTTCTCGCGTGGGTGCTGTTCGGTGTCATCTGCCTGCATATCGCTGCGGCAATGTTTCATCAGTTCGTCTCCGGCGACCGGGTTCTGCAGCGCATGAAGATCTAGCGCGACCCCGTATAAGCAAAGCCACCGCAACTCAACAAGGTCTCTTTCGCTCTCCCGCCATGCGCGCTCACGCGCATGCGCGGGCATAAATCGGCGTGCGCGCTCGTTCTGGAGTCGGGAGAAAGCGCTTCGCGCAGGCAAGCATCCACCCAACGCGGTATCAGCTTGCCGCACTACGCCGATGTAAATGCGACGCCGGTCATGCCGCGCGCGAAGTGCGATGCTGTCGCCCAGTTACCCGCCTCCGGTACCACGAGCGACGGCCGATCATCGCCTCATCGATTCGGGCAGGACGATTTTTTTGTTGGGTATTCCGGACAAAAGCGTACCGGCGTGCAGTACCTGTCACGGTCAGCATGCGGAAGGGACAGGGGGATGTCCTCGCCTCGCCGGGCAGTACGCGGATTACGTTGAAAAACAGATCCTGGTGTTCTGGAGTGCCGGGCTACGCCCCCGTGGCGAAGTGATGAAGACTATCTCCGACAACATGTCGGATCGGGACATCCGAGCCGTTGCCGCCTTCATGGAGGCGTTTCCGGCGGAGGCTGAGGCGGCGGCCAGTCCCGCTGTGGACCGCTAAGCGAGCAGTCTTGTCATCGGGCTTATCGGCCAGTACGTGCCCGTCCCGTCGGAAACCAGCGTGGAAGCATACCGACCAGGACGTCGTCTTTAAGGAAGACATGATGAACAATAGCCGCGAATGCGTGAAACCCCGCAAGCCACATAATGGCGTCGCCGAGCCAGGTGTGCAGCGATGAGATGGCTGAGCCTACTGCATGCGATGTACTGAGTAAAGACGGAATCTCGTGACCACCGATGAGCGTCAGAGGATGCCCTTCGAGCCACGCGCCCGAGATGGCGGTAAGCGGTAGGGCGAGGAGAAGCAGATACAGCAACCATTGAACGGTTGCTGCCATAACAGCCATCCAGCGAGACATTGGAGGTGTGTCAGGACGCGTGTCGAATGCCCGCCACAGCAGGCGAATGACGGTGAGCGCGAACACGCATAAGCCCAAGGTCTCGTGCAGTTGCCGGTCGAAATCGTGCGCCGCAGAATAAACGCGCTGCTCATGTCCGCCGGGCCCATACATGAACGTCACGAGCACGACTACTGCCGTACACCAGTGGAGGAATTGGGCAATAGAACCGTAGCTAGTGGCAGAGCTTTTCACTATGGCGTCTCCGATGTGCGACCTTCGACGAACGCCAGGCACTAGCGCGCGCCGAACGCTGGCGTGTTGAATTTGTGAATGGATTCTACGCTCAAACTCTGAGCGCTCTTTTCAGGTGATTGTTGAACGTTCTCCGTCGAACCGTCGGTCGCCCAGACTACTGGCGAAGCAGATTGATTCTCAAGTTCTTCTTCTTGCTGCCGATACCTTCACTGAGGAGACAATAACCCGGTTACCGCGCGCAATAACCGGTAAAAGATGCTGACGCACAGCCATGCCGCCGTCGAGTATCAATGTTCTGCACTCACGCGCGCTGATTCTTAATCGATGCAATACATTCCAAGCTCAGGCATCGCTGGCGTGATTGGCCGGTGGAGACGGCGACATGGCGTCGACCGGCAACTGATTATCACCGTCGCGCTGGTGTTGACTGGCCTCGTCATTTTCGCTGTCGGCATTGGTTACACGCTGATATGGCACGAGCGGTCCGTTGCGGAGCGCATGCACGCCCTGCGTGCCCGCGATGACATCGAGACGCTGCAAGCAGTGCACATCCAGGCGAACGCCGACTTCCTGGTGGGGCTCGACAGTGCACGGGTGGCATCTTTCGCGTGGCCGGTGCAGCGTGTGGTGTCGGCCGCCGCCTGCTTCGACCGGCTGGAACAAAGTTACGCAAGCGACCCGCGAGGCCAACTGGTGGTGCGCCGCCTGCGCGGTGAGACGGCCGGCTGGGCGTGGCTTCTGGCCGACATCGCGGTACGTGCGCGCGTGGCGGACGGCCGCGCCTCGATCGACAGCCCTGAGCTGCTCGCAGCGAACCGCATGCTGGCGAACATCGTCACCCAGCTGGTGACCCTCCGCGACGCGCAGACCGCTTCCCTGAGGGCTGCATCCGACAGCGCGACGCGCCACCTGGTGATAGAACGCACCGTGCTTGCAACCACGGCACTGGCGGCATGTTTTCTCTTTTGCTATGCATTGATTGCTCACTATCGCGCCCGTCTCGCGCGGCAAAGCGCGCGCGTCATCGCGTCAGAAAGCGAGCGCCGGTTCCGTCAGTACTTTGATCATCATCCACTGCCGATGTTGATTTTCGACGTCGAGACGCTATCGATTCTCGCTGCGAACCGCGCCGCCGCCTCGCAATACGGGCGCACGCGCCATCAGCTATGTTCGCTCGACATGGCCGCTCTGTATGCGCAAGCCGACTTGCCGTCATTTCTGCGCGATCTGCACGCGCTGCTGGCCGCGGCCACCACCAGCGGATCGGCCGGTGTATGCAGGCATCGACACAGCGACGGCACGCCCGTCTACGTTGAACTGTCGTACCACTTCCTCACCTATGGCCACCATCGAGCGTGCTTCATCACCGCCGTCGACGTCACGGAGCGAAAGAACGCCGAGCTCGCGTTATTGCTGCGAAGCCGTGCACTGGACGCAATCGGCAACGGCGTGATCATCACGCGACCCGGTCCGAGCGGCGACGTGGTCGAATACGCGAACCCGGCATTTGAGAAAATAACCGGCTATGAGCGCCCGCAGAACGCAGGCGGCGATCACTCAGCTCGGCCGGAAACACCCGGACTGTGGCAACAGATCGGTACGGCGATTGCCGGGCAACGCGAGGCCACCACGCTGACGAAGAGCCGCCGCGCGAACGGAACAGAGTTCTGGTATCAGCTATACGTCGCACAAGTACGCGACGAGTCGGAAAAGGTTACCCATCACATCAGCGTGGTGAGCGACCTGACAGAGCTCATCGAATCGCGCGATCTGCTGGTCAGGCAGGCGCGCCGCGATGCGCTGACGGACTTGCCGAACCGCGTGACGCTGCGTGAGCTGATCGACGCGGCGATCCTCGATGGTCACGAGTTCGCGCTGCTGTTCATCGACCTCGATCATTTCAAGGACATCAACGACAGCCTGGGCCACGGCGCCGGCGATCGCCTGTTGCAGGAAGTTGCGCGACGGTTGTCGGCATCGGTCGGATCGGATGGCGTGGTCACCCGCTATGGCGGCGACGAGTTCGTGACGATGTTGAAATGTTCAACCGGCGATGCCGAACTCTCCGCGCTGTTGGCGCGCGTGACGCAAACGCTGGACGAGCCGGTGCAAATCGACGACATGCAACTGCGGGTCCGGATGAGCGTTGGGGTCAGCTGCTATCCGCAGGACGGCACAGACTGCGAAACGCTGCTGAAACACGCCGACCTCGCGATGTATCGAGTCAAGGCAGGTGGGCGTAACGGCGTCGAGCGATTTGCACCTTCGCTCGCACATGAAGCGGCTCAGCGCATCGCGCTGTCGCACAAGCTGCGCAACGCCGTCGAGCATAACGGCTTCGAGCTGGTGTACCAGCCGCAAGTGGATATACGCAGTTACCGGCTGACCGGGGTCGAGGCGCTGATCCGCTGGCACGACGCGGACTTCGGCACGGTCAGCCCAACGACGTTCATACCCTTGGCCGAAGACATTGGTTTGATTTCGTCAATCGGAGAATGGGTGCTGCAAACTGCCTGTGCACAGGCAAAGCGCTGGGAAGAAGCGCTGCCGGAGTTGCGCATGTCGGTCAACGTGTCGCCGAGCCAGCTTACTTCGAGTGATTTCGGCGCCGTCGTGCGGCGTGCTCTCGCCGCGTCGCAATTGGCCGCGGACCGACTGGAACTGGAGATTACCGAAGGAGGCCTGGTCGCCCCGGGCGCTCTGCCCACGCTGAGCGCCCTGCACGACATCGGCGTGTCCATAGCGATCGACGACTTCGGCGCCGGTTACTCGAGCCTGGCTTATCTGCGCAGCTTTCACGCTGACCGTCTGAAGATCGACATGTCGTTCATCCGCGGCATTGGCAGCAGTCGTGCGGATGAGACGATTATCGGTGCGATCATCGCACTTGCCCGCAACCTGCGTTTCGAAGTCGTCGCGGAAGGCGTCGAACGAGCGGAGCAATTGGCTTTTCTTGCCGAGGCCGGCTGCGAGATCGTTCAGGGATACTACTTCGCCGCGCCACAGCCAGCGGCGAATATTCCGGGCTACGCGGCGAGCTTGATCGGCGAGTTACACGAGCTGCAAAATAGCGCGTCGTGAGAGCCCTCGCGCGGCCACTACGCTCGCGTGATCAGGCCGCCTCGAGACGCGGACGGATTAGCGGCGGTACACATGGTGGATACCCTTGGTAAGTGTTTCCTCCATATGTCGAACGCGGCTGGCACGCGGTAGCGGGCGCCTACGACGACCATGCCGAACTGCGAGTCGTTCGCGAGGTGCGCAGCGGGTTCGAGCTTCTTTTGGAGATTCGCGCGAGGTGCTTCGACTAGAATGATTTCGACGCGCGGCTCCGCACTCGATGCACTACTCCCGTCAACAGGTATCGCGATGAACCACGGAAGGCTCGTACTGCCTGCGCGATGGCATCGCTTGCAGCGCGACGCGCGCGCAGGGTCGCCGCGGCCTGCTGCCTCCAGCCGCAGCGCTTTGCAATCAAACGATCGATGAAACCGCGATCCGCCGACTGCACTGCTGTCCTGATGATCGCGTCGTGCGTTGCGGGCCTCATGCAGACCTCACCCGTAGCGGCACAGGCATGGCGCGATCTCGCGCCTCAACCCACCCCGCAGGCGCCGCGAAGCGCGCCGCCGCCCGCCACCCCGGAAACTCGGGCCGAGTCCGCACGGATCGCGGTCGAGCGGCTTGCCGGGCTGATCTTCCAACCGGCCGGCGCGTCCGCGGCGGCATCGGTGACGCAGCAACAACGCATCGTCGCACAAGGACTGCCCGTACTCGACGCCGCGTTCCTGCAGAGCTTCGCCACGGACCTCGACAAGCCGCTGAGCTTCGGCCGCCTCGCCGAGATTCGCCGCGCCGTGGTCGCGCGTTATCGGGCAGCGGGAAAGCCGCTAGTCGACGTCTACGTGCCGGAACAGGACGTCAGCTCGGGGGTCGTGCGGATCGCCATTGCCGAGTTCAAGCTGGGGCGGGTTCATGCCAGCGGCAACACCTACTTTCCGAGCAGGCTTCTCGAACGTGAAATGCCGCTCGAGCCCGGCGCACCGATCCCGCAATCGACGGTCTCGAAGGGACTTGCCGTGCTCAACGCGAATCCCTATCGACGGGTCGATGCTGTCTTTGCACCCGGTGAAGCAGCGGACACGACCGACGTCGTGCTGCAAACCGAAGACCGTCTGCCGCTTCGGGTCAGCGCGGGCTACGACAATGCAGGCGTGCCGGACCTCGGCCGTGACCGATTTTTTGCGGGCATCGGCTACGGCAACCTGTTTGGGCTCGATCAGCAGATCGCCTATCAATTCACGGCAAGCAACGATTTTTTCAGCGGCAATCCGGATATCGAAGGCCGCCCGAACCGCGCCCGCTTCACCGCGCACGCGCTGAACTACACGGCGCCGCTGCCCTGGCTCGACAGTATCGAGCTGTTCGGCGTCTACGCGCAGAGCACGCCACGGTTGCCCGACACGTACGGACAGACGGGCATTTCCGCGCAGCTTAGCTTCCGTTATGACTTGCGTCTGCCGACCATCACGGACATGACACAGCTGGTCCAGATCGGATACGACTTCAAGCGGAGCAACAACGATCTGGAATTCGGCGGTTCCCAGGTTTTCAACTCGAATACGCACATCCATCAGTTCGTGTTGGCTTACGACATCAGCAAACCGACCGAGGCGGGCACGGCGCACGCGGCGGCGGCACTCGTCGCCAGTCCGGGTGGATGGGATGGCAGCAACCAGGACTCGGCATTCAACGCCGCGCGGCAGGGCGCGACGGCCCGTTACATCTATATGCAGTTGACTGCGTCCCGCGCCACCGCGCTGGGGGCGGGTTTTACACTAATCACGAACGGAACGTTTCAGTGGACGCCGAACACGTTATTGCCCAGTGAGGAGATGGGGCTCGGCGGGGAGTCCAGTGTGCGAGGTTACGACCCATACGTGACGCTCGGCGACCGCGGCTGGAACATCCAGACCGAGGTGCGCACGCCTGCGATCGCTCTCGGCGCGAGCAACGCTGTCGTGCAACCCTTTGTGTTTTTCGATGCCGGCCGCGTCTGGAACACCATCGACCAGCCAGCGGAGAACAATCCCGGTCTGCTCGCGGGCGTCGGCGCGGGCGTGCGCTTTCAATGGTCGAGATTCGTGGATTTTCGCTGCACCTATGGCGCACCGTTGCGCTCGGCAACGCCGAATGGTTCGAAGGCACCGATCGTGCTTTTGTACGTGTCGCTCGGAACATGAGCCATCGACGAGTCATCTCGCGACAGTCAACGACGCCTGATCGCTCATCTCATCGCGCGGCACGTTGCTCGTCGGCGCGGCCCTCATCTAGCCGTCTCGCCCCTTCCACGCTTTCGATGGAATCACCTGCGGCGCCGAAGCCGCGTTCGACGTCCGTCGCGACGCCTCGGCCGGCCGGCGGGTCGAGCGGTGGCGGGCCGTCGTCCGGAACCGACGGTGCCACGTCCGCAACGCGACGCGACGAGCGCCGGCTAGCCGCCTTCGCATCGAACCACGCGACGTCGCGGCGCAAGCCGTCCACGTAGGCACGCCAGCCTCGCGGATTGTCACTGAACAGAGACGCACGCACGGATGCAGCCAGCGCGTCCCTGTCGAGAGGGTTGTCGAGCAACCGTTGCGGCCACCGGCAGAATGCGTGAAGCGCACGGGTCCTGAACGCGGCCACGGGCATATCCGCGCGCAGCTGCGCGAGCAGCGGCTCGTCATCGAGAATCGGGTGTCGTGCGATCAGCTCGCCAATGGTTGCCGCGCTCGGCGCCATATCGTCGAGTCGAACGATCAATTGCATCACGCGCCCCAGATGAAGCAGCAGCGCGCGCCTTTCGAGAGCGTCTTCCATGATTCGCGGTGCCTTCGATCAAGACAGTCGAATTGCATCCGGTCGATTGCGTCGCGTTGCGGGCCGCTGTCTGACCGGCGTTCCACTTACAAGCCTACGGCGCCTGGCGGCGCGGATATTGATCCGGGTCAATGCATGAGCCGCGTTTGGGTCAAGCACGGGTCTTCTGCTCGATGTGGGGCTGGCGATCCGTCACCAGCGCCAGCTCCGACAGAAACCCAGCCACCGCCCTGAGCAGATCGTCGAGCGACACGATGCCGGTCAGCGCGCCCGCGGCGTCGACGACCGGCAGGCGTCGCACGCCGTTCAGACGCATTCGCGAGGCGGCAAGCCAGAGGTCATCGCCCGCGTCGACGAGCGCCGGCGGCGACGACATCACGTCGTTCACGAAGATCTTCTCTGGGTTGGCCTGTTTGGCCACGATCGCCAACACGATGTCGCGATCGGTCAACATCCCGACGGGCACGCTACGCCCGCCGATCGTCTCAACCACCACGATGTCGCCGACATGCTGTTCGCGCATCAGTTGCGCGGCCTCGAGAATCGTCGCTTGCCGTCTGCAGACGGTGACGTCCCGCGTACAAATGGTTCCTGTATTCACGATACATGCCCCACGTTCGACACGGCCTGCCGCCGTGTATCCGTTCGCCGCGCCTTCACCCGATCGGGTCCGAGCTCTGCTCGGGCTCGCAGCCGCGCGCCGCAGCGAGACACGCGCGGACTTCTTCATCGGTCGTCTGTTCGAAATTCACATAGAACCCGCCGATCCCCATCAGCAAGTCCGGCTGCAACACGCTGACGAACGCGTCCGCGATTCCTTCGAATGCCATCGGCGCATCGGATTGCGCCACTGGGACCGCCACCACGATCCGGGCAGGATTTCTGCCACGGAGTGCGTCGATTGCCGCATGCATCGACGCCCCTGTCGCGATGCCGTCGTCGACCACGATCACGGTCTTACCCTGCGCTGCCACCGGCGGGCTGTCCCCACGGTACGCCAGTTCCCTGCGCGCGAGTTCGGCCCTTTCGCGGGCGATCACATCGCTCAATTGGCTGTCACTGATTTGCAGTTCGCGAAGCACCGTCCTTTCCAGATGAAGGGCGCCGCCGGTCGCGATGGCGCCCATCGCCAGTTCCTCGTCTTGAGGCGCGCCGAGCTTTCTGACGACGAGAATGTCGAGCTTCGCGCGCAACTCCCGCGCGACTTCGAACGCGACGGGAACGCCGCCGCGCGGCAGCGCCAGCACGACCAGATCGCCGCGGCCCTGATAGTCGCGCAGTGCGTGGGCCAGCTGTCTGCCAGCGTCGGTGCGGTCGCGAAACCGGTTGCCCATCACGTTTTCTCCCCCGCAACGCCGGGGCGCGTTGCCTCAGTCACTATGCCATCAATCGCGAGCATCAAGCGTTCCTCGATGCAAGGCCATGAAAGCGCATTTCGATTGACGTAGGTCAGTAGTCGATCCGCATCGGCGGCCGATCATGAATACCGACAACACGCGAGACGCGGAGGCCGACGATGTTCTCCAACATTCTGGTCGCGGTGGACGGCAGCGAGAGCGCCGCCCAGGCGTTCGCGACAGCGCTGCAGTTCGCCTCTGATACCGGCGCGCGCTTGCATCCGCTGTTCGTCATCGATTTGCCGGTCATGCTTCCCGAAGTGCCAGGCGTCAACGCGGCAGCCATGCGTGAGGCGCTCAGGCAGGACGGCGAACGGCTCATGAAGCACTGCGTCGGGACCATGGCGCGGCACGGTGTGCAGGGCACGCCGGAAATCGATGATCTGGTGCGCCCCGAGGAGGACGTCGCTCACCGCATCGAGGTCGCCGCGGCGAAGCTCGAGGCCGATGTCATCGTGATCGGCACGCACGGTCGACGCGGCCCCGGCTACGCACCGCTCGGCAGCGTGGCCGAACAGATACTGCGCAGCACCACCCGCCCGGTGCTGGCGATCCCCGCGCGCCGGACCGCCCCCGCCTCAGAGCAGCAGACGGGGGGCGCCGCCACGACACATTCAGATACCGGGCAATCTCAGAGCTGACTCCTGGCGCTGCATGATCCGCAATACAGACAATGGACGTCGTCATGAATGGAGAGGTTACCGAACTCCGCGATCATGCATTCGCCCGCGCCGCGGAGGCGAATGCGCATAAAGACGCGGAATCGACGGAGCTGTCCGCGGCGATCCGCTGCGAAGCCGCCACTCGGGCCCGGGTCGCCATATCCCATCAACGTCTGCTGCGGCAACGGGCGCTCGTGCATGGACTTGCTGTTGGCGGAGTCGATCAGTCCTTTGCGCGACACTGCCTGCAGGGACTGGAAGACTCCTTTCATGCATTGAGCCTGATCTGGGAGATGCGCCTTCACAAGCTCGATGCGCTGCTGGACAGCGAGGCCCGGTGACGTGACCGAAGCGCCCCGCCCACGGGACATCCGTAGATTGCGATGGACCGGGCTCGCAGGTCCGAGCGGAGGCGCCCCTGTTCACATCGGCGTGAACGGGACCGGATATTCCAGATGATCCTTTACTTCCTTTACGCCTGGCGCACGCGCGGCGGCGGCGAGGATCGCCTGGCGTTCTTCCTCGGAGCGTATCGGACCCCAGCAATGTGCGACGCCATCCGTGACGATCAGGTCGTCGGCATCAAGCGCCCAACGTTGTCCGTGGAGTTCCTTCATGATCGCGGCGCGAATCTGCTCGTCCGACGGTTGCGCATCGAGCTGCGCGGGCGCGCAACTCGCGAGAGCGCGCACCAGATTGGCCCTGCTGACGATGCCGACGAGCTTGCCGTCGCGCAACACGGGTAGCCGCTTGATGTGCTTGCGCCCGAGCAGTTCGGCGACCGCAGTAAGCGGCGCGGATTCGTCGACGGTGACGGCGGGGGCGCTCATCACGTCACGTACCCGAATCGAACGCTCCTTCAGATACTCGACCGCGAGCTGTCGCGTAGGCGCGATGAACTGGGCGAGCCACGAGCGCCGCGGCGTTTCGGTGCCAGTTTCGACGCGCCGGAGCAGGTCGCCCTCGCTGACGATGCCAATCACGCTGCCTGTGTCGTCGAGAACCGGCATGCCGCTGATCTTGCTGTCGGCGAGCAGCTTTGCCGCGTCGTAGACCGAGCTGTCCGGTGCGATCGACACGACCTGGGTCGTCATGATGTCCGAGGCTTGCATAGTGATCTCCGTTTCGAGTGCGCTGCGCTGCCGCACACCGACGCAGGCAGGCACGAGGCGACGCAATGGACAGGCGCTGAAGGACGCGTCGCCGTGCTCCCTTCGGCACCCACTTCGAATCCGCTCGCTCGGCGTGTCGACCGGTTGTTGCAATGCGTCGATCCGCCGTGCGATGCGCCAATCAAAAAGAACCAGCCACTGATGATCAGCCCCCGGTTCCAGTACAGCCCAATGATCGATGCGCAGCGGCCGGCCATTGTTGACTTGCATCAAGCCCGCCAAGCGACGATGCAGCATCGAACTAGCGGCAACCCGCCCCACGAGATTCGCGGCAAAAAACCGTGCTGAACGCGGCCGCGAATTCGTCGAGCCGCGCGCGATCGAGCCCGTCGATACCCGCCGCAGCGACCCTGCCGTTTCCGCCGAACTTCCTGCAAAGGATGTCGGCGCCGTCCGGGTAATCGAGCGGCGCCCGAACGCTCGCTGTGTATCGGCCATCGGCGCCGGCCGTCAGCACCGCGTGCGCTCGCGCCGGGTCGCGTCGTGCGACGAGATTGGCGAAATCGCCTCGTACGCGTCGCGCCCACGCGGCGTCGGGAAGAATGTGCAGCGTTCCATTGGCGAGCCGCCGGACTTCCGCGAGTCCCAAGGCCAGTTCGAGGTCTTCCGTTCGCCGCGTCTGCAGTTCGGGCAGCACGCTGGTCGACGCAATGAATTCGAGCGGGTCCGAATAGGGCTGAATTGCGCGATACATGTCGACTGGCTGGACTGCAAGATCGCCTACGCTGTCCCCGTACGCGTTGTAGTTGATCGCTTCGCCAAGTTCGCGCAGTTTACGCTCGTCGGACGTGCTGATCGCGCACGCAGTGGCGGCCCGATGCGCTGCCGGATGCAGGTTGTCGCCATAGGCCGCGACCACCGCCCAGCGCGTGTACCGGCCTTGCAAATGGCGGTCCACGAGCAGCGCCGTGCACATATCCGGTGACGTATCGATATGCGTCGTCAGCAACGCGTTTGCGGGTATCGGACCGGAGAAATGATGATCGAAATAGTCGATCTTTACGCCAAGATCCAGCAATGCCATGAGCGGACCGCGGTTCGCATCGAGCGAAATATCCAGCACGGTCACGCTGTCGCCCGGCTGCGCGTTCGCGCGGTGCAGCAGCGTGACCTCGCGCTTGGCTCCGGTGATCAGGATGGTGTCGGCAGGCTCGGCGAGCCGCAACTGATGCAGCGCGCAAATGCCGTCGGCATCGCCATTGAAAATATCGAATTGCTTCATCCGCTGCTCCACCCGCGCGACGCTGCCACAATCGCACGCGGTTCGACCGGGGTCAAACGGTGCCCCCGCTCCACCTCATATGGAAGCGTACGCCGGTATCGTTCGCTTGACCGCCTCGTTGATACAGATCAAGCCGGTTACCATACGCGATGACTTAAATGGGTAGACGATTTCGGCTCGCGCGCAAGACTGGCGCTGGCCGTCCCGCTACCTGGAGGTCCAACCGTGACGAATCAGACGCTCGTGTTTCTCCATCACGCGCGGCCCGGCGCGCCGCTCGTCGCGACATGGAGGCTGGCATGAGTTCGCCGCCGAGCCGCAAGCCTTCCGCACGCCGAGCCGATGCCACACTTCACGGCATCCGGCATGTCGCCAACCGATTGCGCGCCGCGCGTCGCAGCCTGCGCGGACTCGACGCGACGCTGCGCAGGCCGGGCAGCTACCGTCATCCGGCGGGCGGGATCGTCAGGATCGAAACGCATATATCCATCGTGTATCTCGCCGGGCGCTTCGCGTACAAGATCATCAAACCCGTCGCACCAGGCTTCGCGGACTTTACCTCGGCCGCGACACGCGAGCGCTGCTGCGAAGCCCAGCTGCGCCTGAACCGGCCACTCGCGCGAGGTCTCTACGCCGACGTGATACCGATTGCGCGCCGTGCCGGCGTGCTGGCGCTCGGCGCTGGCGGCGTGGCCGTCGAGCACGTGGTCAAGATGCGCCGCTTCGACGAGGCGATGCTCTTTTCGAGTCTCGCGGCGAACGGAGCGCTGACGCCGCGCGACATCGACGGCGCCGCGAAGCGGCTCGCCCACTATCACCTGAGCGCACCCCGCAACGCGCCCTCGTCGCGCTACGGCAGCGCGACGCTGGTGCGAACCCAGGTCGAAACGATCAACGCACCGCTGCTGGCCAATTGCAGCCATCCCGCGCTGCCCGGCCTTGCCGCGTGGTGCGCGCGACAGCTCGATGAACTCGCGCCGCTGATCGAGCGGCGCCGCGCCGAGGGTTTCGTGCGCGGCTGCCATGGCGATCTGCATCTCGACAACGTGGTTCGCTGGCGCGGCGCCATCGCGATGTTCGACTGTATCGACTTCGACGATGCGCTACGCTGGATCGACGTCGCGGCGGACGTCGCGTTTCTCGTGATGGACCTGCGCGCGCGAGCGGAACCCCGGCTGGCCAATCGCCTGTTGAACCGTTGGCTGGAAACCTCGGGCGACTATGCGGCGCTGTCTTTGATGCCTTTGTACATCGCTTATCGGGCGCTGGTGCGGGCGTGGGTCGCGTGTCTGAAAGCGGGGTACGTGCCTGGCCGCAACGTCACCGTCCCGCGACCGGCGCTGCGCTACCTCGAGGTCGCGCGAGAGCAAACGCAGAAATCGGGACCCGTTCTGCTGTTATGTCATGGCTTTTCCGGGTCGGGGAAATCGGTCGCGAGCCGCGCCCTCGCGGACCTGTGCGGCGCGGTACGCGTGTCGAGCGATGCCGAACGCAAGCGCATGCGGCCGGTGTCCGACGCGCAAATGACGCTCGGCGCCGAACACTACACGCAAGCTGCGCGTCACGCGATCTACGATCACCTGCTTGGACTCGCGCACGGCGTGCTGCAAAGCGGCCACAGCGTGATCGTCGACGCGACCTTTCTCGAATCGAGTCACCGCAGCACATTTTTCGCGCTCGCCGAACGGCTTGGCGTACCGGCCCGCATTCTCGACTTTCGGGCCGACCCAGCGGTGCTCGCGCAACGCATCGAAGCCCGCCGGCTTGGTCCGCGCGATCTGTCCGACGCGGACACCGCCGCGCTCGCGCATCAACTCGCGAGCGCCGACGCACTGACGCCGGAGGAACAGGCGCTGACCTTGTCGTTCGACACCGCGGTACCGATGGCAGCGTTCGATTCGCCCGAGTACTGGCGGGCGGTGATCGAGTGGATGCAGCCGCGCATGGAAGCCGTCGCGGCTGCCTCGCGTGTTACGAATGCCGCGTGTTAGCCGGGCAATCGGTCAGTGCGTGTCTGCTCGCGCCGCGGTCGTTCGTGGCCGGCGTCGTTTGCCATCGGCTCATCGTATTCCGACGCGAAGCGGCGTGATTGACCTGAGTCAGCCGCGGTCAAAGGCGGGCCGCAGATAGCCGACGATGGATCGTGAACGACACGCCGATCGCGAGCCCGCTGGAGCCAACGGTCACGAAAAGCCGACTAAAATCGATTTGCGTGCGCGAACGCGCGTCGATGCCCGGCGATTCCATGCGCATCGACTCAGCGCAAAGCGCGAACTTCGCGATTGCTTCAGGTTTCCCTGCCCATGGAATGCAACCGGAAGAGATCACCCCATGATCAAGGTGTTGCTGGCCGACGACCACACGCTCGTGCGCGACGGACTGCGCCATATCCTGCAGCAAACGAACGGCTTCGAGGTAGCCGGCGAAGCGTGCGACGGCGCGACGACGATCGCGCTGATTCGCGCGACCCAGGCACACGTGCTCGTGCTCGACCTGTCGATGCCGGGGCGCAACGGCATTGAACTGATCAAGCAGATCAAGGAGGAAAAACCCGATCTGCGGATTCTGGTGCTGACGATGCACGCCGAACAGCAATACGCGGTGCGCGCGTTCAAGGCGGGCGCGTCGGGCTATCTGACCAAGGAAAGCGCGAGCGCGGAACTGGTCGGCGCGGTGACGAAAGTCGCGTCAGGGGGCGTCTATGTGAGTCTCGCGATGGCCGAACGCTTCGCGCAGACTCTGAACGAGCCCGCCGACGCGCTGCCGCACCAGCGCTTGTCCGACCGCGAATTCGACGTTTTCCGGCGCCTCGTCGAAGGCCAGAGCATCACCGAGATTGCCAACGAACTCTGCGTCAGCGTGAAAACGATCAGCACGCACAAGACGCGCATCCTCGAAAAAATGCAGATGCCGAACGAGAACGGGCTGGTTCGCTATGCGATCCGCCATAAGCTGTTCGACGACGAGAACGATTTGTAGTGCTTCCCTGCCACGGCGCCCGGTGACACGATAACGACACGAACCGCGTGCTTGCGGCCCTGATCCGACAGGAGACTTCGAGATGAGCGATGCCGCGCAACATGATGCCTGGGAAATCGGTGAACCGCACTTTCCCGCCTCCACGCCAGTGGAACAGCAGCTGCGCTTTGCGCTGCACTATGCGGTTCTCGCGCCGTCGAATCACAACACGCAACCGTGGCGGTTCATCGTCGACGGCGAGACCGTACAGATCTGCGCCGACCGCATGCGCGCGCTTCCCGTGGTCGATCCTTTCGATCGCGAACTTCTGATGAGCTGCGGCGCCGCTTTGTTCAATCTTCGCGTTGCGCTGTGCCGCCTCGGTCTCGCTTATGCGATCACACTGTTTCCAGCGGAAGCGGACCCCGACATCGTGGCGCTCGTACGCGTGTCGCGCGACGGACCTCGCGACCCGCACCTGCACGATCTTTTCGACGCGCTGACGGCGCGCGTGACGACGCGTGCGCCGTTCTTCGACGAACCTGTGCCCGCCGCACTGCAACGCAAGCTCGGCGATGCCTGCGACGACGAAGGCGCGCTTGCCTGCTGCGTGGAGCAAAAAGCCGCGCGCGAGGCGCTCGCGCAACTGATCACCGATGCGGATCAAGCGCAGTTCGCTGACCCACGTTTCAGGCGCGAGCTCGCCAGCTGGATTCACCCGCGACGACGCGACGATGGCATGCCCGCTTACGGTACAGCTGTCGGCGCGCTACTCGATTTCGCGGCGCCGCTCGTCAGCCTGGCCGTCCGCGTGTTCGACGCGGGCGCGGGACAGCCGGCCACGCACCAGCACCTCGTGGATTGCTCGCCGCTGATGGTCGGCATCGCGACGATGCGCGACGATCGCGAGGCATGGCTCGCGACGGGACAGGCACTCGAACGGATGCTGCTGGTCGCGGCATCGGCGGGATTGACCGCTTCCTACCTGAACCAGCCGATCGAAGTGGACGCGCTGCGCGAGCGGCTGCGGACGCTGTTGCACACGGACGCGTTTCCGCAGCTCCTGCTTCGCGTCGGGCGCGGCCCGCGCGTCCGTCATGCGCCGAGGCGGCCGCTCGCCGATGTGGTGTCCTGAAACGCAAGGAAAGTTTGCTCAGGGTAATGCCAGGCCGTGGGCTACACCGTTACCACGATCTTGCCGAACTGACCGTTGGTTTCGAGGTAGCGGTGCGCGTCGACGATCTCGTCGAACGCAAAGGTGCGATCGATGACCGGCTTCAGCGAGCCGCTTTCGAGGCCCTTGAGCACGAACTCCACCGCGGCCTTTCGGCGCGTCGGGTCGCCACTCGTCAACCAGATGTTGTGCGCCTTCACGGAATTCATCCTGGCGATCATTTGCAGCACGGACAGCGTCGTAGCACGCTCGTCGAGCGCGCCGTACAGATACGCGATCCCCTGGAAGGACAACGCCTCGATCAGTTTCGCGAAGTTCGGGCCGCCGACCGGATCGAAAGCGACGCGAGCCCCCTTTCCATCCGTGATTCGCATGATCGCTTCGACAAGGTCCGACTCGTCCGTCACGACCACGTGGGCGGCACCGGCGTCGAGCAACTGCTGTCTCTTGCCGGCATGGCGCGTGACAGCGATCGACGTCGCGCCCGCGTAATTCGCTAGCTGGATCGCCGCCAGGCCAACGCTGCTCGATGCGGCCGGTACGACGACATAGTCGCCGGCGCCGACCTTCGCATCTTCGATCAGCGCGCCATACGCGGTGACGAACATCATCCACACCGAAGCGGCCTCGACGTAGGAAAGCGACTTCGGATGCCTGACCACCGCATGGTCCGGCACGATGATGACTTCGCCGTAGGTGAAGTACTGATTCATCGAGAACGCCGGGATCACACTGACCTCGTCTCCAGGCGCGAAATCGACGACGCCCTCGCCCACCGCATCGACGACGCCGGCCGCCTCGTACCCGAGCCCGGCCGGAAAGCGGACGGGCTCGATGTACCGGTCGGTGCGCCACATCGATTCCGCGCGATTGAGACCGATCGCCTTCACGTTGATGCGAACTTCACCGCGGCCCGGGCCGCGGACCGATTCTTCGACGAGTCGAAGCACTTCGGGCGCACCGGCCTCGGTAAACCTGACAGTCCGTGACATCACTACCTCCTGGATGGATTGAGGTGGAGCAATCTCGCCCGCGTGCAAAAAGATCGCCCGAGGGTATCCCCGATCCTATTCCACTTGTCGATCGAAAGTAAAATTCAATTGACCGGCCGGTCGGTTAATTTATACTGCGTCACATTGCCACTCATTCTGGATGGTGCAGATGTACACCCAATCCCTCGATATCCCCGGCAACGTCGCCCCGCTGGACGCGGACGCGAATTCGCCCGAACAGGCGCGCTTCGACGCGGTCATGGCCGCCGACGGCAAGATCGAGCCGCAGGACTGGATGCCCGACGCCTACCGCAAGACGCTGGTGCGGCAGATCTCGCAGCACGCGCACTCGGAGATCGTCGGCATGCTGCCCGAGGGCAACTGGATCACGCGCGCGCCGAGCCTGAAGCGCAAGGCGATCCTGATCGCCAAGGTGCAGGACGAGGCCGGCCACGGGCTCTACCTGTATAGCGCCGCCGAAACCCTCGGCGTGTCGCGCGAGCAGCTGATCGACGCGCTGCACGCGGGCAAGGCCAAGTATTCGAGCATCTTCAACTACCCGACGCCCACCTGGGCCGACGTCGGCGTGATCGGCTGGCTGGTCGACGGCGCGGCGATCATGAACCAGATCCCGCTGTGCCGCTGCACCTACGGGCCCTATGCCCGCGCGATGATCCGCATCTGCAAGGAAGAGTCGTTCCACCAGCGCCAGGGGTTCGATGCGCTGCTCGCGATGATGGCCGGCACCGACGCGCAGCGCGAGCTCGTGCAGCAGGCGGTGAACCGCTGGTGGTGGCCGGTGCTGATGATGTTCGGCCCGAGCGACAAGGACTCGGTGCACAGCAACCAGTCGGCGCAATGGGGCATCAAGCGCATCACCAACGACGACCTGCGCCAGAAATTCGTCGACGCGACCGTCGAGCAGGCGAAGGTGCTCGGCGTCACGCTGCCCGATGCGGAGCTCAAATGGAACGAGGCGCGCGGCCATTACGACTACGGCGACATCGACTGGGAAGAGTTCTGGCGCGTCGTCAATGGCGACGGCCCGTGCAACCGCGAGCGCCTCGCGACCCGCGTGAAGGCCCATGAAGACGGCGCCTGGGTGCGCGAAGCCGCGCTGGCCCATGCCGGGAAGCAGCGCCAGCGCGCGCAACAGCACGCCGCCTGAGCGGCACCGCACATCACAGGAATCAGGAGATCAGCAATGAACAAGGAATGGCCGATTTGGGAAGTGTTCGTGCGCAGCAAGCAGGGACTCGACCACAAGCACTGCGGCAGTCTGCACGCGGCCGACGCGCCGATGGCGCTGCGCATGGCGCGCGACGTCTACACGCGCCGCCAGGAAGGCGTGAGCATCTGGGTGGTGCCGTCCTCGGCGATCACCGCCTCGGCACCCGACGAGAAGGCCGAACTGTTCGAACCGGCGGGCGACAAGATCTATCGCCACCCGACGTTCTACACGCTGCCCGACGAAGTCAACCACATGTAAGCGCGCCATGACCACTATGTCCATCACGCCCGAACATCTGCAGTACGTGCTGCGCCTCGCCGATACCGCGCTGATCCTCGGTCAGCGCAACAGCGAGTGGTGCGGCCACGGTCCGATCCTCGAAGAGGACATCGCGCTGTCGAACATGAGCCTCGACCTGATCGGCCAGGCGCGCCTGCTGTACACGCATGCGGCCGCGCTCGAACAGCAGCTCACCGGCCGTCAGCGCAGCGAGGACGACTACGCGTACTTCCGCGCCGAGCGCGAGTTCGCGAACTACACGCTCGCCGAGCTGCCGCACTACGGGCCGCTCGCCGGCACCGCGCAGGCGCAGAAGGACTACGCGGTCACGATCGTGCGCAACTTCCTGTACGCGACGCTGATGAGGCATCTGTGGAGCGCACTGACGGGCTCCGCCGACGAACAGCTCGCCGCGATCGCCGCGAAGTCGATCAAGGAAACGCAGTACCACGTGCATCACGCGAGCGAGTGGCTGATCCGTTTCGGCGACGGCACCGACGAATCGCACCGTCGCGCGCAGGCCGCGCTCGACTACCTGATGCCGTACACGTACGAGTTCTTCAGCGCGGACGCGGTGGAAGACGCGATCGCCGCGGCCGGCCTCGGCCCGCGCACCTCGACGCTGGAAGCCGCATGGCTCGACGACGTGCGCGCCACGCTCGACGCAGCCACGCTGACGCTGCCCGCGGCGCTGCGGCACGTGAGCACGGGCAAGCATGGCGAGCATTCGGAGCACATGGGTTTCGTGCTCGCGGAAATGCAGAGCCTTGCGCGCCAGCATCCGGGCGCGAGCTGGTGAGCCCACGATGACGACCTCGACCGCCGCGCAGGCCGTGAATACAGCCGCTGCCACCACCGCCACCACCGATCCCGCGCTCATCCGCGCCTGGAGCGTGCTCGAAGCGGTACCCGACCCGGAGATCCCGGTGGTATCGATCCGCGAACTGGGCATCCTGCGCGACGTGCGACGCGCCGCGGACGGCGCGCTCGAAGTCGTGATCACGCCGACCTACTCGGGCTGCCCGGCGATGTCGCAGATTGCCGAGGACATCGGCCGTGCGCTCGAGGCCGCGCAGCTCACGCCGTACCGCGTCGCCACCGTGCTCGCGCCGGCGTGGACCACCGACTGGATCACCGGCGAAGCGCGCGAAAAACTGCGCGTCTACGGCATCGCGCCGCCCACGGGCAACTGCGGCGGCGCCACGCAAGCGCACGCCGCGCCGCAGGAAAAAGTGCTGCGCTTCGTGCCGCGCGCGCTGCCCGCACCGTCCTGCCCGCGCTGCGGCTCGACGCACACGGAGCGGCTCGCGCAGTTCGGCTCGACCGCCTGCAAGGCCCTGTATCGCTGCCTCGACTGCCGCGAACCCTTCGACTACTTCAAACCGTACTGATATGGCCACCCCGCAATTCCATCCGCTGCGTATCCGCGAAGTACGTCCCGAAACCGCCGATGCGGTGTCGGTTGCCTTCGAAGTCCCGCCCGAACTGCGCGACCAGTATCGCTTCACGCAGGGCCAGTTCGTCACGCTGAAGACGCATATCGACGGCGAGGAAACGCGCCGCTCGTATTCGATCTGCGTGGGCGTCACCGACTACGACCGCGACGGCGAGTTGCGCATCGGCATCAAGCGCGTGCGCGGCGGGCGTTTCTCGAACTTCGCGTTCGACACGCTGCAGCCCGGCCACACGATCGACGTGATGACCCCGGACGGGCGCTTCTTCACGCACCTGAACGCCGAACAGGGCCAGCAGTACCTCGCGTTCTCGGGCGGCTCGGGCATCACGCCGGTGCTCGCGATCATCAAGACGACGCTCGAAGTCGAGCCGCGCAGCACCTTCACGCTGGTGTACGGCAACCGCAGCGTCGACCAGATCATGTTCGCCGAGGAGCTCGAGGATCTGAAGAACCGCTTCATGAACCGCTTCGTGCTGTATCACGTGCTGTCGGACGACCTGCAGGACGTCGAGCTGTTCAACGGCGTGCTCGACCAGCAGAAGTGCGCGGCGTTCCTCGAACAGCTGCTGCCGGCCGACGCGATCGACGAGGCGTTCATCTGCGGCCCCGCGCCGATGATGGACGCGGCCGAGGCGGCGCTGAAGGCAGCCGGCGTGCCGCCCGCGAAGGTGCATGTGGAGCGCTTCGGCACGCCGCTGCCGCAGGCGGGCGTGCCGCCCGTCGAGATCACCGCGGACACCCCCGCGGCCGACCTCGAAATCGTGCTCGACGGCAAGCGGCGCAAGCTGCGCCTGCCGTACCAGGGCGTGAGCGTGCTCGACGTCGGGCTGCGCGCCGGTCTCGCGCTGCCGTATGCGTGCAAGGGCGGGGTGTGCTGCACGTGTCGCGCGAAGGTGCTCGAGGGCGAAGTGAAGATGGAAAAGAACTACACGCTCGAAGAACACGAGGTCCGCGACGGGTTCGTGCTGACGTGTCAGTGTCATCCGGTGAGCGACAAGGTCGTCGTCAGTTACGACGAACGTTGAGGGCAAGCGCGTCACACCCCTGTATCCGATCAAAGTTCCATCTCATGTCTCATTCACTGTTCAGCAAGCACCAGAAGATTCTCAACGAAGCAGTGGCCGCGATCCACACTCGCGGCTACTGGAGTCCGTTCAGCGAAATGCCGAGCCCCAGGGCATACGGCGAAACCGCGGCGGCCGACGGTGAAGCCGCCTTCAGACGTCATCTCGGTCAGCACTTCGAACTCGACCAGCCGAGCAACAACGGCACGGCCGGCAAGGAAAAATCGCCCTTTGGCTTGCAGTTGAACGTGCGGTATCCGAAGCCCGACGCCGACACCCTGTTCGCCGCCGTTGAAACCGCGCAAGCCGAATGGCGAAAGGCGGAACCGAAGGCATGGGTCGGGGTCAGCCTCGAGATCCTCGCGCGACTCAACAAGGCAAGCTTCGAGATCGCGCACAGCGTGATGCATACCACCGGGCAGGCGTTCATGATGGCCTTTCAGGCGGGCGGGCCGCATGCTCAGGACCGCGCGCTGGAAGCGATCGCCTACGCGTGGAACGAATTGCGCCGGATTCCCGATGAAGCGTATTGGGAGAAGCCGCAAGGCAAGAACGCGCCGCTGATGATGGCAAAGCACTATACGGTCGTGCCGCGCGGCATCGGCCTCGTGATCGGCTGCTGCACCTTCCCGACGTGGAACAGCTACCCGGGGATGTTCGCCAGTCTCGCCACCGGCAACGCCGTGGTCGTCAAGCCTCATCCCGCTGCGATCCTGCCGCTGGCGATCACCGTCCGGATCGCCCGCGAAGTGCTCGCCGAAGCCGGCTTCGACCCGAACGTCGTCACGCTGTTCGCCACCGAGCCCGACGATGGCCTGATCGTTCAGGCGCTGGCCACCCGTCCGGAAGTTCGTCTGATCGACTTTACCGGCAGTTCGGCCAACGGCTATTGGCTCGAACACCATGCGAGACAAGCCGCCGTCTATACGGAAAAGGCCGGGGTCAATCAGATCATCATCGATTCGGTGGACGACATCGGGCCGGCCGTTCGCAACATCGCGTTCTCGCTCGCGCTGTACTCGGGGCAGATGTGCACCGCGCCTCAGAATATCTATGTGCCGCGCGACGGCATCAAGACGGCGCACGGCGTCATGTCGTTCGACACTGTTGCCGCGGCGCTCGTCGAGTCGGTCAACAGGGTGACAGCGGATGCCGCCAAGGCAGTCGAAGTGACCGGAGCGATCCAGAACGCCGGTGTGCTGGCGCGCATCGAGCGCGCGCGCAAAGTCGGCACGTTGCTGCTCGACAGCCGCGCCCTCGCCCACCCCGCGTGGCCCGATGCCGAAGTGCGCACGCCGCTGCTTGCGCGCCTGGACGCCCGCAAAGACGAAGCCACGTTCGCGGCGGAATGGTTCGGCCCGATCGCGTTCGTCGTCGCGACGGACTCGACCGCTCAGTCGGTCGAACTCGCCGGCCGGATTGCCAGGACCCGCGGCGCACTGACGTTGTCGGTCTACAGCACCAGTGAAGAAGTGGTCGACGCCGCCTACGAGGCAGCGCTGCGCGGTGGCGTTGCGCTTTCCGTGAATCTGACGGGCGGCGTGTTCGTGAACCAGTCCGCCGCCTTCTCCGATTTTCATGGCACCGGCGGCAATCCGGCTGCCAACGCATCGCTCACCGACGCGGCTTTCGTCGCCAACCGGTTCCGCGTGGTCCAGGTACGGCGTCACGTGCCGCCGCGCGAAGCCGCCCATGTCTGATCGCACCACGCAACCCTGTTGCGGATGAAAAGCCTGAATCGCTCAATTTCTTTACCGGAAAAACACCATGACCGAAGCCTTTATCTGCGATGCCATTCGCACTCCGTTTGGACGTTATGCGGGCGTACTCAAGGACGTTCGCGCGGACGACCTCGGCGCCGTGCCGATTCACGCGCTGATGCAGCGCAATCCATCGGTGGACTGGCAGCAGGTCGCAGACGTCCTCTACGGATGCGCGAACCAGGCCGGCGAGGACAATCGCAACGTCGCACGCATGTCCGCTTTGCTCGCGGGCTTGCCGATCGACGTCCCCGGCTCCACGATCAACCGCCTGTGCGGCTCGGGGATGGACGCGGTGGGCAGCGCCGCGCGCGCGATCCGCGCGGGCGATGGCGACCTTTACATTGCAGGCGGCGTCGAAAGCATGACGCGCGCACCTTTCGTGGTCGGCAAGTCGGCGACGGCGTTCTCGCGCTCGGCCGAAATCCACGACACGACGATCGGCTGGCGCTTCGTCAATTCGCTGATGCGCAGCCAGTACGGCGTCGACTCGATGCCCGAAACGGCCGAGAACGTGGCCGACGATTTCGGCGTGGACCGCGACTCGCAAGACCGCTTTGCGCTGCGTAGCCAGCAACGCGCTGCACGCGCCCAGGCGGACGGCACGCTGGCCCAGGAAATCACCGCGGTGCGCATTCCTCAAAAGAAGGGCGAGCCGCTGGTGGTCGATCGCGACGAACATCCGCGCGAGACATCGCTCGAAGCGCTCGCAAAACTCAAAGGTGTCGTGCGCCCCAACGGAACGGTGACGGCGGGTAACGCTTCGGGCGTCAACGACGGCGCTTGCGCGCTGTTGATCGCGGGCGAAGAGGCAGCGAAGCGCAACCATCTGACGCCGCGCGCCCGCATCCTCGGCATGGCTACGGCGGGCGTCGAGCCGCGCATCATGGGGATCGGACCCGCACCGGCAACCGAGAAGCTGCTTGCCCGCCTCGGCATGAAGCTCGACCAGTTCGACGTGATCGAACTGAACGAAGCCTTCGCCTCGCAGGGTATCGCGGTGCTGCGCCGGCTCGGCGTCGCGGAAGACGATCCCCGCGTCAATCCGAACGGCGGTGCGATCGCCTTGGGCCATCCGCTCGGCGCTTCGGGTGCCCGGCTGGTCACCACGGCGACCTACGAACTCGAACGCCGCAATGCACGCTTCGCGCTGTGCACGATGTGCATCGGCGTTGGCCAGGGCATTGCGATCGCGATCGAGCGCGTTTGAGCGGAGCCACTGGCATGTCGAACGCATTGAAGACTTCCACGATCGTCGGCATCGTCGGCGCGGGCGCGATGGGTGCGGGCATCGCCCAGGTGGCCGCGCTCGCCGGACATCGGGTCGCCATGTTCGATCTCGATGCCGCTACGGTCGCAAAGGCCATTAAGGACATCGCCGCGAACCTCGCGAGGCTCGTCGACAAGGGCCGCCTCGACGCGACGGCTGCCGCTCAAGCGAACGAAAGGCTGATTGCGGTCGACCAGCTAGCCGGGATGCGCGACGCGGGGCTCGTCATCGAGGCCGTCGCCGAACGGCTCGAAGTGAAGCGCAAGATTTTCGCCGAACTCGAAGAGCACGTGGCCGACGCCTGCATTCTCGCGACCAACACTTCGTCGATTTCCGTCACGGCGATCGGCGCGACGCTGAAGATTCCGGCGCGCCTCGTGGGCATGCACTTCTTCAACCCCGCGCCCGTGATGGCGCTGGTCGAAGTGGTCAGTGGCCTCGCCACATCGGCGGACGTTGCCACCTGCGTGTATGAGACGGCCGCCGCGTGGGGCAAGACGCCCGTCTATGCGCGCTCGACGCCCGGCTTCATCGTGAACCGCGTGGCCCGTCCGTTTTACGCCGAAGGTCTGCGGCTTCTGAACGAGCAGGCGGCGAGTGCCGAGTCGATCGATGAGGTGATTCGCGAGGCGGGCGGCTTCCGGATGGGACCGTTCGAACTGATGGACCTGATCGGACACGACGTCAATTTCGCGGTCACCGAGTCGGTGTTTCGCGCGTATTTCAACGATCCGCGCTTCACGCCCTCATTGATCCAGCAGGAATTGGTGAACGCGGGTTTTCTGGGCCGCAAATCGGGACGTGGCTTCTACGAATATGGTCCGAACGCCACGCGCCCAAGCCCGTGGCTTGCACCACCCACGGATTCCCCGCGGGTCGTCAAACTGTTTCCGCAGTCCGGCGTGATCGCGCGGCTTCAACGAAGGCTGCTGGATGCCGGGCTCGTTACGGCGACGATGCCCGAAACGGAATGCATCGACGGTGTGGTCGCGCAGATCGACGACGCGCTGCTGCGACTGACCGACGGGCGCACGGCAACTCAATGCGCTCACGACACGGATCACGACAACGTGGTGCTCGTCGATCTCGCGCTCGACTACGCCGGCTGCAGCACGGTAGCGCTCGCCCGTGCGCGGCAATGCAGTGATTCGGCCTATGCGGCTGTCGTCGGCGCGATGCAGGCGGCGGGCTACGCGGTCGTGCCGATGGCCGATGTGGCCGGCATGATCGTGATGCGGACCGTCGCGATGCTCGTGAATGAAGCGGCCGATGCGGTCAACCAGGGCGTGTGCACGGCCGCGGATCTCGACCTGGCGATGGAAAAAGGCGTCAACTATCCGTTGGGCCCACTGCAGTGGGCGGATCAGGCGGGCGTCACCCTGTTCTCTACGGTGCTGAGCAATCTCTGCACCCACTACGGTGAAGACCGGTACCGCGTTTCACCGCTACTAGCCGCACTTTCGTGGTCGCGAGCGTCATGGCACGCACGCGCTGCCCGCGACAGTGCTGCCTGACTCGAATCAACCCAATTCCAGTATTCCGGAGACTCCCATGGTCCGACGCACCCCCCAATCCGACGAACTCGAACCGATCGAACGCGCCAGCCGCGACGAGTTGCAGGCCCTGCAACTGGCACGCCTCAAATGGTCGGTCCGCCGTGCCTACGACAACGTGGCGCATTACCGTCAGGCGTTCGATGCCGCTGGCGTGCATCCGGACGATCTGAAGGAACTCTCCGATCTGGCAAAGTTTCCGACCATGACGAAGAAGGACCTGCGCGATAACTATCCGTTCGGTCTGTTCGCCGTGCCGCGCGACCAGGTGGTGCGTGTGCACGCATCGAGCGGGACCACGGGCAAGCCGACGGTCGTGGGCTATACGGCACGGGACATCGATACCTGGGCCGATATCGTCGCGCGTTCGATCCGCGCTGCCGGCGGCCGTCGCGGCGACACGCTGCACAACGCGTTCGGCTACGGCCTGTTCACGGGCGGGCTGGGCATTCACTACGGCGCGGAGCGGCTCGGCTGCATGGTGGTGCCGATGTCCGGCGGCCAAACGGAAAAGCAGGTTCAGTTGATCCGTGACTTCGAACCGTCGATCATTCTGGTCACGCCGTCCTACATGCTTAATCTCATCGACGAGATGACGCGGCAAGGGATGAATCCGGCCGAATCGTCGCTGAAGGTCGGTGTCTTCGGCGGCGAGCCCTGGACCCAGGCCATGCGTAGTGAAATCGAAACGCGGGCGGGAATCGACGCGGTCGACATTTACGGCCTCTCCGAAGTAATGGGCCCTGGCGTCGCGGCGGAGTGCATCGAAAGCAAGGACGGTCCGGTGATCTGGGAAGACCACTTCTACCCGGAAATCATCGATCCCGTTACCGGTGAGGTGCTGCCGGATGGAAGCGAAGGCGAACTGGTCTTCACGTCGCTGACGAAGGAAGCCATGCCGGTCATCCGCTATCGCACGCGCGATCTGACCTCGCTGTTGCCGCCTACTTCCCGCGCGATGCGCCGGCTCGCGAAGATCACCGGACGCTCGGACGACATGCTGATCATTCGAGGCGTCAACGTGTTTCCGAGTCAGATCGAAGAACTGATTCTCGCGATGCCCAAGCTGAGCGCGCAGTATCAATTGACGGTCAAACGCGATGGGCATCTGGATTCTCTGGCGGTATGCGTCGAGGCGCGGCCGGAGGTCGGCGAGTCGTTGAGCGACCACGATCGGACAGCGCTTGCGCGCGAACTGCAGCATCGCATCAAGACGATGGTCGGCGTGTCGACGACCGTCTCGGTCGCGCTTGCCGGACATATTCCAATGACCGGTACCGGCAAAGCGAAACGCGTCGTCGATCTGCGGGGCGCGAACCTGTAAGCATCGGTCATGGGCGCTGCGCGCCGGGACTCGCGCAACGCCCGCTCCACGAGGGGTGATGTATTGGCGGCGTACAGCAGAAATAGAAAATGTGCGACAAGCATTCCGCATTAGCCGCGATGCTTTTGCTCTCGCGTGATACGCGTGCTATACCTCTTTGTGCGCGACAAGAGACGCGATATGCGTGATCGCGTTTGCGTGGTTAGTTAGCAAATGTCGCTGTATCTGATCCCAGCGGATGTGCATAAAGGTATTCAGCGCTCTTTCTGCAGCTTCCTCCACAGAGCGGTGCAAAACCCAGCCCCAACTTGATCTGGCAGCACACGCCCTGGCTCATTCACCTACGGCCCATCGCTTTTGCGGGGCCAATCGGACGGGGAAGATTCGATGGGGCGGTGAAACATGTCGCTTACCGGTCTGGGTTCTCGTTGGTTGGCCTGTCGAACTGGCGGCTCGCTCTTGTCCCGGTCTGATTCGAGCGAAACCCGATCCGCCCAAACCGATCCCTTCGACTGCCCATACCCGTTGCGCCGCAAGGCATGCATCAATAGCCGCCCGTTCTCCCCCTGCCGGCTATTGCTTGCAACGACAGCCGCCTTTCCCCTTGCGTTTGCCGCCAACGCCGTTTATGCGGACGGCGCTGGGGGCGCCGCGAGTGCCGGCTACAACGGTGCGGGCGGCGGCGGTGGCGTGAACGGGGTCGGCGGCGCGGCAGGCGCTTCGACTTCTGCTGGCAGCAACGGTAACTCGAACGGCAACGGCGGACCGGGAAGCTCGGGTGGCGCAAACCTCGGCGGCAGCCCGGGCGGCGGTGGTGCCGGTGGTACGGCGGGCACCGCCGCCAGTCCGACCGGAAGCAACGGCGGCACCGGTGCGGATGCGTCGTGCGGCGTCTGCTTCGGTGGCCTCGGCGCCGGTGGCGGCGGCGGTGGCGCCGACGGCTTCGTCGGCTCGACGCTGACCGGCGTGACCGGTGCCATCACCGGCGGCAGCGGCGGCAATGGCGGCAACGCGACGAGCGCGTCAGCCTTCGGTGCCGATGGGGGTGGCGGCGGTGGCGGCGGTGCCGGCGCGGTCATTTCGGGCAGCGGCAGCACGAGCACTTCGGCCAACACCACGGGCGGTGCCGGGGGCAACGGCGGAGCGGGCATCAGTCCTGGCGGCGCCGGCAATGCGGGGGGCGGCGGTTCGGGCCTCGTCGATAGCGGCGTCAACCTCACCAACGCCTTTACGATTACCGGTGGCAACGGTGGTGGCGGTGGCAGCGGAGCCAGCGTCGGCGGATCCGGTGCGACCGGCGGTGCGGGTGTCCTCGGCACTGCACTGTCGCTGACCAACACAGGCACCATTCAGGGCGGCAACGGCGGCAGCAACGGCGCTTCCTCCAGCGCCGCGGTCGCGGCGGGGGGCGTCGGCGTCCAGGGCTCCGGCCTTCAGATCATCAACGGCGGCACGATTGCCGGTGGCGTTAGCGGCGACGGCAGCACGCGCGCGAATGCGATTACCTTCACTAGCGGCACCAACAGTCTGCAACTGCAGCAGCGGTGGAACTTCGTCGGGAATGTCGTCGGTGCGAGCGGCACCACGAATGCGCTGATCCTCGGCGGCAACACGACCGATCTGACGAGCAATGCCGCGGGGACATCGGTGTCGACGGTGTTCCAGTTGTCACAGATTGGCACCGTATTCCAGGGCTTCTCCAGCTTCCAGAAAACTGGCACCGGCACGTGGGCGCTGATCGGCAGCACATCCACGGCGACACCATGGACTATTTCGGCAGGCACGCTGCAGTTGGGCAATGGCGTGACCAACGGCTCGATCACCGGCAACGTCACCGACAATTCGATCTTCGCGTTCGATCCCGCCTCCGGCACGACGATGACCGAGTCCGGTGTGATCTCGGGCTCCGGTCAGGTTCAGCAAACTGGCACGGGCATAACGGTGTTTTCTGGGACCAATACCTACACCGGGGGCACGACGATCAACGCGGGCACGCTACAGGTTTCTGCCGACAGCAATCTCGGCGCCGCAACCGGTGCGCTCGCGCTCAATGGCGGGACACTGAACACGACGGCAAGCTTCGGGTCATCGCGTTCGACCGCGCTGGGTGCCTCAGGTGGCACATTCGATGTCAGTAACGGCACCACGCTGACGATGAGCGGCGTGATCTCCGGCACCGGTGCGTTGACGAAGGCCGATACCGGCACGCTCGTGTTAACCGGCCCGGACACCTACAGCGGTGGCACGACGATCAGCACCGGCACACTGCAACTCGGCGACGGCACCACGAACGGCTCGGTCATGGGCAATGTCACCGACAACGCGACGCTTGTGTTCGACCCCGCCTCCAGCACGACGATGACCGAGCCCGGTGTGATTTCCGGCACTGGCCAGGTCCAGCAGATCGGCACGGGCACCACCGTACTGACGGGTACAAACACTTACAGCGGCGGCACCACGATCAGCGCAGGCACACTGCAACTCGGCGACGGCACCACCAATGGCTCGATCACCGGCAATGTGACCGACAACGCCACGCTCGTGTTCGATCCTGCCTCCGGCACGACCATGAACGAGTCCGCCGTGATCTCCGGCACCGGCCAGGTCCAGCAAAACGGCACGGGCATAACGGTACTGACAGGCACGAACACCTACACCGGTGGCACCACGATCACGGCCGGCACGCTGCAGTTAGGCAATGGCACCACCAACGGCTCGATCACCGGCAACGTCACTGACAACTCGATCTTCGCGTTCGATCCCGCCTCCGGCACGACGATGACCGAGTCCGGCGCGATCTCCGGCTCCGGTCAGGTTCAGCAAATTGGCCCCGGCATAACAGTGCTGTCTGGCACGAACACCTATACCGGTGGCACGACGATCAATGCGGGTACGCTACAGGTTTCAGCCGACAGCAATCTCGGCGCTGCAACCGGCGCGCTCGCACTCAATGGCGGGACACTGAACACGACGGCAAGCTTCGGATCATCGCGTTCGGCGACGCTAGCTACAGCAGGCGGCACATTCGATGTCAATACGGGGACTACGCTGACGATGAGCGGCGTGATCTCCGGCGCCGGTGCGTTGACAAAGACCGATACCGGCACGCTCGTGCTAACCGGCACGGACACCTACAGCGGTGGCACGACGATCACTGGCGGCACACTGCAACTCGGCGACGGCACCACGAACGGCTCGATCACGGGCAACGTGACCAACAACGCCACCCTCTCTTTTAGTCCCGCCTCTGGCACAACGATGATCGAGCCCGCCGTGATCTCCGGCACTGGCCAGGTCCAGCAGATCGGTACCGGCACAACGGTATTGACGGGCACGAACTCCTACACCGGCGGCACCACGATCACCACCGGCACACTGCAACTCGGCAACGGCACCACCAACGGCTCGATCATCGGCAACATCACCGACAACGCCACCCTCGCCTTCGACCCCGCCGCCGGCACCACGATGACCAACGCCGCCGTGATCTCCGGCACCGGCCAGCTCCAGCAAAACGGCACGGGCACAACGGTACTGACAGGCACGAACACCTACACCGGCGGCACCACGATCAGCACCGGCACGCTGCAACTTACCGGCGCAAACGCCGCCGGCGCTGGACCAGTAACCATAGCCACTCCCGCCGCCGATACCGCTCAAGGCCTCAATCTCGCTTTCACGAGCGCGGGCAGTTTCGCCAACAACCTTTCCGGAGCAGGCGTAACCAGCATCGCCGCCGGAGCCGCTCTCGCCACCATCACCGGCAGCAATACCGGATATAGCGGCGCCTGGCAGATCGCCGGAAGCGCGGCCGTCGCGCCGCCAAGCGCGACCTCTACTGCAAGCCTCGGCACCGGCACGGTCAACATCCTGCCGGGTGGCAGCCTTGCGGCCACCACCGGTGGCGCATTCAGCTTCGGCAATGCACTGACTGGATCGGGAACACTGTCGGCGTCCAACGGCGGACAAGCGTTCTCGTTCGGGCCCGGCGCTGGCAGTGCCTTCCATGGCACGGTCGCGCTGTCGAACGACACCTTCGCGCTGTCGGGCAACGACACCACGGCGCTGACCAATGCAACGCTCCTGATCGGCGCGGGCAACCTGACCACGGTCGGCGACGGCCGCCAGGCCATCGGAGCCGTGACGTTCAACGGCGGCACCGCCGCATTCGACGGCACCGCGCCCGCTCAGCAGATCGCCACCAGCTTCATCACCACGGGGGCGCTCGACGTCAGCGGCACGGGCACGGTACGCATCAACGTGCCCAACCCGTACACGCCGCCCATGCCGACGCCGGCGGGTGACCTGTCGCTGTTCCAGCAGAGTCACGTGAACAATGGACTCGAACTGATTTCGGCCACCAGCGTCACCGGCACTGGCAGCGGCCTGACGCTGCAGGACGCAAATGGCAATCCGCTCGGCGCGACCCAGGCGATCAACGTGCAGCAAAACGGCAATCTGGTCGCGATCGGCACCTACGGCTACTCGCTCGGCACCGGCTCCGCCAACAACGGCCTATACGTTGGCTACACGCTCAACCAGCTCGCGCTGCAAGGCGGTCATAACCTGACTTTGACCGAAGACTCCGGCGCCACCGGCGCGAACGCCGATCTGGCGGCTCAACTGACCGGCACCGGCAATCTGGTCATCGCCGCGAACAATGTGGTGTCGCTGTCGAATGCGAACAACACCTTCAGTGGAACGACCCTGGTGCAAAGCGGCACGCTACAGGCCAATGCCGCTAACGTGATCGGATCGTCGAGCGCGGTCAATGTCACAAGCACGTTCGATACGAACGGCTTCTCCCAATCGCTGAATAACCTGACGGGAGACGCCGGCGCAAGAATCCTGCTATCAGGCGGCGACCAGCTGACGCTGAACGGCAGCGGGGGCCCTGGCACGTTTGCCGGTGTGATCGGGGGCAGCGGCAGTCTGGTGCAAGCCAGTGGAACCGAAATCCTGACCGGGACCAACACGTACACGGGTGGCACCACGATCAGTGGCGGCACGCTGCAACTCGGCGACGGCACCACGAACGGCTCGATCATGGGCAATGTCACCGACAACGCGACGCTGGTGTTCGACCCCGCCTCCGGCACGACGATGACCGAGCCCGCCGTGATTTCCGGCACTGGCCAGGTCCAGCAGATCGGCACGGGCACCACCGTACTGACGGGTACAAACACTTACAGCGGCGGCACCACGATCAGCGCAGGCACGCTGCAACTCGGCAACGGCACCACCAATGGCTCGATCACCGGCAATGTGATCGACAACGCCACGCTCGTGTTCGATCCTGCCTCCGGCACGACCATGAACGAGTCCGCCGTGATCTCCGGCACCGGCCAGGTCCAGCAAAACGGCACGGGCATAACGGTACTGACAGGCACGAACACCTACACCGGTGGCACCACGATCACGGCCGGCACGCTGCAGTTAGGCAATGGCACCACCAACGGCTCGATCACCGGCAACGTCACTGACAACTCGATCTTCGCGTTCGATCCCGCCTCCGGCACGACGATGACCGAGTCCGGCGCGATCTCCGGCTCCGGTCAGGTTCAGCAAATTGGCCCCGGCATAACAGTGCTGTCTGGCACGAACACCTATACCGGTGGCACGACGATCAATGCGGGTACGCTACAGGTTTCAGCCGACAGCAATCTCGGCGCTGCAACCGGCGCGCTCGCACTCAATGGCGGGACACTGAACACGACGGCAAGCTTCGGATCATCGCGTTCGGCGACGCTAGCTACAGCAGGCGGCACATTCGATGTCAATACGGGGACTACGCTGACGATGAGCGGCGTGATCTCCGGCGCCGGTGCGTTGACAAAGACCGATACCGGCACGCTCGTGCTAACCGGCACGGACACCTACAGCGGTGGCACGACGATCACTGGCGGCACACTGCAACTCGGCGACGGCACCACGAACGGCTCGATCACGGGCAACGTGACCAACAACGCCACCCTCTCTTTTAGTCCCGCCTCTGGCACAACGATGATCGAGCCCGCCGTGATCTCCGGCACTGGCCAGGTCCAGCAGATCGGTACCGGCACAACGGTATTGACGGGCACGAACTCCTACACCGGCGGCACCACGATCACCACCGGCACACTGCAACTCGGCAACGGCACCACCAACGGCTCGATCATCGGCAACATCACCGACAACGCCACCCTCGCCTTCGACCCCGCCGCCGGCACCACGATGACCAACGCCGCCGTGATCTCCGGCACCGGCCAGCTCCAGCAGATCGGCACCGGCATCACGAACCTGACCGGCAACAGCAACACGTTCTCCGGTGCAACGAACGTCACGAGCGGCGCGCTGCTAGTCAGCGGCACCCTCGGCGACGCGAGCAGCACGGTCGCCGTCGCATCGGGCGGCACACTCGGTGGCGCTGGCACCCTCGGCGGCAACGTCAGCGTCGGCGCCGGCATCCTGGCTCCGGGCAGCACCAGCGTCGGCGGAGGACCCGGCACGCTGAGCGTCAACGGCAACCTCGCGCTGTCGGGTTCATCGACGCTCGCCTACCACTTCGGCCAGGCCAACGTAGTCGGCGGCGCGTTCAACGATCTGACTTCAGTCGGCGGAAATCTGACGCTGGCGGGCACGTTGAACGTCACCTCATCGAGCGGCAGCTTCGACCCGGGGCTTTACCGGATCATCAGCTATGGCGGAGCGCTGACCAACGACGGCCTCGCGATCGGCACGCTGCCGAATGGCGATTCGGGCACCATCCAGACGTCGATCGCCGGAGCGGTCAACCTGATCAACACGACGGGCGTGACCACCAACTTCTGGGACGGCGGCAACAGCAGCGCCAGGAACAACGACGCAGTCGATGGCGGCACCGGCATCTGGCAGGCCGCCGGCGGCAACGACAACTGGACGTCGGTCGACGGCTCGATCAATGCGCGTTATACGAACGGTGCGTTTGCGATCTTCACCGCGGCCCCTGGCACGGTGAGCGTCGACAACAGCGTCGGCAACGTCGTCTCCGGCGGCATGCAGTTCGCCAGCAGCGGCTATGTGATCGCGGGCGGCCCCATCACGATGGCCGCCGGCAGCAACCTGATCCGGGTCGGAGACGGCACCTCGGCCGGGGCCGGCTATGTGGCCACGATCGCAGCGGCGCTGACCGGCAGCGGCGGCATCGACAAGGCCGACCTCGGCACGCTGGTTCTGAGCGGCGCGAACACCTACACCGGCGGCACTGCGATCAGCGCGGGCACCCTGCAACTCGGCGATGGCACCACCAACGGTTCGATCACCGGCAACGTGACCGACAACGCCACCCTCGTGTTCGACCCCGCCGCCGGCACAACGATGACGGAGGCCGGGGTGATTTCCGGCACTGGCCAGCTCCAGCAAAACGGCACGGGCACAACGGTACTCACAGCCACGAACACCTACACCGGTGGCACGACGATCAGCGCCGGCACCCTGCAACTCGGCGACGGCAGCACCAACGGCTCGATCACCGGCAACGTCACGGACAACGCGATCCTTTCCTTCGTCACCGCCTCCGGCACGACAATGAACGAGGCCGGCGTGATCTCGGGAACGGGTCAGGTTCAGCAGGCCGGCATCGGTACAACGGTACTCACTGGCGCGAACACCTACACCGGTGGCACGACGATCAGCGCCGGCACCCTACAGGTTTCGGCCGACGACAATCTCGGCGCTGCAAACGCCACACTCACGCTCGACGGCGGCACGCTGAACGCGACGGCAAGTTTCGCTTCATCGCGCAGTACGACGATCGGCGCCGCTGGCGGCACCTTCGACATCAACCCCGGCACCACGCTGACGATGAACGGCGTGCTGTCCGGCGCCGGCGCCCTCACGAAGACCGACACCGGCACCATGGTGCTGACAGGCGCCAACACCTACACCGGCGGCACGACGATCAGCGCAGGCACACTACAACTCGGCGACGGCACCACCAACGGCTCGATCACCGGCAACATCACCGACAACGCCACTCTCGCGTTCGACCCCGCCTCCGGCACGACGATCACCGAATCCGGCATGATTTCCGGCGCCGGAAACATGCAGCAAACCGGCGCCGGCATCACGCACCTGACCGGCGACAGCAGCGCCTTCTCCGGTGCGGCCAGCGTCACGAGCGGGTCGCTGCTGGTCAGCGGAACACTCGGCAACGCGGGCAGCACGCTCGCCGTCGCGACCGGGGGAACGCTCGGCGGCGGGGGCACGCTCGGCGGCAACGTCAACGTCGCGGACGGCGTGCTCGCTCCGGGCAATAGCAGCCTCGGCGGCGGCCCCGGCACGTTCACCATCAACGGCAACCTTGCGCTGTCCGCGTCGTCGACGCTCGATTACCACTTTGGCCAAACCAACGTGGTCGGCGGCCCGTTCAACGACCTGACGGCGGTCGGCCGAAATCTGACGCTGGCCGGCACGCTGAACGTCGCGTCGTCGGGAGGTAGTTTCGATCCGGGCATCTATCGGATCATCAGCTATGGCGGCGCGCTGACCAATGACGGCCTTCAGCTCGGCTCGCTGCCGGCCGGCGTCACGGCCTCGGTCCAGACGTCGATCGCGGCAGAGGTCAACCTGGTCAACTCGACCGGCGTGACGACCAACTTCTGGGACGGCGGCAACGGCGGCGGCAAGGACAACGACTCGGTCGATGGCGGCACCGGTGTCTGGCAAGCCGCAGCCGGCAACGACAACTGGGCCGGCGTGACCGGCGCCTTCAACGTGCCGTACACCAACGGCGCGTTTGCGATCTTCGCCGCGGCTCCCGGCACGGTGAACGTCGACGACACGCTCGGCAACGTCGTCTCCGGGGGGATGCAGTTCGCGACCAGCGGTTACCTGATCCAGGGCGCGCCGATCACGCTGGCGCCTGGCAGCAACCTGATTCGAGTCGGCGACGGTACCTCGGCCGGAGCCGGCTATGCGGACACGATCGCGGCGCCGCTAACCGGCAGCGGCGGAATCGACAAGGCCGACCTCGGCACCCTGGTCCTGAGCGGCACGAATACCTACACCGGCGGCACGACGATCAGCGCCGGCACGCTGCGGCTCAGCGACGCTGGAACGCTCGGCGCGAATGCGGGCGCGACAACGGTATCGAGCGGCACGCTCGACCTCGGTGGCACGAAGCAGACGCAGAACGCCGGCCTGACGCTGGTCAGCGGCGAAGTGAACAACGGCACCCTGTCGTCATCGACCGGCTTCGCGCTGCAATCGGGTAGCGTAAGCGCATCCCTCGCGGGAAGCGGCGCGCTCAGCAAGACCGGGGCAGGCGTGGTGACACTGACCGGCAACAACGCATACACCGGCGCGACGACCATCAGCGGCGGCACGCTGGCGCTCGGCAGCGGCGGCTCAGTGGCGACGAGCAACGGAGTGACCCTCTCCGCCGCGGGCGCGGTGTTCGACCTCACGGCCGCCGGCAATCAGACGATCAAGGATTTGTCGAGCGTGGCCGGCTCGAAGGTCGACGTCGGCGCGAATACGCTGAGCTTCGGCACCAGCAATTCGACGAGCTTCGCCGGCTCGTTTGCCGGCACCGGAAACCTGCTCTGGCAGGGCGCTGGCACCTTCTCACTGACCGGCGACAGCAGCGGCTTCGCAGGCACGACGACGATCGCAGCGGGCACCGTCGCGATCGGCACCGAGGCGGCGCCCAACGCGAGCCTCGGCGGGAACGTCGACGTGTCCGGCGGCACCCTCAGGGGTTTTGGCACGATCGGCGGGAGTCTCGTCAATACGGGCGGCACGGTGGCCCCCGGCGGCTCTATCGGCACGTTCAGGGTCGGCGGCAACTTCGTGCAAGGCGCCGGCGGCACGCTCGGCATCCAGGTGAGCCCGAGCGCCGCGTCGCAGTTGAAGGTCGGCGGCACGGCGACGCTCGACGGCAAGCTCGCGCTGCTGTTCGCGCCGGGCACCTACAATCCGACCACCTACAAGCTGCTGAGCGCGCAGAGCGTCGGCGGCGCGTTCTCGCAAGTGAGCGGCACGAACCCGAGCGGCCTGTCCCAGTCGATCGACTACCACCCCGCCGACGTGACGCTGCGCCTCAGCAATCCGGCGTCGCCACAGTCAGCGGCCGTCGTCGCGCCGACCAACGACACGATCTACACGACGCTGACCAGCATGGCGCTGCTGAACGCGCAACAGATCAACGGCATCATTCTCGACCGGATCGGACAGCGCCGTGCCGGCATCGCCGACGGCCCGGTCGCGACCCGCGGCGATCCGCCGATGCAAGCACAATACGCCGACGCGATGGGCCAGACGCCACCTGTGCTGTCATTGCCTCAGCCCTCCCGTGGCGCATGGATTCGCGGCATCGGCAACTTCACGTCGCTGAGCGGTAGTGGCGGCACGCCGGGATTTACCGGCTCGACCGGCGGCTTCCTGCTCGGCTATGACCAGCCGCTCGAAAACAACCTTTATGTGGGCGCGGCGCTCGGCTACCTGAACAGCAGCATCGACGAGCACTCGACTTCGAGCGGATCGATCGAGAGCGCACGGGTCGCGCTATATGGGGGAATTGCGCTCGGGCCGAGTCTGATCACCGCGACTGCCGGTTATGCACATGACTGGATGCGCACCACACGCGGCATCGCGGGGATCGGCACCGCGAGCGAGAGCCACGGCGGCGACGAGGCGACGTTCGCCGCGCAATGGAGCATGCCCATGACGATACCCGGCCTCGCGGGCGGCAGCGCGACGCTGACACCGAAGGCTGGCATTCAGTACGTTCATCTGTCGGAAGGCGCATTCACCGACACCGGCGCGAGCGGCTTCAACCTGGGCGCGGACAATCACAGCGCCGACAGCTTCCAGCCTTATTTTGGGTTCGCGGTGTCGCAGCGCTTCACTACGCGTGGCAGCACCGAAATCACGCCGGAGCTTCGCCTCGGCTACGCGTATGAAACGCTCTCCAACGCACGCGGCTTGAACGTCATCGCAACAGACGGCACCGCGTTTCCTGTGACCGGCATTGCACCGTCACGCAACCAGTTGATCGCCGGCCTCGGTGTGACGATTACCGCCGGACCGAACCTGTCCTTCTACGCCAGTTACGATGCGATCCTGCCTGTTGGAAATACCCGAAGCCAGACGTTCCAGGCCGGCCTGCGATGGAAGTTCTAGAAGCGGCGCGAGGGTGAGTCAGCCAGCGATGCCGCCTTTTTGCACCGCTTTGCTTTTAGGCCGCTTCGGCGCCGGCCTGACAGAGTCCTTCGCCGGCTTAGCCTCGCGCTTGCGGGCCGCCGCCTGGGTCTCCTCGCGAAACGACGCGGCACGCGCTTCGCCTAGCGCAATCAGCGCGTCGGTGAGCTGCGCCATATGCGTTTCCATCGATCTGTTGTCGCCCGATTGAAAAGAGACGAAGGCGCCGTCGAAGCCGAGCATGCCGAAATACGCCAGTTCGTCGGCGACTGCTGAGGCCACGGCGTCGCCTTCGGCGCTGAACGTGCTGCGGATCATCTCGCGCATATAGTCGCGGCCTTCGTTGCGTACCTCGAAGACCGTCTGGATCGCCTCCGGCTCCGCTGCTTCGTTGCTCATGACCATGACGACCAACAGGCGCAGGAAGTTCTCGCGGTGCTGGAACACTTCCCCTGTCTTCTTCAGATACCAGCCCAGACGCTCGCGCGACGTGCCGCCTTCAGGGGGATTCTGGTGAGCTTCGCGCATCGCGGCGAAGAAGCCCCGCGCCCCTTGGGCCATCACCTCCGCCAACAACCCGGCCTTGGAGCCGAAATGATGATAAATCGCGCTCTTCGGGATTCCGGTTGCTTCGACCAGCGCCGACATCGAGGTGCCGGTGTAGCCATAGGCGGACATCACGCGGGCGGCCGCGTCTAGGATTTCCTGGCGCGATCGCTGGCCGCGTCGATTGCCAATTTGCTGTGCGTTTTCCATCCCAAAAGTATACCGCTTCGCCCCTTTTTTCCCGTCTTGGACCAATCGGTTCATTACTGGTTTGCCCTGGCTGTTCGAGATCGGACCGCGTGTCGCTGGAGCAGGATGAAACCGGCGTCACGGTCACCGCAAAGGACCTCTCGACGGGCGAAACGAAACAGACCCGCGTGCGCTACGTGATCGGCTGCGATGGTGGCAGCAGTGCCACGCGCGCCAAGCTCGGCGTGAAGCTGCTGGGCGATACGCTCGACGTGCAGTGGATCGTGATCGACTGCCGCGTCAAGCGCTGGTGGCCGGACCGCAACCTGCTGACGTTCTGGTCCGACAAGGAACGGCCTGCGGTGGACATCGCGCTCTCTGGCGGCAACCGCGCATAGCGACCTCGAATGGATCGAAGCGGTCGCCGACGTCGTCGAGCACGCGAAGATCGCGACGCTGCTGCTGCCCGGCATCGGCACGATTCACGATCTGAAGGCCGCCTACAACGCGGGCGCACGCGTGGTCCGCGTGGCGACGCACTGCACGGAAGCTGACATCTCGAAGCAGCACGTCGAATACGCACGCGAACTCGGCATGGACACCGTCGGCTTCCTGATGATGAGCCACATGACCACGCCGGAGAACTTCGCCATCGAAGAGAAGAAGATGGAGAGCTACGGCGCGACCTGCATCTATGTGGTCGATTCGGGCGGCACGCTGACGATGAACGACGTGCGCGACCGCTTCCGCGCGGTGAAGGCCGTGCTGAAGCCCGAAACGCAAACGGGCATGCACGCGGACCACAACCTGTCGCTCGGCGTCGCGAATTCGATGGTCTTGGTGGAAGAAGGCTGCGACCGCATCGATGCATCGCTCGCGGGCATGGGCGCGGGCGCGGGCAACGCGCCGCTCGAAGTGTTCATCGCGGCGGCCGAGCGCATGGGCTGGAATCACGGCACTTACCTCTACACGCTGATGGACGCCGCCGACGACATCGTGCGTCCGCTGCAGGACCGGCCGGTGCGCGTGGACCGCGAAACGCTCGCGCTCGGCTATGCGGGTGTGTGTTCGAGCTTCCTGCGTCATTCGGAAGTGGCCGCGAAGAAGTACGGCCTGAAGACCGTGGACATTCTGGTCGAGCTGGGCAAGCGCCGTATGGTCGGCGGCCAGGAAGACATGATCGTCGACGTCGCACTCGACTTGAAGCAGGCACGCCAGGCTTGATGCGCGAATGAGCCGCCTCATTGACGCTGCAAAAAAACCGGTCAAGTAAGCTATCTGGAGACTGGAATGAAAAAACATTCCATTGCAATTCTTGTGGGATTCCTGCCTGTCGGATACGCGTCGCGCAGAGCATGAACTCGACAACAACCACGCGCATCAGCTCGGCGCAACGCTGAACTATTCGCTCTCCAAGCGGAGCATGGTTTATGCGGAGGGCGTCTATCAGAAGGCGAGCGCAGGTTCACACGCTGCCATCAACGGCATCATGGGTCCCAACGGATCGTCCAGCACGGCGTCGCAGGCCATTGCACGAGTTGGCCTTCGCACCGCGTTCTGATTCTCGACTGACCCTGTAGTTTCATCCGCATCGGGCCCGCCGAGGAAACTCGGGGGGCCTCATATCATCTGCACGAGAGCGCGCCGCCAGGCATGGCGGCACCCTCTCCATCCAGCTCGGCGCGTCAACGGCAACACGCTAAAAGCCTTGCGCCGACGAAGCCGTCGAAGCCGCCCGCCCCGCGCGCCGCCGATAGAGCCCAAGCGTCGCGCCAAGCCCGCACAGCGCGGCGAAACTGAGCCAGTAGCCGGGCGCGGCCTTGTCGTGCGTGATTTCGATCAGGAAGGTCGACACGGCCGGCGTGAAGCCGCCGAACAGCGCCGTCGCGAGACTGAACGCCAGCGAAAAACCCGCGACGCGCACCTCCGCCGGCATCACCTCGGTGAGCGCGGCGACCATCGCGCCGTTATACATGCCGAAGAAGAACGAGAACCACAGCAGCACGCTCAGCATGCGGCCGAAGCTCGGCGCCGCGGCGAGCCACGACAATGCCGGATACGCGGTGAAAATCGCCAGCACGGCAATGGCGAGCAGAATCGGCTTGCGGCCGATCCGATCCGACAGTGCGCCGCCGATCGGCAGCCAGATGAAGTTCGACACGCCCACCAGCAACGTCACCATCAGGCTATCCGACGTCGACAGTTTGAGAACGGACTTGCCGAAGGTCGGCGTGTAGACGGTGATCAGATAGAACGTGGTCGTCGTCATCGCGGTGAGCAGCATGCCCGCGATCACCGTGCGCCAGTTGCTGAGCAGCATCGCGAAGATCTCGCGCGTCTGCGGATGATAGCGGCGCGCCTCGAACGCGGCGGTTTCCTGCAGCGAACGGCGCAGGAGGAACAGGAACGGCACGATCGCGCAGCCGATGAAAAACGGAATGCGCCAGCCACACGCGCCGATCTGCTGTGCGCTCATCCAGTGATTCAATCCATAGCCGAGCGCCGCCGCCATCACGATCGCGACCTGCTGGCTGGCCGACTGCCAGCTCGTGTAGAAGCCCCTTGCGCCGGGCGTGGCCATTTCCGCGAGATACACCGACACGCCGCCCAGTTCCGCGCCCGCCGAGAAGCCCTGCAACAGCCGTCCGAGCAGAACGAGCGCGGGCGCAAGCAGGCCGATGGTCGCGTAACCGGGCACGCACGCGATCAGGATCGTGCCGCTCGCCATGATCGACAGCGTGACGATCAGGCCGGTGCGCCGCCCTACCTTGTCGATATACGCACCGAGAAAGATCGCGCCCAACGGACGCATCAGAAAGCCCGCGCCGAACACGGCGAAGGTCAGCATCAGCGACGCGAACTCGCTCGACGCCGGGAAGAAGATCTTCGAGATGGACGTCGCGTAGAAGCCGAACAGAAAGAAGTCGAACTGTTCGAGGAAGTTGCCGCTCGTCACGCGCAGTACGGCCGCGGCTTTGGACGAGCGCGCCCCGACCGGCGTGCCGGCTAGTGGTTCGGTAGCGTTCATGAATATGTCCCCTGTTGTTATGACAATATGCGGCGCGTGTCGCGCCTAGTCCGAGCCGAGACCCAACGTATTGGGCTGGCGCTTTTCGATAGACGATTTGAGCAGCGCCGCCGAGCGGAAAATGCCGTGTGCGAACTTGCCGTACGGAAGCGTCGCGAACAACGCGATCACGATGCCCAGATGCACTGCGAGCAGCCACGGCATCGCCGCCGTTTCGCGCAGCCCCAGCAGCCCGAGGCCAGACGCGCTCGTGAGCAACAGCAGCGCGATGAAGGCACGGTCCATCGGACGCTGGCGCGCATCGCCCTGCTCCGGATGGCGCTTCAGGTTGAGCCACAGCAGCCCCAAAGGCCCGACGATCAGGCCGATCCCGCCCGCCGTACCCAGCAATACCGGCAAGCTGAAGAACGGATACGGGGCTTCCTCGCCGAGCAGGTAGTGATAGAGCGTCGCCACCACCGTTGCCGCGAAACACAGCATGAAGCCGTAGAACGTGAAGTGGTGAAAGCGCCGCCGCGCGAGCGTGAAGGCATCGTTCGATTCGTTGCAGCCGTCGCCATGTCCGCCGTCGAGATACTTGAGCGTCAGCGCGTTTTTCGCCGCTTCCGTCACGGCCGGCGTGCTCGCGGTCGCGGTTCCCGGCGACACGTCGCGCCAGAAGCGCGTCACGCCGATGCCGAGCGCCACGATGGCAAACAGGAAGACCGCGCCGAACATCGCCGCCAGCAGGTTGTGCGGGAAGATCGCGTAGAAGTTCGCGGGCGCGATGTTGCCGCTCAAACCGCCATGCATGGCCGTGCCGAGCAGCAGAAAGAGAGCTAGCCCCGCCGCCAGCGCGACCGACAGCGTCACGCCATTGCGCTTGTACAACCCGCCTAGCGCCTTGGGCCACGCGTATTCGGTGTAGGTTTCGAGGCGCACTTGCGCCATCGCCTTCGGCACGTTGACCGCGAATTCGTGCGGCGGCGCGTACTGGCACGCGTGGTAGCAGGCGCCGCAGTTGTGGCACAGATTGGCCAGATAGTTGACGTCGGCCTTGCCGAATTCGAGGCGCCGTGTCATCGCCGGGAACACCGCGCAGAAGCCTTCGCAATAGCGGCACGCGTTGCAGATCTGCATCTGGCGCGCCACTTCGCCTTCGCTTGCGGTCAGCGGCACGATCGGAATCACGCGCGAGCCGCTGCGCGTGCGTTGCACGTCTTGCTTCGATTCGAACGCCGCGGCGCGCGTGCGTTCGGGCGCGAGCGTGTCAGTTTGCTGCACAGGAAACCTCCGTTGTCTGCAGTGCGGCGCGCGCGGCCTGAGTGCCGGCAATGCGCCCGAACGCCGTGCCGATCGACATGCCGACGCCCGCTGTATAGCCCTTGCCGAGCACGTTGCCCGCCATCATCTCGCCCGCGACGAACAGGTTCTCGCTCGCCTCGCCGCCGAAGTGCACCTGGGCGCGGTCGTTGGTCTTCAGGCCGAGATACGTGAACGTGATGCCAGGACGCAATGCGTAGCCGTAGAACGGCGGCGTATCGATGGGGCGCGCCCAGTGCGTTTTGGGCGGCGTGACGCCTTCGGTATGGCAGTCGTCGAGCGAGGTGTGATCGAAGGTGCCGACGCGGCAGGACTCGTTGTAACGCGACAGCGTCTCCATGAAGCGCGCTTCCGGCAGCTTCAACTGGCGTGCGAGTTCGGGCAGCGTGTCGGCCTTTACGCCGGGAAACACCGGCGGCATGAAGCGGCCGATCGCCTTCGAATCGATGATCGAGTAGCCGATCTGCCCCGGCTGATGCGCAACGAGGCGTCCCCAGATCGCATAGCGTTTCGGCCAGAAGTCCTCGCCTTCGTCGTAGAAGCGCTCGGCCTCGCGATTGACGACCACGCCGAGCGACACGCAGTCGATGCGCGTGCAGATGCCGCCGTCATAGAGCGGCGCGCGCGCATCGATGGCCACGCAGTGCGACTGCGACGGATCGCCGATCATGTCCGCGCCGGCATCCATCATGTGGCGGATCAGCACGCCCTTGTTGAAACGCGTGCCGCGGATCAGGAAGTTGTCGGCGGGCCATTCGCCGCGCTCGTTTTGTCCCCAGGCCTCGCGCAGCCATTCGCGGTTCGATTCGAAGCCGCCTGCCGCCAGCACACAGGCGCGCGCCTTGAAGCGCTGGTTACCGCTTCGGGCCGCGACGAAACGGCCGCCGTCGAGTTCCAGCGAATCGACGGGCGTTTGGTAGCGAATCTCGACACCCAGCGCCTCGGCGCTGCGGTAATAGGCGTTCACGAGCGCCTTGCCGCCACCCATGAAAAACGCGTTGGTGCGCGCCACATGCAGCGCGCCCGACAGCGGCGGCTGAAAGCGTACGCCGTGCTTTTGCATCCAGGGCCGGCACGACGACGACGCGCGAATCGTCAGCCGCGCGAGATGCTCATTCGTGATACCGCCGGTGACTTTCAGCAGGTCTTGCCAGAATTCTTCTTCCGGATAGGCATCGACGAGCACGTCCTGCGGCACGTCGTGCATGCAGCGCAAATTGCGGGTGTGTTGGGAATTGCCGCCGCGCCATTCGCGCGGCGCCGATTCGAGCAGCAGAACCGACGCGCCGGCTTCGCGCGCCATCAATGCCGCGCAAAGCGCCGCATTGCCTCCTCCGATTACGAGTACGTCGACCATCTTGTGGGCCTCCTTTCGGACGCACTCTAATGGTCGCGCTCGTCCTCCGCCATCAGCGGGTCGTCAACGGGCCTTCAGTTTTTGTGAAGGCCTCCGACTGACGCAGGCGCGCGCCGGGCCAGCGGCCTTCGCGCACCAGTGCGCGCGCGACATCGGCGAGCACCACGCGCGCGGCGAGCCCCGCGGGCGAAAGCTCGTCGTCGGAGATGCTCGCGATCATATTGGGCCGTGTGGCGAAGCTTTCGATCACCGGCACGCTAGCCAGTACCGCGTTCTCCGGTCGCGCGAGCGCGGCGCCGGGCTGGATGGTCGCGGCGATGCCCGTGCGCACGACGTCCATCAGCAGCGCGAGGCCGTCTACTTCGGCCGCGATGTTCGGTTCATATTTGGCTCGCTTGAACGCGGCGGACAACAGCGAGCGCAGGCCGTGCGCGCCGCTCGGAAGGACGAGCGGAAGCTTGCCGAGTTGGCCGAGACGCACGCTCGCGCCCGCCGGCATATCTTCGAGCTCGTGCCGGCCGATCACGAACAGCCGCTCGTCGAGCAGCGACACGACGCTCCAGCGCTGCGCGGGCTCCGGGCGAAACAGCACGGCAAGATCGATCTGGCGCGCGCTCAGCATCGACGCGAGATAGCCGGACAGGCTTTCGACGATGCGCAGCCGCACATCGGGATAGCGCGCGCGCATGGCCTGCATGAACGGCACCCCGAGCACGCTGGCGGTGCTCGGCGCCATGCCGACGCTGACGTGGCCCGAGAGCCGGGCGGCGCGCGCGGCGAGCGCCGCGTCGTCGATATGGCGTAGCGCGAGTTGCGCCTGACGCCAGAACGCGAGACCGGCATCGGTCGGCACGACGCCGCTGGAAGTGCGCTGCAGCAGGCGCGTCGACAGTTCGCCTTCCAGGCGGCTGATCTGCTGACTCAGCGCGGAAGTGACGACGCCGAGTTCGAGCGCGGCCTTTCCCATGCTGCCGTGTTCGACGACGCTGAGGAAATAGCGTAATTGTCTAAGTTCCATTTCACGATCGGCGTGGACGAGAATCGCGGCTATTGTCGCAGATTGGAAACGGGTGCAGACAGGGTGTCACGACTCGTGTTCACGTGACTACCTCGTCATTGGCGGCTCATGATTCGTCGCCCTTCAGGCTCGACTCATGAAACAGCGTACCCGGCCAACCAGCTCTCCCATCACATCGGGTCATCCCGTAGAACGATCCCAGCGTCATGCGGGCGCAACGCGCCAGTCCGATCGTGATCGGGCGAAACGTCTGGATCGCGGCCGGCGCAACGATCATCGTCGGGGTGACGCCCGGTGAGTTATCCGCTCGATTGGCGGCCGAGGTCTGGATTTTCGCCGGTGATGCGCCTGATGATCGCGAGCAACTCCTCGATATCGACGGGTTTGACGAGATGCGCATCACACCCCGCCTCCGCCGAGTGAGCCACGTCCTCAGGCTGCCCATATCCCGACACGGCGACGATTTCGAGGCGCTTGCCCGCCGCCTGATGATCCCTCAGCCGACGCGCAACCTCATAGCCGCTGATTCCCGGCAGCCCAAGATCGAGGAACACGATCTGCGGCTCGAACGCAGCGGCTATCTGAAGCGCGTCTTCACCGCTGTGCGCGGTGCGCACATCGTGCGCGTCGAGAATCATGGCGAGCGACACAGCGGCATCGCTGTTATCGTCGACGATCAGAACCCGCAGACGGTCGGACGCCGGCAGACCGGCTTCGGCACCGTCCTTCGCGTCCTGATCGCGGCCCTGGCAAACGGGTAGACGTATTTCGAATTCACTGCCTCTGTTCTTGCCTGCGCTCCTCGCGGCAATGGTCCCGCCGTGCATCTCGGTCAGCGTCTTGCACACCGACAGCCCGATTCCGAGACCGCCCCTCGACGGTTCGCCGTGGCACGAACCCTGGACGAACAGATCGAACACGTGAGGCAGTGCGTCGTCCGAAATGCCCGTGCCCGTGTCCGAGACGCTCACGCAGACTTCCTGCCCGACGAGCGTCGCGCATACGACGATCCGCCCACCTTCGTCGGTGTATTTGATCGCGTTATCGAGCAGATTCGAAAATGTCTGGGTGATCCGCGCCTGGTCGCCGTGCACGTACACCGGGTGCTCCAGCGGCAGACGCACGATGTCGTGATGCCGCTGCAACGCAGCCGGCATCGTGATTTCCAGAGCGTGGTCGAGTGCCAGCCTGATATCGAAGACCTCGCGCTTCAACACGATTTTGCCGGTGGTGATTCTCGATACATCGAGCAGGTCGTCGATCAGATGCGACAGGTGACCGGTCTGGCGTTCGATCACATTGCGCAGCCACTCGCGTTTGGCGGAATCGGCTCCCGCGCTGTGACCCAGCAGATGCGCGGCGTTGCGCACGGGCGCCAAAGGATTGCGCAGCTCGTGCGCGAGCGTGGCCAGAAAGATGTCCTTGCGGCGATCCGCGTCGCGCAGTTTCGCCTCCGCGTCGGCGCGCTCCGTCACGTCGCACAAGCTGCCAATGAACGTGTAATCGTCCTGATGAACGGGCGGTCGCAGATACCCGAACATTTCGACGGTCCTGAGCGCACGGTCGATTACACGGTGCAGCCGGAACGCGACATGCACCGGCTCGCCGGAGATTCGCCGGGACTGGAAATGACTTCGCAGCAGTTCGACATCGTCCGGATGAACGACCGACGTCATGAACTCGGTTTCCGTCAACGGCCCCCGCTCCTCGGGTTGCCCGGTGATTTCATACATCCGGCGGTTTTCCCACACGCCTTGCCGCGACGCGCCACACCACTCGAAGATGCCGATGCCGGCCGCGCTCGTCGCGACGCGCAGCCGCTCCTCCGTGAGCTTCAGCGCGGTCAGCGCGGTGTGCAGGCTGTCCTGTGCCGCCGCCACCTCGGCCGCCTGACGTTGCATGTGCGCCTCGATAGCGTTTTCGATCATCGCGCGAAAGGTGCGCTCGACGACGTCGTGCGCGCGCATGTGAACGTCGACGGAAGCGGCAACTGGACCGAAATACGCGCGGATCTCGTGCTTCAGAAAGCGCTGCATCAGATCCATGTTGCGAAACAGATCCGTGACCCGCCAGTCGTCCGGCCAGAACCTGCCAGGCTGTGCGATAGCTACATGATCGAGAGACGGGTCGCTGTCGGCGACCAGCAAGGAAGCGCATACCTCGGCCAGCATGTAGGCGAAACAGCCCGTCAGTCCCTGCCCGCTGTCCGCATCGGCGGTGTGTGCGCCCTGCTCCGATGTCTCGGCGATCCAGCGCTGCATCAATTGCTCACGGGTACGTCCCAGCCGGCGCGACAGCCCGTTTAGCGTAATCGCGCCGCGGGAATCCGGATCGAGATCCCGTTTCATCGAGACGCCCCCGGACGAGCGCGGTGAGCCCGCGATGCCGCCCTGGCACGCCGGCTTATGTCAATCAACTTCTCTCTCATGGCCCGTTTTTTATCGGATATGTCGCTTGCGACTATTAATAGTATCGATCGGCCGAAGTTGGACCCCAGCCCGCCGCAAATCGTCTGACACTGTACCTGTTGCGGGGCGGCGGTTTAACCGAGACAAACCCGCAGCCGCGTCTGGCGAGGCTAGACGAAACGCGTGACACTTCCGGGTAAGATTGCCGGAACGCAATCAAGACGCGAAGGAGCCATGGCGATGGAGGAACCTCGGAACTCGACGCGACACAAAGGTCCCACGGTCGCGTTTGCCCTGCAAGGTGGCGGTTCGCATGGCGCGTTCACGTGGGGGGTGCTCGACCGTCTGCTAGAGGCTTCGTCGCAGGCAATGCCACTCGATATCGCGGCAATCAGCGGCGCAAGCGCGGGCGGCATCAATGCGACGCTGTGCGCGGCGGGTCTCGCAACCAGCGGGGCAGCGAAAGCACGCGACATGCTGCGCGCCTTCTGGGAAGCGGTATCGCGCGCCGGCGCGCTGGCAGGCAACGCGCTGCTCGGCTTTTCCGAACCTGGCCCGTTCGGCGGCTGGAATATCGACTGGAATCCCGCCGCCATCATGCTGGAGGCCGTCGGACTCGTCGCTTCGCCTTATGGCAATCCGTTTTACCGCGATCCGCTCGGGCCGGTAATTCGTTCCGCGCTCCCCGAACACGACCTTGCCGCGCTCAATACGACGCGCGATGGCCCGCAACTATTCCTTTGCGCAACCGACGTACGAACCAACCAACGCGCAATCTTCACCCGCCCCGATATTTCCATCGACGTATTGCGCGCTTCCGCATGCCTGCCGAACGAGTTTCGCACCGTCAGCGTGGACGGCATACCGTACTGGGATGGCGGCTACCTGGGCAACCCGCCTTTGGCGCCGTTGATCGACCATGCCCAGGACCTGATTCTCGTGCTCGCGAATCCGTTCGTGCGCCACGACATGCCGCCCAAAGATGCGCGCGGAATTCTCGAGCGGCTCAACGAAATCGGCTTCAACGCGTCCGTGGTGCTGGAGATCAACGCGATCGAAGCGGTCAACCATGTGCTCGACTCGGTCGGCGAGGAAGCGGCGAGCAAAAGCCGCTTCAAACCCGTCCGGTTTCACCTGATTCGCGACGACGATTTTCTGGCGAAGTTCGGTTTTGTGTCGAAGAGCAGCACGTCGTGGTCATTGCTCAGCACGCTATTCGAGCGTGGCCGCGAAGTGGCCGGCGTATGGCTCAAACACGACTACGCCAAGCTCGGGCAAGCGTCTTCGGTCGACGTCAAGGCTTCGTTGATCGATCCGACGCTCAAGCACAGCGGCAATGCGGGCGCGCGACCAAACTGACGTTGTCGGCCGGCGCGCGAGATTTCCGGCTGACGTTGCGCAGATTGGCGCCGCGCGATCCGGCGTGGATGCAGCCGGATCGAGCGCGTAGCAGGCTGCGGCCGTCAGCTTGCGGCTGTGTCAATCGCCAGCCTGCGAGATGACTCTCGCGATGGCATGCGCCGCCGTCGCAACGTTGTTGTCATTGAGCGCGGCGACACACATGCGCCCGGAGCGGATCAGGTAGACGCCGTGCCGTTCGCGCAGCGTGTCGACCTGCTTCGCCGACAGGCCCGTGTACGTGAACATGCCGCGCTGCTCGAGATAGCGCGCGAGCATCGTGTCCGGTACCTTGTCGCGCAGGCGTTCATGGATCTCCGCGCGCATACGCATGATGCGCCGGCACATCGAAGCAAGCTCCTGTTGCCACGATTGCCGTAGCGCCGGTGTGGTCAGCACGCGCGCTACGATCTTCGCGCCATGCGTCGGCGGATTGCTGTAGTTGGCGCGCACAGCGCTCGTCAATTGACCCAGGACGCGCGCCGCAACATCCGGCGACTCGCAAATCACCGACAGTCCGCCGCACCGCTCGCCATACAGCGAGAAGTTCTTCGAGAACGAATTGGCCACCAATGCCGGCACGTTCTGGCGCACCAGTTCACGAATCGCAAATGCGTCCGCGTCGATGCCTGCGCCGAAGCCTTGATACGCCATGTCGATAAAGGGCAGCAGGTCCCGCTTCCTGATGACCTCGACCAGCTCCACCCATTGCGCGTCGTTCAGATCGACACCCGTCGGGTTATGACAGCACGCGTGCAACAGGACGACGCTGCGCGCCGGCAGCGCATCGATGGCCGACAGCATCTCTTCGAACTTCAGACCTCCGCTCGACTCGTCGTAGTACGGGTACGCGTTGACTTCGAATCCCGCGCGCTCGAAGATGAAACGGTGGTTTTCCCAGGTCGGATCGCTGACCCATACGCGCGAGCCCGCAAAGTAGCGCTTGATGAAATCCGCACCGACCTTCAGCGCGCCCGAGCCGCCCAAGGTCTGCACGGTCGCGATGCGCCCCTCGGTACGCGCCGCCGAGTCGTCGCCGAATACCAGCGATTGCATGGCATCGCGGTAGTGGGCAAAGCCCGCCATCGGCAGGTACGGCTTGGGGCCGAGCTCGGCGAGCAGTTGTCCTTCGGCCTCGCGTACGGCTTGCATCACCGGCAAGCGGCCGTGATCGTCGTAGTAAATGCCGATGCTCAGATTGACCTTGTGATCGCGCGAATCCTTCGCGAAGTTCTCGTTCAATGTGAGGATCGGGTCGCCCGCATAGGCATCGATGTGTTCAAACATGCTAGTTCCTTGGATCAGGCCAAAAGATTGCACAAGCGCGGTGCCTAGCGCGTCGCCACGCCAACGGCGACCGAGGCGCCCGCGCGCCTATTGCGCACGCGATAACCAACGCCCAGCGCAACGAGCCAAACGGGGATCAGATAGACCGACATGCGCAGATCAGGTATCAGCCACATCACGACCAGAATGCCGGCAAGGAAGATCAGGCAAAGATAGTTGGTAAGCGGATAACCGAGGCTGCGGAATACGGTCGTCTCACCGGCGCGCGCTTTCGCGGCGCGGAAACGCAAATGAATGATGCTGATCATTGCCCAGTTGATGATCAGCGCCGAGACGACGAGCCCCATCAATAGTTCGAATGCCTTGCCCGGCATCAGATAATTGATCAGCACGCAGGCGGCCGTCGCGACGGCGGATACACCCAGCGCGGCGAGCGGAATTCCGCGCGAGTTGACCTTCAGCAGAGCGCGCGGCGCATTGCCCTGGCCTGCGAGGCCGTAAAGCATGCGGCTGTTGCAGTAGACGCCGCTGTTGTATACCGACAGCGCCGCGGTGAGCACCACCGCATTGAGCACATTGGCGACGAAGTTGCTGTTCATCGCGTGAAAGATCAGCACGAAAGGACTGCCGCCCGTGACGACTTTCTCCCACGGATACAGCGACAGCAGCACGCCGAGTGCGCCGACGTAAAAAATCAGGATTCGGTAGATCACCTGGTTGGTCGCGCGCGGAATCGTGTGCGAAGGATCTTCTGCCTCGGCGGCCGTAATGCCGACGAGCTCCAATCCACCGAACGAGAACATGATGACGGCCATCGCCATCACGAGACCCGACACGCCGTTCGGGAAAAAGCCGCCGTGGCGCCACAGATTGGCCACGCCCGCTTCAGGACCCGCGTGGCCCGAAATCAGCAGATAGCCGCCGAAGCCGATCATGCCAACGATCGCCGCGACCTTGACGATCGAAAACCAGAATTCGAGTTCGCCGTACGACTTCACGCTGGTGAGATTGATCGCGTTGATCACGCAGAAGCACACGAGCGCGGAAACCCACGTTGGCAGACCTGGCCACCAGTACTGCATGTAGATGCCCACGGCCGACAGTTCCGCCATCGACACGAGCACGTAGAGCACCCAGTAGTTCCAGCCGGAAACAAAACCAGAGAATTGTCCGCAGTATTTGCCTGCGAAGTAACTGAAGGAACCTGCGACGGGCTCATCGACGACCATTTCGCCGAGTTGCCGCATGATAAAGAAAGCGACGACGCCCGCAATTGCGTATCCAAGCAACACGGACGGCCCTGCCGCCTTGATGGTCTGCGCGATGCCGAGAAAGAGGCCCGTGCCGATTGCGCCTCCTAGCGCGATCAACTGGATGTGACGATTCTTCAGGCCGCGCTTTAGCGTGCCCTGTTCCTGATGTGCCACGGTGTTGTCTCCTGTGTCCTGCGGTTGGTTCTGGACGCCACGCCTCGTTTTCCGCCTGCTCCGGTCAGAGCAGGCGAAATATGCCGAGGCCTCACAGCCGACGCTCGTGACGCCGGTGCCGTGTCTTGCTGGAATAGGTATTGTTGAAGCGGCGATGAACGGGTTGTATGCGCGTCAAACCTTCAACGTCCCCCGCTCGATCTGATCGCGTTCGAGCGACTCGAACAGCGCCTTGAAATTGCCTTCCCCGAAGCCTTCATCGCCCTTGCGCTGGATGAATTCGAAAAAGACGGGGCCAAGCAGCGGTTTGGAAAAGATCTGCAGCAGCAGGCGCGGCGATCCGTCCGCCGTCGTTCCGTCGAGGAGAATGCCGCGCGACTGCAATTCGCCAACGGGTTGACCGTGACCCGGCAAGCGTGTCTCGAGCGCATCGTAGTAATAACTGTTCGGCCCGGTCATCAGCGGCACGCCTGCCATCTGCAGGTTGTCGATCACCGCGATCAGATCGTCGGTCAAGAAGGCGATGTGTTGAATGCCCTCGCCGTTGAAGGCCATCAGGAATTCTTCGATCTGGCCGCTGCCCTTGCCGGATTCCTCGTTCAATGGAATGCGGATCTTGCCGTCCGGCGCCGTCATCGCCTTCGACGTGAGCCCCGTGTATTCGCCCTCGATGTCGAAGTAGCGTAGCTCCCGGAAGTTGAACAGCGTCTCGTAGAAGTTGGCCCAATACGTCATGCGGCCGCGATAGACGTTGTGCGTCAGGTGATCGACGAGGCGCAGGCCGTGACCGGCCGGCCGCCGCTCGACACCTTCGATGAACTCGAAATCGATGTCGTAGATCGACTTGCCGTCTTCGAAGCGGTCGATCAGATAAAGCGGTGCGCCGCCAATGCCTTTAATCGCGGGCAATCGCAACTCCATCGGACCGGTTGCGATTTCGATCGGCTGAGCGCCCAGCGACAGCGCGCGGGCGTAGGCTCTGTGCGAATCCTTCACGCGGAAGGCCATGCCGCACGCACTCGGGCCATGCTCGGCGGCAAAGTAAGCGGCCTGACTATTGCGCTCGCGATTGACGATGAAGTTGATTTCGCCCTGGCGGTAAAGCAGCACGTCTTTCGAACGGTGGCGAGCCACCAGTGTGAAGCCCATCTGCTCGAACAGCGGTTCGAGGACATTGGGTACGGGCGAGGCAAATTCAACGAATTCGAAGCCCATCAGTTGCATTGGATTGTCAAACAGGTCGGCCATGATCTCTCAGGTTCAGCGGATGGTGAATGATTGGTGGCGAGCGATTAGCACTGAGCGATGCCGGAGGCATGTTGTAAAAATGAAAGAAAATTTCTCTGCTCGTCTTGTAGGCAGGGCCCCCGTGCCACCTGCACATCTGAGCATTTCCCAACGCACATGCTCGGGTCGCAGCGACATCTGGGATCAGTTTAATTTTTTATCGATGCAATAGGATTTCCTAGCGGACGCAGACAAACCCTGATTTGTGCATTAACATTTCATTTCACCGGGGAATGAGGAAATAACAGTGCATACAATCGACATCGACCGAATCGACGTGCGTTTGCTGGAGATTCTTCAGTCGCAAGGCCGCATCTCAAATCTCGAGCTTGCCGAGGCGATCAAGCTGTCGCCCGCGCAAACGCTGAGGCGTCATCGCCGGCTCGAGGAAATGGGTGTGATCAAGTGCTACGAGACGCGGCTCGACGCGCAGCTGCTGGGCTTCGGCGTAGTGGCTTTCATCCAGGTGACGATGGAGCGAGGCCATGTGCGCGACCTGTCGAAGTTCAAGCGAATGATCTCGGAACTCACCCAGGTTCAGGAATGCTTCGTCGTGACGGGTGATATCGATTACATGCTCAAGGTCGTCGCGCACGACCTGAAAGCGCTGTCGGAATTTCTGCTCGATACGCTGATGCGCATTCCCGGCGTGAGCGGAGTCAAGTCCAGCGTTTGCCTCGACGAAATCAAATGTACGGGTGCTGTGCCGTTGGCGGCCTAGTGAATCGACTCGGAGACCGTGCTGACGATCAGCGAAAACAAGCGGTCCATTTCACCTTCGATCTCGCTGCCGCTGAACGGATCGCGATTGGCGCCGAACGCCTCGTCCAGTTCCAGCCAGTCGTCCGCAGTCAGATAGCGCAGCGCGGCCGGCAATATCACTTCCTCTTCCTGGCGCCTGTGTGGCTGTAAAACGCCGCGTATTCATCAACCAGCATTCGTAAAGCCGGCGCCGCGGCATACCCGGTCAATTCATATCGGGTCAGCGCGCTTCCTTCGGATGATGAACCTGCTCCGGATATTCCCGAATGTACAATGACTCGACGAGTCGGGTCATGCCGTTGACCACCGCTGAAAGCTGTTGATGTTCGCGGACAATGGTCTGTACCGCCCTCCGCGCGATTGGATGTTGCATGTGACTGCTCCTGAAGGTCGAAGCTCCGAGGCAATGCAGAGAGGGGAATCAGTGCACCCTGCCGACCGACCTCAATATCGAACGTCCTTGAGCAGTCAGACGCCCTCGCGCGTATCCAGACGAGAGTTTTTCCAGAATTACAAGTTGGCGTTCACATAACGCGTCGAGATCGCCGGGATCGAAATTTTCCGGACGCGGGTTTGTTTCGAGAAGCATGAGCGTTGCGATCTCATGTGGGCTGAGCATCATCGTCTCCTTGGCTCTGACGTTCCATGCAACATGGTCCTGTCTCGAAGGATAGATGCTCACCAAAACGTGTCGACGTGCATTTTGTCGCACACCTGGACGCCGGAGGGCCGCGTCTCCGCGCAGGTCGAAGCCTCAGCATGCTGCCAGGGTTCGTGCAGGATGTGCCGCCGCGATAGAGCCAAACCGCCCCGCAACCCGTTCGATAGCCACGATATGACTGAGTGCCGCACAGTACGTCTCGTCGATACTCCGCTCCCCATCCAGCGCGACGACGCCGTTGACCTCGAACACGGCGCGATAGGCCGCCACCTGACGGGTCAGAAAGCTCATCGGCGGCGGCTGGTCGTTCTCGTCGTTCCTTGACCGCACGCGACGGTGTGACGTCGCGCCGCAGACATTCAGACCAAAGGCGACGTCTGGACGCAGCAGATGGCCAGCGACGCTGCGGAGCACAAGCGCAGTCTCAGCGGGATCGGAACGCGTGCCGATCTCAGCCTGAGAGGTGAACACGTAGCGGTCGCAAAAGACCACGTCGCCGCGTTGCAGCGCCGGTATGACCGTGTCGGTCAGATGCTGGACGAGGTCTCCCATGATGGACAGCAGAATGCCCAGCATATCGACCCGACGTACGCTTGCGTCGGCTCCCAAGCTGGCTTTGGAGGTATGCCAGTGGCTGTCGACCATATCCCGGAACACCGCATCTTTGCGGATGCGACTGGTCGGCGTAAAGGTCGTCACGCAGTTGAGCCCGGCACCAGTGCACGCGCTTTCGAGCTTCTTCATCAACGAAGATTTCCCCGCCCCATCCACACCGCACAACGTGATCAGCACGCCAGGATAAGCATGGGGCTTGAGCTCGAGCGCTTCGAACACAGCATTCGACATGAAATCACCTCAGACCATAACTTCGCGACATTCGGCAACCATCTCGTCGCGTGCCTCGATCGGTGCGAGGACCGCGGTGAAGTGCTTGAGCATCGGCGGTGCCGAGACGATGCGCATTCCGCGGATCGCATCGCGTCGCTGGTAGACCCGGATCAACGCGGCGGCAACCGCCGCGAGGTGACTATCGGTGTAGACGCGGCGTGGAATGGCCAGTCGCAGCAGTTCCAGCCTCGGAGCGCTGACCGCGCCCGTCGATGGATCTTCTTTCAGGAACGCCAACGAGCCCAGACCGACGGCGCGCACGCCGCCCTCCAGATAAAGCTCGGAAGCCAGCGCCTCGGCCGGAAACTCCGAGCGCGGCACGTGCGGCAGAAAGGCGGCGGCATCGACATACACCGCGTGTCCACCGGTCGGCCGCAGAATCGGAACGCCGCCCGCGAGCAGTGTGTTCCCTAGCCGTTCGACCTGACCCACGCGGTGTTGCAGGTATCTGTCGTCGACCATCTCGCGCAGACCGATCGCGAGCGCTTCGAGATCGCGGCCCGCCATCCCCCCGTACGTGACGAAGCCTTCGTGCAGCACGAGCAGCGGCACGACCTGCTCATAGAGCGTGCGCGATCGGGTCGCGAGCAAGCCGCCGATGTTGACCAGCGCATCCTTCTTGCAGCTGAACGTGCAGCCTTCGGCATAGGAAAACTGCTCCTTCAGAATTTCCGCCACCGACCGGTTCGCATAGCCGCTTTCGCGCTGCTGGATGAAGTATGCATTCTCCGCGCAGCGCGCCGCATCGAAGTACACCGGAATCGCAAACTCATCGGCCAACGCCTTCACCGCGCGCAGGTTCGCCATCGAGACCGGCTGGCCGCCGCCCGCGTTGTTCGTCAGCGAGACCATGATCAGCGGAACGTTGGCGCGTCCCTCGCTTTCGATCACGTTGCGCAGCTTCTGCACATCCACATCGCCCTTGAATGGGTGCTCGACAGAAGGTTGGTAGCCGATTTCGGCGACGCACGATATCGCGGTCCCGCCGGCAATCGATACGTGCGCCTCGGTCGAATCGAACGGCGCGTTGAACGGCACCACCTGGCCCGGGCGCACGAGAGTCCGGAACAGGAAGTGCTCGGCCGGCCGGCCCTGGTGAGTCGGCAGCACGTATTCGAAGCCGAGCATGTCTCGCACGGCCTGCGTCAGCTTCGTAAAGCTGCGGGAGCCGGCATACGACTCGTCGCCGGTCATGATGCCGGCCCACTGGTTCGCGCTCATCGCGGTCGTGCCGCTGTCCGTCATCAGATCGATATAGACGTCGTCGGCTTCGAGGCGAAACACGTTGTACCCGGCAGCGGCAAGCCGCGCCTGCCGCTGCTCGCGGTCGATCAGCCTGATCGGCTCGACCATCTTGATCCTGTACGGCTCAGGCTGACTGTTTTCTAGAAGCATGCACTCCTCCTGCGTCGAAAGTAAGCGGGCCAGCGGACGGCTGGCCGCTTCGGGCATCACATACCGCGTCAGGCGCTTTGCTCGATCGGCAATATCTCGATTGGCGACCAGTCCGGATCGCCGCCGTCCGCGGACGTGCGCTGACAACCGCGCGCGTTATGAGCCGCTTCGAAGCGTTTCTCGATCCGGTTCAGGATCGACCAATACGCGCCCCGCTCGCCTTGCGCGATCGCTTCGACCAACGCGTCGTTCGCGTTGTAGTTGAACAGGCTCGCATTGGTCCCAAAGAACCTCCGGTCATTGCCGATCAGATCGGCGATGAATTGCTGCGGGTCCGGGCCCAATGCGGTCGGCAGATAGAACACCGGGTGCAGCAGATCGTCATTGCCTTCGATATGGCCGTGCAGATTCGGATTCCCGGCGTGCAGCCCTTCGCGGCGGATCATCTGCTCGAGCTCGGTGCCCGGAAAAATCCTCAGCCCGACCGTGACCGAAACGCGTTCAGGATCGACCCGCTTGATGAACTCGATGGTCTCGCGCGCGGTCTCCTGCGTCTCGCCGGGCGCGCCGAACAGCAGTTCGATGATGTGCTCGAGACCGTGGCGCTTCGCGGTATTGACCGCATGTTCGATGTCTGGAGCGCCAAAGGTGCGGCGCAGTATCTTCAGCATCGTTTCGCTGGCGGTGTCGACGCCGAAGTTCATACCGACGCAACCGGCTGCTTTCATCGCGGCCGCGAGTTCATCGGGAAACGGCCGCGGCATACCGTACGCATACCACTGGATTTTGCCGGCCAGCCCGTGCCGGATGATGGCCGCGCACAGCGCCATCGGATGCGCGACGCTCAGATTGAATTCCGAGTCGTTGATATGAAAGACGTTGACGCCGCGCTCCTCGAGCGATGCCATCTCGGCGACGACGTCATCGGGTTCGCGCATGCGCACCGAGCGGCCTTTGATCAGCGGCTCGACGCAATAGATGCAGGAGCGGTTGCAGCCGCGTTTCGTTTCGATGCCGATCTGGCCGCCTTTGGCGAAATAGTGCGGGTTGTTGACCAGTTCGCGTTTGTGAGGCCCTATGCTGGCCAGTGGTCCGCATGTGTTCGGGGCGAGCGGCGTAGCGTGCACCCCGGCCGTATCGCGGTAGACCAAGCCGGATATGTGCGTGAAACTCCTGCCCTCTTCGAGGCAAGTCAGCAGTTCGGGGAAGCTGAATTCGCCTTCCCGGACGATGCCGAAGTCGGCGTCGAGGTAAGCAAGCAGTTTTTCCGGCATCACCGAATAGCCCGCGCCGCCCATCACGATCGGGACCGCGCGCGCACGCCGAAGCATCGCGACGATGTCCCTGATGCGGTCGAGAAAGCTGTAGCCGCTGGAAAAATAGACGTCGTCGGTATTTCGCAGCGTCACCCCCCAGTAGTCCGGCGCGGCGGTGCGGCAGTGCTCGGCAATGGCCGCCTCGCAATCATCGGAGAAGCACAGGTCGAGCAAGTTGAGCTCGAAGCCTGCTCGCTCCATCGGCGCCGACAGATAGTCGAAGGCAATCGGCGCAATCGCCGGCTTGATCTGGTTCGTGTTGACGAAGGTGACGCGCTTGGCCATGTTCGATCAGTCTCAGTGGAAAGTATCGCGAGGGTTAACAGGCATGCGGCTAGACGGCGACGTCGATCGACATCTTCTGGCCCGCGCGGGCCACCGTCATCTCGCTCATGAATTCACTGAACCGATGCAGCATCACCGTCGCGAGGTGCTTCGCCTTTTCCTCGCAGTCGGAGAACGCATAGAAGCCCGGACCCGCGCTGCTCATCCCCGCGTACACCGCGCCCTCGCGTTGCATCGTCTCATCGAACTCACGCATCACGTCGGTCCGGAAGATGCCTTCGAGCACCTTCATGTTGCTCATGCTGTTGAGTTCCCAGCCGTGCTTCAGAAACGCGAAAAGGTCGTTACGATGCAGCGCGGGCCGCAGTTTCTGTTCGATGAAGTTGCGCCACGCAATGCCATAGCGCTTCTGCCACTCGACGAAATGTGTCGGCACGAAGCCCGCCTCGGTGGTGCCGGACATGTCCGCGCCTTCGCCGTGCGCACGCAGCGCTTCGGTCGCTAGCGTGTCGTAGTTGCCGACGGCGGTGGTCACCCACAGGTTTTCCGAACTCAGATTGCCGAGGAAACGGCCGTTGCCGTGCTTCTCGTCGACCCAGACCAGCCCGCCGAAGAACAGGCACGCTTCGCCGACGCCGGTCTCGAGGCCGAAATACACGTGCTCGTGATCCTTCGCGGTCTCGACGTAGTTGCGGGTGATCATTTCCCACATGTCGTGCGGCGAGAACGGTGAGCCGAACAACGCGTTCAAGCCGGCGAGCGTCGCGGTGTTGAACGACACATTCGAGCCGAAGCCGCTGTGCTGATGCTGGATGCTGCGCAGCCGATCGACACGGATGTCGTCGCGTGCGTAGCCGACCGTTCGCTTGAACAGCTCGAGCATGTGCCGCCCGCTCGGCACGTCGCAGCCGCCTTCGCCGTTGTTCGTCTTCGTGACGGTGATCCGGTGTCCGACCGTGCTCGTCGATACGCCGAGTCCGCCGCCACCGAAGCCGGGCATCATCTGCATGAAGTCGAACACGGCGAAGTGAAGGCGCCCTGGCACCGAGACTTCGGCACGATCGTAGCTCGGTACCGCATCGCGCTCCCAGTGCGGCAGCACAGTCAGATTCGCCCCCGGCAGGAACTGCCCCGCTTTCGCCTTCCAGGCCTGATTCATTGCTCTACCTCCGTCCTCGTGAGTTCCAGGAATTCCAAAGGGAACCACCCATTGTTCGCGCTGCTAGTGCACTGTTCGTGCCAGGCGTTCTTTTGCTTCGCGAACTGAGTCCCCGTCAGATGCAATGACGCAAGCAGGCAGCCAGATTTCAAAAGGCGGGGCGATACATCCGCACGTATAGATGTTTGGACGTCGACATGTGAACCGGGCCGGTATCAGACGTCGTGCAGTCGAGCGGCAGCCAACAGATGCCCTTCAGATGTTGGCCCGGCACCGACATTCGGCAGGCTGCGGGGGGGCTCCACCCGAAAGTGCGTCGGCAATTCGCAGACACCGCTTCAATCCGCACGATACCCCCGCCGCCTTTTGAGATCTGGGCACTTCGTTCCGTTCTTGCAGGGGATGAGGACGACTTTCGTGGTGCCAGCGGATGACTGGCATGAACCCTGCAAAAAGCGTCCACAGAAAGTGGCACCAGTCGATCGCCACTCGTGACCCGCCTCTTGATCTTTGCCGGGAGCCGCAGATGACAGCAACCTTGAAGGACGACGCAATGGCGCGACGCCACATCGATTGGCCGCGCGCGTTGCGAGCGATCAAGGCGTTGAGGGAGAACGTAGACGACATTCAGCATGCCTACGAGGTGATGATCGCGCTCGACGGCGGCCAGATGGAGACGATGTACCAGCGCTTTCTGAGCGAACCGGGCGCCGGCGCGCTGCTTTCGGAACAGCCGTCACTGCTCGCCACGCTCGCAGATTCCGACACGCTGCTGCGCTTGCCGCCTGGCTCGTTCGGCCGCGCTTACATGGCGATGATGGAGCGTAGCGGCTACAGCGCTGATGGTCTGCTGCAAGCGAGCCGGCTGGCCGCGGGCCTCGAAGAAATCCTCCCGGGCCCGGACCGTCAGTGGTTCATCGAGCGCAGCGGCTGCATTCATGACCTGCTGCACGTGTTGACGGGCTATGGACAGGACTGGGCCGGCGAGACCTCGCTTCTCGCATTCGACTGCGGCCTCGAGCCGATGCGTGCGCGCATCGTCGGTCTGCTCGGCACTGCGCTGACCGCTCCGTGGTGGCCGAACTTCTGGGTCCATCGTTTTCTGCGCCGCGCGTGGCTGCGTGGCAAGCGCGCGCGCATTCCCCTCTCATATCGCTGGGAAGAAGCGTTGGAGCGGCCGCTCGCACTCGTCCGCCTTCAGCTGGCCATCGAGCCGGTCGCGCTCGCGCATCCCCAGGGCATCCTGGCCGGTGGCCAGACTCTGCCGTGGCGCTACGCCGCCGCGCCGAGCAACGCGTGAACAGAAAGGAACCCCGCATGGCCAGCACACCGAAAAATGCGTCGATGCGCAACACCGTGTTCGGCATCGTACGCACGCAGTTACTACGCGTCTGCCGCGAGCATCAGCGTGACTTCAACGCCGAGATTCACCTCGAGAGTTCGCTGATCGCCGATCTGGGCCTCGACTCGCTATCGCTCGTCGAAGCGGTGGTCGCGGTCGAGCAGGCGTTCGGCATCGAGCGTCTGCCGCTAGAAGCTTTGAACGAAGAACACGCCGAAACGTATTTCACGGTCGGCTCGCTCGTGGACCTGTGCATCCGGCACGCCGCCGTCAGGTTGGACGCCAATGAGGGGATGCGTACATGAGCCCGCGCGTTTCGCTGGCCACCTCGCATGCAAGACGTGGCCGGTTTGCGGCCGCGGCAGCGGCGCTCGGCAACACGCTCGGCCGCGTGCCGCTGGCCGCCGAGGCGCTGCCGATCGCCGGCGCGTTCGTCTGCTCGCTGCTGCTCTACGGACGAATCGCCGGCGTCGCCGTTGAACCGGGCTGGCGTGCGCTGGCCGGCCTCGCGTCCTTTTTCCTGCTGTTCGTCCAGCTTCGCCTGATCGACGACCTCGACGATCTCGAACGCGACTATCCAACCGGGCACGCGCTGTTGGCACGCCGCGAGGCACGACGCACACGCGTCGTCGCCAGCCTCGCGACAAGCGCGCTGCTGCTCGTCGCGCTGAACACCGGCATGGGCCACGCGAGGACGGCCGCCGCTGCCGCCACCGCCCTGGCCTTCGCCGCACCGTTCGTATTCAAGCGGCTGCTCCCGAGCCGCCCGTTGGCGTGCTTTCCCGCTTTCGAGGGGGCGCCCTTCGCCATCTTCATGTACGGCTATTTCCTGTGGCGCGACATGGCTGGACGTGAGTTGAGCCTCTATGTCGTGATGTGCGTAGCGGGTTCGATGTGGGCCGGCTACGAATTCTGGAAGTTCTCGCGCAAGGTTGGCACCACTGCGCTGCAGCCTTATCACCTGTCGGCACGCGGAATCCGCGTCGCGCTGAATTTCCTGCTGATTCTGGCGCTCGGCCTCAACGTGTCGCTGTCGCGCCTGGCAGGCCTGTCGCAAACCTATGCGATCTATGCCGCAACGCTGCCGCTCGTTTGGCTCGTCTGGCTCAACGCGAGCTGGCCGGGGCCCGCGAGCAGGCCGGGCCGGCCACGCTGGGCGGGCACGCGCTTCATCGTCGCCGTCGAGCTCGGGCTGCTGGCCGAGATTCTCCTCAAATGACACGCAACCCTGGATGGTCTCCCACGATGGATAAGCACGTTCTCGTCACCGGTGCTCGCGGTCTGTTGGGCGCCGAAGTGATCGCCCGTCTGACGGCAATGGGCTACCCGGTCGTCGCATTCTTGCGCTCGGAAGGGCCGGTCGTCCGCAACGACGGCACGCCGCTCGCGGCAACGACGTACGACGGCCACACGCCTGCAGCCGGAACCTTCGCATGTGTGCGGGGCGACGTCGCCGAACCCCACCTCGGGCTCGATCCGCACACCTACGAGGCACTACGCGCGACGACGGTTGCGATCGTCCACTGTGCCGCGCTGACCAGCTTTGGGCGCAAGCCCGAGGTCTACGAGGCGATCAACTTTCGCGGCACCGAGCGCATCGTCGAGTTCGCGCAAGCTCGCGCCGACGCGCCGATTCCGCTGCTCTACGTGAGCACCGCCTATGTCTGCGGCGAGCGCCCGGGCGTGTTCAGCGAGGACGATCTCGACCTCGGCCAGCGGCTGGGCAACCCGTATGAGCAGAGCAAGTACCGCGCGGAACAGTCGGTGCGGGCGGCCATGCGCAGCGGCCTGCCGGCCGCCGTGCTGCGCCCGTCGATCATCGTCGGCGACTCGGCGACCGGTGTGATCCGCAAGTTCGACACGCTCTACACCGTCGTGCGCCTGACGGCCGCCGGGCTGGTGCGCACGATGCCCGGCGACTACGGCGCGACGCTGAACATCGTCCCGATCGACTGGGTCGCCGACTGCGTCGTCGAAGCGCTGGCGAAGTTCGACCTGGTGCGCGGACGCACGCTGCATCTGACCTCGGGCACGCCGACCACGCTGCGCGAAATCAACGACGTCTGCGCGGAGTTTCCGTCGTTTCACGTGCCTCGCTATGTGCCGCGGCATGTGTTCGACGCCGCCGCGATGAAACCGCTCGAGCGGCGCTACTACGACGAGGTCGTGAAGCTGTACGAGTCGTACCTGACGCGCCAGGTGCGCTTCGCCCGCGACGCGACCGCCGCAATCCTGCCGGCGCTGCCTCGCGCGACCGGCAAAACGCTGCTGCGCAGGATCTTCCGTTATGGGATCGCGGCGGGCTACTTCGTGCCGCGCACGGCTTGACGCTCAGGGAGCCTAACCATGTTGATGACCGATCCGATGCTCGCCGAGCTCTGGCAAAAAGCGCGAACCGCGTTGAGCGCCCAGTTCGAACAGCGGGCACCGAGCGCCGTCTTTCTCGAAGGCTCGATCGCCGAAGGTTTCGGCAACGAGCGCTCCGATGTCGACTTCGTCGCGATCGTCGATAGCGGCCTGGAGCCGGCCACGATGCCGTACATCCTGTTCATCGACGGCCGCCGCATCGAAGTCAGGCTGCTGAGTCCGGCGCGCCTGCGCCGCGAACTCGCGCAGGTTCGCGCAGCGCTCGGCAAAGGCCGTCGAGCGGTTGCGCGGCTGTCGTGGAATCTGCTCGAACGGTGCCAGCGCTTCATCGGCGCGCTGCCGATCGACAACCCGGCGTTGATCGAGACGCTGCAAGCCGAGCTTGGCCGCGACGCGCTCTGCGAGGCCGTGGCGCTGTGGTTCGAGGATTTCGCGCGCCAGACCGGCCGATATGCGGTCGCGATGTTCGCGCTTGGCGAGCCCGACTACGCCCGCGCCTGGATCAGGACCGCCGCGTTTCATGCGGCGAAGAGTCACGTGGCGCGCGTCGGCGAGTGCTACATGAGCCCGAAATGGCTGTCCCTGCAGCTCGAACGCGCGGCTGTCGACGCGAACCTCGCCGGCCGTCTGTGGAGCCTGCTGCACGCGCCGCGCGAGCATGGCGCCGAAAGCGCGTTCCTCGCGGCGGGGGTCGCGCTGATCCGTGAGTTCGGCGTCAGCGGTGTGAACCTCGCGGCCGACAACGTGCTGATCGGCCCGGGCAAGGACACGACGACCTGGCAGATCGGTGAACGGGTGCATGTGCTGCGCGGTAGCGACGTCTTTGCGCTCGACGACGAAGCCGCCCACGCGTGGCGTGCGATCACCTTCGACACCCCCTGCGCGGCCATCGCCAGCCGCGGCGACGCGCAGGCGGTCAGCCGGCAGCGCGCGCTGATTGCCGAGTTCAGCCGGCTGGGCCTCGTCAGCCTGCGCTGGAAGGGCGGCGGAGAAATCCACGCGCGTCAGCAGGCGACTTCGACGCCGGTGTCCCGTGCACCGTTGATCTCGATCGACGGCGCGCGCCTCGCGGCCGGCCGCGCGAGCGGCGCCCAGTTGCTGCCGATGCCCGCCGGGCGCTTCGCCGAAGCGGGCCTCGAGATGGTCTGGGCCAACATCGGACTCGAGAATGCGCGCGAGGACGCCCAGGGCGCACTGCAGCGCGGCCAATGGCAGGTGCTCGAGTACGCGCTGCAACGGATGATGCAAACCGCCTGCATGGTCACGCTCGGCGCGCACGGCGTGACGCCGCAGTCGACGATGGAAGAAGCGACGCTCGACGCGATCCGGCTGCTGCCCCTCGATGCGGCGCTGATCGACGGCATCCGCGAACTCGAACAGTGCTCGATCGGATCGGCACCCGATGCGCAGCGTTACGTCGCGCTGGCCGATGAGCTCGCGCAGCGTCTGCGCAACCTCGGCGGCGATCCGCAGTTTCCGGCGAGCTTCGATACGGCGTCGGGCTGGCGCGGCACGATCCACGCCGCCTACGACTGGATCAACCTCGGCGCGCATCTGCACGCGCGCTTTCCGCAAACCGCTCACGGCGGGCGCGGTACCGCCGAGGAAGCCAGAGATCTGCTCGCTTCGTCGAGCACCTGAGCAACGGGGAACTCAATGAATTTCGACACCATTGCGCGCGCACGCGACGAATTCGAAGCGGGCGGAAGCTACGCACCGCGCGAGACCTTCGACGCAAGCAGCAGCGCCGGCTCAACAGCATCGCCCCACGTGATTCTGACCGCGGCGAGTCCCGCCGAAACCATCGAGCGGCTCGCCGGCAACAAGGGACGATCGCTCCATCGGCTGGCGAACCTCGGCGTCGCGGTGCCTCACTGGGCGATCCTCGGCACCGACTGCTTTGCGGAGTTCCGCCGCGACGGCGGCCTCGATCAAACCATCGCCGCGCTGCTCAGCGACTTCACGCCCGCGAACGCCGCCGCGATCGCGAGCCAGATCCGCGAGGCGGTGCTGACGTGCGACATCAGCGCCACGTTGCGCGCCGACATCGCATGCGCACGCGACACGATCGGAGACGGACCGCTCGCGGTGCGCTCGTCCGGTGTCGAAGAAGACAGCGCGAGCTTCTCGTTCGCAGGCCAGTTCGACACCTTCCTCGACGTACGCGGACTCGATTCGACGCTCGAACACGTGCGCCGGTGCTGGGCCTCCGCGTATTCCGAGCGCTCGCTGCGCTACCGACATCAGCACGGACTCGACATGGCCGGCGCCGGCATGGCCGTGATCCTGCAGCGCCTCGTTCAGGCGGATACGAGCGGCGTCGTGTTCACGATCAACCCGGCCAACGGCAACCGCGACGAGTTGGTGCTGAGCGCCGTCTATGGGCTCGGCGAAGGACTCGTGTCGGGCGCGGTCGACGCCGACACGATCACCGTGGACCGCCAGACCGGCCAGTACAAGCAGGTGGTGATCGGTGAAAAGCGCGAGCGTCATGACGGCCGCCACATCCGCGAGGTGCCGGCCGCGCTGCGCGATGCAGCCGCCCTCTCCAACGACGAGATCGAGCGCGTCGTGGCGGCGGCCCGCACGCTCGAAAGCAAGTTCGGCGAGCCGCTCGATATCGAATGGTGTATCGCCGAACATCAGTTGTGGATTCTGCAGGCACGCCCCGTAACCACGCCGGTCGCACCGGCCCAATCGCGAGCTGGCGACTTCCAGCTGTGGGACAACTCGAACATCGTCGAGAACTATCCCGGCGTCACCACCCAACTGACCTTCACCTTCGCGCAGCACGTCTATGCGCAGGTGTTCCGTGAGTTCTGCCGGCTGCTCGCGATTCCGCACAAGCAGCGGCGCGAGATGGACGGCTTCCTCGGCTCGACGCTCGCGTTCCTGAACGGGCGCGTGTACTACAACCTGCTGCACTGGTACAAGCTTTCCGGGCTCGCGCCGTTCCAGGACCTCGGACGCAAGATGATGGAAGTCCAGATGGGCGTCGACGAGCCGCTCGATCTGGCGAGCTTCGCCGAGCTGATCAGACCGTACAAGGCCGGCTCGCGCGCTGGGCTCGCCAGCATCCGGGCCGTGAGCGGAACGAAGTTCGCGTGGCACTTCGCGCGGCTGGAGCGCAACGTCGAACGCTTCCGCGCGTTCTTCTATCCGGTCTACGACGAGTTCAACGCGCTCGACTATCGCTCGCTTCCCGCCGACGCCGTCTATGCGCACTACTGCCGCTTCGAGCAGGCGCTGCTGGCGCGCTGGGGCATGATGATCGTGCTCGAGTCGGCGATCGGTCTCAGTTACGGCGTGCTCCGGCGCCTGATCAAGCGGTGGATCCCCGATGCGCCTGACTGGCTCGAAGTCGCGGTCATCGGCGGCATGAACGACATCGAGTCGATCGAGCCGGTCCGCAGGCTGGCCGCGCTGGCGGAAGCCGTGCGGTCGAACCCGCGGGTCGAAGCGCTGATCCGCAATACACCGTCAGCCGAAACGTATGCGGCGCTGCGCGCATGTGGCGCGCCCGAGATCGTCGCCGACATCGAGCGCTACCTCGCCGACTTCGCATATCGCAGCAACAACGAGCTGAAGCTCGAAGAACCCGACCTGCGCGAAGACCCGGGCGTGCTGTTCGATATGTTGAAGGCTTCGCTCGCGCATGGTGCCGCGACGATCGATCGCACTGCCACCGAAACGCGCATCGACGCGTTGTTGCATGAGCGGCTGGGTCCGCTGCAGCGCTGGCTTTTCGCCCGCGCACGCAGCCGCGTGCGCGCCGCGATCCGGGCGCGTGAGACCGTGCGCTTTTGCCGGTCGCGCGCGTTCGGCGTCGCGCGCCGGATGTTCCGCGCGATCGGCGAGGGTCTCGCCGCCGACGGCGTGCTGGCCACTGGCCGCGACATCTTCCATCTGCGCCTCGACGAAATTCGCGGCTGCTTCGAAGGCACCGTGTCTCACCGCGAACTGCGTCCGCTCATCGAGCAGCGCAAGCGCGACGATGCGAGCTATCGCGCGATGGACGACCTGCCGCCACGCTTCGTCACGCATGGGCCGGTTGCGGCCTGGCTCGGCAAGCCGGCGAACCTCGCCGCTCTGCACGCGGCGCCCGCCCAGGCGGCCGGCGCGACGCTGCGCGGCACGCCCTGCTCACCGGGCTTTGCCGAAGGACGCGCGAAGGTCGTGCGCGAAGCAAACGAATTCGACGGCGGCATCCTCGTCACCTATCGGACCGACCCCGGCTGGGTCCCCGTATTCGCGTCGGCGACCGGGCTGTTGATCGAGCGCGGCAGTCCGCTGACCCATGCCGCGATCGTCGCGCGCGAAATCGGCATCCCGACCGTCGTCCAGATTCCGGGCCTCACTACGCGCGTGCAGTCAGGCATGCAGCTCAAGGTCGATGGCCATAGCGGCGTGATCGAACTGCCCGAGCCGAGCTGAAACGAATCCCCACCCGCTTGACTGACCACTGCAACCGCCCCTGAAGGAAACTGCCATGTACCGCCTGCTCAACGATCGTCGCGACCTGCCGCATCTGTGGCTCTACATCGAGTGCGCGCTGATATTCATCCCCGCCGCGGCCGTGCTGTATTGGCTCGGCCACTTTCCCTGGTGGGCGGGCGTCGCCTATGTGCTGGTCTGGAACATGTTCGGCGACCGCTTCACGATGAGCTACCACTGCACGCTGCATCGGCGGCTCTTCAGGAAGAAGTACCGCGCGCTCGAAATCCTGCTCGACTGGGTGCTGTGTCCGTTCTTCGGTCAGACGCCGGGCACGTTCTATGTCCATCACATGGGCATGCATCACATCGACGACAACCTGCCACGCGACCTGAGCTCGACGATGCGGTTTCAGCGCGATAGCGTGATCGGCTTTCTGCATTACTACCTGCGCTTCGCCGCGCTGGTGCCGGTCGAGCTCAGCGTCTATCTGTGGCGCTCGCGCAATACGAAGCTGATGCGGCAACTGCTCGTCGGTGAGATCGCGTTCTACGCGGCGATCGCCGCCGCCGCATATTGGAACCTGCAGGCAACCCTCGTCGTGTTCGTGTTCCCGTTCGTGTTCGTGCGGCTGATGATGATGATCGGCAACTGGGTCCAGCACGCGTTCATCGACCCCGACCATCCGGACAACCCGTACACGAGCAGCACCAATACGATCGACTCGCGTTTCAATGCGCGCGTCTTCAACGCCGGTTATCACATCTACCACCACGTCCGCAAAGGCACGCACTACAGCGAACTCACGAAGGAATTCGCAGCGAACCTCGAGAAGTACGGTCACGAGGACGCGGTCGTGTTCGATCGCATCGACATCGCGCAGATCTGGCTGCTGCTCGTCACGCGCCAGCACCGCAAGCTCGCCAGGCATTTCGTGCGCTTGCCGGGCGCGCCGGTGCGCAGCGACGACGAGGTGATCGCACTGCTGCGCCGCCGTCTGCAGCCGATCCGCGACTGGTCGCCCGCTGCTTCGCTCGATCACGGAATCTCGACCAAATAACCGGGGAGCCGCAAACATGGACCAGACGCTAGTCGATGCCGTTTCAGCGCTGCCGCGCGGCGACGCTCGAGGCCTTCGCTTTGTCTCCTCGCACGGCGACGAGCACTACTATCCGTACGAGGCACTCGAGCGCGAGGCACGCAAGCGTGCGCAAAAGCTCGTGTCGCTGGGCTTGAACAAAGGCGAGCGCATCGCACTCGTGATCCTCGACCCGGAAGCGTTCATCCTGAGCTTCCTCGGCGCGTCGTTCGCCGGTCTGGTGCCCGTCCCGATCTTTCCGCGCGGAAGCCTGAACTTCAGAACCCGCGAACGCTACGCCGAAACCGTCAGTCACATCGTGCGCTCGGCTGGCGCGCGCATGCTGCTGACGTCGAACTCGACACGCGAGACCATCGAGGACGTGCTGGCCGCCGACACCGGCCTCGAACGCATCGTCACCGTCGAAGCGCTGCTCGACGGCGAGCCGCCCGCCTGCGATTTGCCCACGCTGCATCCCGACGACCTGTGCTTCCTGCAATACACGTCGGGCAGCACGTCGCTGCCGAAAGGCGTGATGGTCACGCATCGCAATCTGATCGCGAATGCGACAGCGTTCCTCGGCCCCCGCGGCATCGATCTGCACGAGCAGGATGTCTATGTCAGCTGGCTGCCGCTGCACCACGACATGGGACTCATCAGCGTACTCGGCGCGCTGATCTGCGACTTGCCGAGCGTGCTGCTATCAACCGAAGCATTCGTGCGCCGGCCCGGCCTGTGGATGGAGGCGATCACGAAGTACCGAGGCACGATCAGCTTCGCGCCCAACTTCGCGTACGCGCTCGCCGCGCGCCGCACCCGCGACCAGGACCTCGAAGGCCTGGACCTGAGTCGTCTGCGCGTAGCCGGCTGCGGTGCCGAGCCGATCAACGCGCAAGCGCTGCGCCAGTTTTCCGCGCGCTTCGAACCGGCCGGTTTTCGCGCCGAAGCGCTGCTGCCGTGCTACGGGATGGCCGAAGCAACGCTCGCGATCACGTTTCACGACCACGGCCAGCCGATCGTCACCGACGTCGTCTATGCGGCCCCGCTGGGGCTCGGTCGAGCGATACCGGCCGCGCATGATACCGGCCTGCGCACGATCGAACTGGTCGGCTGCGGCCATTGCTTTCCCGGACACGATCTGCGGATCGTCGACGAATCCGGGCGTGGGTTGCCCGAACGCTGCGTCGGCGAGATCGTCACGCGCGGCCCCAGCATCACCGCGGGCTACTACGGCCTGGCCGACGCGAGCGCCGACGCGTACCGCGACGGCTGGCTGCAGACCGGCGATCTCGGCTACGTCGCCGGCGACCAGCTTTACATCTGCGGCCGCAGCAAGGACCTGATCGTGATTCACGGTTCGAACCTCTATCCGCAGGACATCGAATGGGCGGTGGCCGAGTTGCCGAGCGTGCAAAGCCGCGGCGTCATCGCGTTCAGCGTGATGCGCGACGGCGACGAGACGCTGGTCGTCTGTGCCGAGGGCAAGCCGGCGGAGGCCACGGCGCTGCGCCGTGCGATCGCGCAGAAGGTCGCCGAATGCGCGGGGCTGCAGGTCGGTCACGTCGCGATCGTGCAGGCGGGAAGCTTGCCGCGAACTTCGAGCGGCAAGGTGCAACGCCGCCGGACCAAGGCACAGTTCGAAGCCGGCGAGCTGGAGGAACACTCGTGAGCATGCGCTGGCGCGAGATCATGCTGACGGTGTCGGGCGCACTCGCGCTCGCCGCCTGTCACGCGAAAGAGGCCGAGATGACGCTGCCGCGCCCGGTCATCGCCGTGGTCGTGCATCGGGACAGCAAGCCCGTGCTCGCGACGCTGCCGGGCGAAGTCAACGCACGCTATGCGACACCGCTGTCGTTTCGCGTCGCGGGCAAGCTGGTCGAGCGGAAGGTGCGGCTCGGCGATACGGTCACGGCGGGGCAGGTGATCGCGCGGCTCGATGCCGACGACGCGCAGCGCAGCCTCGCGAGCGCGCAGGCCCAATTGATGGCGGCGCAGCATCGGCTCACCTTCGCCGAGCAGCAACTCGATCGCGACCGGGCGCAGGCGCAGGAACAGCTGATCTCGACGGCGCAGCTGGAGCAGACCCAGGATGCGTATGTGGCGGCCGCCGCACAGCGCGATCAGGCGGTACAGCAGTTCGCGCTGCTGAAAAACCAGACGCAATACCCGGTCCTCACGGCGGACCATGCCGGCGTCGTCACCGCCGAAGACGCCGATACCGGGCAGAACGTCGCGGCGGGACAGCCGGTCTACCACCTCGCGTGGTCCGGCGAGGTCGATATCCTCTGCGACGTGCCCGAGAGCCTGCTGAACGCGCTGGCGGTCGGCAGCGCGGCCAGCGTGTCGCTGCCGGCCGTCACGGACCGACGCTTCACCGCGCACGTCCGGGAGCTGTCGCCGGCCGCCGATCCCGGCAGCCGCACCTATCGCGCGAAACTGACGCTCGATGCGCCAGGCCCCGAGGTCCGCCTCGGCATGACGGCCACCATCACCTTCGCCGACGCGTCCGGCGAAGCGCAAGCGGACGATCCGATCACGCTGCCCGCCAGCGCGCTCTTTCACGACGGCAACGCGCCGGCCGTCTGGGTCGTGCGCCCCGGCGACGAGGCGCTGGAACTGCGTAGGGTCCAGGTTGGCCGCTACGACGACCGCACGATCTCCGTCGCACGAGGCCTCACCGATGGCGAGCGCGTCGTGCTGCAAGGCGTGCATACCGTCAGCGCCGGCGAAACCGTGCGCGCGGTCGCGCCGTTGCATCCCGAGGACTTCGCATCATGAGAGCGCTGTTCGGCCAAGGGCCCGACGGAGCGGGCGGACCGGGTGAACCGGGCGGACCGCGACGCCCAGCACCGGACGATTCCGGCCGCTTCAATCTGTCCGCGTGGGCGATCCGCAACCAGGCGCTCGTCTTTTTCGCCGTCGTGCTCGCGACGCTGTTCGGCGTGCTCGCCTATTCCCGGCTCGGTCAATCCGAGGACCCGCCGTTCACGTTCCGCGCGATGGTGATTCGCACCTTCTGGCCCGGCGCGACCGCACGCCAGGTCGAGGAACAGGTGACCGACCGGATCGGCCGCAAGCTGCAGGAGACGCCGCATCTCGACTATCTGCGCAGCTACTCGCGTCCCGGCGAATCGCTGATCGTCTTCACGATGAAAGACTCCGCGCCGGTGAGCGAGGTGCGCGACACGTGGTACGAGGTGCGCAAGAAAATCGGCGACGTCGTGGACACGCTGCCACCCGGCGTGCGCGGGCCGTACTTCGACGACGAATTCGGCGACGTCTACACGAATATCTATACGCTCGCCGGCGACGGCTTTTCGCCGGCCCAACTGCACGACTATGCGGACGAACTGCGCGGCGTGCTGCTGCGTGTGCCCGGCGTCGCGAAAGTCGATTATTTCGGCGACCCCGACGAGCACATCACGATCGAGATTCCCAACGCTCAATTGACGCGGCTCAGCATCACGCCGCAACAGCTCGCGCGGGCGATCAACGCGCAAAACGCGGTCACGCCGAGCGGCACGCTGACCACTGCGTTCGACCGCGTGTTCGTGCGTCCGAGCGGCCAGTTCACCGACCTGAAGGCAATGAGCGACACGCTGATCGACATCAATCACCGCCTCGTTCGTCTCGGTGACATTGCGACGATCAAGCGCGGCTACGACGATCCGCCGGTCTCGCAGGTTCGCACCAACGGCCGCCCGGTGCTCGCCATCGGCATCACGATGCAGACTGGCGGCGATGTGATTCAGCTCGGCAAGCTGCTCGACGCGAAGACAGCCGAATTGCGCGCGCGTCTGCCCGCGGGCCTCGAACTCGTTCAGGTGTCGAGCATGCCGCACGCGGTCTCGCATTCGGTCAACGGCTTTCTGCGCGCCGCCGCCGAGGCGATCGTGATCGTGCTGGCCGTGAGCCTGATCTCACTGGGCTGGCGCGCCGGCGTGGTGGTGGCGATCTCGATTCCGGTCGTGCTCGCTGTCACGGCGCTATGCATGAATGGGTTCGACATCGGCCTGCACAAGATCTCGCTCGGCACGCTGGTCCTCGCACTGGGCTTGCTCGTCGACGATGCGATCATCGCGGTCGAGATGATGGCCGTGAAGCTCGAACAGGGATGGGGGCGCGCCAGGGCCGCGGCGTTCGCCTACAGCAGCACCGCGTTTCCGATGCTGACGGGAACCCTGGTCACGGTGGCGGGATTCCTGCCGATCGCGCTGGCGAAATCGGCCACTGGCGAATACACGCGCTCGATCTTTCAGGTGTCCGCGATTGCGCTGATCGCTTCGTGGTTCGCGGCGGTCGTGCTGATTCCGTTGCTCGGCTATCACTTGCTGCCCGAACGCAAGGACACCGCACGCGAGACGCCGCCTCGGCGCGCGCTTCGCAAGCTGCGCCGGCGCGACGACGCGCAGACCCGCCGTGCCCCGCTGGCGGCGCCGCGCGCGACCCGCTTTCACGACCGCCTGCGCGACTGCATCGCGTGGTGCGTGAAGCGGCGCCTCGTCGTGATTGGCGTCACGGTTGCGCTGTTCGTCGTCGCGCTGGCGGGCTTCGCGCTCGTGCCGCAACAGTTCTTCCCGAGCTCCGAGCGGCCCGAACTGCTCGTCGACCTGCGGTTGCCCGAAGGTGCGTCGTTCGAAGCGACGCTGCGCGAAGCCGCGCGCCTCGAAAAGACGCTAGCCGGCCGGCCCGAGATCGATCATCTGGTCGACTTCGTCGGCACGGGCGCGCCGCGCTTCTATCTGCCGCTCGACGTCCAGATGCCCCAGCCCAACTTCGCGCAGATCGTGATCACTGCCAGGTCCGTCGACGACCGCGCGAAGCTCGAACGCTGGCTCGCGAGCACGCTGCAAAACAACTTTCCCGCCGTGCGTGCGCGCGTTTCGCCGCTCCAGACGGGCCCCTCGGTCGGCTATCCGGTGCAGTTTCGCGTCAGCGGAAACGACCTCGCCACCGTGCGCGAAATCGCGGAAAAAGTCGCGGCGACGATGAAGGCCGATGCCCGCACGACGGGCGTGCATTTCGACTGGGACGAACCCGGCGAACGCTCGGTGCGCTTCGAGATCGACCAGCAGAAGGCGCGCGAGCTCGGTGTCACGTCGGAAGACGTGGCGAGCTTCCTCGCAATGACGCTGTCGGGCTATACCTTCACGCAATACCGGGTGCGCGACCGGTTGATCAGCGTCGACCTGCGCGCGCCCGAGCGTGAGCGGGTCGACCCCGCCGAGATCGTCAATCTCGCGATGCCGACGCCGAACGGCGCGGTTCCGCTCGGCACGCTCGCGCACCTGCATAACGAGCTCGAATACGGGGTGATCTGGGACCGCGACCGTCAACCGACAATCACGGTCCAGGCCGACGTGCGCGGCAACGCGCTGGACCTCGACGTGACCCAGGCGATCGATCGGACGCTTGCGCCGCTACGGGCATCGTTGCCGATCGGCTACCGGATCGAGACCGGCGGCGCGGGCGAGATCAGCGGCAAGGCGCAGGCGTCGGTGATCGCGCAGCTGCCGCTGATGCTAGTCGTGGTGCTGACGCTGCTGATGATTCAACTGCGCAGCTTCGCGCGTGTGCTGATGGTCGTGCTCACCGCGCCGCTCGGGCTGATCGGCGTGGTCGCCGCACTGCTGCTGTTCGGCAAGCCGTTCGGCTTCGTCGCGATGCTCGGCGTCATTGCGATGTCCGGAATCATCATGCGCAACTCGGTGATTCTCGTCGATCAGATCGAACGCAACATCGCCGCGGGCCAGGGGCGCTTCGATGCGATCGTGAGCGCCACGGTCCGGCGCTTCCGCCCGATCATGCTGACTGCCGCGGCAGCCGTGCTCGCGCTGATCCCGCTGCTGCAATCGGCCTTCTTCGGACCGATGGCGACCGCATTGATGGGCGGCATCACCGGCGCCACGGTGCTGACGCTGTTCTTCGTTCCCGCGCTCTACGCGAGCGCGTTCAAGGTGCGGCACTTCGAGCGCGGTGTGCGAACCTCTTCTCCGACAATCGAATACACGTGGAGCTGATCGTGCGCACAGATTGCAATCCTGTCGACGGGCCGGCGAGCGCGCCGTATTTCACTGGCGCGCCGCGTCGAGCGCGGGCAGTGGCGAGCCATGGCTGGCGCGCGGCGTTCGGCGCGGCCGCTGCGATCGCGCTTGGCGCATGCTCGTTCGGTCCGAGCGGCGAGCCGCCGGCGATGCCTTCTCCCGCCCATTACGGCGTCGAGCCACAGCCCGCGCAAACGGTCGAGGCGCTCGGTGTCGCGCAACGCTTCACCACCGGCGCGCAGCCGGTACCGCAATGGTGGCGGCTGTTCGGATCGACGGCGTTGAATGATCTCGTCGAAGAAGGCTTGCGCAATAGCCCGACGCTCGCCGCCGCCGACAAACATCTGGCCGCCGCGCACGAACAACTGCGCGCGCAAATCGGCGCCACGCTGCTGCCGTCGGTCGATCTGGTCGCGCAGGCCTCGCGCGGACGCGATCTCGGCATTCCGGTTCCCGGCGCGCCGAATACGCTGCTTTACAACGAGTTCATCGGCGTAGTCCAGGCGCAATACACGTTCGACCTGTTCGGTGCGGTGCGCAAGGCCAACGCGGCGCGCTCCGCGCGGGTCGACATCGACGCGTATCAACGCGAAGCCGCGCGCCGCGCGCTGGCGACCAACATCGTCACGGCGACGATCGAGGCGGCGATGTTGCGCGCCGAGATCGATGCGACCGAGCGCTTGATCGGGCTTGCGGGCGATCAGGCTCACGATACCGAACGGCACTACCAACTCGGATCGCTGACGCGCGGCGACGTGTCGACTGCGCGGCAAAGCATCGCTGCACTCCAGGTCAGCGTGGCCGATCTGCGGCAACGGCTGACCGTGACCCGGCACGCGCTCGCGGTGCTGCTCGGCCGTACGCCCGACGCGGCGCCGCCAGAGCCCGACCTGACGAGCCTGCATTTGCCGCAGGACCTGCCGGTCGTGCTGCCATCGGACCTGTTGCGCACGCGGCCCGATATCGCGGCCGCCGAGGCGTCGTTGAAAGCCGCCGCAGCCGATGTCGGCGTCACCACGGCACAGCTGTTTCCGAGCCTGACGCTGAACGCGTCGATGGGACAAGGCGGGTTCAACTGGCCGCTCGCGCTGTCGGGCGCCGGCGCGATCTGGAGCATCGCCGCGACGATGTCGCAAGCGCTGTTTCATGGCGGCGCGCTCGTCGCGCAGCGGCGCGCGGCCATCGACACCTACGAGGCCGCCGTGTTCGAGTACAAGCAGACCGTGCTGGCCGCGTTCGAAAACGTCGCCGACACGCTTGCGTCGCTCGAACACGACGCGCAGGCACTCGAAGCCGCGAGCGGCGCTGCGCGCGACGCACGCGAGACGTTCGACGATGCCGCGTCGCGTCACCGGCTCGGCGCGCTGCCCGCTGCATCCGCTCGCGGCGGCGAGCAGCAGTACGAAGCTGCGAGGCTGGAAGAAATCCGCCTGATCGGCCGGCGCCTGGCCGATACGGCGACGCTGTTTCAGGCGATGGGCGAGTTGCCGCCGGGCAACACCCAGACATCCGAGCATCTGGCCGGCAAGTGATCCGCGCGCCGCTCCCGACGGCGCGCGCTGGGTTTCAAGCTTGCGCTTTGCCTGGGAACGCCGATCAGGTACGTCAGACCGAGCGGCGAGCCCTGCACCGGCAGCGTGCCGATATCCCATTCGAAGCTCTGCTGGTCCGGGATAGTCGCGACCATCTCACGCAATTCGTCGGGGTTGTAGATGCGCAGCATCGACACGATGCCGTCGAACAGACACAGCAGCGGGATCGCCGGCAGCACATAGGTGAGCACTAGCCGCGACCAGCGAAACGGTCGGATCAGCGGAGTCAGCGCGAGCATCATCAGCGGCATCACCAGGATGAACAGGATACCGAGCAGCCGGTGATCCGCACCCTCGACGACGACGATCGCGCGGCGTTTCGTCACGGCGTCGGCGAGTATCGCGCGCGCGTCGTCCGGCCGAAAATGGTGGAACGAGTTGAACATCGTGCGCACGCCGTCGAATCTCGATGGCACGTTCATCGCGTCCACCGGTTCGCTCACATAGGTGACACAGCTGGTCGCCCCGGCGGAGATCCGCTCGTACGCGGCGCGATTGGGATAGAAGTCGGTCAACTGCACCATCACGCGGCCGGACAGCGCGAGCAACGGTGCAAGCGTCTGCCACGGCCCGCCGCCGCCCGAACATAGATCGACGATCCGGTCGCTGCCGACCCGGCGCATCGCCTCGCGCAGCTTGCCCGCGATCACGTTGAAGCCCTTGTGGGAATTGGCCAGAAAGTGCAGCCAGTCCGTCCCGCCGTCACGGAGGGCGCGTGGGCACCACGGCTGGTCTTCGATTTCGAGCAGATGCAGGCGTCGCATGATTACGCGGGCAACCGAGGTAAAGGAAAACCACGCCGCTCGGTCAGCCTTGGCGAGCGGCAACTTGCTACCGAAGTTAAACGAGTCAACGCGCGGGCTCCTTTAACGGCATCAGTCGACTATACGCTGAGCCGCCCCGCGCCGGCGACGTTCGCCGTTCACATCCCGCATAATGACGACCCATGAGGACTTACCCGCATCAGCCGCCGACTTGCGGCCGGGAGATGAACGATGCAAAACGATAGACCGCCGCCGCGGCGGGTGACATATGAGAAAGGGATCCGGATCGGTGGCTCCGGCTGGTTCGGCCGGTTGCTGACCGTCGCCCTGAGCGCGATCCTGTTCGTGATGGCCGCGATGCTGTCGATCGTGCTGTTCGCCGTGCTGTTCGCGGCCGGCACGGTCGTCGTCGGCTATTTGTGGTGGAAGATGCGCAAGTTGCGCCGGCAGGCGGCCGCGTATGGCGACGACGGCCGTACCGTGGACATGGAGGTCGTCAACAGGAACACGCCCGACGACGACGGCCGCACCATCGACATGGAGGTCGTCCACAAGGACCCGCCCCACGACGATTCCGCGCCACGCTGACGATCGGCTACGCACGTGCCTCAAGCCGCAAGGGCCGCTTCGACCGCGCTCACGTAATTGCGAAAACCGGCCTGCTGCAATGCCTCGAGCAGCCGCAGCAGTTCCTGTCGTGTGGCGTCGTTAAGCGGCGCCTGAAGCACGAGCGCAAGCGCACGGCCACGCGCCGCGAATAGCTCGGACCACGGCAGCGGTTCGCGCTGTGTATAGGCCTCGAGTGCGTTCACGTAGTGCAGCGTGCCAGCAGGATCGCCCGCCTCCAGCATCGCTTCGATGGCGTCGCGGTAAAACCACAGGTGATTGTGGCCGACCGCGCCAAGCCGCAACAGCGCCTCGCCTTCAGCCAGTAGCCGCGTCCGCTCGTGTTTGTCGTCAACCGCGCGGCTCAGTGCGCTCAAGGTCTTTGGCCCCGAAAACTGACTCCCTACCTCGCGCGAGATGGCGAGTGCTTCGCGTAGCGCCGTCACCGCTTCACTGCGGCATCCCTGGTCCAGTAACAGGCGCCCCTGCATCTCCAGGTTCTGCGCCTGAAAGCGGCGCGCACCCAGTTGCCGGATCACACGCAGTTCCTGCGCCAGATGCCTGCTGGCCGCCTGCACGTCGCCCAATTCCTGGCACGCGAACACCCCCAGCGTCTCACCCAGCAATTGCGCGCGAGGCTGCCCGATCAGCTCGGCGGTGCGGGCGGCGGCGATGGCGTCCGCGCGTGCCGGACCCGCGTCGTTCAGGTAGATGCGGCTGAAGCCCTGCATCGACAGATTGGCGACCTCGATGCGGCCGAAGCCGTGTTCCCGGCTCATCGCCACGCATTCGCTGAAATGATGGAACGCGGTCCGCATACGCCCCTGCGCATACGCCGCGTCCGCCAGGCCGCCGAGCGCGCGAGCCTCTGCCTCGGGCAGATCGAGGCGGCGCGCATAGGCGAGACCGCGCTCGTGTTCGGCGCAGCAGGCGTCGATCTTGCCGAGCGGAAACAGAATGTTGCCGCGCAAATAATGGAGGCTTGCCAGCTCGGCCAGCCGGTTGTCTCGCTCCGCGATCTGTTGCGCTTGCGCCAGTAGACCGAGTGCTTCGTCGAGACCCTCGCTGACCCGCAGACCTTCCGCGAGCCCGAGCTGGCAGTCGCATCGGGCAGCGTCGTCAGCGGCGGCGGCGAGTGCGGCGCGGTACGTCGCGATCGATCCCGCAATGTCGCCCAGGTCGCGCTGAAGTTCGCCCTTGCAGCAGCTCAGTGCATGGCGGTCCGCGTCCGACTGCGCGATCTCGATGCCCCGCTCGGCCAGCCGTAGCGCGGCTTCGAAACGATGTGCGGCGCGCTCTGCCACCGCCGCGCCCAGGTAGGCGTGCGGCGCGCGCGGGTCTTCGGCGCGGTCGAGATGCTGGGCGTGCAACGTGGCATCGCTCTGTGCGAACCATTCGGCCGCGCGCAGATGAAGTTCACGGCGGCGCGCGCGCAACAACGTCGAGTAGGCGCTTTCCTGGATCAACGCGTGCGCGAACAGGAAGTCCTCGCCTTCCGGCAGCACCAGCGCATTGACGAGCAGGCCGGCGCAGACATAGCCGGGATCGTCGACCAGTTGTCGCAGCAGCGCCAGGTCGAAACGCTGGCCGATCACGGCAGCCGCCTGGAACGCCAGGCGGTCGTGGGGCGCGAGCCGGTCCATCCGCGCGAGCACCAGACTGCGGATCGACGCGGGCACGTTGTTGCCGCTGCCCTCTTCCGCATTGCGCAGCAGCTGTTCGAGAAACAGCGGATTGCCGCCCGCGCGCTCGATGCAGGCGAGCGCGACGCGCTGCGTCGCATCGATGAAATTGCCCGCCAGGCTCAGAGCCTCGTCCTTGCGCAGCGGTCCGAGATCGATCGTGGCGAACGGGGTGTCGCGGCAACGTGCGCGCCAGCCCGCATCGATCGGATCGCCTTCGACGCGCGAAGTCGTCACCAGCAGGCCCGTACCGTTGGCAATGCCCGACGCGAACGCCGACAGGTAGCCGATGACTTCGGCATCGGCCCAATGCAGGTCTTCGACGACGATCAGCGTCGCCGCGTGCGCGCAAACGTCCTCGGTCAGCCTCGCGGCGAGCGCCTGCTTGCCGCGCTTGCGCGCGCCGTGGTCCATGGCCTCGTAGATGGTTTGCCATTCGGCGCTCTGCGGGAGGTCGAGGAAGTCGTGCAGAAACACGATCTGCTCGGCCTTGACGATGCCTTCGGCCGCGACCTGCGCGGCGGCGGCCTGCCGCGCCTCGCTCGATGCACCGGCCGGCAAACCGAGCAGGCTGCCGATGATGGTTCGCACCGGGTCCTGGCCCTTGCCGACGCCGAAATCGAGCACGAGGCTTCGATGCAGCGTGAAGCCCTGTGCCTGTGCATGGCGCCGCATCTCGTCGACGAGCCGCGTCTTGCCGATCCCGGCTTCGCCTCGCACATGCACGACGTGCCCCGCGCGCTTTGCCATGCACGCATGCAGGATGCCGTGAAACTGTTCGAGCTCGGCCTCGCGTCCGACGAAGCGGCTGTGGCTCGTCCTGACCGGCTCGCTGCCGAGCGCGACGAGGCGCCATGGCCGCACCGGTGTGTCGATGCCCTTGAAGCGCCGCTCGCCGATCGCTTCGCAACTGGCGACGTCGCCGAGCGTGCGCGCCGCGTCGTCGGATAGCCAGGTTTCGCCCGCTGGCGCTGCAGCCACGAGCCGGGCGGCGAGGTTAACCGGATCGCCATGCACGGTGTAGTCCTGCGCGTCCGCGCGGCTCAGCGCGCCCGCGATGACCTCGCCGCTCGCAATGCCGATGTGCGCCTGCAACGCGCGCCCGGTCTGCGCGGCCAACCGTGCCACGCCGTCGTGGATGTCGAGTGCGGCACGGGCGGCGCGCAGCGTGTCCGTCTCGTGCGAGCGGGGCGCGCCGAACAGGGCCATCACCGCGTCGCCGATGTGCTTGTCGATCGTGCCGCCATAGGCGAGCACGATCCCGTCGACCAGCGCCGTGTAGCGTCCGATCAGCGCGCGCAAGTCTTCCGGGTCCAGCGAGCGCGACAGCATCGTGTACCCGCACAGATCGGCGAACAGAATCGTGACCTGCCTGCGCTCGTCCGCGGGCACTTCGTGGGCGGCGGCCGTCTGCGGCGGGAGCGCCGCCGCTATCGTTGGCGATGCTGTCGCCGCGGCCAGAATGCGCTTACGGTGGCCGAGCGACTGTACCCCCAGCTCTTTCAGGTCCGCGTCGGTCAGCTGCCCGAGCAGCGACACGTCGATGTCGTTTGCAGCGAACGCGTGGGCGTACTGCTCGAGCCCGAGGCCCTGCAGCCATTTCTCGATGTCCATGTGCGTCGCCCTGCCTCCGATGCGTGGTCCCGCGGGCAAAAGCTCAGATGAATTACACGCGTGCCGGCCGCCGGCGTTAACGGCCCGCGGTTGCATGACTTTCGCGTGGAGTTCGCCGGCTGCGGGGCCGATGAATAAACAGTGTAGGTGTCCGATCAGCACGCTGCATCGCGTTTGACAGCCGTTCGAGCCGCGCAGGATACTGGCTGGCGCGCCCCGCCGCGCCCTTGCATTCGACCGGGAATCCACGTGAAGCCGGGCAAGACCGTTTCCGTCTCCGACCTCCCGCTGCGCTCGCGTTTGGCGGGTCTGCCAGGCGATGTGGCGGCGGGCGCCGTTTCGACGCTCGTCATGCTGTGCTATGCGATGAGCCTCGGCACGATGATCTTTAGCGCCGATCTTGCCCGCTACGCGATGCTCGGGGTGCCCACCGCGCTCGTGAGCTGCGTCGTCACGGCGCTCGTGATCGCATTGACGAGTTCGATGCGCTTCAACATCGGCGGTCCCGACAGCAATGCCGCGGCCTTCCTCGCGGGCGTGGCGGCGGGTGTGGCCAGCAGCGTGCGCGCGGACGGCGGCTCACCGCAGACGCAGATCCTCACGGTGCTGATCGCAATCGCGCTTTGTTCGGTGATGACCGGCATCGCGCTCTATGCGATCGGCTCGTCCAGGCGCAGCCGCTCGTTGCAGTTCCTGCCCTATCCGGTGCTCGGCGGATTTCTCGCCGGCACGGGCTACCTGCTGCTCGCCGGGGCGTTCCGCGTGCTGACGGGCCAGCCGCTGGAGTGGCACACGCTCGCGTTGCTCGCGCACCTTCACTGGATCACCTGGGTTCCGGCGCTGGTCGTCGGCGTGCTGGCCACGGTGCTGATGCGCACGTGGCAGCACATTGCCGCGCTGCCGCTCACGCTGGCCTTCGGTGTCGTGCTTTTCTACGTTCTGCTCCAGGTTGCCGGCGTTTCGATCGACGACGCGCGCGGCATGGGTCTGCTGCTGCCGCGCGTCAAGCTGCACCTTGCCGGGCTGCCGGAGTTGCACCTGGCCGCAAGGCTCGGACGGGGCGTCATCGACTGGTCGGCGGTCGGCGCGCATCTTCCCGAGAGTCTGGTGGTGACGTCGGTATCGGCCGTGACGATCCTGATGAATTCGACGGCGATCGGCACGGCTACCGGAGAGGACGTCGACCTCAATCGCGAGATGCGCGCCGCCGGCCTCGCCAATCTCGCGAGCGGACTGCTGGGCGGCATGGTCGGCTACCAGTCGTTCAATCGCTCGATGCTCAATGCGCGGGTGGGCGCGACGAGCCGGGTGGCGGGCGTGTTCGCGTCGCTTGCGTGCGTGGTCGTGCTCGCCACGTCGCCCGACATCGTGGCGCTGTTTCCGGTGCCGGTGCTGGTCGGCCTTCAATTGTTCATGGGGCTGCGATTGCTCGTGCATTGGCTCGCGGGCGCCTGGACCAAGCTCAACTGGTATGAGTATCTGCTCGTGCCCGTGATTCTCGGCACGATCGCGGCCTATGGCGTGATCGTCGGCGTCGTGGTCGGCGTCGTTGCGGCGTGTGTGATGTTCACGCTGCTCTACGGCCGGGTCGGCTGCATACGCATGGAGTTCGACCTGCGCGCGCGGTCCTCGAATGTGGAGCGCAGCATCGAAGACACCCAGGCTCTGCGTGCCATCGGCCCCCAGGTATGCGGAATGTGCCTGCAAGGGTTCCTTTTCTTCGGCACGGCCAATTCGATTCTGCAGCGCCTACGGGAACGCTTCGGTGCGAGCGATCAGGCGCCGGTCCGCTTCGTCGTGCTCGACTTTGCGGCGACACATGGCATGGATGCGTCGGTATCCATCAGTTTCGTCAAGCTCAGGCAGTTCTGCGCGGCAAAAAACGCGGACCTCGTGTTGACCTCGCTGCCGCCGCGCTCACGCGACCTGCTCGAGAAGACCGGTACGCTCAATCTGAAGATCCATCAATTCGATACGCTCGACGCGGGTCTCGAGTGGATCGAAGACAAGCTGCTAGCGTCCAACCCGCTCGTGCCCGCGCATGGCGGCGAACTGCGGGCGATGCTCGAGCCGCATTTCACGGCCAGCGCGTTGAACAGCCTGATTGCGTGTCTGGAGATGCGCGATCTGCTGTCGGGCCAGGCGCTGTTTCGACATCGCGAGCCGGGCGACGCGCTGTATTTCGTCGAACAAGGACGTGTGGCGGTCTCGCTGCCGCTCGGCGATGGCCGCTCGGCGCGTCTGCGCTCGTTCGGCCCGGGCACGGTCGTCGGCGAAATGGCGGTGTACACGCAGCAGCAGCGCAGCGCGGATGTGATTGCCGAGGCACCGACACGCGTGTACCGCCTGTCGATCGCGCGGCTGCTCGAACTCGAACAGCAGGACCCGGCAACGGCGCAACAGTTGCATCGTTTTCTCGTGAAGACGATTGCGTTGCGTCTTGCCGTTGCGGACGAAGCACTACGCGCGGCTCTGTAACTGATTTATGCAGGACCGACGCATCGCGCCAGATCGTCAGTTGTAGCCGAGGATCGCTGCCGTCGCGACATCCGTGCGGTCGATCGGGTTGCCAGCAAGCAGTACGGTTGGCTCTTTCAACAACAAACGGTATGACGGTACGTAGGTTTCGCTCATCCCATCCGCGTCGCGCCGCTGACCTTCCTGCGGCTTGCTGTTTTCAGGGTGATTCATCGTTGTCTCCTTCTAAAATGCCGATGGTTCCGTCATGGATGCGTTCAAAGCAGAAATGGGGCATGCGTCCATTTCGGCGAAACTCTCGGCTTGACATGCATGATCGAGCAAGTTCAATGCCATCCCGGTATCCGTCTGCAACGAAAGCAAGCCAGGGCGGCACCGCGCGCTCGACGATGCGAATGTCATCCGGCACGCACGTCAAATACGTCACAACGTGAGATATATTTTTCCATGGACACACCGTTATTGCACGGGCACATCTTCGACTGCCGGGCTCGTCTTTACCGCATGAACATTCGCATGGTACAAACATCCTGTTTAGCTGTTCGGGCTAGCTAATGTAAGCAGGCACACCATGCGGGCAGCGCCGGATCGTCTTCGGCGCCGTGTCCGCAGAGGAAACCGATGCAAGGACGCTGATGAACGATCCTGCTCACTTCCTTCCCTCATTCGTTTGGCGTGCCGATCGCGACGGCGTCGTCCGCTACGCCAACCCGTGGACATCACGGTATCTCGGCATTCCCGCCCTTGAACTGGTCGGGATGCACTGGAAGACCTTCGTTCATCCCGACGACATCGATCATGTGCTCGATGCAGTGCGGCAGATGCGGGACGGCACGCTGCTCGGCAATGTCGAAGTGCGTCTGCTGCGCGCGGACGGCGAGTATCGCTGGCACGTGTTGCATCTTCAAGCCGAGCGCGACGCGAGTGGCCGCATCGGCGACACGGTGGGCGTCGCGACCGATATCCACGAAGCCCGTCACGCGTGGGCCATGTACGAAGCGAGCGAGCGACGCCTGAAGGCTGCCTTCCACGGCGCTCGCATGGGTGCGTGGGAATGGGACATGAAGCGCCGCGTCGTGCGAATGACCTCGCAACTCGCGGATCTGTACGGGTTTCCACCCGGCACCGATGCGCTTGCGCTATCCGATCTGGAGAACCGTGTCGAACCCGAGTATCGGGCGTTATTCCAGCGGAAGGTCGATGACGCTCTGCAACACGGCGGTCCCTTCGAATTCGACTTCGTGCTGAACGGTGGATCGCCTTCACCACGCTGGTTGCGTATGCGCGGCCACGCGGAATACGAGCACGGTACGCTCGCGCATGTGTACGGCGTGACCTTCGACATCAGCAAGGAGCGGGCAGCCGAAGAGCAACTCAGTCTCAGCGAACGGCGTTATCGGGTGCTCGTGGAATCGACGGGCGCACTCGTATGGTCGGCCGAGCCGAACGGCGACATCCGGCCCGCAGGCGAGGACTGGAGCCGCTTCACGGGCGAAGGCGCGGTCCGTCTGGCGGACTGGGGATGGCTCGACTACGTTCACCCGGACGACCGCGAGGCGGCAAGGCAGGGGTGGGTCGATGTGCTGCAGCGACGCGCGCCCGGATCGATCATGTTCCGCATGCGGCATCACGACGGCCAGTACAGGATGATGCACGCCCAGGCGGCGCCCCTGTTCGACAGCCACGGCAAACTCCAGGAGTGGTTCGGCACAACGACCGATGTGACGCCTCAGTATGAAGCGCAATTGGCGATCGAAGCGCGCAATCTGCGTCTGTCCGTCGCGATGCAGGCGGCGCGGCTGAACATCGTCTGCTTCGACCTGGCCTCGCGCACACTATCGTTCGAAGAGGGCCGCGCACCGCGGATCGACCATGTGCTCAGCTACGACGAGGCGCTGCGCAACGTGCATCCCGACGATCGCGCGATGCTCGAACAATATGTCCTCCGGCTGGCCGAAGGCAACGACCCGGTCGCGAACTTCGAATTTCGTTTGCAGAACGCGCACGGCGAGCAATGGATGCATGGCAGCGCGCTGCTTCAGCGAGGCGCCGACGGCAAGCCCTTGCGCATCATCGCCAGCGTGATCGACATCACCCAGCGCAAGCAGCTCGAACTGATGCTGCGCGAAACCGATCGCCGCAAGGACGAGTTTCTCGCGATGCTCGCGCACGAACTGCGCAATCCGCTCGCGCCACTCCGGACAGCCATCGCATTGCTCGACAAGCAACCGGGCACGGCCTCACGTCCACAGGAGCTGATCAACCTGATGCGTCGGCAGGTTGAGCACATGACGCGAATCGTCGACGATCTGCTCGAAGTGTCGCGAATCACGCAAGGACGCATCGTGCTGCAACTCGAGCCCGTTCTGGTCGGCACGGCCGTCTACCACGCTGTCGAGGCGATCGCGGCGATGGCCGAAGCTCGTCATCAGCAGTTGCACGTCAGTGTTTGCGATCCGACCACATGGGTATGCGGCGACATCACGCGGATTTCGCAGATCTTCGTCAATATCCTGAACAACGCGAGCAAGTACACGCCAGAGAACGGGCATATCACGGTGAACGTAGCGGCGGACGACGAATGGGTTTCCATCGTCACGCAAGATACTGGCACCGGCATTTCGGCCGAGCTGCTACCGAAGGTGTTCGAGCTCTTTTCGCAAGGCGAACGCACGCTCGATCGATCGGATGGCGGCCTCGGAATCGGACTGTCGCTCGTCAAAAAGCTCGTCGAAATGCACAACGGAACGATCGCCGTGCACAGCGAGGGGCCCAATCTCGGCACGACGGTGACGGTCCGACTGCCGCGTCTACATCACCATGAACGTCATTCGGCAGTCGCGCTGTCGGAGCCCGCGCCGGGGCACGCGCGAACCGCATTGCATGTGCTGGTCGTCGATGACAATCGCGACGCCGCCGATTCGCTTGCGATGCTGTGCGAATCCGAAGGGCATGCTGCCCGAGTCGCGTATTCGTCAGCCGAGGCGCTGGAAGCGGCACCGTTATTCGTGCCGGACGTGGCGTTGCTCGATATCGGCTTGCCGGATATCGACGGATACGCGCTGGCGAGGCAGCTTCGCCGCAAAGGCGATGCGAAGCCCTTGCTGATCGCGATCACCGGATACGGTCAGACGGAAGACAGACTGCGCGCGCAATCGGCGGGCTTCGACTATCACTTCGTCAAACCCGTCAATATCGACAGCCTGCTCAAACTGCTTTCGTCGCTGATGAAGGGGCGATAGAGCGGCTAGCCGTCGCTTGCGATGCCGCGCCGCCCACAACCCATCACCATGTGCCGCTAAACGCCTGCTGTACCTTGACCGGGTCGGTCACGCCGTTGGCCACCAGCAACTGCGTCAGCAAGCGCGCCTTCTGCGGATTCAGATCGAGCGATGCGACGAAGCCGCGCTTGTCGTCATCCACCTCGACGTTCCGGTTCACGAAACCCGACACGAGCCGCGTCGAACGAACCACCACGATGCCTTTTGCCGCCGCGCGGTCGAGCGCGGCGAGGGCTTCCTTCGACATGTCACCATCGCCTTCACCGGCCACGACGATACCCTTCGCGCCATCGGCGATCGCATGATCGATCTGGCGGCCATCCATGTTGCTGTGCGCATAGACGATATCGACGCGCGGCAATTGCCCGTTCGCGGGCAGGCTCAGCGCGGCGCGTGCCGACTGCACCGCCGGCGTCACGAAGCGCACGCTGGCCGGATCGACATAACCGATCGCGCCCGCGTTCGGCGACGCGAACGCCTGTACCGCCGTGGTATTGGTCTTGGTGATCCAGCGCGGCGCGTGAATCTGATCGTTCATCACGACCATCACGCCGCGGCCACGCGACTGCGGGCTTGCGGCCACTTCGACGGCTTCGTACAGATTGTTGGGACCGTCGGCGCTCGTGGAACCGCCCGGGCGCATCGAGCCGACCAGGACCACCGGCTTGTCGGAGTGCAGCACGTTGTTCAGGAAGAACGCCGTTTCCTCGATCGTATCGGTGCCGTGCGTGATCACGACGGCGTCGGCCTCGTTGCGCTCGAACGCCTCATCGATCCGCCTCGCAAGCTGCAACCAGATCTTGTCGTTCATATCCTGCGAGCCGACGTTCGAGATCTGCTCCGCGTTGATGCTCGCGAGCTTCTCGATGCCCGGCACGCCGCGCACCAGTTCCTGCCCCTTAACGTTGCCCGAGTTGTAGCCGATTGCCGAACGCGGATCGGCGGTGCCCGAGATCGTGCCGCCGGTGGCCAGCAGCAGAACGCGCGGCATCGCCGTGACCGCGCCTGCCTGTTGCGATGACGCGTCGGCCGCCTGGGCGCCGGTACCCGCGGCAAGTGCCGCGATCAGCAGTGCCGCCGAACCGCACAGCCGCAGTGCTTTTCGATTGATCGTGTTGATGCTCATGTTTCGTCTCCACCATCGTTTTAAAAGAGTCGCGCGCGGATGCACGCGACCTGTGTCCGGAAAACCTCGTCGCTCAAGCGGCCGGGGTCATTTTTCTCGGTTGCGTCAGCATCGCCGGTTGAAGGATCTCATCGAGCTGGGTCTGACTCAGCAGCCCTTTGTCGATCACGATCTGCGCCACGCTCTTGCCCGACGCCAGCGCTTCCTTCGCGACTTCGGTCGAGTGCGAATAGCCGATGTACGGGTTCAGCGCGGTCACGATGCCGATCGAGTTCTCGACGATCGCACGCAGCCGCTCGCGATTCGCGCTAATGCCGTCGACGCATTTCGACGCCAGCGTGAGGCACCCCGCGCGCAGATGCGCGACGCTCTTGAACAGGCTGTGCGCGATGATCGGCTCGAACGCGTTGAGCTGCAGCTGACCCGCTTCGGCGGCGAAGCTCACCGTCACATCGTTGCCGATGACTTCGAACGCGATCTGGTTGACGACCTCGGGAATCACCGGATTCACTTTGCCCGGCATGATGCTCGAGCCCGCCTGTACCGGCGGCAGGTTGATTTCGCCGAGACCCGCTCGCGGCCCGCTCGAAAGCAGGCGAAGATCGTTGCAGGTCTTCGACAGTTTGACGGCGACGCGCTTCAGTACGCCGGAAAGCTGCACGAACGAGCCGACATCCTGCGTCGCTTCGACCAGATTCGGTGACGTGGTCAATGCGATACCGGTTATTTCGCTCAGGTGCCGGCAGGCAAGCTGCGCGTATTCCGGATGCGTGTTGATACCGGTGCCGATCGCCGTCGCGCCGAGATTGATTTCGCAGATCAATTGGGCGGCCTCCTTCAGCCGCTCTTCGTCTTCGCCGAGCATCACCGCGAAGGTGCTGAACTCCTGGCCGAGCGTCATCGGTACGGCGTCCTGAAGCTGCGTGCGGCCCATCTTCAGGTCGTTGCCGAATTCCACCGCCTTGCGTTCGAACGATGCGCGCAACACGCCCATCGCGTCGACGAGTTGCATGATTCCCGCGTACGTGGCGACCTTCAGCGCGGTCGGATAAACGTCGTTGGTGCTCTGGCCGAGATTCACATCCTCGTTCGGATGAAGAATCGCGTATTCGCCGCGCTGTCGCCCGAGATGTTCGAGCGCGAGATTGGCGATCACCTCGTTCGCGTTCATGTTGGTCGACGTGCCCGCGCCGCCCTGAATCACATCGACGACGAAATGCTCGTGCGCGGTGCCTGAGCGCACTTGCCTGCATGCGTGCACGATGGCCTGCATCTTCACTGTGCTCAACAGGCCGAGATCGTAGTTCGCGAGCGCGGCGGCTTCTTTCACGCTCGCCAGTGCGTTGACGAGGTTCGGATACACGGAGATCGGAATGCCCGTGATCGGAAAGTTTTGCAGCGCGCGCAGCGTGTGTACGCCGTAGTACGCGGTCGCGGGCACGGCGAGATCGCCGAGTAGGTCGTGTTCGATACGTTCGGTCGGTGCAAGCATAAGTTCCTCTCAGGTTCTGATAACGACAGGCGAACGGGGTCATCCGGCACACGTCGTGTGCAGGTCCGTCGCGTTGAATGGGTGATGCGGTTGGGTTATCGAGGCGGCGCGGTCGCGCAGGCGACGCACTGCTTCGCGAGCACATCGGTCGGATCGACGATGCTCACGCGCGCACCGTTCGCGCCGATCACATACGGCTCGCGCAGCAGCAGCGGCAGTTCCGTGCAGCCGAGAACGATTACTTCGACGCCCTCGGCGATCAGTCCATCGATCGCCGCGGCAAGGTCTTGCTGGCACTGTCCCGCCGTGAATCCGGCCTTCACGCCTGCCTTGCCGTAGATCGCGTCCATCACGCGCGCCTGCAGCGCGGGTGCCGGGACGACCTGCCGCAAGCCCTGCGATTCGAGCGCCTTCTGGTAGACGCCGCTCGCGAGCGTGCCGGAAGTCGCAAGGACACCGACCGAGCGCAGCGCGGGAAACGACTCGCGCAGATAACGCACCGTCACCGTCAGCATATTGACGATCGGCACGCCGAGATAAGGCTGAATCCGCTCGACGAAGGCATGCGCGGTATTGCACGGGATCGCGATCAGATCCGCCCCGCCCGTTTCGAGTTTCTTGCAGGTCGCGTACAGCGAGATGGTCGGGTCGGGTCCATCGCCGATCAGGTTCTCGGTACGATCCGGGATCTGCGGGTTCTGCTCGACGAGCAGCTTGATGTGGTCCTGATCGCGCTGCGCGGGCGTCGCGCGCACGATCTTGTGAATGAAATCGACGGTGGCCGCCGGACCCACGCCGCCCACCACGCCGACCTTGAAGATCGTCTCGGGCGTGTGGTACTGGCCGGACACGACGTATTGCGCGTAAGCCAGGTTCGAATCGACGAGCGGTACGCGCAACGCACCGAGTTCGTCCGCGACCAGCGCGATTTCGGTGAGCCCCGGCACGATCACGTTGGCGCCCTGCGCGATCAAATCTTCGCAAGCCGCGCGCAGCAACTCGACCGGACGGCCACGCAGATTGCCGCTCTTCACGCCATCCTCGCCATAGACGGCTTCGGTGACGAAATCGGTGCCGTCGCCAATGCGCGGATGGATCACCTCGAATTCGGGCGCCGCGAAGTACTTCTCGAACAGCCGCTTGCGCCGCGTATGGGCCGATGCGAGCACGCCCACGCGGCGCACCGCGGGAAATCTTCTGCGCACGTGGCTGCGCACCGCGTCGATCATGTCGACGATCTGCAGCGGCGAATTGGCTTGCAGTTCGTCGATGAACGTGTGGCTCAGGAAGCACGGCAGCACGACCGTCGTCACGCCGCGTTTCTCGAAACTGCTGATCAGATCGAAGATGTACAGCTTGCGCTGCGTCAACGTCTCGCTGTCGGCATCGGCGCTGCGAAACGGCTGCTGCTCGAAGATTGCATCGAAGTGCTCGGCGTCGCGGGTGGCCGGTGTCGACTTGATCAGCTTGAAGAACACGTCCGCGCTCGCGAGCGGGCCGAGCCCGCCCACCACGCCGAACTTGCGCGCGCTCGTGGCACCCGTTGCGTCGATGCCGCTCATTTCGTCTCGCCTTCGAGCCGGCCGAACGAAGCCGTCGCGATCGCCGCGCGGCGTTCCTGGCGCGCCACGCGCTTGCCCTCCCACTTCGCGATGGCTGCCGTCGCGATGCTGTTGCCGATTACGTTGGTCGCGGTGCGCCCCATGTCGAGAATCTGGTCGATCGCGAGCACCAGCACGACGCCCGATGGCGGCAGATGGAACATCGGCGCCACGGCAGCGACAACCACCACCGAGCCGCGCGCGACACCCGCCATGCCCTTGCTGCTGACCATCAGCACCAGCAGCATCACGATCTGCGTGCTGATCGGCATATCGATGCCGAACGCCTGCGCGATGAAGATCGCGGCGAACGCCTGATACATCATCGAGCCGTCGAGATTGAACGCATAGCCGAGCGGCAACGTGAAACCGACCACTTTCTTGTCGACGCCGAATTCCTCCAGCTTCTCCGTCAGGCGCGGATACGCCGCCTCGCTGCTCGCGGTGGAGAACGCCAGCATCGCGGGTTCGCGGATCGCCTTCAGCAACGCCCAGATCGGTTTGCCGAGAAACGCGTAGCCGGCGAAAATCAGCGCCGCCCACAGCAGCGCGAGCCCCGAATAGAAGCTGGCGACGAGCTTGCCGTACGTCGTCAGCACGTCGAGACCATGCACCGTGATCGCCGAGGCCAGCGCGCCGAACACACCGAGAGGCGCGAGACGCATCACGTAATCGGTCAGTTTCAGCATGGTCGGCACGAGCCCTTCGACGCCCGCGATCAGCGGCGCGACGCGCGGGTCCGACTTGATCACGCTGAGCACGATGCCGAACAGCACCGAAAAGACGAGGATCTGCAGGATATCGTTGCGCGCCATCGCATCGACGACGCTGGTGGGGAACGCGTGTGTGATGAAGTCCTTGAAGTTGAGGCTGGACGTGTTCAGGCCGGTGGCCACGTCAGCGCTAGTCTGGGCCATGTGCAAACCCGCGCCCGGTTGCAGCAGATTCGCAAGCACCAGACCGAGGGCAAGCGAGAACAGCGACGCGCACAGGAACCACACGATCGAGCGCAGCCCTATGCGGCGCACGTCGCTGGTGCCTTCCATGCCGGCGAGACCCGACACGAGCGTGGCGAACACGAGCGGCGCGATGATCATCTTCACGAGCCGCAGGAAGATATCGGTGATGATCGAAAAATAGCCGGCGATCTCCTTCGCGTGCGCGGCATCAGCCGCCGTGCGATGGCAGACATAACCGACGGCCACGCCGAGCAGCATGCCGGCGAGGATATAGAGGGTGAGCCGATTCTTCATGTGTCTCCGTCCAGGGATGGCGCACGAACGGTCGGCATCGACCGGCGCGCGCTCGGGAATGGCCGGCACATCGGATGTCGATGTACCGCTTTTTTGTGTCTGGACGGAATTCTAGAGACGGCAGAACAGCCTTGAATGCTAGTGTTGCATACGGCTATGCAAGTTTCGCATAACGCGGGATAACCCTATCAGCGCTGCTCGGCGGGCGCAGACGAGGCCCGAAGATGCCGCCACAGCGTATCGAGCAGTTCGCTGCGATTCGTCAGGTCACGGTACACGCGCAACTCCAGTTGCAGTTGCCATTCGGCGCGGCCGGCGGCGACGAGTTCGCCGCTGTCGAGTTCGGCGGCGATCGAGCTCTTCGGCAGCCACGCGACGCCCTCGCCTTCCAGTACCAGCTTCTTCACGACTTCGGCCATGTCGGACTCGTAGTGAAGCTGCAATGCGGGCGACGCTTTGCTCTGCTCCATCAGCAACGCGAAGCAGCGCCCAAAGTAACTGGTCTCCGTATAGGCGATGAACGGCATCGGATGTTCGATCACGCCGGGCAGACGGTACGCGTGCGCCAGCCGCTGATTGGGTCTGCATACCGGCATGAAAGTGTCGACGCCCACGGTCACGCATTCGTACCTGGTCGGATCGAGATGCAACGGCAACTGCGGATGGTGATAAGCGAACATCAGCTCGCAGTTGCCGTTGACCAGCATCAGTATCGAATCGTGCACGTTCGCCGGAATCACGCGCGCGCGCACTTCGCCGACATGCTTCGACAGCGTGCGCAGCCACGCGGGCAGGAAGTTCAGCGCGATCGTGTGGCCCGCCGCGATCTGCAGGCTGGTGCCGGCGATGCGCTGCTCGGTGCGAATGATGGCCCGCGTGTCGAACAGCTTGTCGAGGATGTCTTCGGCCGCGTCACGAAACAGTTGGCCTGCCGGAGTCAAGGTCGGCGGAAAGCCGCTGCGATCGACGAGATCGGCGCCCACCCATTGTTCGAGCTGCTGAATCCGTCTGCTGAAACCCGACTGCGTGACGTTGCGAAACTCCGCCGCGCGGGAAAAGCTCTGATAGCGGGCGAGCGCGATGAAGTCTTCGATCCACTTGATTTCCATCAGCCATCGGTCTCCGGTCGGGCGACGAATCGGCTCGCCGCTGCGCCCGCAATTCTACGCTTGGCCGTGCCGCACGTTGACTATCGGACCGGCGTCAAACCGCGATGCACAGGTACTTGATCACGAGGTAGTCATTGATCCCGTAATGCGAGCCTTCCCTGCCGAGACCCGACTGCTTGACGCCGCCGAACTGCGCCACCTCGTTGGAGATCAGGCCGGTGTTGATGCCCACCATGCCGTATTCGAGTTGCTCGCAATTTGAAGGCGATCGCGATTTACGTCTTCGGCATCGCGATTCAGGTCCCGTTCATGGAGGAGAGTTTCTTCCACGGTCCGAGGGCATCGATGATGGGCGGTGCGGACGTCTCCTGGATCGTCGGATTGGTGGCGACGGCAGTGACTTACTACGTGTCTGCATCGAACGACGGTTCGCGTTCCCGCCACACTGCGCCGACAGGGGTTCCCGCTTCCGAATGAGCGGACCCAGCCCTATTCGCTCAACAGAACGCCATATCCCGGCGACTTGGCGGCGACGAAAAGCCAAGCGGCGCTGCCGGGTCGTATCGCCAATGCGCACGACCCCGCAGCGCCGCCCTCCCACATTGCGCGTCACCACACCCGCGACGCGCGCCATCCCATCGACGATACCGTTACGCAGGCGAGCTTTCGGCGTTCAGCTTCGACACCGCACCCGTCTGCTCGTCGTAGCGATAGCCTTGTTTCTCGAGGTGAGCGGTGATCGTTTCGACGATCACTTGCTGCTGGATCTCCTTGCGCAGCAATTCATGCTCCGGCTTGACCTGACTCAGTTCAGCGGTAAGCCGGCGGCTCAAGGTCGCTTCGCCTGCGCCGCGGGCAAGGACGACCACCATTTTTTCATTCGCCTGAGTCAGCTGCTGCTTCAGTGCGTTCGAGTAGTCGGACCATTTCCTGACGGTCTCCCGCGCCTCGGCAATCGCGGCGGCATGCGCTTCGGCGTCGCGCGACATCTGCGCCTTCAATGCCTCGAGTTCCTGCGAGTCGACACCCGCCGGCGACGCCGACTCGACGTCCTCGACCTGCTCGCTCGCCGCCGCGCTTTCGGCCAGTTCAGCCGCGCGCTGCTGCTCCGCGTCGGCACGCTGCTGCGCTTCGGACAAGCTAGCCGACAACCTCGCGATTTCGGAGGCGCCCGCATCGCGCTCATCGGTCAGGCTGGCGATTAGCGTCTGGGCATTCTGTAATTCAAGCGCGGCGGCATCCCGCTCGGCCTGCGCGCCCGCGACCTCTTCGCGCCGGGCCGTATGCGCTTCCTGCTCGGCCTGCAGCTCCGCGCGGATCGCTTCGAGCTCGCTCTGAAGACGAGCGACCGCTTCGGCATGCTCCGCTTCCAGCGCCGCGCGCTCTGCTTCGCCGGCCGGCGTTTCGACAACCGACTCCGCCGACTCGCTCGCCACCTCGCTCTCGCCTGCGGCATCGCTCTCGTCGCCCGCAATCGCTCCACGCCCGGCGGCCTGTTCCGCGCGCTCCAGTTCCGCTTCGAGGTGCGAAACGCGGTCGGCCAGCTCCTGCGCGCGCTTCTCGGCTGCGTCGGTGCGTTGCACCGCGAGCGCGATGTCCTCTTCGAGCCCGGCCACGGCATCGACCTTCTCGTCATAGGCGCTGGTCATCTTGTCCAGCTGGACCTGCAACGCGTCGAGTTCCTGGACAGTGGTTTGCAGCTCGGCGAGCGCTTCGTCGCGCTCGTTGCTGGCGTCCTCGACACGCTGGCGCATCGCGGCGAGGCGTCGCGCCACCGAGCGTTCCGCTTCGTCCTGCGCCGACGTCCACAGCCGGTCGAGCGCTTCGCGCATGGTGTCCGTCACGGTTTCCGGCAAAGCAGGACGTTCGACGACCTGCGGCACGCGCGCGGCGCGCGTTTCGCGCCACTTGCGCAATGCCGCGGACACCGCGACCACCGAACCGCTATGAACTTCGGACCAGATAGCTACGGGAGACACCTTTTGGCCCTCGTCGGCCATCCGGTTTGCGATTTCAGCTACGAGTTCGTCCGTGATCGTAATGTTGCTTGACATGTCTGCCTCGACAAAGTGCACGTGGTGACGAATACCGTTTCGTCGTCCGGGAGGCAGCCGCGCGCTGGGACTCGCCTCGCATAGCCACCAATTGTCGGCTACCTGCGAGGCGACCAATCGGTCGAAAAGCCGAGGTTACGGGGAGGTATTCACGGGATTGGGGCACGGCCGTGCGGCGTGCGATCCGCGTGATACGACGAGCGCACGAGCGGCCCCGCCACCACTTCGACGAACCCCATCTTCAAACCTTCGTCGCGCAGCATGTCGAAAGTCGCGGGCGGCACATATCTGCGCACCGGCATGTGATACCGCGACGGCGCGAGATACTGACCGATCGTCAGCACGTCGACGTCGTGCGCGCGCAGATCGCGCATCGTCGCGAGCAGTTCGCCGTCGGTCTCGCCGAGGCCGGCCATCAGGCCGGATTTGGTCAATACCGCCGCGTTCTGGCGTTTCGCACGCGACAGCAGGTCGAGCGAGCCGCGGTAGTCCGCGCCTGCCCGCGCCGCCCGATACAGCGACGGCACCGTCTCGATGTTGTGGTTGAAGACGTCCGGCCACGCCCCGGACAGCGCATCGAGCGCGCGCTCGATCCGCCCGCGAAAATCCGGCGTCAGGATTTCCACGCGAATGCCCGGTACGCGCTCGCGCACGAGCGCGATACAGCGCGCGAAGTGCGCGGCGCCGCCGTCGCGCAGATCGTCGCGGTCCACCGATGTAATCACGACGTAGCGCAGCCCGAGCGCCGCGACGGCGTCGGCGAGCCGCGCGGGCTCGTCGTCGTCGAGCGCTTGCGGCCGGCCATGCGCGACGTCGCAGAATGCGCAGCGCCGCGTGCAGATCCCTCCCATGATCATGAATGTCGCGGTGCGCTGCGCAAAACACTCGCCGATGTTCGGACACATCGCCTCCTCGCAGACCGAATGCAACTTGTGCTCGCGCAGCACCGCCGCCATGCCCGCGACGGTTTCGCTCATCATCGGCCGCGCGTGCAGCCAGGGCGGCTTCGGCAATACGGCGGCATGGTCCGCCGGCACGATCTTCACCGGAATGCGGGCGAGCTTGTCGCGGTTGCGCTTGCCATGCTGGCCAAGCGCCGTGAGGCTGTCGGTATCGGAAGCGGCGTCCATCGCGGTTATCCGAAGAACTCGTTGAGCAGGCGGTTCACGTCCGATGCAGCCTCCATCTGCACCATGTGCCCTTTCCCGTCGATCACGTGCACGCGCACCTGAGCGGGCAAGCCCTGCGCGTGCGCGGCCGGAATGATCTGGTCCTGCGCCCCCCAGATCACCAGCGTGCGCGGTGCCAGCGTGTCGAGCCGGTCGCGATAGACGCGGGTTTGCACCCCGCCTTCGAACGCGGACAGGGCGATCTTGCGCAGCGCGTCGTTCACGCCTTCTAGCCGCTTGTACTTGACGATGTCTTCGATCAATTGCCGCGTGACCAGCGACCCGTCGGCGAACAGCTTCACCAGATGCGGCTTCAGCGTGTTGCGGCTGCTGCCCTCGACGAAGCCTTCGATGTACTCGCGGTTGATCTCGTCGCCGAGCCCCGCGCCCGCGATCAAGGCCAGCGACGCGACGCGTTCGGGGGCCTTCGCGGCGACCGTCATCGACACCGCGCTGCCCAACGAATGGCCGACCAGATGCGCGCGCTCGATACCCCGGTCGTCGAGAAACGCGATCACGCTGTCGGCCAGTTCGTCGAGGCTGCCCGTGTCGAGCGCCTTGCCCGACTCGCCATGCCCCGGCAGATCGAGCGCCCACACGGCGCGGTGCGCGCCGAGATCCGCATGATTGAAGAGCCAGTTGTTCAGATCGCCGCCGAAGCCGTGGATCAGCACCGCGGGCGTGCCGCCGTCGCCGATCTTCAGGTAACGCAGGGTGCGCCCGCCGATCTGCGCTTTTTCCGGCTGCGGTCCCGCGTCCGCGGCATCCGCGGAGGCCGGCACGAAGTCGCGCTGGAACGCCTCGACGGCAGCATCGATGTCGGCATCGGACGTCTCGGCGTCCGCGACGACGCCGAGCAGCGCGCCGATCGGCAGCGTGTCGCCCTGCTGCGCGATCTGCCGGCGCAGCGTGCCGTCGAAAGCGCACTCGACGCCCGACGAAATCTTGTCGGTCTCGACGTCGAGTATCTCGTCGCCCTTCGCGACTTTTTCGCCGACCTCCTTCAGCCAGCCGTTGACCTGCCCCTGCTCCATCGACAGTCCCCACTTGGGCATCGTGATCATGTGAATCGGCATTGCTCAGCTCCTTACTTTCCGCACGGCCGCGGCGATGTTCTCCGCCGACGGGATATACAGGTCTTCGAGCACGCCTGCGAAAGGCGCGGGTGTATGCGGCGCGGTCACGAGTTCGATCGGCGCCTTCAGCGAATGGAACGCGCGCTGCGCGACCAGCGCGGCGATATCGGTCGCGACCGAGCAGCGCGGATTCGACTCGTCGACCACGACGACGCGCCCGGTGCGCTCAGCGCTTTCCAATATCGTTTCCTCGTCGAGCGGCGAGGTCGTGCGCAGATCGATCACCTCGGCCTGGATGCCCTCTTTCGCGAGCTTTTCGGCGGCGTCGGTCGCGTGATGAACCATCCGGCCATAGGTGACGATCGTCGCGTCGTCGCCTTCGCGCACCACGTTCGCTTCGCCGAACGGAATCGCATACGACTCTTCGGGCACGTCGCCCTCGCGGCCATACAACAGCTTGTGCTCGCAGAAGATGACCGGGTCGTTGTCGCGGATCGCCTGGATCAGCAGGCCCTTGGCGTCGTACGGCGTCGACGGACACACCACTTTCAGACCGGGTATGTGGGTGAACAACGACGTCAGCATCTGCGAGTGCTGAGCGGCCGCGCGCAGGCCCGCGCCCTGCATCGTGCGAATCACGACCGGCGTCACTGCCTTGCCGCCGAACATGTAGCGAAACTTCGCAGCCTGATTGAAGATCTGGTCGAAGCACACGCCCATGAAATCGATAAACATCAGCTCGGCCACCGGACGCAGCCCGCATGCGGCCGCGCCGACCGCCGCGCCGATGAAGCCGCCTTCGGATAGCGGCGTGTCGAGCACGCGCCCCGGATACTTGTGAAAGAGCCCTTTCGTCACACCGAGCACACCGCCCCACGCATCCTGCTCGCCGGGGGACCCGGCGCCGCCCGCGTTGTCCTCGCCCATCACGATGACGGTTTCGTCGCGCGCCATCTCCTGGCTCAGCGCTTCGTTGATCGCCTGGGAAAACGTGATCTTCCGTGCCATGACTGTCTCCTGATTGATTGGTTCGCGCTGTGGATTACGGATAGGACACGTAGACGTCGGTCAGCAGGTCAGCGGCAGTCGGCAAAGGCGCGGCCTTCGCTTCCGTCACCGCGCCGTCGATCAACTGCTTCACCTCGGCATCGACGCCGCGCAGTTCGTCGGCGCTGAGCATTTCGGCGCGCACGACGCGCTCCTCGAAACGCTTCAGGCAATCTTTTTCGTCACGCAGCTTCTGCACCTCACCGGGCGCGCGATAGGTTTGCGCATCGCCTTCGAAGTGCCCGAAATAGCGCGACAGCTTCACTTCGACGAGGGTCGGGCCGCCGCCGCCGCGGGCCCGCTCGATCGCGGCGCCGAGCGCCTCGTGCACCGCGAAGAAATCGAAGCCGTCGACGATCACGCCGGGCATGCCGAAGCCGCTCGCCCGGTCGGCGATGTTGTCGGCCGCGACCGACCACGTCGACGAGGTCGCCTCCGCATAACCGTTGTTCTCCGCGACGAAAATCGCCGGCAGGCGCCACACGGAAGCGAGATTCATCGATTCGAAGATCACACCCTGGTTCGACGCACCGTCGCCGAAAAAGCACACGCCGACGCCGCCGGTCTTCTTCAGCTTCGCGGCGAGCGCGGCGCCGCACACGAGCGGACCACCCGCGCCGACGATCCCGTTGGCACCGAGCATCCCTTTCGACAGATCGGCGATGTGCATCGAGCCGCCCTTGCCGCGGCACACGCCGGTGCTGCGGCCGTAGATTTCGGCCATCATGCCGCGCACGTCCACACCCTTCGCGATGCAGTGGCCGTGACCACGGTGCGTGGTCGCAACGTAATCCGCGTCGTTCAGATGCATCATCGTGCCGACCGCCGACGCCTCTTCGCCGGCATACAGATGCACGAAGCCGGGTATCTCGCCGGTCGCGAATTCGACGTGCAGACGCTCCTCGAACTCGCGGATCGTGCGCATCATCCGGTACGCTTCCAGCAGCTTTTCCTTGCTCAACTGCGTCGAAACCGACATGGTGTGTCTCCTTGGAATGATCTCGATGGTCACTACTACTTCAGCCAGCTGTGCTTCAGACGTTCGCTTCCTCCTTTGATTACCTCGGACGGGTCGCCGCTTCGCGCATCAACTGCCGCGACGCGCAAAAGCGCAGCGTGCGGCCGACATCGACGGTCAGCGGTCCCGCCCAATCGAGCGCGATCTCGTAGCGGTCGTCACGTTCGAGCTCGATCTCGCGCTCGCCGTCGAAGGCGAGCGTCCCTTGTTCCGTATGCAGCGGCGTCCAGCAGCCCGCTTCGAAGCGCTCGCAGGTGCGCATCGTCACCCGATCGACACGGCCCGGCGCGAGCGGCGCGAAGATCGGCACGCCGGACTCGCCCGCGCGCGCGAACGTCATATGCAGCCCGTACGGCGCGCCGCGCTCGACCGGGGCCCACGCGCCGCCGATCGACGACAGGCCGATGCCATCGGGCGCCGCGAACGTCAGAAACAGCGCTTCGAGATCCGCGGGCTCGCAGACGGCCCGCGCGCCGACGAACCGCTGCCGGCTTACGCACACATCGACCAGCGCGATTTCCTCGCGCCCCTCGTTCGGGCCCGCGACGCAGCGGACCACGAGACGCTTGTTGCGCGTCAGCGCGACCTCGGGCGGCACGAGCCCGGAAGCCGCGAGCGCGCCCGCGAGGCCCGCCACCGTCGCTTCGCGCAGTTCCGGAAACGCGTTGTTGGTGCCCGTCGACAGCGTCAGCAGCGGCACGTCGCCGCAATGCGCGGCCACCGCGCGATGCGTGCCGTCGCCGCCGAGCACCGCGATCAGATCGACATCCAGCCCGACCATCCGCGCGACACCTGCGTGGGTGTCCGCTGCGCTGTCCGTGATCGGCAGTTCGAGGAATTCGACCTTCGGCCAGGGCTGCGGCTCTGCTACGGCCGCATGCGTTTCGAGCGCACGCAGCACCAAGGCGGCGACACCGGTCCGGTCACGCAAGGTCAGCACGCGCGCGACGCCGAGCATGCCGAGGCCCGCGAGCAGGCGCACGACCATGTTCGCTTTCTCGGCGGTCGGAAACACCGAGGCGTGTGTGGTGAGGCGTCGAATATCACGGCCCGATGCAGGGTTCGCGATCACGCCGACGGTGAGGGGCGATAACACTGGCTTGTCTCCTGTGCGCGAGTTGCGAAGCGGACTTGCTGTGCTGAAGAGCGCTTGCTTTCGCGTTTGCTTTTGCGTTTGGTTTCGTCTGCCAGCGATACTGCAAAGCTCGGGCCAGTTGCTTGCGCGCCATGCTCACGCGCCGAAAGCGTTGTATTCAAAGGGCAGACGCGGGGGCCCGGGTTCCCGGCCGCTTTCATCGGACCTGCGCCGCGCAGTTCACTGTGTCTCACGAGCACGCCCCGCGACGTGGCGCGAGTTTCGACGCACGTCGCGACGCCTGCGCGGTACCGCGCCAGACAAGGGTTTGCGCGATGCGACCAGCGTCTCGCCAGCCTCTGAGACGTTCGTCTCACGCGCGTCGAGTGCTGCGCCGCAATGTGATTGCTCGTTGCGGATGTGCTACAAGACAGGGACTCGCCTACTCGGTGTCGCTCGCCTGGAGCCGGCCATGCCCTATGTTTCTCAAACGCAGCACGTCGATCGCGTACGCGGGGCCATCGAAGGGCGCTTGCCCGCGCCTGCGAATTCGCCGCGCCTCGTGTCGTCGTGGCAGCGCTCATTCGAGCAGTACCGGCTCGACCCCAGTTCCGTGATCGGCCCGCGCGTGCTGTCGTCCGCCGAGCTGCGCGAAGTCCAAGGCAAGGAGGAAGCCTTTCTGCGTGCGTCGGGCCAGTGCCTGACGCGGCTGCACGAGATGATCCGCGTCGCCGACTATTGCGTGATGCTGTCCGACGCGCACGGCGTCACGATCGACTATCGGATCGACCGCGACCGGCGCAACGATTTCAAGCATGCGGGGCTGCACATCGGCTCGTGCTGGTCCGAGCGCGAAGAAGGCACCTGTGGCATCGCGAACGTGCTCACCGATCTCGCGCCGATCACCGTGCACAAGACCGATCACTTCCGGGCCGCATTCACGACGCTCACGTGCAGTGCCTCGCCGATCTTCGCGCCGACCGGCGAGCTGATCGGCGTGCTCGATGCATCGGCGATTCGATCGCCCGACAACCGCGACAGCCAGGGGCTGGTTTTTCAACTGGTGCGGCAAAGCGCGAGTCTGATCGAGGATGGCTATTTCCTGAACCAGACCGCACAGCACTGGGTCCTGTTCGGCCATCAAAGCCGCCATTTCGTCGAAGCGCAACCCGAAGCACTGATCGCATTCGACGAATGCGGCAACATCGCCGCCGCAAACCGCAAGGCGCACGAGAGCATCGCGGGCCTCGACGGTCCGCGTCACATCGACGAGATATTCGATACGTCCGAGGTCCGTCTGCACGACGTCGCGCGCACCGACATGATCGTGGCGCTGCGGCTGCGCGCGACCGGCGCGATGCTGTATGCGCGCATTCGCGCGCCGATGAGACGCGCGGCTCGCCCGCTCGCCACGACACGGCCGGGCGATGTGCACGCCGATAGCAGCATCGGCGCAATGAGCCGCTTTCTGCACAGCTCGGACGAACGGATCGCGCGCAATGCGGAAGTCGCGTTGCGGATCGCCGGCAAGCGGCTGCCGGTTTTGCTGCTTGGCGAAACCGGAGTCGGCAAGGAAGTGTTCGCGCACGCGGTGCACGACTCGGGTTCGCGGCGTACGCGGCCGTTCGTCGCCGTGAATTGCGGTGCGATTCCGGAGCCGCTGATCGAGAGCGAACTGTTCGGTTATGCGCCCGGCGCGTTCACCGGCGCGCGCAGTCGCGGCGCACGCGGCAAGATCGCGCTCGCGCACGGCGGCACGCTGTTTCTCGATGAAATCGGCGACATGCCGCTCGGCCTGCAAACACGGCTGCTGCGCGTGCTCGCCGAGGGCGAAGTGGTGCCGCTCGGCGGCGACGCGCCGGTGCGCGTCGATATCGACGTGATCTGCGCGACGCACCGCGATCTGGTGCAGATGGTCGAAGCGGGAACGTTCCGCGAAGATCTCTACTATCGACTCAGCGGCGCGACGCTGCGGATGCCGCCGCTGCGCGAGCGCACCGACATCCGCGATGTGATCGATACGGTGTTCAACGAGGAAGCACAGGCGGCCAGCCATGTGCTGATGCTCGATCCGCAATTCGCCGAGCGTCTTGCCGCTTTCTCGTGGCCCGGCAATATCCGGCAGCTGCGCAACGTGCTGCGCTATGCGTGCGCGGTCTGCGATTCGGCTCGCGTCGAGTTGCGGCACGTGTCGCCGGACTTCGCCGCGCAACTCGCACCCGCCGCGACGCCCGCTCTCGCGGCGGACTTCACGTCGCCGGCCAGCGCCGACGACGAGCGGGCCAGGATCGTTGCGGCACTCACGCGTTGCCAGTGGCGGCCCAATGCCGCCGCGCAGGTGTTGGGCATATCGCGCGCGACGCTGTACCGGCGCATCGCGCGGCTGGGCATCGTCGGGCCGCATCGCACATAGGCGGCATCAACACTGAATTCTCGGCTGTCGCCGGCATCCGCATCGTTCGTGTTCGACAAGCAGAACGCGATCTGTTACTGGGCCGCGCACGCGGCTTGGCAATGCTGTCGATCTACCGGTAGCGAAACGCGGTGGCCATCCACGCCCGCCGCCGCCCAGACATCGTCCAATTCCCCCTCCTCACCCGGAGAGTGAAATCTTTCCGCAGTCCGTCCATTGCGAGCGAAAAGAATTTATTTCCGAACAACCCTGCTCCCACGTGCAATTTGTGCCGACACACAGGCATGACTTGCCGGACTCAGTGATCGGTCGCCACGAAAGACCATCCACTACCGCACATCGAATGTCCTGAACGGCTCACGCGACGCACTCGCGACCCGCAGGACTCCCCAACTCTCTCCCGATTTTCTCGTGGGCCGCCTCGCGGCAGCCCGCGCTATTGTCATGATTGGTCGACGTCAATTTCTTGGTTGTCTTTCTGCGCTCGGCGGAAGCGTCGTATTGAGCGCATGCGGCGGCGGTGGTAGTAGTGGCACGCCGGATGCCGGCGGTTCTTCCACGGGCAATTCCGCGAGTCCGTCGGGCACCGCAGCACCCTCTACCGGCACAGCAACCTCCGGCATCGCGGCCTCGACGGGCACGACTGCCGCAAGTATTCCGATCTCGACGGGTAATGCGACCCCCGTGGCGAACGGCTCGTCACCGACGCCATCGAGTGGGACTGGGCCCACCGATACATCCGGCTCGACCTCGGGCGCCAGCTCCGGCTCTGCATCGGAGCCGAACTCGGGGTCGCCCGGCAACGCTTCGAACGCTTCGCCACAGAACACGACGATCCCGCCGGCGACGGTGATCATCGACAGTCAGAACGCGTCGTGGACCCTGGTCGGCGGGTCTGTCTACAGGAACGGCGTCGCCGCGGGCAACACCTACAACGTTTCGTTGATCCTCTGGTACGGGAATGCGATCTATCACGAGGGAACCGGCGGTCAGTTTTACGGATGGAATGGGACGACATGGCGATCGTGCAATGACCCGCGCTTGGGCGGCACCTCGGCCGACGGCGCCATGATCCCGCCCGCGACGTATCTGATCGACAAGGCCGGCTCGATATGGACCGTTGAGAATGGCGTCGTGTACCGCAATCGCACTGCCGTCGGCACGATGTCGGATGCGACGCTTCTGCTGTGGTACGGCGGTAAGTTCTGGGCACAATCGACCGGCGGTCAGTTCTATGTATGCGGCGGTGCCGATCAATGGTTGCCGTGCAACGATCCGCGCATCGCGACCGCGGCACCGGCCGGCTCGTTTCACGGTATCAACGGGCATTACGACTACCGGTATTCGACGTCACAGATCGTATCGATCATGCAAGCCCTCGGCTGCTCGACGTACCGGCTCAGCTGTACCGACTACGCACCGCAACTCGCCAAGGTCGTGGCGTTGGCACAAGCATTCCAGCCCGCGGGCCTGAAGCTTTTCGTGCTGGTGGACGTCGGCATCTACGACGGTAACGGCAACCTGTTCACGAGCGAATCGGCGGCCTATACGCGGGGCTTCAATTGCGCGGTCGCTGTCGCGTCGGCATTGCAACCCCACGGCGTGACCATGTATGAATGCGGTAACGAGCTGACGCGCGCGAATGGGATCATTCTCGACTCGACCAACGCGGGAACGAACGTCGTCGACTTCAACAATGCGAACTGGCCGCTGATGCGCGGCGTGATGCGCGGCATGATCGACGGAGTGAAGTCGGTGCAGGCGGATGCCAAATGCGGCGTCAACTTTTGTGTTGCCGATACCGGCGCATCCGACGCTCTGTGGGATGGCAAGCAGCCCGACGGCACGAGCGGCCATCCGACCGTGAGGTGGGACCTGACTACATGGCACAACTACGAGGTGTATGGCGACATCTTCGACATCGGCACCGACGGGTCCGGCCCGGGCTTCGATTTGCCCACCTATTGCAAAGCCCGATATGGCGTCCCGTTCGTGATCTCGGAATGGAACACTGGACCGGAGAAGACCGAGGCGTATCGGGCCAACTACATCAGCTCGCGTCTGCTCACTTATTATCAGGCGAGAAAGACGAAGAACATCCAATCGGCGATGTATTACGAGCTCGATAGCGGGGACTCCACCTACGGCCTGATGATCGACGGCACGGCGCTTGCGCTTCCGTATAACGCATTCGCGAGTTTTATCGCGAGTCATGCCGATAGCTGAGCGTATGTGGCGACGCGGCTGCGTTCATGCTTCACGTTACGCACACAGCCGCGTCACTTCAGCTCACGCTTTCCGATGACATTAAACAAGGAGAATGGCCACTAACTGACCGGCGGTCGCAATAACGACAGCCAGCTCGACCGGATTGGCCAGAAGAAGGCCAAGAAAATCTGAATCGATAGACCGTGCGCGCCATGTCCCAACAAACCCGACCGACAAAATCAGCCCGAATAAAAGGTCGAATCCAAATCCTGCGGCGATCCATTTGTTATGCCTGACGAGATGTTCAGCGAATGCGAACATTGCCAGGAAGGCGATTTGGGATATGAGAACAACCAGTACGGCAATATGCTGCTGATTATCCTTTTTCATTGACTGGCGGAAATCCGATTGCTCGAACCCGGCACGACCTCCCCGGCTTCTGTCGTGGCCTGACCGCTGTAAGCGCCCGGCCCCCAACCGAAGGCACGCAGGCGCCCCGCCTTGCGTGGCACAGACGTCCGCGGGTACGGGCCACCCCAAATAACGGGCGGTGACCGTCGTACCCACTCCATCCGCGGCGTAACCGTTATTCGACCGCCTCGCCGTGCAGCACCAGGTCCAGTCCTTCGCGCTCTTCTTCCTCGGCAACGCGCAATCCCATCACTGCGTCGATCGCCTTGAGCAGGACAAACGAAACCACCCCGCTGTAGATCAGCGTCGTCGCGACACCCTTGAGTTGCAGCAACACGTCGCCGTCCGCGCCGCCGATGTCCTTGACCGCGAACACGCCCGTGAGGATCGCCCCGACGATCCCACCCACGCAGTGCACGCCGAACGCGTCGAGCGAATCGTCGTAGCCGAGCTTGTGCTTGAGCCACGTGGCCGACCAGAAGCAGAGCACACCGGCGACAATGCCGATCACCAGCGCGCCCAGCGTGCCGACGAAGCCCGATGCCGGCGTCACCGCCACCAGACCCGCGACCGCGCCCGACACGATACCGAGCACCGACGGCTTCCCCTTGGCCGCCCATTCGGCGAACATCCACGCGAGCGCCGCCGCGGCGGTCGCCACCTGCGTGGCGAACATCGCGAAGCCGGCACGGCCGTCCGCCGCCACCGCCGAACCCGCATTGAAGCCGAACCAGCCGACCCACAGCATCGCGCCACCGATCAGCGTCAGCGTCAGGTTATGCGGCGCCATCGCTTCCTTGCCGTAGCCGACGCGCTTGCCGAGCACCAGACAGCAGACCAGACCCGCGATACCCGCGTTGATGTGCACCACCGTGCCACCCGCGAAGTCGAGGATGCCCGCGGTAGCCAGCCAGCCGCTCGGCTCCCACACCATGTGCGCGATCGGCGAGTAGACGAGGATCGACCACAGCGTCATGAACACCAGCATCGCCGAGAACTTCATGCGGTCCGCGAACGCACCGGTGATCAGCGCCGGCGTGATGATCGCGAAGGTCATCTGATAGACGAAGTAGACCGTCTCGGGGATCGTCGGCGCGAGATGGCTGACGGTCAGCGTCGTGGCCTTGTCGCCCTTGATGTAGTTCATGCCCGTCATGAACACCCGCGAGAAGCCGCCGATGAACGAGTTGCCCGGCGTGAACGCGATGCTGTAGCCGACCACGGTCCAGACGATCGTCACCAGACAGGTGATCGCGAAGCTTTGCATCAGCGTCGCGAGCACGTTCTTCTTGCGGACCATGCCGCCGTAGAACAGCGCGAGACCGGGGATCGTCATGAACAGCACCAGCGCGGTCGAGGTCAGCATCCACGCGGTGTCGCCGGAGTTGATCTTCGATGAATCGACCGAGAACGGGGCGGTCGGCGCGGCCGGGGCCGATGCAGCGGCATCCGCCGCGGGAGCCGTGGACGCTTGCGCGACCGGCACGGAGGCGGCCGCGGGCGCCGAGGCGTCTTGCGCGAATGCGGGGCTCAGCCCGCCCGCGAGCAACGAGCCCGCCATCAACAACGTCATCAACAGTTTGCGCATCTCTCTTTCCTCTTATCCCAGTGTCTTTATAGGGCGTCGGCGCCGGTCTCGCCGGTGCGGATCCGGATCACCTGTTCGATCGGCGTCACGAAGATCTTCCCGTCACCAATCTTTCCAGTACGCGCCGCACGCTCGATCGCTTCGATAGCCTGATCGACGATGTCGTCCGGGACGGCGACCTCGATCTTCACTTTCGGCAGGAAATCGACGACGTACTCCGCGCCCCGATACATTTCGGTGTGGCCCTTCTGACGCCCAAAGCCCTTAACCTCCGTAACCGTGATTCCAGAGACGCCAAGCGATGACAAGGCTTCTCGAGCCTCATCAAGCTTGAATGGCTTGATTACCGCACTTATTAGTTTCAATTTGTCCTCCGTTGGTCGCCCATCCCGATGCTGGCCGCCGATGACCGTGGCTCAGCGCGCGGGGACGTTCAAAGCAACTGTCATGCCATTCGCACGAACGGTATTGCAGCGGGAGAGTTATCCGAGGAGCCGAGTGTTGGGTCCTTCGGCGGTCAGATGGATGTTGTGAGGAACGGAACGGCATCGGGTGGCGGGACCGTCAGAAGGCTTCGTCGCGGAATGCGGCGTACAGGTGGAATGTGCCCGGGCACCACGGCCGAGCGCGTTTTCCTGTCGCTCGTCCAATACGGGGCATGCGTGCACGGTTTTGTCGCTTGTGATTACAGAATCGTTCATTGACGCTTCCAGGTTGCCACTCGCGGGCCCCGATGTATTGTCACGATCCAGTGACTCAGTAGCACTCACAAAATTTCGAACCCGCTATACACCGGCCCAATTGACAAATTCCGTCTTGACGGTTCTGGTGGCTGGATCGTGAAATCGCATGCCACATCGAATCCAACATCAAATCCGCAAGTGCCGTCCGATGTAGTCGATGAACACCCTGAGCTTCGGCGAAGCGTAACGGCTCGCGGGCCACAGAATCCAGAAAGTCACGGTCTGTTCGATGTAGTCGTTGAGCACGATCCGCAACGCCCCACTCGACAATGCATCACGCACGATGAATGTCGGCAGGAACGCAAGGCCTTTGTCCTGAAGTGCAAGAAAGGCCAGCACTTCGATGGTATTGGCCGAGAACGTCTGGGGTAATTCCGGCTGAGCTTCCGACGCCCCGAGCCGGAACGGCCAGCGTTCGAACTTGCCCGTAGCCGGAAATTTATGCAGCAGGCAGGCGTGAGTGGCGAGTTCGGACGGATGCGCGGGTGTGCCGTGGCGCTCGAGATAAGCAGCGGAGCCGACCAGGACCTGACCGCACGAACCCAGCCGACGCGACACCAACCGCGAGTCGTGCTGCTCGCCGGTACGAATGACGGCATCGAAGCCCTCTTCGATAATGTCCGCCATGCGATCCGACAGATCGACATCGAGTTCGATGTCCGGGTATTGCGCCATAAACCCGTCCAGCGCCGGCATGATGAGGCCCGACAACTGCGGCGTGCTGATTCGCAATCGGCCGCGCGGGCTCCCAGCAGCACCGGAAAGTTCAGCTTCGGCGGCTTCGATTTCTCCGAGAATGCGACGGCAGCGCTCGAGAAACAGCGCGCCTTCCGCAGTCAGCGTGATGCTGCGCGTGCTCCGATGAAATAGCCGCACGCCGAGGCGCTCTTCCATCCGCGCGATGCTCTTGCCAACGGCCGACGACGAGAGGCCGAGTTGACGTCCCGTTTCGGTGAAGCTGCGTGTATCGGCGACCTGCACGAATAGAGAAATACCGCCAAAGCTATCCATCAGCATTTCCCCGGACGATTGGTGGGCTGGCTCGCCGAAACCGCGGCGCGGCTTTCAATTTAGGACATTTCTGTCCGATATATTCGGAACCTTGGCCCATTCTTCTTTCGATCGGTTCCTACACTCTCCTCACCACAGTCGATTGCCATCGACAGCGACTACAACCGGAGAGAGTCATGTTCAAACTTCATTCACCCATCCAGGTGGGTCCCTTCCAGTTTTCACATCGCGTCGTGCTGGCGCCGCTCACCCGCATGCGCGCCGAGCAAGGCGCGCGACCCGGCCCGCTGATGGCCGAGTATTATGCGCAGCGCGCCTCGCAAGGCGGTTTGCTGATCAGCGAAGCCACCATCGCGGCACCCAACGGAAATGGCTATCTCGGCGCGCCCGGGCTCTACGACGACAGCCAGATCGAAGGCTGGAAGCGGGTTACCGATGCCGTGCACGCCAAAGGCGGTCGCATCTTCCTCCAGCTGTATCACGCGGGACGCCAGTCGCACAGCCAATTGCAGCCCGATGGTGCGCAGCCGGTCGCACCTTCCGCCGTGCCGCACGGCGGCGTGGCCTATACGGAAGCAGGCTGGATCCCCAACACACCGAGCCGCGCGCTGACCTTGACGGAAATCGCCGATCTCGTGGAGAGCTTTCGCCACGCCGCGCTGCGCGGCAAAGAGGCCGGCTTCGATGGCGTCGAACTGCATGCGGCCAACGGCTATCTGTTCGATCAGTTCCTGCAGGACGGCAGCAACAAACGCACGGACATCTATGGTGGCTCGTTCGAAAATCGCGCGCGTTTGCTGATCGAAGCGACCGAAGCGGTCATCTCGGTGTGGGGCAGCGAGCGCGTCGCCGTGCGCCTGGGCCCGAGCGGCAGTTGGGGCGACATGTCGGATAGCGACCCGGAAGGCCTTTTCGCGTTCGTCGCTGAGAAGCTCGATGCGATGAATCTCGCGTATCTGCATCTGATCGAACCGCGCGTGCTTGGCAATGTCGACGACGATTCGAAAGACCCGAACCCTGTCGCCGCGCAACTGATTCGCCGGCACTATCACGGCGTGATCATCGCCGCGGGAGGGTTCAAGCGCGACACGGCCGAAGCCATCCTGCAAGCGGGCGACGCCGATCTCGTTGCTTTCGGCCGCGACTTCATCGCCAATCCGGACCTGCCGGAACGTTTGCGCAAGGGTTTGCCACTCAATCCGTACGATCGCCCGACGTTCTTCGGTGGCACGGAAATCGGCTATACCGACTATCCGTTTCATCACGGCGAGGCGCTGGCAGCATGAGGGGCACGAACTGACGCGTAAAGAAAAAAACCGCCCGACATAGTCGGGCGGTTCTTCACGACACTCATGCCGCAAAGCGGCGGGAAATCACTGCCCAGGCGAACCAATCGATGCAGGTTTGAGCGGTTCGGCGATACCACCGTGCACGCCAACCACTGCCTCGACATAGTTTGGCGTCGTCGTCGAAACGGTATCCCACGCGTAGCTATTCCGGTAGGTCCCGGAGTCCTCCCGCCGATGCGGCTGCGAAGGCGAGCGATGCGCACATGCTTCGGAAAACGCTCTAAAGAATACTGTCCAGCGCCTTGGCGAACCTGGCGACCGAGCCCTCGACGTCATGCAGTTTGTCCAGGCCGAATAATCCTACGCGGAAGGTTTTGAAGTCTTCAGGCTCGCCGCATTGAAGGGGGACGCCGGCCGCGATCTGCAAACCGGCATCGGCGAATTTCTTGCCGGATCGTATGCCGTCATCGTCCGTATAGCAGACCACGACGCCCGGAGCCTGAAAACCTTCGGCCGCCACGCTTTTGAAGCCTTTGTCGCTCAGGAGTGAGCGAATGCGCTTGCCGAGTTCAAGCTGCTCCGCTCTCACTTTGTCCAAGCCATATGCTTCGGTTTCCTTCATGACGTCGCGCAGCGTCGCGAGACTGTCCGTCGGCATCGTGGCGTGGTACGCGAAGCCGCCGTTCTCGTAGGCTTCCATGATCTGCAGCCACTTGCGAAGATCACAAGCGAAGCTGGTGCTGGTCGTTGCGTCGATTCGTTCGCGGGCGAGCGGGCTGAGCATGACCATGGCGCAGCAAGGTGACGCGCTCCATCCTTTTTGCGGTGCGCTGATCAGGACATCGATGCCACTGGCCTGCATGTCCACCCAGATCGTGCCGGAGGCGATGCAATCGAGGACGAACATGCCGCCGACCTCATGCACGGCGTCGGACACTGCGCGCATGTAGGAATCGGGCAGCATCATTCCGGATGCCGTTTCGACATGCGGCGCAAAGACCAGATCCGGCTTGTGTTGCCTGATCGCGGCGACCACTTCTTCGATCGGAGCGGGTGCATAGGCGGCCTGCCTTCCCTGATCGACCGGACGCGCCTTCAACACGATCGATTCAGACGGAATGCCGCCCATGTCGAAAATCTGCGACCAGCGGTAACTGAACCAGCCATTGCGGATGACCAGACACTTGCTGTTCGTCGCGAACTGCCGGGCGACGGCTTCCATGCCGAAGGTTCCGCTGCCCGGGACGATCACGGCCGACTTCGCGTTGTAGACTTTTTTCAAGGCGCCGGAAATATCGCGTACGACGCCTTGAAAGAGCTCCGACATGTGATTGATTGATCGGTCCGTGTACACGACCGAATATTCGAGGAGTCCCTCGCGGTCGACATCGGGAAGTAACCCTGGCACGTTCGCCTCCAGTAATTGACGAGTAATAGAATCGAAAACAGATTCTAACGAAAGCCGCTTGCAACGGCATCGGCCGCGACGCCCCCGTTACCCGTCCGGCAAGCTTCGGCATGCACCAGCCCCGAAGGTGCCGCCGATGGCCTCGTCTCGACTGCTTCTCACGGGAAGATCGGTGTCGTGGGCTCCGCGCCTTCGAGATCGGCCTTCGGGACATGCTGCGCTCCGCCCGCAATGGCGAGCTCCGCGGGAGGAAACGCCAGCGCCACGAGGCCAACGAGCGCTCCGGTCGCACCGTCTAGCGCCACGCCCCTTTCGAGCGAGTGCACGACGTCGCTGCTTTGCAGCAAAGTTGCCTCGGGCAGCTCTTCGAGTGCGACGCTGTGATTGGCGAGAACATGGATGTGTCGCCGCGGGAGGATGCTGTTTATCGTACGCCTGCCGCCGGCAATCCTGTGCGCGGATGATCACTGCTGTATGCCCGTTTGCAAATTCAGAAAATTCTCTTGAAGACGTATCGTTAAGCATAATTCTGCTGCCAGACTATTTCGCGTGGTTCCTGAAACCACGCATATTTACGGTCCACATTACGTTAGGCGTCCAATCGGAGGGAAACGATGACACGCGTTCGCGTTCAGGGCTTCACCATCTCGCTCGACGGATACGGTGCAGGCCCGAATCAGGACATCAACAATCCACTCGGCGTTGGCGGGACGGAATTGCACCAGTGGCTAGTCCCAACACGCACGTTCCAGCGAGCCTTGTTCGGCAACGACGGCGGTACGACTGGGGTTAACGATGATTTCGCCGCCCGTGGCTTTCAGAATGTCGGGGCCTGGATTCTTGGACGGAATATGTTCGGACCCATTCGGGGGGACTGGCCGGACACGAACTGGAAAGGCTGGTGGGGCGACAGTCCCCCGTATCACGTCCCGGTGTTCGTCTTGACCCATCATGCGCGTGCCCCCATCGAGATGGCAGGCGGCACGACGTTCCACTTCATCACGGGGGGCATTCGCGAGGCGCTCGACCGTGCACGCGAGGCCGCCGCCGGCATGGACGTGCGGATCGGCGGCGGGCCAGAGACGATCCGGCAGTATCTCCGTGAGGGCCTCATCGATGAACTGCACGTTGCTATCGCGCCGGTCCTGCTCGGCCGGGGAGAATCGCTGTTCGAAGGGGTCGATTTGCGGGCTCTGGGATACGAATGCGTTGAATTCGTAGCGGCGGAGAAGGCCACCCATGTCGTTCTACGGCGCCAAGGACACACGGGCGCCTAAACCGGTCCTGCACCGCATGATGCAGTGATTCGCACCACCGAAAGGATCGAAATGGTTGCCAACCTTGCACGCTCCTGGTTGAGCTGGAGCGCGCCTGCGGCCGCTGCGCAAGCCGCAGGCCGCCCGCTCGTGGCGCTGGAATCGACCATCATCGCCCATGGCATGCCCTACCCGGAAAACGTACGCACCGCGCGCGAAGTGGAGGCCTTGATCCGTGACGCGGGCGCCGAGCCGGCGACGATCGCGCTGATCGGCGGGCGAATCCACATCGGCCTCTCGGATGACGAACTGGAAATGATCGGCCGTTCCGATCACGTACATAAGGTCAGCCGTCGTGACCTGCCGGCCGTGCTGGCGAGGGGCGGCCTGGGCGCCACGACCGTGGCTGGCACGATGATCTGCGCGGCGCTGGCCGGCATCGAGGTCTTCGTCACCGGAGGCATTGGCGGCGTACACCACGGGGCGCAGGACACCTTCGACATCTCGGCCGACCTGCAGGAACTGGCGAAGACCTCGGTTGCGGTGATCTGCGCCGGTGCGAAGTCCATTCTGGACATCGGGCTGACCCTGGAATACCTGGAAACCCACGGCGTGCCGGTGCTCAGCTGCGAACAGGACAACTTTGCGGCGTTCTACACGCGTGACAGCGGCTTTCGCGCGGACTTCAGGCTGGACGACGCGGCGGAGCAGGCACGCTTCATCCGCACCAAGTGGGACCTCGGCCTCGCCGGCGGTGTGGTGTTGAGCACGCCGGTGCCGGAAGCGGCGGCGATGTCGTCCGAAGAGATCGACGCGCTGACTCAGCAGGCGCTCGGCGAGGCCGCTGCGCAGGGAATCACCGGTAAGGCCGTCACCCCCTTCCTGCTGGCGCGCATCAAGGCGTTGACGGGCGGGCGCAGCCTGGCGACAAACATCGCGCTCGTAAAACACAATGCCGAGGTCGGCGCAAGGTTGGCGCACGCGTTGGCACGCTCGAAGCGCGGGCCAAGCGCGGTGTAACCGCGTGCTATCTTTGACTGATTCGAAACCTTCCTGTCAGGAGGGCTCGTGGACGTCGCCGTATGGCTGCACAACCTCGGAATGGAGCGGTACGAACCGGTGTTTCGCGAAAACGCCATCGACGCCGACGTGCTTCGCAATCTCACCGCGGACGATCTGAAAGAACTGGGTATTGCTTCGGTGGGTCATCGCCGCAAACTGCTCGCCGCGTTGACTGAATTGCGGGCGCGAAGCGAACCCCGGCACGGCGCCGCGAGTCCGGCCGAGGCGAAGGGCGAACGACGGCAAGTCGCCGTCCTCTTCGCCGACCTGTGTGGGTTTACCCAGATGAGCCGTGAAGTCGACGCGGAGGAAGTACTGGCCGTGCTCGATCGCTACTTCGAGCAGGCTGACCGCACCGTCGAGCAGCACGGCGGGCACGTCGACAAGCATGTCGGCGACTGCGTGATGGCCGTATTCGGCGCGCCAGTCTCGCATGGAAACGATGTCGAACGCGCCGTGCGGGCGGCACTCGCGATCCGGGACGGGATGCCCGACCTGGCGCGCGCTCTCGGCCGGCCGGTGTCCGTGCATATCGGTATAGCCGGCGGCGAAGTCGTCGCAAGCGGCACCGGTAGCGCGACTCACAGGGAATACACCGTCACCGGCGACACGGTCAACCTCGCCTCGCGTCTCACCGATGCGGCCGAGCCGGGGCAGATCCTGATATCGGAGACCGTGCGACGCCCGCTGGCTGACCGCCTCGACTGCGTCGAACGCGGCGCGCTGTCGGTCAAGGGCTTCGCGGAAACGGTCACGGCGTGGTCCATCGCCGCCCTTCTGCGCTCGCGCCCGGGCCGGCCATTGGTCGGCCGGCATCATGAGATGCAACGGTTTCGATCGGTGCTCGATTCGTGCCGCGAGACCGGCGTCGGACGCACCGTTCTGCTGCGCGGTGAGGCCGGAATCGGCAAAACACGGCTGGTCGAGGAATTCGAACGCGAGGCACGGGAGTCAGGATTCCTTTCTCATACGGGCCTCGTGCTCGACTTCGGTGCAGCAACCGGACGTGGCGCAATTCAGTCTCTCGTGCGCGGCCTGTTGGCACCCGACGGCTCAACTGATGCGGACGCGAGTGCCGCCGGCGTCGAGCATGCGCTCGATACCGGGTTGATCGACGCTGGCGACGCGCTCTTTCTCGACGATCTCGTCGATGTACCGATGGGTTTCGAGGACCGGACGGTCTACGAGGCGATGGACAATGAAATGCGCGTTCGCGGTCGACGCAACGCCCTCGCCCGGCTCGTCCAACGCGCGAGCCGCCAGCGGCCCCGGGTACTTGTCGTCGAGGATATTCACTGGTCGGACGAATCGACGCTTCGCGACCTCGCCGGGCTGTCGGCAACGATGGCGGGATGTCCGGCCGTACTCGTGCTGACCGCGCGAACGCACGGCGATTCGAGCGAAGAGCCGTGGCGCGCGGCGCTGAGCGAGCCGTATTCGCAGATCGATCTGGGTCCGCTGAGCACCAGCGACGCGCATGCGATGGCCAGATCGTTTCCCGGGGCGCAGGCAGGTCTGGCGGGACGCTGCATCGCACGGGCGGCGGGCAATCCGCTGTTTCTCGAGCAGTTGCTGAACGACGCGCAGGACGGTCAAGGGACCGGCGTACCGGGGTCGGTGAGAAGCCTCGTACAGGCACGGCTGGATCGACTCGATCCCGCCAATAAGACAGTGCTGCAGGCTGCCTCGGTGCTCGGCCAGTTGTTCGAGAAGGAGGCAGTCGATTTTCTCGTCGATGGCGACGGCGCTAGCGCCGATGCCGGTGTTGCGCTGGAACCGCTCGTGATCGGTCTGCTGTTACGACGTCAAGGCAGCGGATTCATCTTCCATCACGCGCTGATTCGCGACGCCATTTACGACGGGCTGCTGAAAAGCCGGCGCCGCGATTTGCATCGTCGCGCCGCACAGTGGTACGGCGAGCGCGACCTCCTGCTGCGTGCCGAACATCTCGATCGCGCGGGAGACCCCGGAGCAGCGCTCGCCTATTGCGACGCAGCGCGCTCGCAGGCGTCGGGCTACCACTATGAAACCGCGCTCCGGCTTGTCGAACGAGGGCTCGATCTCGCGGATCAACGTAGCGAGCGCGCCGCACTCGAGTGTCTGCGTGGCAATGTCCTGCATGACCTCGGTGACATGAAGTCGGCACTCCATGCATTCGAAACCGCTCTCGAATTTGCGACGACCGACGCGGAGCGTTGCCGCGCATGGATCGGGCGGGCGACTGTGAAGCGGATCATCGACGATCTCGACGGTGCGTGGGCCGACCTCGATCATGCCGCCGAAGCCGCTCAAGGCCTTGCGCGCGAGCAGGCGCGCATTCACTTCCTGCGCGGCAACCTGTGTTTTCCCCGCGGCGATATCGACGGTTGCGTGCGCGAACACGGACGCAGCCTCGCCCTCGCGCGCGACGCGTGCGACCCCGAACAGGAGGCGGCCGCGCTTGGCGGCCTCGGCGACGCAGAGTACATGCGCGGCCGGATGATCAGCGCCCACGAGGCCTTCAGCCGCTGCATCGAACTTTGCCAATGCCATGGCTTCGGACGGATTGAGGTTGCCAATCTGCCGATGCGGGCGATCACCACGTGGTTTACCGGCGAAGCCGCGAGCGCACTCGACGCCGCGCTCGCCAGCGTCGCCGCGGCGCAGAAGGTGGGTCATCCCCGGGCGCTTGCCGTCGCGCATCACGCTGCCTGGCACTGCCTGCACGATCGCGCGGAGTGGGATCGCGCGTGGGAGCACGTCGCACCTGCGCTACAGTGCGCGCGCGAGCTGAAATCGAGGCGCTTCGAAGGTGAAGCGCTGGCATTTAGCGCGGAAATGCATCGTGTTGCCGGCCGTCAGCGCGAAGCGCGCGCCGATATCGAAGCGGCGCTGTCGATCAGCCGCGAGACCGGCATGAACTACCTGGGCGCGGCTTATCTCGGCGTGCTCGCGCGCACGACGGATGACCCTGTGGTCTTCGCACAGGCGCTCGCGGAAGGCGAAGCTTTGCTCTCGGCCGGAGCGGTGAGCCACAACCACTTTCTGTTTCGACGCGACGCGATAGATGCATGCATCGACCGCAAACGCTGGGATGCGGCCGCGCATCATGCGGCGGCGCTTGAAGACTATGCGCGCCGCGAACCATCGGCCTTTTCTGCATTTTTCGTGGCGCGCGCGCGGGCGCTCGTCTCGTATGGAACCGGCAAGCGCGATCCGGCATTGCTGAAGGAACTGCAGCGGCTACGGCAGGAGGGCGGCAGCCTGGGCTTCCTCTATGCGCTCCAGACGATCGACGCTGCGCTTGCGCGCGAGGCGGATCGAGAAAGATGAGTTCACCGCTGGTGTGGAGGGGCGTCCTTTACTCGTCCTGTGTCTTCTGCTGGCGTTATTCTTGTTTGCTCAACATCGAACCCGACAGGTGCCGTGATGGATAAGAACGACGCAGACGGTTTGCTCCCTATCCACGGCGTTCAGCCACGTACCGAGGAAACGCTCGATCCGGACGATTGGACTGCGCTGCGCACACTGTCGCACCGCATCGTCGACGATGCGGTCGACTACCTGCGCGATGTCCGCAGCCGGCCAGTGTGGCGAAGCATGCCCGAGGACGCCAAGGCCTTGTTCGAGCAGCCGCTGCCACGCTCGGCGTCATCGGCGGAGAGCATTTATCACGAGCTTGGCGACAATTTGATGCCTTATCCACTGGGCAACGTGCATCCTCGCTTCTGGTCCTGGTATATGGGCGCAAGCAACTTCACCGGAGCACTGGGAGACTTTCTGGCGGCAATTCAGGGTTCTAACCTGGGTGGAGGCAATCATGCGGCGGCCTTGATGGATCAGCAGGTCGTCGACTGGTGCAAGGAGATGGTCGGCTTTCCCGTTTCGGCCAGCGGCACATTGGTCAGCGGCGGCTCGATGGCAAACATCATTGCGTTGACAGTGGCGCGCAATGCGAAGGCTGGAATCGACGTGCGGGAGCATGGTGTAGCGGCCATCGACCGGCCGTTGCGCTTTTACGGCTCCGATCAGATGCATAGCTGCCATCGTAAGGCTATCGAGTCGCTCGGCTTGGGAAATACGGCGTTGCGGCGGATCTCGACCGATGCGGCGTTGAGAATCGACGTCGCCGCTCTGCGCAATGCGATCGCAGAGGACCGGGCCGCGGGACTTCAACCCGCGTGCGTGATCGCAACGGCGGGGACCGTCAATACCGGCGCGATCGACGATCTGATGGCGCTGGCCGACCTGGCCGCTGAAGAGGACGTCTGGTTACACGTCGACGGATGCATCGGCGCGCTGATTGCGATCGCCCCCGACAATGCATATCGCGTTGCGGGCATCGCACGCGCTGATTCGATTGCCCTCGATCCTCACAAGTGGTTGCACGCCCCGTTCGAGGTCGGTTGCGCGCTCGTTCGCGACGCCGCTGCGCATCGACGCGCATTCGCGCTGACACCGGAATATCTGCAACCCACACCGCGTGGAATTGCTTCGGCTCCCTGGTTATACGAGTATGGATTGCAGACGTCCAGAGGTTTCCGTGCGCTGAAGGTCTGGATGGCTCTGAAAGAGCATGGCGTCGAGAAGTTCGGCCGTCTGATCGACCAGAACATCGCGCAGGGGCGCTATCTCAGTGACCTCATCGACTCCGAGCGACACCTTGAGTTGGTCGTGCCGACCAACATCAACATCGTATGCTTCAGATATCGGCCAGAGAAGGAGATGGAAGAGGAAGCGTTAAAGGCTCTCAACATCGAGATCATGTTGCAGCTTCAGGAGGCTGGTATTGCTGCGTTGTCGGACACAACGGTGCAAGGAGTACATTGCCTCAGGGTCGCGATATGCAATCACCGGACCCGTCGGGACGACCTTGATTTGCTGGTCAAGGAAATCGTTCGGCTAGGAGATCAGATTTTGCGTGGAAGTCGTAGCGATTGACTTCCGGACCCTTGGGATCGTTCGCCGTGAACCGCAGGTGGCGGCGGGCATTCTCTATTCGCGAAAGATATCTGTGCCACCACGCAGCAGCAGCGAGACCAATTGTGACTGGCGATGAGTTTGTGTTTTCCCCTCAATATCCTTCAGATATTCTCGTGCGGTCTCAGATTTGATTCCCATCATCAACGCGGCTTCGTCAACATCATGTCCGCGCGCCAGTAGTGCTGCGAACTCAGCCTCTCGCGGCGTGAGCCCGAACGTTTTCGCAACGTCCGACTGATCGACTGCAACGGGTCGCTCCGGGTCGAAGAATAATAAAGCCGTGCAAACAAGTGGACTGATCCCACCCAAGGATTCAGGCGGCATCACCGGTATGGCGCGAACGATCAACGGTAATCGCGGAGATCGTCGAGAAACATAGCAGCGAGGCGATGCACGCATCGTCAGGCGACTGATGGTCAGATTCGACCGGTCACCATTGATATCGATCGCGCAAGCAATCGTGTCCCGCAAGCTTTTCGCGTCCGACAGAACGAGGGCAGATACTTCCTGATGGTTAATTATCAAACCGTCGTGAGGTTCGCAAAGCGCTTCGGCATAGCGATTGACAAAGACGGGTCGGGCTTTCGAGTCCAGAAGCACGACGCCTATATTGAGGCGCATCAAAAGCTCGAATGCACCATTGGCGCGCAGATCAGCCGACACCATATGACTGCGCGCGTTCAAGGCCGCTGTTAGGTGCGGCGCTATCATTGCGGCAGCCGAAAGATCGGCCTCGCCAAAGTCTATGGCACCAAGGTGTCTACCCGCCGAGAAATAAACCTGCCGCGTATCGGAGTGGGAAACCGGCAGAACGAGCCCATAGAACATATTCGCGGGCTTGACTACCTCGTTATAAATGTGAGTGCGTTTGAACTCGGAGTCTGAGATTTCTGATGACTGTCGTCGCGGTGTTCCAACAGGAATATTTTTGATCCACTGCGGAAGGCGGTTTTGAAATTCACGTTGAAGCCCTCGAGCAAGAACCGGCTTAAGCCCCGCCGACACCGAAAGCGCCGTCACGCCTCCCTGGGTCGCGATTAAAAATCCCCAGTCCGCACCGATGGCCGTGACAATACTTGCCGCAGCCTCTTCCCACGCTTGCGGCGCTAGAACCGCTTCGTAGATACGCTGAATCGCTAAATGGATATTGTCTGTGCCCACAGTCGCCCTCATCCTTGCCACAAGAGGGATCAGGTAACCTCGCCGATTTCCAGTTTAAGCACGTCTCGATGCTTTAAAACGCCTTTGGGCGGCACTAGGCCGCCAGAATCGATGAAAAATGTAGTCGAATATTCATCGTGTAACTACAACAAAATATCGTCGATCATCTCGTTGAGCAAATCATGATTCACTTTGGCGTCAATCATTCTTTACTCCCAAATGGGGGTATGCGAGCGATACAAGCTGCTCAAAAATAGTTGGCGACATCCGCCTTTGCCGCCTGACTGTAAGGGCTGCCGATTCGAAGTGACTTTTTATCTTTCCTGAATCGAACAGCCCAATATTGATCGGAGTCAAACCATGTTGCCATTTCTCTCGCTGCATGCACTTGCAGCGCAACGCGGTGATGGGCTGCGTCCCGAACTTCTTGCTCTGCTCCTGCGCCACGCACAATCGGACATCGGCCTCTGTGCCGACATTGAGCCGGACGAAACAGCGATTCCCTGCAAGCCGCCAGAGACCCTTCAACGTACCTCGGCAAATGAAGATATTCGTGAAGAGTGCCACGCGAAAAGCCCAGAAACCCCTCACTCTGGCGAGTGCGATGCGCGGGTAAATTAACCGTTGAGACCTGGCGGCGTTGCAATTCCATGGGATACTTCAAGTCGCTTGAAACCGGATGGCGCTTTAAGCTGCCTCCCGCTGTGTGCGGACGGCGATTGCGACGTTCGACAGCGTCACGATTTGCCCGAATGCCTGGCTGATTGCCACTCCCTGGTAGCAAAAAGACCCAAATACACACCTGCTGCCAGACTCCTAAGAACACGTGCTCTCTCTGCTCAACCGCTCGGCCGCAGGCGCCTTTACCACATGAGGCCCAGCGTCGCGCAAAACGAATATTTACGCCCCGCGTATCAGCCTGGCGCGTTTCTTTAAGTTCCTGTTCCGATTTTCGCGTAAGGCGTACTCTTTTGTACGTATGCGTCTGAATTGATGGCAGTGGACTGCGTGGGTTTGCGTAACCGCCCTATCCGTTTCGTTGTCATCGACTGCAGGATGTTAAGTGGCAGCGGCCCGTTCGTCGCTTCCGCGCTAGCTATTGTCGGACAGGTTTTGACCGGACAGCGTTGCGCGTAACTCGATTTGCCGGGCGGGACAAGTTCACGGAAATGCCACAAAATCGCTCAATCGCGCTATGAACGGTAGAGCCGCGCCCAATCTTTCTGTCTTGCACCGCAAGGTTGACAGAACCCAAAGGAGGCAAAGCATGAACGTAAGCAAAGCGAGCAAAATAATCGGCGCAACCTTAGTCGCGGCCATCGCGAGTGCCTCGGCCTATTCGAACCCGCAACCGGGTCTGAGCGTGACGGCCGACGTGGTCGCACAAAAGGTGGCGGCCTCAGGCTCACCGCCTCGACCCAAGCCGGATACTTCGATAGTTCGCGACGTTCGCCGTGCCCTCAGGCGCGTACCGGATATGGATGATTCAAAGATTCACATCAGGTCGAGCCGCGGCGTCGTTACGCTCACCGGGACGGTGCCGGAGAGCTGGCAGATCTCGCGCGCTGCCAACGCGGCGAGATCAGTGCTCGGTGTCAAGTCGGTGAGAAATAGATTGACCGTGCGAGAGAGCGACGAAGCAACCATTGAGCAGCGTCCCGCGGCATCGGCCGGATAGGTGGCGATGCTCGACAGATCGGACCGGATTGCACCTTTCGTCACGCGTATGATGCGTCGCCGTGACCAAAAGAAGTCATTCGGCAAGCGTAAGGCGCCTTCAGATGCACGCTTGCCCTCACCTGTTCGCCCGCCACGTCGATCGTATAACGGCCTTGCGCGAGCCACGCGGCATCGGCGGCACCATCGGCACGGTTCACGAAACCCATTGCGACCGGACATCGCAAGGTATGCCCGAACGCGGCGGACGTTACCGCCCCTACCGGCTCGCCATCGCGCAAGATAGCTTCGCCACCCCATAGCATCAGATGTTCGGCGCCGTCGACCGTCAGGATCACGAGACGCCGGCGCAGCGGCGCGTCGCGCAGACGCAAAAGGGCGTCGCGGCCGCGGAAGTCGATGTCCTTGTCGAGCTTGCAGGCGAATGCGAGGCCTGCCTCGAACGGATTGCAATCCGGCGAAAGCTCGCGGCCCCACGCCCGGTAGCCTTTTTCGATCCGTAGCGATTCGATCGCGTAGTAACCGGCGTTGACGAGCCCAAACAGCTTGCCAGCCGCGTGCAAGGTCTCGTAGACGCCCACCGCGAATTCGACCGGCACGTACAACTCCCAGCCCAGCTCGCCCACGTAGCTGAGGCGCGTCGCGCGCACCGTCGCGTAGCCGATGTCGATTTCGCGGCTCTGGCCGAACGGGAACGCCTCGTTGCGCCAGTCGGCCTTCGACACGCTTTGCAACAGCGCGCGAGCGTGCGGCCCCATCACCGCGAGCACCGCGTACTGACTCGTGACATCGACCACCACGCAGTGGCGCTCGGGCGCAATCGCCTTCTCCAGATAGTCGAGGTCGCGCGTTGCCTGCGCCGAGCCCGTGACGACCAGGTATTGGTCGTCGGCGAGGCGGGTCAGCGTTAGGTCCGATTCGTAGTTGCCGCGCTTATTCAGCACGCCGGTATAGACGGTGGTGCCGGGCGGCACGGCGACGTCGTTCGCTACGATGCCTTGCAGCACCGCTTCGGCGTCGCGCCCCTTGACGAGCAGTTTCGCGAACGAGCTCATGTCGAACAGGGCGACACGCTCGCGGCACGCGCGGTGCTCGGCGCCGCTCCACGGCAGCCAGTTCTGCTGGCCGAACGCGTAGTCGATGCGCGCTTCCGCGGGGCCCGGGGCGAAAAAGTTTGCGCGCTCCCAACCCATCTTGCTGCCGAAGCACGCTCCATCGTCGCGCAGCAGCGCATACAACGGCGAACGCCGGAATGGCCGCGCGGTATCGAGCTCGCGATTGGGCCATGGCATCGCGTAATGCAGACCGAGCGTTTCCTTCACGCGGTCGTGCAGCCACGTGTCGTTGCCATTGAAGCGCGCAAAGCGGCGGATGTCGACCGGCCACAAGTCCATGGTCGGCTCGCCAGCGACGATCCACTCGGCGAGCGCCATGCCCGCGCCGCCCGCCGACGCAATACCCATCGAGTTGAACCCTGCGGCCACGAAAAAGCGGCGCAACTCAGGCGCCTCGCCAAGGATGAAATTGTTGTCCGGCGTGAACGATTCGGGCCCGTTATAGAACTGCCGGACCTGCGCGGTTTCGAGCGCCGGCACGCGCACGAGCGCGTTTTGCATCAGGATCTCGAACTGATCCCAATCGTCCGGCAGAAGCTGGAACTCGAAGTTCTCCGGGATACCCGCCATGCCCCACGGCTTCGCGTTCGGCTCGAAGCCGCCCATCACGAGGCCGCCCACCTCCTCCTTGAAGTAGATGTAGCCATCCGGGTCGCGCATCACGGGCAAATTGCGATGCACGCCGGGGATCGGCTCGGTGACGATGTAGTAGTGCTCGGCCGAATGCAGCGGCACCGTGACGCCGCACAGCCGCCCGACCGCCTTGGCCCACTGGCCTGCGCAGTTGACGACGATGTCGGCGTGCAGCGTCCCTTCGGCGCCGTCCTTGCGGCGCCAGGTGACGCCGCAGGCCTCGCGGCCCTGACGCGCCGGGCGAGTCTGCACTGCGGTGATGCGAACGTTTTCGACGATACGTGCGCCGCGCATGCGTGCGCCGCGCGCGAGCGACTGTGTCAGATCGGTGGGATTCGCCTTGCCGTCGCCCGGCAGCCAGACCGCGCCGAGCAGATCGTCGGTGCGCATCACCGGCCACAGTTCGCCGGCCTCGCGCGGCCCGATGACTTCGCAGGCTACGCCGTAAGCGCGCGCGACTGCCGCCGTGCGTTTCAGCTGGGTCATGCGCTCTGCCGTGCGCGCGACCGACAACGACCCGCACTGCTTCCAGCCCGTGGCGAGGCCGGTCTCGGCCTCGAGCTCCGCGTAGAGCTTCGTCGAGTAGCGGATCAGCTTCGTCATGCTTTCCTGCGCCCGCAACTGCCCGACGAGACCAGCCGCATGCCAGGTCGTGCCGCACGACAGTTGCCCCTGTTCGAGCAGCACGACGTCGGTCCAGCCGAGCTTCGTCAGGTGCCACGCAACCGAGCAACCGACGATGCCGCCGCCGATGATGACGACACGAGCATGGCGTGGGATTTCCGTGGACATCGGGCGACCTCGCTTTTTTGGATGTGTGTGGCAATGTGTGGAAAACGTGTGGCCATAGACTGCAACAAAAAGACGCAAAAAACAACAGAAACCGGAAATCAGCGGAAGGCAGCGAAGAGCGGGCGCACGGTGGAAATTCGCCCACAATGCCTTGTCCAACGGGCCATGACGCATGCCCGGAATCCGCGAGACACTTGCCCATCTTGTCTTTTTCGAGCGGTGACCGGTGGCAATCCAAATCGCAATAAAACTCCGAGTGACGAGGAAATGTGTGCTATTTTGTGGATTTGTGACAGCCCAACTTGGCGCGCCGTTACACCTCGCGCGCCCTTTTTCTTTTGGTCACCCCGGTCGCCTATGTATCCGTTGCTACGTCGTGCCGAGATTTTGCGGATCGCCCAGTCGCAGGGCACCACCTCGATTGCCCAGCTCGCCGAGGCGCTCGCCGTATCGGACGAAACGATCCGACGCACCGTCAAGCCGCTGATCGAGGAGGGCCTGCTGATCAAAGTGCACGGCGGCGTAATGCTGCCCAGCCATCTGGAAGAGTCGCCGTTCCGGCGGCGTATGCACGAGCACCGGGCGGAAAAAGAAATCGTCGCGCAGCAGATTTGCGAACTCGTGCAAGACGGCGACTCGCTGATCCTCGACAGCGGTACGACCTGCACGCACATCGCCCAGGCGCTGCGCAGCCGCTCCCGGCTCACGGTGATCACCAACTCCGCCGCCATCGCCAGCCTGCTCGCGCAGCACAACGGCAATCGCGTGTTCATGGCGGGCGGCGAGCTCTGCGCGGACGACGCCGCCGCGCTCGGCGAGCCGGTGCTCGCCTACATCCGGCAGTTTCACGTCAAGTACGCAATCGTCTCGGTGACGGCCGTCGATCGCGCGGGACGCTTCATGGACGCACAGCCGTGGGATGTCGAGTTCACGCGTGCCGCGTTCGGACAAGCGCGGCGGCGGGTCGTCGTCGCCGTGCACGCCAAGTTCGAGCACAGTGCGCTGGTGCGCGCGATGAACGCCGACGAGATCGACGTGCTGGTCACCGATGCGCCGCTAGACGCGCACTATGCGCAGATCTTCGCTGCGGCACGCGTCGAGGTGCGTTATCCGGGCAGCGCGGCCGCGCCGATGACCGTTGCCCTCGCAGAAGGGACGGAAGGACCGGGCGAGGCAGCGCACCGCTCGCCCCCGCGCGGTCTGTCCGATGCGACTTGCCATGCATCCACCGACTCCATCGCCGACGATGCGCACGGAGAGCCACACCATGCTCGATAACCGCTCAGCTGGGCCCGTGCCCGCTTCATTGAACCCGAACCGCCGGCTCGCGATCGAGCGCATCGACTACATCGTCCAAAGCCTCGAGGCGAGCGGCTCGGTCAGCGTCGCGAACCTGTCGGCGACGCTCGGCGTGTCGCGCGAAACGATCCGCCGCGATCTGAAGATTCTCGCGGAACAGGGCCGCGCGAATCTCGTACACGGGGGCGCGTCGAAGCGGCCCGTCGCCGAGCCGTCGCTGGCAAGCCGCGAGGCGGTCAACGCGCTGGGCAAGGCGGCCATTGGTGCCGCGGCCGCACGGCTCGTCGCCAACGGCATGGTCGTGCTGATCGATTCGGGCTCGACCACGCTGGGTCTCGCCGAGGCGCTGCAGCATCATCGCGATCTGACCGTGATCACCAACAGCCTGCCCATCGCACTGATGCTGTGCCGCGCGCCCGGCGTGAAAGTCGTCGTGCTCGGCGGCGACATCGACCCGAACGACGAAGCCGCTATCGGCGTCGAGACGATGACGGCGCTCAGCCATTTCCGCGCCGATCTGGTGTTTGTCGGCGTGGGCGGCATCTCGCCCGAAGGCGAATTCACCGACTACTCGCGGCTCGCCGCCGAGCAACGTCATTTGATGATGAAGTCGGGCAAGAGGGTTTACGTGCTCGCGGACCATAGCAAGTTCGAACAGCAGACGCCCGTGCTGATCGCGCCTGTGCCGCACATCGCCGGACTGATCGTCGACGCCGAGCCGCCCGCGGGCATCGTCCGCGCCTGCGCCGAACAGCGCTGGGAAGTCATCATCGCCAATCGCCACAGCTAGCATGACGATGACGCTTCCCGTGTTCTTCGCCGTGCTGTCGGCCGCGCTTTTGCATGCGGGCTGGAACGCGGTGATCAAGGTGCGCCTCGATCCTTTTCTGGCGATGACCCTGCTGTGCATCGCCTGCGGTCTGATCGCGCTGCCGTCGCTAGCGTTCACCGGATTCGCTCGTCCTGCCGCGTGGCCCTGGGTGGCGGGATCGGTGGCGCTTCATTTCGGTTACTACGTGTGTCTGAGCGAGGCATACCGTCGTGCCGACATGAGCCAGATCTACCCGATCGCGCGCGGCTCCGCGCCGCTGATGACCGCGCTCGTCTCCGTCACGATCTTGCACGAGACGATGAGCGCGGGCGGCGTCGCGGGAGTCGTGCTGCTCGGCAGCGGCGTGTTGCTGCTGTCGCTGCGCGGCCGCCATCACTCCGCATCGGAAAACCATGTCGCGCTCGGCTTCGCGCTGCTCACGGCGGTGACGATCGCGGGCTACACGGTCGTCGACGGCGTGGGCGCGCGCGTCGCCGGCAATCCGAACTCATACGCCGCGACGCTGTTCGTGTTCGATGCGTTACCGATGCTGACGCTTTGCCTGTATCGCTACGGGCTGGCCGGCATGGCGCCGATGCGGCGTTTCCTGGTGCCGGGCTTCGCGGGCGGCGCGATGTCGCTCGCGGCGTACTGGATCGTGATCTGGGCGATGACACTCGCCCCCATCGCCCTCGTTGCGGCAGTACGCGAAACGAGCGTGGTATTCGCCGGCTTCATCGCCGTGTATGTGCTCAAGGAGCCGTTCAGCCGCGTGCGCACCGCGGCCGCTACGTTGACGTTGGCCGGCCTTGCGCTGATGCGGCTGTTCTAAGCGTGCTCTTCGGCGCTGAAGGCGGGGCACCGGCCTCCTGAGCAGTGACGCAACCGGCCGCGCCTGTCACTGAATCGGCGCCGGCTACCACTCCCCTTTCCTCCACGCCTCCCAATGCGGGTTTGTCCCGAGCGGAGGCCGCTTTCCCATATCCATCGCGGGCTTCGCCATCCTCCAGGCGGCGGTTCGCCTGTCCGAACGGAATGTGGCATTTTTTGGCATCTTGACGGTTTTTGTTGCAGCTCCTAGAGTGGGGCTCACGCACCTGCGCAGTACCCAAATCGACCCACAAGGAGACATCGATGACCGGTTCCACCTATGCATCGCCGGCTTGTTCCGAAACTGGCGATCCACTGTTGCTGACCCCCGGACCCCTAACGACGTCACGCACCGTCAAGGCCGCGATGGTTCACGACTGGGGCTCGCGCGACGCCAACTTCATCGAGATCAACCGCTCGGTTCTCGCGCGCCTTGCCGCGATCGCCAATGGCGCGCGCGACTGGGTGACGGTACCGATGCAGGGCTCGGGCACCTTCGCCGTCGAGGCGATGCTCACCACCTTCGTGCCGCCCGGCGGCGAGGTGCTGGTGCTGATCAACGGCGCATATGGCAAGCGCGCGAAGCGCATCCTCGAAATCGCCGGCCGCAAGACCGTCGTGCATGAAACGGCCGAGGACACGCCGCCCGATCTCGCCGAGATCGAAAAGGTGCTGGCCGCCTCGCCGTCGATCACGCATGTGTTCGCGGTTCACTGCGAGACCACCGCGGGCATTCTCAATCCGATCGCGCAGATCGGCGCGCTCACGGCCCGCTACGGCAAGGGCTATCTGGTCGATTCGATGAGCGCGTTCGGCGCGTTGCCGCTCGACGTGCAGACGATGCATATCGATGCGGTCGCCGCGTCGTCGAACAAGTGCATCGAAGGCGTGCCCGGTCTCGGCTTCGTGATCTGCCGCCGCGAGGCGCTCGCCCGCACGCCGGGCAACGCGACTACGCTCGTGCTCGATCTGCACGAGCAATGGACCAACCTCGAAAAGACCAGCCAGTACCGCTTCACGCCGCCCACGCACGTGATCGTCGCGTTCCATCAGGCGCTGGAGGAATTCGATGCCGAAGGCGGCGTCGCTGGGCGCGGCGCGCGCTATCGCAACAACTGCCGGATTCTCGTCGAAGGCATGCGCGCGCTCGGCTTCAAGCCGCTGCTGGCTGAAGCGCTGCAGGCTCCGATCATCGTGACCTTCCACATGCCCGAGGACCCGCGCTTCGAATTCCAGCGCTTCTACGACAGCCTGAAGTCGCGCGGCTATGTGATCTATCCGGGCAAGCTCACCGTCGCGGACTCGTTTCGCATCGGCTGCATCGGCCGGCTCGGCGAGCGCGAGATGCGCGCCGCGCTCGGCGCGATCAGCGAGGTGCTAAATGAAATGGGCATGAACGCGCCGGTCGCGAAAACGGCTTGAAGGGGGACATCATGAGTACGCTGCAAGACACGGTGCTGAGCATCAATGGCCGCGACTATCGCTTTCCGGCGGAGCCGGTCGTCGTAATCTGCCTCGACGGTTCGGAGCCCGCCTATATCGAGGAAGCCGCGAAGGCCGGGCACGCGCCGCATCTCGCGAAGCTGCTGCGCACGGGCACGAGCCGCATCGCCCAATGCGTGATTCCGAGCTTCACGAACCCGAACAATCTGTCGATCGTGACAGGCCGTCCGCCCAAGGTGCACGGCATCGCGGGCAACTACTTCTACGACCGCGCGAGCGGCGAAGAAGTGATGATGAACGACGCCCGCTTCCTGCGTGCGCCGACGATCTTCGCGGCGTTCCACGACGCGGGCGCGAAGGTCGCCGTGGTCACCGCGAAGGACAAGCTGCGCACGCTGCTCGGCAAAGGGCTCGATTTCACGAGCGGCCGCGCGATCGCCTTTTCGGCTGAAAAGGCCCACGAGGCTACCCGTGCACAGAATGGCCTCGGCGACGTGCTCGCCTACGTCGGCAAGCCGCTGCCGGATGTGTATTCGGCGGACCTGTCCGAGTTCGTGTTCGCGGCCGGCGTCAAACTGCTCGACACGTTCCGGCCCGACATGATGTACCTGTCGACGACGGACTACGTGCAGCACAAGGCGGCGCCGGGCTCGCCCAAAGCCAACGAGTTCTACGCGATGTTCGACCGCTACGTCGGCGCGCTCGATGCGGCAGGCTGCGTGCTGGCGATCACCGCCGATCACGGCATGAACGGCAAACATCGCGCGGATGGCGCGCCCGACGTGCTGTACCTGCAAGACCTGTTCGACGAATGGACCGGCAAAGGCCGCTCGCGCGTGATTCTGCCGATCACCGATCCGTACGTCGCGCATCACGGGGCGCTCGGCTCTTTCGCCACCATCTATCTGCCCGAGGGGATCGCCGCGCCCGACGCAGCGGCGCTGCTCGAACGGCTGCGCGGGACCGAAGGCATCCAGCTCGCGCTGACGAGCGCCGACGCCTGCGAGCGCTTCGAGCTGCCGCCCGACCGTATCGGCGACGTCGTCGTGATCGGCACACGCGCCAAGGTATTCGGCACGAGCGCCGCGCGTCACGACCTGTCTGGACTGACCGAGCCGTTGCGTTCGCATGGCGGGCTATCGGAACAGAACGTGCCGCTGATCGTCAACCGCAGAACCGACTGGCCAGCGGACCGCGCGCTGCGCAACTTCGACATCTTCGATGTCGCGCTGAACCACGTAACGCAAGACGCCGCGGCATAACGCGTCGATCACAACAACCCGCGCTCCGCTTGTCGCGGCGGCCTGCGGCTCCACCGGATCATTGAACGAGGTATTCGATGAACGTCATGACCAAACCCGCCTTCAGGCAGGAATCGATGCGCATCGCCGGCCAGCACACGACCACCGACGAGCTGATCGAAGTCTTCAACCCGTACACGAACGAGGTCGTCGGCACCGTGCCCGCGGGTCGCCCCGAACACGTACAACAGGCGTTCGCGAAAGCGCACGCATTCAAGCCGCGGCTCACGCGCTTCGAGCGTCAGCGCATCCTGCAGCGCACGGCCGAGATGCTGAGCGAGCGCAAGGAAGACTTTGCACGCCTGATCACCGCGGAGTCGGGGCTGTGCTGGAAGGATGGTCTTTACGAGGCGAGCCGCGCCTACGACGTGTGGTCGTTCGCGGCGCAGCTCACGATCAAGGATGACGGCGAGGTCTATTCCTGCGATATCAGCCCGAACGGCAAGAACCGCAAGATTTTCACGACGCGGCTGCCGCTGCTCGGCGTGATTTCGGCGATCACGCCGTTCAATCATCCGCTGAACATGGTGAGCCACAAGCTCGCGCCCGCGATTGCGACCAACAACCGGGTGGTGCTGAAGCCCACCGAGCTCACGCCGCTCACCGCGCTCGCGCTTGCCGACGTGCTCTATGAAGCGGGCTTGCCGCCGGAAATGCTGAGCGTCGTCACCGGCAATCCGCGCACGATGGGCGATGCGATGATCACCGATCCGCACTGTGATCTCGTCACGTTCACAGGCTCCGTGCGAGTCGGCAAATACATCGCGCAGCACGCGGGCTATCGCCGCACGGTGCTGGAACTCGGCGGCAACGATCCGCTGATCGTGATGGAGGACGCCGATCTCGACAAGGCCGCGCAGCTCGCGGTAACCGGTGCGACGAAAAATTCGGGGCAGCGCTGCACGGCGGTCAAGCGGATTCTCGTCGTGCAAAGCGTGGCCGACGCGTTCGTCGAGCGCGTGCTCGTGCATGCGAAAAAGCTCAAGTGCGGCGATCCGATGGACCCGTCCGTCGACGTGGGCACCGTCATCAACGAGGCCTCCGCGCAACTGTTCGAGCGACGCGTGGCAGACGCGCAGGCCCACGGTGCCCGGGTGCTTCACGGCGCGCCGCGCCAGGGCGCGCTGTTCCATCCGACCGTCGTCGACCACGTGCCGTACGACTGCGAGCTCGTGCGCGAAGAGACCTTCGGCCCGGTAATTCCGATCATCCGCGTGCCCGATGCGATCGAGGAAGTGATCCGGGTTTCGAACTCGACCGCGTATGGCCTTTCGTCGGGCGTCTGCACGAACCGGCTCGACTACATCACGCGCTTCGTCAGGGAGTTGGAGGTCGGCACCGTGAACGTGTGGGAAGTGCCCGGCTATCGCACGGAAATGTCGCCGTTCGGCGGCATCAAGGATTCAGGCAATGGTTACAAGGAGGGCATGGTCGAGGCAATGAAGAGCTACTCGAATGTGCGGACCTGGTCGATGCCCTGGGAGTGACCGTCCGCTCGACCAGGTGAAATGCTGACCTCATCCGAACTCAACGCAAGGAAGGATGGATATGAAAACTCGTCTGATCGCCCTGGCCGCCTGCGCGCTCGCCATGGCAACGCCCCCCCTCTACGCACAGTCCGACGTCGTGACCCTCTATGCCGCGGATGGTTTGCACGACGGTTCGCCGAGCTGGTTCGGCAATCAGTTCGAAGCCTTCACGAAGGCGACCGGCATCAAGGTGCAGTACATCGAGGCCGGCTCGAGCGGCGTGGTGGACCGGCTGAGCAAGGAGAAGTCGAACACCCAGGCGGACGTGCTCGTCACGCTGCCGCCCTTCATGCAGAAAGCCGCGGCTGACGGCCTGCTGCAGTCCTACTCGCCGGCGGGCGCCGACAAGATCGAGACGCGCGACAAGGACCCGAAAGGCCTGTACTACGCGATGGTCGGCAACTATCCGAGCTTCATCTACAACTCGGCGGTGCTGAAGAGCCCGCCCAAGACCTACGCCGACCTGCTCGCGCCGCAGTTCAAGCAGAAGATCCAGTACTCGACGCCGGGTCAGGCCGGCGACGGCACGGCGCTGATGCTGCAGACCTTCCACGCGTTCGGTGGCAAGCCGGCCGGCTTCGACTATTTGCGCAAGCTGCAGACCAACAACCTCGGGCCGTCCGCGTCGACCGGCAAGCTGACGGCGCTCGTCAACAAAGGCGAGCTCTTCGTGGCCAACGGCGATATGCAGATGAACCTCGCGCAGATGCGCGAGAACCCCAACGTCGCGATGTTCTTCCCGGCCGGTCCCGACGGCCGCCGCACGACCTTTGCGTTGCCGTACTACGTCGGCCTCGTGTCGAACGCGCCGCATGCCGGCAACGGCAAAAAGCTGATCGATTTCCTGTTGAGCGCGCCAGCGCAGCAGGAAGTCAGCAAGGTCGCCTACGGCTTCCCGGTGCGCACGGATGTGCATCCGACGGACGGCAACTTCCAGGCGTTGAACACGATGCTGAAGGGCGTCGACATCTGGCAACCCGACTGGAACCAGGTACTCCAGGAGCTGCGTCCTGACGTGGCCGCCTACAACCAGGCGATTTCCATCGACTAACCATGCTACCGACGAGCGACTAATGGCAAACAGCATGACCATGGAAAGGGGGCCGCAGCGGCGCGCCTCCACTGCCCCGAGCGTCATCGCGCACGGAGCGAGCGGCATCGGTTTCGAAGGCGTGTCGGTGGCTTACGGCAGCCAGACCATTCTGGAGTCTCTGACGCTGACCGTGAAGCCCGGCGAGATCGTCGCGCTGATCGGCCCGTCCGGCTCAGGCAAGACGACCGCGTTGCGCGCCGTCGCCGGCTTCGTGCAGCCGAGTGCCGGGCGCATCACCATCGGCGATCGAGACGTGACCCGGCTGCCGCCGTACGCACGCAACATCGGCATGGTGGTGCAGAACTACGCGCTGTTTCCCCATATGCGCGTCGAGGACAACGTCGCCTTCGGGCTGCGTGCCCGTGGCGCGGACGCCGAGGTGATTCGCGAACGGGTGCCGGAGTGCCTCGGACTCGTCGGCATGGCGAAGTATGCGAAGCGCTATCCGCGCGAGTTGTCGGGCGGTCAGCAGCAGCGCGTGGCGATCGCCCGCGCGCTCGCGATCCGTCCGCAGGTGCTGCTGCTCGACGAGCCGCTGTCCGCGCTCGACGCGCAGATCCGCCGCTCGATGCTCGACGAACTCGCGAAGCTGCACCGCACGCTGCCGTCGCTCACGGTGCTGTACGTGACGCACGACCAGACCGAGGCGCTGACTCTCGCGAACCACATCGGCATCATGCGCGACGGCCACCTGGTCGCTTACGGCGACGCGCAAGGGCTCTATCGTCATCCGCCGAACCGTTTCGCCGCCGAGTTCCTCGGCCGCGCGAACGTGCTGCCGGCCCAGCAGCTCGAACCGCTGGCCGACGGGCGCGCCCGCGTGCGCTTTCACGGCCAGCTGCTCGAAGGCTACAACCATCACGGACTCGCGGCCGGCTCCGCCTGCTTCGTGTGCGTGCGGCCGCACCATTTGCAGTTCGTTGCGGGCGGCAGCGCGCCACGCGGCGATGGACAACGCATGAACGAAATGACGGGGGTCGTCGTCAGCGTGCAGTGGCTCGGCGAAATGCACAGCATCGCGCTCGATGTCGAAGGCGAGCTGCTGCGGCTCACCTGCGCGCCGCTCGCGGACCCGCCGGAGCCGGGCACTGCGCTCAGCGTACGTTTCGATCCCGCGGATGTCACTCTCGTACCGGAGGCTGAGCGTCATGGCTGATATCGTCATCGCGCCGCCGGCCCGCGCGCGCGCACCGGCCGCGGGGCTGGGGGGCCTGTGGATCGCGCCGCCGCTCGCGGTGCTCGCCGCGCTGTTCTTCTACCCGTTCGGGCTGATCGTCGCGCAGGCGTTGGGCGGCGACCAGCATGTGCTGTCGTTCGCAAACTTCGAGCATGTGCTGCGCTCGCGCCAGTTCCTGAGCGGTCTCTATCACACGATCGCGATCGCAGTATCGGCCTCGGCGGGATGCCTCGTGCTCGGCTTCATGTTCTCGCTCGTGATCGCGTTCGTGCCGTTCCCGGGCGCGCGTTTCGTGGGCCGGCTCATCGATACGTTCATCGCGCTGCCCACCTTCCTCGTCGCGCTCGCGTTCACGTTCGTGTACGGTTCGGCCGGACTGCTGAACCAGTCGCTGATGGAAATGTTCCATCTACCGCTGCCGCCGCTGAACTTTCTGTACACGCAATGGGGTGTCGTGCTGTCGGAGATCACGGTCTATACGCCGTTCATCATGCGCCCGCTGCTCGCGTGCTTCTCGCAGATCGACAGCGCGCAGATCGAGATGGCGGGCAGCCTCGGCGCGCGGCCGCTGCGCATCATCCGGCAGATCATCCTGCCCGCCGCGTTGCCTGCGCTGTTGGCGGGCGGCAGCCTGTGTCTGCTGTTGACCGTCAACGAGTTCGGCATCGTGCTCTTTATCGGCGCGAAAGACGTGATCACGTTGCCGCTGCTGATTTACGACAAGGCGATCCAGGAATTCGACTACACCACCGCGTGTGTGATCGCCGTCGTCAATATCGCGCTGTCGCTCGGGCTCTATGCCTGCTACCGCGCCGTCGTGTCACTTTGCGGAGGTCGCCGTGCTGCTCTGGGCTAAGTGGGGTAAATGGCTGACGTGGAGCGGCACGGCGTTGCTGTTCTGCGCGGTCTACGGGCTGCCGGTCGCGATGATCGCGCTAGCCAGCATCAGCGGACAGTGGAACGGCATCCTGCCGAGCCACCTGACACTCGAACACTACGCGCGGGTGCTGCATACCGATTCGGCGAGCCAGTTGCGAGTGAGCGTGCTGACCGGCGTGGTCGCGAGCGTCGCGGCGCTCGTCAGCGGCACCTGGGCGGCACTCGCGCTGCGCCGCATCAAAGGCCTGCCGCGCCGCGTGCTCGACGTGGTCTTCTTCGTACCGAGCGCGGTGCCGTCGGTTTCGATCGGGCTCGGCTTGCTGGTCGCGTTCAGCCGGCCGCCGGTGTTGCTCAACGGCACGGCGACGATCGTCTTCATCGCGCACTTCCTGCTGATCTCGGCGTTCACCTACGGCAACGTGGCGGCCGGGCTTGCGCGGGTCGCGCCGGAATACGGCGAGGTGGCCCAGAGCCTCGGCGCCCGGCCGCTCTACCAGCTCTCGCGCGTGACGCTGCCGCTCGTCGCACCGTACCTGCTCGCATCGTTCAGCCTGAGCTTCGCACTGTCGATGGGCGAGCTCGGTGCGACGCTGATGATCTATCCGCCGGGCTGGGTCACGCTGCCGGTGGGCATCTTCGCGCTGTCCGACCGCGGTGCGATCTTCGACGCCGCGACGCTCACGATGATCCTCGGTATCGGCACGCTCGCGGTGTTGATGGGGCTCTCGCGCATCTCGAACCGCGCAATGGTGCGTGGATGACGGCGCCCTTGACCCTCAGGGAAAGAGCCGCGATCTGACGCTCGCCGTCACACCTGCGCAGATGCCGGAGGCGCCGTGGATACTCGAGGAGGCAATCGCGGCGGGCGCTGAGCGGGCCTGAAAGATGCGCACGACAAAAACATAAAGGGAGGTGCCAGATGATCATGATCGTGCTTCATCTCGCGGGTGGCGTCGCGCTGCTGACGTGGGGCCTTCATATGGTCGAGTCCGGCCTGATGCGCGCGTTCGGCGCCTCGCTCAAGCGCTTCATGGCCAAGAGTCTCGGCAACCGGGTGAACGCGTTTTGCGCCGGGCTCGCAATCACCGGCGCGCTGCAAAGCAGCACGGCGACCGGCATGATCGCGTCGTCGTTCGCGGCACGCGGCTTGATGCGGCCTGTTACCGGACTCGCCATCATGCTGGGGGCCAACGTCGGCTCGACGCTGATCGTGCAGGCGTTCTCGCTCGATCTGAGCTGGATCTCGCCGGTGTGTCTGCTGGTTGGCATGACGCTCTTCGAGAGGGGCAAAGGCTCGCGCAATCGTGATATCGGCCGCGCGTCGATCGGGCTCGGCCTGATGTTGCTTGCGCTCACGCTCCTCGTCTCGACCGTGCAGCCCGCCGAGACCGCCCCTGCCCTGCGCACGGTGCTCGGCGCGCTGGCAGGCGAGCCGGTGCTGAACGCGGCGCTCGCGTGCGTGCTCACGTGGGCCGCGCATTCGAGCATTCCCGTCGTACTGTTCGTGATGTCGCTCGCCAACCTGCATACCGTGCCGATGGACACGGCGATCGCGATGGTGCTCGGCGCGAACATCGGCAGCGCCCTCAACCCGTATTTCGAGGCCGCGAAGGGCGCTGACCGCAGCCGCAGGCGTCTGCCGGCCGGCAACCTCGTGCTGCGAGGCGGTGTGTGCCTGCTGATGCTCGCCGCGTGCTCGCCGCTCGCAACGTTGCTGCAGCAGGTCTACGGTAGCCCCGCCCGTGCAATCGCGGACTTCCACACGGGCGTGAACGTGGCGATCGCCGTGGTTTTCATGGGGCTGCTCGCGCCTGTCGCGCGCCTTCTCGAACGGCTGCTGCCGGCGCCGGGCGCCGCCGAGAACGGCGACGCGCCGCGCTACCTCGACGAAGCCGCGCTGCGGGTGCCCTCTCAGGCGCTCGCATGCGCGACCCGCGAATTGATCCGGATGGGCGATATCGTCGAAGCGATGCTGTGTGCGAGCGTGCCGGTGCTGATCGCAAACGACCGGCGCGCGGTGCACGAGATCGTGGCCCGCGACGATGCGGTGGATATGCTGCACGATGCGATCAAAAGCTACGTGACCGAGGTGACGCGCGAATCGCTCGACGACGAAGACCGACACTGGGCCAATGCGATCATGACCTCCGTGATCAACCTCGAACATATCGGCGATATCGTCGACAAGAATCTGATGGAGCTCGCGCAGAAAAAGATCAAGGCACAGGTGAGCTTTTCGGCTGAAGGCGCCGAGGACCTGCGCGCGCTGCACCAGTTGGTGATCGACAGTTTTCACCGGGCTCAGGCGCTGCTCGTGTCGGGAAGGACACAGACCGCGGCGCAGCTGCTCGAGGACAAACAGGCGCTGCGCCGTCTCGAGCGCGCCGCGCGGGACGCTCATCTGGACCGCCTGCGCGAGGGCAAGCCCGACAGCATCGCGTCGAGTTCATTGCATCTCGACGTGCTGCGCGATCTCGTGCGGATTCAGTCGCACATCTGCGCGCTCGCTTATCCGCTGCTCGAGCGCGAGGCAGCTAACGATGGCGATGCGCAGATCGCGTGAGGCGAAGCACGGCGTTTGCGCTACGAAACTTCATCGAGCGGCGACGACATTCGCCGCGTCACGAGCATACTGCGTCGGCGGGAGTCCGACATGACGCGTGAACGCGACGCTGAACGCACTCGCCGAACCGTAGCCGACACGTTCCGCGACCGCCGCGATGCTGACTTCGTTCTGGCGCAGCAGGTTCTTGGCGATAGCCATGCGCCACGACAACAAATACTCCATCGGTGCGACGCCGACCGCGCGGCTGAATCGATCGAAGAAAGAGGACCGTGAAAGCGCGGCGGCTTTTGCGAGTTGTGCGATCGTCCAGGGCTGGTGCGGGCTTTCGTGCATATGACGGATGGCGAGCGCGAGACGGGGATCGGCGAGGCCACGGACCAGTCCGGGCGATGCCCCGGTTCCCGTGGCTCGCAACGCTTCGATGAAGAGCACCTCGAGCAGTCGCGCCAGCACGACCTCGCGCGCGGGCCGCTGCGCGCGCGATTCTTCCCTCACGAGCTTGACGAGTGTCGCAAGCCTGCGTTCACCGCGCACGTGCACGAGCTTGGGCAACAGCGACACAAGCAAGGCCGCATCCGGCGACCCGAACGCGCAGAGGCCAGCAAGCCATTGCGCTTGTGGCGCGAGCGCTGCATCGCCGAAACGAAAACTGCCGTCGGGCAGCGCCGCGGGCGCGCTATTGCAGACGTCGTCATCGTCGGGCGGATCGATGCTCGTCATCGTGAAACTGAAAACTTCGGGCACGAGCACGAAGTCATCGGCCTGAAGAATCAGCGGCTCGCAACCATTGACGGATAGTCGCAGCGATCCTTCGAGCACCACGCAATAGAACGGCTGGCCCACTTCCGTGCGGCTCGCGCGCCAGCGCCCGGCGCCGCTGAGCACTTTCGAAAACGTGGGAGTCGGCTTGAGCAGTGTGACGATTTCGGCGAGCGGGTCGATCATGATCGGACGATTTCGAATGAAACCTGGACGCTCGATTGTAGCGAGTCCTGGCGGTCAGGACTTATTGTGTCGGGACTGTCATCAACCACAGGATTCGACATGAAGACCGTCTTGATTACCGGTTGCTCGTCCGGCTTTGGCCTCGAAATCGCGCGTTATTTTCTGGATCGCGACTGGCGGGTGATCGCGACGATGCGCACGCCACGTGAAGATGTGTTGCCGCGCTCCGATCGTCTTTCGATTCTCGCCCTCGATGTGAAGGACCCGCAATGCATTCGCGCGGTCATCGATGCAGCAGGCCGGATCGACGTGCTCGTCAACAATGCGGGTATCGGCTTTCTGAACGCGCTCGAAGGAACGCCGATGGACACCGTGCGCGATATCTTCGAGACCAATACGCTCGGCACCATCGCGATGGCGCAGGCCGTGTTGCCACAGTTCCGCGAGCGCCGCGAAGGCGTGATCATCAATGTGACGTCGACCGTCACGTGCAGACCGCTGCATCTGCTGTCGGTCTACACCGCGAGCAAGTCCGCGGTCAACGCGTTCAGCGAATCGCTCGCGCTCGAACTGGAGCAGTTCAATGTACGCGTGCGTGTCGTGCTGCCGGGGCGCGCGCCTTCCACCCGCTTCGGCGAAAACGCGCGGGCTCGCATGAAAGACGGATTTCCCGAGCCGTACGACCCACTCGCGCAGCAGATTTTCGCGAAGTGGGAGAAAGAAACGGCCGTCACGCATGCATCGGATGTCGCCGAAGCGGTTTGGCTCGCCGCGACCGATTCATCGAGCCCGTTCAACATCCCTGCCGGCGAGGACGCTGTCGAGTGGTACCACGCGCGCGCCAGATAGCACGCCGGGCAAACATCGTCGTGGTCTTCACCTCGCGGCATTTAGCAGACCCATCAGCTCATCCGGCGAGATGCTGTCGTTGTCGATCGCGTCGACAACGACCTTCTGGTCCGGATTGGACTGCTGATCGCCAGTGACGGCGTGGGTGCGAAACGGCACGGCGAGGATCATGACCTCCGTGCCGGGCGCAGCTTGCAGACTCATGGCCGTGACCTGCGCACCGAGTTGCTTTGCCATTGACTCGATCGACTCAGGGCTATGCGCGTTGACAACACCAATAGCCATGCCACTGCCGGCGAGCTCGCGGCCAAGCGCCGCGGCGAGTTTTCCGGGGTCGATAGTTGAATACGTCATGGTGCATTCCTTCCGATGTCGGACTCAAATCCGCGCGTAACCCTCAAACCTGGCCTATGCCACCGTCGTTCATCAAATCCGAGCCCGTCATATAGGAACTCTGTTCGGAGGCGAGAAAGAGCGCCGCGTTGGCCATCTCTTCGGCCCGGGCGAGTCGGCCGATCGGACCATGCTCTTGTACATGCTCACCAGATCCTCGCGTGTCGCCGACTGGGAGTCGAGTATCGGGGTATCGGTGACACCGGGGCTAAGCATGTTGACGCGAATGCCGCGATCCTTGAATTCGGCGGCCCAGGTGCGGGCATAGGAACGCAACGCGGCCTTGGTCGCCGCGTAGGCGGTGTGCCCTGGGATGCCCATCACGTGCATGGCCGAAGACACCAGGATGATCGACCCGCCACCCGTCATCATCGGCAGCAGCTTTTGCACCAGAAATACCGGGCCGCGCGCCATCAGGTTGAATGCCTTGTCGAAATGCTCGGGCGTGATGGTGTCGATCGAAGCCTGCTCGGTAAAGCCCGCGTTCGACACGATGATGTCGACGACACCTTTTTCGTTCCTGACTGCGGCGGCGACATGATCGAGGTCATCGAGATTCGCGGCGTCCGCCTTAATAGCGGTAACGTTGCGTCCGATCAGTCTGACGGCCTCGTCGAGCGGGCCTTGCCGACGGCCGAAGATAAAGACGTGGGCGCCTTCAGCGACGAACCGCTGGGCGATCGCCAAGCCGATACCCGTCGTTCCGCCGCTAATGACTGCGGTCTTGCCTGCGAGAGCATTCATTGAAACTTCCGTCTGTTGTTGAATGGAAGTCACATCGTAATTGCGGCCCCCACGAATGATAATCGGCGGATTTATCATAAGATCCATTCACCGAGAGAATAGGTCCCACGAGAGAAATGCAATGGATCGGTTTCACGAATTGAACGCCTTCTTCGCGGTTGTCGAAGCGGGCGGCTTTTCCGCCGCGGCCCGCAGAACCGGCGAGTCACAGTCCGCCATCAGCAAGTCGATCGGCGCGCTGGAAAAGCGCCTCGGCGTACTGCTATTCAACCGAAGCACACGCCGCGTGACTTTGACGGATCAGGGGCAGAGATACTACGAGCGGACCAAGCCGTTGCTGGACGAGATCGAGGTGGCCGACAGCGAACTGACCAGCAGTACGCTGGATGTCTCGGGCCTCGTGCGGATCGCCTCCGCTTCTACGTTCGGCCGCCTGCACGTGCTTCCGCTGATTCCCGAGCTGCTGTCGCGCCATCCCGGTCTTCGGGTCGATCTTGTGTTGTCGGATTTCGTGCGCGATATGGTGGAGGATCGAATCGATCTCGCGATTCGAGTGGGCTCCATCAACGATCCGGATTCGGTCGTGAAGCGAATTGCCAGCACTCCGCTAGTCTGCGTCGGATCGCGTCGCTATTTCGAGCAATACGGTGTACCGAAGGAACCTGCGGAACTCGCCAATCACAATTGCCTGCTCTACGGTGGTCTGCTGGAGTCGGCGAACTGGCCGTTTCATGGGCCACGTGGCCGGTTCAGCGTACCGGTGCGCGGCAACCTGTCGTCGAATAGCGTCGAGACGATCCGCTCGGCCGTGCTCGCGGGCGTGGGAATCGGCCTCTTCGCGAAGCTCTCGCTTGCCGACGAACTCAAGCATCCGGACATCGTGACCGTGCTGGACGATTTCATTCGGGACGCCCGTGATGTGAGCGTCATCTGGCCGCGGCGGCGTTTCGTGCCTGCGCGCGTGCGCCGGGTCACTGACTTTTTTGCGGCCGCGCTGCCGCAGCGCTTGTAGGAACGCTCCGGAGCGCACTTCAAACGCTATACGTCACGCAATGTTCGCTAGCGGCGCGCGGCGCGTGCCTGCGTCGCTCGACATCGACTCGCGCACGTGCCGCGCGAATTCCTGTGCCGCTGGCTGAACCGTCGCGGGCAAGCGCAGACAGATCGCGAACGGAGGCAGTGCTGGCAAGCCGCTTACGCGAGGTGCGAACGTCTCCAGATCGGCCGGCACCGTGGAGGCGAGCCAGCTCGTGACCGCGAGGCCCGCGCGCACCGTGGCGGCGGTCGCCTCGATGTTTCCGCTCTCGAACACCGTGCGCCACGCAATGCCCTCGTCCGCGAGCGCGCCGAGCACCACCGGACGGAAAGCGCAACGCTCGTCTACCATCGACAGCGGCAACGGCCGCTTTTGCCACGCCTCACTGCCGCGCCCCTTGACCCACACCAAAGGCTCGATGCAGACCACTTCACCTTCGGCTTCACTGGCGACATATTCGACCAAAGAAACGTCCAGGCGACCACTATTCACCGCTTCGCTCAGTTCCGACGACGCCGCGCACGTCAACGTAATTTCGACGTGCGGATGCGCGTCGGCGAACGCCTTCATCGCGGGCGCAAGCCGCGTCACGAGATCGTAAGGCACGCCCACACGCAAGGCGCCGCGCAACGGCTGGGCGGTCATGTCGGCCCAGATTTCATCGTTCAACCGAAGCAGCTTGCGCGCCTTCACGAGAAACTGCTCGCCCTGGCGCGACAGTTCCAGCCGGCGCGTCTTGCGAACGAACAGAAGGCAATCCAGCACTTCTTCGAGGCGCTTCACCTGCTGGCTCACCGCGCCTTGGGTCATGTGCAGCAGATTCGCAGCGACCGTCATGCTGCCGCTATCGGCGACGGCAACGAAGGTGCGGATCAGATCGAGGTCGAGGTTTCGGCTCATCTATGCATTATGTCGCGTAATGTGCCGCATCAATATTATTAGCTTTTACGATGCTTTGACGATCCGTACAGTGCAAATTCTTTGACCTCGAATCTGCACCGATGACCTCGATACTGCCGCTTCTGCTCTTCGTCGCCGTCGCGACCGCGACGCCCGGTGGCGCGACCACGCTCGCCACCGCCTCGGGCGCACGCTTCGGCTTCGTACGCTCGATACCGCTGATGCTCGGCATCGCTCTGGGCCTCGCGTTGCTCGCTGCGCTCGCCGCGCTCGGGCTGGGCGGTCTGCTTCTCGCGCTGCCGTCGCTGCAAACGGCAGTGAAAGCGCTCGGCTCCGCGTATCTGCTATGGCTCGCGTGGCGCATCGCGCGCAGCGGGCCGCCAACCGCGGGCAACGGCCCCGCGCATCCGGTTACGCTCGTCAACGGTTTCCTGCTGCTCTGGCTCAATCCGAAAGGCTGGGCGATGACGGTCGGCGCGGCGGCGTCGTTCGCGCTACTCGCAAACAACCCGAACCGCCTCGCGATGCTGCTCGGTGCAGCGTTCGGGGTGGCAGCGTGCGCTTCGCTCGCGTTGTGGTGCGCGCTCGGCGTGCTACTCGGGCGGCTCTTTCGGACCCCGAGCCACTGGCGCCTCCTCAATCTCGCGATGGGCGTGCTGCTCGCCGCATCCGTCATTCCGACCTGGAGATAAGCTCGAAGCCGCGTTCGTCGACGTGTCGAATCACTGGTCACTGCCCCCTTGGCCACGAGACCGATTCAAACGAACACCTTTCTCAGCCGACTCGGCTGAGAGCGAAGATACTGGTTCGGCGCCCTGACTTGAGTCCCAAAGTGAGCGGCAGCGTGCCAGGGCCAGCGAGGGTTAAAGAGCACGGTCCGAGCAAGCGCGATCAGATCGGCGTCTCCGGTGCTGAGAATGGATTCGGCTTGTTCGAAGTCTGTGATCAAGCCGACGGCGACGACAGGGAGCGTCGTCGCCTGCTTCACTGCCCGCGCGAAGGGAACCTGGTAGCCAGGCCCGATCGGAATTTGCGCGGCTGGGTTCGAACCGCCACTTGAGACATTGATTGCGGCACAGCCTCTCGCCTCCAGCGCGTGGACAAATGCAATCGCGTCCTGCAGGGACCACCCGCCGTCCACCCAGTCGGTAGCGGATACCCGCATCGTCACGGGGCGATCATGCGAAAACGCTTCTCGCACGGCTTCGAAAACTTCAAGTGGAAAACGCATCCGGTTTTCCAATGAACCGCCGTATTCGTCGTCCCTGTGATTTGACAGAGGCGAGAGGAATTGATGGAGCAGATAGCCGTGTCCACCAAGGACCTGAATGAAATTCAACCCCAACCGGGAGGCGCGCTGCGCGGCGGCCGAGAACGCATCGCGAATGGCGGCCAGACCATCGCGGTCCAAGGCGGCGGGTGGTGTCTCCCCGGCGGCAAAAGCGACCGAGGATGGGCCGTAGGTGTGCCAACCATTGGCGTGATCATAGGGAATCTGTGCGCCGCCGTCCCATAGTTTCTGTCGAGACCCTTTTCGTCCAGCATGGTTGAGCTGGATTCCAATCGGCGTGTCAGACCACCGCCGAACGCCTTGCAGCACTCGTGCCATAGAGGCTTCGCAGTCGTCCGAATAGAGCCCGACGTCACCATAGCTGGTGCGTCCGTCGGGGGTGACCGCCGTCCCCTCGATCGTGAGTGCCGCCGCACCTGAAAGCGCCAGTTGGCCGAGGTGAATCAGGTGCCAATCGTTCATCCGGCCGTCTTCGGCGGAGTACTGGGCCATCGGGGCGATCACGATCCGGTTGGCTAATTTCAGGTTGCCGACTCGGATCGGCGTGAATAGCGTTGGCTGACTCATATCGACTCCTTGACTCAACGCCACCACAAACCAGGCTGACTCCGCGAATCTCGATGACCTCGACTAATGACGGCGATTTTCCCTGCGAGAGTGGACATGAAGATCTTCTGTCTGGTGATGGATGACAGCTAGATCGTAGTTGCAAGATAGGGGAGTGATAATTCGCTGATTCTTCATAAGGCCAATTCCTGACGAGAATAGATGGGAGCCCCGGGACGATCGGTGAATTGGCCGTTCTATGAACCGAAGCGTGTCAGTTGTAGCCAAGAACAGCGGCAGACGACACGTCGGGCCTCTCAGGCACATTCGAGGCGATCGTCGATACCGTCGATGCAAGAAACGATCGGTACACGGAGCGCGATCGATTTTCAGAGCCGTCCTTGCCGTTTCGACCGCGCGTGACGCCTCTGCTCGAGTCGACGCTGAAAAGCGATAGGTCTAAGCTGTTCATGGTGTTCTCTCCGTCTTGCTGGTGTTTGGAATCGGTTGATTTATTTGTCACGGCCAGACACTTCTGGCCATTTACAACGAACTATTGCTCAGTGCAGTTTGACGTGCGGCGCCGTGCTTCGACGCAGGCGATGCGCGAGGGTATTGACGATCATGCGTGCATAGCCATGCAGCGCTGCAACGTGCATTCGATACAGCGACACGTACATGAAGCGAGCAAGCAATCCGTCCACGAGCATGCTGCCGCCGATCAGACCTCCCATCAGACTCCCCACCGCATTCGCGTGCCCGAGCGACACTAGCGAGCCGAGATCGCGATAGGCAAACTCCGGAAGCTTTTGTCCCTCGATGCGTCGCCTGAGTGCCTTGACTAAGAACGATGCCTGCTGATGAGCCGCCTGGGCGCGCGGTGGAACATTGCGCTCGAAACCCAACCATGGACAGGCCGCGCAATCGCCGAATGCAAAGATATGGTCGTCGAGATCGGTTTGAAGCGTGCGACGCACACTGAGTTGTCCAAGATGATTGACTGTCAGACCATCGAGCGTTGAAAGAACCGCGGGTGCCTTGATGCCCGCGGCCCACACAGTGAGATCCGCCCGTATCGTTTTGCCGTTTTTCGTGCGGATAAGTCCGGGCGTAACCTCCGCGACTCGCTCGTCGACCATCAACTTGACATTGAGTTTGCCCAGCAATTTTGCAGCCGCGGTGGACACGCGTTCTTTCAACGCTGGCAGAATTCGCGGCCCTGCTTCGATCAGCACGATCCCGACGTCGTGTGTGGGGTCAAGCCGATGCAAGCCGTACGATGACAGTACCTTCGCGGTATTGCGCAATTCGGCGGACAATTCCACGCCCGTAGCGCCACCACCAACGATCGCGACCTGAACACGAGGCGCGCGTTCGCCAGGCGCTCCACCCGCACCCCGCTCACCTGCGTCTTGTGTTTGTTCGGCGCGAATGCAAGCGGCAATCAGGCGCTTTCTGAAGCGTTCCGCTTGAGCGACGTTGTCAAGCGCGAGCGAGTTCTCCGCCGCGCCCGGCACGCCGAAGTAGTGCGTTGTGCTACCGATGGCCAGAATCAACGAGTCGTACTCGATCCGGCGCGGCGGTATCAGTTCGGTTCCGTCGTCGTCGAGCAGTGGCGAAAGCAGGACGTGTTTCGAGCCACGATCCAGTCCGACAAGTTCGCCCTGAATGAACCGGAAGCCGTGCCACTGTGCTTGCGCGGCATACGCCAGTTCCTGTGCGAATGGATCGAGACTTCCCGCCGCGACCTCGTGCAACAGGGGCTTCCAGATGTGCGTCGGGTTGCGGTCGATCAACGTAACGGACGCACGTTGCGCCCCGCCTCTTCGTCGACCGCCATAACGATCGCCTAGCCGCGTTGCGAGTTCGATGCCCCCCGCCCCTCCTCCCACGATCACAAAACGATGCATGCAGATTCTCCCTGGTCGACGACGCGCGGTACGAAAATCCAACACAACGGTTGAGAACCACTATCGCAGATGCCCGATGGCAGGAAAATCTCATAGTTCTGATGGCTGCCTTCAGGTTTTCTGATTGACAGATTGCACCGTCGGAAAACCGCTTTGGATCGTCTGCTGGGAGATAAGGATCGTTGTCAACGCAGAACCGTCGGACAACTTCGGTCAGCGCCAATGGGAGGCGGTCGCGGCGGCCATCGAGTTATCCATTGCTCAAATGCGACGCCGGCATCATCGCCGGTGAGATCGGCATTGATCGCTAGCGCACGGTCAGGAGCGCGGGATTGATACTGTCGTCAGGCGTGCGGCGCTCGTGCAGTTGGTTCCGTCTTTATTCTGCAATGCGCTTAAAGCTGGCGTAGTAATCGTCGGTGTAATAGCACTCGCCGATCTGCTTGCGCGGCCCACCACATACGATTCGGCGCTGGCCGCGGTCCGTCGCACCGGGCGTGCGAACCGTATAGGTGTGGTAATAACCGCGCGGATGTTTCGGCAGCAAACCCGCGGTGTTACGAAACAGGACGCCGTCATCGCTAAACGGGAAGGGGCCGCCCGCTTTGATCAGGCGCAGCGTTTGGGCAGCCTCCGCCGGCAACTGCGCCTTGGTGACGGTGATCAGCGCGACCGTGCCTTGCGCGCCTGACGCGGCGGCCGCTTCGCTCGCGCTTTGTGCAGGTTGAACCGGCGCCGAGCTCGCGGATGCGCCCGATGCCTCAGTGGCGTTTTGCGGTCCCTGCTTGCCGCATCCGCCGAAGATCACGCTCAATGCGACGATGCAGCAGAAAGCTGACGCTCTGTTCACGAAACGGTTCTCCCTTCGTTGACTAGCGCCCGACGACCAGGATAGATGTAAAGGTATCGCTAATGACGGGGCGAATCAACGTTCGATCGGAAATTGGCACTTTTCCATGACAACCAGGCCGATGTGATCCACCGCACCTAACGGTGCCGTTCGTGAGGCCTTGTCCGGATGCCATAGAGTGGCCAGACGGTTTCCCTGGCGTGAACATTCGTCGCATGCGGCGAAAAGGTCGTGCGTGTATAAGATGAATCACCACCTAGTTGCCGTTTGGAGCCGTCATGAAGCGGACCATCAGGATCGAATCAGGTCAAGTCGACACACCGCCCCGCATCGCTCTGTGGGCGCTTGGATTCAGGCCGTTCTATCTGGCCGGCGCTGTGTTCGGCAGTATTGCCATTCTGCTCTGGCTCGGCGCGCTGGCAGGTTGGCCGTTGCTGGACTCCACGTCCTACATGTCGGGAACGCTGTGGCACGTTCACGAAATGATCTTCGGATTTGGCGCCGCGATCGTCACCGGATTTCTGCTTACCGCGGTTCGCGCGTGGACGAGCACGAATCCCGCATATGGCACAGGGCTCGCGGCACTGCTGTTTCTTTGGCTTGCTGGCCGGATCATGATGTGGGGCGGTGCGGGTCCGCTCGGCGTCGTCGTGGACGTGGCGTTTCTGCCCGTAGTTGCGCTCGTTCTGTTGCGAGTGCTGTTGAAGGCGAAGAATCGCCACAACATCTTTCTGCCCGTCGCACTCGGATTGCTCGCGCTTCTCAACGTACTCTTCCATGTGTGGGCAACCCACGGTCACGGCGACTGGGCGCTGCGCAGTGCTTGGCTCGCGGTCGGCATGCTCGTTTTGTTCGTGACGGTCATCGGCGGGCGCATCATTCCGTCGTTTACAGCCAATGCCGTTCCGGGCTTTAGCGCGAAACGCTGGCGATTCGTCGAAGCAACCGTTATTCCGGCGACGCTGCTCGCGTTTCTGCTGGACTCGCTTGGTGCGCAGTGGGCGGCAATCGTTGCTGCGTCTGCCGCAGCGGCGGCCCTTCATGGGCTCCGGCTCGCCGGATGGCGTTCGTGGCGCGTCGGCTATCGCCCGATCCTTCTGATCCTCCATATCGCCTATGCGGGAATTCCATTGGGCTTCACGATGCTGGCACTCGCCGCGTTCGGCGTCGTCCCGCATTCGCTCGCGATTCATACCTTCACGGTGGGAGTCATTGGATCCGCGATCATCGCGATGATCACGCGCACCGCGCGCGGACATACCGGACGCGAACTCGTGGCGGGTCAGGTCGAGATCGCCTGCTACGGTCTGTTCATTCTGGCGACTCTGATTCGCGTGCTCGGCCCCTGGCTCGCTCCGCAGTTCACGATGACGTGGATATACGCATCCGGTCTCTGCTGGGCGGCCGCACTGGTTCTCTATTGCATCCGATACGCCGCGTGGCTTCTCCTCGCTCGTGCCGATGGCAAACCCGGTTGAATCATCCGTCTTAGCCGCTTCGCATGCCTCCACTTCCCCAAGGCCGGCATTCGCGATACGCGGCATGCACATACGGCAGGCCGCGATGCATCCGGCATAGATGAGTGCGTCTGACGTTGCGGTTTATTCGTCACACGCTCGCGGCGTAACGTGGCGACGGATGCGCAAGGCTGACGACCTGGTCCCATCGTTGCCATTGAAATGACGAAACGAATTGCTGTAGTAACTGGCGGTATGGGCGGTCTGGGAGAAGCGACCAGTACCAAACTGCACGATGCGGGTTATGCGGTGGTAGTCAGGTACTCGCCGAACAACGCCGGCGCAGCCGCATGGCTCGCGGACATGGAAGCTCAGGGCAGAAGCTTTCTCGCGTATCCGGTCGATGTGGCCGACTACGATTCGTGCCAGCACTGCGCAGCCAAAATTCAGTTCGAAGTCGGCCCGGTCGACATTCTGGTGAACAACGCCGGAATCACCGACGACATGACGCTCCGGAAGATGAACAAGGTCAACTGGGACGCTGTCATCCGCATTAATCTGGATTCGGTGTTCAACATGACGAAGCCGCTTTGCGAGGAGATGGTCGCGCGGGGTTGGGGACGCATCGTCAACGTTTCGTCCGTCAACGGCTCGAAAGGCTCGATCGGCCAGACCACCTACGCGGCAGCCAAGGCCGGCATGCACGGCTTCACGAAATCGCTGGCGTTGGAAGTAGCGCGCAAAGGCGTTACCGTCAACACGGTTTCGGCGGGATACCTCGCCACGAAGATGGTCACGGCGATTCCTCAGGAGATCCTCGATACGAAGATCCTGCCGCAGGTTCCTGTGGGCGTCTGGGCAAGCCCGAGGAAGTGGCGGCGCTCGTGCTTTACCTCTGCTCGGACGACGCCGGTTTCGTGACCGGCGCCAATATTGCAATCAACGGTGGCCAACACATGCAGTAGCAGGTGCGCGACGACCGTGCTCGCCGGTTCGTGCCGCGACACCGCACAAACCGGCCTGAACCGCTTTACGCAACTTCCCTATGCTTCCTTGAGAGGACTGTCATGAGTGAAACCTGGATAGGTCTGGTCATCGGAGGCGCGGCGCTTGGTATCGCAATGATCATGGTCATTAGCCACTATCGCCGCGAGCGAATGCGGGCACGAATGCTGCGGGAACTGAATCGGCACGGCCCGTGGCATCAAATGCGCGTGCAAAAGTGATTCGCATCGCCGTGCACGGATATCCACAAGCGCAAATGCATTGCTGAAAGAAGCAGGCTCAACTGACGCCTGACGTACAGACCGGATTCAAGCGGTCACCACATTGAGAGAAGTGGATGAAAACTACAAGCAGAAAACAGTCTGGAGACACCGAGAGCCCCTATTCGCCCCAGACTGCCGAGGATGCGATTTCCCATCTCGAACGGGTCCTGTCGGCGGCTGCCGCGGAATCTCTGTTCACCGGCGTCTATTGGCCCGCACGGGTTCAGCAACTGAGCGCTACACGAGGATTGACTCCGTTGCAGCGAGCAAGGCTTGTGAGACTACTCAAGTCTGTTCCATTGCCGGTCCGGGACGAAGATCGATCGTAGACCTCTACCTTCATGCGCGCGAGAATCGTGGTTCAACGATAGGTTTTCACGTCTGCAGCGGAGTACGAAATGGACGATCCCTACGACCTTCAACGCTTCCTCGATGCGCAGGACCCGGTCTATGCGCAGGTATGCGATGAACTGAAGCATGGACGTAAGCGAAGCCACTGGATGTGGTTCGTGTTTCCTCAAATCGAGGGGCTCGGTACCAGCGCAATGGCCCAGCGATTCGCGCTTTCGTCGCTGGCCGAAGCGCAAGCGTACCTGCGCCACCCGACACTCGGTCCACGGCTACGCGAAACCACGCAACTGGTCAACCTCGTCAGCGACCGCTCCATCGAGGAAATTTTCGGGTATCCGGATCACCTCAAGTTTCGCTCGTCGGTCACCCTGTTCGCGCGCGCCACGAACGACAACGATGTATTTGTCGAAGCATTGCGCAAGTATTTCGGCGGAGAAGCCGATCCCCGAACCCTCCAGCTGCTCTAGCCACTTTTATAGCTGGCCCGCGCCCGTGGAGCGCGGCGGACTGCGCAATTCCGGTCCCGGTTCAATGTGGCGTCACTGCCGGCCCACATCGGCTGCATGAGACCGGTAGAGCAGCAGATGATCGGTGGCTGATTCCGACAGCCAGACCTCGCCCGGGCGGCCCATCATCTGACGAACGTTCGCGTGGTCACGCGGCAGCGGCAATACGTCGAAGCGCTCGGTACGCGGATCGAAGCGCACTAGCGCATTGGCGCTCCATTCACTGAGCCAGACGATGTCCTGGTCGTCGACGAATATTGCGTACGCATGCGGACCGTTGCCGGGCAGTCGCCATTCACGCCATTGATGCATCGCGGGATCGAATACGCCGACCTTTCCGGCGTTCCACTCGCTGACCCAGACGCGCCCAATGGAATCGGCCCAGACGCGGCGCGCGCCCTGATTCGCCGTTGGTGGCTCGATGACCTCGGCCGCACCCGTCGTCCGGTCGATGCGACCGAGATAATTTCCCGCCAGCGAAGCGAAATACAGATCCCCAGCGCGGGTCACGCAGATACCGTACGGCCCGGCCCCGCGCGGAGCATCGAAGACGCGCATGCGCGCGCGCTGAGGATCGAGCTCGCCGTAGATACCACTTTGCCCGGTAAACCACAGATGCCCCTGTTTGTCGAACACTGCGGTATTCAGATTGGCGTCTGACCGGTCCTTGGGCAGCGGAAAACGTGTGATGGCGAGCGTCTTCGGATCGATGCGCACGATTGCGTTCTGGCCGCCGTCAGTGACCCACGCCGCACCGTCGGGGCCGACGATCACGCCATGTGGCGCCGATCCGGCGCCGAGCGCGATCGTGTCGATCTTGCCGCTGCGCGGGTCCAGCCGCCCGACCGCTCCCCGCGCCTGAGCGGTGTACCACACGGTGCCGTCATGCGCCGGTGCGACGTCATGCGGTGCGCTGCCGGCCGGCACGGCGAAGCTCTCGAACGACGACGGCTGCTGTGCTTGAGCGTACGCGAGACCAAGCTTGTCCATGTTCATCGCGTCAGCGATGGCGCAGATCGTCAAGGCAATCACAAACCGGGCGGTCGAACGCGGGGCCAACTTCGTTGCACGAAGTCGCTCGGACGACGCATGCCACGGACGGATCGCGAACGTCCACCAAAGAAGCACCGCAAGCAACAGCAGAGAAATCAGCATCGGCGGTCTCCGTCGCTGTCCGTGTCAGCTAACGTATCACGAATGCCACTGGCCGGGACGCGTCTGCCTTCAGCCGATCACGATCACCGCCTTCCCCGCCTGCCGACGCTCCTCCAGCGCCGCGTGCGCTTCCTCGACGTTGTCGAGCGTATAGCGGCCATTGATCTCGACATTGAGCGCGCCTTGCCGGATGGCGGCGAACACATCGTCCGCGCGACGCTGCACCGTGGCGGCATCGGCGAGATGATCGGCCAGCCGCGGACGCGTGAGAAACAGCGAGCCCGCTTCGCCGAGTTCGTGGGGGTCGAGGTCGCGCATCGGCCCCGTGACCGAACCATAGTTGATGATCAGGCCGCGCACCCGTGCGGCGCGAAAGCTATCGCGCAAAGTGGTCTTGCCGACCGCATCGAACACCACATCGACGCCCCTCCCACGCGTCAACTCGCGAATCCGATCAGCGAAGGCGCCGTGTTCATAGAGCATCACATGATCCGCGCCGCGTGCCCGCGCGATGGCAGCCTTCTGCGGCGTACTCGTCGTCGCGAACACTTCCACGCCGCGACGCTTCGCGAGCCGCGCGGCGGGTACGACCGCAAAGTCGGCGTATGCGCCCCACGATATGCACCATGCCACGCGATCGCCCGCGCAAAGCGACGTCACACCCGCTCCGGTTTCGACGACCTCGCCCGCGCCTTCCATGCCCAGCGCGGAGCGAACCCTGACAGGATAGGTGCGCGAATCGCGATACTTGTCTTCTCGCGTGTGGACGTCCATGAAGTTGACGCACGCAGCGGCAACCCGTATCAGTACCTCGCCGAAACCCGGCTTCGGTATGCCGAGTTCGACACGGCGCAGCACCTCGGGTCCGCAATATTCATGGATATGGATCGCTCGCATAAACCTGTCTCCACTGGTTTCAATGAGTCGTCGAATAATCGTCGGAACAACCGTGTTCAATCAACATCAGGAGACCCGCCGGCTGAACGATCAGCGGCGGCCCGCCAGGTCAGGCACTAAATTCAGCTGCCATATAGAGGGTTTACCCTGGCAAATCTCACTGAAAGCTATTTGAAATGAATGGGGCGTTCGTTAGAATGAGTCCTGTGCTGAGACGAATCCGAAAGAATCCATCAGCGCCTCGCTGTACCGGAGGCGACCGCAGTCGGCTGACAACCTCACATCACTTCAGAAGGCAGTCGTCGTTATTCAGTAGACCTTAATCGAACGGAGAGTAGATCATGAGCCGCCTTACCAACCGAATCGCCACAACGCTCGTCGTGCTCGGCCTGATGACTTCGGGCGCAGCTATCGCCCAGCAGCCCACCACGACGGCGCCCCCTGTCGCAGAGGTTGCTACTGTACCGACGACTACCCACAATGACCCTATCGTTCAGAAGCGAAACGAGATTCGCGAGGCCAACCGCGAACAACGTGCCCGGACCGCGGAAGCCAGAAAGGCGTTCAGGGCCGAAGCTCGCGATGCCCGGCAAGAACGCAACCAGGCGGCAAGCGAGTCCCGCGACCGCGCACGCGCCGCCTTGGCCGAATCGGCACAACCTGGCACGACTCAGGCCGGCGCGGCGCATACCACCCAATGAGTTATAAACGCTACGGGGTCTGTTCAGGAAGAGCTGTGCCGGTCCTCAGTTGAGAAGAATCCAATCGTTGATTGTCAGTCGGTACCCGGCCCTTCCTACCAGCGGAGCCCTCGCATGTGCGAGTGGCTCCGCATTTTTTATATGCCTGTTTTTAGCAACTTCACCGTAGGTAGCCGGCCGGCCACTTCACTCAAAACCTGAACTGTGCGACGCACCAGCGTTGCTGATTTCCGCCACGAGAATACGCACGTGCTGAACCGCATCTGCGCTCAATTGCTCCATCGACGCCGCGGTTTACTGCGGTGCGCTTGCCGGTCAGCGATTTCGTTGCCAGCAGCACATGCGGGAGCAAACGCACCAGGGTAAATACAGATTCGATCGCCTAAAAAGCTTTATAGAATGGGCAGCATTAGCAAGGAGCAATAATGCTTGCTATAGATTAATCGAAGATATCCCGCAGAACCCCGGAGACGCCATGCAGATCGACTACCAAACGATGCGGTTCGACTACCAGCGAGCCGCCGACCACGATGCCGGTGCCCCGCTCACCTATCCGGTCGTCGTGATCGGCGCTGGCCCGGTCGGGTTGTCCGCGGCCATCGATCTGGCCCAGCAGGGCGTTCGCACCGTGCTGCTCGACAACGACGACACGCTGTCGAGCGGTTCGCGCGCGATCTGTTTTGCGAAGCGGACGCTGGAAATTTTCGACCGGCTAGGGTGCGGCAAACGGATGGTCGACAAAGGCGTGAGCTGGAACGTCGGCAAGGTGTTCCTGCAGGATGAACTGATCTATACGTTCAATCTGCTGCCGGAAACAGGCCACGCGCGACCTGCGTTCATCAACCTGCAGCAGTACTACGTCGAAGGCTATCTGGCAGACCAGGCGAAGCAGACCGCGAATCTGCAGATGCGCTGGAAAAGCAATGTGATCGGTGTGACCCAGCAAGACGACCATGTCGAGTTGCAGGTCGAAACGCCCGATGGCATCTATTCGATGCGCGCGCAATACGTGGTCGCCGCCGACGGCGCGCGCAGCGCGGTGCGCAAGGCACTCGGTCTCGACAGCCGCGGTCGCACCTTCAAGGACCGATTCCTGATCGCCGATGTGAAAATGAAGGCGCCGTTTCCGACCGAACGCTGGTTCTGGTTCGACCCGCCGTTCCATCGCAATCAATCGGTACTGCTGCATCGGCAACCCGACAACGTCTGGCGCATCGATTTCCAACTCGGCTGGGACGCCGATCCGGTCGCGGAAAAACGGCCTGAAAAAGTGATTCCGCGCGTGAAAGCGCTGCTCGGAGACGATGCCGAGTTCGAGCTCGAATGGGTCAGCGTCTACACGTTTTCGTGTTTGCGAATGGACAGTTTTCGGCATGGCCGCGTGCTGTTCGCGGGCGATTCGGCGCATGGCGTATCGCCGTTCGGCGCGCGCGGAGCGAATAGCGGCGTGCAGGATGCCGACAATCTGGCCTGGAAGCTGCGGCTCGTCGTCAACGGCGACGCGCCGCCAGCGCTGCTCGATACCTACGCATCGGAGCGCGAATATGCGGCGGACGAAAACATCCTGAACTCATCGCGCGCCACCGACTTCATCACGCCGAAAAGCGCGGTTTCGCGGATGTTCCGCGACGCCACGCTGAAGCTCGCGAAAGAGTGTCCATTCGCGCGGCGCATCGTCAACAGCGGCCGCCTGTCGGTGCCGGCGGTGCTGCGCGACTCCCCGCTGAACACGCCCGACGCCGACGCGTTCAACGGTGCGATGGTGCCCGGCGCGGCCAGCACCGACGCGCCCGTCAAGCTCGCTGGCGAAGACGCCTGGTTCCTCAATCAGACCGGACATGGCGGCTTCACGGGTGTGCACTTCTGCGGCCAGGGGGACGACCTGACGAAATGCGCCGAAAAGCTTCGCGCGCTCGCAAACCTCGCGGTGCCGGTCCACTCATTGATCGTCGTGCCACGCGGCGCGCCCGTGACGGCTCTGCCGGACATACCTCACGTCACGGTGATCGAAGACATCGAAGGCATCGTCACGCATCGCTTCGATGCGCGACCCGGCACGTTTTATCTGCTGCGTCCGGACCAGCACGTCTGCGCGCGCTGGCGCGCTCTCGACACGGCATCGGTCACCAAGGCCGTGGATCGCGCAACTTGCAACGGATAACCATCATGACCAAGCTGAACATCGAAACGAACATGGCCGATCCCGATGCGTTCTATGAAAAACTCATCGACGCGCACAACGGACTGACCGACGAACAAAGCCACTTCATGAACGCGAAGCTCGTGCTGCTGCTCGCGAATCACATCGGCGATGCCGACGTGCTGCTCGAAGCGCTCGCGCTGGCGCGCGCGGATTGAACCGAGTTCAGCGCCCGATCCAGCCGAACCGCCACGACAGCCGTCGTGTCGTGGCGAGCAGCCTCTGCGCGGTCGCACCGTCCAGGCTGAAGTCAGAGCCCCCGGATGGACCGATCACCGCGACCACCAGGCTGACGCTGCCCGTGTGATCGAACACGGGCGCGGCCAACGCGCCGATGCCCGGCACCGGCGCATCGAGTGCGTCATCGATGCCGAAGTTGCGCACCTTCGCGCGGCGTGCCAGATACGCCGGGACCAACGAAGGCGGGCCTTTTTTCGGCGCCACCAGTACCTCCGAAGCCGGCGCACCCGCGAGCCTGATCGATTCCTGCGACAACAGCCCGACCAATACGTCGTCGGCGAGATGCGCAGCGAACACGCGCCCTATCGCCGTGTTGACGAGCGACATCACGGTGCCCACGCGCAGGCTCACGTGTTGCGGTCGCGCCGATTCTTCGAAGCGGATCACGGTAGGTCCCAAAGGTCCAAGAATCGCCACCGCTACGCTCATGCCGGATTCCACCGCCAGCGTGACGATCTCCGGTTCGGCATCGCGAATCGGCGACATGCGCTGCAACGCAATCAGGCCGAGCTCCATGCCGAGCGGTCCCGCGCTGAAAAGACCCGCGTCGTCGCGGCTCAGCAAACCCACCTTGAGCAAACTCACCAGATGCGGAAACGCCTTGGCGGCGGGCATATCGGCGGCGGCGGCCAGATCGCGCAGCGACAGCGGACGGCCCGCGGCAACGAGGGCCAGCAGGAGTTCGCCGGTGTTGTCGAGCGCGCTGATGCCGCGCTGAGCTTTCGTATCGCCGAGTTGGGGCGGGTTCGCGTCGGACGCGTCCGGGGTTTCGATCTGCATGATTCTCAGGGGGGTGTGACCAGTGCTTCGGTGATGCGTCGGGAAGTTTCGAGCAGCTGACGTGCGACCGCGCCATCCCACGCGACGTCGATCGAGCCCGACGAGCCGATCGCCGTCAACGCGAGTTGCATCCGTTGATCGCCATCGAACACCGGCACGCTCAGACTGCTGATGCCCGGACTCGGCGCATCGATGCCGCGCTCGATGCCGCGCGCGCGGATCTCATCGAAGCGTTTGCGCCACTCGGCGCTAGCCGGCGCTTTGGCAGCGCGGCCGCGCGCTGGCGTCGGCTCCGCCGACTGCGCCTGGCTTCGCGCCATCTGCGCGACCTGCTCGGGCGCACAGAACGCGCAGAAGACGCGGCCCGTCGATGTCGCTTCGAGCGACATCACCGTGCCGATGTGCAGATTGACATGCAGTGGCGCACCGCTGCGCTCGTATCGAACGATGGTCGGTCCCTGCACGCCCGCCACGCAGATCGCCACGCAAAGACCGATCCGCTCCGCGAGCGCAGCCGCGTGGGGCGCCGCGATGCGATAGACGGGCTGCTGTTCGATATGCATGAGGCCGAGCCGCAGCGATAGCGGCCCCGGCTCGTAGTTTCCGGTTAGCGCGTCGCGCTTGACGAGGCCGAGGCGCGTCAGGCTCACCAGATAGGTATGCGCCTGCGCCGACGACAGTTGCGCCTCGCCGGCCAGTTCGGTCAGCCCGAGCGGTTCGCGCTGTCGCGCCAGCGCCTGCAGCAGCCGGCCACCGACCTCGACGCTTTGAATGCCCCGCTGTTTCTTTTCGCTTGTCGTATCAGCCATCGTGTTGTCCGACCTTGTCCGAAGGAGGCTCGGCCCGTTCGGTGTCGCGCCCGTGGAAGGCCTAGATGGTATCCGATCGGCCCGTGCCGACCAACCAACGGAGTTTACCCTAGCTTAGTGAATGACAAGGTATTTTGTCATTGACAAATATCCACGCGGCGACGACTATTACTCATCCCCCAACGAGTCGTGAGACGGAGACAGACATGGCGAAGGCTTTCGCATCCCAGGCCGACCTGGAAGAAAAGAAGATCACGTGGACCCAATTGTCGGAAAACGCGTATGCGTACACGGCCGAGGGCGACCCTAATTCGGGCGTGATCATCGGCGACGACGGCGTGCTGATCGTCGACACCACCGCCACGCCGGCCATGGCGCAAGACCTGATCGCGAAGATCCGCAGCGTCACCGACAAGCCGATCAAATACGTCGTGCTGTCGCACTATCACGCGGTGCGGGTGCTGGGTGCGTCGGCGTACTTCAAGGAAGGCGCGCAGCAGGTGATCGCCAGCCGCGGCACTTACGAAATGATCGTCGAGCGCGGCGAAGCCGATATGAAGTCGGAGATCGAACGCTTCCCGCGCCTTTTCGCCGGCGTCGAAACGGTTCCCGGCCTGACGTGGCCGACGCTGGTGTTCGAAAAGGAAATGACGCTGTTTCTCGGCAAACTCGAAGTGCGCATCGCGCATCTCGGCTCGGGCCATACGAAGGGCGACACGATCGTCTGGCTGCCGTCGCAGAAGGTGTTGTTCTCCGGCGACCTGGTCGAGTACGACGCGGCCTGCTACTGCGGCGACGCGCAACTCGAACAATGGCCGGCAACGCTCGAAGCATTGCGCGCGCTGAACGCGGAAAAGCTGGTGCCGGGTCGCGGCCCTGCGCTGCTGTCGCCCGCGGAAGTGAACAAGGGCCTCGACTACACCAAAGACTTCGTGACCACGCTATTGCAGGCGGGCCGAGAAGCGTTCAGGGACAAACTCGATCTGAAGGGTGCGATGGCGCTCACGCGCAAGGCGATGGACCCGAAGTTCGGCAATGTCTTCATCTACGAGCATTGCCTGCCGTTCGACGTGTCGCGAGCCTACGACGAAGCAAGCGGTATCAGTCATCCGCGCATCTGGACCGCGCAGCGCGACAAGGAGATGTGGGACGCGTTGCAAAGCTGATCGTCCCACGCACTCCGGGAAAGACCGTCCGGTCTTTCCTTTTCCCCGTTCAAACCATGAAGGCGCGCTAGACGCCTCGGGCGCGCTCGTCTTCGCACAGGCGTGCTCCGCACCTGGAGCGAGACATGCAGCATTCCCTCGATGGCAACGCCATTGGCCACGCCGCGCCCGTCGCGAGCGACGATTCGATGTTCAGGAAGGTCGCGTGGCGCATCGTGCCGTTTCTGTTTCTTTGTTATGTCGTGTCGTTTCTGGACCGGATCAACATCGGCTTCGCGCAATTGCAGATGAAGCAAGATCTCGGCTTCAGCGACGCGATGTATGGACTCGGCGCAGCCGTGTTCTATGTCGGCTACGTGCTGTGCGAGGTGCCGAGCAATATTCTGTTGGCGAAATACGGCGCGCGTAAAACCTTCATGCGAATCATGCTGCTGTGGGGCATTGCGTCGATGTGCATGATGTTCGTGTCGAAGCCCGCGCACTTTTACGTTCTGCGCTTCATGCTGGGCGTGTTCGAGGCGGGCTTTTTCCCCGGCATCGTTCTGTACCTGACGTACTGGTTTCCGGCCAGCCGGCGCGCCGCCGTGATCTCGGTGTTTTTCGCGGGCGTGGCGGTCGCGGGGGTGCTCGGCGGACTTTTCTCCGGCTGGATCATGCGCGACATGGGCGGCGTGCTGAACCTGTTCGGATGGCAGTGGATGTTTGCGATCGAAGGCGCACCCGCTGTGATTCTCGGATTGCTGTCGTGGCGCTATCTGGTCGACAAGCCGCACGACGCGAGCTGGCTCACGCAGACTGAAAAGGACCGGCTCGTCGCGCTGTGCGCGCAAGGTCAGGCGAAAGACAGTGGGCATCACGGTCGCAGCTTCGCGGCGGCGTTGCTCAATCCACGCGTCTATCTGTTCGCGTTCATCTATTTTTCGCTGACCTGTGCATCGCTGACGCTCAACTTCTGGATGCCGTTGATGATCCGTGATTTCGGCGTTCAGGATGTGGTTGCGACGAGTCTTTATACGGTGGTGCCGAATGCGATCGGCGCGGTGGGCCTGATTCTGATTGCGCGCCGCTCGGATCGGACCGGGGAACGGCGTAAGCATTTTGCTTTCTGCACGGTGGGCGGGGGTCTCGCGCTTGCGGCACTTACACTGCATCTGAGCAGCTTTGCTGCAATGCTGGGTATCTTGTCGCTGGCTGCCGTGTTGATTTTCGCGGCGCTGCCGATCTTTTGGTCAGTTCCTACCAGCTATCTGTCTGGTAAAGCGGCTGCGTCGGGCATTGCCTTCATTAGCAGCATTGGCATCACCAGCGGCATCGTCAGCCCGTGGGTGATCGGGCAGATACGCACTGCGACGGGCAGTATGGATCTCGCCGTTTATATTCTTGCCGGGCTGCTTGTACTTAGCGGGGGCGCGTTGATGGCGGGTGTCAAAGGCGATGTGATGCGACGGTGATGCATGATCGACCGGTTGCCGCTGGCGTCGCAGCGTCAGCATGCGCGCCGCGAAACGCGCAGAGCACGAAGAACGACAGTCAAGCGAAGCGTTCAGGCACGGCTAATGCACATGACGACGACACCGGCCCCAACATCGAAAGGGAAAGCCATGTCCACCACGCCGTCCGCCATCAGGCATCCAGCCGGACATCCATCGAAGTTCGCACCCGCGAACGTCGAAGTGCTGAACCCGCTCCCGTATTGGGATGTCATGACGGGCGCGGGCGGCTGATGTGCGCCGCGCGATCGCCTGCCGTGTGGATGCACCGGTCGGATACCGGGATCGCGTTTTGACTTTTCCAACGAACCGCTCGTCCAACAGCTGGCGCCTGATGCTCGCGCTCGTGCTGAGCGGATCGGCGCTATGGAGTGCCGATCCCGCTTGCGCCGTGTACGCGATCGCGCAATACGGCGAGCCCAAATATCCCGCCGATTTCAAGCACTTCGACTACGTCAATCCCGACGCCCCCCGCGACGGCACGCTCGTGCTCGCGAATCCAAACCGGCTGACCAGCTTCGACAAATTCAACCCATTCACACTGAGAGGCAATCCCGCACCGGGACTGGGACTGATGTTCGAAAGCCTGACGACCGGCAGCGCCGACGAAGTGGCGAGCGCGTATTGCCTGCTCGCCGACGACATCGACGTCGCCAAAGACGGCCGGTCGACAACCTTCCACATCAATCCGAAAGCGCGCTTCTCGAACGGCGATCCGGTCACCGCAGCCGACGTCAAGTTCTCGTTCGACACGCTGAAGAGTCCGCAGGCGCTGCCGCAGTTCGCGGTGTACTTCGGGCAAATCGCGCGCGCGGTGGTGATCGACCGGCTCACGATCCGTTTCGATTTCAAGGTCGCGACACGCGAAATGCCGCTGCTCGCGGGCGGAATTCCGGTTTTTTCGCACAAGTGGGGCATGCGGCCTGACGGCACGCGTATTCCCTTCGACCAGCTCGCGTTCGAGAAGCCGATCGCAAGCGGCGATTATCTGATCGACCGCTACGACAGCGGCCGAACCATCAGCTACAAGCGCAACCCGAACTACTGGGGCGCGTCGCTACCGGTCCGCGTGGGTACGCACAACTTCGCGCGCATCGACTACAAGCTGTATGCGGACGCGGTCGCGCAACTCGAAGCGTTCAAGGCGGGCGAGTACGATGTGCTCGTCGAACACACCGCGCAAAGCTGGGTGCGGCGCGATATCGGCAAGCGTTTCGACAGCGGCGAGCTGATCAAACGCGAGTTTCCTCATCACAACGGCGTGGGCATGCAGGGCTTTTTCATCAACCTGCGGCGGCCGCTCTTTCAGGACGTGCGCGTGCGCGAGGCGCTCGATCTCGCGTTCGACTTCGAGTGGCTCAACCGGCAGCTTTTCTACGATCAGTACAAGCGCACGGACAGCTTCTTCGTCAACACGGACCTGCAGGCCAAGGGCAAACCCAGTGAAGGCGAACTCGCGATTCTCGATCCGTTACGCCAAAAACTCGATCCCGCGGTGTTCAGCGAGATGCCGCGACAGCCCGACACCGATCCGCCCGGATCGCTGCGCGCCAACCTGATCAAGGCGCGCGACCTGCTGGCGCAGGCGGGCTGGACGTATCGTGACGGCGCGCTGCGCAACGCGAAGGGTCAGCCGTTCGTCTTCGAACTGCTCGGCGACACGGGCGGCGGCGTGTCGATGGAACCGGTCGCCGCTGCGTTCGGCCGCAATCTACAGAAACTCGGCATCACGATGAACTTTCGCACCGCCGATTTCGCACTGATTCAAAAGCGCATCGACGCGTTCGACTTCGACATGACGACCGTGCGCCTGCCCGACGTGCAGGTGCCGGGCACCGAGCAGCTATCGCGTTTCGGCAGCCAATACGCGGACGAGCCTGGCTCCGATAATCTCGCGGGTGTGAAGTCGCAGGCCATCGACGCGATCCTGCGCAAGGTGCTGGGCGCGCAAACGGAGGAGCAACTCGTCGATGCGACGCACGCGCTCGACCGGGTATTGATGAACGGCTATTACGTGATCCCGCACTGGTATTCCTCGGTTCATCGCATCGCATACCGGAACAGCCTCGCCTATCCGGCGAAGCTGCCGCTTTACTTCTCCGCCGACGAATGGGTTCTGTCGACGTGGTGGCGGAAGGCGGCTGGACCGAAACTTGCACGCCCTCCATGATTGGAGGACAACGATCATGAGCAGACTACTCTTTGCAATCATCGTATCGGTCGGGCTCGCGGGCTGCGTCGTCGCCCCGCCGCCGCCCAGCTATGGCTATGGGTATGCGCCAGCGCCCGCTTATGGCTATGCACCGGGGTACTACGTCGCACCGCCGTCCGTGAGCCTCGGCATCGGCATCGGCGGCTACTGGGGTGGCCATGGGGGCCATTGGCACGGTCATTGAATCAGACGATCCACGAGGGCTCTTCCGCACCAGGGTAAACATCCATCCTCGCACGAAGTACTTCAAAATGGTTGGGGTACGGAGTATATTCGCGTTCAGCAGATATCTACTGAACGGAGGATGACGTCATGCAATTTCATCTCAACGGTTTCCGGGTCGGCGATCCGACGATCGAACCAGCCATCAGCAACGCGCATGCTGCGCAGATGCCCGAGAAGGTCGATGTGCTGATCGTCGGCAGCGGCCCTGCCGGAGTCGTGCTGGCGGCGCAGCTGTCGCAATTCCCGTCGATCAACACGCGCATCGTCGAGCGTCGCGACGGACCGTTGCAGATGGGGCAGGCCGATGGCGTAGCGTGCCGTACCGTCGAGATGTTCAATGCGTTCGGCCTCGCAGATCGCCTTCTGCAAGAAGCCTATTGGGTCAATGAAACGGTATTCTGGCGACCCGATGCAAATGACCGCGGCGCGATCAGTCGTACCGGCCGAGTTCAGGATACCGAAACGGGCCTTTCGGAATTTCCGCACGTCATCGTCAATCAGGCGCGTATCCAGGAGTATCTGCTCGACGTGATGCGTCGCTCCGCGCGCCGGATCGAACCGGACTACGGACTCGAACTGGTCGACGTTCAGCGCGACGACACGCATGAATACCCGGTGCTGGTCACGCTGCGGCGTACCGATCCCGCGCGTCTCGACGAGACCGTGACCGTGCGCGCGCGCTATGTAGTCGGTTGCGACGGCGCTCGCAGCCGGGTACGCACCGCCATCGGACAGACGCTACGCGGTGATGCGGCCAACCATGCATGGGGCGTGATGGATGCGCTGGCCGTCACCGACTTTCCGGACATCCGGCTGAAAGCGGCAATTCAATCCGCGAGCAAGGGCAACCTGCTGATCATTCCGCGTGAAGGCGGGTATCTGGTTCGCTTCTATGTCGACCTCGGTGACGTCACCCCGGAGAACCGCGACAACCTCAAGCAGATCACGGTCGATCGCATCATCGAGACGGCGCAGAGCATCCTCCATCCCTATACGCTCGACGTCAAGGAAGTGGCGTGGTTCTCCGTCTACGAAGTCGGTCAGCGTCTCACCGACCGCTTCGACGACGCCATCGCAGCCGACGGTACTTCGCGCGAACCGCGCGTGTTCATCGCCGGCGACGCCTGCCATACGCATAGCGCCAAAGCGGGCCAGGGCATGAACGTGTCGATGCAGGACGGCTTCAATCTCGGCTGGAAGCTCGGCGCGGTGCTGGAAGGCCGTAGCGACGCCGATCTGTTGCGCACGTATTCGGACGAGCGCCAACCCATTGCGCAGGAATTGATCGATTTCGACAAGGAATGGTCGGCAATGATGGCCGCTCCGCCGAAGGACCCCAACCGGCCCGAGGCAGGCGGTGTCGATCCCGCGGAGCTGCAGGCGTACTTCGTTCGCGCTGGCCGCTACACGGCTGGCGTCGCAACGCGTTACCGGCCTGCCACCCTGACCGGTGAAGCGACGCATCAGGCCCTCGCCAAGGGCTTTACGATCGGCACGCGCTTTCACTCGTCGCCTGTGGTTCGCCTCGCTGATGCAAAGCCGTTCCATCTCGGACATGCCGCGCAAGCGGACGGCCGTTGGCGTCTGTACGCTTTTGCGGACGCGTCGGGTCGTGCGCTGAATGCGTTGTGCGAGCATCTCGACAAGTCGCCGGAATCCGTTTTGCGGCTCTTCACGCCGAAGGACGCCGACGTGGACAGCGTTCTCGATCTGCGCGCGGTGCTGCAACAGCCGCATCGCGAAGTCCGTCTCCAGGACATCCCCGCTCTGCTGCTGCCGCGCAAGGGTCGCCACGGCTTGATCGACTACGAAAAGGCATTTACGAGCGACGCGACGACTGATATCTTCGACGAGCGCGGCATCGATCGCGAACAAGGTGCGCTCGTGGTGGTACGTCCCGACCAATACGTGGCCCATGTTCTCCCGTTGAATGCGTACGCGGAGTTGAACGCCTTCTTCCGGCCCATCTTTCGCGCGCGTTAAACCATAACTAGATCCGACACTCCGAAATTGCCGATCAAACCTGAAGACGCCGGCGCGCTCCCCAAATTTACTGGCAGCCTGGTGCGCCGTGCCCAACAGCGCCATGCAGCGGTCTGGCTGAGCGAGGTTTCCGCGGAGATCACGAGCGTGCAGTACGCGGCGCTCGAGGTCTTGCACGAGACACCCGGCGTCAGTCAGCGGCAACTCGGAGACAAACTCGATGTGGATCGTTCGACGATCGCCGATCTGGTTGCACGTATGGTGCGCAATGGCCAGATCGAGCGCGCCGACGATCCTGTCGACAAGCGCAGTTATGTGCTGTATCTCACCGCTGCCGGTAAGAAGCAGCTTGCGGCCTTGCGTCCGCGCGTCGAGCAGGTCGAGCGCATTCTCACTGAAAGGCTGACGGCAAGCGAATTGGCGCAGTTGCGCCGCTTGCTTGCCGCGCTGTTGCCGCCGCAGGCTTGATGCGCTTACCGCTTCAATAAGCCCGTCGATCGAACTCTTGTCAAAGCCTGCCCGGTCGAGGGTCGGGCACGAAGCCATCCCGGTTCGGCATGCGGATAGCGGCGAGCGAATGCGCGTCGAGACGCGTATCGTCCGGCACGATGCCGTTGCGGTTCAAAATCCACGCGCTGAGCGCGTACACCTCGTCCGCGCTCAGCGACTGCGGCGCGTTGTACGGCATCGCCCGGCGGATGTAGTCGAACAGCGTCGTCGCATACGGCCAGTAGCTGCCAACGGTGCGCTTCGGATTCGCGGTCCCGAGCGTGCCCGCACCGCCGATCAGCTGATCGCCGATCAACCCCTCGCCTTTCACGCCATGACAGGCCGCGCATTTCGCCGCGAAAATGCGGCCACCCGTGGCGACGTCGCCGCTGCCGTTGGGCAGGCCGTGGCCGTCCGGCGCGACGTCGATATTCCATGCGCTCAGATCGGATTCGCTGACAGGCTTGCCGATCGCGTCGACGGAAGCGCGCCAGCGCGCCTGCGCAGCAGCGGCGGACTGGGCGCCGCGCGTTGCATCGAATGAAGAGGAGCAGCCTGCGAGCAGACTGCTAGCCGTGACCCATGCCAGCAGAGCGCGCATCGGTTTCGATTTCGAAGCACCGAACCTCACAGGTTCACGCATTTTTAACGCTCCCATCGGCTTCGATCCGCCACTGCTGAATGCCGTTGTAGTGATAGTTCGAGTTCAGTCCACGCGCCGCGACGAGCGCCTCGCGCGTCGGTTGAACGTAGCCGGTCGAATCCGTCGCGCGCGACAGGATGGCGGTCGGCGCGCCATTCCACACGAAGCCGGCCTGGAAGCGGGTCAACGCGCGATCGCGCGCGGGCTCATCGAGCACCGCCGTCTGCCATGTCGCTCCACTGTCGGTCGATACCTCGACCTTGCGGATCGCGCCGCGCCCCGACCACGCGAGCCCGACGATCGAATAGAAGCCCTGCGCGGTTAGACGCTGCCCGGCGGACGGCCGCGTGATCACCGACTTCGCGTCCATCTCGAACACGAACTGCCGCGCGCGGCCGTCGGGGAGGATGCCCGTGTATTTCGACGTTTCTTCGCGCGTCTGCAGCGGCGCATCGACGACTTTCAGCCGCCGCAGCCATTTCACGTTGGTATTGCCCTCGAAGCCCGGCACCAACAGACGCAGCGGATAGCCGTTCTCCGGCCGCAGGCGCTCGCCGTTTTGCGCATAGACGACGAGCGCGCGCTCGAGAATCCGCTCGAGCGGCAAACTGCGCGTCATCGCGGCGGCGTCCGCGCCTTCGGCGAGCAGCCATTGCGGCGTTGCGCCGTCGCGGGTCGCCGTGCGTCCACCGACGGCTTCGAGCAGCGTCGACAGCCTGACGCCCGTCCACTCGCAACACGACAGCAGGCCGTGCGTGATCTGCACAGGCAGCCCGCTCGGTCCTTTCCACTCGCTCGCCGTGTTGCCCGAACACTCGAGAAAATGAATGCGCGACTCCGATGGCAGGCGCAGCAGATCGTCCATCGTGAACAGCTTCGGCTCGCGCACGAGACCGTGAATCACGAGTCGGTGCGCATCGGGGTCGATATCGGGCACTCCCGCGTGATGCCGCTCATAGACGAGCCCATTCGGCGTGATCGAGCCATGCAGATCCGCAAGCGGCGTCAACGACGATGCGGCGCCCGGCATCGGCCATGCCCGAGCGGCACGGCGAATCACGTTCGACTCGCGCGGCGACGGCAGCCCGTACGGATGCTCGAGAATCGGCGCGCCGGGGGACTGTGTCCACGGATCGACGCTCAGCGGCTTTAACAGCGTCGCGGCCTTCAGATTCGGCGCGGCCAACGCGGACAGCGCGAGACCGCCCAACAGGCGGCGTCGCGGCGACGCGGGTTTCGACGCATCGTGCGCGTCGCTAGTGATACGTGGATGTCCCGACATGCTCGTGCCGGCGAGGCGGCCTGGGTTGATCGACAAGCGCACGAGTATAGGTAGTGTGCGCGCCCCGATCAAAGCCGATTGCGACTAAGGTTATGACGGCCGGCGATATGCCGCGCGGTGCGTCGTTGCCGCGCGTCGGCAGGCGCGCACAACCCCTCCTACGACACCGTCAATCCGGTGCAATTTCCGCGATCACGCTAAACGATTCGAGCGTATAGCCCATATTGAAGTAACCCGCGCGCGCGTAAGTCGCAATGCGCTCGAGGCGCTCGGGATCGTCGCGCGGGTGGTCGCGATGGACCCGCTGCCGCACGGCTTCGAAGGAGCCGGACACAGCCCGCCGATAGAACGATGCGAGGTTCAATGACATCGTGCGCCTCCTGGTGATGGCATTCGTCGAATCTAGTCAGCGTCGCGCGCTTGCGCAAACAAGCATTTGTGCAATGCTTTGCGCCGCCGACGCAATGGTGGTCCGGCGGTGCCGACGAAACGGCTCGTCCGCTTACGCTCAACCGCGATAACGATAGTGCTCGATATTATTTGTGCGCTAACGAGCGCCTCTCTACGATCTCCGGACCTTCACTTCGATCGCATTCCAATCATGACTACGACCAAAGCACTCAGGGCCGCACTCCTGACGGTTCTCGTTACATGCGGCATCGTCATCGCGCAACCGGCGCTCGCGGCAGGACAAACGGTGCGAGTCGGCATCATGTCCGGCGAGGACGAAGACGTGTGGCGCGCGGTCGCCGCCAACGCGGCCAGGCAGGGCATCACCGTCAAGATCACGACCTTCTCCGACTATACGCAGCCGAACGAAGCGCTGGCCGAACACGACCTCGATGCGAACTCGTTCCAGCACAAGCCCTATCTCGATGCGCAGATCTCCGCGCGCCACTATCAGATCGTGCCCGTCGGCTATACCTACGTGCAGCCGATCGGTCTCTACTCGCGCAAGGTGAAATCGGTTGCGGCGCTGCCGCAGAACGCGACGATCGGCGTGCCGAACGATCCGAGCAACGAAGGCCGCGCGCTGCTTCTGCTGCAGGCGAATGGGTTGATCAAGCTGCGCCCCGACGTCCGCCTGCTGCCGACCGCGCGCGACATCGCGGACAATCCGAAACACATCCAGATCAAGGAACTCGACGCGGGCATCGTCGGCCGTGCGATCGGCGACCTCGACGCTGCGGTCGTCAATACCGACTGGGCGATCAAGGCGGGCATCAAGATTCCGCAGGAACGCATCGCGCAGGAGAAGGTGCCGGGCAATCCTTATCGCAACTTCATCGCGGTCAATGCGAAAGACGCGAACGCTGCGTGGGTGAAGACGATCGTCGACAGCTATCAGCAGGCCAACGTCGCGTCGGCGATCCTGACCGTCTATCACGGCGCCACGCTGCCGGCATGGGATGGCGCGCCGCAGCACTGACGTGAAGCACGAATCACGCACGACTCGAGCGGCGGCGCTTCGGCCGCCGCGCATGCTGCCTTCTTCATTGCCCTTCTGATGGTATCGCCCGTCATGTCCATTACCAGAACGCCCCACGACCGCCGCACCTTCCTGAAACTTTCGCTCGGCGCCGCGGCCGCCGCGGCAGCGCCGCTTTCGTTCGCGCAAGGTAACGCGCGCACGTTGCGCGTCGGCAACCAGAAGGGTTATCTGAATCTGCTGAAGGGCCGGGGTACGCTCGAGAAACGGCTCGCGCCGCTGAACGTATCGGTCACATGGACCGAGTTCGCGGCGGGGCCCGTGCAACTGGAAGCACTGAACGTTGGCTCGATCGATTTCGGCGACGTCGGCGAAGCACCGCCGATCTTCGCGCAGGCCGCTGGCGCACCGTTGGCCTATGTCGCGGCGACCGACAAGCGGCCGCAGTCGGAAGCGGTGCTGGTGCCGCCGCAATCGACGATCCGCTCGGTCGCGGATCTGAAGGGCAAACGGATCGCGCTCAATAAAGGCAGCAACGTCCACTACTTTCTCGTCAAGCTGCTGCGTCAGCATGGCCTGCAATACGGCGACGTAAAGCTCGTGTTTCTCGCGCCGGCCGATGCACGCGCGGCGTTCGAGCGCGCGTCGATCGACGCGTGGGTCATCTGGGACCCGTTCTTCGCCGCGGCAGAGCATTCGCTCGGCGCGCGCGTGATCGCCGATGCGAGCGGCGTGGTCGGCAATCGCGCGTTCTACTTCTCGTCGCAGAGTTATGCGGCGAACAATCCCGACGTGATCCGCATCGTGATCGAAGAGCTCGACAAGGTCGATCAGTGGGGCAAGCAGAACAAGGACCAGCTTGCGAGCGAACTCGCGCAGCTATGGGGTCTGCCGAAGCAGGTCGTGGACGCGGCGGTGCAGCGTCAGCAGTTCGGCACGCAGCCGATTACCCGCGCGATTCTCGGCGAGCAGCAACAGATCGCCGATACGTTCCTCGATCTCGGCCTGATTCCGAAGCACGTCGACGTGCTGAAGGCGGCGCCTTCAAATCTCGCTTAGGCGCACCGGCGGCGCAACGGCGCCGCACCCGCGTCAACGCTCGGAGACCGGCCGCGTTGGCGTAGCCTGTGGTTCCTGCGGGGCATCGCTGTGCTCCGTCATGCGCCGCACCGAACTCACGCAGGCCGCGATCAATGCGAGCGCCGCGGCGATGCCAGCAATCAGCGTCAGGTGCCGGCCAGGCACGAGCCCGAACACGATGGATACCACCACCGCGCCGCTCGACTGACCGAGCAGACGACCCATCGCTTGCAGGCCGGACGCGCCGCCGCTGCGATGCCGCGGCGCACTGCCGATGATCACGCGATTGTTCGGCGACTGAAAGATCCCGAAGCCGAGACCGCAGACCGCGAGCCGCCACACGATGTCGAAACGCGTCGCCGTGTCGCCGAGCTGACAGAGCATCGCGAGTCCGCAGCCGAACACGACTAGCCCGACGCTGCTGATGCGGCCAGGCGCCCAACGATCGGACAGCCGGCCCGCGACCGGCGCGATCAACGCGGTCACGAGCGGCCACGGTGTCATCAGAAAGCCGGTTTGTGTTTCGGACAGCTTCAGCGTCTGCTCGAAATAGAACGGCAGCACGATGTAGGCCATCGTCTGTGCCGCGAACGAGCAGATCGACGTCGCCATCGACAATGAAAACACCGGCATGCGCAGCAGGTCGATGGGCAGCATCGGCTTCGCGAGCCGGCTTTCGCGTCGCACGAACAGCACGCCGGCCACCAGTGCGAGCGCAACCATCACGGCGCCGCGCTGCGTCGCCCCGGGCTGGTTGAAAGCCGCGAGACCCGAGATCAGCAGGCCGAAGGTGAGCGCGTTGAGCAGGACGCTCACGCCGCTCAGGCGAGCGCCCGAAGTCGGTGTCATCGGCAAAGTGCGCGCACCGATCGACAGCGCCAGCGCGCCGAGCGGCACGTTGACGAGGAACAGCCACTGCCAGTGCGCGACCGACAGAATCGCCGACGCGATGCTCGGCCCCGCCGCCGACGAAACCGCCACCACCAGCGACGACAAACCTACGCCGACGCCAAGCCGTGCCTTCGGAAAAACGAAGCGCACCAGCGCGATACTCACGCTCATGATGCCGCCCGCGCCGAAGCCCTGAAACACGCGAGCGACTGCCAGCACCAGCAGCGTGTGCGCATTCGCACAGGCGAACGACGCCAGCGTGAAGAGCACGAGTCCGCAGCAGTAGACGCGCTTGTAGCCGAGGCTGTCGCCGAGCACCGCGAGCGGCAGCAAGGACACCGTGATCGCCAGCTGGTACGCATTGACGACCCAGATCGCATTCGCGGGCGACACAGCGAGGTCGTTGCTGATGGTGGGGAGCGCGACGTTGACGATCGAGGTGTCGAGCACCGACATCGTCATCGCGATGGCGATCGCGAGGTACGCAAACGCACGTTGGGGATTGGGCAGGCCGTCGGTCATGGTGCAAGCGGGTCGAAAGAAAATACGGGCGACGGCGTGCCGCGCGGCTGCCGTCGCGGGTGCATTGTTGCAACTCTGACTCGTGGGAGCAAGGTTGCACCCGCTACCGGAATGATGGCTACCCGGCTCGTCTCTCCCGCGGCCTTGCGATTCGCGAGCGTGCATGCATTCGAGCGCCCGTCAGGCATGGCACGTGCAGCAGCTGAACCGGGGCGCGGTTGACCTTACTGCCCCGCACGTTGTAAACCTGTAGAAATCGTCGCCGCTATCAGCGTCGGCGAGGCACGCATGAAAACGAAACGCCCTTTTTTCACGATCGGCCACTCGACGCGTCCGTTGCAGGAATTCGTCGACTTACTGAAAGGCGAACAGATTGCCTTGCTGGTCGACGTGCGCAGCATCCCGCGCTCGCGGACCAACCCGCAGTTCAATCGCGACACGCTGCCCGCCTCGCTCTCAGCCGAACATATCGACTACGTGCATCTCGCCGCGCTCGGCGGACGCCGCAGCAGGCGCAAGGACGACACGCCGTCGCCGAATGCGTACTGGACGCATCCGGCCTTTCGCAACTATGCCGACTACGCAATGAGCGACGCGTTCCGCGAAGGACTGGCGCAACTACTGACGCTCGGTCATCGGCAGCGCTGCGCGATCATGTGCTCGGAAGCGGTCTGGTGGCGCTGCCACCGGCGTATCATTACGGACTATCTGCTGATGCACGATGAAACCGTGCTGCACATCATGGACGCGCATCACACGAACGCCGCCACGATGACGCCGGGCGCCGAGCCTCAGGCCGACGGCACGCTGATCTATCCGGCTGAGGCGCAAAACTGAGCCGACTCACGACACGACTGCACGCCAGTCACCCCGCACCGCTTTATGGCTGTTACCACCAAACGTACGTCGAAACACGACACGTCGCTCGACACGCTGCTGCACGATATCCGCGCCTGCACGCTGTGCGCCCCCACTCTGCCGCACGCGCCCCGACCCGTGCTTGCGGCGTCCACGCGCTCGCGTATTCTGATCATCGGCCAAGCGCCGGGCGCGCGCGTGCATGCGTCCGGGGTGCCGTGGAGCGACGCGAGCGGCGCGCGCCTGCGCACATGGCTCGGCGTCGACGACACGACCTTCTACGACGCGTCCCGGTTCGCCATCGTGCCGATGGGCTTCTGTTTTCCGGGCCGCGGTGCGAGCGGCGACCTGCCGCCCCGTCCCGAGTGCGCCAGCCGCTGGCATCGCGAATTGCTCGCACGGATGCGTTCGGTGAAATTGACGCTGCTGATCGGACAATACGCGCAGCGCTTCGGTCTCGGCGACGCGTTCGGCCCTACTTCGACCGATACGCTCGTCAGGTGGGCAGAGTTTGGACCGCGTGTGATGCCGCTGCCGCATCCGTCGCCGCGCAATGTCGCGTGGTTCAAGCGCAATCCGTGGTTCGAAGACGAAGTGTTGCCGACTTTGCGCGCGCACGTGGCGACGGTGTTGGCAGGCGGGGAGCTTTGAGCGCCGCGCATCGCGAAGCCGTGGCTGCGTGCTGTCTGCTGCAGCGCGCCACCCGGTGCCACGCCGTGCGTTCGCCGGTCCGCCGACAGCGGCGCAGACCAGCATTTCACCCCGTCGGGCGCCACTAACCACACGTTCGTGACCCCGCCGTCCCACTCTTCGGAATGGTGCGGGTATACATGGATTAGGCGGTGCAACCGCACTGCACTAACATTTTTGCGGTACCGCACGGCGCGTATCGAGCGCCTCGAATCGGGGTTGCACGTCGCCACGCCAAAGTCTCGCGCTGCCCAGCGCACTCCCGGTGCCTTCTAGCATCTGCACACGATCGACGCAACGTCGACCGCATCGACCAACGAAGACAAGAATCGGAGGATGAGATGGCACAGCAACGGGATGACAACCAGCAACAAGGCAACAACTCTTTCAATCCGGCGCGGCGCGGGCTGATGCAGGGCGCCGGACTCGGCGCGGCGCTTTCGCTGATGGGCACGCTAGGCGGCGCGGGCGGCCTGATCGCCAGTGCGCAGGCGGCGGAGTCGGCGTTTCCGTCGCACAAGAAGTGGAAGATCGTGTTCGTCAATCACGTCACGACCAACCCGTTCTTCGTGCCCACGCAGTACGGCATTCAGGATGCCTGCTCGCTGCTCAACATGGACTATCAGTGGACCGGCTCGGCCACCTCCGACGCTGGCGAAATGGTCCGTGCCGTCAACTCGGCGATCGCCGCGAAGGCCGACGCCATCGCGGTGCCGATCGTCGATCCGAGCGCTTTCGACAAGCCCATTCAGGCCGCGCTCGACGCCGGTATTCCAGTGTTCGCCTATAACGCCGACGCGCCGCGCGGCAAAAAGAATCCGCGCCTCGCCTATATCGGCCAGGACCTGTATCTGTCGGGCTACCAGATGGGCGAGCGCATCGTGAGCCTGATCGACAGCGGCATGGTTGCGCTGTTCATTGCGACGCCGGGGCAGCTTAACATCCAGCCACGTATGGACGGGGCTAGCGACGCGATCAAGAAGTCCGGCAAGAAGATCGACATTCAGACCGTGGCCACGGGCGCGACCGTCAACGAGGAGTTGTCGAAGATCAAGGCGTTCTATCTGGGTCACCAGGACCTGAAGGGCATGTTCGCCGTGGATGCGGGCAGCACCCAGGGCGTCGCGCAGGTGATGAAGGAATCGAACCTGCCCGCGAAGGGCGTGCACGGCGGCGGCTTCGACCTGCTGCCGACCACGATCCAGCTGATCCACGAAGGCTACCTCGACTTCACCATCGACCAGCAGCCGTACGTTCAAGGTTTCTATACGGTGATGCAGGCGTTCGTGTTCCTCAGCTCGGGCGGCCTCGTCGGGCCGGCCGAAATCAACACGGGCCTGAAGTTCGTGACCAAGGAGAACGTCGAGCCCTACCTCAATACCTCGACGCGCTTCGAAGGCAAGACCGATAAGCAGCAAATCGTCCCGCGGTCCGGCGCAATCAAGTCCTGATGAATACAGTGAACGAAACCAGCAACACCGAAGCGGTCCGCGCGCCCCGGCGCGCGGGCGTTTCATTCGCGTCTCAATGGGCGGCCGAGCTGCGCATCCTGCTCGTGGCAGTGCTGCTGGCCGCCTACTTCGAATTCGCGAACCACGATTTCCTGCTCACCAACGCGAGCCTCGTCAACCTGTCGCAGTTCATCGCGCCGGTGGCGATCATCGCGTTTGGCGAAATCATGCTGATGATCGGCGGCGATATCGATCTGTCGGCGGGCATGGTGTTCGCGTTCGCGCCATTCATGATGGTGTTCGCGAATGACGCGGGCGCGCCGATGTGGCTCGCCGTGATCGCGGGGCTCGTGGCGGCGGGAGTGGTCGGCTTCGTGAACGGGGCGGTGACGGTGTGGCTGCGGCTGCCCTCGTTCGTTACGACGCTCGGCACGCTCTTTTTGATCAACGGCATCACGCTCACGATCTCGCGCGGCACGCCCGCCCCCACGCCTGGCTCGCCCGCATTCGCCGCGGTGATGGGCGCGTGGGGCTACAGCGAGATCATCTGGACCCTGGTGATCGCCTTCGCGATGCACGTGCTGTTGCGGCATACACGCTGGGGCCTGCATACGCAGGCCGCGGGTGCGAATCCGCTCGGCGCGAGCGAGGCCGGTATTCATGTGAAGCGGCTGCGCCTCGGCAACTTCATCCTTGCCGCGGTGCTGGCGGGGTTCACCGGCATGCTCGAAGCCTTTCGCATTACCTCGATCGATCCGCAGGCGGGCGGCAATCAGATCATGTTCCTTGCCGTGGCCGCGGCCGTGATCGGCGGCACGCCGCTGACGGGCGGTTCGGGCACCATCGTGGGCGGGCTCATCGGCGCGGCCGTGCTCGGTATTCTCAACGACGGATTTACGCTGATCGGCATCAACGCGTTCACGTTCAACATCATTCTTGGCGCCGCGATTCTGGCGGCGATGATCTTCAACATCCACGTCGGGCGCATTCGCCGCAAGGGTGGACGCTGATGGACCAGTCGCAAACTTCTTCCGCGGGCGTGAATGCCACCTCCGCTGCGCTCGGCGCGGCGAACGCGCCGCTCGCGCTGCGCGGCGACAACCTCGTCAAACGCTTCGGCGCGGTGACGGCGCTCGACGGCGTCTCGCTCACGCTCGGCAAAGGCGAGATCCTCGGCATACTGGGCGACAACGGCGCGGGCAAGTCCACGCTCGTGAAAATTCTCACGGGCTTTCATCAGCAAACGAGCGGCACACTCCACATCGACGGCGAGCAGACGCTGTTGCGCTCGGTCGATCATGCGCGCTCGCTCGGCATCGAGTGCGTATATCAGGATCTCGCGCTCGCGAATTCGCTGAGCATCTACCACAACATGTTCCTGAATCGCGAAATCGTGCGGCGCGGGCCGTTCAGGCTGCTCGACCACAAGCAGATGCGCGAGCGCGCGGCGCAATGCCTCGACGATATCGGCGTGCACGTGCCTTCGGTGGATTTGCCCGTGGAGCGTCTTTCGGGCGGCCAGCGCCAGGCGATCGCCGTGGCGCGCGCCGTGCATTCGAACGCGAAGATCCTGTTGCTCGACGAGCCGCTCGCCGCGATGGGCGCGCGCGAGGCGGGGCTCATCATCGACCTGCTGATGCGCCTGAAGGAAAAAGGCGGCCTGTCGATCATCATGATCATGCACAACTATGCGCAGACGCTCGATATCGCGGATCGCATCATGTTGATGCAGCGAGGTCGCGTGACCTACGAGCAACAGAGCGCGCTGACCTCGGTGGCGGAACTGATGGACATCGTGCAGCGGGAATACCGGGCCATGCGCTCCAGCGGCGCGCAGTGAGCCCGCTGCCGTTGATCAGGATCAGAAATCGATCTTCGCGTTCACGCTGACCATGCGCGGATCGCCCGGCGCGATGTAGTCCGTGTACTGGAACATCCAGTAGCGGCGATTCGTGATGTTGTCGATCGCCGCGCGCAGCGTCACGTCGTGCCCACCGATGCGCGTCAAATAGTTCGCTCCGACGTTGACGATCATGTAGCCGCCCGTCTCCAGGTCGCCAGCCGGACGCACTTTCGTGCTGCTCGTGAACTTCGCGTCCGCGCCGAGCTGCAGGCCCGGCACGGCGGGCACGTCGTAGGTCACGCGGCCGGCGGCGACGAATAGCGGCGCTCCGGCAACCCGGTTGCCGTTATAGGCCTGTCCTTTCGCGTACCAGGTGTCGAGCAGCATCAGGTTGCCGGTCACCTGCCAGTTGCGGCCGAGGCGCACACTGCTGCCCGCCTCCAGACCTTGGTAAATCGAGTTGCCGTCCTGCACGTAGACATTCTGGCTGTTCGCGTATGCGGCGCCGCGTTCGATGCGGAACAGCGCAGCCGTCGCCGCCCAGCGCTCATGCTCGCTCTTGATGCCGACCTCGTACTGACGCGAGCGCAGCGGACGCAGCAGCGCGCCGGCGTTCGCGTAGATGTCGGCCACCATCGCGCCCTGCTCGAGCGACTCCACGTAACTCGCGTAAAGCGTGGTGTGCGGCTCGAGCTTGTACATCAGCGCGACGGTCGGCGTCAGCACACCGTTCTGCCCGTACGAAGACAACAGCGAACCGTTGACGTTGTACGACTGCTGATCGTAGTTCGTGTAGCGCAGGCCCGCGAGCAGCGACCAGCGATCCGTCAGCTGGAGCGTGTCGCTCGCGAATAGCGCCTTCTGCGTGATCTCGTTCGCGCGATATTTGTCGAGACCGGCGCCCGAATAGTAGCGCCACGGGTTTGGCTGATACAGGTTGCCGTTGCCCAGCGTGAAGTAGTACGAGACGGCGCTGTAGTCGTTCGTCTGGTACTGCCACGACGCGCCGAGCGCCAGTTGATGCGTGAAGATGCCGGTCTTCGCCGTGCCTTCGAATACGCCCTGCCAGTAGATGTCCTGGTGACCTTCGTCGCCGTTCCAGCGGCTGTCGGTGTAGTCGCCGGCCTGGTTCAGCAGCGTCAGCGTGCTTTCATTGCGGTCGCGCGACGACTTGCTGTAGCTCGCCGACGTGTTGAACGACCAGTTCGGCGTGATCTGATACCTGACGCCCGCCGTGTACAACTGCAGGTTCGTGTTCAGATGCTGATCGGTGCCGCCGAGCAGATTGGTGCCGCCGCTGATTGGCACGGGCAGGCTCGTGCCCGTAAGGGTGCCCGTGTAGATCGCGGGGGTCTGGCCGCTCGAGCGGCTTTGCTGATAGATCGCGTCGAAATAGACGTCGAGGTCGCGCGTCAGGCGGCCGTCGAGCGACACCGCCAGCGAATTGCGATTGATGTCCCCCGCGTTGTAGGTCTTGCCGGCCTCGTGCGTGTAGTTGACGCGCGCGCCGAACATGTCGTCCGGACCGAAGCGCCGGCTCAGGTCGACGTGCTGGCTGAACACGCTGTCCATCCGGTAGCCGGCCGACACGCTGGTCACCGGCTGATCCGCCGGCGTCTTCGTCACGTAGTTGACGACCCCGCCCGGCTGCACGAAACCGTACATGAAACCGCCAAGGCCCTTCAGCAGTTCGACGCGTTCGAGGTTTTCATAAGGCATCGTGATGCCGTACGAGATGAACGGATTGCCGTTGATGCGAAAGCCGTTCTGCCAATCGATCGGTAGGCCGCGAATCGAGATGTACGTGGCCCACGCGTTATACGCATTGGTGCTGTCGGTGACCGATGCGTCGACCGCGAACACGTCGCCGAGCTTGTTCGCCTGACGGTCGGCTAGCTCCTCGCCGGTCACGACGGTGGTCGAGAACGGCGTGTCGAGCTGCGAACGCGTACCCAGCGCGCCGACCGACACGGGCGTGCGCAAGTGCATCGGCGAATCCGTCTGGGCGGCCGCGTTGACGTTGACGGCCGGCAGCGCCTGCTCGCCGCCGCTAGCGGCCGTCGCCGTGGCGCCAGGACTACTGGCTGGCGCCGCGGTTTCCCCGTTCGCGACGCTCTGCGCAAAAGCGCATTGCGCGGCGCCGGCAAAGGCCAGCCAAACCGCAATCTGCATGGGACGATGGAGTGTGAGCCTTGTTGGACGTTTGGTTTTTTGATTCTTCATGTCTACCAGCGAGCAAGCGCCTCTGTCGGTTGTAAATGCGATTGATTCGCATTCATGAGGCGGGATGGTAGCAAAGGCTTTTGCCTTTTGAAAGCATTACGGTGGGATTCGAATCGCTTGCGATGGTGACGGCGCAACACAAGGGCGCGCCTCGCGTGGCATGCACGGCTCAAACGAGTGTGGGCCGATGAAGCCCCACTGGACGGAAGGTTTCTGGCTGGGAACTTATCGAAGTCGGCGAGGCCGGCGGGCGTTCCGCCGGAATCCGCCGAGGTTACTCAACGAGCGCTCTGCCTTCCGTGGCGAAGAAGCTGTTGGACGTTGCGCGGCGGGAATACCGGGCCATGCGCGCCGGCTGTGCAAAGCTGGAGCCAATCGTTTCACAAACGGCACACAGAGGTCCGTTATGGCGAATCAGGAGGCGCTGCGATGTCTCGACAATGCGGACCGATGATGGGTGTCCTCGTTCGCCAGCGACGCGCTCTCAGCCGATACAGTCACGTGTCCTTCCAATGACAGCCGCAGGACGAGAAACATGATCAACGGCGACACCGGCGAAAGATGACGCAGGAATGATCCGTAGTCCGGCTCGAAAATAGCTTGCGTCGAAAGGAAACTGACGAGAAAGCAAAAACACAGCGTCTCGAATCGGCCCACCGGAAATAGCGTCGCAGCCGAGCGATAACGCGAGAACACAGTCGCAAAAGTGAAAAACACGCCAATGCCGCCCAGCATTTGCAACGGAGAACCCGACGTAATCAACCGCACCGGCAAAACGAAGGTCGCCAACGTGATGGCGACGTTCGCCACGCCAACGAACATACTGCTGCCCGGAATGAACTGTACGATCATCGACCCCACTTCCTCTGGGTCCCGCCACTCATTGGCATTCTGTCTCGCGAAATCGAGTGATTCGCCGTAGGCCTTCTGGAACACGAAGGCGACAATCACAAACAGAGTCAGTGCGAAAAGGATCAATGAAATCGGCTTTCTGAAGCCAGTTGGTGTTAAATAAAGAAAAACGGTCGCGGCAAGCGTAATAGCCCAGTACGATCTGAAGTACACGGCTACCAGCGTCGCCAGGACTACAAACAAAGCCAATATCGCTCGCGACGAGTTGTAAAACAGCAACAACATAACCGCAATAGAAATAACAACTTCTTTTGACGGAACGCCGATGTAGACGGTCTGATTGACGAGCCAGAAGGCGACCAGAAAGAACTCGGTCGGCTTGAGCGAAGTAACACCAGATCGCCAGATGGCGATAAACATGCCGATAGTCGATGCGAGAAAGCCCGCCAAAGAAATGGAGAAACTCTCGAGGCCAAAAAAGTTGAATAACCACGCGAGATTGTCGAACGAGTCACCAAACGCCTTGAAAGCCGTGACGGTCTTCATGCGGTCGAAGATCACCAGTTCATCAAACAGAAACCGCGCGGGCAACGTGCTATCGTGAAACGCGGAGATGGCATACAGCGCGATGAATAGAATGAACCAGACCGCGGCCGACACGCCTGGACTCGCATTCCTGCCGATGATGCCGGGGAGTTTTACAATGCGCATTCTCTTTCCCTGAACGACTCGCCTGTCACGGCGCTTCAAAGCTAGGTTGGCGATTCAAATAAGCGTCCGGGCCCTTTCCGATCTTGAGCGCCTGGTAAGTACCCACGCTTGCCACGATCGTTCCACAGACGCTGAGCAGAACAAGCGATTGAATGAAACCGACGCCCATGAAATGAGCCGTCGCAAAGATCAGAAAAATCGATACGGCATTGACCATTTGAATCATCAAGTCGATCTTCTGTCGGTTTGCGACAATGAATACCTGCGCCATCGAGCCGTAGATCGCCATCGTGATGAAATAGGGAATAAAGATCAGGTACACGGACATCGACGGTTCCCATTCGTCGCCCATCTTCACGTGGATAATGAGGCTAAGGCCTGCATAGCACGCTGCCACGAGAGAAATGCTGATCAACGTCAGCATCGTAAAAAACTGCTTCGAAGGATTCGCTCCGCCTTTTCTGTGGCCATCGAAATAATCGATCAGATCGCGGCGGAAGACGGCGCCCAGACTTTGCGACAAGAGGGACGCAGGGAAGTAACCCACCCGATACGCCAGCGCAAAGATGCCAGCGTCACGATGATCGAAGATCATCGGCATCAGGATCGCAGACGCATAGATCACGAATGAATTCAGCGTAGTGGTCGGTATGCCAAATTTTGCATACTGGATCTGAATCGCAGAGAACCTAAGGAAGGACACCGGGATCATCTGGCGGGCCGAATAAAGACAAATCGCGGCCGGCACAACGGACGAGGCCAGAAAAATCCAGCTATAGATGTTGAATACGGTGGTGCCACTGACCTCGCCTTTCGAAAACATCATCATGCAGAGAAAGTAGACGGCGAACGCGGCGTTGGGAAAGAACCGGATCGTCGCGATCTGCGTGTACTTTCTTTCGGTAGTGAGCGCTCCGCACAACGCCTGTTGCAGGAACACGCCAAGCGCCAAACCGATAACAGGTATGTATTCCGTGTGCCCGGCTACTGCGGTAGCCACCACGAGCGCTACGCCGATCATGATGGCGACCGCGCTGGAACTCATCATCGCCCGGACGGCTTGCGCCTTGTCCGCTGCCATGCATGCGACCTCCAGACGCAAGCCGATCACCGACCCGATAAAGAGACCACCAGCCATCAGCTGGCTGAAGTAGCCGAGAGCCGTCGGTCCGCAAAACTTCCCGATCAAAAGGATTGAAACGAAATTTAGCGCCTGACTCAGCACCACTCCAGCGACACTTACTATCGAATGTTTGATATTCACAATTTATCTGCGTCGAAGTCCGGGTGAATTTTTTCTTCGCTTCACACGACGATGGCCGTCGTCCGAAAGCTAGTCTTTCTGTGTCTTCCCGCTGGCGGGCAATGCGTCGAGATAGGAGGCATTGCGATAGAGGCCGGTGCGCGCGCCCAGACTATAGCGATAGACATCCGTGTCGATCGCGTTGAAGATCACACCCTTCACCCGGGCATTCGCCTGCTTGAGTTGCTTGGTCGCTTCCTGCACCTGCGCAATGGAAGTCGTCTCGAAGCGCGTCACCAGCAACACGGTGCCGCAGCTATCCGCAAGCGCGGTCGCGTCGGATACCGCGAGCACGGGCGGCGTGTCGATCAGCACGATATCGTAGTCGCTCGTCTTCGCGAGGAACTGCTGCATGCGCTCGCTCACCAGCAGCTCGGCCGGGTTCTCCGGGATCGCGCCGCGCGCAACGAAGTCCAGGCCCGGGCGCACGTCCCGCGTGATCACCGAGTCGGACGGCACCTCCGACGACAGATAGTCGGCCAGGCCCGGTGTCGAGTCGAGGCCGAAGTACTGCTCCAGATGGCCTTTGCGCAGGTCCGCATCGATCAGCAACACCCGCTTGCCAGCGGCCGCGACGACCGCCGCCAGATTCGCGGAAAGGAACGACTTGCCCACCTGTTCCGTCGGGCCCGTCAGCAGCACGCGATTGTCGCCCGACTCCGATTCGAGCATGGCAAAATGCAGCGCGGTTCTGAGCCGGCGCAGGCTTTCAATCGACGGGTCGCGCGGAAACTCGCTCGCCAGCAGGAACTTCTCGTCAGTGGGCAGCTTCGGCGCCTTGCCGATTCGCGCGACTTTCGCCTGCGATAACGGCACGGTCGCATACACGTTCAGGCCCGTCTGCTCCTCGATCTCCTGCGCGTCGGTCACGCCCCGATAGAGCGCCGTACGCGCGAACGCCGCACCCACACCCAGGATCAGGCCGCCCAGCGCCGCGTAGATAATCACCAGCAGCTTGTTCGGCTTGATCGGGTCTTTCGGCACCACCGGGTTGTCGATCAGCCGCGCCGTTCCCACCTTGCCCGCGCGCACCAGCTTGAGCTGTTGCATGTTGTTCAACATGCCGACATAAAGCTCGTTGTTCACGTTCATGTCACGGGTCAGGCGTACCGCATTCTGCTCCAGGTCCGGCAACCCCTGTTCCTGCTGCGACAGGCTGCCGATCCTGCTGCCCAGCATGCCGATCTGCTGATCGAGCGCCTGGATCGCCGGGTGACCCGGCGCGTAGATCGCGCCCATTTCCGCGCGCTTCTGCTTCAGTTCGAGCAGGCTGCGCTGTGCAGCCACGCTCTGATCCAGATAGGCCTTGCCCTGCTCACTCAGGTTGAACACGCCCATGCGGTTGCGCATGTCGTTATAGCGTCCCTCGGCGCGCTCCAGGTCGCTCTTCAGTTGCGGCAGCTGTGCACTCAGGAACTCGAGCGACTTCTCGGCTTCAGCCGCCTTGCGCTTCAGATTCTGGTCAACATACGCATTGCCGATTTCGGCGAGCGTGCTGGCCGTCAGCATCCGCTCGGAGCCCGTCAGCGACGCACCGATGATGCCGCTGTCCTTACCCTTCTGCGACACGGTCAGCCTGTTTTGCAGGTTTTCCACCGTCTTTTCGCGCGACTGCCTCTCCAGAATGAACTGCGTGCCCGGCCTGGCGTTCAGCGCATCGATGCGCAGCGTGATCGCGCCATCAGGCAGTGTCGTGTCGAGCGTTGCGCCCACGCGGCCCTCGACCGGCTGGCTCAGATCCGACTGCTCCAGCCGGTAGCGCCCGTCATCCAGAACGGTCAGCACGAACTTCTCGCCTTCGAATGCTTCCGGAACGTTGAAGCTGGACACCTTGACCGATTCATTGCCCCACGCATATCCGCCAAATCCAAAGAGTCCTGGCTCCGAAACACTTCTGGCTTGCCGCCCCAGCCAGTCGCCGATCAATGGAAAGCGCCTGGGCTTTGCGCTGATATCGAGGTGCAGATCGTCGACGGCTTTGCCGACCACCATTCTCGACTGAATGATTTCCATCTCAGCCGTCGCCTCTGTCTTGACGTCGAACATGCTCGAGACGTCGCCCAGCGGGCTCTTTGAATTGTTGGTCGGGATGCTGTCTTCCACCTGCACGAGAATATCGGCCTGGTACACCGACGGCGCAATGAACGCATATGCCACGCCCAGCGCGAGCACGCTGCCGGCAATTCCACCGACCAGCCAGCGGTTGGCCATCAGAACGTCGAAATAACGTGAAAGACTGACATCGTTATTCCGGAGCACGGCGGTATTCGTAAGGAGAGAGTTCTGGTTCATCGAAACCCCAGGGCGGGTGTACGAAAAGGGTGGAAACCGGATTTAAACTGCGGGCGATGCGGCGTTGCCAAATCACGCTTTCTGTCACGGGACGGCAACATTTTTGATGCTGACGCTGCGTGCGTCAGTTCGGTGTGCAACGCAATTTTGCGATGTTCCCTCTGCTTTGCGCGCCACCAACTTCAGAATAATCGTCTTACCGTATAAACATAAAGACTGCCTGATTCTCCACTGAATCCCTGTTTCCCCGCAGTAGATCCAGCTCTGGAAAATAGCGCGTAGTCACACGATCGAGTATCCCAGACTATCTGAAGGCTGTCATTATCTCTGTACGCTAACGCACATCGCTTTTGTGGCAGCAACTGCACAATCCCATTCAATGCCGTTAGCTTGGGATGCATATGAAACAATTGATGCGTGAGATACTCACACGCGCGCTGATTTTCAGTGGAACCCCCGCCGTGATTCGGGCGTTACTTTGGCGCAATCGCACCGCGATTCTGCTCTATCACGATCCATCGCCCGCCACGCTCGAGGCTCATTTCGAGTACCTGAAAGACAAGGTCGAGTTCGTGCCCTTGTCGCAGGCAAATTCGCGTGGTAGTGGTCGCCCGCGCGTGGCCGTCACGTTTGATGACGGCCATATTGGCAATGCAAAGCTTCTGCCGGTATTCATCAAGTACGGCGTGTACCCGACCATTTACATCTGCAGCAGCATCGTGGCGCACGATCGTACTCATTGGTTCCTCCATCCTGTCGCGAAGGATGCAGGTGTGAAGCGGCTGATCCGCATGAAAAATCAGCAGCGCCTGGCTGAACTCGACGCGCGAGGCTTTCGTCAGGACTCGCTAGACGCAGCGGCGACGATTAGTGGCCTCAGCGCCGCCCATATCGAAGAGATGCGTCCCTATGTCGATTTCCAGTCGCACACGCGCTATCACCCGACACTGACCTTCTGTGAAGATGACGAATGCTTTGAAGAACTCGCGCTATCAAAGTTGGAGGTGGAACGGATCGTCGGTAAGCCGTGCGAGCATTTCGCGTATCCCTATGGCATTTATGGTCCGCGCGAGGTCGAACTGTTGAAGGCCGCCGGCTACAAGACCGCACGCACGACCGACGTGGGCTGGAACGATGAACGAAGCGACCCGTTCCGACTCAAGGCGTTCGACATTGACGATCACTCTTCCGTGGCGTGGTTCGCCGCGCAGCTCACAGGCCTGACGTTGGCGCCGCGCTATCTACGACTGGGACGGGTCCGGCGCTTTGCTCAGCGGATCTTCAGGCCGCGTGTATTGAACCAGGCGTAGAAGGCACAGCGCCGCCAACCACCGCGCACTGACCGAATCTGGTCGACGCCACGCAATGTCGCCCGAGCGACGACGCGACAGCTCGCACTACGGCGTAGGACACAATTGTGCACCGCGCGGCCTTCACCCCAGGCAGCGAATCACCACGATAAGGTGATAGGCCGGCACGGCACTGTTCGTAACGGCCTTATTGTTCCTTATCTCCATGGTTAAAAAAGGAATGCGGCATGCGTAAAATTTTCATCACGTCTCCCGGCAACGCCAATTATCCGGAAATCACTGCCTATCAAAACTATTTTAAAGCTCGAGGCGTGGATGTGATCGTTGGGACAATAAGCAAGTATCGTGCGCTAGAAGACAAACGTAATTTCGTGTTGTGGGAGATCATGGGGTTTTATCCGAATCGGTTTGAATCCGACTTCGTGATCCACGACTACCGTTCTCTCTCCGTTGGCGGCTGGCCTGCGATGAAAGACGTCGCGAAGCGATACTTCAATTGCCAGCCGAATCTGCGAATCTTTCAAAACAAACAGCAAGAGGAGATCATGGGTTTCGGCCACGGCGTACCAAGTGTCATCTTGCCTATGGGCGTGCCGAACTGGATCTTCGAAGTGCAGGGTGACGGCAAGACCGAAAAGAAGGCTGATTTCTGTTATATCGGCGAAATGAGCGTCGAGCGGGGCTTCGATCGCGTGCTGGAAGCATTTATCAACAAGTTTCAGAAACGCGACATCTCCCTCCTCCTGGTGGGAAAACCGGACCCGCGTATCTACGAGAGATTTTCGAACGCAAAAAATATCATTTTCACCGGGCCGTTGCCGCAGCGTGAGGCGCTGAAGCACGTCGCCGAATCCGAAGTTGCGGTGTGCTACTTCCCCTATCACCGGCCGCATTGCTATCAAACACCGACCAAGCTTCTCGAGTACGCCGCGCTCGGCAAGAAAATCGTCTGCAACGACTCGCCGTCGAATATCAGATGCTGTGAAGAGATGGGCATCCACAGCGTGATCACGACGGCGAACATCTTTGACGGCATCGATGAAGACGCCGCCCGCAGTGCCACGGCAAATCGCCGGAGCGACTTTACAGACCTCATCTGGGACCGGGTTATAGAGCAATCCAACGTCGCGGCGTTTCTGCCAAAGGACATCAAGCTAGCGCACGCTTGACCAATTCATTGGCATGCGACATTTCAACGAACGCGACCCGAACTGCCCCAGGGTAGTGCAGAGTCAGCCGCAGAGAGACAACACTTGAACGGTGGCAATGACATGCAGATATTCATTCTTCACCCCGGCAAGGCGAACTATCCGGAAATAGACGCCTACACTAAGTACTTTGAAGGAAATGGCTGCAAGGTAACGTCAGGAACGCTGGATGATTACAAAAAAGTCAAGAACCCGGAGGAATACGTTCTCTGGTGCATCATGGGCTTTTACCCGAGGACCCCTGATGCGAAATACGTCATCCACGACTATCGCTCGCTGTCGGTTGGGCGTAACAGCGCGCTAAAAGACACCATAAAGAAAACCTTGCAACCGCGGCCCAATCTTCGAATCTTTCAGAACGATTCGATGAGCGCAGTGATGGGTTTCCGGGACGGAGTAGATACCGTTTTCCTGCCAATGGGTGTGCCAGACTGGATTTTTACGACGGAGGCTGAGCGCAACCAGACGCTCCCGGCGGGCACGTATTGCTATCTGGGCGAGATAACGCGGGAACGTGGCTTTGACGGCTTCATCAGGGACTTTCTGGCCGCCAAGCGCGACTCGGATACCCTCGTTCTGATTGGGCCGGTTGAAAAGGAAATCTCCGACGCATATCTTCAATCGCCCGGCATCCTGTTCACGGGCCGTCTTCCGCAACGGGATGCCCTCGCGGTGGTTCGCAATTGCGAGATCGCTATTTCAACTATCCCCTACAAGCGTCCGTACGACGTGCAGACACCGACGAAGCTTCTGGAATACGCTGCACTCGGCAAAAGAATCATCTGCAATGACTCGCCGTCGAATCTGAACGCCGCCGCCAAGTTTGGAATTCAATGCACAGTAACAGGCCCAGACGTATTCTCTAGCATCTGCAATTTCCATGGCGATATGGTGCCGGAGAATGATCCGTCTACACTTCTGCATTTGCGATGGACAAATATAATCTCCGCCTCGGGCGTTGAGCGTTATCTCGCGAGGGTCTAAAAGTTAAGATGGTTTGCGCGAAAATCCGCGCAAACCATTTCTAGAGGAGCGATTTCGAAATCGTTTTTTAGTCAATTCGCTTCGTTATTATGAGAATCGGACACTGTTTTTCGATTTGACGTCCCGAAGCTTTGCGCAATCACTAGCTCAGCACCGCACGACCCTCGCGAAGGCTTTTCAATTGGGTCGAATAAAGCTGCGCGATGTTACTGAAGAAGCGATCTTCACTGAATCGATTGCGCGCTTCCTCCTGCGCGCGGCGCGACAAACCTTCACAAAATTTCTCGTCGGTCAGCATCTTCTGGATCAACGATGTCGCTTCTGCAACCGTCCGATAAAGGACGCCGGTCGAATTATGGCGAATGGTATCGATGTTGCCGGGACAATCTGACGCCACGACGGGTGTACCGAGCGTCATTGCCTCGATCAGGGAGATCGGCATCCCCTCCCAGGAAGCTGTCGACAAATAGATATCCGCTTGCGCGACAGCTTCGATAACGTCCGCACGCGTCAGCCAGCCGGTCACACGCACGCCGGCATCCTCGAGCGTCTTCCTCAGATCCGCGTCGCCGTCGCCGATCCATACGAACTCGACGCTGTCCCGATCAAACGATCGTGCAATCTCCGCGAACAGTTGCGGATTCTTTTGCACACGAATGCCACCGACAGTCGCAATTACTCGCCTTTTTGTCGACTTAACGTTTTCAGCGCCTTCCAGGTGAGTGTCGCCGTGGACCCCGACAGCCCGATCGATCGCATTCTCGACCAGCACTGCATCGCGCCACAGATAGCGGCGGATCGCCGCGCATTCGCTCTCAGAGCAGCCAACATATGTGCATCTCTTCAAGCATGCAAGCCACTCCAACGCCGCGAAACAGTATCGCTTCAACCTGCCAATGTCTCGCCGTACGAAGGAGATGCAATGGGGGCTATATAGAAGCGCCGTTGACGGCAACGCAAACAAGGTCGACATTCGTCCTAGGAAACCCGCGAACGACGAGTGCATATGGACGATATCCGGGTTTAGTCCGATGAGTTGCCGACGCAAGACAGACATGATGTGCGCCAACGATGGTCCTTTCATTTGCAGGTGCTGCAGGACGACATCAGCGTGGAACATTGCGCGCAAGTTCTTCGGCGTTTCCTCCCGCTCGGAATAGATCACATAAACCTCGTGGCCTTCCTTGGCGAGGCGCGTCGCAAGCGTGCTCACAACTGCAAGCGTTCCTGTAGCAGTCGATTCAATTACGTGGACCACTCTCATAACTTTTTCTCGTGAATTTCTCAGCAATAGCGGATCACTTCACCGACCGGTCACGGCGATCGGCACGACATGCAATCTACGACAGCGGAAAGAACCTCAGCCGGGCTCAGTAGGCACCGTCTTTCGCGAACACCACTTTGACGGTTTTCAGAAGAATCGACATATCGAATGTCAGCGAGCGGTTCATTGCGTACTTGACGTCGAGCGAAACCCGCGTCGGATAGTCCACGTCGTTGCGGCCGCTTACCTGCCATAAGCCTGTCATTCCCGGCTTCAGCGCGAGGTAGTAGCGAACATCACGGCCATATCGCACCAACTCCTTTTGCACGATTGGACGAGGGCCCACCAGACTCATGTCGCCGCGCAGCACGTTCCAGAGTTGCGGCAACTCGTCGAGGCTCGTCTTGCGCAGAATGCGGCCAACCGGCGTCACACGAATGTCGTTTTTAAGCTTGAAATCCCGGTCCCATTCCGCACGAGCCTGCGGATCAGTGGCGAGCAGCTTCGCAAGAACTTCATCCGAGTTCTTGACCATAGAGCGGAACTTCAGGCACTTGAAAGTACGTCCTCCGCGGCCAATTCTCGGATGCCCATATACGGCGTTTCCGTGATCGCTCATGACGACCAGCGCAATGATCAGTAGAACCGGAGAGAGCAGGATGAGCAGAACTGACGCTCCGCAAATGTCCATTACTCTCTTCACTGCGTCATCCCACCTCGCACCCATGAGGTTCTCGCTTGGCGAATTCGAGTCATCCAAGGCGACCTTTTTTGAATTCGCCTCAAGGCACGCCTCTTCCAATTTCGGATCCGCGGCGGCGTTCGATTCGAACATGCTATCTCCTTAGTTCGGGAACTCGTGGGACGGTGCCGGCGTAGGCACCCTGCGCTTGCAAAACAGATTTTGGTGTGGAAGCGAATCGTTTAGTGAAGCTAATTTCACTGATTCAAGACCAGCGTAACATCTCACTCCGCGATTGAATGTTGGTAATAGCGCATAAAGGCGCCATCGTACAGTTCGATCGCGACACGTCACTTTCATCGGGCGCGCCTACTGTTCTTTTAACAATCAGATACGCAAAATTCGAATAGATGGCTTTCTTCTTGACTGCTCTTACCACGGCGTATCACTTGTAAATATCATGACAAAAACGATCACATCAGACACATACTTTTATCAGACGTTAATCCGCGCTTTTAAATCTTTCGATTCCAATTTGTCTAAAGAGACGACGGCTTTCGTCTCTACGTAGGCAGTTATTGGTCCGTTCAATGAAGGTTAAAAAAAGGAAACTTTGATGAAAAGCCGCTGGTTTTCCGGGCTATCGCGCGAAAGTCTATGCGGTCACTCGTTGCTGCCCATCCAAGCCGAAAAAGTATCCGGGCTCGGCACTGCAACCGATGTGCGTTCCCGCACATGGTCAACCGATTCGATCATTGTATTGCTCGCCGCGAAGACTTCGTTGATGCTGGTTTGTGACGTCGACGCATTGTTTGATCTGCGTGTTTGACGTATCAGTGCAACCGATGCGTTCTCTTCAACAATTGATGTTCACCTGCGCACCTAACACTGACGTTTTTCGCACCCGTTTGGGGGCGTCAGCATTTATAGTCGAGAAATGAAACCCACCATTTTCTTCTTATTTTTCGCCTTAACACTCTTGTGTGAGCAGCCAATGTCGGCCTTCGCGAAGAACGGTCGCACCCAGACAACGCCCATGGCTACCGTCACACAACGCGCAGCGCTGCAGCCGCCGCCCACCGGAAACGGAAACGACCGTTTTGCAATGGACGTGAACTGCAATCTGTGGAGTGCCGATCAGAAGGCACTGAGTGAATGCTCGAAGGACCTGGATCTGATTGCCGGATTGGGCGTCGGTACCGTCCGCCTCGGTGTTTCGTGGGACTTCATGACGCTGGACGACGGCAGCACGTTGGACCCCAATAAGGTGGCCTTTCTGAAGGCGCTTTTGAACGCCGCACGCACGCGCGGTATGAAGATTCTTTTCCTGGTAGGCATGTACGCGCCGTCTAGCGCATACCGATGTTCGGCCACCAAGAATCCGCCGAGTGCATCGTCAGCGCGACTCGACTTCTGCGACGCTGCGTTCACGAAGTATTTCGACTCGCTGATGGACGTCGTTCTGCCCTTCACGGCTGACATCGAACTGTTCAATGAGACCAACTGGTCGTTCTCCGCTTCGGACCCATCATACGGCGATCCGCACGGTATCAATGGCTACATTCTGAATCGCAGCAAGACGCTCTATTCGGAAGCCAAACACGTCCTGAACACGAAGAGGCAGTCGGGCTACAAAACGGTTCTGCACACTCAGGGCATCTCGTACTTCTACAACTCGGCGTATCCGAATAACGGCTGGCAGCCGCCAGCAGGCAATGAGCTGATCCAGGCCACCGACTACATCAAGGCAATGGGCAACAACACGAAGAGCGCAGCCAGCCCGTTGAACACCACGATCGATGTCGTCGACGTTCACCCGTACTTCAGCAGCGCCGACTACCATATGCTGATGCAGTCGTTCAACACAACCGTTTCGGATCTGGTTGCCAGTGGTTCCAAGCCGATCTGGATTACGGAAACCAACGACGGTAAGAGCCGCACGGACGCCGGACAACTCGCGGCATTCAACCAGTTGAAGGTTCTGATGGACAACGGTTCGGTGGCGAAGGCGTTCTGGTATGTCGTGCGTAACGGCGACCCGAGCAACGGGGAAGGCGACGGCTACTCAATCTACGATTACAACCGTAAGCTGATTTGTCCGCAGCTTGCCGCCGCTATTCGGGCATACACCGCGACGATCCCGCGAGCGCAGCGATTCCTGTCGGGCCCTTACCTGAAGCCGGTCAAGTGAGGCCGACGCGTGATGGTTTTGCAAAGTGGATGCAGCGGAGATCCCAATGACAGACGAATCATAAGAGGGTGATGCGACTAATCATCCTCCTTTGATCCTCTCGCACGCGCAACGCAAAGCGCACACGCAAAGACCCCAATCGCCACGCCGATCAACAGACAGGCGGCATGCGTCAAGAAAGTTACCATCTTCCGCTCCCTTTACGACCACATCGAAATATTGAGAATTTAAACAGCACGATGTCATCGGTGACGTAGCTACGGGCTGGGATATTCCCTAGCTGCCCCGGACAGTATGATGAAGCGACCTAAAGTCCGGCAGAGAATTACAAGAGCAAAGATGCCTATTTGCGAATGAATACCGGTCTAATAACGAAACTCACTATACCACGGGTTTAACCCCGCTCTCGGCGCCAATATTCAGAATGGCAACGGGCTCGCGGCTGACGCGCAGGTTCAGGCAAGCGTGAATTACGAAATAGCCGATGCTGTAGACGAATGCGAGGATACCGGCATCGCGATAAGCGGAGATCATCAGCATCGAAATGGCAGACACTTGGACCGCAAAGGAATTTGGCGTTGTGGTGGTTAAGGCCATTTTCCCGTGCGGGATCCGAAGCCCGGACATCTTCAAAGGCTGTCTGAATCAATTTTCGGGCCGAGTCGGACAATGACTGCCGGCACGACCCTAGAGGTCTGAAGGATGCAGCCATAGATTAGGACGCCGGTGCCAGTGCGCTCAGCTTTCGAAGTCGTCATCGGGCAGATCAAGTGGCCGGCCAACCCAGTGAGCGGTACGAAACCGACCGTGGCTCTCGCGTCACAAAGGTTGATCTTTTTTAGCCTCTCCACTGGCCGGCAGTGCATCGAGATAGGAAGCATTGCGATAAAGGCCGGCGCGCGCGCCCAGACTATAGCGATAGACATCCGTGTCGATCGCATTGAAGATCACACCCTTCACCCGGGCATTCGCCTGCTTGAGTTGCGCGGTCGCTTCCTGCACCTGCGCAATGGAAGTCGTCTCGAAGCGCGTCACCAGCAACACGGTGCCGCAGCTATCCGCAAGCGCGGTCGCGTCGGATACCGCGAGCACGGGCGGCGTATCGATCAGCACGATATCGTAGTCGCTCGTCTTCGCGAGGAACTGCTGCATGCGCTCGCTCACCAGCAGCTCGGCCGGGTTCTCCGGGATCGCGCCGCGTGCAACGAAGTCCAGGCCCGGGCGCACGTCCCGCGTGATCACCGAGTCGGACGGCACCTCCGACGACAGATAGTCGGCCAGGCCCGGTGTCGAGTCGAGGCCGAAGTACTGCTCCAGATGGCCTTTGCGCAGGTCCGCATCGATCAGCAACACCCGCTTGCCAGCGGCCGCGACGACCGCCGCCAGATTCGCGGAAAGGAACGACTTGCCCACCTGTTCCGTCGGGCCCGTCAGCAGCACGCGATTGTCGCCCGACTCCGATTCGAGCATGGCAAAATGCAGCGCGGTTCTGAGCCGGCGCAGGCTTTCAATCGACGGGTCGCGCGGAAACTCGCTCGCCAGCAGGAACTTCTCGTCAGTGGGCAGCTTCGGCGCCTTGCCGATTCGCGCGACTTTCGCCTGCGATAACGGCACGGTCGCATACACGTTCAGGCCCGTCTGCTCCTCGATCTCCTGCGCGTCGGTCACGCCCCGATAGAGCGCCGTACGCGCGAACGCCGCACCCACACCCAGGATCAGGCCGCCCAGCGCCGCGTAGATAATCACCAGCAGCTTGTTCGGCTTGATCGGGTCTTTCGGCACCACCGGGTTGTCGATCAGCCGCGCCGTTCCCACCTTGCCCGCGCGCACCAGCTTGAGCTGTTGCATGTTGTTCAACATGCCGACATAAAGCTCGTTGTTCACGTTCATGTCACGGGTCAGGCGTACCGCGTTCTGCTCCAGGTCCGGCAACCCCTGTTCCTGCTGCGACAGGCTGCCGATCCTGCTGCCCAGCATGCCGATCTGCTGATCGAGCGCCTGGATCGCCGGGTGACCCGGCGCGTAGATCGCGCCCATTTCCGCGCGCTTCTGCTTCAGTTCGAGCAGGCTGCGCTGTGCAGCCACGCTCTGATCCAGATAGGCCTTGCCCTGCTCACTCAGGTTGAACACGCCCATGCGGTTGCGCATGTCGTTATAGCGTCCCTCGGCGCGCTCCAGGTCGCTCTTCAGTTGCGGCAGCTGTGCACTCAGGAACTCGAGCGACTTCTCGGCTTCTGCCGCCTTGCGCTTCAGATTCTGGTCAACATACGCATTGCCGATTTCGGCGAGCGTGCTGGCCGTCAGCATCCGCTCGGAGCCCGTCAGCGACGCACCGATGATGCCGCTGTCCTTACCCTTCTGCGACACGGTCAGCCTGTTTTGCAGGTTTTCCACCGTCTTTTCGCGCGACTGCCTCTCCAGAATGAATTGCGTGCCCGGCCTGGCGTTCAGCGCATCGATGCGTAGCGTGATCGCGCCATCAGGCAGTGTCGTGTCGAGCGTTGCGCCCACGCGGCCCTCGACCGGCTGGCTCAGATCCGACTGCTCCAGCCGGTAGCGCCCGTCATCCAGAACGGTCAGCACGAACTTCTCGCCTTCGAATGCTTCCGGAACGTTGAAGCTGGACACCTTGACCGATTCATTGCCCCACGCATATCCGCCAAATCCAAAGAGTCCTGGCTCCGAAACACTTCTGGCTTGCCGCCCCAGCCAGTCGCCGATCAATGGAAAGCGCCTGGGCTTTGCGCTGATATCGAGGTGCAGATCGTCGACGGCTTTGCCGACCACCATTCTCGACTGAATGATTTCCATCTCAGCCGTCGCCTCTGTCTTGACGTCGAACATGCTCGAGACGTCGCCCAGCGGGCTCTTTGAATTGTTGGTCGGAATGCTGTCTTCCACCTGCACGAGAATATCGGCCTGGTACACCGACGGCGCAATGAACGCATATGCCACGCCCAGCGCGAGCACGCTGCCGGCAATTCCACCGACCAACCAGCGGTTGGCCATCAGAACGTCGAAATAACGTGAAAGACTGACATCGTTATTCCGGAGCACGGCGGTATTCGTAAGGAGAGAGTTCTGGTTCATCGAAACCCCAGGGCGGGTGTACGAAAAGGGTGGAAACCGGATTTAAACTGCGGGCGATGCGGCGTTGCCAAATCACGTTTCTTGTGGCGGGACGGCGAAAATCGGACGCACATGCCGAGTACGTTGGCCCTGCTCGCAACGCACCGGAGAGTCAATCCCTATGATCTTCGCCCCGCCGCGTGCTCGAATTAAATCGTCTTATCGTCTACACAGCTTCCGCTGGACCTGGCGCAGACTTCTAATTTTTCCGCATCGGATATATTGCGCCAGCAAACAGACATCAAGTTATTCATACGAGACGCAGTCATAGCCTATCTGACGGCTTGCCGCACCTCGGTACGCTGCCGCACGTTGTCATTTTTTTTCGCCGCAACGGCACACTCGATTCAATCGCGGACAGTCCGACAGCCCAGCGCGCTGCGAAGTACTCGCGATGTTGCGCAATTGCGAACCATATGCGCCAATTTCGCGCGACCGCAAAGGTGTTAGGGCCTCGTCACGAAATGCCAGAGCGCCGCACACTCGGTATCGGAAATCCGGTAGTGAGGCATGGCTTTGCGCAACAACACGTTGGCTGGATCGATGCCTTCTCTCAGCGCCCTGCAGAACGTTGCCTGATCGTAACTGCTCGCCGGACCGTCCCTTCGACTCTTCGCAGGAAACAGGTTGCCGGCGCTCAATGGCGGCGCGAATGCGTCGGCCGCGCCGGTTTGCGCATGGCAGTTGGCGCAACGAGTGGTCGAGCCGGGCAGCAGATGATCGTCGTCGCGCAATTGCGCCGCGACCGAATGCTGCCCGTTGAAGATCGCACACCCGAGATCGCTCGCCTCGCAAAGCGGCGCGGCGTGCACCACATACGTGATGCTCGCCAACCCCAGCATCAGCGCCGCTCGCGCCGCGGTTCGCACTGGCAGCCATGTCATCACTGGATCTGCACCGTGCGAGAAACGCTAGGCACGCCCTTCGCGTTCAGGCCGAACAGCATGTAGTAGCCGGGCACGACGACACCCGGCTCGGAAGGAATATTGATCAGATATTCGCCCGCTGTCCCTACCGTGAAAGTTACGGGAACCCGCCGCTGCTCATTGTTGACCGAGTGGGTCGACGAAGACATGCGCATCAACGCAAAAGCCGTGATGCCACTGCTGCCCGTTACTGCAATCGATGTACCGAGCTGGGCCGTGGTGGGCGCGGCTGTGAGGGTCGGTCGTGTCGCCGCCGAGCCGTCCGCATTGAGCAGGTAGGGCGGCGTGAGTATTTCGAGGTTCGTGTGGTTTGTCGAGCAGCTTCCGCACAGTCCACCGCCACCACTCAGTACGCGACCGTCAGCCAGCAGCAGCGCGATGCTGTGATAGTTGCGCGGCACGGCTTGCGGCGGGAGTACCGAGAACGTCTTGGTGGTGGGGTCCCACAACTCTGGCGCCAGCACGCCGGTGTCGTCCGAGAACGGTTGCGCGAACGCCTGTCCACCTACGACCACCACCTGGCCGTTCGGCAATACCACGCTGTTGTTGAACGCGCGGCGGTAATTCATCGGCGTAAGCGTTTGCGTCACCGCGGTGCCGCTGCTGATGTCGATTAGCGTAGCGTCCGAAGTCGCGTTGGATTGCTCGTAGCTCGGCGCACCGCCAACCGCCAGGATCTTGCCGACGTCGTACATCACGGCGTTGCCGTTCATCGCGTCGGTATCGCTGCCCCGGTTACCGGCAGGTGTCACGGAGCCCGCGCCAGCCGTATCGAACCAGTGCATGGCAACGCTGGGACCCGCGTGAAAAACACGCCCATTTGCCACTGCAAACAGCCATGCGTGATTGTCGGAGCGGAAAATGCCAGCTGCGTCATTCGTCAGGATATAGTCGGCGAGAATCGCGCTATTGACCTGCCAACCTGTACCTGGTGACCAGGTTTCGCCTGTCTTGCCGCCCTCGCCTCCGTTCCACGAACCGCCCACCAGGAATACGTTGCCGTTGCTCAACGTTGCGCTACCCTGGTAGCCGCGCGGAATTTTCATTAGAGGACCTGTCGACCACTTTCCAGTGGAAGGCGTGTAGAAACTCGTTGCATCGCTGCTCGAGCCACCGGTGACGTAAATGCGGCCATCGGGAAGATTGACGATGCCCGGGCAGAACATATCGTGGCCGGTATTCGTCACGAGTACCTGTTTGCTGGTGCCGGTCGTCGGATTGAAGATCGCGGTGTACGTGTTGCCGGGTGTCACTTCGCCAGACGTAAAGTCGAGCTTCTTGTCAGAAGACCACACTACCACGGTGCCATCGGGAAGATTCGCCGCAGCGGCGGGCACGATCGACAGGTTATAGGGCGTCGTCCACTTCGCCGGCAATGTTTTCGCGGTCATGCCGCTGATTTGCCACGTCTGCAGCGGGCCGCCGCTGCAAGGCTGCTGCGTGATCTGCGAGCCCTGCGCGGTGAGACTCGCAACCGCCAGGCACAAGTTGCTCTGCGACGCGACGATTGCAAAGCCGCCGCCTTGCGGTATGAGTTTGAAGCTTTGATTCGCCTGGCCATTGCAGGTCCACTGGTCCGCTCCAGCGCCGGCGTCGGTGCTGACACCGAAGATGTCGAGGCAAAGATTGCTGTTGACGTTGACGAACTGATAAAGGCCGTTGTTCTGCGTCAGCGTCCAATGCTGGTTATTTCCACCATTGCACGTCCACTCGATAACCGAGGCGCCGGGCGTTTTCGATTCGGCGTTCACATCGGCGCACAACGTCGTGCCGTTAACGGTGAGCGTGCTGGACGTCTGCGCGTCAGCCGCCGTGGAGAACATTGAAAGCGCCGGCAATAATGCGATTAGCAACAATGCTTTCACGCACCTGTCGAATAACTGCGAAATGACCCTAAGCGATTGTTTTTGTGACATGGCCTCAGTCCAGTAGATTACACACGCCCTAATGCGCCCAGTACTTCGCAAACTTCATCCGCGCGGGGTAGGTCATCGCTTCGCCAGCGCAACATTGCGTTAGCGTCGAAGCAGTAGATTTGGGTCGAGTGGTCGGCAATGTTGCCGAGTGGCAAGGTGCTGCCCGAAAGCGTCGTGCGTATTCGGTCGACGTCCTCCAACGTCGGCGTGGCCGCCCGCCATTCGGGTCCGGCCTGGAAGCGCTTGAGCCATGCGTGCAGCGCGGGCGGCGAGTCGGAAAGCGGATCGATTCCGATCGACACCAGCTGAATCGGATAGCGGTGCTGCAACTGCGATATCCGTTGCTGAACGGTGCTGAACAGCGCACCTTGCAAAGGACAAACTGAACTGCATCCTGTGTAAATCGTCTGCAACGCAGTCACTTTCCGATGCAACAGGTCGGTTAGCAGCAGTTTCTGGCCGCTTTGATCGATCACCCAGAAGTCGTCGAGACGAATGGGCGGCGTGACGAGTCCTACGCTTGCGTGCTGCGCGTATAGCGGAAAAGAAATGCCGGCTAACGCGGCGGCCGATACGCCACGCAGCAGCGCGCGGCGCCTCGGGTTTCGGACCGGCGCGCACGCGCGCAACTCCGCGCGACTCGGCGCGTGTCGATGGAACATGACTGTGATCTCCCGCAACGTGTAACGGCCTACAAAACCATTCGTCGCCATCTTTTATTGCGTGTTACCCGCGCGAAAATGCGCAGGCGTCGCTCGACGGCTGCGTTCGCTCTCTGCTGGCGAATCAACGGCACTGGTGAGCGTAGCAGGGAAACTTCCGAAAAATGACAGCGTCTGGCCCGCGACTTGCGCCGTTTTGTGAGGTCGGCCACATAATCCCCACGCTTCAAAAACTGAGTGTTTTAAGAAAGCCGCAGCAAAGGCCTTTGGTGATCTGCAGATCTCGAGCCGCCTGCCGAATCAGTGAAGGCCGTGGCAGAGGAGATGTCGCGAAATCGAATGCGCGCCCGTTTTCATCGTCGAGGGACAGACAGCGAAGCGAGTGTCCATATGCGACCGGTGTTCTGTCGGCTTCGAGTTCTTCGCGATAACGACGAGCGATTGCGCCGTGTTTCGCTCGCGACGATAACCGCGGCTAAATTCGCATTTCGCGATTTATCTGATGCGGCCCGGACGGCGGGTATAAATACCCCGACGGATATCTTTCTTTCTAAAACCATACTAACGGGTTCAATTAGGTTTTCAGTCATCCGCCAACAGCTAGATATTGGCAGAAAGAGCTATCCGACCCCTGTCTTTAGGCGCCAAGTAACAACTTTGTAACGGTTATTCTGTTGTCTGGTGAATTCGTCAGTAGAGCGTGAGAACGCCTTGGGATAAGCGCGGGAAGGGAGGAGGGCTCCCTCACCGATGGGCTCCCATATCACAAATCTCGTTGTTACGCTTAGTTACGACCGTCGGGGCAATTTTTGTTCCATTTCTGTATCATCCGTTTCGTCAGATCAGTCAGGGAAAACCAAGGGTCGATTTTGATTCGATCAGTATAACTTCGCAATTTGCGACGAATCACTAATCTTCCTTTAAATGATGAACGTGGGTTTTTCGGCGCATCGCATTAAATCTGATGATTAAATTTGATTAAATGCACCAGATGAGTCCCAGGCAACGGGCGACCTTGACAAAAGCGGATCATTAATTATCTGTACTCCGTGTTGTTGCGTAATTATTTCGTGGCGACGTCCTTATCACGCGAACGCTGTTCGTTTTAGCGGCCAGATTTGATCGGCCTTGATAGACAGATGTCCTCTTTCAGCAGACTCTCTCCAAGACTAAAACCGTCATTTCATCAACTTCCTCAGATCGCAAAAACCGTTTCAGTGCTTGCATTTACCGCAGGAATTCTAAGCCTTGCAGGTTGTGGCGGTGAAACAAACGATGAGGGCAGCACGCAGTCCGTGACTGCCAACTCCTCCCTCTCTGCAAACCCAGTCGCGAACGCGGCTACGGATGCGTATAGCAACGGCGTAGTGCCCAGCAACAATGGTTCGCCGCCGGTTCAGGCGAACGGTCAGCCTTATAACCGCGCCGTGATTCAACGGGCGGGACAAGGCGATTGAGCCGTTTCGCGACGATCCACACGAAACCCGCGTATCCCTCGCAAGACCATTTTCAATCGTGATGTCAGCGACAGTTGACTCACGTGTTGACGTGTTTGCGTTACGTATGCCATCGCCACATGAACTGATGGTCATCGGCAAACGTAACGCCTACGTTCTCGGACCATCCCCCGTAAGTAGCAATTTATAGCTAAGCCATGAAACTCAGACTCTGCTCCTTATTCACCGTTTTAGCCCTGTTGTGCGGACAATCGATGCCTGCGTTCTCCAAGTCATTCTCCAGGGCACATTGGGGCAACGCCAACAGCACATCGACAACCGCAGCAGCCACCACATCTGCCGCACCCGCCACCACATCCACACCCACCACCACATCCGCCCCGACCACCACCGCCGCGAGCGCCACTGCCACTCTGCAGCCGCCGCCCACCGGAAGCGGAAACGACCGCTTTGCAATGGACGTGAACTGCAATCTCTGGAGCGGGGATCAGACGGCGCTCAACGAGTGCTCAAAGGACCTGGACCTGATTGCCGGATTGGGCGTCGGTACCGTCCGCCTCGGCGTTTCGTGGGACTTCATGACGCTGGCCGATGGCAGCACGCTGGACCCCAATAAAGTGGCCTTTTTGAAGGGGCTTCTGAACGCCGCACGCACGCGCGGCATGAAGATTCTTTTCGAGGTTGGCATGTACGCGCCGTCAAGCGCATACCAATGCTCGGCCACCCAGAATCCGCCGAGCGGCTCGTCGCCGCGACTCGACTTCTGCGACGCGACGTTCACGAAGTATCTCGGCTCGCTGATGGACGTCGTTCTGCCCTTCACGGCTGACATCGAACTGTTCAACGAGACCAACTGGTCGTTCTCCGCGTCGGACCCGTCGTACGGCGATCCGAACGGTATTTCCGGCTACATTCTGAATCGCAGCAAGACGCTCTATTCGGAAGCCAAGCAGGTCCTGAACACGAAGAGCCAGTCGGGCTACAAGACGGTTCTGCATACTCAGGGCATCTCGTACTTCTACAACTCGGCGTATCCGAATAACGGCTGGCAACCGCCAGCAGGCAATGAGTTGATCCAGGCGACCGACTACATCAATGCCATGGGCAACAACACGAAGAGTGCTTCCAGCCCGTTGAACACCACGATCGATGTCGTCGACGTTCACCCGTACTTCGGCAGCGCCGAGTACAACACGCTGGTGCAGGCATTCATGACCACGGTGTCGAACCTCGTCAGCAGCGGCGCGAAGCCGATCTGGCTGACCGAGACCAACAATGGCACCAACGGTACGGACGCCGGACAAACGGCCGCATTCAACCAGTTGAAGCTTCTGATGAACAACGGTTCGGTGGCAAAGGCGTTCTGGTATGTCGTGCGTAACGGCGATCCGAGCAATGGCGAAGGCGACGGCTATTCGATCTACGACTTCAACCGTAACCTGATTCGTCCGCAGCTTGCAGCCGCGATTCAGGCCTACACGGCGACGATTCCGAGTTCGGAACGCTTCCTGTCGGGTTCTTATCTGACTCCGATCCAGTAAGCCTGCCTGCAGTAACCCATGAATGAAGGGAGCGCCGACCTTGGCGCTCCCTTCTTTTTTGCCGTTTGGAGACGCGCTGTGTGCGATCGCGCACGCGAGGCGTGCAGATTCGTCCGATTGCGGACGACTCGACTCAGCGGCGTGACTTTCTTCTTTTCTTCGGCTTCGGTGGTGTGAGTGCGGCGCTCCAGAATGCGGAGGCCGCGCGCTTGGCCGCCGCGGTCGTTCGTACCCGCGCTGAGTTCGCAACGGTATTGGCGCCGCTCAACCACATGCTCAGAAACGGGTTCTTCTTGGTCCAAGGATTCTTCATGTCGGCCTCGATAGAAGGGATGTCTAGCGGGCGAGGCTCTTCGCTCTACTACCGCATCGCTCGCCCAGCAGGACGCTGCGGTAACAACACCACACACAGTGCCATGAACGAAACCAGAATCACCGATGCATAGAGCCGGCTGATCTCGAGCCCACCTTGAGAAACGGGTTTGTCGAGCAGATCCCCCAAGGTCGCGCCGAGCGGACGCGTCAGGATGAACGCCGCCCAGAAAATGGCGGTTCGCGACAGCCGCGACCAGTAATAGAGCGCACCGACGATCAGCAGACCTGCACCGAAGATCAAAGCGCCGTTCTCATAGCCGAGCCCCAGTCCGCCTTCGTCCGATCCCGCCACCCAATCGCCCAACGCCGTACCCAGTGTCTGCGAAAAGAGGATCGTCACCCAATAGAACCACTCGGCTCGGGGCGTGGTTACGCTCTGCACTGACACCGTACCTTCCGATTTGTACCAGATGCCCAGGCTCGCAAGCAGAAGCGCGAAGACGATCATGACACCGCCCGGATAGCCAATTCCGACGGATCGATCGAAGAAGTCGGCCAGCGTGGTACCGAGCGTGGTCGTTGCGACGATGGTCGCCCAATAAAGCGTGGCATTGAACCGCTCCGCCCTGATCTGCCCTGCGACCAGCGCAATAAAAATGACTGCAAAGATCCCGGTGCCGATCAGATAGCCCAATTTGAGTGACATAGTCACCCAATCGCCGCCCGTTTCACCAAGTGTCGTGGCGGCGATTTTGATGATCCAGAAGCCCAGCGTGACCTGAGGGACTTTGCTGACTGCATGCGCGCGAATTTGCGATTGGCTGCTATTCATGTGAGGTGCTCACTATTCTCGTGGCTTGAACATAGTCTCAACCATCGCAGAACAACTCTTAACAGACCCTTAAGGCCATCAACGAATCAGTGCGGGTCAGCAAGGATCAAGCTTGCAACCAAACCCATGATTTCACAGGGGATAATTGAGTCGCACAGGAACAAGATGGATCAGTAGATCAAGCGGCAGAATGGTAGCTAGACTGGTAGCTGGGGCGCTCACATAATCCGCGTGCGAACACTACCAGGTAAATCAAAATGTCACGCAAGCATCACGCTTTAGACGAGTTGCAACTGCGCCGATGGCTCGCTGCCGGCGAACCTGTCGCCAAAGCTGATGGGGACGGCCTCACCTTTACCCTCTCCGACACCCGCGCGGCAACATGGATACTGCGATACAGCCGTGGCTCCCGCCGGCGTGAAATGACCCTTGGCAGCTATCCCGGACTGACGCTCTCGGAGGCTCGAAAGAGGACCCGCTTCTATCGCGCGCAAATCGACGCAGGCGAGGACCCGGCCACCAATCGCAAAGTTGAGAGGGCGCGGGTCCGAGCGGCCATCACGGTCAGCCAACTATGTGATGACTTCGAGGAAAAGCGCTATCCCCACCTGGCCGCAACGACCATAGAGTTGTACACGTGGCTTATTGCGACACTCGTGAAACCGGCCCTTGGTTCCCTCGACGTGCAAGTTGTACGTGCATCCGATGTGGTCTACATGATCGAAAGCAGCGGCCGACCGTGGTCGACCTGCCAGCAACTGTTGGGCATCACGCGCGGAGTGTTCGCGCACGCAGTGGGCAAACGGCTTGTTGACGCAAATCCTGTCGCTGGCATCGACCTTACCGCGATCAAAGGAAAGCGGCCCCCCAAGCGCGCGCGCGTCATGCTGATGAAGGAGGAACTGTCTCACGTGCTCGCGGGACTCGATGACAAGCTCGGTAGGCGCGATGCGTTGATGTTCAGGGTGCTGCTCGCAACTTGCGTGCGTCAGTCTGAGCTCCTGCGGGCAAGGAAAGTGGCGGTCGATCTGTCCCGCGGAAGTTGGTATGTCCCGGCCGAAACTGTCAAGACAAGAGACGCGTTCCTCGTGCCACTTGCGCCGCTCGTCGTCGAATGGATGCGGGAACTGATCGCAATGGCCGGCGATTCGGAATGGCTTTGCCCTGCCCGAAACACCCACAGCAAGACCGGCCGTGTCGGCCGCTGCGCGCTACAAAGCTCCTTGCGTGAGGCATTCAAGCGTAACGACTTCGACGTTCGCCGCTTCACGCCGCACGACACCCGCAGCACGGCGAAAGGTCACCTGCGAAACCTCGGTTTTTCCCGCGAGATCAGCGAGATCGCGCTAAACCACAAGCTGCCAGGTATCGAAGGGATTTATGACGTGCGCGAGGAGATTCCTGAACGGCGTGCGGCCATGGAGGCGTGGGCCCGGTTCATAGAGGAATGCTGCACGGGCACGCCGGCAGCAGCAGAGGTGGGTTCAAACGTTGTTCCTTTCAGGCCGCGTAAGATCGCCTGAAGTGTAAAAGTCGGAACCCGATGTGACAGTACCGATCAGATTGGGTCCCACACGTTTCGAGGCAAGGGGCTGCAACCGACCCACTTCTGCCTGTCGACCCGTGGCGGTTCCAAGGGCCGGTGTCTGAGCACAACGGCCATTTCCTGGTAGGGTGCCGTTGGGCGAGGCCACCGATATGAAAGTGGCGTTTCGACCGAGGCGCCCAGCGACTTATGTTCGGAGACCATCTACCATGGCCCCGGCCGCCCGAACATCTCTCGCAAGATAAGTGCGGTAGGTAACATAGGCACGTCGCACTTTCGAAATCGTAACCTATCATTTTCTGACCGAATCACTTTCGAAAACGAAACAGCCTGTTTCATTCTGCAGTGTTCAACGTGACCTCGCCGTGCGAAAAGCCCGACCAGAGGAGGACGGGGTCTTCGTGTATGGCACATGGTCGCCCATTTGTGTTGATCTCTGTTCCAGCACGGCAAGTGATGAGACGTTATGCCATCGGATTGCAGGTTGAAATCTCGACGATGCAAACGTTCAGCAGGGTATATGCCGTTTTAAGACTGAACCTTTTGCTCCGATCGCGAATTATCACGCCGCGCTCTTGGCTACCGCAGAGCGTGATCTCAGGGGTGAGATAGACGTAGTAATGCTAACGAATAATGTTGTAGATCCATTTCCATCAATTCTTGATTTTCTTCCTTTGCAGTCATCGCTCTATGAAGAAGATGGTGCAAAGGATTTCATCAATCGGAGGATGCCATGGCAGGGGCAAGTGGAAGCGACGAGGATATGGTGACAGGGCGCGTAAATCGAGCAGAGGGCCTGACAAGACTTTGGGCGCAGGTGCCCCCCGGGCAGCCAAACTTTGGCGGACCTGCGATCTTTGTCGTGGAGGTGGCACGCAACAAAGACGACGATGCCGATTATGGCGACGGAGAGACCTTCACCCCCGCTAACGCATGCGACGGACTTGTGGCCGTAGGTTGGAGCGGAATCGGTGCACCGGGCACCGGTGCGGGAGTGGTAGGCAAAGGGGGGAGAAACCAGGGTGCCGGTGTGATCGGATTCGGCAGCGGCACCAAAGATGAAGGCGGATCTGGCGGTATCGGTGTCCAAGGTGTCGGTGGCTCGTCCAACCAGGCTTATCCCGGACCAATCGTTCCACCTGGTGCCGGCGTTGTCGGGCTAGGGGGGGCGAACGTCACACTCCAAAATCGCGCCCGTCTTCCGCACGCTCCCGGCGTCATTGCAATGGGTGGCGCGCAGGAGCCAGTGCCTGAATTCACAGAGACGGGTGGTGTAGGCGTGTGGGCAAAGGGGGCGGATGCGGACGCGGCTATGCAGACGCCGCTCGATGAAAACGGGATTGTGACGCCTGGCCCTGACGTCGTGGTCGGACCTCCTGGTCCGGAGGCTGGCGTATTTGCGCGTGGTGGTGTGTCAACCAACCTGGCCATTTCCAATCTCGCTGCGGCGGGGGTAATTGGGCTGTCAGGGGGCATGGTGCCAAACCCGAGTATCGGCGAAACGGGGGGCATTGGCGTCTTCGGCGCCGGGCCGACCGGAGTGCGTGGTCAGGGCGATGTCGGCGCCGGAGTCCATGGTGTTGGTCACGGAAATGAATGTCGCGGAGGACAGTTCGAATCGGCTCATGCAGCCCAGTTGCGGCTCACTCCGCAAAAGTCGAAGGGCCCATATCCAGCCACTACAAATCACCAAACCCAGGCCATCGCTAACGGACTACGGGGGACTATGCGACTACCGAAGGACGGACAAGGCGGCGACCTGCTCGCCCTGACGAACGACGCTGGATTATGCACCCTGTGGTTTTGTGTGAAAGGTGGTAACGGCACCCCGGCGCGATGGGCTCAGGTGCTACTCGGCGACCCTTTTGATGGCATCGCCTAGACGCTAAGCCTTCATCTCTGCCGTTTTCCAGCGGGTAGGTCGACGTCGGGGCGTGGAATTTTGAGTCCAGAAAAACGAAGCGCCGGACATCGCGTACCGGCGCGTTTCATACAGGACACGTCTTCAGACGTATCTACTAGGACCGCTCAGTCCTGCGGGATGCTCGCTGGCTCTTACCGAAGCCACGCGAGCGGCTTACATAGCAGTGGTCAGAGTCAGTATTCAAAGGCATTCCCTCCAAGGTGAATTTTAGAAGTCAGCATGCGTTGCATCAGGAGGACACGTCTCACAGGGCGCCGCAGCCAAGGGACGGCGTGCGGCCGTCATATGTGCGCTGTACAGCAGCGCGGCGCTGACGCCCGGGGGTGAGACGCATCCCACACACGTCTTCTCATGATCGAAGACGCCCTCGGCGGCTGCTCCAACTACTTCAACGATTTGCCGCCTCAAGGAAAATGTAAGGTATTTTCCACGAAGGAGAAATTAGGCAAGTTGTCGCGCGGCACGTTGTCGTCATGCCGAACTTCGCCCCTCATGCGGCGAGTCGGTGTTCGTAGTACGGCCGCTCGCGATCGTCCAGGATCGCATGGAGCGCTGCGAGATTGGCCGGATCGGAGTTCAGCCACGCGTCGACATTCTCAGGTTTGATCGGCACGATGCAGCGGTCATGCCCCGCCGCGGCCACCTCGGGCGGCGGCTCGTCTGTGATCGCAGCAAACGACAGAAGGTCCGGCTCGCCAGGCGCAGTCCAGCGCGACCAGAGACACGCAACGAGCATTTCGCTGCCGGCACGCGGACGGAATTCAAGGACAACGTTCTCGTCCTCCTCGCCCTCCTTCAGCTCGCGCCCCTCCATCTTGGCCCGGCTGACATTCTCATAGAACGCGGACACGACCATCACGCCGTGCGAGTATCCGAATAGCTGCTTCCAGAATCCCTCAAGATTGTCGCGGCGCGCGTTGTATGTTCCCGGAAACTTGGTGTCGTAGAACGCGGGCTTGCCCGCAGGCCGGCACTGATAACGCATCGGCTTGATGACCCGGTGCCCGTCCTCGATGACCATCACCGGCGCATAGACGCCGGGGAAAATGCGCGAATCCCGATCCTTCAGCTCGACCCGCCGGATGTCATCCAGACGGCGCCGGGCCGCGTCGATCTTGTCGGTTGCGATGCGCTTGCTTTCTGTGGCCGCCTTGGTGGTTTTGGTCTGTAGCGCGCGTTCCGCATCCGCGAGCCGCGAACGCTGTTTGAACAGTTCCTGCTCGAGCGCTGCGGTCTGTTGCAGATTGAACTCGTCGATCAGCGTTTTGATTTCGCGTTCGATTTCATTTTGCGGGTCGGCGAACGCCGCGTCGACGGCCTTGGGAATCTTCACCTTCTTACTTTTCGAGCGTTCGAAGTACAGCTGCGCGAACTCGCGGAGGCCGATGTCCGCGCCGAACTCCTTCACATACTTGCGATAGTCCCCTTCTATTTGTGCCGAGTAGCACATAGCGCCACCTCACTTTTTGAGATGGCTCCATGATACTGCCGCCGAACCTAGCTATACTGTATATCCATACAGTATCACGCGGCCCATGTCTCACATCCGCTACCCTGACGCCGCGACTGACCGCCCCTGCCGGTTCTGCGAGCATTGGGGCGGCGACATTGCGGGCGGATCCCATGCCCTGTGCGTGCGGGGCGGTGCTTGGCAGGTCCAAGCGAACCCCGAGCGCGGGTGCGTCTATTGGATAAGAGCCGTCGGCACCGACGACGACGCGACTCCAAGCGATCCAGTGAGCATAAAAAAGGTGTGGCGTTAGTCACTTCGGGGCAGTCGGTTTCCAGCTGCACCGGCAGCTTGCGAGCAGCTTTCCTCGTCGATAGAATCGTTCCCGTTACAAATTGTAACAACCATAAATCCACAATACGGGGAAACAAATGAAAAAAGCGACATTGGGGGCTCTCGTCTGCGTCGCCGCACTCAGCGGCTGCGCATCTATCGTCGGCGGAACGAATCAGGTCGTCTCCGTGCAGACCATCAGGTCCGGAGACGAACTCGCCGGCGCTGCGTGCAAACTTGAAAACGACAAGGGAACGTGGTTCATCAAGACGCCCGGATCGGTGACGATCCACCGAGCCTACGGCGACCTGAGTGTGAAATGCGAAAAGGATGGCGTTGATCCAGGCATCGCAACCGTGAAGTCGAGCACGAAGGGCATGGCCTTCGGCAACATCCTCTTCGGTGGGTTGATCGGCGCTGGCGTCGACATGAGCACCGGCGCCGCATACGACTACCCCGCGCTCATTACCGTCAGCATGGGGTTGACCACGATCATCGAACCGCCGAAGAAGCCCGACGATCAGAAGGCCGCCGCCAGCGATGCATCAGCGGCCGCTGGCCCCACCCTTGCCGCAGCGAAAGACTTGAAGCCAGTTGCAAACACTACGAAGTAATCAAGTCACCGGCGCGAGGCTCACAGCACTAATAGCCTCCCGCCGGTATGCCTGCAGGCTCAAGCAGAGCGCGGATGCGCGTATTGGGTGCGGGCCACGGGTGCGGACGACGGCGAAGAAGACGCAAAGCCGCACCCCGCAAAGCGGCAGAAGCTGTGTCTGACGGTGTCAGGCCGTCCGTCTCAGTTCGGCCAATAGCCGCCCTTCGCCCATTCCGCGGAGCAGTCATTCGAATGACTGCTTCGCCATAGCGAGCGGCCGCTGATGATTCACACGTGATTGTCAGCTCCGCGGCGATCGCACATGTCCATGAGAGCGGTGATTTATCTTTTAGCATTGCCTATACGCCGGGGGAGCGCCACGCGCTTTTCCGGTCTCGCATCGAAGCTCTGCGCATAGCCGAGCTGTCGAAAATTTTCGATGACGAATTCGATGAACACGCGTGTTTTGGCCGGCAAGAGCCGCCGGGAAGCGTAGTAAAGCGAGATCGTTCCCGCGTCCGAGTGCCAATTGGGCAGCAGCCGCACGAGCTTGCGGTCGGCCAGATCTGGCAGCACGTCGGGCAACGCCAGCATTGCGACACCCAGACCAAGCCGGGCCGCCTCGCGCATGGAGGCAGGATCGTTCATCACGATGTCTTCGTTGATGGCGGCTGCGGCCTCTTCGCCATTCGGTCCCAGCATTGTCCATTTTCTAATGCGGCCCGTGGCCATACCGCGCATCACCACGCCGCGCAGGTTCCTGAGTTCGTCTGGATGCGAAGGCAGGGCGACATCGCGGAGATAGCCGGGGGACGCCACCGCGACGATATGTGCAGGCGCAAGCGCGCGTGAAACGACCCCTGGCGTAAGTTCGAAGCCGCCGCCTATCGCGAGATCGTAGCCCTCGCGCACGAGATCGACCTGTCTGATTTCGAAATGCCACTCTGGCCGCACGCGAGGATAGCGCCGGAGAAACTCCGGCAGTAGCGGCAGGATATAAGCAGGACCGAGCGTGGGACTTAGGCTGACTTTCAGCACGCCTGCCGGTTCCGCAGCGCCGGACGATGTCTCTTCGATCGCGGACTGCAAGGAATCGAGGCTTGCGCCGATCGAGTCGAGAAAGCGCTCGCCGGCTTCTGTCAGCGTGATGCGCCGCGTCGAGCGCTGCAATAAACGCACGCCGAGATTGCGTTCGAGCATCGCGACATTCCGGCTGACCGCAGCGGGCGTCAGACCGAGCCGACGAGCGGCTTCGGAGAAGCTCTGCAACTGCGCGCTCTTCACGAAGCTTTCCAGATTAGCGAGCGTTTCCATCGAATTTCAACGATTGGTTGAAGATGGATCAAGTCTAAACCATCTAATCATCATGCGATCTTCGGTCTATCTTTGCACCCATGCAATCAACCAACCGGAGCAAACCATGAATACCCAGACTCTTCCTCTCGCCGGCAAGGCCGCTCTTGTGACCGGCGGATCGCGTGGCATCGGTGCGGCGATCGTGCGGCGGCTGGCCCGCGATGGCGCGTCCGTGGCCTTCAGCTACGCGGCATCGGCGGACCGGGCCAACTCGCTGGTCGCGGAAATCGAATCGAATGGCGGCCGCGCTGTGGCGTTCAAGGCAGATCAGGCCGTCACGCACGAAGTTCAGGAACTCGTCACGCAGGCGCACGCCGCGCTCGGCCGACTCGATATCCTCGTGAATTCAGCGGGCGTGTTCGTCACCGGACTGGTCGGCGACGCATCGACCGATATCGATGCCTTCGATCGTCAGCTTGACGTCAATGTGAAAGGTGTCGCGACCGCCGTGCGCACCGCGGTGCCGCTGCTCAACGATGGCGGGCGCATCGTCTCCATTGGAACGACGGGCGCCGTGCATATTCCCTTCGCGGGCGTTTCCGATTACGTCGCCAGCAAAGCGGCCGTTGCCGCCTACACGCGCGGCTGGTCGCGCGATCTCGGTCCGCGCGGCATCACCGTCAATCTGATTCAGCCGGGCGCGATCAACACGGAGATGAACCCGGAAGACGGCCCGTTTGCCGAGACGCTGAAGGGTATGGCCTCGCTGGGTCGCTATGGCAAGCCCGAAGACATCGCTGCGGCAGTGGCGTTTCTCGTCGGCCCGGAAGCTTCCTATATCACCGGCGCGACGCTGAACGTCGACGGCGGTCAATCCGCCTGAGGAGAAAGACATGGCACAGGTCGTCCGCATGCATGAGATCGGCGCGCCGGATGTGCTGCGCGTTGAACAGGAGGAGCTCGGACTACCTGGTCCGGGTCAGGTTCGGATAACTCAAGACGCGATCGGCGTGAACTTCGTCGATACGATGGTCCGAAGCGGCGGTTATCCGGTCACGCTGCCCGCCATTCCAGGCTTCGAGGGCGCGGGCACGGTGACGCATACCGGTGCCGACGTGAACCGTTTTGCGTCGGGCGACCGCGTCGCCTATTTCTTCGCGCTGGGGGGCTATGCCAGCGAACGCCTGATTTCCGCCGATGCGCTCATCAAGCTTCCGCCGGACATTTGCACCTTCCATGCGGCGACGTTTCTCGCCAAAGGACTGACGGCCTGGATGGCATTGCGTGCCCTGCATCCGCTTCGAGCGGGCGAGACCGCGCTGATCGTCGGCGCGTCAGGCAGTGTGGGCAGCATCCTGTCGCGATGGGCGAAGTCGCTCGGCGCGACGGTGCTGGGCGTGGCCGGCTCGCGCGACAAAATGGCGAAGGTGCGCGCCGGAGCGCATCACGCGTTCCATGCGGGCGATCCGGCCATCGCGGATAAGGTTCGTGCCGTGGCGCCCGACGGCGTCGATGTGGTCTTCGATCTGGTCGGCGCTGCCACTTCGGCGCTCGCTATGCCGCTCGTGCGTGACGGTGGTGACATCGTTGCGATCGGCGCCGCCTCCGGCAATGCGTTCGACGAATCGGCCGAGGCTGCGCGGCGCGACGTTCGCATCAGGCGCGGCGGCACGCCTCAGTTCGTGCACGCCGGGACCATCGACGCCGCCTCGACGGAACTATTTTCGCTGATGCGCGCCGGCGCCTTCGACGATATCGATGTCGCGCATTTCGAACTGGCAGATGCTGCCTCCGCGCATCGTGCCGTTGAGGCGCGATTGCTTTCAGGCATTGCGCTTCTCGTGCCCGGAGCCGTGTCTTTCTAAGGAGAACTGGCGCACTTTTCAGGCTCAATTTCAATCAGGGATGTCTCGATCATGTCATCTGAAGCCACTCGCATCGCTACGGAGTTCTTCTGTCACTGGAGTGCCAATCGTATCGATGAAGCGCTCGCCATGCTTGCCGACGACGTGCTGTACGATAACGTTCCGTTTCCGAAGATCGTCGGTCGCGAGAATGTCAGGGCGTTCCATGCCGACTTCGGGATCGGCCGCATTTTCACGGTGGATTGGCAGGTCACGCAGATTGCGGCGTCGGCCGATGTCGTGCTGAACGAGCGCGTTGATATCTTCCATCATCAGAACGGCGGTGCAATCACGCTGCCGGTGATGGGTACGATCACAGTGAAGGAAGGGAAAATCACCGTCTGGCGCGATTACTTTGATCCGGGCGACTTTGATCGGCAGTTAGCGGCGGTCTTGAGCAGAAACAAGAAATAAGTATTTCTTTGAAGATCGATTACTCGTAGCCAAGGTCGCTGATTCGCCTGTCCTTAGCGTCGGACTCACCGTAGACGTAGTCGCTCACGACACGGTGCGTGCCAGCGTTTGGTCATGCCGATCGGGCCGAACGGCAATACGGAAAGTCTCGAAGCAAAACCGTTGGCTTCCGTCCAGCTGAGTGATTTGCTGATCTCTTGACCGGAACGTTTTGACTGGGCAGAGCCGGCCATGAGGTGACGTTCGGCCGAAATGACGGCCGCTTTACTCTGTTAGCCGCCCTTGGATAACCGAGAGCGCGACCGACGGAAACGGGTCGTTGTCGGCCTTCCTCAAGAACGGATAGGCCGCATGCGATGTGATCCGACCGTGACTATCAGATCACGCCCCGACCTATACAGCTAAGCACGGGTGCGGCGGCAGACTTGACTAATCTCCGGCGTGCGACCCGCAAACGCGCTGTGCTTCGCGCGCGTACTCCTGCAACGCAGTCAGTTTTAGAATAGCGCGGTCACCGTCGCTGGTGATACCGAGAAGAGCGTCAGCAGCCGATCCGTCAAGTTCGGCTGTTCCGGCTCCATCAGTTCCGCCGGCGGTGGTGCCAGCACCGGGCGCGCCGCCGCTACCGGCTGAAGCTGTGCAACTGGCGGTTGCGATGCGCAGCCGGACATCGCCAGCACGCACATCGGCCCGTAGAGCATCGATCGTCTCTTGAGCATTGATTTGTTCCGTTCGATATTGTTGTTCGACCACGGCGACAGCGGACGCTGCGCGCGCGGTTTCTGCCTGCGCCGCGACGGCCGCCGAGGCGACGGCATCGGATATGGCTTTCAGATCGGCTGTGTGCTGCCGGTGGGCGCTCGCAAGGTCCGCCCGGGCGTCCGCAAGTTGCGCGCGGTGATACAGATGCGTCACGCCACCCGAGACGAGCGCAGCCGCGATCAACGCGATAGCGGTCTTATTCAGCATCGCCGTCCTTGCCGTGAAACTTTCCAAGAAACTTCTGCGCCATCGCTTCGAGCGCCGACTGCCCCAAGATGCCGAACGCAGAGGCAATCCCCACCAGTGCCGTCGGCGGCATGTCCTGAAACACCATTAGCACCGCGCCCGCACTAGCCGACAGGCCGGCGCCGACAATCATCCGGCCCACTACCAGGCGCAAGGACATGGGCTCGCCGCCCACCATGAGCTTGCCCAAGCCAATCACGGCGCCGAGGCCAAAGAGAATCACCAGTTCCTTTTCATGCTCGTTCAGTTGCATTGATCCTCCAGTTATGCAATACCGTTGGTGTAGGTCGTTCCGCCGACGCCGAAGTTGGCAGTCAGCACTTGCTGCCGCGCCTTCTGCCCGCCCGGCGCGAGCCCGATGTGAACCCACGTGCCCTCCTGTATTAACTGGTCGAACGGGATATTTGACGCAGCGATCTTCCGGCAGATTTCGAGCGGACTGCCGAAGCCCGGACAAATGAAATCGGCGGCCAGCCCTGTCATGTGCGCGCTGTTCGCCGCGCCGCCGACCGCCGTGTTGAGCGCGGGCGATCGGTAGCCCGACGACACCAGCACTGGTCGCGAGCAGAGCAGCGCTCGCACCTGCTCAAGCGTCTGCGCGGTACGCGTCAGGTTTTCGACGATCGCTGGCGATGGCGTGTTGTCGATTCGGCGCCGCGTTGCGGTCTCGCTCTGCGTCAGTTCCTCGAGTGTGAAATGGTCGGTAAGTCGTGTCATGCAGATATCCCAAAAGGAAACGGCCGCACGCGGCGGCCGTAAACGAAAAAGCCGCCCGAAGGCGGTCTGAAAGAAAACGGGCTCTAAGCCCACACGCGCAATGGCGCTTTCGGTGGATCGATCACAAACCCGGCGAGCCGGCTGCGCTCATCGTCGGACAGTGGCCGGCTCATGCGGAGGTTCGCGTGCCAACCAGGCAGGGTTGCCGCTTCACCTGTTCCGGTGAAAATGGCGAGCTCGCCGATGACGTCCAGTTGCATCCCGTCGCTGGGTGCATACTCGCCTCCGTCCAGAGACTCGATCAGTCTCGCCGCAAGTAAGGCCTTGTGCAATCCGTCGGCAGTCGGCGCACGCAGATAATAATCGTGGAAAGTCATGTAAGCCTCGTCAGGTCGGACAGTGCTGCATCGTCGAACCGGCGCGGCCAGTACTTAGCCTCGCGTGCCCAGATACTCGAGATAGACGTGCCGCGCCTTGAACCGATAGACATCTGTGTGATCGTGACTGGAACCGGGCGCATGGCAATCGATGCCTCGCCGTTGATCGAGGTCGACGCAACACTCCAGTCTCCGGACCATGCGATCGCGATCCGAACCCTGTCGCCCTCTCCCGCCGTTACGCCGAGCGACGTTGCATTGTTGCCGACGTACGACCACATCGCCCCCGTTCCGACTGCCTTGTAGATGCTGACTCCGATGTTGGTGCCATCGTCCAGCGAGATCAGGCACGCACTGCTCGCGGTCGCGACGCCAACGAAAACGGCATCGATGAGCAGCGTGCCGTCACCAGATTCGAGAAAGTCCAGGTTGCTTGTGGTCAGCCGGTCGAGGGCGCGCGTCGCAGCCGTCGAAGTCGTCGGAATATGGCTCGTCGCAAATCCGGCCTGCTCAAGCCGCGAGCCGCCGTGATACAACCCGGATACCCCATCACCCGGATACGTGATCGAGTCGCCGTTCTGCAGATAGACTGCCCCTCTGATCGTGGTGGCGGTCGTGACTGTCCCGGTTACGCGCAGCTCAACCCAACCGTCACGCAGCGGTATGGACCGCGCCCTGACGAAGGTCCAGTCTGGACCGCCCGCACCTTGCGTAAGTACGGCCCCACTAACCAGATCGAATGAGGCACCACAGTAGCTATCCCCGCTGCGCATTTCGACATACGCCTCGGTGCGTTCCCGACGATAAAGACGACTCGACCAGGTAAAGGTGCGGTAGGCTGATGTCGAGACGGCCACGTCTTGATACACACAGTGGGCAACGTCATCCCCACCTGCCGCCTCAACAATACGCCGCGCAAGACTCACCCCGTCCGGGCCGACCGTTCCATCGGTCATCACCTCGACGTTCAGCGGCGTCCACAGCTCCGCGGCATCTGAATTGCGCAGCAGATTGGTGTGCGATTCCTCGAGGAGGAGCCCCCTCAGCTCGCACGTATGCGAATCGTGATCGAAGCGGGCAATGTTGCTGGCCACCGACTTTTGCCAGCCATTCGCGCCAAAATACTTTGCTGTCGAGGCGCGCGTAAACGTCCAGTCGGCCGGGATGACTGGGTTCACAAGAAAATTAAGGTCAAGCGTTGGCGCATTCGGGTCAGGTGGCTCCGGCGGTGCTGGCACGGCAGCGCGCGCAAAGGACGCAAAGCACTGCGCCGGAAGCATCAGGTTTGCTCCGATCATGGGTCAGTCTCCGGCAATGCAGGTCCCGGTCGTGCCACTCGCATATACGCGCGACACGCGGATCGGATGCCAACCTTCAGCCAGCGTCACGGTGATATCTGTGCCGCGAAACGTCTTCAGATGGAACTCGCCTGCCGTCGTCACGCATAGTGCCCGTGAAACGAACGGCATGTCGTTATCGTCATCGGGCGTCACTTTCCACAGATCAAGCAGGCTATCGAGACCCGTCCCGCTGTGCGGGTACCGGTCTACCGCCTTCTTCATGCTATCCATACATAAGTCCTCAACGTAACTTCAGAGAAACGCTTGCGCGGATCAGGACCAGACGATTGCCTGCGCAGCATCAATGGTTGTTGCTTCTGCGACGGCCTTCTTGAGTGTCTCCAACTTCTGAAACGCTGCCCATCCCCGCGTGAGCAGCACGCTGTAAAGGCCCTGAAGATCCTCGAGGGTGAATGGCTCCTGCGTGTTATCGGCGGCCACCCAATAGAACCCGGGCGGCGTTGCGCCAGCCATGCCGAAGCCCTGCGAGGCCTGCATCAGCCTTGTCTGACTGTCGGTGTCACCTTGAAACGTCTGCGTCACCCCGGCCTTGCTCGTGTAGCTGACCGCCTGTTGGATCGCGACGGTGTAGTCCGTGGTCAGAGCAGCAATCCGTGCTGCCTTGATCTGAGCAAGCGTTAATACCGGCGTCGTCGCGATCTGGGAGAACTGATCAGCCGCAATTTCCGTCGCCCCTTCGGGAACGAGATCCGGATCGTCAAACCCTGCGACTTCGCCGTTCGGTAGTTGATAAAAGTTCATGCGTGGATTCCCTCACGAATTGCGCCGAATGAGAATTCGGCCGGTCGCGGCAACGGGAAAAGTTACCGTCCCCAACGAAGTCCACGGAGTCGTGGTATCGCCAACTGTATTGGTGCTTGGTTGCGCCTGCCAGAAAGAGGCCATCACGTCTGAGGAGGTTCCGAGCGAAGCAGAGATATATGACGCACCATGCGAAGTCGCGGTTTTGCTAATGGTCTTTGTTGAAAGAAACACTTTTCGATAACGAATATCAGCTCCCCCAATGCCGAAGCCGCTCGAGTAGTTGCTGTTGGCAAGGGGCGTGTTTGACGTGTTGTATAGTTGCTCCCACACGAAATAGTTCGTATAGGACGTATTGTTCGGGAGTAGATACGTTCCCAGCTGCGCACCAGTATTTCCTGATAGTTGCATCTCTATCTCATACGACTGGTTATCGCCGCACCCGATATGCAGCGGAACAGCCGTGGCGGCAGAAATGTCGATGTATGCGGCCTGACCGATAGCAAGCACGATATCGGACGAAGCACCGGTGTTGTTGAGGGGGTTGGCAAGCAGGTTGTCGGAGTTGATGTTCACGCCATCGCCGTAGATGAGCGTGGTCGCGCGTGACGGACACACGGCGCCCAGGCCTGACGCGGTCTTGCACGTGACCGTGAAATTCCCGGTCGTGTTGTTCCTGACCTTCCAGTCTTTCAGCCACGTCGGAAAAATGATCTGCACATTGCCCGTCAGCGCTCCCGACAACACGATGCGGCTTTTCGCGGCCTGCCTTGGCGTGAGCGTGACGTTAGCGTTCGTGAGGCCGGTGATCGAAGTCACTCCATAGTTGTAGAGTGGCCCCCACGATGCCGGCATATTGTCCGGCCGATCACCGCTTGTGTGTTGAATCGCCTGATACAGCAGGCCGTCGTGCTGCACGATCGCGCCTTCTGGATAGTCGTCGGTTTGCGACCACTCAGACACGCCGCGCTGCATGAAGTAGCGCACCGCGCGATCTGTGCGAAGGCCCAACGCGTTAAACCACTCCATCGGCGGCTTGCCGCCTGTGCGATCGAACGCCTCGCCCCACCCCCGCAACATGTTCGGGAAGTCGGCCACTTCGCCCGGTTTTGCGCCCTCGGCAAATACAAATTCATCCGGGCGGTCAAAAATGATCATAAAAGCCTCGCAAATGTACCTTCATTGAAACCGAATCCTCCGACACTGCCATTGAATCCGAAGGGTCTCGGACCAGTGACCACATAGAACGCCACGCCCACCCCTACGGGCCTGGGCAAGATATCGAGGTGTTGAACGGCGAACAGTTCGAAGCTGGAAACGTTGGTTGTTTCGACAACGACAGAAATCGACATGTCGTAGCCGTCGAAGACCTCGGCCGCGCCGTTGAAAATGAAATCCAGCGCATCCAGGAGATCGGGGATGGTCCCGATCATGTAGTTCTTCGTGATGCGGCAACGGATCAGGAAGCGGTAATTGTCGTCGTCAAGGACGACCGATTCCGCAAGTGATCTCCCGTACCGGTAGAAGGTGGCCCCACCCATACCGTCGCGTTGGAAGCCGCCACCGTCCAGCGATTCGAGAAACGCGAAAAATTCGCGTGCGACCATATCTGGAATAACGCGTGACTGGCCGACATGCTTGCCCACAAGATCGAGGTTGGCGCCCTCGGCATTGTCTATGTCAAGTGCTTCGGGTAACTGGGCGATGCCGCCCCATGCACGTCCGATCTCATCGCTAATGAGTTTCGCAGTGGCGACAGCGCGCGGCTTGCCTTTGTACTGCCAGATTAGCAAACGCTCGTAGCTCATAGGACGATCACCTCGATGTCCTCGGCAAGGAAACGCGCGCGCTCACGCACCCCGATCGGGAGGTTGTGCGACACCAACTGATCGCCGACGAAGCCAATTTTCAGCACATCCACGGAGAACCCGGCGACGGTGTTGATCGGGGTGAAGAGCCGGGATAGTTTCACGTCGTCGCCCATCGCGATTGAGTACGCCGCAATAGCCTTCTTTATGCCCTCTTCGTCGACTCCTTCCACGCCACGATTGCGCTTGACCTCTATGTAAGCTGCGCAATCGATGATCTTCGTGCGATCAAACCAGACTCGCCGGGGACGTCCTTTCCCGTCGAATGCCATCCGCTCGACGTCGCCGAGCATGTCGGTGCCCGCGGTCTTGTTGTCGAAGATGATCTGGGCAATCGCGTCAGCGTCGCCCCCATCCACGATCACATTAATACTGTGTGGCGGAAGGCCGTTTTCATCGGTGACGCTGGTGAAGTTCTCCAGGCATAGCACATCGCGCACGTCTGGCAGTTCTCCGATTTTCGCTTCGATACCATCGGCAGAGTTCTGTGCAGCCCTCGCGCGCGAGCGTGCGAACCTTGTGCGCAGCTCCGGATCGAGTTCCTCGGGCTCGCCGACCTCTGTCTCCGCAAAGGTGGTGGCTGTTTCCCAGCCGTTCACAATCGTCTCGATGCGCAGTTGCGTGTCGATCGCGTTCTTGAAGTTGCCTCGCTCCTCGCTGCGGAAATCACCGCGCCCCGCGCCCGCATCGTTCAACGTTACATCCGTCAGCAACAGCCATCGCACGCGCCGCGGATCAGAAACCACCACGCCGGCCGGAATCGTCCGGTGTGGCGTGCCGAGCAGAATCACACTCGGCATCCGGCTGTAGCGTGAGCCGCGCCGTCTGAGGCCTGCATACGCGACCCGCTGTTCTAGCCATTTACCACCGGCGTAGTCCGGATCCATTGCGCGGTAAATCACTGCGCCAAGCTCGTTGATGTCGGCCAGTCCCTGTGCAAACAGCCCGATCGCCTGGCCGTCCGGGCTGTCCGGACTCAGGTCGATATCTTCTCCATAGATACGTCGAAGTCCCGCCTCCAGACGCGCGAGAATGGCGTCGAGCCGCTCGGCGACGTAGCCCTGCGGTGTGAGTTGCCCCATTGATTGTCCCGCTCGTGAAATGCCCGGCATGCGGGCGGTGCCTAGACGCCAACCCGCGTGCTAACGTCAGATTCGTTGCCGTAGATATCGCGCAACGTGGTGGAAACCGTCATGTGGCGCGTTGTGCCATCAGTCGCGACGTCGAACGACAGAATCGCGGCTACGCCAGCCGTGCCGAGAATCTGACGCTTGATATCGGTTTCGAGGCGTTCGCGCTCGCCCGCGCGCTCCATCCGCTCGATCCACGGGATGCCGTGGCCAAGGTCCAGAAACCAATCGCCTCGGAACGAGCGCAGCCGCGTTACGACGCGCTGTGCCACCGATTCCGACAGATCGGCATAATCCGCGCGGCCGTGCCCGAAGGTCCAGTCGCCGCTCTCGTCGATTCGTCTTACCCTCATCCCCTGGGCTCCTGTGTTTCACCGCCCATCGAGTCGATGTGAGTGTGGCCATCAACGGAAACGCCGTTCGAACGGATTGTGCCGCCGCTGTGGTCCATGTCGCCCCTGATCGTCGTGCCGGCACCTCCACCCTGCCCGGCCATGCCAGCCTGGTAGGTCAGCAGCTTTTCAAAGATGGCCGGGCATTTCACGGTGAGCAGAGCGCCATCGACCTCGATGTTGCCGCCGCTATCCATCCGGAACTTGGCCAGTCCATCGATCTGCCGGATCACCAGCGCTTCCATATCGAAGCCGCCCGGAACATTCGGCAGCGAGCAGATCCCGGGAAAGAAGGTGGCGTCGGAAAGATCGTGGAGGCGCAAGTCCATCGGCGGCCCGTTGCGGCCGGACACGAACCAGCCATCGATGCAGCGATCGTTGATGATCACCTGCCCCTCGTCGCCGCGCTTGAGCGGCCACTCGATCACGAAGGGACCGCCCATCGGGAAGGAAACTGGCACATCCACAAGCAGGGGCAGTTCGGCCGCGCTGCCATCGGCGAGCACCGCATCGATTGCAGGGCGTACCGTTACAGTGCGTGCATCCGGATCGAACGATTCGACGATACCGGGGAACGCCGTGCGCACCTTCAGCAGTTCCGCGCGCATCTCGTTCGAGCGCGCGAGCTCCGCGGACGGCATGTCTTCGTCAAATGTCCCCATTCCCTGCCTCTCCTGCCTTCGACTTCTCGACCTTCCGAAACTTCCCGCCGCGCACAACGAGGCCGCAGTACCAGTCCGATGTGTGCGTGTCCCCGACGTACTTCACCCGCACGACCTTGTAATCCCCGTTGTACGTGTTGATCATTGACTCGACGCGCACCAGGCCGCCGACGCGAATCTCGGGATTCAGCAGGCATTTCACTTCCAGCCCGTTGTCCGTCACCTTCGGGCTGTCGATCATTCCGGTGTCCTGCGACAGCACGAATCCCTCGCCCGGCAGCACCTTGTCTGCGGGCAGCACCATCAGCTCGCCATCCTGAATCGACCAGTCCGCACCGCTATTGCGCGCAACGGTGCGCACCACGTCGCGCGCGTTGCCCATCAGCACCTTCCCGCGCGGCATGGTGCGCACGTTGTTCACTTCGGCGACGCCCGCCTGCGTGCGCGTCATGGCCTTTGTCGCCTCGGTGAGCACATGCGCATCGGTGGCCCCCGCCTGCAGCGTGGTCCACACGCGAGCGCTGGCGTAATCGAAGCTGCCGTCGCCACATTCGAACGAAGTGATCCAGTCCATCTTGTCGCGCTTCGTCGACGGTTTCACGATATCGCCCTGGTACAGCAGCCGCAGCTCGTCATAGCCCACAGATAGGCGCGCGAGATTGAACCCCTTCGACACGATCAGGTTCATGTGGCCGCGGTTGAGGTTGTAGACAGACAACTTCGCCGGGTTCGGCTTCTCGTCGAGGCTTTTGTCGATCTCGAACTTGATCCGGAGCGCCTCGATGGCAATCGATTCCGAGCGGTTGCCGATCTCAAGTCGCCAGCGACGACCGAATTGCATCGTCATTCCGCCACCTCGCTCTTCAGGCCGACGTAGAGCGCGAACCTCTCGCCCAGATCGTCACCGCCTATCGGATCAAGGCCGACGCCGCTCAGATCCTCGAGCCACAGAAAGTAATCCACCGTGTCCCGCCAAAGAATCGGCGGCCCGAGCACCAGCGGCACCGCCTGGACGATCACCGCATCGGTGGTGCGGTCCTGCACGTCGAGTTCCCAGTGATCGCCGACCGAGTTGTAGCGGATCGTCAGGTTCAACGGCGAGCCGTCGCCCGGGTCAACGCTCATCTTCTGCAGCGGCGTTGAATCAATTGGAAGTCGGATCACTATGTGCCTTTCACGTAGTTAACAAGCTGCCGCACCGCTGACTTCTTGCCGGGTGCGTCAGCGCCCTGCACATTGCCTTTCTGTGTCGCGCCGGCGGACTGCTTTGCGGCCCGACCGGACTTCGCGCTGCTCGCCACCGACAGCCCGGAGCCTCTCTTGGTCTCGACGATGAAAATGCGCCGGCAAGTCACCGTCAGAATGGCACCGTGGATGTTTGACTGCTGCATCGCTACGGTCTTCAGCAGCATGTCCTCGTACAGCCGCGACATGGTCTGTACCTCTACCGGAGAACCGCTTTTCTGCAGCGCGAGCAGCGACTCGTGGATCTGCGCGATGCGGTTCTCGGCGGCGCTGTCGTCTCCTGCGAACCACGACGAAAAGTCGGGTAGCCAAGGCGCGAGCGCACGCGGTGCGACGAGCCCAGCAAAAGCATTCGCAGATGAGCCCACGAACGAGGTGAGCTCGCGGTTCGCGCGCGCCAGGGTGTCTTCAGTGAATGACTCGAACGTGCCCGGCGTGCCAACTACGTCGAGGAAATCGCTCACGCTGCGAATGTTCACGGCGCGCGCCAGCAGCGACGCATCGGCCGGCGGCTCGTACGACACAATGGTCCCGGAAATGACCACGTCAGGCGGCTTCAGGACCGCATGGTCTGCCACCTCCGCGCCCGATTCGACAGGGTTCTCGGTGATTTCCAGATCGCTCGTGTGCGACTCATCCTTCACAACGTCGAGCGTGATCGTCCCGATCGCGGTGCGCAGCACCTGCGTACCTGTTGCCATTGCCCCCTCCCGTTACCCGACGACAGCACTAGCTGCGTTCTGCACCGCCGCGCGGTTCTGCTGATCGAGCCTGTCCTGCACCGCACGCGCTGCTGCTTCAGGGTCATCAGCCTGTACATGCATCGTCGTGTTGTTTGTGACATTCGCGTTCACAGTTCGGTTAGTCGTCGTGCCGGGCTGCGCTCGCGCTGCCGGCGCCGCACCTGCTGCTGCGCTCTGGACCTGCCGCGGGATCGCTGCAGCGCCTCGCGCGGCGGTCGCGATCGCCCCGGCGTCAGCGCCGGTGGCATTCACATCGACTGTGCCGCCGCCAAAGAACCGCGCCACCGCACCGAGAGTCTTTTCGATGAGGGCACCCACGCCCGGGAAATAGGACTTGATGCGCTCGATCGTGCCCCTCACGAAATCCCCGATCCGCGTGAACGTCTTGATGAACAGATCGGCGACACGATTCAGCATCCGGCCGACAATCGCGCCAGCGGCTTCGAAGTCGCCAGTGATGAACGCGACGAACCAGTCGATCAGATCGGCCATCAGCCCGAATGCCGTACTGAACAAATCCCAAAGCTGCCCCAGCACGGCGCCGATCACCGCGACAGTTTGCGCAAACCCGAGCCGCAGGTAGTCCCACAGTTCGCCCGCAATGGCCATCACGGTCTCGCCGTGCTCGGCCCACCACCGCTTGAGATCGCGGATGAACGCGCCGATCTCGGCGCGCACCGCTGCGATCGGTTCGCGCAGCGTCTCCCAGAACTCGCCGAATTCCGCCTCACCTCCATCGAGGTAGGTCATGAAGTCGTCGATCAGCAACAGCAGGACGCCGATCGCCGCGACAAGCCAGAACACCGGGTTCGTCGCAAAGGCGAGCAGCGACGCGCGCTTGAACCATGCTAGCGCCGCGCCGACCAGCAGGAGTGCGACCCGCATGCCGCCGATTCCATCCGTCACCTTGGCGATGAACCGGAACAGGTTCACGAGCACCTGCCCTGCCGAATACACGAGCCCGATGAAGCGGTTAATACCGTTCTGGACAACCTGACGGTTCGTGCGCAGGAATTCCTTCAGATTGCCGATGAACTCCTTCAGCCTCGGCAGCAACCCGATGGCAATCTGGGTGCGCAGCGCATCGAAGCCGAATGCTAGGTCCGTTATCTGGTCCTTCCACTCGCTCGCCGCGTCGGCCTGTTCAGCGCTCGACACGCCCCACGCATCTGCCTCGGCAAAGAGGCCCTGCAGTTCCTCGCGCGACATGCGCAACACCTGCACCATGGACGGATCGATGCCGATTTTCGACAGGAACGCGCCCTGCTCGGCTTTCGACATGCGGGCCATCTTGTCCTGCACGTCACCGAGGACCTCGGAGAACTGCTTAACGCTGTCGTCTGCGTTCTTCGCGTGCAGACCGTACTTCTCGAACGCCGGCGCACCACGGCCAACACCCGCGGCCGCCTCGCCGATCGCCTTCGTCATGCCGCGGATCGATCCAGTCGCGGCCTCTACCGATGCACCGCTCATGTCGGCCGCATATCCGAGGCGCTGGATGAATTCAACGCTCTCACCGGTCTCTCGGGAGACCTGATTGAGCGCGTCAAGTCCGTCGAGCGATTTGGCAAGCCACGCGGTTACGCCCGCGGCGAGGCCGGCGATGGCAGCCGTCGCCACCGACGCGGCTTTGGTGATGCCCGTAAGCTGCTCGCGAAAGGCCTTCGCCTGATTGACGTCGGCCGACACACCAAGCTTGACGATGAATTCATCGAGCGTCATCGATTTCTACCCCTGTTCGCCTCTGCTTCCTGCGCGCGGTGTGCGGCTTCCTGCTCTTCGTCCCACGCCCTCATCGCCTCGTGCATGTCGCAGAGGTCAGCGAGCGAATAGACCGTACGCAGCTGGTGCAGCGTCACACCGCTGAATCCCCGAGCGACGGGTCCCCAGATGAACCAGTCAATTCCGTCGTCTTCCCTGCCTGGAACCGCGCCATCAGATTCCGGAAGAGACTCGAAAAGGCGCTTGCGCCGAAAAAATCCGCGTACTGGTACTTGATGCCAGCCATCAGCACCGGCAGGAGATGTCGGCGGTATTCGTTGAAGTGTTCCTTGAACTTGTCGCGCACGCGGTACGGCTTGGCGCCGTTCACAGACGCCGCGGTCGCACTCCACACGATCGCCTCAAGCCGCGCGACTTCCGGACGCCCGAGGTTAGACAGAATGGTCGAGATGCACGCAGTCGCGATCGCCGTCGTGTCCACGTCATCCACGTTGCCGAATCCGCCGGCCTGCATGCCCTGCAGCAGCGCACCGGCGCTTTTGAGCGCAGCCCATGCGCTTTCCGCATCAGCCGGCGTCATGACATACAGCACGCCGTCCATGTCGATCCTGTATTCCTTTTCCATCAGTTTCCGATTCCCTTTTCAAGATTCATGTTGAGCGTCTCGAACACCATTACCCACTCGGTGGGGTTATGGCCGGCGCCACGCGTGTACTTCGGCCGCGTGGTGAAGTAGCCCTTGCTGGCCGTCACCACGTCGTCGTTCAGCAGGTCGCGGATGTTCAACTCGAGCGGCGTGAACGTCTTCAGATTCGACTGCTGCTGCACGCGCAACGCGTTGAGGTATTTGCTGTTCGGGCTGTGCTGCTTGATCTTCAGCGTCACCTGCCCCGAATCGTCGGCAGACGCCACGAAAATGGAGGTGCCGTTGGCGCCCACCGTGAGCGCGCCTGCGTCGGCGTTGTACTCGGCCTGAATCACGTCAGCGCCGTCCGCCCAGTCATCGAGCGGCACGCCGTTGATCAGCACGGACACCTGTTTTGGGTCAAAACTTGCCATCTGTCGGGCTCCAAAAAAATGCCCCGCCGAAGCGGGGCTCGTGATACACGCTGAAGATCAGCGGTCGAAATTGATGATCACGTCGACGCCGTGAACGGCACCGCCGAGTTTCACTGCGGTCTGGATCGGCGGCGCCTGGCGCTTCTCCCGATCACTTGTCGAAAGGTTATCGACGGTATCGCACCAGACGTAGAAGCCGTTGTCCAGGTAATCGCCGGCCGCGAGCGTGCCGAACGGATCGCCATTCCACACGCCCGGTGCAAATGCGCCATTGCGGCGCCCCTCGCGACACACACGCTCCACTGCAGCGATGAGGCGGGGCGTACCGAAATCCGTGAGCGGGATCTTCGTGGGACTTCGGTACAGCGTGGCGAACACCTCCTTCTGCACGGCATCCACGAACCAGTCGAGTATGTGGATCTCGTCGAAAAAGCGGCCGCCGATCACCGTACCCTCGGCGACCATCGCGACTTCGTCGAAGTAGGTATAGAAGTTCAGGCCCAGCCGGCGACACTTGTTCACCTCAGCCAGGGTCAGATTGTCAGCCTCGACGGTCGGCAACGTCTTGAACTTCATCGTCAGCGTCGAATTGTTCGCCGCGAAGTTGACAGAAAGGCCTCGCGCGAGAAACGACAGGATCGCGTACGGGTCCGTCTTGTCGTACGTGCCGACCGTCCGGTAGTTGCTCTTGTCGTAGAGCCGCCTAATGACGTTACCGGCGTCGAACTCGATGTGCTGCGGATTCGTCGTCGTCACTCCGAAGATCTTGCCTCTGGCCGCCTGAATCCAGTCGGAAATATCCTGCAGGACGTCATCAGGCAACTGGTCGGCCACCGCGAGCGCATACCAGCCCGGCTGCCGGTCCTGAATCGCCGCAGCAGCTTCCGTGACCGACTCAGCCTCCAGCAGGACCTCATCCGCACCCGCGACGGTTCGCGCCTGACCGTTCTCGAGCTTCATCAGCGAGCCAAGGTAGGTGCCGGCCTGGCCATCGTCGGTAACGTAGCGGAACGCTGGCCCGTCGCCGGGTTCGTTTGCCGTGAACGCGAACCGGTTGCCGGTCTCGTCGAACGAACATGACCACTCCGGATCGTCGCCGGCCGCGCCGTTGATCGCGCTCACAACATCGGCGAACGTCGTGACGTTAGTCAGGTTGAGCGGCGCGAGTTGCGTCACTGTCTCGCCGAATGCGATGGTCAGATAGCCTGCGCTCACGCTTCGGAAGTCGGCTAGCGGTGCGGTCACGGGCGAGCCAATGAGCGCGGCAGCGGTCGCGGGCAAGTCACGATCGGTCTTCACCCACCGCCCGATCATCAGTTGCTTCGGCCGCGGCTGCTGCGCCATGAACCGTCGCGTCGCGCGCGCCGTTTCCGAGTTGGTCCCGAATGCCGCTTCGACGTCGCTCTGTTGTGCGGCGTAGATGTACAGCGTGCTCGTGTCGTTGAACACGTTGCCCGCCTCTGGCGTGAGCAGCAGTGTCACCCCGAAGTCACGGCGCGACGGCGCGACCGGCTGCGTGTTTAGCTGAACGTTTACGATTTCATCAATGGGCAGCATCTATTGCTCCGTGCTGGGTGGTTCAATGGTGATGGATTCGGTGTTTCTGTCGGTGTGCACAGTGATGTCGACCGATGCGATACGCGGTTGCGCGATCTCCACCGCGTGGGTGTGCGTGAACGTTGCAGTGAATCGTGCGCGCTCCTCCGGACCGCCACCGATTGCCGCCGACACATCGATCACCTGGCTACACCGCAGGATTGCCCCGCGGACCCGGTTCTTCAGCGCCGACAGCGCCGCGCTCGATTCGAGCACGAGTTGAAGTTTCGAAAGCAGCGCGTATGCGTTCGTGCCGAAGGCTTCGAACTGCACTTCGGTCAGCAGCGAGCGACGCAGAATTTCGACCTCGCGCTCGCCGTCGAACTCGCGGTGCGCGGTGCCGATTGGCGTATCATCGCTCGCGTTCACAACGATGAACGGCTCGCCGCCAGTCGGCCCGGCATCCCAGCGCGGACGTACGGCACCGTCAGGTAACGACAAAAGCTCCCGCACGAGGCCGCGAAGTGGCGTCGTGTCGAGTTGCGAGCGCGTAGTAATATCCATAGTCGGACCAGTCAGAATCGGCCGTGACGCGCCACCGCGCACCCTGGTGCAGCACAAAATCGGCAACGGCCAGCGGCGCGTCGCAGAAGACGGCGATGGTTGGGTAGAGGCGCTCGCCCTCCGGCAAGGTTTCAAGCTGCGCCTTGCTCGCGGGATGGACAACGCCTGTCACCGTGTCAGGCTCATACGTTTCCTGCCACTCGCCGGACGGGAGCCGCTCGCCTGTCGCGCGCTCGATCGAAATCTCGTGCGAGCCGAGATCCGGATCGGTCACGACCTCACTGAGATCCAGCATTGCGCACCTCGGATGTCATAGCGTCGAGCATGTTGCCTTCGTCGATCAGCGGCGTGCTGCTGCCCTTGCGCTTGATCGTGTCGGCCTTGTTCGGCGCGAGCTGGCCACCACGCCGCACCTCAACCTTGATTTCCTCGACCGCCACTGCGCCGGCAAGGTGAAAGGCGTCGTCGACAGACGCCTCGCCGCGCAGCGCCTTCCGCAACCCCTGTGCCAACGCGCCAACGACCTTCTTCTGCCCACTCTTCATCCCCTGATCGAGAAAGGGGCGCGCGGGCAGTCCCTTCTCCGGATCGCCGAACGACAAGCGCGCGGCGAGCTGCGCGTTCGTGATGCCTGCGTCCTCGTGCAACTGCGCTCCGCTGGCAACCGGGTAGCCCACCACCACGTCACGCTTCGCGGCCTCGCCCAGGCGCTTGAACAGTTCATCGAGCTTCGGAAAGTCAGATTTGCTCATACGACCAGCCCTCCGGCGCCGACGATGCGACGCAACTGCAGGTACTCTTGCCCCCACGTGGTCGCGGCGAGCCATGCATCGTCTCCCATCATGAACGTGGGCGTGGCGTAACCGACCTGCACTTCGCCAGCCTTTTTCGACGTGGCCGGCAGTGACGGCTTACCGCCCGCGCGCTCCGCGGCCCGCCCCATCGCGAGGAAGTGCATCACGAGGGCGCACGCGGCACGCTGATAGAAACCGCCCCAGCGCTCGCGGTCAAAGTACGGCCGCGTGTCGGCGATCGCCACCTCGATCTCGGCATCGTCGAACGGCTTTGATGCGGTCCCGAACCGCGCCCGCACGTCGGCGATCGTGATGATCGCGGCAGCGCTCATGACTTCCTGCCCCGGCGCGCCGGCGCCGCGGGCGGCGGATCCCCGGAACCAATCCCGGCGCCGTCCATCGCCTGCGGCTCTTGCAGCTCTTGCGGCTCTTGCGGCCGCTCCGAGCTGCCGACCACCACCAGCTCGCCACTAGCGATCTGCGCACGAGCGGCGCGCCCACGCACGAATGCTTCCCACACCTGAGCCGAAACCGGGCGCGTCGCGCCCGGCGGTATCACGACCGTGAGACCGGCGCCGCGAATCACCGCGCCCGCACGCGTCGTGTTCCTGATGTCCGGCATAGTGCCTCCCCTTTAGCCCGTCACGTCGTCAACGTACAGGGCCGTCCCCGGATAACGGAACTCGACGCCCGAATAACGGTACTCGCCGTTGACCAGCATTTCGAGGCCGCGCTGTTCCGGCGCATGGAACATCAGCGGCATCGGGATATGGAACATGATGTTCTCCCGCGACTTCTCGTAGAACATCATGCGGCTCGTCTTGCCTTTGCCGGCCGTTTCCAGATCCGCGGCTGCGCGGAACTCGATGTCGATGTTCCGCTCGGTCTTCGAGACGTTGTTCCGCTTGATGAATTCGAGGATCGTCGTGTCCGAGTTGTCTGAACGCGGCGTGCTCGACAGTCGGCCCAGGACCCTGCCCGGCATGGCAATCGTGTTCACGACACTGTTTCGCTTCGTCGAGATCCAGAGTTGCGTGATCTGCTCATTGATGAATTCCAGCGCCTGCCCCGGCGTCGCCGTCAGCAGGTTCACGCCAGCACTCGCCTGCGCCACGTGGGGCGAGTTGAACAGGCCGGTCAACTCGTCTTCACCGTAGAGGCCGACCTGGTTCATGTGGGAACGCCATGCCTTCATCGCCGTTTCCTGGCGATCGCCGTCGAGCGACTGGTTCAGCGCAGCTGCCGTACGCAGCTCTGCAAACGTGTACGCGTAACCGATCGCGCTGCCGACCACTGGAATCGACTTCTCGTCGTAGAACACGTCCACGCGAGGCACGTCCCCACCCTGACCGGAGTGGCGCTTGCCGCGACCGGCGAACTCCCTCATGCGAAACGTGACCGCATTGACGTGTGGCCCGGCATCTGTCGAAATCGGAATCAGCGCCTCATAGTCGAGCGGCTCGCGCTTCACCTCGTAGACCTGCGTTTCGAGATACTCAAGCTGCGAGGTCAGAAACGACAGGCCCGCCTCCGAATCGATATTCAGAGACCGCATCGAGCGGAGCCCGTCGAGAATCATCTTTCTGCGGTTCATTCGGCTATTCCCCTTATGCTGCGTCCGGCACCGTCAGGCCTGGCACGCGGTTGATCACGACGACGCCGACCTGCCCCGGCTCCGCTTTCGATTCCCATTCGGCACCCGGCACCTGCGTGCCGTCGCCCACTGCGAACGTCCCGTCGTCCGCAAATTTCACCGGGTCGCGCGGGTTGCATCCGTCGGTGCACGTCACCCAGATGCGTCCGTACTGCATGGCCGGCAGCGTCACGTCCGGGTTGTAGAACACCTCGCTCTCGAGATTCGCCGTGAAGGTCACATGACGCACTGTGATGCCTGCGAAGGCTTTCGCACGCTCATCGCCCGGCAGAACGTATTCGCCCTCGATGTCCGTGTAGAAGACGGCACGGCCGAGCTCGATCGGCACTGCGCCGCGGTTCGTACCATTGAGAATCGTCGCTGTGTTGTTGTCGACGATCAGGCCGGGAATGCCGCGCTCGAACTGCGCTGGCGCATACTCACCCAGATTGATTCGGCTCATGTGGATTGACTCCAGTTGGTTGAAACGTAGTGTTACGCGCGACCGTTCATCCGATCGATGAAGTTCGTGCGCGCGCTGTCGGCGGTCTTCTGCCCGCTGCCGGTTGCATCGTTGGCCCGCATCGACTGGCTGAGCGAATCGAGGACCGGATCGCGACGCGCGCCACTATCGTTCGTCGGCGCGGCGCCGACCGTCGCCGACAGCACGCCAAACGCCTGGCGCAATATGGCGTCGTCAGCGGCGTCGAGCGTCTTGCCGCTCAGCACCGCGTCGACGATGATTTTGTGATCGCCGTACAGCGACTTGATCACCTCGCGGCGATACTGCGCGCAGGTTCTCCCCTTCGCGTCGACGGTCGGCGCAATGCGCTTGCCGCCTTCGAGCATTTCGGCCCAATCTGCGACCATCGCGTCGCGCTGCGCCGGGGTCATCGCATCCTTCTGCGCCTGTTCGAGCGCCTCTTCCTGATCGCCCGCTTCCTTTTCGATCTCATCGGCGTCGCGTAGCGCGATCGACTTGCCACCGATCTTGATCTTGCGGTCGAGTCGGGCGTTGAGGTCCGCGACCGAGGCCGACGCGTCGGCCAGCTTCTTGGTCAGGTTGTTCACGGCTGCCGCCGCAGCCTCGTCGAGGCTGAAGGGGATGCCGTCGATCGTGATTTGGATCGGCATTGCAGTTGCTCCTGTTGAATGGGATGGTTTTGAATCACTCACGCGGCACGCTGGCCCGCAGCGCCCCCGGTTGACGAGCGCGACGTGGTTGCCGCGGATCGTGCGCTGCACGCCTTCATACTGCTGGCCATCCGCAGTAACGCCGGCCGTCCAGTCGTAAATCGCGGAGTACCCTGCGGACAGTTCGACCTTGCCTGCCTCGACGTTGGCGATCGCCTCGCGGTCCATGACCTGCACGTCACCGTCGAGGAAGTCATCAGCGCGCACGGGATCGAACATCGTGCCGACAGCCAGATGACGCCAGTTGTCCGCGCTGACCCCATCGGGCGGATGGTCGTTCGTCAGCGGCAGGTTACGGAACGACGCGATCGCGTCGGGATGAAACACCTCCTCGGGCGGCCGGTAGACCTTCACTACGCGCATCGGATCACCCTGAAGTCCGAGCTCAAAGGCTCGGTACTCCTGAATGCCGGTGCGCGCGATCCGCGCGGGCGCGACCAGGTAGCCGTCGCCCGTGTAGCGTCGTGCGCCAAGCGCGATATCGAAGGTATGGTGTACGCGTGTGTTCATTCGTTATCCAGATTGATGATCGGGCGCGCAGAACATCGGCAGTTCACATCGTGGCCCGGGTGCCCGGTCTCGGGCGGCGAATCCCACCGGAACACCTTGCCGTCGTTCTCCGCATGGCTCTCGCGCACACGTTCGTCGTTGCTCGACACCCACTCGTATTCCTCGATACCGAGCGCGGTCTGCCGCGCCTCCGTGATGGCTGAATTGAGCTTCGACGTCTGGTCGCGCGCGATCAGTTTCGCGCGGCGCTCTGTGACGTCCGTTTCCTTCTGGATCGCTTCGACGATGGCGCCGTAGCGCCGTCCCTGCTGCAGCGCCGTGAGGACCTGTGTCGAAACGCGGTCGAGGTACTGCTGCGGTATCGACTTGATGAGCGCGACGTTAGCCTGCTGTGCCGCCTCGAGCACGCCACCGAGGCTCTGCATCTGCAGCGCCGCCTGGATATCGACGCCGAGTGCCGCATTCACACTCGCGCGCAGACTTTCCGTTGTGCTCTCGTCGCACTGCTCGACCATGCGCCTCGCAAGCATCCGGGCTCGCGCATGTGTACGCTCGATCACGCGCCGCGAGGCACCCTGCAGAGCGGCGTCGAGCGCCCGCGTGAAGGCCTCTGACATGTCGTCAGCGACGTAGCTGTATTCGGGCTCGCCACGCTTGAGCAGCGGCAACACGTCCGCACGCATCGCGTCATCACACGCCTGTACGATCGCAAGCAGCTGTGCTCGATACCACCCTTCCGCGCGCCGGTTAGGCCGCGTCGGGCGCACCCTCGACAGCCGTCGACGGCGGATTCCGCGAGCCCGCGCCAGCATTGCCAACGTCATTTGCATCGGGCTCTTCCTCCAGCGGTTCGTTTAATTCCTCGGCGAGGCTGATGTCCTCGTCGGTAATCGTCGGGTACGTGTCGTTGGTCTGCAGGCGGCTCATGATGTGCCTTTCTATCGGCAGGCCGATATCAACCGCGTAAATCTTGTCCGTCTCGGCCCGCGTCTTCTCGACCGCTGCCTGCTCGGTGTCAGACAGTTGCCACAGCGGATTGAACTCGATCACGAGGTCATCGAGCGTGCGGCCGAATTCCGACATCGCCATGACGTCGTAGATCGTCTCTACCTGCGGTCTCAGCTCCTGCTCCTGCCTCGCCTTCAGGCCGTCGTAGTAGTTGCGGATGTCGCTGTCACCGGTCGAATTCAGTCCCTTCGGCGCCTGGCCGAACAATCGGGTCGCGGGAATATCGGCCGCGCCGGACACGCGCTGCGCGAACATTGCGCCGATTGCGTCGATCCCCGAGAAGCTGATCGTCTTCTGCTCGTATGTATCGTTCTTGTCGAGCAGCGTCATGCCGATGAACGATTTCATCATCGCGACGAGTTCGAAACGCTTCTGCACCCTCTTCGTGCCGTCTTCTGTAGACAGCATCTCGCGCAATCCTTCGACCTGCAGCACGTTGACGATCGCCTCGAACATCATCGATGCGGTGCTGCCCGCCACCGTCTCGTCGTTGCGCAACTCGTCGTAGACCGGCTGCAGCACGCTGTCGTGCCAGAACTGGTTGCGGCGCAGCTCGTCCCACGGCAGGAGTGCACCATCCGCGAAAATGAGGCGGCTGCTGTCGATCGACTGGCTCGTGTTGGCCACGCGATAGCGCTTCGGCCGCCAGTAGTCCGGTCGCGTCAGGTCGATCTGCATCAGCGGCGTATCTGGAGACAATTGCCAACGATCAAGCACCACGAAGCCGAGCAGCGAGCCCTTCCGGATACGTTCAACACGCAGCGGTTGAGACGCATCGTCGCCGGCTATCGACACGTACAGTGCCGAGCCGCCATAGAGCCTTCCCCACTTCAGGTTGTCGCCTATGCGAGAAATGAGGCCGTACCGCTTCTCCGCTTTCTCCAGCGTCTGCTTTGCGCTCTCATTGGCCGTTTCGAGCCGCACCCACTCCCGTGTCATGTCCTCGGCGGGCGCATCGACGATCTTTCGCGCGAGCCAGTTGTGCCGATACATCGCCGCCAGTTCTTCGCGGTCGATGATGTCGTCGCGCCGAAATTTGCTGTGCCTGCGCTTGTCGCGCGCAGTCATCATGCCGGCGACCAGATTGGACAGCGAGTCTCCCGTGCGAACGCGCGTTGCGCGTGGTCGCATTGCGGATTTCAGTTTCTCGAACATTCGTTAGTTCCAAGCGCTCCAGTCGGCTGTGTTCGCGAGCATGTCATTTGTCGCATCGATCATCGGATCGATCTGGTCGTCGTGCGCGTGCGTGTCGTCCGCTGTGAACGCGTTCAGTTCGTTCGTGAAGTCGAGTACCCATGGCGCATCGGCGGGGATCAAAGCGAGCCCCGCCGCCCAGTAGGACACGACATCCATCACGCGCCGCAGCTTGTCGGTGTCGCGCGGCATCGGGCACACGGGGATGCTCCCGTGCTTTTTGATGTCCTGTATCAGGCCCGTACCGCTCGCCTTGTCTTCGATCACCATCTCGCGCAGCGCGCCGCTCACGCGGTGGTCGTAGGGCTTGTGCTTCGCCCAGAAGTCGAGCGCGACCTGCCGCAGGTCCGGCGCTTCCCATTTGCCGCGGATCTGGTCAAGCAGATAGATGCGGCCGTCGTCGCCGGCTCCCCAGCACTGGAACACCGAGTAGTCGTTCCGTTCGGCCGTTTTCTGCGCCGTGTCAACAAAGAACTTCCGGTACAGGATGCGCGGCAACACCGTGTACCGCGGGAACCACGCGCTCTTGATGATTCCGCCGCCGAGCGGCGACGGACGCTGCATGTACTGTCCGGAGTGCACATACGGGGCGACGCGCTCCATATCGAGCTGGTCGGCCAATGGCTCCTTGTAAGGCCAGTAGCTGAACCGGCCGTCCTCGTCCTTTTCAGACGGCGCGATCAGCTTGCGGATGCGCTCCGGCAGCGCAGCTGCGTACTCGTCGGTGATCAGCGCGGGGATCTCGACGAATTCCCATTCGCCGGGCAGGTTGCCCTCGCGAATGAACCCGGTCGGGTCCTCCTCGGCCAGGCGCTGCATGATGACTATGATTGGCGTGTCAGGGTTCGCCTTCCGGCTCTTCACCGTCGAGAGCAGCTTCCGGTTTGCCTTGTCGCGGAACGTCTTGCTGTACGCGTCCTCGACCTTCAGCGGGTCGTCGATGATGATTGCGCCCTGCCACCCTTCGGCCATGTGGCCAGCACGAAAGCCGGTGATCTGCCCGCCAAGCGATACCGCGTAGACCCCGCCCGCCTTCTTCCCGTTGACGACGACGTTCCAGCGCTTCTTTGACTTCGCATCGTCAGCAATCGCAAGTGGCCACTTCTCCTGATACTCGTCGGACAGCACCACCTCGCGCGCCGTCTCGCTGTTCAACAGCGCCAGATCGTCCGAGTAGGAGATGTGCAGGAATCGCGCACGCGGGTTCAACGCGAGCCCGCGCGAGATCAGGTTGATCGTCGCCATCTCGGTCTTCGACGAGCCCGGCGGCACATTGATGACTACGTTCTTCGTCGCGCCATCGATCACGCGCTGGATCACGTCCGCGATCAGCACGTGGTGCCAATTGACGATGAACTTGATGCTCTGCCGATGCTTGAAGAAGTACCGCGTGAAGAACAGGTGGTCCGTCTCACACAGCTGCTTCGCGACCTCGCGCTCGACGGATGGATCGACGTGCTCAGTACTCTCGCTGGAGCTTGTCGAGCGCCGCTTTGACTTTCCGTTCATCCACGATTTGCGTCCTTTGTTCGACCGGGCCGCCATCGGGACCGGACAGCTCGACCGACTGCGGGGTTTCCTTCCACCCGCCGCGGGTCTTCAACCAGAAAATGATGCTCGCCACGTTGCCGGCTTTCGCCTTCTTGAACAGGGCTTGCGCAACCGCTGTATTGGCCTTGACCAATCCCTCGGTCAGCTCTTGGCGGAAGTGCTTCCGTAGCGTCGGCACCGAGATCGGCTTCCCGTTCGCGTCGAGGACAAGCATGACCATGTCCTCCTGCGGGATGCCGAACGCCGCAAGCTGCTCGACGAGCGTTCGCTGTGCAGTTGTGGCTTTGAAACTCTGTCGTGGCATTGCTCTAATCCAACCGCCGCGCTGCAGCGATCTCCTCGAATGATGTGCCGATCGTCTCGTGTGTGGCCGACAGCCCGGTGTATGCCTGCCAGCGCGCGACGATCACATCGCAGTAGACCGGGTCGAGCTCAAGCAGCCGCGCGCGCCGTCCGCACTTCTCGCACGCAATGAGCGTCGTTCCGGATCCGCCGAACGTGTCGAGCACAAGATCGCCGTCCCGACTGCTGTTCTGGATCGGGTACTCGACGACGGCCACCGGCTTCATCGTCGGGTGCAGATCGTTGCGTGCCGGTCGGTCGAACGACCAGACGGTTGACTGGCTGCGATCGGCATACCAGCGGTGCTTCCCGGTCGGCTTCCAGCCGTACAGCACAGGCTCGTGCTGCCAGTGGTAGTCCTGACGCCCGAGCACCAGCGACTGCTTGACCCACACGCAGCACTGCGCCAGCTTGAATCCCGCATCGAGCAGCGCACCGCGAAAAGCCAGGCCTTCGGTATCCGCGTGGAACACATAGATGCCAGCTCCGCCCTTTGCTGCCGCGAACATCGTCTGATGCGCAGTCAGCAGGAACCGACTGAACTCGCCGGCCTGCATTGCATCGTTCTGGATCGTCATGCGCTTGTCGGTCTTGCCGACGTACGCGACGTTGTACGGCGGATCGGTGATGATCAGATCGGCGAGATATCCGCCCATCAACGCCGAGACGTTCTCGGCCCGCAAACTGTCTCCGCACATCACGCGATGGCTGCCACAGATCCAAACATCACCAGCGACAGACACTGGCTCTTCCGGCGGTTCCGGTGCATCGTCCTCGTCCGTCAGGCCGACGCCGGGGTGGTCGAGCAGGTGGGCCAGATCGACCGGTTTGAACCCCAGCAGGTCCACGTCGAAGCCGTCGTCTCGCAACTCGGTCACTTCGAGCCGCAGCAGTTCCTCGTTCCACCCGGCCAGCAGCGCGAGCTGGTTGTCGGCGATGACGAACGCGCGGAATTGCGACTCGGTCCACCCGGACGCGTCGAGCACGGGCGCCTCGCCGTTAGGAAACGGCTCGGCGCCGCGCGAGCGCCCGGGCGGCGGATACAGACGCTTGCCGGCACCATAAAGAATGCGGATCGCCGCGAGCGTCCCATGACCCTTCGCGATCACGCCGTCGCGCACGACAATTGCGCCGACCATGCCGAATTCCTCGATGCTGGCGGCTATCTGCGCTATCTGGCTTTCCGAATGGGTGCGCGCGTTGCGCGCGTACGGAATGAGGCCGTCGATCGAGCGACTGGAAATTTGCACGGCGAGCCCTTTTTTATAGTCGAAAAAAACGGCCACAACAGCAAACTGCGAGGATCTTGACGCCAACGAAACGGCCCGCGCTGGCAAGGAAGCCAGACGCGGGCAAAGGACGTGAAAATGAAGACGCCCAGCGGCGAAAACCGGCTGGGCGTTGTTGGAAAACCGCGGTACCGCGGCGATAAATCAAACGGTGAAAGCCTGCGGCCCCTGTCCGCCGGCAAGCAAAACCGAGTCAACGGTGAACGGCGCGCGCTCGATTTTGGTCCGCCACTGCAGATCGAACCAGCAACACTCGAGCATGGGACCGCTTTGTGTTTCGATCACCGCGTCGACCGTCATCAGCGGGCCGCCAGTCTTTAGCCGCACGGTCTTTTGCAGGAACCGCTTCCGCAGTGCTTCAGTCGGCATCTTTACTCTCCGGCTTTCCCGCGCTGCGCCCGGCCATGATGCCGGCGGCCAACCTTGCTGCGATCAGCTCACTATTCTCGATCGGCTCTGGATGCGACCACTTTTTAATTTCCTCGTCCAATATGCCCCATACGAACAGGGCTTCGTTGGCCAACGCCTTTAGTTCTCTACGAGCTTTGGTTAGCTCTTCGCGGTCCTTGGTTTTCACTTCGCCTCCTTGACTGTTATCGGAATGCCAGTCTAAGGGAGGTTCAAAAACAGCCGTCGCAAAAAAGCCCGCTCGGTAGCGGGCTTTGGTTGGGCGCAACTGTGGCGCTGCAATACTGGCTATTTTCGTTGCCAAAACACGAAAGGTCAAGCAGCTTGCACTTCGCCTACGATTCCCGCGGCGCGCAGCAGCTCGTCGGCGCGTACGAGTGCCCGGTCCATTTCGCCGATGTGCGCGCGAGTCCCAACGAGCGCAGTCCGTATGACGCCGGCATGCTTGGCGACGGTCTGCGCGTGGACGCCGTACTGCTTGCCGAGTGCGGCATACTCGGACCGCTCGCCCGTCAGCGTCTCTCGAACGAGCTGTCTGTGCAGCCGCACGTTGCGCACACAGCCCGGCAGCAGCGCCGCGACGTGGTGCTCGGCGATCCAGTCGACGACCGCCTGCCATGCCTTGTTCGGGCGCTGCCGCGAACAGCAATCCGCGCCGCACGAACATGGGAAGCTGGTCGGCGCATACCGCACGAACAGAACGGCCTGCTGCACGAGCGGGATCTTCTCGATCTCCGCCAGCACGAAGCCAGCCTGCCCTGCACCGTCGATGCCACTCAGCCCACGGCCAGAACCCGGCGGCCCGTACATGCGCGCCATCAGCGACTTGCCGTACTGCTGCGAGTTGAACGAATACGCGTAGCGCAGCGCATGCACTGCATCGTTAAAGACCGCTTCCATGTTGAGCACTCCCGAAAATCCTCACCGCTGCCGCGCCAGCAGCTCGCGCACCGCTGCTATCGCGGAACCGTCCCGCACCATCTTTCCCGTCACGCGCACAACACTCCAGCCTGCGAGGGTCGCGGCGAGGTATTTGCGCGCGTCGGCCTCGAACCCGGCGCCGCGCGTGTGGCGGCCGCCGGAGTGAATCCCGCCCTCGACCTCGACCGCAAGGCGCCGATCGGTCCAGGCGAAGTCGAAGCGCCACTTACGCGCCGGGTCGAACTGGTACTCGCGCGCCGGCGCCGGCAGTTTGTCGGCCCGCACGTGCAGCGCGAACAGTTCCTCGATCGCGCTCGGCGCTGTCGTTACCTTCGCGCGCGGCGCGGAGACCATCGTCGAGAGTGCCGCGTCGAGCGGCGCAGGGGCGCGCGTGCGCAAGGCACTAGCGATTTCGTCGGCCACTCGTGACTTCATTTTCGGAGTCATCTGATATCTGCACCGGTGCGTGCTGCATACGATGGCCCCGTTGTACGCCGCTTCCCCGCAGCGTTGAGCCTCGCCCAGTGCGAGGCTTTTTTTTGCGCTTTGATATCCCTCTGATGGCTCGCTCTCACCGTCAAACCTCCAATCGTTAAAATTCATTATCAATCGCTATCCGCCGCCGCAGGCTCGGTGTCCCACCACGCGCCTTCAACCGGCGCCCGTCTCGGTACCGGCACAGGGCGTGCCTGCCGCGGGGTTGCTGATGCCACTGGCGCCACCTCGTGCCTCCCTTCCGGAAACTCCAACCCCAGCGCCTGATACGCGACGCGGTAGACGTTCGTCGGCTTCGTCGGCCGTTCGCCTACGTATTCGGCGACGAGCTTGCGTGCCCACTCCTTCGATCCGGGATTCCTCATGGCCGCACTCAAAACGGAGCTCGGTCGAAGTACTCGACGCGCTGCATTGCGAGCGCGCAGTACGACACCTCGGCGCCGAGCACGACAAACTCATGCCCTGGATTGGCCTGCGCGAGCCGCTCGGCTTCTACCGCGGCACTGCCGAAGCTCGGATGCCGATAGCTCGGCGGCTTTGCGCCTGTCGGCGACCACACGAGCCAGAACTTGTCCTCCTGCGTTTTCATGGCGCATTCCCTCCCCGTTGCTCGGTCCGTTTCGCTTCGATCCGCGCGATGCACTGATCGCGAAGCAGTCCGTGCGTGCTCACGCCCAATCGCTTTCCTTCCGCCTCGAGCTGCGCGTCGGTCATCCCGCGCAACGGCGGCTTCACGGCGCGCGGTGGCGCGAGCGCCTTGGCGACGAACGCATCGAGAAAGCCCGCATTGACCGCGGTCACATCGCGATCACTTTGGCGCTGCACGACCGCAGCCGTGTATGCGGCGCGCAGCTGCTCGGACGTAATGCCGCACCTGGTCCAGATCACGATCTGCTTCCCGTCGGGCGCGAACCGCGGGTTCTTGCCGCGCTCACACTCCCACTGCGTGAGCAACGCCGCAATTTCATCGGCAGACAGCGACGACGACGCTGCGGAGTTATCCACACCGCTACCACGTATCAAGTTCCCTACGTCGTCGTTAGAACCTTTGGGTTTACTCCCTTCCTTTTCCTCTTCCTTTTCCGTCAAGGAGTCCTCAGTGAGTGCTCCGTGAGCAGGCATTGAATTGCCAGATTCATCCGGTGGTGCATTCAGTGAACCGTCGCTGGGTAAGTTCGGAGCAGCATGTGAATTGGGGTCGTGCGCCCTAGCGGCTTGCTGCTCAGCGTCAGGCGGCGCAGGAGCGCCGCCGTCGCCCGTGAGCCACGGTGGTAACGGGATAGCCGATTTCGATTTGCGGTTGATCACCTGGTGTTTGGCGAAACAACGAATGTGCAAAAAGACTTCACCGCTCACGGAGTACTCCATGAGCATTCCGTGAGCGATCAATGATTGAACGAGCGGCTCGCAGTCGATCGCGTCGGCCGGGAAGATTTTCATCTTCAGGCTCTTGGCGGACCTGCGCAGATTGCCGTTGTCATCGGCGTGGTTCCACGTGCCGATGAAGAACAGGCGCGTCGCGAAATCCAGTTCGACGAGTTTGTCGTCGGTCCAAAAATCGGGTTTGATGGTGCGGATCCGGGCCATGCTAGCTCCCGATCCGCAGCGAGATGCGCGCGCCGAATGGCCGCCCCGAATTTACTGTCTGCGCTTCGCGAGCGCGATCAAAGCCTCTGCGACCTGCTCCGCACAGTCGAGCGGAAATACGACTTCGCCTCGGACGATCTTCTCCGAGTTCTCGTCCATACTGTTGACGATGATCTCGACCTTGCCGTCGTTCGTAGGTGCCACCATGATCTCTGGCCGCGCTTCGATGAGCAGTTCGAGTGGCGGCTGATTCGTGTTTTCGGTCATACCTGCATTCCTCTCCTGCCCGGTTGAAGTGTCGGGCAAGCGCGGCATGGCAGGCAAACGCCGCGCACCGGTGGCCACCGGCCGCCCGACTAGAAACGCGATCATAAGCGACGGCGATGTGCGGATCACAATCCAGTGGCGTCAGGAGTGTTGGTAGTTCTGTCATTCACATAGCCCGTATGCAGACGCGCAGGCCGTTGCCGGCTCCGCGTCAGCGAGTAAGTCGTATTGCCGGCCGCCGCGCGTAGTCTTGCTCCACTCGACAACCGCGTGGATAGTCGAGCCAGCGCCGGTATGCCCTTGCGTGCCCAGGTGAAAGAACGAAACCAACTCCTCCCACTTCGCAATGCGCTCGATGTGCTGAGGGAAACGCCGTGCGATCTCTCGGATCTCGACTTTGGCGGCATTGATGCAGGGCATGCAGCCGACCCGCGACATGCCCTGTCTATACAGCGGGTTCGGGCGAATGCCGGCGACCGCATGAGCGTCGAACACGTCCTCGACACGCCAGCGCAAAATCGGCCGATAGATGAACAGACCGCCGCCGGCCACCTCGAATGACCGCACACACGCGCCAGTGCCTTGCAGGCGATCGCGGCGCGAATCGCTTTCGTCAATGCGAACGCCCTGCCATGACCACGCAGCGGAATGCCCCTCCTCGAGGCGCGCAAGCGCGTATTCGGTCAATGGCCTGGTCTTCAGATATTCGGTGCAGTACTGGCGCTTGCGCGAGGGGAAGCCACCGCGCACGAGACAGAGGTCGAGAAACGGGACGCCAGTCGGGCGCAGCAGTTCGAGCGCGCGCGCCGCCGCCTCGGGCGTCCACGCATACATGAACTCGCGTGAGCCATAGACGGCTGATTCAGGCTCGCCCGCGGCGATCCGCGCGAGGTTCGCCCGCTTTGTCGCAAACTCGTCGGCGAAGTCAGCGCGCACTACGTCAACCGTAATGCCCAAGGCGCCCGGCAGATAGTCAAGCGCGTATTCGTACGTCACCTCGTGCTCGTTGCCGGTATCCGCGAACACGGCGCGCACGTTCTCGCGCCCGTGGAGCTCTAGCGCGACCAGCAGCGTCGCCGTGCTGTCTTTGCCGCCGGACAGCGACACGACGTGCAGGATCGGGCGCGCGTTCATACGACCGCCTTCATCGGGGTCGCAAAGATTTGCCTCGTCCCCTTAAAGTTATTGCCACTGGGCACCGATATACAGTTCGGGCTCACTTCACAGGGTTTCACCATGCGCATCATTTGCGCTCTTGCCGCTATCGCCACAGTTGGGGTCGCATTCTCGTGGCATGTGCACGAAAAAGCCGCAGCGGTAAAAGCCGTCAAGCACGACATGGACACCGGAGACGTAGCCTGCTCGGCGAACGACAGTAATAGGTGCGAGCGCGCCGCCCTGCAGTTCGCCCGGGATTTCATGAAACTCGAATAACGCATCACGCCACCTCCAGTGAAAAAGCTGTCTGGATCGGTGCATGCTCGCGCTGCCAGAAGATCGGCGATTGCTGCGATTCGATGCGCTCACGCAATACCTGCGCACGCGTGTCCTTGCTCGCCGGCGTGTACGGTCCGCGCCACTTCGAGTCGATGCCGACGTTGCGGCCGATATTCGTGCTGTCACCGCTCGCGAACGGGAAGCACCCAGAGATTCGCGGGTCAAGCATCCGCAGGCCGTGCAACTTGCAGACCGGCCGCCCCTCGCGGTCGCATATAACCTCCATCCCCTCCGCCATGCGCGTCCACCATTGCGGTGTGCCGATCGTCGCGAATTCGCCCGAACTGCCCAGGCATACACGCGGGAATTCGGCCGCAAGGCGCTCGAGGCGTTCGAGCGATTCGTGCAAATGCCACACTGGCGCACCAACCCATGGCGCGCGCTCGCGCCATGGCCACTCGGCGATCAGTGCGTCATTCGCCGCTTCGTCGCCGTCGATCACGTCGGGGATCACAGCGAAGTCGAATGGCGGATAGCGATGCAATTCCGCTACCCACTCGTAGTAGCGGGACCAATCAGTGATCGGCCGACCCGCGCACCAGGCGCTGAAAGTGCCGTTGTCCGTGGCAAAGGACTGCACTACCTCGAGCGCAAGGCCCAACTGCTCGGGGTACTCAAACGATACGAACGCGTGGCCGCCGGCCACCGCGCGCAGTGCGGCGCTGTTAGGTGTAATCGGGAGGCCGTGATAGTGGATCATGGCACACCGCCCATTTGCCGCCCCGAATCGGCCTCGTCTGAGGTCCCAACTTGTCCCAAAACGGGAAGCATCTTTCGCGCGTGCAGATGGCCGAACGCGCCGGCCCTCGTGCAGTAGCTCAGGTGATCGGGCAAGGAAACGCCCTGCGTGCGCGCCTGGGCATCAATTTCCTCCGCTTCTTCGTCCGTTAGCGTCACGGGTAGCTCGACGAAACCGTTTTTCATGCGCACTCCCGCGTCCCAGGTTGGGCCGAAATGGCACTGACACCGGCGAGCGCTGGCCGTACATTCCCAACCACGCCGAACAACGCCATGCGCATCAGACGAGCGGCGGCCGCCGAGTCGCTGTCGATGTAGTTGAGTTGCTTGAAGATCTGGACCGCGTCGTAGAGATCGTCTTCGACGCGGGTCTTTATCTCGTTACGGTGTTCGGCGCGTCGAGTCACAGCGCCTCCTGCTCGGTAGCCGTCGATGGGGACGTTGTGTGGTTGGGTACCGGCGGCGAGCCGGGGGCGCCGACGAGTTCGGGCCAGAGCTTGTGCCAGTTGTGCGGCTTCAAGTCCCATCGCGCCACTGCTCCCGCCGTTGCTTGCTCGATGAGAAAGCAACGCTCTTGTGAAATCGGCGATAGACCGCTAGCCATCTGTGAAAGGAAGGACTGCGACACCCCGATGGATGACGCGAGTTTCTTGGCCGTGCCGCGCTCACTGCTGCCGAAGTATGTTTTCAGGTCCATGCGGGGAGTTTAGTTGTAACTAAACCAATGGTCAAGTGAACGCTAATTTAGAAATGACTAAACTTGCAAAATGAACATCCAAGACATTCGGCGCGACAATCTACGGAAGTGGACGGAGAGCCACTCTGTACCACCCAAGGAAAAAAGCTATTTTTCCCAGTTACTTGGGGGGGCATCGTTCGGTGAGCGTGCGGCCCGACGCTTGGAGCGAGACTACGGCATGGGCGATGGTTACCTTGACCAAGCACCAGATAACGAATCGATCGACGCCGTCGCAGGGTTTGAGTTTGGCCCCGGAGTATCGAGATTGCTCCGTGTCGTAGAAGGGCGTGACGACCGGGAAATCATGCGCATTGCAACCGCGCTTGAGGTTCTTCTGAGTGCCTCCGCCCTATCTGGTGCTGTTGCGCCTGATGACGCCGAGGTAGTCATCCCTCCGCCGACGCCGCGCCGTCGGCGCAATAAAGCAGCTTGAAAAATCACAAACTTCGGATCAGTCTCATTTACAAAATCATTACATTTCTCATCATTGCTGAGCAGACTCGTCTGCCTAACAATCATGGAGAAAATGAGACATGTATAGATATAAGATGATTCAGGCTCCACCAACCATTGCTGTAACCAAAGAGAGCAATTCTTCTAGCGTCGCCGCCGATTATCTTGAAAGCGTTGTCAACAAGAATGCAACGGACGGGTGGGAATTCTATCGAGTAGATTTAATTGGTGTCAGCGAGGAGCCTGGATGTCTTGCCGGACTTGGCGGCCAGAAAGCCACGAATCAGCAATACTTTGTGGTCACATTTAGAAAGCCTCGCGATGCTCACATGGCTCAGTAGGGTCACCATACGAATCTATCAGGCAGTCGCTCCCACTCGTGTTCGTGCGTCATGCCGATTCACTCCGTCTTGCTCGGAATATGCTCTGCAAGCCATAGAGACTTACGGCGTCTGGCATGGGTGGACTCGGACAATTCACCGATTGCGGCGTTGTCGCCCACCCAATGGGGGGCATAATCCTGTATAAGGGGCCGTCCTCAAAATCTGTCGAGCCACGGAAGCATGGGTCTGGGGGCGGGCGCTACCGGACAATACCGGTTTGTCCTTCGCGCCGCCCCACCCTAGATCAGCAACTCGACCGACCGCATCATCCGCCGGGTTTCGGGACGATCTGAATTGCTGACGTCTCGGATCGTATCGATCAGGTATCCGATAAAGCATGTAGATGCCACGCTTTGCGGACGCCCCGCGAGCGTGACAATACCAATCGTCTGCTCCTCTATTTCTTCTTGGACTGGGATCACGCACAAGTTCTGGCGGCGCGAGCAGAGCTCAATGAGCGGCCATGGGAATATGCTCAATCTGTCGGAGTGCTGCAGCAGATAGATGACTGCCGCGAGGGAGTGCACATAATGCAATGCGCGAGGCGAAGGCAGGCCGTGCCGCGTAAAGATATTGGCCGGTAAATGGGCCTCGCGTCCCGGATCCCGCGACAACAGCCAGCCGTAATCGAGAAGATCGGCCAGCGAATGCTTGCCGGCGGCAGGGTGCCCCTGCCTGGCCACGACTCCGTTGCCGGCAACCAGGAGTGGCCGGAAGTTGAACTCGGCTCCCAAGTCCTCCGGAGTCGGTCGACCAATAAGAAAGTCGATGCTGCCATCGCGCAAGCGTGGCAGGCCAAGCACCAGGTAGCCGTCGAATGTCTCCAACGCAACGCCGGGAAGCGTCTGTTCGAAGCGCTTCATCGTATCCGGCAGGAAGGCCATCACCATCCAAGGGGGCAGCCCGAACGATAGTCGACCCCGCGGTTGCCCACGCAACGTGTCGATATCATCGAGCGCGCGAGATGTCTGTCCGACGATCAGACGCGCGTGCTGCAGCAGCATTCGACCGCCATCCGTCAGGACAATCCCGGCCGGCGTGTGCAGCACAAGCGGCATCCGAAGAGATTCCTGCAGCTGACGCAGGTTCTTCGCCACCGCCTGCGCGGTTACACCAAGGATTGCAGCGGCACTGCGGACGCTCCCGGTATCAGCGATAGCGACCAGCGCTACTAGTTGATGCAGCTTGATGCTTTCGCGCATCTGCATACTTTGTGCCATCCGCGTTTCAACTACCGGTTGTTGCGACAACCATTGCTTGATCGCCAAGGCATCTAAATAAGGATACGTTACACCTTCGTGCACTAGACAGACGCTCCATGAGCGAGAGCGTTCGAAGCCGAACAAAGGGGTTGTCGGTATGCTGGCTGGATCAAACCGGGCGATGGTCAACGCGATGACAGACGAGGTCCGCCCGGTTGCGGCCGTGTTGCCCTGCATGCCCACGGTGTAGATTTCCGGTGGGCGACTTATATTATTTCCCCGGATGCGAACCCCAGAAGCGGGCCAGCAGGCGGGCTGTCGCCAAATCTGCATCCGGTCGACCGAGTTCAGCTCACACGCTGGAGCCCGCGCCGGCCGCATCAGTCCCCTCCGACATCAGAAAGAAAATTTGCGGCGAAGTCGTCATCAAGGTCGCAGAAGATGGCCGCCTGTACTGTGACCGCAAGGGTCTCTGCAGGACGAACGATGCCGTGACTCGCTACGCGCTGGACCAGATTCTCTCCCACTTCATCAAACGAGATCCCGGGTTGCCGTGGTAAAGCATCCGCTCAACCTACGTTTAGTTTTTACTTGACTTCAGGTTTAGTATTAACTAACCTTGCCTCCATCGCCACCCACCCGATGGAGGACCGATGCTCCACTTTCCACCCCCTGCGCCGCTGGCGCGCGTCACCGCTTTTGGTGACTACTTCGAAGACGTCGAGCTCGAAGATTCGACGAATGAAACCCGCGACGTGCAATCGCGCGCCGATCTCGTCGCGAGCATCGCGGCCGACAAGCTGAAGGACAAGCTGCAATGGCTGACGGACATCGATCTGATCGGCGGTATTCAGTCCGCAGAACTGGCACAGGCAGCCGATGTGCGCCGCGCGTATCTGATCGGTGACGCTGCGCTCGGCGCGCTGGTGCGCAAGCTGATCGTTTCGTCGATGACCGCGGACGCGGACACCGAGGCCGAGGAAGTGGTCCGGCTAATCGAGCGCGACGCGTGCGAGGACCGCGAACTGCGCGAGGATCGCGCCCCGTCGCATCCCACGTTCCGCATTACCGGGGGCCTGTAATGTCAGCCCTCGCTTTCAGTCTGAAAACTTTGCAGGCACTGCCGGCGCCGCATGGCGCGCTGACTGATCACCTGCTGCACGCGATCGCTGCGCTGATCATTGCTGAAGGCGTCGTCGCTGCGCGGGGTGCCGCGTGAGCGCGCGTCTTCTTCTCGGCCGCGCGCCGGCCGATAACGCTCTGTTGGGCGCATGCCTGCGCGCGCGCCGTCGCCTTCGTGCCCTCGCGACCATGCTTGCTTTTGGCATCGTCTCCGGCGTGTTTCTGTGGCTTGTCGTCGCGTTGCGCGCAGGCGGTGCAGCATGAATTCGACACTCGGCTTCTTCGCTGGCTGGACGTTTGTCTCGCTTACGTGCGGCGCGCTCTGGATTTTCATGCGCAGTGACAGCGCCGTGCGTCGCCTCGATGCACTGAGCCGTCGTCATCCCTTCATCGTCTGGACCGTGATGCTGACGCTGCTTGTCGCCTCGGCCGTCGCCCTCGTTTTTCTCAACACTGAAGCGGCTCCGGCCGCACTGAGAGGAACCACCGCATGAATGCTCGAGAACAATGGCTCGCCGATCGACAAGCTGGTATCGGAGGATCGGATGTCGCCGCCGCGCTCGGCCTGAGCCGCTACAAGACCGCCTTTCAGCTGTGGGCGGAAAAGACTGGCCGCCTTGAGCCGGAAAACCTCGACGACGTCGAGCGCATCCGTTTCGGCAATCTGATGGAAGAAATCATTGCGCGGGAGTACGCCCGACGCAACGACGTGAAAGTTCAGCGTCGGAATTCCATCATCGCCCACCCGAAATACCCGTTCATGCGTGCGAACGTGGACCGAGTCGTCGTCGGCGCGCGCCGCGGACTCGAATGCAAGAACGTCGATGGCATGGCGTTCCGCTTTGGCGAGTGGGGCGAGCCCGGTACCGATCAGGTGCCCGACGAATATTTGCTGCAGTGCCATCACTACATGGTTGTCCTCGACTATCCCGAGTGGCATCTGGCCGCGTGCGTGGGCGGCAACAGTCTGCGGACCTACATCATCGAGCGCGACGCTGAAACCGAGGAAATGCTGATCGAGCAGGAGCACGCGTTCTGGCAGCACGTCGAGCGCGACGAGGCGCCGTCGCTCGACTACGAGCACGCCACGGCGGAGGCGATGCTCAAGCGCATGCATCCCGAAACGGACGGAGACGAGATTGCGCTGCCGCCTTCTATTGCGTGGTGGCACGCCGTCAAGCTCGACGCCGACGAACACATCAAACGATACGAGGCCATTAGCGACGGCGCGAAGAACCACATCCTCGAAGCGCTCGGCAATGCCGCGGCCGGCACGCTGCCCGACGGCGGAAAGTACACCCGCAAGCTGGTCAAGAAGAAGGAATTCACAGTTGAGGCCAGTTCCTACATCAAGCTCGGCTATACGAAGCCCAAGGCCGCAAAAGAATCCAACGAAGCCACGGAGGCAGTATGAACAGCAACGTCATGCCGCTCGGCGCCGAGCGCGGGCCGCTCGCGCCGTCACAGACCAGCGGCAACTCGCTCGACATGGTGCTCGACGTCGCCACGATTCAGGCGATCAACACCATCGCCGAAACGATGGCCGGCGGCAAAGTCGCGATCCCGGTCCATCTGCGCGGCAACAAGGCCGACTGCTTCGCCGTTGCAATGCAGGCGTTTCAGTGGCGCATGAATCCCTTCGCGGTTGCGCAGAAAACGCACATCAGCCAAGGTGGCCAGCTCGGCTACGAGGCGCAGCTCGTGAATGCCGTTGTCTCGAACCTCGCGCCAATCACGGGGCGCCCCGATTATCAGTTCCTGGGCGACTGGAACAAGGTTCTCGGGAAAGTTGAGGAGCGCAAGTCGGACAAGGGCGGCAAGTACTACGTCGCGACGTACACGAAGGGCGACGAGCAAGGGCTCGGCGTAATCGTGCGCGCGACGCTGCGCGGCGAGTCCGAACCGCGCGAAGTGACCGTGATGATGTCGCAAGCCTATCCGCGTTTCTCGACGCAATGGGCGACCGATCCGCAGCAGCAAATCTGCTATCTCGCAATCCGGAAGTGGGCGCGGCGCTTCACGCCTGACGTCCTGCTTGGCGTCTATACGCCCGACGAACTCAGCGCCGAACGGCCCGAGACGATCGACATGGGCCGTGCCGACGAGGTTCGCGCCGCCGCAACCACGCAAGCCCCCAGCAAGACCGACTCGTTGCGCTCGCGCATGGCGAGCAAGCGCACGGGCGCTACCGCGGCCGACACTCCAAACGCCGATGCCATGATCCGTGCGATCGAGAACGCGACCACCGGCCACGAACTGAAAGTCGCTATCGCCCGGATCGATGAAATCACGAATGACGTCGACCGCGAGCGCGTGCGGACCGCGTATCAGGAAAAGGTACGCACGGAAAAGGAACGGGGCCAACGCGAGACGGCCGCGCAGGCAGATCAGGCCCAGCAGCAGGACAACGGCGCACCGCCGCTCGCACCGTACGAGACCATGCTGTCTCGCATTCAGCAGTGCAATGACGTCGAGGTGCTGGCCGTCCTGGCCGACGAAGCGCGCGCCTATCCGGAAACGGAGCGCATCAAGCTCGATCAGGCCTATCAGGACCGCCGCGAAATTCTGCTCGGAGCCTGACGTGCGCCACCTCTCCACCACCGAAATGATTCAGCGGCTGGCCGGCCTGCTGGGCACGAACGACCTGACCGAATGGGAGCAGGGATTCGTGCGCCAGCTCGACGAGATCCGAAGCGCCGGCCGTGTCACGAGTCTGAGCGACAAGCAGGTCGACCGGCTCGACGAGTTGCACGCGAAACATTTCAACTGATCCCCGCGGCGCGCCGGTATGCCGCAGAGACATTGAAGCCTCGAAAGCCGGCACACGTCCTTTGAAATTTGCGGGCGGCTTACATAGCGCCCGGCTTTTTTAAGAGAGCTAAATGCATCCCTACAAAAAAACCCGCATACCGCGCAATCGGCTTGAACGGCGCGCCGCGGATCGGATACATAAAAAGGCGCTTCAGCGCGGGGGGAAAAGCCAGGCACAAGCAGCCGCCGCGGTGTCGCGGCTTCACGCCGACGGCTACGCCCTGATGTGGTACGCATGCTCGTGCGGCCACCGCGAGCGCATCTGGAACAGCCGCGACGGCGTGACGCCCTACGTCGTGCCTTGCCCTTCCTGCGGCGCCTCGTCGCTCACGCATGTGGACTGGCACGATGACCAGACCCGGCCGACCTACACGCCGCACGACGGTCAACGCGTGTTCGTCGATATGACGCGAGCGCAGGCCTCACAAATCGTCGCGCGCGCCTTCCAGCGCCTCGGTCTGGATCAGGCGCATCCGCGCTTCGAGCCGTCCGTCGACGAACTGCTCGGGCATACATCAGGAGGCTCGCCGCTCGTCGCCGTGGCCGGCGATGTCGCGTGGTATGCGCCGCATGTGGAGGTGACGACGTGAGCGACAACACCAAAATCGAATGGACTGACGCAACCTGGAATATCGTCACCGGCTGCGACGTCACCAGCCCCGGCTGCAAAAACTGTTATGCGATGAAGCTCGCCGGCACGCGCCTGCGCAACCATCCGAGCCGCGCCGGACTGACGCGGCCTACGGCGGCCGGTCCGGTCTGGACGGGCGAGGTTCGTTTCAACGACCAGTGGCTCGATCAGCCGTTTCGCTGGACTCAGCCGCGAATGATCTTCGTTTGCGCGCATGGTGACCTGTTCCACGAGTCGGTGCGCGACGAGTGGATCGACAAGGTGTTTGCGGTGATGGCCCGCGCCCGGCAGCACACGTATCAGGTTCTGACGAAGCGCGCCGACCGGATGCGCGAGTATTTGTCGCATCCGGTCCGACACGGCCGCATGCTCGCCGCGTCGCATGAAATCGGCTGGGCGGGAATGGAGTGGTGCCAGTGGCCGCTGCCAAACGTCTGGCTGGGGGTCAGCGTCGAGGATCAGAAGCGTGCCGACGAGCGCATACCGGCGTTGCTGAAATGTCCGGCCGCGGTCCGCTGGATTAGCGCCGAGCCGCTGCTAGGCCCGATCGATCTCACCTGCATCGAAATCGACGAGATGCTCACGCCGACTACGCGGGGCCGGATTAGTGCGCTCTCGACAGACGACGAAAATCGGTATTTTCAGGCTCCGCACGCTCTCGACTGGGTAGTCGTCGGCGGCGAAAGCGGATCGCGTGCAAGGCCGATGCATCCCGATTGGGCACGATCGCTGCGCGACCAGTGCGCCGAGGCTTGCGTCCCGTTCCTGTTCAAGCAATGGGGAGAGTGGGCGCCGGGTTCAAATTGGCCGGATGACATCGCAATACCCAGCGGTGAACTTTGCAACTTCGATAATCCATTGCTAGACGATGCCGGATCAGTTTGGCGCGTCGGCAAGAAAGCCGCCGGCCGCCTGCTCGACGGCCGCACGCACGACGAATTCCCGGAGATGGGGTGATGTCAGAGATCAGGAAAACCATCATTGATCGCCGTGCGAGCGCGCACTTCAGCGTCCCCCAGCGCATCCTGAAGCTCGTCGAACCACGCGCCGACTTCGAGCTGGTATTGGAGAAAATTCCTGTACACAGGCTTGCCGTCCAGCCTCGTAATTACGGCTCGGGCCGAAAAGCGGCCATTCGGATCCGCAGCGCCCGCAAGATACTCCCGGTCAGCGTTGATAACGATGTAATACGGATCGGCTTCAATTTCGCGATGTCGGTCGGACATATCCAGCTCCAGTATCTCGCCTCAGGAATCCTAGCATGAAGGCGCTTTCCATCCGTCAGCCGTGGGCGTGGCTGATCTTGCGCCCAGACCTCGCGGGCTCCGGTCGCGCCGCGGCGATCGCTGCAGGCATGCTGAAGGACATCGAGAACCGCAGCTGGCCGACGAAGGTCCGCGGGCGTGTGCTGATTCACGCGTCCACGAGCATGACGCGCGCCGAATACGAAGCCGCACAGGATCCGTTGTGGTCGGTCGGTGGTCCGACGATCGAACTGCCGCCCTTCGACCAATTGCAGCGCGGTGGAATCGTCGGCGTCGCGACGATCGACGAATGCGTCCACCCTGTCGATCGCGCATCGCGCTGGCATATGGACGGCGCTTTCGGCTTCCATCTGGTCGACGCAAAGCCGCTGCCGTTCGTTGCCTGCAAGGGTGCGCTCAACTTCTTTGACGTGCCGCCCGACGTCGCCGCGCAGTTGCGGCAGATGCACGAATTGGGGGCGATCTGATGCCCTGCACGCCTTTCAAGCTGCCCGGCGGGGGTTCCGGCTTCATCTGCACCCGCGGCCGGCGCACGCGCTGCGCCGCGGGGCCGTGCGCATCTTCAAGCAGCTACCAGTGCGACTACCCGGTGGGCCCGCGCAAGACTTGCGACCGGCACCTGTGCGCGAAGCACGCGCACGAGATCGCGCCCGACGTCCACTATTGCCCCGAGCATTGCTCGCTGTGGAAGCGCGCCGGCGCGCCGATGCAGTCGAGCTTCGATTTTGACCAGGAGAACCAAGAATCATGACGCTCCAAGCCGACCGGCCGCAATCGGTCAAGCTCCACCGGATCAAAAACGCCGCCCTGTTGTTGGGCGTGTCGAAGCCCACCATCTACAGGTTGGTTCGCGCTGGCGAACTGACGTTGGTGAAACTGGGACGGCGCGCCTCGGCGATAACAGACGACAGTCTGTGCGCCTTCATCGCCTCGCACACGCAGATTGTCGGCGAGGGTAGCTCGACTGGTAGCTGAAATCGCGTCTGCGGCAGAAATCGGCCGGAAAACCTTACTGGGCATAGCTCACTATAGATATGCGCCTTAACAGACCCTTAAGCATTCCCGCCGAACCTTCAACGCAGTTCCAGCCACATCGGCTGATGATCGGACGAGCGGCTGTGCGGATCGACCTCGCACGATGCAATGCGTGTGCCCAGGTCTTGGGTGACGAAAACGAAATCGCACGCGAACGGTCCGTCGGGCCATTGCTCGTGATCATACAGGCCGACCGTCGCGGCACGCGGCTCGCCGGGGTGCGCGCGGGCCCACGCATCGACGAACGTCGGTGCGTCGGCGATCGGTTCCAGCATCCGGCAAAACGCGGTGTCTTCGAATGCGCTGTTGAAGTCACCGCACACAACCGCGCTGAGCGGGCGCGCCGTATCGGCAAACGGGCTGTCCGGCTTTTCACCCCGCGCGGGAGAGCGCGCGTGATCGCACGCTTCCTGATGCAGCTCACGCAGTCTTGCCACTTGCGCGAGCCGCTGTTTCTCCGAATAAAACTCGAGGTGAGTGCTAATGACACGAAGCGGACCGACGTCGGTTTCGAGCACCGCTTCGAGCGCGACGCGCAGCATCGACGGCTTGGCGGGATCGGCGGGCCACGGCAGTGAATGGCGCAGCACCTGACGAACCGGTAAGCGGGTCACGATGGCATTGCCGAACTGCCGCCGATGACGGCTCGCGCCCAGCGAGGGAAGATCGGAGCCGATCGCATCGAGTACGGTCATTTCCGGCAGCAGAGCGGCAAGTTCGGCGAACTGATCGGACGATGGCGCGCCTTTCAGTCCGCCTGCCGCCGGTTCTTCGTTGAAGCCGCGCGTGACTTCCTGCAGACACAGCACGTCGAAGTCGCATAACGCGCGGGCTTCACGCACGATCCGGCCGAGGTCGACGCGGCCGTCGACGCCGCAGCCCCACTGAATATTCCAGTCGACCAGTCTCATGATGGCCTCCTTGAAAGATCCGACTATAGGTTATCGCTGCGCCTGGCGCTGGCACGGGAACAACTTACGATCCGGAAGCACTTTTCAACCACAAATTTCCCGTTGTGACGAACCGCCACCGAGTCACCGAAAGTTAGCGATGAAATTGCCCAGTAAAAATTGTCAGTGAAAGTAAGCGCCAAAAAATGCCGTGCACGCGATGAATTATGCTGACCCTCATCCGCGACCGGCTCATTTTCTTTAGAAAATAATGAATAGCTTCGATTTGTCCATCGAAACATATCTGTCCCACATACACTTCAGTCATTTCGCGACGCTAGCCATACAAGCCATCGACAACCTGTACACCTTCAAAGGTCTCGTACTCGTTCCGGTGCTGTGGTGGATGTGGTTTCAGCAAGACGAGTGCCGCGAATGGCGGCGAGAAATGGTTCTCGCGACGGTTGTCAGCGGCCTCGCGGCGCTCTTCGTCGGAAGACTGCTGACTCACTGGTTGCCGTTCAGGGTGCGGCCCGTCTATAACCCCGAACTGCATCTGAGCTTTGCCAGCGGCGATATCAAGGACGCAGTGCTGACCAACTGGAGTTCCTTCCCGAGCGATCACGCGATGCTATGGATGGCGGTCGCCACCGGCATTTTCCTCGTATGGCGGGGCATCGGTGTGCTGGCGCTTCTCTATACCGCGCTGTTCATTTGCCTTCCGCGCGCCTATCTCGGCTTTCACTATCCGACCGATTTGCTGGTGGGCGCCGCGGTGGGAATCACGATCACCTTGATCATGACGCGCGATGCGATCCGCACGCGCTACGCGACGCCGGTGCTGCAATGGATCGACCGCCACCCGGGGCCCGCGGCGGCGCTGGCCTTTATTCTGTGCCTCCAACTCGTCACGCAGTTCGACGAACTGCGCAGGCTGGCGAGCGGCGTATTGAAACATCTATGATGGAACGTAGCGCGCTTCGTTCAGGTCCGAGAGCAGCGTCGGACCTGTCGGTCGCCAGCCCAAACGCGCCTGCGTCTGCGCACTCGATGCCGGCATATCGAGCGCGGCGAACATCGCCATCCATCCGAAGTACGCCTGCGCTTCGTCGCGAGCGATCGAGACGACCGGCAACTTCAGGCCGCGCCCCAGCGCCTCGGCGATCTCTCGTGCACTAACACCTTCTTCGCCCACCGCGTGATAGCGCGCACCGCGTTCGCCCTTCTCGATCGCAAGCCGGTACAGCCGCACGACATCCGACAGATGTCCCGCCGGCCAGCGGTTACGTCCCTCTTCCACGTACGCGCACACGCCTTTGTCCCGAGCGATCTGGATGAGCGGCGTGATGAGGCCTTGCCTGTACGGGTTGTGCACTTGCGGCAAGCGCATCACCGATACGTTGACGCCGTCCTTCAGCAGCGCATTGCCGGCCAGCTCGGAGCCGATGCGCGGGTTCGGGTGGCTGGTGTTGAACACGTCCTCGGTCGCCGGCTGTCCGTTATCTCGGCTGCCGACGCCGGTGCCTGACGTGATCAGAAGCGGCCGATCCGTGCCCACCAGCGCCGAGCCGAGTGCAGCGATAGCACGCTTGTCCTTCTCGCAGTTCTCCACGAAGTGCGAGAAATCGTGGTCGAAAGCAAGGTGTATGACGGCGTCGGCCTTCGCGGCGCCGCGGCGCAAGCTGTCGGTGTCTTCGAGCGTACCGCGATATACCTCCGCACCCGCTGCGCTGAGGGCCTGCGCGCCCTGATCGGACCGGGTCATGCCGATCACCTGATGCCCGGCTTCGATAAGTTCGGGCACCAACGCCGAGCCGATAAACCCGGTTGCGCCCGTCAGAAAGATTCGCATGGTCAAGTCTCCAGGATAGCCACTGACGCACTATGCGATCATTCACTATGCTATTGAAGTAGTGAGCTTATCCCGGTAAAGCGACTAACAGGTTAATCATCCAGTGAACACCGCCCAATCCCTCGGAGACTTTCTGCGCAGTCGCCGCACGCGGCTCGATCCGGCCAGTTTCGGCTTCTCGGGCCGCAGGCGTACGCCAGGATTGCGCCGGGAAGAAGTGGCCCAGCGCGCGAATATCAGTTCGACGTGGTACACATGGCTCGAGCAGGGTCGCGGCGGCGCGCCGTCCGCCGCGGTGCTGGAGCGCATCTGCGCGGCGCTGATGCTGACGAATGCCGAGCGCGAACATCTGTTCATGCTGGCCTTGGGGCGCCCCCCGGAAGTGCGCTACCGGTCCACCGACGCAGTGGACCCGCGCTTGCAGCGCGTGCTCGATTCGCTCGATGCCAGCCCGTCGATCATCAAGACCGCGACGTGGGACGTCGTCGCGTGGAATCGCGCGGCAGCCGTCGTGTTGACCGACTACAGCGCGCTGCCGCCGGGCCAGCGCAACATCCTGCGCTTCCTGTTCGGCGATCCCGACGTCCGTGCAAAACAGCACGACTGGGAGAGCGTCGCGCGCTTCGTCGTGGGGACGTTCCGTGCGGACGTCGCACGCGCGGGGATCGCTTCGGAGGTCGGCGATCTGGTTGACGATCTGTGTCGCGCGAGCCCCGACTTCGAACGCATGTGGCGCGAAAATCAGGTGTTCGGCCACAGCGAAGGCCAGCACGTTAAGCGCCTGCTGCATCCTGCGTTCGGGACCATCGAAATGGAATATTCGCTGTTCGCCGTCGATGGCCGGCCAGACCTGAGCATGCTCGTCTACACCCCGCTCGACGCGCGAATCGCCACGCGCATCCGTAGCGCCGTGTCATCGATGGACCGCCGCCGCGCTGGCGGCGAGACGACGAAACGTCGCTTTGCTCCGTCCCTTGCTCATCTTTCATGACGAGTCAGGCGATCGAACTGGGCTTTCTGCCGCGCCTGCGGGTCGTCGAAACGTCCAGAGAGCAGCGCGGACAGGTCTATTCGCCCGCCGTCAACCTGATCCTGTTCGTGGCCGTACTGTTTCTCGTACTAGCCTTTCGAAGCTCGTCGAAGCTGACTTCGGCGTATGGCATCGCAGTCGCACTGACGATGCTGATCACCACGATCCAGATGATCAGCGTGTCGCGCAACGTCTGGCATTGGCCCCTCTATGGCGCGGCGCTCGTGAGCGCGCCGTTGCTCGTCGTCGACGTGACGCTGGTGTCCGCGAACGTGCCGAAAATCGCTTCAGGCGGCTAGTTTCCCGTCGCGTCGGGCTGATACTTTTCGTGCTGATGTCGACATGGAATCGCGGACGGGAGATTGCCGCGACCCATGCGAACCAAGCCGATGCGCTCGACGCATCCCTGCGCGACGCGCTAGCCGGTCCCGAACGTCCGGCGCGCGTGCCAGGCACGGCGGTTTTTCCGGGCAACGCATCGGGCAAGACACCGGCGACATTCAGGAGCAACATCCGCCACAACCGCGTGCTGCACGAGACGACGATTTTCTTCGCCAACATATCGGAGTCCGCGCCGCGTATCGATGACGAAACGCGCATCGACGTGCGAGACCTCGGCCACGGATGCTTCGAGATCATTGCGCATCACGGGTTCGTCGAGCGCCCCAACCTGCCGCGGCTGCTCGAATCGCTGGCGGGCCGGTTCGATGGCTGGCACTACGATCCCACGCACACCACGTTTTTCCTGCCATGCGATGAAGTCATCAAGGGGCGTTCGCACGGCAGCATGATGCGCTGGCGCGAGGCGCTGTTCGGACAGATGGCGTTTCATTCCACGCCCAGCGCGGAATACTATGGGCTGCGAGCGGAGGACGTGGTTGAACTGGGCATTCAGGTGGCGCTTTGAAGCAGCGAGTCACCTACCGTTCACGAGGGAGAGTCGACGATCACGATGACCGCCTCGCTGGCGGCAAGCAGATTGGCGCCCTGGACGAAGGCGTCACCGATGCGCGTGGTCACCGTCGATAGCAACACCATGCCGGCGTGCGACTGCACGGTGGCAGCGTCGGCGCCCATGTTCAGTGCGATGAAAAGGCATTGATTGCCATCGCGCCGCTCATAGGTCAGCACGTCGCCCTCGGCAACGACATTCTCGATCGTGCCCCGCACGAGCGCGGCGCTGCCGCGGCGCAGACTCAGCAGACGCCGATACAGCGACAACATGCTCGCCATGTCGCCGTCCTGTTCGCGCACGCTCGTCGCCGTCGCAATCGGCAACCAAGGTTTGCCGTCCGTAAAGCCCGCATTCGGCAGCGAGCCATCCCATTGCATAGGCGTGCGCTCGGGATCGCGTCCCTGGCAAATGCCCGGTTGCCGGAGCTCCGCCGGGTCCTGAATCTCATCGGACGCGATATAGCCGTCCGTCATGCCGATTTCATCGCCGTAGTAAAGCGTCGGCGTGCCTCGTAGCGTCAACAGCAGCACAGCGGCCACACGTGCCTGTGCCGCGCCGACGCGCGACGCGACGCGCGGATTGTCGTGGTTTCCCAGCACCCAGTTCGGCCACGCGTATTCGGGCAACGCAACGTCGTAATCGCGGATCATGCGAGCGATGCTCTCCGCATTCCATCTCGCGCTGAGCAACTGAAAATTGAACGGCATATGCGCTCCTTCGCCGTTCACGCCGTAATACTTCACCAGTTGCGGGACAGTCAGATAGATTTCGCCGATCAGCACGCGCTCGCCGTATTCGTCCAGCGTGGCTCGCATCGAGCGGACGAGTTCATGCACTTCCGGCTGATCCTCGGTGTAAGTTTGCAACAGCCGATGATGCTCCGGCTCGCCGGGCAGATAGCCGGGATTGGGCGGATTGTCGCGAAACTGCGCGTCCTTGATCAACAGCCACAGCACGTCCACGCGGAAGCCGTCCACGCCGAGATCGAGCCAGAAACGCAGCACCTGGTCCATCGCACGGCGCACTTGCGGGTTCCGCCAGTTCAGGTCGGGTTGCTCGCGCAGAAACGCGTGATAGTAGTACTGCCCCGTCACGTCGTCCCACTCCCACGCCGAGCCGCCCATGCGGCTCAACCAGTTGTTCGGCGGCCCGCCATCGGGCGAGGGATCGCGCCACAGATACCAGTCCCGTTTCGGATTGTCTCGCGACGAGCGGCTTTCCTCGAACCACCGATGCCGGTTCGACGAGTGATTCGGCACGAAATCGAGCAACACCTTGAGCCCGAGCCGATGTGCGTGGCCCATCAATTGCTTGAACCCGTCCAGAGTGCCGAACCTCGGATCGATGTTGCAGTAGTCCGCGACGTCATAGCCGAAGTCGGCCATGGGCGACGGGTAGATGGGCGAGATCCACACCGCATCGACGCCTAGCGCCGCGACATATTCGAGGCGCGCGCTGATGCCGGACAGATCGCCGATGCCATCGCCGTTACTGTCCTGAAACGAGCGCGGATAGATCTGATAGATCACACCGCGTTGCCACCAAGCCAGCTCCGACATTGCAATTCCTCTTCACGATCGATTGTTTGGGCGCTACGCGCGGACCCTATGCTAAATGACCTCTGGTACAAGAACACGATCATTTATTGCCTTTCGGTAGGCACCTTCATGGATGCGAACGGCGACGGCGTCGGCGACTTCCAGGGCCTGATGCGCAGGCTCGATTACCTGCAAGGGCTCGGCATGACGACGATCTGGCTGATGCCTTTCCACCCGTCGCCAGGACGCGATAACGGCTACGACGTTTGCGACTATTACAACGTCGATCCGAAGTACGGCACGCTCGGCGATTTCGCCGAGTTCACGCATGCGTGCGCCCAGCGGGGCTTACGCGTGATCATCGACCTCGTGGTCAATCACACGTCCGACCAGCATCCATGGTTCCTGGAAGCACGCAGCGATCCCGCTTCGAAATATCGCGACTGGTATGTCTGGTCGGACGACAAACCGCCCGACGCGCAACGCGGCGTGGCGTTTCCCGGCGTGCAGAAGTCGACCTGGAGTTTCGACAAGCGGGCAAGACGCTGGTACTTCCATCGTTTCTATGATTTTCAACCGGATCTGAATACCTCCAATCCGCATGTGCAGGCGGAGTTGCTGAAGATCATGGGCTTCTGGATCCAGCTCGGAGTGTCCGGATTCCGCATGGACGCGGTGCCCTTCGTCATCGCGACGAAGGGCCCGATGGTGCGCCGCCACGCCGAGCAATACGACATGTTGCGGACGTTTCGCGAGTTTCTGCAGTGGCGCGAAGGCGACGCGATCATTCTGGCCGAAGCCAACGTGCTGCCCAAATCGGATCTCCAGTACTTCGGAGACGAGGGCGAGCGCATGCCGATGATGTTCAACTTCCGCGTCAATCAAAACACGTTCTACACGCTCGCGACGGGCAACACGAAGCCATTGAAGGACGCGCTGCTTGCGACAAAGCCACGGCCGCCGACTGCGCAATGGGGTGTGTTTCTGCGCAATCACGACGAACTCGATCTGGGCCGGCTGACGCCCGCTCAGCGCGCGTCTGTGTTCGCCGCGTTCGCCCCGGACCCCGACATGCAACTGTATGGGCGCGGCATCCGCCGCAGACTCGCGCCGATGCTGTCGGGCGACAGACGCCGTCTTGAACTTGCCTACAGCCTGATGCTGAGTTTGCCGGGCACGCCCGTGTTCCGGTACGGCGATGAAATCGGCATGGGCGACGATCTGCGCCGGCCCGAGCGCCAGTGTGCGCGCACGCCGATGCAATGGTCGGGCGAGCCGCAAGGCGGTTTCACCAGCCATTCAAATCCGCCCGTCCCGGCGATCGCCGGCGGGGCGTATGGCTTCGAGCGGGTCAACGTGGCGAAGCAGCGACGCGATCCCGATTCGTTTCTCAACTGGACCGAGCGGATGGTCCGCATGCGCCGCGAAGTGCCGGAAATCAGCTGGGGGGACTTCGAAGTGCTGCCCACCTCGCGAAACGATGTGCTCGCCCTCTGTTATCACTGGCGTAACAACTCCGTGCTGTTTCTGCATAACTTCCGCGCCGAAGCGTGTACCGTCGAATTCCGCCTGAGCTCCAACGAACCAGGCCGGGATTCGCTGATCAATCTTCTGTCCGACGACCACAGCGACGCTGACGATGACGGCTGTCACACGGTGGTGCTCGAGCCGTTCGGATACCGATGGTATCGGGTAGGCGGCCTCGACTATCTGCTCAGGCGGACCGAGGTCTAGCGACGACGAGCCACGGTTAAACTGATACGATCGCAGGCTCCTGGTCGTTCGCGGATTCACGCGACTTGCCGACTTACGCGAATGCTCGGCCTGCTCGACTCATCGGATACGCAATCGGAAAAAGGGATGTCATGGCAAAGGATCAAATAGTCTGGGGTATTTTGGGCGCCGCAAAGATCAACGACAAGGTGGTCGTGCCCATGCACAACGCGCCGAAGTGTCGGGTGAAAGGCATCGCCTCACGCTCTCTGGAGAAGGCGCGGGAGGCCGCGGACAGATATGGTCTCGCTGTCGCATACGACGGTTACGAGGCGCTCCTCGCGGACCCGGAAATCGACGCGGTCTATATCCCTTTGCCGAATCATCTCCACGTCGAATGGACGATCAAGGCGGTCGAGGCGGGCAAGCACGTGCTGTGTGAGAAGCCGATCAGCCTGGACGCACAGCAGGTCGAACGACTGATCGCCGCGCGCGACAAGAGCGGCCGATACATCCAGGAAGCCTTCATGGTTCGCACGCATCCGCAATGGTTGAAGGTGCGGACCTTGATCAACGAAGGCGCGATCGGCGAATTGCGGGCAGTGACCGGCGGTTTCACCTATCACAACACGAACGAAGACAATATCCGCAACAAGAGCGAGCTAGGCGGCGGCGGCCTGCTCGATATCGGTTGCTATCCGATCACGACGTCGCGCTTCACTATCGGGCGTGAGCCGCGGCGCGTAGTTGCGCTGGTGGAGCAGGACCCTGCCTTCAAGGTGGACCGGCTCGGCTCGGTGCTGATGGACTTCGATGGCGTGCAGGCGAGTTTCTTTTACTCGACTCAAACCTATCCGTACCAGCGGATGCAATTCCACGGTACCAAAGGGCGAATCGAAGTCGAAATTCCATTCAATGCGCCAAACGATCGGCCGACGCGCCTGCTGATCAGTCAGCACAATGGCGACGGTGTCGCGACTGATCGTTGGCTGGAAGTTCCGGTGTGCGATCAATACGGCGTAGCCGCCACCGCGTTCGCAGAGGCGATCCTGAGTGGGGGCCCGCAGGCTATTCCGCTGGAAGATGCGCGCGCGAATATGCGGGTGATCGACGCCGTGTTCCGCTCGGCTCGGTCGGGCGCGTGGGAAAGCATCGCCCAACATTGAAGTGCAACGCGGCGCGACCTGCGCTGTTCAACGCGCGGGAAGCGCCCAGTTGTGTGATTCGCGACCCCGCAATGGTAAAGGCCGCTTTGGCGAAGCCATAGGCGATGGCGAGCGAAGGTGGCCTCTACTTGGCCGGCGCGGTGACATCGCAGTCGCCGCCATGCATGCCGCTGCCAGTGTTTTTCAGCGTAAGCACGAGTCTGCTGCCCCGGTTTGCCGTCATGATCTGACCATAGCTAACCGTCGGAATGAACTGGATATCCGGCGCAACCGCCACCGGCGGATTTCTCGCCCCGTCGACGGTGAGGTCTAGCTCCACGGTAATCGAGTCGATTGCGGCGCCCAGATCCTGCTTCCGCCCAGCCTGATCTTTGCGGAAATTGCACAGGCCCTGGAGAACCTGCTCGAGGGCAGTCGGGATATCGACCGGCTTGCCCGGTGCGATCGGAGGCGTGTTACAGCCGACGATCATGAACGGCAAGGTGCAAAGCGCTACGTATCGCCAGGCTCGCATCGGCTGCCCCGCTTGATCTGGTGGACGTGGTGTCTGCCTTCCCGTGCCGCCGCTGGTTCAGTACCGAGCAGGCGCACGCGGACGCAAACGCTCAATACTTGATATTCCTGGCCGCCTGACGGCCGCCCTGCTTGGTTTGCCGCTTGTCCTGCCGGCATTGCGAATTGCTCTTCTGATCCGCGGCTCTGCACTCCTGCTTCGTATGGCGGGCGCCTTGGCGTGTCTCCTGGCGAACGTCCCGTCCGGCGCGACGTTGCTGTGCCTGTTCGGTTGCCCAGGCGCTTCCCGCGCAAGCCATCGCTGACATAGCCATCACCGCTAGCGCGAACTGCCGGCTCCATGAAAACATGGCGGCCCCCCTGACAAGTTGACTGTGACTATTCCGGCTTTGTACAAGGGTGCCACGCGTGGATGCCGCGTCAATCGGACCAAGGTCCTAGGGCCGTCGCGATGGCTTTGTCAGGTGGGCGGAGCTCAGACGGGTGCGCAGATCGAGAGTTTCAGCGACGGCGAAATCCGCATTACAGGACAACGCTCACTCGTCCGCCAAAAAATTCGGATGACTCGTGCGAATCTGATCGATCTGACTCAGCGTCCCGGACAGATGCTTGCGTAGCGCCGCCTGCGCGGCATCGACGTCGCCTTTCTCGATCGCATCGACGATCTCCGCATGATCGCGCACGACCGCCATCGTCTTGCCCTCCACCGGCAGATTCAGGCGCCGCAGCCGGTCGATATGGCCGCTCAGCCTACGCACCAGATCCCACAGCTGCGGCACGCCCGCCGCCTCGTACATCTGCCGATGAAACGCCTGATCGAGCAGCGAGAACTCCTCGTAGTTCTTCAGGTCGAGCAATTCCGTTTGCCGCGCGATCGTGACGCGCAGTTCCGCGATCAGCGTGGCGTTGTGTTGCTCCGCGAGCGTGCGCACGACTTCGAGTTCGATCGAGCGGCGCAGAAAATGCGCCTGCAGCGCGGAGGTCACTTTGATCTGACTGACGACAGTCGCGTGCTGCGGATAAATGTCGACGAGACCTTCCTCGCCGAGCTTCATCAGCGCGTCGCGCACCGGCGTCTGGCTGAGCCCGTAGCGGTTCGCGAGCTCGGTGCGCGACAGCACCGTGCCCGGCGTCAATTCGAGCGAAAGGATCATTTCGCGCAGTCGTTCGAAGACTTGCGGCGCGGCGTGGCGGGAGCGGTCGAGCCGGGTGACCGTCGACGAGTGAGCGTGGTTTTTCATGTCAGAAATTGAAGCTTGGACGCAGGCCGACCGACGGGGCGGTCCGCTGAGGCACTAGTACTATAGCCGACGCCTGCCGCTTCCAGCGGGCTTGCAGGCGGAATTCGCCACAAAGTGGACATGAGAGTTTACCCCACTAACGCACTAATATATTAGTGCTTTACTATCCGTCCCATCAAACTCCACTTATGCCGATTGCCAACATGACTCGCGACATCACCATCACGCAGGTGCGCATCACCCCGATCGCCTTCCGCGACGGCCCGCTGCTCAACGCCGCCGGAATCCACGAACCTTGGGCGCTGCGCGCCATCGTCGAACTGGAGACGAGCGACGGCCGCGTCGGCATCTCCGAGACCTATGGCGACGAACCGATGCTGCGTGTGCTCGAACAGGCGAAGTCGCTGGTGATCGGCCTGTCGCCGTTCGACCTCAATCGCATGGAAGAACGCGTGCGGGGCACGATCAAGGCGACCCCCGGTGCGGTCGAATTCGAACTCGCGCCCGGCTCGCACGCGGCGAAGAACGCGCCGAAAGTCATCAGCACGCTCGAAGTCGCGATGCTCGACCTGCAAGGGCAAATCGTCGGCGCGCCGATCGTCGATCTGCTTGGCGGCAAGGTGCGCGACGCGGTGCCCTACAGCGCCTATCTATTCTTCAAGTACGCCGAGCACATCGACAAGCCCTATGCGCCCGATGCCTGGGGCGAAGGCCTGAGCCCCGAGCAGATCGTCGCGCAGGCGCGTCGGATGATCGAGCTGTATGGCTTCCAGAGCATCAAGCTGAAGGGCGGCGTGTTCGAGCCGGCACACGAAATCGCGTGCATGCGCGCGCTTCATCAGGCGTTCCCCGGCGTGCCGCTGCGCCTCGACCCGAACGCGAACTGGACGCTCGAAACGAGCATCGCCGCCGCCCCTGAACTCGACGAACTGCTCGAGTACTACGAGGACCCGTGCCCGAGTCTCGAAGGCATGGCCGAACTGGCGAAGCATACGCGCCTGCCGCTCGCGACCAACATGGTCATCACGACGATGGAAGACTTCCGCCGCGGCGCCGAGATGGGTTCGGTCAAGGTCCTGCTGTCGGATCACCACTACTGGGGCGGTCTGCGCGCGACCCAGACGCTCGCGCGCATGTGCAAGCTGTGGGATCTGGGCATGTCGATGCACTCGAATTCGCACCTCGGCATCAGCCTGATGGCGATGACGCACGTCGCGGCAAGCATCCCCAACCTGACCTACGCGTGCGACACGCACTACCCGTGGCAGGAGGAAGAAGTCATCAAGGTCGGCCGCGTGACGTTCGACAACGGCTCGGTGCGCGTGCCCACCACGCCGGGCCTCGGCGTCGAGCTCGACCGTGAGCGCCTCGCCGAACTGCATGCGCAGTATCTGTCGTGCGGCGTGCGCAATCGCGATGACCTCTCGCAGATGCGCAAGTACGAACCGGGCTTCACCGGCAAGAATCCGCGCTTTTAATTCTCGCTTCCCATCCGCGCCTACGAGGCCCGCGACGCGCAACGCGCGTCGCCATCGAAGGAGACAACCCCATGAGTAGCCCGATTGCCGACACGGCGCGGCCCGCGCTCGCCGGCGCGCTGGCGAGCGCGGTGCGCAAGATAAAATGGCGCGTGCTGCCGCTGTTTGTAGTGATGTTCATCGTCAACTACATCGACCGGGTGAACATCGGCTTCGTGCGCCAGCATCTGAGCGCCGATCTGGGCATCGGCGCGGCGGCCTATGGGCTCGGCGCGGGGCTCTTCTTCATCAGCTACGCGATCTTCGAAGTGCCATCGAACATCCTGTTGCAGCGCTACGGCGCGAAGCTGTGGCTCGCGCGTATCATGCTCACGTGGGGCCTGGCCGCGGCCGGCATGGCATTCGTGCGCGGCGAGACGTCGTTCTACGCGATGCGGCTGCTGCTCGGTGCAGCCGAAGCGGGCTTCTTTCCCGGCGTCATCTATTACTTCACGCAATGGCTGCCGAGCAACGAGCGCGGCAAGGCGATGGCGATCTTCCTGAGCGGCTCGGCGCTCGCGTCGGTGTTGTCCGGGCCGATCTCCGGCGGGTTGATGCTGATCGAAGGCGCGGGGCTGCGCGGCTGGCAGTGGATGTTCATCATCGAAGGCATGTTCTCGGTCGTGCTCGCCGGCTTCATCCTGCTGTGGCTCGACTCGAAGCCGCGCGACGCCGCGTGGCTCACCCGCGCCGAACAGGACGCGGTGCTGGATGCGGTCGACGAAGAGCAACGCCAGCGCGCCGCCGCGCACCCGGTCAAGCCGTCGCTCGGAACGCTGCTGCGCGATCCGCAAATTCTGATCTTTTGCCTGATCTACTTCGCGGTGTCGCTGACCATCTACGGCGCGACTTTCTGGCTGCCCAGCATCATCCACAAGATGGGCCATTTCAACGACTTCCAGGTCGGCCTGTTCAACTCGATTCCGTGGCTGATCTCGATCGCGGCGATGTATCTGTTCGCGATGCTCGCGGCGCGCTTCAAGTTCCAGCAGGCGTGGGTCGCGTGCGTGCTGCTGATCGCCGCGCTCGGCATGTATGCGGCCGGCCAGGGCGGCCCGATGTTCTCGTTCGTCGCGATCTGCTTTGCTGCGATCGGCTTCAAGGCGGCCTCGTCGCTGTTCTGGGTCATCCCGCAGGGCTATCTCGACGCGCGAATTTCCGCCGCGGTGCTCGCGCTGATCAACTCGATCGGCAACCTCGGCGGCTTCGTCGCGCCGGCGACCTTCGGCTTCCTCGAACAGAAGACCGGCTCGATCGAGGGCGGCCTCACTGGACTCGCGGTGATGTCGGTGATTGCCGCCGGGGTCGTGTTCTTCTCGCGCATGAGCCCGCGCGAAGGATTGCCCGCCTCAGCGCATTGACCTATCGAACAACCGTATAGACAACTTTTTCAGAAACCTTCAGGAGACACGATGAAAACATTAGAAGCTACGACGGCTGCCGCACGGACGGCCGTCGGACGATACCGATGGACCATCTGCGCGATGATCTTCGCGGCAACGACGATCAACTACATGGATCGTCAGATGCTCGGACTGCTCGCGCCGATGCTGCAAAAGGATATCGGCTGGAGCCAGGTGCAGTACGCGCAGACCGTGATGGTATTTACCGTCGCCTATGCGGTCGGTCTCGCGATCTTCGGCCGCATCGCGGACCGCGTCAGCACGAAGAAGGTTTACGGCGGCGCGATGGCGCTGTGGAGTCTGGCGGCGATGCTGCACGCGGTGGCATCGACCGTGCCGGGCTTCGCGGCCGTGCGCGGTCTGCTTGGCTTCGGCGAAGCGGCCAATTTCCCGGTTGCAATCCGCACTACCGCCACGTGGTTTCCGAAGAAGGAACGCGCGCTGGCGACGGGCTTCTGGAACATGGGCGCGACGATCGGCGGCATCGTGGCACCGGCCTTCGTGCCGATCGCCGCGGTGATGTGGGGTTGGCGCGCGACGTTCATCGCGGGCGGCGCGACCGGTTTCATCTGGCTGGCGGTGTGGTGGCTGGTTTATCGGCAGCCTTCGGAGCATCCGTCGGTGTCGAAGGAAGAACTCGACTACATCAATGCGGATCGCGAGGAAGTCGTCGAGCAGAAAGTCAGCTGGTTGTCGGTGCTCAAGTACCGCGAAACGTGGGCGTTTGTCTTCGGCAAGCTGCTGACCGATCCGGTGTGGTGGTTCTATCTGTTCTGGCTGCCGAAGTGGCTCAATGAGTCGCGCCATATCGACATCGGACACATGGGTCTGCCGCTGATCGCGATCTATACGATGTCATCGGTCGGCAGCGTGGCGGGTGGCTGGCTGTCGTCGCGCTTGATGGCGCGCACCAACAGGCCGAATTTCGCACGCAAGCTCACGATGCTCATCTGTGCATTGTGCGTTGTGCCGATCGCAACGTTGTCGGCATTCCAGAACCTGTGGTGGGCGGTGCTCGCCGTTGGTCTCGCGGCAGCGGCGCACCAGGGCTGGTCGGCGAATCTCGTCACGACTGTCGGCGACGTGTTCCCGAAGCGGATCGTCGGCACGGTGATCGGTATCGGCGGTGTGGCGGGGATGGTCGGTTCGTTCTTCTTTTCAGGCGTGATCGGCGAGACCTTGCAGCGTACCGGAAATTATTGGGTTCTGTTTACGGTCGGCGCATCGGCGTATCTGGTTGCGCTGGGCATCATTCATCTGTTGATGCCGCGAATGACGGCGGTGAAGTTGCGCGATTGATGTAACGTTTGTCGGTGACACATCGGAAAGGCGGGGGACGCATGATTGGCGTCCCCCGCCTTTTTTGTCAGGACGGGGATGCAGCGGAGTTGATCCAGTGAGTGATTAGCACTCGCGCTTACTGATTAATTGGCTTTGTCAGTTCATCACGCTCGGCGTTAAATGATGTGCCGGATGGCCCATTCTGCTGTGTCAGCGGCGGTTGAAGCGTCTTACGACGCAATAAAAGATCCACGGATGGATCTTGAGCATGGTCATAGTGATGGAAAGCTTCAAATGCCGATCGGCAAACAGGCCAAGCAGGTGCTTCACGCGCAGCTTCTCCGATACGCTTTGCAGAATAGGGCTCGCGAGGCGGTAGGTCGGCGCGGTGATGGCGGTCTGAAACGCGATCGCGCGGAATGCCCAGCTGTATTTGAGCCGGAAGAAGAGGCGCTTGTAGTCGGTAATCGGGAGGGACGCGGTATTTTTTTCCACGCGGTCCATAATGGCAAAAAGGTCGACGACCTGCGGGTTGAAGCGTCTCGAAATTCCCGATTCACGGATCATGTATGAATAGAGGTTGTCCGGAATGAGGCGCACCACTTTCGAGTTGGCGAGCGTTTGCACCGACACGCAAACGTCTTCGAAGATGAGACCGCACGGATGGTCGGCTGCGACGAAGATGGAGCGGCGCACAAGCTTGTTCCAGCAAAAGGCTTGCAGCTTGAGTTCGAGAATTTTCTGGACGGCTTCCACGCCAGTGATAATGCCGTCGCCGGAATCGATCCGAGCGTTGACGGCGCCATCGGGACTGATGCGCTCGGCGCCGAAAATGACGACATCGGCGTCGTGCTGGTCGGCTTCGCGCAGCACGGTGCAAATGAGATCGCGATGGACATGGTCGTCGCTGTCAACGCAAAGCACATAGTCGCCCCGCGCTTCCGATGCTGCGATTTTTCGCGTTTCAGCGAGCCCTTTGTTGTCGATGTTTCTGATTAACTTCCACGAAATTCGATCCTGTTGCGCGAGAACCCGGGCGGCGATTTCACCCGAGCGATCGGGGCTGCAGTCGTCGACGGCGATGATTTCGAAATCGGTGCAGGATTGTGACAGCAGCGAGTCGAGACAGTCCTCGATATAGTCCTCGACCTTGTAGATAGGCAGCAGAACGCTGATTCTCGGTGCGGACATAGACAATGCTCCTGGAGGTAAACGAGGCGTGAACTACCCGTTCTATATCGCAAAATCCTTGCTTCGCGAAGAAATCAACTAATCACGAATCATGTTGTGGGAGCAAATCGGGCCGACCTGAAGTGCCGGCAGTCTGGGTCTACCAGGATCGCCAGCGATCAAGCAAGCATATCGAAATCTTTTAATGAAATCGTTTTGCGATGATTAGACGAATATGCCAACAGATATCAAATTAAATCCGGTGTGAGAGCGGCGTGTCGTCAAATTTGCTGGATGACCCGCTCCCCAATGCTATTCGCATGAGTTTGCGAACGCCTTCATCGCGGCCGACTCTCTCTTCGGCGTTACTGACCAACCTCTGCATCACATCCGCGGGATAGATCTCGGCGAAAAGCTGATCGGATCCAGTACTGGCAAACACGTGATGCAGGAATGACCCCTCTGGCGGACAGACCCGTTTGAACACGCCAAGCTTAACCACACGATTATTCCAAAGTTTAAGCGTATATGCATTGGTGCAAAGCGCAGCGCATTCTTCGGAATAGTGGGGCAAAAAGACCTTATAATAGGAATCGGCATCCACCGGATAAAACACTCTTTCAGGCAAGCCGACCTTTGCACCATAGACTTCCGTCAAAATATGGGAGCCAGTAGCGCGCCATTTTATATCCGTGTTTTCCATCGCTTCTACCCGCTGAATTACATCATGCAGCCGTGGATTCCGCGGGTCGAGGCGCAGGAGTGCGGTGCAAAGCAGATCCGGCTTTCCCCGGCCGACCAGGTCGCCCGCAATGTTCAGGTCAAATCGTCTCAGGAGAAGAATATCTGTGTCCGCCCAGATTTCATCCGTTTTCGTAAACATTATTAACCGGAAGTAATCCGTGAAATGCACCATTGAAGGAACGCCATTAACGGGAAAAGCGTTCAGCGAGTCGGCAGGAAGGATCGACCGGGCATCCTTTTCGATCACGCCTTTTGGCAAATTGCTGATGGGTTCGTAACTATATACAGCGATTTCGCTGCCATTAGCCGTGAACGTATTCAAACAAGCGATTTCATAAGGAGATAATTCCGGATCATTCCAGAACGTTGCAAATTTTGCATCGCTCATAATTTACCTCCTCGATCTGCTTCGTTGAGAGCATCGCCGCGTTGCTGCATACCGTTGGAGATTAGGCACAGCGTGCCGTACGCGAGAAGGTGGTTGCAACGGACTGCGCGATACGAGAGTGTATACAGAACTAAATGCGATCTCTCGAGCATGTCTCTTTTCGCCCGACTAATGTCGCCAATGGTTGAGCGTGACTAATTAATCATTTAATCGAAAATCCCCCCGTCGCCAAGTCGATCCTGACGTTCATCACAACTGCCGACGGTATTCGCATCAATCACACGCATTATCATTCTCAACGGCTTGAGCGCCTTTCCGGAGCCCGATGTATTGGCCACGTTGTGCGCTTGATATGATGAAGCCACGGGAGATACTCTTTCAGCAGCCTCATAAAACTGACGATATCTTTCCGTCGCACCGGATTGCTGCCCTTTACCGCATGAATGAACAACATCGGATTGCCCAGTCGACCGCTCGCATATGATTTGCCTACATCGCTTGTTTTGCCACGAATGACCTTAATCGGAGTGTCCAGCATCCCGTACTGTGCGAGCGTCTGATTCAATTCAAAATTTGGGCTCGTACTCGAATCGTCTCCCATGCCGCTCCCAGCCGAACCGACCGGGCGTGTATGGAACACGGAAAAACGATCAATAATGCCAACCTTTCCAAAAGAAGCGACCCACTTGGGCCACAAGAAATCGAGGCCCCAGCCTGATTTGTTCATCCCGAAGCTGTGTTTTATCGCATCCAAAGCATTCGAAGATAAACATGGCACCATCAACTCCACGAAATTTGTTTCGCGAAATTCAAACTCCCTGTTTTGCAACGTCGTTTGGTGACCGAAATAGCTTCTCTCGTCGAGAGACGGTTGCGCGAGTGCGAAATTCTCTCGTTCTACATACTCGAAGAAGTCGTTCAGGGTTTGAACATCCGTCAGGATGTCGTCGTCCGGGAGCCAGATGTAACGATATTGCAGAATCAATTCGGCATTTCGCAACATGAAGTCGTTAAGACCTTCCCATTTTGATCCTTTGAATCTATGTATGGCTTTGGCAAAGATGTCTGCATAGTCTTCGTTCTTCCCGTAGTAACTCAGCATCAAATCAAAGTTTGGAACCTGTCCGCCGCTGAACCATTGCGGATGCAAGGAACTGTCTCCACACCTCAGAACGACCAGGTACTTGTTCATCTTTCAATTTCCCTATGCGTAGAAGCAGATTGCGCGGCACGTTAGGACACTCACTGGCGAAGAATTGCATTTGAGCGACGCCGACCGCGCGAAACCATGGAACCGTTACTACGGCGAGCCCGATGCGCACGCGAACGAAGAGACGTTCAAGTACACGCTCCAAATCTTTCAGGCAATCCAGGCAAGCTCTCGGCTGCCACCAGTCAGAGCATTCTTTACTACTGCTCCTTTACACGAGTCTTTCTACTGCTTTGAGCGCCGCACCAACGACCTGGTCCATGTTGTAATAGCGATACTGCGCCAGCCTGCCCACAAAAGTCACATCGGTAACTGTCTCCGCGAGCGCGCTGTAGCGCATGAACAATGCCTCGTTTTCCTTGCGTGGAATCGGGTAGTACGGCTCGCCTTCGGCTCGCGGATACTCCTTTACAATCGAAGTCCCCTGATGCCGTTGCCCGGTCAGGTGCTTGAACTCAGTAATCCTCGTATATTCGTGATCGTTCGGATAGTTGATGGTACCCGTCGTCTGAAAACGCTCCACGTCGTTCAGATGCTGGTGTTGAAAGTGGAGGCTGCGGTACGGAAGCTTGCCGAACCGATACCCGAAATACGCGTCGATCGGTCCAGTGTACACAACGTGTCCACATTCGATATTCGCTTTCACCTCGTCATAGTCGGTCGACAGACGCACGTCGATATCTGGACTGTCAAGCATCTTTTCGAACATCGCGGTGTAGCCGTGCGCCGGCATAAATTGAAAAGTATCGGTGAAGTACCGGTCGTCGTCGTTCGAACGCGTTGGTATTCGCGCAGCGACACCCGCAGACAATTCAGACAGATCGAGTCCCCATTGCTTGCGCGTGTAGCCACGGAAAAACTTGTCGCACAGATCCGGGCCAACGCTGCTCAGCACCACGTCCTCGCTGGTCGTATTGGCCTCTCGCGCTTCACGTACCGACTCAAGGAACGCTATCGTGTCCTGCTCGCTCAGATCGAGGCCATATAGCTTGTTGATCGTCGTGCGATTGATCGGTATCGGATACAGATCCCCGTTGACATAAGCCTTTACGCGATGCTCGTAGAAGCGCCAATCGGTAAAACCCGACAGGTATTCGAATATCCGCTTACTGTTCGTATGAAAGATGTGCGGACCATACGGATGGATCAGCACACCGTTCTCATCCTCACGGTCATATGCATTGCCGCCAATATGATTCCGCTTGTCTACGACTAGCACACGCTTGCCGCTTGCCGCCAGACGTTCGGCACAGACCGCGCCTGCAAAGCCGGCGCCTACGATAAGGAAGTCATACTTCATCTCTGCGCATCCTCGTATAAAAAGCCGGAATCTTGCATTTGATCAGGTGGAGAGCCATTAAGGCCGTAACCAGAAATTCGGTGGCAAGCACTGACATTGCCGCGCCCTGAGCGCCGTAAGCCGATGCAAGAGGCACGAGCAGGGCAAGGTTGATCAAGCCGCAGACGACCAGTATCTCGCTGACTCTCTTCTTCATGCCGAGCGGCAGCATCACCTGAACGCCCAGTACATTATTTAGACAGATGAGCAGCGGCAGGAGGGCCATCCACTTAAGGACGATGACCGCTGGTTCGTACCCAGGGCCCACGGCGATGCGAATGATCAAATCGGCCCCGGCCCAGAGCGCGACCGAAGCCAGCAACATGGTCGAGCCCCCCAGGTAGAGCATCTTGCGCACCAGCCCAAACGCCTTTTCGGAGTCTTCGGAAAAGAGCGCCGTCACGCGCGGGTAAATTGCGTTGGCGAACGGTACGAGCGGCGCCTGGGCGACGTTCCGAATCTTGTCGGCTACGCCAAAGTAGCCAACAGCGACGTCTCCCGCAATAAATCCAAGCAACACGCTATTAGTGGTTGTGTACAGACTGATCGCGGCCGTGGAAATGAACATGTGCCAGCCTTCACGAAGCGCTTCGATGACGTCCGCCATGCTCGGCATCAAGGGGATGATCAGTCGGTTTTTTGCGATCAGGATCGATGCGACGACTCCGGCAGCAATCACGCTCATCGAACTGATGAGCGACGCGATCCACGTGTCGGCCGGCGAGTGCACCAGGAAGAACGTTAGCGGAAGCAGTAGCACGCGCGCGCTCAACGTGGAGACCGCAGTAAACGTCATCTGCTCCAGGCCCTGGAAAAGCCACTGTGGAAACAGGACCGTTCCGATAACAACCGGATAGGTAGCGAGCAGAACCGGCAGCAGTTCGCGCAATCTTGCTACGAAGAAAGCCGCTATAAGCAGGATGGCGAGGCAGACCACAGCGATAAGCGCCTTTGCGCCTTGCGTCGCCCAAAAGATCTTCGATACCGCGTGCCGATCTTTTTGGACCCGTGCGACGTGAGCAGTCGCTGACCAGTTAAAACCGTAGTCCGTCAGCAGCACGAGATAACCAACTAAGGCTTGCGCGAAGACGTACGCACCAAAGTGTTCCGGACGCAGAACACGCAACAGGTAGGGAAATGTTGCAAGCGGCAGCAGCATGTTGGCTGCTTGCAGAACTGACAGCGCAACGATGTTGTGTCGGAGTGGACTCGTCATGAGTTAGCCGTTGTCAATACATCGATGAAGGATCGCTTGGAGACACATCTTTATATCCCCTGGGCAGAGTGCGAGTAAGGTCTCCGCGGAATCGAATACCTGATCAGGCCGACGCCGGTTGGGCCTTGCTACCGGCTCCCCGACTCTTCGTCCGAGGAAGCCATCGCCGCACGACTCGTTTACGGTGCGCCACGCATTTCATCCGAGTCGTACAACAGTGACGCATCGCCAGACCAGTGCGGACTTTCGCGGACCTCGACATCACTGTCATTAATAAGCACCTAAAATAGATTTCAAATTCCTGGCGAACTCCGGTATCAAGCAACCAGCTTGCCAGCCTGCTCTCGCGACCGCGCGGCTCGTCAGTAAACGCCACCTTTGTTGTCGATGCTCTGACGAGCTTCCAGGGAATGCGATTCTGTTGCGCAAGACCTCCGGCGGCGATTTCACCGGAGCGATCGGGGCTGCTGTCGTCGCCCTTGTTTCGCAAAAAACGTTGTGGGCCGACCTGAAATGCCGGTCGTCTGGGTCCACCAGAATCGCCAGGAACTGAAATAAGCAGACAATTGATCCGGTAAAACGGCTTAATGCCGTTGCGGCGCAATCACGGGAAAGGTCGACCAGGTGCGGCTAGGAAACGAAGTACTCTAGGAATTTGTACATGCTTCGCTGCACCAATGTCAGGGACCGGCACAAATTGGTGAGGTATTGGCGCATTCCGATAGTGGATCAGGCAAGTATGCCAATAAATATCTACAAACCGGTGTGAGAGCGTCGCCACGGCGATCCTGACGTTCTCACAACAGCCGGCCGTTAGACCCAATCGCCTGCATTCCTGCAAGAAGTTTTTATGCAACGATCTTAATCCGTGCAGCCTGACCCGGATGCCCTCGACGGAAGGTAACTGCCTGAGCCATGAACAAGCGCTGCGCGCACTCGATTCGATAGATAGCAGCGCATGCTCTGCGTTATGTGCCAGATGACGCATTTCCCAGGGTCAGCGGCAATGGAGGCTTCTCATGAAGCAATAGAAGACGTCATGGTGACGGAGAGCTCCGGCTGCTCGTCGCATCGCGCTTGCCAGTCACGACATACCATGCTCGGCGACCGTTTTGCCACAGCGTGCGCACTCGCCGATAGATCGCGCGACTGACACGCTTCGACGCTTCAAGCGTCCCCTTGGTGGCCTGCGGCGGGTGGTCTTCGAGCCAGCGCAACCGCGCTTCGATATCGCGTTCACGGTCCGCGTAGAGTGAAATCGGGAAGGGATGGCCAAGCCTCCCGTCGTAGAGCGCGCGAGCGGCATCGACGATGTCGCGGTTCTCCTCGCGCTGGGTGAAGTACGCCATGTGCACGAACGGCACGCTGCGCGCACAGACGATTCTCAGCCCGTTCCGCGCGCAATACATATGCATCATGTGCTCGTCATCTTGCCCACCGTCGTCGATCATGTCCCATAACCGCTTGCGAAAAAGAATGCAGCCGATCGAATAGCGCGATGCTGCGGGCACTTCGCAAGGTTCGAGGTCCCGAGTCGCAGCGATGAAAGCATCAGGTTGAAGCGTGGTCCGTTGATGTAGCCAGCGCGCGATGTGCGGATAGCCCCATATCGTGCCATTGGTGCCGATCTCGATCTGCTCCGCAGGGATGATTCGCAGCGGAAAGCGCTTGTCCCCGTCGGCCCCGACGAAATGCGGATGCGCCTGGCTCGTGAAGTATTCGCGCTCCAGGTTCATCACGCGCATCACCTCAGGGAAGCCCCAGTTGTTGTTGTTGATGAGGGGAGTGACGTAGGCAAGCTCGTTCGGGCTTTCATTTTCCGCCGCGTCGTAGGTGGCCAGCATCTTGTCGAGCCACCCGCCGGCGATCGGAAACGCGTCGTCGTCCACCTTGCAGATCAAGTCGATTTCGGCGAATGCCGGCTGCGAGAGTAGTTTTTTGATCGTGCGATAAGGTGGGCCAGGCGGAATGTCGTCGACGACCCGAACGATGCCCGGAAAAAGTCGTGCGTAGCGCCGCGCGACGGCAAGCGTGCGTTCCGCGTCATAGCCGCCCCGACAGTTCTGAAGCAGGATGAACTCGACGCCTGTCGGCCGGTACGCCATGTGGCTGGCGAGGGTTAGTTCGAGCGCTGCGTAGTCCCGACAGAGCAGGACCAGAATAGCGACTCGCCTCGATGCCGCGTTAGAACGGGATGCAGTCATGCTACTCCTTCGTAGGTGCCGACGAGCACGTTGCCTAAGGAACATACATGCGAGTATCGGGACACACTGAATCTGGCGTCGTCTACATCACGAATTTACGAACACCAACAGTGCCGATGCTAATAACCGCGGATCAGGTCGCAGCACCGATCGCGGCTACTAAAGAGACAAGACAGGGACACGCCGGTTCATCATAGTACAAGCAACGATGATGTGAAGTCGCATTCCATAGCGCGTCGCCCCACCTCTCGGCGGCGAACGGTTACTTCAAGTATTGAGGCAAACAACTGCCGGGAGGAAGTTCTATGAGTTATCGGACATTTCAGTGCGCTGAAATCCGCCACCATCATGGCGGAGGGCAGCAGTTGCCGGCTGCCGCCGGAAAGCGTCGCTACGTGCCACTCCCACCGCTCACGACCGCCTCCTACCCATGACGCTACCCACGCTTCGGGCCGACGACCGGTCATGATCTTGAGCATACAGCGCGCGAAGCGTTCTGTTCGAGCGCGAACGCCTGTAGCGCATCGGGCTCGACCCGCAATTCCGCGACAGTGATGGCGGTGGGCGCCATGGCTATCATGGTGCCCAGCTCGCGCTACGTTTAGAAGCTCGGGGAGCCTTTATTTGCGCGGGCGAGAGCAACGTCGACTCGCGCGCGTCACCGCGACGGCGCGATGCGGCGCGCGCGCCGGGATCTCTATGCCCTCCAGCCAGGCGTTGAGTCCGGCAAGCGTGAAGCCGCGTTGCGCGAGCGCCAGTGGTGACGGAAAGCGCCGCCGTTCGAGGCGCGTGTGCTAACGGGTTTAGCAGTCAGAGGCCATAGGCATGAACCACGTGATCGCCACCAGCGACGAAGACTTGCCCGTTCACGACCATCGGCGACGCGAAGTTACCCTCGCCGGTTTGAACTGGCGTGTATCTGTCGTGGAAGAGTATGGTCCCGTCCGCTGCATCCAATGCATAAAAGTCGTTGCCCAAACCGTCTGCGTAATACACCACACCATTTGCGGCGACGGGCGGGATAGCCGGGTTGAACGCGGATTGGTTCAAGCCGACTTGCGCCTGCCACACGGGTTTGGGGTTCACAGTACAGTTGCTGTCGATCGAGAATGCAATGACCCCGTGTTTGTATAAGTTGTTGCTCCCCGAACCGGCAGGGGACACGACGTAAAGCCGATTCAGCACCGGGTCGAATACAGGGAGGCCTATGTTGCTGCCCTCTTCTGAACTCTGGGAAATCGTCAACTTTTCGATGGGGCCCTGCTGCTGAATAGTGGCTCGGTTATAAATGAACAGGCTGCCGGACTTGTTGTAGGCCGCGAGCATCGTCGGGCAGGTGGGACGCTGGAAGAGCATTGCTGTAGCGCCGAAGTCGGAGTCCGTGCTGGGCGGATTAAGCGGCGAGTTCGACGCGGCTACCGCCAGGGTCGGCGTGAGCTTCACGAGGTGCTCCGCGAACGCGGCATTTTCCGGAATGGCGAATGCGTTGCCCGTGAGTGCATAGACGACCGTCCCATCAGGCGGAATCGATACGCCTCCCACACCCCATATACCGCCCCCATCTGGCCCGGTTGCGCCGTCTGGGTACCAGCGTTGCAGAATCGCAGCTGGATTGGTGGTGGACGCGCGGACGACCTGTCCATGGTACGGCTCCGTATCGCAGGGGTCGCCGGCTGTCGCCACGTATATCGACGAACCATCGGGACTGAGCGTCAAGCCGCCATAGACCATCGTTCTTGGAGTAGCGTTGTTTGCGTCGAGAAGTAGCAGGTTGAAGCCCGGGAGATCCGCGCCGGTCTGGAGGTTGTACGCATGCAGGTAGCCTCGCCCGCTCACAACGAAAATCCGGTTGTTGGCATGGTCGATGACGGGCGTGCCCTGCACCCCGATCTTGCCTTGGAACAGCCCGGTGCAGTTCTTCGTCAAGATAGCTTGAGGGATAGGAGCGCTTTTCCAAATGACGTTCCCTGTCGCGGCATTCAGCGCCCATGTAGTGTTCCCCTCTGTCGCAACATAGACGATATCGGTTGGCACCCCGTTGATCATTACCCCGGTAGCCAGTACCGGCTGAGTCAGGATGGCACCGTCCAGGACAGGTGACTTCCAGTGCTGTACCAACGTCGTCACGTTGGTCTGGGTGAGCACCGTCTCGACTGGGTTATACCCAGTCCGCTGCCTGTTCATACCAAATGTCGGCCAGTCGGTCGTCGTAAAGGTCGGCGCGGCGACGGCCCCTGGTGTCCGGCTCAATGTAGCGGCAGTCGCTGCTTCGGGAGCCTGGTACGGCGTATCCGCCGCCGGCCCGCGATCGTCGCGGAAATTATTCGGATTGATCTTGTCTCCGCCGTTCTGTTTGTCTACGTCCGATCCATCGAGGGCGGAGGCTGGCGGCACTTTCGGTCCGACGCCAGACGGGTGCGGGCCATGAGGGAATGGGTCCTGTGCGTTTGACGACGCCTGAGCGGCTACTGCAAGACCCGGTGCAGATGCCGCAGCCGGTGCCGCGTTCGAACTTTGCGCTTGTGCGCCCGAGCCCGCCATGCAGGCGAGGATCAAAGCTGCGACGAGCCGAGAAGCGTCGATAACCTTGTGTGCGCTTTTCATGTAGCCACCTCTTGCAAATATTGCTGTTAGCATCGGGCAGACGGCGCACCGCGACTTCTCGCCTCGATTTACTAATCCATACGCGCTTTGCTAACGTGATGTTAATCGTAGGCCATCTAAAATCAACCGCAAGAAATGTCCGCGATGGACTACCGTCTGGCGGACGGGGAATTGTCCCTTTTGAGTAATGCAAGGCTCACACACCGTTCGGCTGCTGAAAAGGCTGCGAACACATACCCCGGCAGCGTTAGGCTAACGAGACGTTTGCGTTAGCGATATGCAACATTTGCTCTTAGCTTCCACGTTTCAATCGACGTGCCATCCGTAGGAAATACGATGCCGTTGTGTCATGAGCATTGTCCAGCGGCAAATGAGCCTGAACGAAGGTTTTGAGGCAAATCCCGGACACGTTTCCAGCGGCAGATGAGCCTTAGACCCGCAGGGTTCGTATCGACGGTTTACCCATCAGCGACGAGTCCGTCGCAGCAACACCCTCGACCTGCAACCGAGTGATAAGCTCGACGTTGACGCCCCCACCGGCACGCCATCGCCTCGTCGCAAGCTGCTGGTACGCGCCGTGCGCGCGAATGGCACCATCCAACCGATCGATGCAACCGCGGCCGTGGAATGCGCCTCGAACACACGCTATTGCGTTCAGGCGACGTAATCCCGCTGACACTGCAAAAGCGTTCGGCGAGGCAGCAGGCTCGAAATCGCACCGCTGCTGCGCTGACGTTGCGGCCGAAGGCAACCCAAATGATCGATCGATCCATCGCCAGGCAGATCGTCGAGCTAATCGAGAGCGAAGGACTCGACGCCGGCGCGCACCTGCCCGCACAGATGCTCGCCGACCGTCTGCGCGTCTCACGTTCCCCTGTGAACGAAGCGCTGGCGTTGCTGCACGAGAAAGGCATCTTGACGCGGGAAAAGAATCGCGGCTTCTTCGTCGCGAAGCCGCTCTCCGAATCTCTTGCGGACGTGGTCGACGAACTGCATCTTGCCGAGGCCGACGTCGTCACGCGTGCCTATTTCCAGATCGCAGACGACCGCCTGAAAAACGAACTGCCCGATGAATTCTCCGAGCAGCTGATCCGCACCCGCTACGGACTGACCAGCGCGCAACTGACCGCCGTGCTCGGCCGCATCGCGCGGGAAGGATGGGCCGAACGCAAACCGGGCTACGGCTGGCAGTTCTCGCCGATGCTGACCACGCCCGACAGTCTCCTGAAGTCGTACCGGCTGCGGCTCGCGCTCGAACCGGCGGCGCTGCTGGAACCCGGCTACCGGCTCGAACGCAAGGTGCTGGAGCGGTGTCGCGAGGTCGAGAAGCATCTGCTCGCGGGCGGCATCGAAACGGATACCGCCGACCAGTTGCACGATCGCGGCGTGCGCTTTCACGAGTCGCTCGTCGAGGCTTCGGGCAACAGCTTTTTCATCGACACGATCCGGCGCGTGAACCGCGTGCGCCGTCTGCTGTCGTATCGCTCGATGCAGCATCGCGAGCGCTACGTCGAACACGCGAAGCAGCATTTGCATCTGCTCGAACTGCTGGAGCAGGAGCGCAACGAAGAAGCGTCCGAAGCGATGCGCGAGCATCTGCTGCATACGCTCGACGCGCTGTCGCGCATCAGCGAAATCCTTGAACCCTGAGACCGCTGTTCGCCCTGAAGGCGGTCGCCACGAGAACCTTTATGACCATCGACCCCTCCGTCTCCGCCGCCTTCACGCCCACAGGCAAGCTGCGCGCATCGATCAATCTCGGCAATCCGATCCTCGCCAATCGCCGTGACCAGTCTGGCGAGCCGTTCGGCGTATCGATCGATCTCGCGCGCGCGTTCGCCGCGAAACTAGACGTCGAACTGGAACTGGTGGTGTTCGATACGGCCGCCAAATCGGTGCAGGCCGTCAGCGAGGAACGCGCGGATTTCGGCTTCTTCGCGATCGATCCATCGCGCGGCGAAACGATTGAATTCACCGCGCCGTATGTACTGATCGAGGGCTTCTATCTGGTGCGCGACGACTCGCCGGTGCGGTCGAATCAAGACGTGGATCAGCCGCACAACCGGGTCGTCGTCGGCAAAGGCAGCGCGTACGATCTGTTCCTCACACGCGAGTTGAAAGCCGCGCAGATCGTGCGCGCGCCGAGTTCGCCGAGTGTCGTGCCGACATTTATCGAGCAGCAGCTGGAAGTGGCGGCGGGCGTGAAGCAGCAACTCGAAGCCGATGCGAAGCAAACGGCCGGGCTGCGGCTGCTCGACGAGCGCTTCATGGTGATCCGGCAGGCGATGGGCGTTCCGAAGAGCCGCGGCGAAGCGGCGGCTCAGGCGCTGCGTTCGTTTGTCGAAGAGGTGAAGGCGTCGGGCTTCGTGGCGGCATCGCTCGCCCGGCATGGGATCGCCGGAGCGTCGGTTGCGCCTGCGGCGTAGCGATCCGCGCTGCGCGAGGCTCACGGGCGCGGAACTCGATCGGCTCTGCGCGACCGCGTGGAAGGAAGCGGCGCGTAACAGAAAGGCGGGGCCGCGCCCGATGCTTCAGCGCGGCCCCGCCACAACTACCCCGACCGACGCTCAAACGAGCGTAGTCTGCACATCCACATTACCGCGCAACGCCTTCGAATACGGGCAGGTCTGATGCGCGCGCTCGATCAACGCGCACGCCACGTCACGCTCGACACCGGGAATACTGACGAACAGACGCGCCTGAAGGAAATAGGCGCCATCGGTGGTGCCGAGATCGATTTCGGCATCGACGCTCGTATCGGCAGGCAACGAAAGGTGCAGCGCGCGCGCCGCCAAACCGAGCGCACCGATGTAACACGCCGACCAGCCGGCGGCCAGCAACTGCTCCGGGTTCGTTCCAACGCCCGACGTGCCGGGCGACGACAGCTTGATGTCGAGACGGCCGTCCGAGCTGCGCGCGGCGCCTTCGCGGCCGCCGGTCGTGTGGGTTTTGCCGGTGTACAGCACGTTTTCGATGCGGGTCATGGTGGCTTACTCCTGTTGATCCAGTGATATTCAGGTCTGCAAATCCGGGGCGAACTTGCGTTGGACGTATTTGAACGCGCCGACGTATCCCGCATGTGTCTGGATCAGCGGGTTTGGTATGCGCACGTATCTGCGGGCGGCACGGATACATTGCGATACAAGGAGCGGCAAACGGGAGCCCAGCCGGAGCGCCGCGCGACAACCAAACGCACGCCATCGCGCCCGTCGCTTCATTCATCGACGCCGGTCGAAATACCGCCGCAACAGATAGTTCGCGGTCGACCCATGCAGCAGCACCGACAACACGATCGCATCGAGCACCGCGGGCAGCAGCGGCGTCATCGCGCCGCGCGCGTATTCGAGGCCGAACATCAGGTAGTAAAACGCGCCGACACCGCGAATCCCCATCCATGCCATCAGATACCGCTGGCTGTTGTCGATGCGGGCACCCATCATCGCGACGACGACGGACAGCGGCCGCGCGACGAAAAACAGAAACACCGCGGGCAACACTGCGCGCACGTCCAGCATCTCGCGCCAATGCGCGGACACGACGCAGCCGATGATCAGCATCAGCGACAACTCCGCGAGCCGCTCCATTTCGCGCGTGAAGCCCATCATCGACTCGGCGAGGATCGCATGCGCCTTTTCCGGATCTTTTGCGACATCGGCCTGTTCGCCGTGCTGCACTTCGTCGAGCACTTCGGACGGGTTCCTGTCGCCGGTCGAACGCAATTCCTCGTGACGCACGGTGACGCCCGCCGCGAATACCGCGACGAACGCGTACGCGTGCAGCAGCAGCGCCGCGCCGTACGACGTCGCCATCAGCCCTAGCGCGAGAAAGCCGTCGAGACCGATCGCTTCGCCGTAGCGGGTGCGCAGAAAAAAGATCGCGCGCGCGAACACGATCGCGAATACGCAGCCGATCACGAGCGCGCTGACGATTCCCCACAGTACCGAGCCGGCGAAATGCACGCCGCTGCCGGAGCCGAACAGCCTCGCGCCGGCAAGCGTCAGGCCCAGCACCGCAAACGGATAGGCGGCGCCGTCGTTGAGCCCGCCCTCACCCGACAACGCGAAGCGCACCGGTTCGTCGTCGCCGGCCTGCGTCACGCGCAGCTCGTTGGCGAGCACCGGGTCGGTCGGTGCGAGCGCTGCCGCGAGGAACAACGCCGCGCCGTCCGTGCGTCCGGTCAACAAAGCGGTGAAGCCGAACATCAAGGCGACGGTGACGATCATCGCGGGTCCGCCGAGCCGCAGCGGCAACCACCACAACGGATTGCGCAGCCGCACGCGCAGATGCATGCCGATCGAGAACAGCGAAACGACGAGCCCGACTTCGGCGAGCGTCGCGAGCAGCACGGTATTGCGGAGTAAATCGACACCGACGAGCCCGAACACGGCCGGCCCGACCGCCACGCCGACCAGCAGATAGATCATCGCGCCGGTCAGCGGCAAGCGGCGGATCGGCCCGCGCGCGACCGCCATGAACGTGAGCAGCGCGCCGATCAGCAGGAACCAGACCGGTTCGTCTCTCATGGTGGAATCGCGAGCACGAGCGGCGACGGCGGCAGCCGGGCCGCGTCGCCGCTAGCGCGCGCTGCTGGCACCGTGGGGCGCGCTCGCGCCCTGCTGACTGCGCGATCCGTGCTGAGCCGCCTGGTTCGCGCGCCCCGCCTGCTCGCGGTTCGCCTGGTCGCGGCTCAGCTCGCCGGGTGGCGTGCCCGACTGGGCTGCCGTGCCCGCCCCGCCTTCGGTGCCCGCGTCTTTGCCGGCCTGCGCGAATAGCAACGCTCGCGCGGCGACAGCCGGCTGAGTCCCAGCCCACTCGAACGCTTGCGCGCAGACGAAGTCACTCGCAACACTGAACATCGCGGCGACGGCAAAGCGCTGTATGACCTTCTTCATGAGCGGCTCCCCCGGTTCGGACAGGCTGGATATGCACTGTCCGCTCCGTTGCAAGCCGCGTTCCTCGCTCACACACCGAATGGAAAAGTCTCCGCCGCGTGGTATTTCTCGTCGGCGGAAACGGGCAGCGCGGTCACCGCACTGGTGCGATCGAACCACACGAACGCATCGAACTGCTCGGCCAGCGACGCTTCCGCGTAGTGGCTATCCCGCTCTGTCTCGGGACGATAAATGACGCCGATGAAGCGCTCCAGCAGCGGCGCGCGCAGCCGTTGGCGCAGCGCGTCGTGCACGCCGGGCCGCAAGTCGAGCAGGAAGCGCGCGAGGCCCGTGCCGTGCATGCTGAATTCGACGCTGCCATCGAGCGATGGCCGCACGGTCTTCACTTCCATCGGTCCGCCCCAGTCACTGGCCGCGGCAACCGTGCCGCTGTGCGTGCCGAATCCGATCAGCGCCGCCGCGTCGCCGAACTGCCCGCGACACAGCTGGCCCAGATTGATCTCATCCTGCACGCGGCCCATCTGCGTGGCGCTCGCGTCGCCGATATGCGAGTTATGCGCCCACACGACCACACGCGCCTGCGAGCCGCGACTGTCGAGCGCATGACGCAGCGTGTCGAACATGTGCGTGTCGCGCAGATTCCAGCTTTGCGGCCCACCGTAATACATCGCGCGATAGTAGTGTTCGGCGACAGCGACGAGCCGCGCGTTCTGCGCCGCGTCGAGGAAGCGTTCGCCGTCTTGCCGCGCATAGTCGAGCCGGCTTTTCAGCAGATCGCCGAGCTGGGCGATCACGTGCTCTTCGCACTGCGCGTAGCCGCCGCTCAACGCGGCGCGCCCATACACGGCCGGGTCCTTCTGCCACGGACTGAGGCATCCATAACGCTCGCGCGCGATGCACGCCGCTGCCGGGTCGACGCTGTCGAGATAGCGCAGCACAGCGTCGATCGATTCGGACAGGCTGTAAATGTCGAGCCCGTAAAAGCGCGTCTCGCCGTCGCGGTGCAGCGCATTGTGCGAGCGCAACCACGCGACGAAGCCCATGAAGTCGGTGTTGCGCCACATCCAGGTCGGAAAGCGGCGAAACGGTCGAGACCGCTCGCCGGGCATCGGCCGGTCGCGCACATGCCGGTCGATGATCGCGGCATCGGGCCAGTCGGCCTCGACCGCGATCATCGAAAAACCGTGCCGCTCGACGAGGCGGCGCGTGATCGCCGCCCGCGCGCGATAGAACTCCGACGTGCCGTGACTGGCCTCGCCGAGCAGCACGACCCGCCGCCCGGCGAATCGGTCGATAGACGCCGCGAATTCGGCCGAATCGATGTCGGGCAACGGTTCGGCCGCATCGCGAAGCGCGAGTTCGAGCGCGGCTGGCTGAGGCGCGGCCGCTTCAGGTGCGGCCGGCGTAAGTGCGGCTGGCTCGGGTGTGGCCGGCGTGGATGCGAGCGGCTCAGGCGTGGGTCGCGAATCCGCACGTGGCACGCCGCCTGGCGCCGGCCAGCCGTCGTCGCCGACGAGCGGCACGAAGCGCACGTCGGCGAATGCGTGTTCGTCGTAGTCGTGTTCGTCGCGCCGCACGATCTTCACGAGCCGCTGACGGCTCGGACTGCTGCCGACCGGCATCACGAGCCGTCCGCCGACCGCGAGTTGCACGCGCAGCGCCTGCGGCACCCGCGGCCCGCCCGCCGCCGCAATGATCGCGTTGTACGGTGCATGCGCGGCCAGACCCGCGGTGCCGTCGCCGACATGCACTTCGACGTTCTCGTAGCCGAGCCGCTGCAAGCGCTCGCGCGCGCCCTCGGCGAGGCTCGCGTCGCGCTCGATCGAATCCACCCGGCCCGCGATCTCCGCGGCGATCGCGGCCGCATAGCCGGAGCCCGTACCGATGTCGAGCACACGATCGCCGGGCTGCAATTCGGCGGCCGCAAGCATCTTCGCGACGATGTACGGCTGCGAGATCGACTGTTCGCCGCCGATCGGCAGCGGCGTATCGTCATACGCGAATTCCCGCAGATCGAACGGCACGAACGCTTCGCGTGGCACACGCCGCATCGCCTCGATGACGAAGTCGTCGCGCACGCCGCGTTGCACGATTTGCCGTTCGACCATCCATGCGCGCGCTTCGTCGAAATCGCCCATCGCCGCCTCCTCGCGAATGCGCAGCGCTGCGCGCGCCCCGCATCGCGGCGGGGCCGCGCGCGAGTCCGCTGCTCTTCCACGCTTCAGCAATGAGCATACCGCCGGCTTGAACCGATGGCGATGCGCGAAACGTGAAGCACGCGCGGACCGATCCTTGCTGAGCTTTTGCACCAACGAAACGCCGGTCCGAATCCGTCGCACAACAAAGGCTCAAATCATGAACATTCCCATGCAAGTCGTGTCTTTCCTCAGCTCGCGAGGTCTGAAGCTCGCAACCGCCGAATCCTGCACCGGCGGCCAGATTGCGTCGTATCTGGCTAGCGTGCCGGGTAGCGGCGCGTGTCTCGATGTCGGCTTCGTCAGCTACTCGCCATCCGGCAAAGCAGGCTTTCTTGGTGTGCGGGAAAGCACGATGAAGCAATACGGGCTCACCAGCGAAGCGGTCGCGCGCGAAATGGCCGAGGGTGCGCTAAGTCAGGAAGGCTGCTGCGCCGACATCGCGGTATCGAACACGGGGCTTGCCGATGGCGGCGCGCATGGCGGCTCCGCTGACGGCCCGCCACCAGGCACGCAATGCTTCGCATGGTCGTTCCGACGGCCCGGCGATCAGTTCGTCACGTTCGCCGAGACGCGGCGCTTTTCCGGCGATCGCAACGACGTGCGTTCGGCCGCCGCGCTGTATGCGCTGTCGCGCGTCGAGCATTACTTCGATCAACTCCCGCGCATCGAGCGGGACCACTGAAGAGAGACCGAACGATGAATCTGCACTCCTCCTTCGACACCCACGCGTGGCAGCAGGCAGTAATTGACGAACTCGGCGTCGAGCGCAATTTCGACGTCGACAGCGAGCGCGAGCGGCGTATTGCCTTCCTCGGCGACTACCTGGCGTCGCAAGGCTTGCACACCTATGTGCTTGGTATCAGCGGCGGCGTCGATTCGTCGACTGCCGGACGCCTCGCGCAGCTTGCCGTCGAACGTCTGCGCGCAACCGGCTACGAAGCGCACTTCGTCGCGGTGCGTCTACCGTACGGCAGCCAACGCGACGAAGAAGACGCCGCGGCCGCCCTCGCGTTCATCCGCCCCGACGAAACGCTGACGGTCAACATCAAGGAGCCCGCCGACGCGATGCTGTCTTCTCTGAAACGCGGCAACGTGCAGTACGTCGACGACTTTCATGAAGACTTCGTGCTCGGCAATATCAAGGCGCGGCAACGCATGATCGCGCAATACGCGATTGCGGGCGCGCGGGTCGGCGTGGTGATCGGCACCGACCACGCGGCCGAATCGCTGATGGGCTTTTTCACGAAGTTCGGCGACGGCGGCGCCGATATCTTGCCGCTCGCCGGTCTGACGAAGCGCCGCGTGCGTGCGCTCGCGCATGCGCTCGGCGCATCGGAGCGGCTCGTCGACAAAGTGCCGACCGCGGACCTCGAATCGCTGACGCCGCAGAAACCGGACGAGGACAGCTACGGCATCAGTTATCAGGACATCGACGACTTCCTCGAAGGCAAGCCGGTCAGCGACGAAGTATTGACGACGATTCGCCGCTTTTACATGGCAACGCGCCACAAACGCGCGCTGCCGGTGGCGCCGACGCGATCGTCGGCGCCGGTGTAGAGCGCGGGGCCCGCTTATCCAGCGCGCGGGCGTTTGGCTCGCTTCGAGGGTTCGATGTCGTCGCCCGGCATTTCCTGCAGTTGCTCTTCGGGCGCGATGCGCGAGCCGCGGTCGCGATCGGCGGACTGATCGGTCGGCTCCTGCGGCGCGGCTGCGCCTTCCGCCTCGATCTGCCGGCGCGCTTCCTCCCAATGGTCGTCGGCTCTCCCTTCCGGCGACGGATCGTTTTCCCAGATCTGATACGCCCGCGTGCGGATGCGGGCTTCGAGTTCCTTGTCCATATGCGTTTCTCCGAGAACGTAAGCGATGCCGCGGCACGGCGCCGCGCGCGCCGGGTCCGAGTGACGGCGAGCGACAGGCGAGCAAGGGTTGTTCCGCGCGGTGCGCGTTGGGTCGATAGCACCATCGCAAGAGAGCGGCGGGCGCACAACTCCACCGTGTGCCGGTGGTGAACCGGGACAAGCGTTTGATGGGGATGCCGTCGTCAGCGCGGTGGGGCGCCGCGCGCTAACCGGGCCGCGCGCTCACGCCTCCGGACAGGCAAGGTCGGCCGCAACGATCCGCGCGCCGTATTCTTCGGCGGCGAGCCGCGCTTCCTCGATGCTGTTGAACGGACCGACTTCGGGCGCGCCATCGAACGGGAACAGACGGCGGCCATCCAATTTACGGCTCACCAGCAGATCGGCATAGAATCGTCCATCGGCGCTGCGTCGCGCGGTGACGTAAATCGAAAAGTCATCGCGCGAGGCGACCGCTGCCGCCGGGTATTGCGTCAGTTTCAGCTTTCTCCTTGACATGGCTCTCCCTGCCTGCATCAGGCGATCCTGTTGTGCCCTCCTGAAATCGATGTTAATGGACACGTAAAAGGGTGCGTTCGTCCGTAAGCATCGACTTACGGACAGAGCTGTCGCAGCAACGCCTTTGGGCTCCAATCAGGTCTTGTCGCCGACCGCGCGACTGCCCGCCTGATCCAGCCTGGCTTGCAGCGTTTCCTTGCGGGCCGCGATCTTTTTGCCGAGCGCGGCGAGATCGCAGCCGGTGCGGCGTAAGGCCGGAAAGAGTTCGCCTTCCTCCTCCTCGACGTGATGCCGCACCAGTTCGGACATGACCTTGAAGGTCGCGTCGAAGCCCTTGTCGCCCGGCTTCAGCGTCGTGAACTTCGCGATTAGCGTCTTCACCAGAAAATGCTCGACGTAGGCTTCATCGACATCGAGCTTGTCGTCGTCGGGCAGTGCTTGCTGCGCGGCCGGATACAACAGTTCTTCCTCGATGATCGTGTGCATCGTCAGTTCTTCGCAGGCACGCTGCGCCAACGCGGCTTTGGCTTCGAGCGTGTCGCGCTCGTCACCGCGCGATTTGCCGAAGGCGTCGAACAGTTTTTCGACGGCACGGTGATCGGCTTCGAGCAGCGCGAGCGCGTCGGGTGTTCTCGCGTTTTCGCGTGGGGCGGTGGGCTTCGTGTCGTCCGAAGCGGATTGCGTTGCGCGGTCGTTCATGGCAGCCCCTTTGATCGGTCAAGTACCCGCATCGAGCAAACGCCATACCGCGTCACCGCTCGCGCGGCGGTACGTCGATTGCTGCTGGTGGTCCGGCGCGGCGTGTTGCGCGCCGACTTCCCTGTCCTCTTTTCAACGCCCGATGAGAATCGCCCAGATCGCCCCGCTTTACGAAAGCGTGCCGCCGTTCGCGTACGGCGCGACCGAACGCGTCGTGTCGTATCTGACCGAAGAACTGGTCGCCCGCGGCCACGACGTGACGCTCTATGCGAGCGCCGATTCGACGACCGCCGCGCGGCTGGTGTCGATCTGCCCGCGCGGACTTTGGCGCGACACGAACGTGTGGGACACGCAAACGCATCACGTCAGGCAACTCGCGCGCGTGATTCGCGACGCGGATCAATTCGATGTCGTTCATTTTCACGGCGAGCCATTGCATTTCGCGTGGTCAGAACTCATGCCATGCCGTACGCTGACGACGCTGCACGGCCGTCTGCTGCTGCACGATCACGGCCCGCTGTTTCGCGAATTCGCCCGCGTGCCGGTGGTGTCGATTTCCGCGAGTCAGCGCCGGCCCGTGCCGTGGGCGAACTGGCAAGGCACGGTCCATCACGGCCTGCCGCTCGCCGAGTTCGCGTTTCAACCGATGGCCGGTTCATACCTGTTATTTCTCGGCCGCATGATGCCGGAGAAACGTCCCGATCTCGCGATCGAAATTGCCCGGCGCAGCGGCTTGCCGTTGAAGATCGCCGCGAAGATCCATCCCGGCGAGCGCGACTATTTCCGCGAGCGCATCGATCCGCTGTTGCGCCGCTCGACAGCGTTCACCGAATACCTCGGCGAAGTCGGCGGCCTCGCGCGCCGGCGGTTGATCGAAAACGCCCGCGCGTTGCTGCTGCCGATCGAATGGGACGAGCCGTTCGGCATGGTGATGATCGAGGCGATGGCGTGCGGTACGCCGGTGATCGCGTTTCGCCGCGGCGCGGTGCCAGAGTTGATCGACGACGGCGTGAGCGGTCTGCTCGTCGATAACGTGGACGAGGCCGTGCGAGCGGTTGCGCGCATCGACAGCATCGAGCGTGGCGCGTGCCGGCATGCGTTCGAGCGCCGCTTCACGGCCGCGCGCATGACCGACGACTACCTGACGATCTACGACGCGCTGCTCGCGCCCGACACGCGAGACCATCCGCCCGCGACGGGCAGTCAGCCCGCGCCGGTGTAATCGCCGTTCAGGTGCGGTCGGGCGCCTTGTTGCGATCGTCATGATCGTCGGATTCCGTCGTATAGCGACGCGATTGGCCGAGTTGCCGACGCAATTCGTTAACCTCGTTCTTCAGATCGATCATGCGCAGTTCGCGGCCGATCGCCACCCTGTTGAACCGCTCGAGTTCCTCGTTGCGCGCGCGCAGGTCTTCCTCGGCCCGCGCACGTCCGACCGCCGCCCACGTGCGCTCGGCCATCAGCTCGAGAAACATCAGTTCGTCGGGCGCCCACGTGTGCGCGGTGTCGAAGTGCATCGTCAGCGCGCCGAGCACGCGGCCCGACTGCACGAACGGCATGTTGGCCCACGAGCCGATGCCGAGCGCGCGGCACGCGCGCCGCTCGGCCGCGCTTGCGGCGGGATCGGCCATCACGTCGTTGCTCCAGCCGCTGCGGCCGGTGAACAGCGCGGCGGTAAGCGCGGGCCCGGCGTCGTTGATCGCGCAGCGGCGGCCCAGCATATCGGCCGTGCCCGCCAGCGCGTCGGTCGCGACGATTTCAAGTTCATCGGGGCCACGCGCTTCCGAGTAGTTGACGCGCGCGGCGCCGAACTGCTGACGCAGCATCCGGATCGCCGTCGATCGGGTATTGCGGTAACCGGTCAGCCCGCGCAGCGCGTTGGCGAAGCGCACCATGAAATCGTGCATCGCGCTTTCGCGCAGCACTCTTTCCGCGTGCTTCAGGTCGGAGATGTCGGTGACCGTGACGGCCACGCCGGTCGTGCCGGTCTGCGACAGAAACGGGCGAATGCGCCGCAGGAACCATCCACCGCTGGCATTGCGCACCTCGGCTTCGCGCGGTGTCCGGTTCTGCATCACCGCGAGCACGTCGCGCAGGAAATTCACGTCGTCGACCTTCGGCGAAATATCGGCGATGCCGCGTCCGACGTCGCCCGTTTTCAGCGGAAATATCTCGCAGATCGAAGGCGTGAACCACCGCACGCGCAACGCCTCGTCGAGAAACATCGCCATCACCGCACCGGCGCTCAGTACGGCGCTTTGCATCTCCAGTTCCGCTATCTTGCCGGTGAGCCGCGCATTGGCCTGGTTCAGGTCGTCGTTGACGAGATTGAGTTGCTCGTTCGCGGCTTTCAGTTCCTCGTTGAGCACCTGCAACTCTTCGCGCGACGCCTCCAGTTCCTCGCGCGAGATGCGGATCGCTTCGCTCCACTCGCTGGAAGCCGCGACGTCCGCATCGCGGCTCGGCAGTGCAACCGGTTCGGTGGCGCCGGGGCGAATCTCGCGCGCCCGGGAAATGAACGATGCGAGCAACCTCGGCGCGGCGCCGTTTTGCGCGCTTCGAATCGGCGTGAGCCGGATCTGGAACGAGTGCGTGACGTTACCTTCGTCACGCAGGCCGTTGACGATCGTCGGCTGACCGTCTTCGAGCGCCATCTTCGCGGCCGCCTTCAGGCTCGACGCCAGTTCGCGCTGCGTCAGTTCGAGCAGGTTGTCGGTTGGCTGGCCGGCCGGGACACGCAGGAATTTTTCCGTATCGCCATACACACGCAGCACGCGGAACTCGTCGTCGATCAACACCGACGGGAAATCCCGCTGCGCATGCGCGCTCGAATGACCGATGAAAGGCACGGCGCTCGCGCGCAAGCTTGTCGCGACACGCAACGGGAAGCGGACTTCGACGTCACTCGCGGGGCCCGTCTTGCGGTAAATATGCCAACGGCTCGACACGAAGTTGAAACCTTGCCGCGATAACAGCGGCTCGCCCTTGCCGAGGAACAGATAGCCGCCCACCTTCAGCGAGCTGTGCAGCAGGAATACGACGCGCTTGACCGCTTCGGGGTCGAGATAAATCAGCAGGTTGCGACAAGTGACCAGATCGAGGTCCTTGAACGGGGGATCGAGCAGCAGGTCCTGCGGCGCGAATACCATCTTTTCGCGCAAGTGGCGTTTGACGCGCCAGTTGCCGTCGGTGGAATAGAAGAACTTCTGCTGGCGTGCCGTGGAGACGTTCTTCAGCGCGTCGCCCGAAAACGCGCCGCGGCTCGCGCGCGCGACGATCTCCGGCGACGCATCGGTCGCGAACACCCGGAAATCGAAGGGACGGCCGGTGTTGTCCGCATGCTCTTGCAGAAGCATCGCAACCGAATACGCCTCTTCGCCGGTCGCGCAGGCTGGCGTCCAGGCCCGCACGACATCGCCCGCGTGGCGCTCGCTCAGCATCGGTTCGATGACCTCATGCCGCAACACGTCCCAGGCCGGCGCATCGCGGAAGAACTCGGTCACGTGAATCGGAATGCCGCGAATCAGCGCTTCGAGCTCGGCCGGGTCGTCGCGCAACAGCGACTCGTAGTCGCCGAACGATTCGGCACGCCGTCGATCCATGCGCTGCTGGATGCGCCACAGCAGCGGGGCCGCCTTGTATCCACCCAGATCGAAGCCCGCCTGCTTGCGGATCAGCCCGACGATCTCATCGAGCGTTCGCGTGATCTCGCCGGTCCATGCAACTTCATTGGCCGGCCGCACATAGGCGGGTGACGCGCAGCGCAGCAGCTGTTTCGCGATCTCGCCGACCGGCAGGATGTAGTCGGCGGCGCCGCGCGAAATCACCGCTCTCGGCATGCTGTCGTTCATCGTGGTGACCGGGTCCTGCACGAGCACCACGCCGCCGGCCCGCTTCACGCAGATCGCGCCGGCCGCGCCATCGGTGCCGGTGCCGCACAGGATCGCGGCGAGCGCGTGCGAGCCGCGATCTTGCGCGAGGCTTTCAAGGAATGCGTCGATGGTGTCGATGCCGGGACGGCGGCTGCCGCCGTCGACCGGCCGCGTGCGAAAGAGGCCGCCTTCGAGAGTCAGCACGTCGTCGGAACCCGCGACGTAGACGTGGTTCGGCTCGGGACGCTCACCGTGGTTCGCGGCCCGGACCGGCAGCAACGTCCACTTGCTGACCAGATTCACGAGCTCGTTCGATCCACCCGGCAGCTGGTGTTGCACGACGACGAGCGCAAGCGCAGGTTCGGCGGGCAAAGCCTGAAGCAGGCAATGCATCGCTTCGATGCCGCCGGCGGATGCACCAATGCCAACGACGTGGCAGCTTTCCGCTGGCACGGAAGCTTGAATCGGAGTCGCCATGACTGTGAGTTTGCGCAGGAACGTCGTATCGTGCCGGCCATCTCCGGCACGCCCGTCCTACATGTTCATCATATGCCTCTGCGTGGTTCGCGCGACGCTTTCGGCCCGTTTGGCTGATTGTGGCGGAGGCTGAAAACCGGAGCCAGCGCAAGGGCGTTTTCACCGACGACGGCGCAATAAAAATGCCCCGACGGCATATCGCTTGCTCATTAAGTTGACTGATATGAAAGGGCCGTTCTTCCGTCCCGCCTCCACCTCCCGGAGTCCACTTGACCCACCGTGATTTCATCGTAATCGGCACGTCCTCGGGAGGGGTCGACGCGCTGCGTGCGCTTGCGTCGCAGCTCCCCGTCGATATGCCCGCCAGCATCGCCGTCGTACTGCACATCGGCGCGCATGGCAGCATGCTCCCCACGCTTCTGAACCAGGCCGGCCCGCTGCCCGCCAAGCACGCGCAGGATGGCGAACATTACGCGCCCGGCAGAATTTACGTGGCGCCGCCCGATCGGCACCTCGTGGTCGATGATGGCCAGTTGCGGCTCCTGCATGGCGCGAAGGAAAACTTCGCGCGCCCCGCGATCGACCCGCTGTTTCGCAGCGCGGCCGCGCAGATGGGACCACGCGCGATCGGCGTGATCCTGACCGGCCTGCTCGACGATGGCGCCGCAGGCCTCGAAGCGATCCAGGCGTGCGGCGGCACGACGGTCGTGCAGGACCCCGACGACGCGTTCGCGAGCGAGATGCCACGGCACGCAACGCCCTTCGCCGACCACGTGCTGCCGCTCCAGCAACTGGGCCCATGCCTGGTAAAACTGACCGGCGGCATTGCCAATCCCCCGGTAAATCTCGGCCCGGCGCAGCGCGAGGCCTCCGACCGCGTCGCCCTCGAACAGCGCGCGTGGCTGTCCGGCGCCGCGCCGTTCGACGCCATCAAGGGACTGGCAACGCCGTCGACCTTCACATGCCCCGAATGTAACGGCACGCTGTGGCGCATCACCGGTTCGCGCGTAATGCGTTATCGCTGCCATACCGGCCATGCGTATTCGGCCGCGTCGCTCGACGACGGCCGCATGATCGATGCGGAGACGTCGCTGCGCAATGCGCTGCGGGCGCTGCGCGAGCGCGAAATGTTCAGCCGCGAGCTCGGCGAACACTTCGCGGCGATGGGAGACACCGCCGCACAACAACGCGAGGAGGACAACGCCCGGCGCGCGGGGCACGCGGCCGAACTGTTGCAGTCGATGCTGCTGGAAAAATGAAGGCGATGCGGGATAATAACGATCCGGGGTGAGCGAGAAATGGGCTCGCTGCCCTATAAAAATCCACCGCTGGACACTATCCTTTTCCAAGAAGGGACACGCAGCCATGTCAAAGAAGCGAGGGCAAACTCTGCCTAGCCAGGCACTCTATCCGATCGTCGGTATCGGCGCATCGGCGGGGGGGCTTAACGCGCTGACGGAATTCTTCGAGGCGCTGCCCGCGCGCACGTCGATGGCCTTCGTCGTGGTGGTTCACCTGTCGCCGGACCACGAAAGCAATCTGGCCTCGCTGCTGCAGAAGGTCACCAGCATGCCGGTGCTGCAGGTCACTAGCCCCACGCAGATCGAGTCCGACCACGTCTATCTGGTCGCGCCCTCGTACGAGATGATCATGGTCGACGGCTACCTGCGCGTCACGCGCAAGCCGCCCGAGGAAGGACGCCGCGCGAGCATCGATCTGTTCTTCCGCACGCTGGCCGAGGCGCACCGCGAACGCGCGATCGGCATCGTGATGTCGGGTGCGGGCTCGGACGGCTCGGTCGGCCTGTCGCGCATCAAGGAAATGGGCGGCATCACTCTCGTGCAGGACCCTTCCGAAGCGGAATACGACAGCATGCCGCGTAGCGCGATCGCGACCGGCATGGCCGACTTCGTGATGACCGCGGCCGAGATGCCGCAGCGGCTGCTCGATCTGTGGTCCACCGCGCGGGAAATCCATCTGCCGGCCGTGCAGCCGGACGAGCCCGAGGAAGACACGGTCAACGAGTCGGCCGAGCGCGCGCTGCGCGAGATCATGGTGATCTTGCGCACCCGCACCGCGCACGACTTCCGGCATTACAAACGGGCTACGGTTCTGCGCCGTATCGAACGTCGGCTGCAGGTCAACGGCATTACGGATCTGCAGGCGTATCGCGATTATCTGCATCTGCACCCTGAAGAAACGCAGGCGCTGCTGCAGGACATGCTGATCAGCGTCACCAATTTCTTCCGCGACAAGGAAGCGTTCGACGTACTCGAGCGCGAGGTGTTGCCGGCGCTCTTCGAAAACCGCGGCGAACCGGACCGCATCCGCGTCTGGTCGGTGGGCTGCGCGACCGGCGAGGAAGCGTATTCGCTCGCGATGCTGCTGCAGGAGCGCTCGCTGAAGTCGCCCGAGGGCGTGTCGTTCCAGGTATTCGCGACCGACATCGACGAGCGCGCCATTTCATTCGCGCGCATCGGCCTGTACCCGGACTCGATCTCGGCCGACCTGACGCCGGCGCGCATCCGCCAGTTCTTCACGAAGGACGCCGCGCACTTCCGGATCAAGAAGGAACTGCGCGAACACATGCTGTTCGCGCACCATAACGTGCTCAGCGACCCGCCGTTCTCGCGGCTCGACATGATCTGCTGCCGAAATCTGCTGATCTATCTGGACCGCGAAGCGCAGATCGAAATTCTGAAGATGTTCCACTTCGCGCTGCGGCCCGGCGGCGTGCTGTTCCTCGGCAGCTCGGAGTCGGCCGACAGCGTGAGCTCGATGTTCACCGTGGTCGACAAGCGCAACCGCATCTATCGCGCGAACATGGCCGTGCGCGGCGACACGCCGGTGCCGATCGCGATTTCGGGCACGATGAGTTCGCGCCCTCTCGTTACCACGGTGCAGCCGCCGGGGCGCCGGCGCTTTTCGTTCGGCGATCTGCATCAGCGGCTCGTCGAGCAATATGCGCCGCCCAGCGTGCTGGTGAGCCGCGAATCCGAAATCGTTCATCTGTCCGACCGCGCCGGGCGTTTTCTGCAGTATTCGGGCGGCGAGCCTTCGCATAACATCGTGGCCGTCGTGCGTCCCGAACTGCGGCTCGAACTGCGCACCGCGATCTATCAGGCCTTGCACACGAACCGCAGCGTCGAAGCGCGCCGGGTGCGCATCGAGCGCGACGGCCGTTCGTACTTCGTCAACATGACCGCGCGGCCGGTGCACGACCCGGAGGCGAACGCGGACTTCGTGCTGGTGCTGTTCGACGAGGTCGAAGACAGTATGGCCAACGCGGAAACAGCGTCGGTCGACGTGCAGAAAGACCCGATCATCAGCCAGCTCGAACGCGAGCTGCAACGCACGAAGGAGCAGCTGCAGTCCACCATCGAGCAGTCGGAGACCTCGACCGAGGAGCTGAAGGCGTCGAACGAGGAATTGCAAGCGATCAACGAGGAACTGCGCTCGGCGACCGAGGAGCTCGAAACCAGCAAGGAAGAGCTGCAATCGATCAACGAAGAGCTGACCACGGTCAACGCGGAACTGAAGTCGAAGGTCGAGGAAACCGGCAAGATCAACGACGACCTGCACAACCTGATCGCCGCGAACGACATCGGCACGATCTTCGTCGACCGCAACATTTGCATCAAGCGCTATACGCCGCGCGCCACCGACGTCTTCAGCATCATTCCGTCGGACATCGGCCGCTCGCTGCTCGACATCACGCACCGCCTCGAATACGACAAGCTCGCCGACGACGCGGCCGAAGCATTCGACTCGCTGCGCCTGATCGAACGCGAGCTGAAGAGCAATGACGGGCGGTGGTATCTCGCGCGCTTCGTGCCCTACCGCACGACAGAAGACCGCATCGACGGCGCGGTGCTGTCGTTCATCGACATCACCGGCCGGCGTCAGGCGGAAGACCGGCTGCGCGAAGGCGAGCGGCGCATGCGCATCGTCGCCGAGGGCACCAAGGACTACGCGATCATCACGTTCGACGAAAACGGCGTGATCAACAGCTGGAATGCGGGCGCGGAACGGATTTTCGGCTATTCGGAAGCCGAAATGATCGGCCAGTCCGCCGACATCCTGTACACCGACGAAGACCGCGCCGCGAACGTCGCTAAACGCGAGTTCGCCGAAGCGCGTCTGAACGGGCGCGCCGAAGAGGAACGTTGGCATCTGCGCAAGGACGGTACGCGCTTTTTCGCGAGCGGCGTGTTGTCCCGTCTCGACGAGCCGGGCATCAGCGGTTTTGCGAAGATCACGCGCGATCTCGGCGAGTTCGCCAGCGACGCGACCTCGGGACGCGGCACCCACGTCGAAACGCTGCGCGCGGCGAGCGAGCGCGAAGCACAGCGACGCCGCGATGAATTTCTCGCGGTCGTGTCGCACGAGCTCAAGCATCCGCTCAACCTGATTTCAGCGAGCGCCGAACTGATCGCGCGCGCGCCGGAAACGCGCCAGAACCTCAACGTGTCGCGCGCGACCGATACGATCCGCCGCACCGTGATCGGCCAGGCGCAAATCATCGACGATCTGCTCGATATTTCGCGCGTGCGCACCGGCAAGCTGTCGGTCGTGCGCACGGTGGTCGACATGCGCGAGATCGTGCAGCGCGTGTGCAGCGCGGTGCAGGATGATGCCGCGCAGCGTGGCATCACATTGAGCGTCGAAGTGACCGATGCGCCCGTGATCATTCATGCGGATCTGACGCGTATCGAGCAGATCGTGTGGAATCTGATCAGTAATGCGCTCAAGTTCACGCAGCGCGGGTCGATCCAGGTGTCGTTGCAGGTCAATGACCACGCCGAGGCCGTGCTGCGCGTCAGCGATACCGGCACCGGCATCGAGGCGTCGCTGCTGCCGCATATCTTCGAGATGTTCCAGCAGAGCCGCGATCCGGGCTCGCGCCGCGGGGGCCTCGGTATCGGCCTCGCGCTGGTGCGCGATCTGGTCAACCTGCACGGCGGCGCGGTGCGCGCGGAGTCGGACGGCGTCGGCCGCGGCGCAACGTTCACGGTGACGCTGCCTACCCACCGGCTCGCCACCCGTACGAGCGCGGGAATCGAAATCACCGGCGAGCCGCTGAAAGGCACGCGCATCCTGATGGTCGACGACGACGCCGCGACCGTCGAAACCTTCAAGCTGCTGCTGGAAAGCGAGGGCGCCGAAGTGCGCACCGCGACGAGCGGCGAGGAAGCGCTGACGATCATCAACGGTAACGCGCCCGATATCATCCTGTCCGACATCGGCATGCCGGGCATGGACGGTATGGAGTTCGTCGGCAAGCTGCGCGGCATGCCGGCGATGAAGTCCGTGATCTGTATCGCGGTCAGCGGCTTCGGCCAGCAGGCGGACGTCAGCGCGGCCGAAGATGCGGGCTTCGACGCGCACCTGAAAAAACCGGTGGTTCTCGAAGACCTGCTGAGTATTTTCGCGCGGCTACGCAGTTGAAGCCGCCGCCCGGCGGCGCGCAGCGCGTCTAGCCGTTGCCTTGCGACGGCGATGCGTTGCGCGAGCCGACCCTCGCAACCGCCGCGTTGACCTTGATCGGCGGCTGCTTGTCGCCGAACGGCGGCTCGATGACGAAGCGCTCTATCACGCCCGGCTCGAACACCAGGCAGCAGGTCGATCCGCCGTACTGGAAAAAACCCAACTCGTCGCCCTTTCTGACGCGCTGACCCGGCAACGCCTCGATGATGCAAGACGACACGTCCGCCATGCCGACGAACACGCACGCCACCTGCCCCACCGCCACATCGTCGCATTCGATCACGATCACCGCGCGAGCCGCGAGCGCCGTGATGTAACCCTGCGAATCGTTGAGCCCGCTCGGGTCTTCGCCTTCGCTATCGGCTGTCGAATAGTAGCTGCCGTCCGCCGCGTACGCGCGCGATATCACGCCACTGACCGGCGCATGCCAGCGGTGATAGTTGAACGCGCTCAAAAACGCCTGATACACCGAGCCGCCCTCGAAGCATCGCGCCAGTTCGCGCTCGCGCGAGCTCAGCATGTCTTCGAGCGAATACGGCTGCGACTTGATCCAGAACGTGTCGCGCAGCTTCACGCCGTGCCGCACGTTGTAAGGCGTCGCCTCGCATGCGCTGACGATCAGCTTGTCGTTGTCCGGCTCCTCGACGGGTCGCATGCCGGGACGGAAGCGCCGCGTGAAGAAATCGTTCCACGATGTAAAGCCCCAATACGGTTGCCCGGGATCGCAAACGAATTGCGCAAGGCCGATCCGTTTGTCGGCCTCGGGGCTGAACCATCCGTCGGGCGACGACGTATTTAAATGTTCGCGTGAATGCGGACCACTCAGAAAGCCGCACCAGCAGTTCAGCACATGCTTGAGCTGCTCGTTGAGCGCCGGGTCGCGAAACAGCGCATAGCCGGACGGCATGCACATCGGCCAGTCGAGTACCGCGTTCAGCGGACAATGAATCAGATCAGACTCGCTGAACGGCGGCGCGTAGGTCATCAGGTAATCGACGACCGTCATCAGCTCGTCGATCGTTGCATAGCCGAGCACGTAGCCCGCTTGCTGTGCCTGCATGATGGCCCGCGTCATATCCATGCGCAGCACCGGATCGCCTTCGATCAGCGCCGCGAGTTCCGCAACGGCGCGCGTGCGTGGCGCTGTGCGCGCACGTTCGCGCGCTTTCGCGGCCAGCGCGGTCCGGTAGCGCGCGAGATGCGCTTCGTCACGCGGCAGCCATCCTCCGAGCCGGCGCCGTTGCGTGCGCGGGCTCGCCACTTCGTCGTTCGTCATGCTTCGCCTTTCTTATGTGACTTGAAAATCATTTGGCGCGCGGCGTGCCGAGGGCGTCGTCCGGCTCCTTGCGGCCGCCACGGATCTGCTCGACGCAGTTCGCGACGGCCTCCGCCACGTTGGCCACTTCCTGCTGCATGTCCTCGTCGCGATCGAGCGCTTCATGGCTGGTCGCATAAGGCTCGTAATAGCCGATAAAACGATCGAGACGCGACTTCGCGCCCGCTTCGACAAAGCCCATCCAGTCGAGCCAGTCGGCGAGCGCCCGCCGCGAGTCCTCGATGCCGGCGACGTCGCCATGCACGACGACGCCATAGGCCCGGCCCGCCAGATGTTTCGGGTAATCCCAGCCGGCCAGTTCGAGACGCTTCGCTTCGTCCGCTTTCTTGCCGTGCGTCGAGGTGGGATCGGGATTGCCGCCGTCGGCGCAAACGAGGCGATCCATCATCAGCTTCAGCGGCGCGGACACCTGATACCAGTAGACCGGCGTCACGATCAGCACGCCGTGGCAGGCGGCAAAGCGCTCGTAGATTTCGTTCATCCAGTCGTTGACGAGCCCGAGCGAGTGATTCGGATAACAGCTGCATGGCCAGTGACACAGCGGCATCGCGGTCGACACACAGCCTTTGCACGGATGAATATGCAAGTCGCGATCGGAGTTCAGGTGCGACAAGTCGAGGAAATCGACGTCGCAGGTCCGGCGTTCGAGCGCCTGCTGCGCGATCTTCGCGAGCCGGAAGCTCTTCGACATCTCGCCGGGGCACGTGTAGTCGTTGCGCGAGGACGCGTTGATCACGAGCACGCGCGAGCGCGTCGCCGGATCGCGTTGCCGCGCCTGCGCCGCCTTCACGCGTTCGCTCGCTGCGCGCCATTCGACCGACAGATCGTAGTCCGGGTCGGCGAATCCCGGGCCGGCCTTTTCGGTGACCGGCGCCTTGCGGCCCTGTGAGTAGGCATCCCACGCGATCGCTTCGAGCCGCGCGAGCGATGCGTCTTCCGCACGAAACGCCGGATCGTAGAAGCGGGCCATGAAGCGCTCGCGAAACGCGTCGCGGGACATTGACCCGGTTACCTGACCTTTGCGGACTTCGACGGTTCGGACGTGATCGGGCGGTTTTGCAGGGGGGCTCATGGCTGACGTGGTAAGCGGTAGTAGAACCGCAAGTCAGCAAGGGTTATTCCAGCGTCGCCCCGTCGCGCGCCGCGACGGCGGAACGCAGCTTGCTAAGCGCCGGTATGGAATCGAACCAGCGCCTGCTCGTCATCTCACCGCATCTCGACGATGCGGTCCTCAGTTGCGGACTTCTGCTCGCCGCGCATCCCGGCACGGTCGTTTGCACGGTTTTCACCGCGCCGCCCGCCGAGAACATCACGACCGATTGGGACCGCGCGGCCGGTTTCGCCGACGCGTTCGAAGCGATGCGGACGCGTCAGGCGGAAGACCGGGAGGCGCTGGGGCTGCTGTCGGCGCTGCCCGTGCATTTGCTGTTCCGCGACGCGCAATACCATGCGTCGCCCGGTGCGGACGAGCTGATGACGGCGCTGAGCCAGATTGTTGCTCATGCGAAACCCACGCGCGTCCTGATGCCGTTGGGCCTGTTCCATTCGGATCACGTCATGGTGGCCAATGCGTGTCTCGCACTGATGCGGCGTCAGCCAGCCACGCGCTTCATCGCCTATGAAGACGTGCCCTACCGGCGCATGTCCGGCGTCGTGCAAGAGCGCCTATGCGACCTGGCGAAACGCGGCTATGCCGCTGACGCGCCGCACGCGTTGGACGTGCCCGGCACGACGCAACACGAGCGCATGAAGCGCGCGGCGCTCGACGCCTATCGCAGCCAATTGCGCGCGTTCGGTCCCGAAGGACAGGCGAGCCTCTTTTCGCCGGAACGCTATTGGCAGCTCGGCCGCGATGAATCGAGTCGGCATCCGCAAAGCGCGTGACCCACGGCACGATGTTTGCTGCGTCGTCGCGGTCCAACCGTCGAAGCGATTGCTTAGCATGCGAACAAAAACCGCCCACCCCCGCATTTCGGTCGTCGTTCTCACCCATAACCGTGCGGGCGAATTGCTCACCACCTTGGAACGTCTGCTCGCGTTACCCGAAAACCCGCCAATCATCGTCGCCGACAACGGCTCCACCGACAACACGGCCGCACTCGTCGAAGCACGCTATCCGAGCGTTCGCGTCGTCGAATGCGACGGCAATCTCGGCGCGGCGGGCCGCAACCACGCGGTCGCGTGCGTCGAGACCGACTATGTCGCGTTCTGCGATGACGACACCTGGTGGGAGCCCGGCTCGCTCGAACGCGCGGTGCAATTGCTCGACGCATGGCCCCGCGTTGGCGTGCTGAATGCGCGCGTGGCCGTCGGCGCGGACAACACGACGGACCCCACCTGTACGTTGATGCGCGCAAGCCCGCTGGGACGTGTCGGTCTGCCCGGGCCTTCCTTGATCGGCTATATGGCGGGCGCGTGCGTGTTTCGTACCGCGCTGTTCCGCGAGGTAGGCGGCTATGAGCCGCGACTGTTCATCGGCGGAGAGGAAACACTCGTTTCACTCGACCTCCTCGCGTCGGGACATGCGATTGCGTACTGCGAGCAGTTGACGCTCCAGCATCGTCCGTCGCCGGTGCGCAACAGCGCGCTGCGGCGTCGCATGCTCGCGCGCAATGCCGCGTGGGTGGCATGGCTGCGTCTGCCGTTGGGCGAAGCGTTGGGCGCGACGTTGCGCGCCCTCGACGTATTCGCGCGCGAAGGCACGCTGGTGCGCGACGGCATCGAATTACTTGGCGGACTCGCATGGTGCACCCGACAACGCAGGGTGGTCCCGCAGTCGATCCTCGCGATGCGCGACCGCGTGCGCGCGGCCGAGCGCAACCTCGACGCGTCCGCAACGACGACCGTGAGCGGTAAGTTCGACGCGCCGACCTGAGACCGGAATCACGCCCTTTCCTTATCCTGGCAACGTCGAGTCCGCACTCGACGGCGCAGGCGCGAGCCGCCGGATCGCGGCGAGCAGTTCTTCAGGCGGCACGGGCTTGTTCAAATGCGCGTCGAAGTCCGCGCTGCGCGGGTGCTGTGCGTCGAGTACGTCCGCGTAGCCGGTCAATGCGATCGCCGGCAGTGGCCTGCCCTGTAACGACGGCCGCTCGCCTTCCAGTTCTCGCAAGCGGTGCAGCACGTCGTAGCCCTCTTCGCCGGCCAGCATCAGATCGCAGAGCAGCACGTGCGGCCATTGCGCCAAGTCCGTCGCGCGCAGCCAATCCAGCGCTTCGCGGCCCGATGCGAACAGCCGCACGCGTGCGCCGCTCGTGCTCAGTACCGCTTCGAGCGCGTCACGTGCTTCTTCCTGATCGTCGATCGCGAGCACGAAGAGGCCGTCGAGCGAAGCGGGCTCGGCCGAATCCGGTGCCGTGGACTCCGACGCCAATCGCGGCTGTGCATCCGCGACCGGCCGCAACGGCAGCATCGCCACATAGGCGAGCCGGCCGTTCAGCGGCGTCAGCGTGAAGCTGCCGCCCGCGGCCGCCAGCGCGCTTTCCATATGCCGCGCCGTCGCCTGCGATAGCTCGGCCGGCTTGTCGCCCATGCCGAGCACGCTGAACCACACATGATTGCCGTGACGCTCCGCGCGCAAGGCGATGCGCTGCCCCGGGCTCGCCTGCGCGATCTCGTTGCGGCACAACTCGGCGATCAGCGGCTGCAGCACGCTCGGATCGCCGGTCACGCGCAGCGCGCTGTCGGTCGGCTCCGCGTAGACGACCACGCGCTGCCCGGCGATCTCGTCGTGCAACGCATCGATCGCACCCGCCGTCAATGCGCTGACGCTGACCGATCGAGCGGTCAGCCGGCGCTGCGCGTGTTCGAGTTCGCCCTGCTGCCATTGCAGCGACCACATCTTCGCGTACACAGCGTCGCGCGCGAGCAGCTCACGATGCGTGCCCTGCTCGACCACCTGGCCGTGTTCCATCACCAGAATCCAGTCCGCGTCGACGACGGTAGAAAGCCGATGCGCGATCACGATCGACGTACGGCCTTGCGCGAGACGCGTCAGCTCGGTCTGGATCGCGCGCTCGGAGCGCGTGTCGAGTGCCGAGGTCGCTTCGTCGAACACGATGATGCGCGGGTCCTTCAGGATCGCGCGCGCGATTGCGATACGCTGCCGCTCGCCGCCCGACAGCCGCACGCCGCGCTCGCCGACGCGCGTGTCGTAGTGGTCGGGCAAGCGCTCGATGAACTCGTCGAGCTGCGCGGCACGCGCGGCCCGCACAACGTCCGCGCGAGTCGCCGACGGACGTCCATACGCAATGTTGTAGGCGATCGTTTCATTGAACAGCACGGTGTCCTGCGGCACGATGCCGATCGCCTCGCGCAGACTGCGCTGCGTGACCTGGCTGATGTCTTGCCCGTCGATGCGAATCATGCCGCGCTCGGGCCGATACAGCCGGAACAGCAGCTTGACGAGCGTCGATTTGCCCGAGCCGCTGCCGCCGACCACCGCGAGCGTCTTGCCCGGATACGCATGGAAGTCGACATCGCGCAGCACCTGACGCGCGGTGTCGTACCCAAAATCGACGTGCTCGAACTCGATCAGCCCCGCGCCGACCTTCAGCGGCTGCGCGTCGCGCGCATCGATATCCTCGCCGACGCGGCCGTGCGCCGCCAGAATCACGAACATGCGCTCGACGTTGACGAGCGCGTCGTTGGTCTCGCGAAACACGAAGCCGAGCGTGTTCAATGGCATGCAGACCTGAATCAGGTAGGCGTTGACCAGAATCAGATCGCCGACGCTCATGCTGCCGGCCACCACATGCTGCGCGGCGAGCAGCATGACCCCCGCCACCCCGAGCGCGATCACCGCGCTCTGTCCCACGTGCAACGCGGTCAACGCGTTCTGGTTCGCGATGCGCGCGTGGACCCACTTTTCCAGCACGTCGCCGAGCCGTCGAGTTTCGCTGTCTTCGGCCGCGAAGTACTTGACCGTGTCGTAGTTCAGCAGACTATCGACGAGCCGGCCGTCCGATTGCGCTTCGAGCAGATTGACCGCGCGCTGGAACGCGACGCGCCGCCGCGTGAATACGAGCGTATAGCCCGCATACAGCACGAAGGTCGCGACGATCACGAGCATGAATTCCCGCGCGTAGGCGTGCACCATGATCGCGACGATCACGGCGATCTCGAAAAAGGTCGGCACGATCGTAAACAGCGCGGTGCCGAGCAGAAAACCGATACCGTCGGCGCCTTTCTGCACGTCGCGCACGATCGCGCCAGTCTCGCGCCGGGCATGAAAACGCGCGCTCAATCGATGCAGATGCGCGAAGGTCCGCTCGGTCAGCGCCGCGACCGTGCGCTGCACCACGATGCTGAACACGACGTCGCGCGCCTCGTTCAGCGCGTCGCCGAGAAAGCGCAGCAGCGCATAGGCGAGCACGAGGAATACCGGAAACGTCACATGCGCGAGCGGATGGCCGAGCTCATCGACGATGTGCTTCAGCGTGAGCGGCATCAGCACGGTCGCGAGCCGGGCCGTGATCATCAACGCGAGCGCCGCGCTCGTCTGCCAGCGATAACGCCATACCGCATGCGCGAGATCGCCGACGATTCGGCGCGTCAGTTCGGAGCGAGGCGGCGGGACGGAATTCGGCATGGGTTCCTGGTCGGGGCGCGCCCGGATAAAACGTCGCACAAATGTGGCGTCGAGCAAGTGGTGCGCCCGGCGATCCTCCGCCCATCCTAGTACCAGCGCGCCATCAGCGGTGCGAAGTTACATGACCGTATGTAGAAACAGGGAACGCCACAGCGCTTCTCCGTCTGCACGAAATAGGGCACGCCACAGCGCTTCGTCCATGCGGACCAACGTCTGCCGTCGATTCCCGGAGCCGCAACATACGAATGGCACAGCGAATGCTCGGGGCCGGTGAAACGATTCCTCAACATCGAAGAACGCGCATCTCAGGAAGGAGTGCACATGAAGATCGCCCTGATCAGTGAACATGCGTCGCCGCTTGCCGTCGCCGGTGGCGTCGATAGCGGCGGCCAGAACATCTACGTCGCGAACGTCGCGCGTCAGCTGGTGGAAATGGGCCATCAGGTCGACGTGTTCACGCGCCGCGATCGCGCACTGGTGCCCGAGCGCGTCGAGATGGACGGCGTGCGCGTGATTCATGTTCCCGCTGGACCGCCGCGGCAACTGCCGAAGGAACAGTTACTGCCGTTCATGGACGAGTTCGCGACATTCCTGATCGCGTTCTTTCGTCGCGAACCGCAGCCCTACGACGTAATGCACGCGAACTTCTTCATGTCCGGCCTCGCCGCGCTGAAGGTGAAGGCTGCGCTCGGCGTGCCGCTGGTCACGACCTTCCATGCGCTCGGTCGCGTGCGGCGTATCCATCAAGGAGCGGATGACGGCTTCCCCGACGAGCGCTTCGCGATCGAGGACGAACTGGTCGCACGCTCGGACGTCGTCGTCGCCGAATGTCCGCAGGACCAGGCCGATCTACTCGAACACTATCGCGCCGATCCCGCGCGCATCCGGATCGTGCCGTGCGGTTTCGACGATGAGGAGTTCCGGCCCGTCGAGCGCGAAGCCGCCCGCAATGCGCTCGGCTGGAGCCCGCACGACTTCATCGTGCTGCAGCTAGGCCGGCTCGTGCAGCGCAAAGGCATTGACAACGCGGTACGCGGCGTCGGCGTGCTGAAGCAAACCTTCAACACGGCGGCGCGACTGTACGTGGTCGGTGGCAATTCGGACGCGCCCAACGAAATCGCGACGCCGGAGATCGCGCGCCTGCGCAAGATCGCACGCGAATGCGGTGTCGCGGACGAGACGTGCTTCGTCGGCCGGCGTGGTCGCGCGCGGCTGCGCTATTTCTACAGCGCCGCCGACGTGTTCGTGACGACGCCCTGGTACGAGCCGTTCGGCATCACGCCGGTGGAGGCGATGGCATGCGCGACGCCGGTGATCGGCGCCGATGTCGGCGGCATTCGCTATTCGGTCCTCGATGGCGTGACCGGCTTTCTGGTGCCGCCGCGCGATCCGCACACGCTCGCCGCGCGTCTCGACCGCTTGCGGCGCGACCCCGCGCTCGCGCGCCGGATGGGCGAAGCGGGCCTCGAGCGGGCGCGGACCAGCTTTACCTGGCGCGGCGTCAGCGAAGCGCTCGCGCAAGTCTATGCACGCGCGGCAAGGCTCGCGCCGAGTAAAACATCGCTCGACACCGGGTCCGTACCGGCACAGCTACCGCGGCGAGCAGCAGCCGGAGCGTCGTTCCGTTGACGACGGCGCACGCCGCGCGAACCCGCACGGCGTGCGCAATTGGAACGCGCCGCGGCCGGTCCAGCGGCTACGGCGCGCCTTTTTCCGACTTTCGACCCACGCTCGCAAATACCACCAACCATCATGACGGTACCCGCTGTATTCATCGACAAGGACGGCACGCTGCTTGAAGACGTGCCCTACAACGCCGATCCCGCGCTGATGCGTTTCGCGCCGGGCGCGCGCGAGGCGCTCGCGCTGCTCGCCGCCTACCCGTACGCGCTGTTCACGATCAGCAATCAGTCCGGCATCGCGCTCGGCAAGTTCGAAGACAAAGCGCTGTTCGACGTCGAACGCCGGCTGCGGCAGATGTTCGCCGAGTGCGGCGCCACGCTCGCAGGCTCGTACTGGTGTCCGCATCATCCCGAGGGCAGCGTCGAGCGTTACGCGATCGTCTGCGACTGCCGCAAGCCCGCGCCCGGCATGCTGCTGCGCGCGACCGTAGAGCATCAACTCGATCTCGCCAACAGCTGGTTCGTCGGCGACATTCTCGACGACGTCGAAGCAGGCAATCGCGCCGGCTGTCGCACGATCCTGCTCGACAACGGCCACGAGACCGAATGGCGGACCGGCCCGCAGCGCACGCCGAGTGCGCGCGCGGCCGATCTGCACGAGGCCGCGCAACGCGTCGTGTTGAACGGCTTTCCTCCGGGCCCCGCGGCACGCCGCAAGGAGGCGCCGCGGTGAACGCACCTCTGCCAATTGCACCGCCCACGCTCGCTCATGCGCGTGTGCCCGATACGTCGCAACCGGTGTGCTGGGGCGACGACGTCAAACGCATTCTGTGCGTGCGTCTCGACAATCTCGGCGACGTGCTGATGACGACGCCCGCGCTGCACGCGCTGCGCGAGTCCGCCGGAGATCGCCATCTCACGCTGCTCGCGTCGCGCAGCGGGGTCGCTCTCGCGCCGTTTCTCGACGACGTCGACGACGTGATCGAATACGACGCGCCGTGGGTCGCGCCCGCGTCGAACGTGACGCGCGATCTGCTCGACGATCATCGGATGCAGCAGCGGCTGAAGCGCGGCTGCTTCGACGCGGCGGTGATTTTCACCGTATACAGCCAGAGCCCGTTGCCGGCCGCGATGCTGTGCTATCTCGCGGGGATTCCGCGCCGCCTCGCGCATTGCCGCGAGAATCCGTACGCGCTGCTGACCGACTGGCTGCGCGAACCCGAGCCGCAGCAACGCACGCGGCACGAGGTACAACGCCAGCTCGATCTGGTGCTCCACGTCGGCGCGCAGACGAGCGACACCGCGATGCGTTTTCGCGTGCCGCCCGCCGCGCGCCGGTCGCTCGACGCGAAACTGACGACGCTCGGCATCTGCCGCCACACGGAGTGCATCGTGCTGCATCCAGGCGCGACCGCCGCATCGCGCCGCTATCCGCCCGAGCGCTTCGGTGGAGTCGCGACACGGCTCGCGCGCGAAACCGGCGCCCCCGTGCTGTTGACCGGCGGCGCGAGCGAGCGAGCGCTCGTCGAGGCCGTGATCCGCGCGGCCGCACCCGGCGTGCGCGCGCAGCTATACGACCTGAGCGGCGCACTGACGCTCGCCGAGCTTGCCGCGCTGCTCGAACGCGCGAGCGTGCTCGTCTCCAACAACAGCGGCCCCGTGCATGTCGCTTCCGCGCTCGGCACGCCGGTCGTCGATCTTTACGCGCTGACCAACCCGCAGCACACGCCGTGGCAAACGCCGCAACGCGTGCTGTATCGCGACGTCGAATGCCGCTGGTGCTATCGCAGCGTGTGCCCGCATGGGCATCACGCTTGCCTGCTCGGTGTTCCGATCGACGAGGTGGTCAACGCGGCACTCGAATTGCGGCACGCACACGCGCATGCGCCGCGTCGTGGTGCAGCTGAGCGCGCCGGCCGCGCCGATGACACGAGCACGCCGTCGCCGACGGATCAGCCAGCCATCCCCTGAACCCACTCTCATTGCCAACGCCATGTACACACTCGGAATCAATGCGGTCTATCACGACAGCGCGGCCGCGCTGCTGCGTGACGGCGTGGTGCTCGCCGCCGCCGAAGACGAACGCTTCACGCACGTCAAGCACGCGAAACGTCCGGTGCCGTTCTCGACCTGGCAGCTGCCGTTCGACGCGATCGACTACTGCCTGAAAGCCGCCGGCATCACGCTCGCCGACATCGATCACGTCGCTTACTCGTACGACCCCGCGCTGTTCGGCGGCATGCCGACGAAGCCGGGCGCGACGATCGAGCTGCCGTTCGATCCGGCCGGCACGCGTCCGGACAATCCGTCCGCGTCGCCGTGGGACCCGCTGTTTCTCAGCTATATCGCGAACGCGAAGGGCCAGTTGCTCGACGGCGCGCCGCATCATCTGCGCAAGCGCTTCCAGGGTGTGGATCGCGAGCACGGCTTCGCATGGCACTTCGTCGAGCACCATCTCGCGCACGAGGCGAGCGCGTTTCTCGCCGCGCCGTTCGACGACACCGCCGTGCTGACGATGGATGGCCGCGGCGAAGGCGTGACGACCAGCATGGGGCAATTCGTCGGCGGCGAGTACACGCGCCTGAAACAGGTCGAACTGCCGCACTCGCTCGGACTGCTCTATGAAGCGGTGACCGACTGGCTCGGCTTCCTGCATTCATCGGACGAGTACAAGGTGATGGCTCTTGCGTCGTATGGCAAACCGGCCTATGTCGACGTGTTCCGCGAAATCGTCAAGTACCGCCAGGACGGCAGCTATACCGTCGATGCGCCGCGTCTGACCGAGCGCTTCGGTCCGGCGCGCGAACGCGGCGGTCCGCTCGAGCAACGCCACTTCGATATCGCCAATTCGTTGCAGCGCGTGCTCGAGGAGACCGTGCTGGAACTCGCGCACTGGCTGCATCGGCAGACCGGCTTGAGCCGCCTGTGCATGGCGGGCGGCGTCGCGCTGAACTGCGTGATGAATTCGAAGGTGCGCGACGCCGGGCCGTTCAGCGAAGTGTGGGTGCAACCGGCGGCCGGCGACGCGGGCACCGCGCTCGGCGCGGCGCTGTGGACCGACTACCGCGAACGTGCCGCGCGCGGCGACCGCGAGCGTCGCTGGAAAATGGATCACGCGTACCTCGGGCCCGAATACAGCGAAGCGGAAATCGAGCAGTTTCTGCGCTGGTCGAAAGTGCCGTACCGGCGCCTCGCCGATATCGCGGGCGAGAGCGCCGATCTGCTCGCGCAAGGCAAGGTGATCGGCTGGTATCAAGGCCGCACCGAATTCGGGCCGCGCGCGCTCGGGGCGCGCTCGATCCTCGCGTCGCCCGTCGATCCGCACATGCAGGCGAAGCTCAACGAGATCAAGGATCGCGAAGACTTCCGCCCGGTCGCTCCGGTCGTGATGGAAGAGGAAGCAAACGAATGGTTCGTAAACGGCCAAACCGCGCCGTTCATGCTGTTCATTTTCGATGTGCGCGCCGATAAGGCCACGCGTATTCCGGCCGTGCGGCATGTGGACGGAACCGCGCGCGTGCAGACCATCAACCGCGCGCAGCACCCGCTGTACTACGACCTGCTGGCCGCGTTCAAGCAGCGCACCGGCGTGCCGATCCTCGTCAATACGTCGTTCAACACGCGCGGCGAGCCGATGGTGAATTCGCCGCGCGACGCTGTCGAGTCGTTCTGGACTTCGCCGCTCGACGCGCTCGTGATCGGTCCGTTCCTCGTCGACAAGGCGGGGGGGCGCGTATGAACGCGTCGGTCATGTGTCCGGCGCCGCTGCATGGCGGCGTGGCCGCGCGCTACAGCAGTGAGGATGCCGAGGAAACCGGCCGCACGCTGCGCATGGGGTCGTGGCCCGACGTGTCGGTGGTGGTGCCCACCTATCGCCGTCCCCAGATGCTCGCGAACTGCCTCAACGCGCTGTGCGCGCAACAGTTCGCGCCGCATCGCTATGAGATCGTGGTCTGCGACGACGGTCCCGACGACGCCACGCGCGCCTGCGTCGAACGGTTCGCGCGCGAGCAGGCGCCGCATGGATTGGAGGTGCACTACCTGCCGGTCACGCGCACCCAGGGTCCGGCGGGGGCGCGCAACGCGGGGTGGCAGTATGCGCGCGCGTCGCTGATCGCCTTTACCGACGACGACACACTGCCCGATCCGCATTGGCTGACGGCCGGCGTCGCGGCGCTCGCATCCGGTGCCACGGCGGCCGCCGGCAGGATCGTCGTGCCGCTGCCCGAGCTACCCGAACTACCGACCGATTATGAAGCGGACGCGAGCGGCCTCGCGCGCGCCGAGTTCGCGACCGCGAACGTGTTCGTCACGCGCGCGGCGCTCGTCGCGACCGGCGGCTTCGACGAACGGTTCACGTCGGCGTGGCGCGAAGATTCGGACCTGCAATTCACGCTCCTTACCGCCGGCGGCCAGATCGTGCGCGCCCGCGACGCGGTGGTCGTGCATCCGGTGCGGCCGGCGCGTTGGGGCGTCAGCATCGCGCAGCAGAAAAAGAGCCAATTCGACGCGCTGCTTTACCGCAAGCATCCCGAGCTGTTTCGCACCCGCATCGGCTCGCGGCCGCCGCTGCTGTATTACGCGATCCTCGCTGCCGCGTTGCTTGCGATCGGCGGTGGGTTCGCGGACCTGCCGATTCTCGCGGGCGCGGGTGTGATCGCGTGGTGCTGGTTGACCGGCTATTTCTGCGCGCGTCGGCTGCGCGGGCGCAATCACGGCTGGCGCCACGTCGCCGAAATGATCTGGACGTCCATTCTGATTCCGTTCCTGTCGATCTACTGGCGGCTCTATGGCGCCATCCGTTTCAAGGTGTTCTTTCCATGACCGTACCCTCGCTACTGACGGCGCTCGCGCCGCGCCGTATCGTCGTGTTTCGCGCGCTGCAGCTCGGCGACATGCTGTGCGCGGTGCCCGCGCTGCGCGCGCTGCGCGCCGCCGTCCCCACTGCGCATATCGCACTGATCGGACTGCCGTGGGCGCGCGCGTTCGTCGAGCGCTATGCGGCGCTCGTCGACGAGCTGATCGTGTTTCCGGGCGCCGTCGGTTTTCCCGAGCAACCGGAAACGAACGATGGCTTGCCCGCGTTCTTCGCGCGGATGCGCGACCGGCGTTTCGATCTGGCGCTCCAGCTGCACGGCAGCGGCGGCGTCGCCAACGATCTGCTGCATCGACTCGGCGCGCGCGCCGATGCCGGCTTCGTGCAACCCGATGAGGTCACGCGCGAAGGCTGCTTCATCGATTGGCCGGATGCGCTGCCGGAGCCCGAGCGGTATCTCGCGCTGATGAGCGCACTCGGCGCGCCGGCGCACGACCGGCGCCTCGCGTTCCCGCTGGCCGCGCCCGACCTCGACGAGTACGCCGCGCTGCGCGCCTGTCACGGCATCGAAGACGAGCGGCTCGTGCTGGTTCACCCCGGCTCGCAATTGCCGTCGCGACGCTGGCCCGCCGAGCGCTTCGCGGCCGTCGCCGACCACCTCGCCGCCGACGGCTGGCAGATCGCGATCACCGGCACGGCCGCCGAAGCGCCGCTGACCTGCGCGGTGCTCGGCGCGATGAGCGCGCCCGCGCTGCATCTGGCCGGCGCGACGTCGCTCGGCGGACTCGCGGCGCTGGTCGCACATGCGCGGCTCGTGGTCTGCAACGACACCGGCATCTCGCACATCGCCGCGGCGATGGCGACCGCGTCGGTCGTGATCGCGTGCGGCAGCGACACACGACGCTGGGCGCCGCTCGATCATGCGCGGCATCGCGTGCTGGCCGACTATCCGGCGTGCCGGCCGTGCATGTTCCGCGACTGCCCGTACGGCCATCCATGCGCGCTGAACGTAGGCGTCGAACAGGTGGTCGAGACCGCCCGCGAGCAGCTTGCGCGCGCACCCGGCGCGCAGCCAGGCGCGCCCGGCAGCCTGCATGAGGAAACCGTTTCGCTGTTTTACGAGGATCTGCACCATGCTGCGTAATTGCCGCCGACTGCGCGTGCTGACCTGGCACGTCCACGGCAACTACATGTATTACCTGAGCCAGACGCCGCACGATTTCCATCTGGTGACGAAACCGGGTCATCCGCCCGGTTATGCCGGAAAGGTCGGCGTCTTGCCGTGGGGCGACAACGTGCACGAGATCGCGATCGACGACGTCGCCAATCACGAGTTCGACGTGGTGCTGTACCAGCATCGCACGCACTGGGAATATGACCGCGAGCACGTGCTGAGCGCCGCGCAGCGACTTCTGCCGCGAGTCTACGTCGAGCACGACCCGCCGCAGGAAAACCCGTTCGCGCAATGGCATTGGGTCGACGATCCCGGCACGCTGCTAATTCACGTCACGCATTTCAACCGGCTGATGTGGGACAGCGGCGTCACGCCAACGCGCGTGATCGAACACGGCGTCGTGGTGCCCGACGGCGTGCGTTACAGCGGCGAACTGCAGCGCGGCATCGTGGTCGTCAATCATCTCGCGCAGCGCGGCCGGCGGCTCGGCGCGGACGTCTTCAGCGAAACGCGCACGCGCGTGCCGCTCGATCTCGTCGGCATGGACGCGCAGCGGCTCGACGGCATCGGCGAAATCGGCAATCTCGATCTGGCCGCGTTCAGCGCGCGCTACCGCTTCTTTTTCAATCCGATCCGCTGGACCAGCCTCGGCCTCGCGATCGTCGAGGCGATGACGATCGGCATGCCGATCGTCGGTCTCGCGACCACCGAGCTCGCCACCGTGATCCGCAACGGCGAAAACGGCTTCGTGCATACCGACGTCGATGCGCTCGTCGACGCGATGCTCGGACTGTTGCGCGATCCCGACGAAGCGCGGCGGCTCGGCGAAGGCGCGCGGAGCACGGCGTTGGAGCGTTTTCATATCGACCGTTTCGCGCAGGACTGGCACGACGCGCTGCTGCACGTCACGGCATGACGCCATGCTGATTTTCGACGCTCATGCGGTCCAACCACAGGATCACGCACCATGAAAGAACTCACCCGCAAGCGCATTCTGGTCACCGGCGGCGCCGGTTTTCTCGGCTCGCATCTGTGCGAACGGCTCGTCACGCAGGGACACGACGTGCTGTGCGTCGACAACTTTTACACCGGAACGAAGGACAATATCGCGCATCTGCTCGACTGTCCGAACTTCGAGCTGATGCGTCACGACGTGACGTTTCCGCTGTATGTGGAGGTCGACGAAATCTATAACCTCGCGTGCCCTGCGTCGCCGATTCACTACCAGTACGATCCGGTGCAGACGACGAAGACCAGCGTGCATGGCGCGATCAATATGCTCGGGCTCGCCAAGCGCGTTAAGGCGCGGATTTTCCAGGCATCGACGAGCGAAGTGTATGGCGACGCGCTCGTGCATCCGCAGAAGGAAAACTACTGGGGCCACGTGAATCCGATCGGTCCACGCTCGTGCTACGACGAAGGCAAGCGCTGCGCGGAGACGCTGTTCATGGACTATCGCCGCCAGCATGGTCTGTCGATCCGCATCGCGCGCATCTTCAACACCTACGGCCCGCGCATGCATCCGTCCGACGGCCGCGTGGTGTCGAACTTCATGATGCAGGCGCTGCGAGGCGAGCCGCTGACCGTCTATGGCGACGGTACGCAGACGCGCTCGTTCTGCTATGTCGACGACATGATCGATGCCTTCATCCTGCTGATGAACAGCACCGACGATCCGGGCGGCCCTGTCAATCTCGGCAATCCGCACGAAGTGTCGATGCGCGAGATCGCGCAGCGCATCGTCGCGGTGACCGGCTCAGCTTCGCCGCTCGAAGCGCAGCCGCTGCCGGCCGACGATCCGTGGCATCGGCAGCCGGACATCTCGCTGGCGATAAAGCTGCTCGGCTGGCGGCCGGGCATGTCGCTCGATGAAGGGCTGCTGCGCACCGCGCATTATTTCCGCGCGCGCATCGAGGCGAGTCAGCAGACGCCGCCGCAGCAAGTGAGCGGGCGAATCTCGTGATGCGCAAAAGAGAAGCGACCACAGGGGTCGCTTGGGGAGCAGTGCCACGGAGGCCGCTCAAAGGCCATGCCGCGAAGGGCGAGCGGACTATGGCATAGGGTTCATGAGGAACGGATGGTCGATTCCGCGTCGCTCGTCAGCACCGTCATCGGTCCCGCGCTCAACGCGGCCGAGATGATCGCGAGGCGTTCGGCGGGGCAATCGACCAGATCGACGCTCAGTGACTCGCGTCCGCCTGCGTTGTTCACGTGCGCGGACCAGCCGCATACTTGCGCACGATGTTCGATCAGGCTTTTCCAGACTGCGACGACTCGCAGTGATCCCGGGTTTGCATAAACAGTCAGACGTTTCACGTTCATGGCTTTCACACGGTATCGCGCCGCGCCTCGGGTTCGGATCTCAACGTTTGATAATGTGGTTGTAGGTTGAGGTTAGACGTGTGAACTTTCAAAGCAAAGCACATGCCCCTGTCCGTAACTGGTCTGTTACGGACAGGGCATATGGAAGCTTGCGTGGCGCGTTTCACGCAACCGCCCACGCGAAACGCGCCTCGCGGGATGCCCGAACGGCGATGCGGTAAGAACGATACGAAAGAAACCGGCGGGTATTTTCTACATGGCTGGGGTGTCCGCGCGAATGCGCATCACGGTCTGGCGCGAAGTGCCGAAGCGTCGCGCCACTTCGCTGACCGACTGTCCTCTGCCGAGGGATTGCAGCACGCGTTGGCGCTGCTGCTCGGACAGCGAAGGCGGTCTGCCGGTGTGCTTGCCGCTCGCGCGCACGGCGGCGAGACTGTCGCGGCTACGCAGGCTGCGGCACGCGGCATCGAGCCGCACCAGCGCGCGCAGCGCCTTCACCGCCGATGGCTCCGGACGTCCGGCCAGATCCGTATGGCCGACTTCGACGCACCGCAGCGCCGCGCCGGCCTTCCGGCACTGCATCACGGTGGCGAGAATGTCGCGCGCATTGCAGCCGAGCGCGGCGAGCTCGAGTACGACGAGCGTATCGTGCGGCGCGATGCGCCGGATCAGACTTTGCAGCTCGGGGCGTTCACGTCCCTGTGTGTAGGTCGGCAGATCCTCGACCACGAGCCGCGGGAGCGTGACCATGTAGCCCGCCTTGTCGAGCCGGATCAGCGCCTGCTCGTGCCGAACCGCATCGTGTGCGCCGAACAGATAGATGTGTAGTTTTTCCACGTCGCCTTCGTAGTCACGATCCGCCATTCGCGGCGCTATTTCGCTAGAAATTCCGTGGGTCCGAGCGACGGCGCTTGCACACGCGCCGTCACTCATCGGGCTCAGGGCTGCCGCTGGCCGCCCTGATGCGTCGGAGGAGTCTGGTTCTGTTGCTGCTGTCCGCTGTCTCGGCCGGGTTGCGCCGGGTTCGACGGCTGTCGATTCGAATTCTTGTCCGAGGTCATGAGGTTCTCCTATGTGAGATTGCGGGGTGACCGTGGCTAAGCGCGGCCATCGTGATTACCTCGCAATCAGCGTTCCCGGTCGCTGCGCCGCCGCCGCGCGAGACTGCCTCGGCGCGGGATGGAGGTGCCGGCATGCCGCTTCTGCTGACGATGCAGCCAACTGGTGGAGGAATTTTGAAAGTGTATCAATCAGGTTGAACGTCCAATACGGTTGGCGTGGGTATTGGCGCGATTGAACTGTGATTGCGTGTGCTACGGACGCGCGGCATGTAACACCGCGGCATCTGTCTGGCGGAAAGGAATGTAGCGCCCTGCTCAAAGCTCGGCGCCGAGAGGCAAACCGATCCGGATACGAGCCGCCGCGAAGAAAGCGACGGCTCGCTCGCCGTTTTACTAGACCTGGCTGCGCAGCGTCTTCGCGGCGGCAACCATGTTCGTCAGCGCGGGAATCACTTCAGCCCACTGACGCGTCTTCAGACCGCAGTCCGGGTTCACCCACAGACGTTGTGCCGGAATGCGCTCCGCCGCCTTTTGCATCAATTGAACGATGTGCTGCTGCGTCGGGATGTTCGGCGAGTGAATGTCATAGACGCCGGGGCCGATCTCGTTCGGATAGTTGAAGTCGTCGAACGCGTCGAGCAGCTCCATGTCCGAGCGCGAGGTCTCGATCGTGATGACGTCCGCATCCATGCCGGCGATCGACGCGATGATGTCGTTGAACTCCGAATAGCACATATGCGTGTGGATCTGCGTTTCGTCACGCACGCCGTTCGCGGTGATCCGGAACGACTCGACCGCCCAGCGCAGATACTCGCCCCACTGCGCGCGACGCAGCGGCAGGCCTTCGCGAAGCGCGGCTTCGTCGATCTGCACCACGCGCACGCCGGCTTTTTCCAGGTCGAGCACTTCTTCGCGGATCGCCAGCGCGAGCTGGTAGCACGACACCGAACGCGGCTGGTCGTCGCGCACGAACGACCAGTTCAGGATCGTCACGGGGCCTGTCAGCATCCCCTTCATCGGCTTGTTCGTCAGCGACTGCGCGTAGCTGATCCATTCGACCGTCATCGCTCGCGGACGGCTGATGTCGCCGAACAGGATAGGCGGCTTCACGCAGCGCGAGCCATACGACTGCACCCAGCCGAACTGGCTGAACGCATAGCCGTCGAGTTGCTCGCCGAAGTATTCGACCATGTCGTTGCGTTCGGCTTCGCCGTGCACGAGCACGTCGAGACCCAGCGCTTCCTGTTCGCGCACGCTGCGCTCGATTTCCCGCCGCATCGCGGCCCGATAGCCTGGCTGGTCGAGCGCGCCGCTTTTGAATTGGCTGCGTGCATGGCGGATTTCCGCCGTCTGCGGGAACGAGCCGATCGTCGTGGTCGGGTACGCGGGTAGTTCGAGCAGCGCGGCCTGCTTCGCCGCGCGCTCGGCATAGGCGTGCTGGCGATTGCCGAGCTTCGCGTCGATGCGCGCCAGCGCCGCCTTCACCGCCGGGTTGTTCACACGCGGCGACTCGCGGCGCACGGCAATCGCGGCCGCATTGGCGGAGAGCTGGTTCGCGACTTTGTCGCGGCCGCCGTTCAGTGCGGTGGCGAGCACCTTCAGTTCGTCGAGTTTTTGCAGCGCGAACGCGAGCCACGACCGGATTTCCGCGTCGAGCTTGTCTTCGCTCGCGAGATCGACCGGCACGTGCAGCAGCGAGCACGACGGCGCGAGCCACAAGCGATCGCCGAGTTTGCGCGCGAGCGGCGTCAGCCATTCGAGCGCGGCGTTCAGATCGGTCTTCCAGATGTTGCGGCCGTTGATCGCGCCGACCGACAGCACGCTGTGCGCGGGCAGCTTGCGCGCGGCCAGCGCGATTTCTTCGCGTGCGTTGATCGCGTCGATATGCAGACCGTCGACGGGCAAGCCGCACGCAAGTTCGAGGTTCTCTTTCAGCTGGCCGAAGTAGGTAGCGAGCAGCAGCTTGACGCCGCGTTCCTCGAAGCCTTGATATGCGGTCACGAACGCGTCGCGCCATGCCGGATCGAGTTCGGTGACGAGCACCGGCTCGTCGATCTGCACCCACTCGACGTCCATCACCTTGAAATAGTCGAGCAGCGCGCGATAGACGGGCATGATGCGAGCCAACAGCGCGAGTTTGTCGGAGTCGTCCTTCGCCTTGCCGAGCCATAGATACGTGATCGGGCCGATGATCACCGGCTTCGCCTTCACGCCCTGCTCGCGCGCTTCACGCAGCTGTTCGAGGAAGCCGGACGTATCGAGGTTAAACGTCGTATCGGCCGTGAACTCGGGGACGATGTAGTGGTAGTTGGTATCGAACCACTTCGTCATTTCGCCGGCCGCGACGCCGCCGCAGCATGCGGCATGCTCTTCGGCATCCTGCGCCGAGCGGCCGCGCGCGACGCGGAAGTAGTTGTCGAGCTTGTCGCCATGAAAGCCCTGCACGCGTGCGGGCAGATTGCCGAGCGTGAAGCTCATGTCGAGCACCTGGTCGTAGAACGCGAAATCGCCGACCGGTGCGAGATCGAGTTCACGCTGGTCATTCCAGTGACGCGCGCGCAGTTGCGCGCCGAGCGCCTTCAGTTCCTCGCGCGACGATTCGCCCTTCCAGTAGCGTTCGAGGCCGAACTTCAGTTCGCGTTTTGCGCCGATGCGCGGGAAGCCGAGATTATGTGTCGTGACCATGGAGGCTGCCTTCCGATGAAAAATTGCAAGGAACGATGCAAGGATTGGCAGCCATGATAGGGTCTTCGTTCCATGAAGAAAAATGGCATTATTTCATTTGTCCATTAGTTTTGTTCATTCGATGTGTCGGGCGCTTCGCTAACGAAATACCTGCCGGATTCCCAGCGCAATCATGAGCCCTCCACATGTGAGGTCGATCCATGCCTTCGCGCGACGATAGGCCGTCGCAATCACCGTGTGCGATAAAACGAGCGCGACTGCTCCGTACCAGCACGTCGCTGATGCACCGACAGTAGCAAGCATCGCGATGAACGTCGGCATGGAAACGTGGGTGGGCACCGCTGAGGAAAAGACCGCCGCGTAAAAGGCGATGGACTTCGGGTTCGCGATATTTGTCGCGATACCTTGTAGGAACGCGGCACGAGATAGAGGCGCCTTCGTCGGGTGACGTGCTCCTGAGGGGGTTGCCCGTGCCGACACAACGAGCCGCAGCCCGAACCAGATCAGATAGGCCGCGCCAGCAAGCTTAACGCCGACAGCGAGGGCCGCCTCTTGGGCGGTCCTCCTGTCGACCTTCAAAGCGCACGGTACGGGCCGAGCGCCTGTCGCAACTCATTAAACGGCCCGTCAGTTCGACGAGTTGCGAATTGCCTTCAGCGGTCGTCGCCGTCGCGGCCCGCAGACGCCGGCCTCGGCGGGCTTACGCTTATGGCAGCGCCAGTCAGTACCCACGCCCGTTGGCTGGGCGCGAACCTCGGCGCCAGGTAGCCGTCATTGATTTCGCGCGTCACGGCAAAGCGACGGAACGAAGTCGCTGGCAAGAACAGGCGGGAATTGTCCGGGAACCCATCGCTGGGAGTATCCACGTCTCCCTCGCGTGCCGAAATGACGCCGTCGCCATTGGTATCGACCCGTTTGACTTCGGCCACATAGGCGTCGTACAAGCGCTGCGGGAATGGCGTGCCCTGCTCGAACGACGCCAGTCGCACGTAGGTGTCCAGGTAGATTTCGTGCGCCAGTCCGCTTGGGATGAAGCGCTGGCGGTATTCACGCTGGTTATCGACTTCGGCATCGAATCGGTCGGGGTCGCGCGGACCTGCACCACCCAGTGGGGCCGTATTGTTCGGATCGTCACCATAGTCGATCGCACTGTTCTTCGCACCTGCCGGTCCAGCGCCGGGGATCAGTGACGACAGCTCGCCAACTTTGCCGGCTTCAAAGCTACCGGGAATACCTCCGGTAAAAGGCAACTCGTAGAGTGGATGGATCCAGTTGGTCGTGTAGTTGAATTCCCAGTAGCCGTGACAATCAGTCTGCTGCATGCAGTTGAGCGCCCCCATGCTTAACTGGATCGGCACGATATTGGTCTGGCGGTCGGGGAAGTGGTCCGAAGCATCGGGCAAATGCGGTGACTTGCCATCCATTGTGAAGAGCTGGCCCGGCACGTTGTGGTGCGTACCCATTGCCCGCAAAGCGGCTGCGTCTGCGACTGTCATTGTGCCGAACTGGGCGTGCCCGTCGGGACGGGGCGGTGCGACATTCGGGACTTGCAGATCGTGGATCATCCAGCCCTCATACCAGCCGCTTTCGTTGTTGATCACAAACAGATTGGAAAGGTCGGTAAATACATCGATGAAGGCGCGAACGTTAGCGGGATCAGTGGGCAGTCCGGGCTTCGGTTCGACCACCAGGCGCACCGCACCGATGGTGGGCAAGCCGCAGTTGCCGCCAGTTGCCGTCAGCATCGCCTGGTCGTTGATGCCCGGGAATCGTGTCGTGAAGGTATTGGGTTCGAATCCTACTGTGGACAGCAGGAAATACTGGAACAGCTGGCTCGGTTTGTCGGCCTCGGCATAGGCCTGAATTGGCAAATAGCTATGGGGCCGTTCGGCCATCCTTTGGAGGAGATCTTGCAGCGGATCCGGCAGGTGCGCGATGTCGCCGCGCTGACGCACCAGCGCGCTGTCAGCTGCCGCGTTCGGATTCGGATGGCAAGGCGGCGGCGGCTGTTCCGCGCGTGCTTGGCCTGCGGCCAACGCGCCGATGAAGACGGCAGCGGACAGGCTGGCAGCGCCAGAACCCAGTGGTCTGAAGCTGCGGGGCTTGAATAGCGATTTCATGATGGCTCCTGAGGTTGACCCGCGTCTACGGAAACATCTTCGGTTAGGTATTGATGTGTGGCTTAACCTCCATTGAAAGTCGAGTCGCGTGTTATCCATGGCCGGGCAGCGGGTCACCTGTCAGGAGCATGACGATGCCTCGCGGTTGGCAACCTGCGATGAGATGTGGCGGGGTGAAATCGGCAAATCGGATGCCGAAGAGAGGTGTTGAGTAAACGGGGAGGAGAAAAAGATATTCCGAGCGCGGCTAAAGTCTGCAGCGGCAGTCATGCCTGTCGGAGTCCATTGCGCACCGGGGGAATTTCGACGCCGGCAACTGGCGGTAACCATGCTGCTTAAGCCCAGCAAGCAAACACGTATGAAGCGCTTCGCTTTTGTCTATCGCCATCGGCTGTCCACAGGTATTTCGTAGACGCGCCAAAAGATGTCGCCACACAACAAGTGGCCCGAACTGCACAGACGACAAGGCGCAAAACGCAGAGATATCGGCATGCATGCGCGGGGCCGGGAGCTATTCTTCAGACGCTGCGACCAATGTATCTGCGCTCCACTCTGCGGGTCGTCGGCAGCCATTTTGCGTGGACTCGGGAGAGGGTATGTCACGACCGAACCTACCTCGGAATGTGCTACGCGCACAGCGTCGGCAACATTCAAATGCAGGCTCCCTGCTGGCCATCGGCATTTCGCTGACTGGACTGTCCCTGACACCCGTGGCGCTCGCGGCGGGCGTCCTTCCACAAGGCGGCCGTTACGTCGCCGGCGCGGGCACGATAGCCGCCCAGGGCAACGAGCTTGTGGTCACACAGCCGGGCTCAACGCGCGGCGTGATCGACTGGAATCGCTTCTCTATTGGCAAGGGCAACACGGTCATCTTCAACAACGGCGACGGCGCGACGCTGAACCGCGTGACAGGCGGTTCGCCGTCAATGCTGCTCGGCAAGCTGAACGCGACGGGCAGCGTCTACCTGATCAATCCGCAAGGCGTGCTGATCGGGCCGCAAGGTGTCGTCACGACGGGCGGCCGCTTCGTCGCCTCCACGCTCGACACCGACAACGCGTCGTTCATGAACGGCTCCGCGCTGACGTTTTCCGGCGGGTCGGATCATCGCGTGGTCAATCTCGGCAATATCGGCTCGACGAACGGTGACGTACTGCTGATAGCCGCGAAGGAAGTGGACAACTACGGCAACGTCAGCGCGCCGAATGGCACCGCCGAAGTCGGTGTCGGGACCAAGGTGCTGTTGCAGGACTCCTCCAGCTCGCGGCAGATATTCGTGCAGACAGCGAGCGGCGGCGCGATCGTCAACACGGGCGCGGTCGAAGCGGCGCAGGTCAGCCTGCAAGCCGTTGACGGCAACATCTATGCCCTCGCTGGCAACGCCGACGTCCTGCGTGCGACCGGCACCGCCGTGCGCGACGGGCATGTGTGGCTCGTCACGGGCCCCGGTGGACAGGTGATTCTCGCGGGCAACATCGCCGCGAAGAACGCGGACGGCAAAGGCGGCACGGTCGATATGGACACGGGGCTCTTCACGTTCTGGGGGGACTTCGCGAAGGTCGTCGCGGGTCAATGGAACGTCACGCTGCCCGCCTACACGTTCGATAACGGCGCGGCGCGCTCATTCGCGCGCAGCATGAACGACGGTACGTCGATCTCAATGACGACCACCGGTGCAGCAGGCCGGAGCGGCGACATCGACGCGGATCAAAGCATTCAGTGGACAGGCGGCGCATCGCTCGCGCTGAACGCGGCGCATAGCGTATCGGTCGGCCCGGGCGTCACCTTCAGCAACCAGGGCGGCGGCGCGCTGACGCTTCGCGCCGACGCGGCCGGCGTGAACAACGGCGGCAGCGTCACGAACAACGGAATGATCGACTGGTCGCAAAGCACCGGCACGGTAAGCGCGTTCTATGACATGACCGGCGGCTTCACGCCAGGCACCATACTCGCGAACGGTGGGTGGGCCGCGCCAGACTATAGCGGGCTGCTCTCGCAGATCACCGGCTACAAGCTCGTCAATACGGCGCAGGATCTGCAGAACATCGAGAACGATATGAGCGGCAACTATGCGCTGGGCCGCGACATTGACGCGGGCGGCTACGCGTTCAAGACGCTCGGATTCGCCAGCAAGCTGTCGTTCACCGGTCAATTTGACGGCATGTGGCACAGCGTGTCCAACATCAGGCCCGACACGGACGCTGTGTTTAGCGATATTGCCGCGAACGGCGCGGTCAGGGACGTGAACATCCTGAACGCGCAGTCGGGCACCTATGCGCCGTCTTACAGGTCCGACGGCATTCTCGCCATGAGCAATCACGGGCTGATCATCAATACGTTCACCTCGGGTTACATCGCGCCGGCATCCAATGCCGCCGGCGCGACGCTTGGTGGTCTCGTCGGCACCAACTATGGAACGATCGCGCGCTCCGGCAGCGGCGCCAACGTCACGGCGGACTCCGGCGGCGGCGGCCTCGTTTATAGCAATCTGGGCACGATCACCCAGTCCTACGCGACCGGCAACGTTGCCGCTAACGAGTCACGCGGCTCGTCCGGCGGCCTCGTCAACCGCAACACCGGGACGATCACGGAGTCGTTCGCGTCGGGCAAGGTCTCAGCGTTCAATCTTGTGACGGTGGGCGGGGTCTGCGAATTCTGCACAGGACTCGGCAGCGACGTCTACTGGGATACCGAAACGACGGGACAAGCAAAAAGCGGCGGCAATCTGCCGGCTTCGAACGGCTTGACCACCGCGCAGATGAGCGATCCGAGGAGTTTCGTCGGCTGGAACTTCGGCAGCAATGGCGCATGGGTGATGCCGACGGGCGCGACACATCCGGTGCTGCGCTGGCAGGTCGAGCACTGAAGGCGGATGCCCGCTCTCGCGGGGGGTGGCCGGTCACGACGTGCGGCGTCGCGGCTGGCAGACCCTGCAATGCCAGGGGCTGAAGCTGCAGGTGTGGGCAGTGCGGCCGAGGTCACCGGGTCGAAATGTTCGTCGTTCCTACTTAAAAAGACCCATCGCACGCGCCGGTCCCGAAACTCGCCGGAACGAGATGCGAAGCCGCATGGACAAGTTGGGCTACCACGCCGATGATAGCGTTGGATAGGGATTCCAGAGATCCAGCAATGACCGACGATCTGACGACATGGTTAGCGCAGATTGGCCTCGGCGCCCATACTGCGAAGTTCGCCTCACAAGGAATCGACTGGGATGTGCTCGGCGATCTTTCCGACGATGACCTGAAGGAACTCGGCCTTACGCTTGGTGACCGCAAGCGGCTCGCAAAGGGACTTGCCGCGCTGAGCGAATTCCACGTGCATTCGCCTGGCCGGGTGGCGGAACGCGCGGACGCACCGTCGCCTGCATCTGAAGCCATCGAGGCCGAGAGGCGGCAAATCACAGTGATGTTCGTCGACCTGATCGATTCGACAGCGCTAGCGGAGCGATTCGATCCAGAGGATATGCGACGTCTGCTAGGCGTCTACCATCAAGCCTGTGCGCGGGCAATCGAAGCCCATGATGGTCGCATCGCGCTTTATATCGGCGACGGCCTGCTCGTCTATTTCGGCTATCCGAGTGCGCACGAAGACGATGCCATACGCGCGGTACTCGCCGCGCTCGCTGCCATAGCGGCGCTTCGCGAGGCCAACGATCTCATCGAAACGGAGTACGGCGTGCGCCTGCATGTCCGGATCGGGATCGAAACGGGACTTGTCGTCGCCGGCGCGATTGGCGCCGGATCTTCGCTGGATCACCAGGCCATCGTCGGGGAGGCGCCAATCATAGCCGCAAGGCTGCAGTCGCTCGCTCCGCCCGACGCGATCGTCGTGGGGCCGGCCACGCAGCATCTGATCGAAGGGTCGTTCAAGCTTGAAGACCTTGGCTGGCGAGAACTGAAAGGTGTCACCGGTCCGGTTCGGGTCCAACGAGTACTGGCGCAAGCGGACACGATCGACCGCTTCGAAATCAGAGCGGTCCACGGGATGACACCGCTCGTGGGCCGGGCTGCAGAACTCGACATGATGCGGCGGCGGTGGAGGCAGAGCGTCGATAGCGAAATGCGCTGCGTTCTGTTGACCGGCGAGCCGGGAATCGGAAAATCCCGCGTGCTGCGGGCGCTCTGCGACAGCATCAGTGAAGACACGCATGCAATCGTTTCGCTTCAATGTTCCGCGTACTATCGCAACAGCCCTTTTTGGCCGGTACAACGCTGGCTACAGCGCACTTTTGGCATCGGCCCGGACGCGTCAGATGCATCGAATATGGAGCGGCTAGAGGCCGGGATCGCAAGACTCGGACTCGATGTCGACGAGACACTTCTGGTGCTTACGAATCTGCTTGGTATTCCGACAGGCGCGCCACATCCGGCAGTCGACACTTCTTCTCCTTCCTTCAAGCGCCGGACGCTGGACGCGCTGGTGGCCATGCTCGAAATGTCGACGTGTGTTCAGCCGGTGCTTTTCGTTGTCGAAGACGCGCACTGGATCGATCCGTCATCCCTCGAGTTCGTCCGGCTCGTGGTTGAACGGCTGACGTCCGCCCGGCTGATGGTACTTGTCACGGCGCGGCCCGAGTTCGACCCGGGATGGACTTACCCTCATCTCGTACACCTCAATCTCGATCGGCTATCGCGCCGTGATTGCGTTGCAATGATCGAGCGGCTGACGGGCGGCAAGCGGCTGCCGGATCTCATACTCGACCAGATCGTCTCCAAGACGGACGGTGTGCCGCTCTTTGTCGAAGAACTGACCAAGGCCGTTCTCCAGGGCGACCAGTTGGAGGAGACCGGGGCCGGCTACGAGTTGAAAGGCACGCGGCAGACAATCGCGATTCCGGACACGCTGCAGGGTTCGCTGCTGTCGAGGCTCGACCGGCTGGAGCCAATCGTCAAGGAAACCGCGCAGGTCGCGGCCACAGTGGGACGTGAGTTCGGCAGGAAGCTGCTTGGTCTGATTGCGTCCAGGTCAGAGAAAGAACTGCAGGAATCACTCGACCGGCTGATTGCGGCCGAAATCATTGTTCCTGCTGCGGGGAAACTCGCCGAAGAAGACGCCTTCCTGTTCCGGCATGCACTGATCCAGGAGATTGCATACCAATCCCTGCTGCTTGCGCGCCGCCGGAACTACCACGCGCTGATCGCCGGTGCTCTTGAAGAACATTATCCGGACGTCGTCGAGCGGCAACCCGAAGTGATCGCTCAGAACTTCGCTGCGGCCGACCTGCCGGATCGCGCGATCGGCTATTGGCAGCGCGCCGGGGAACGGGCGCTGGCGGGCGCCGCCTACGATGAAGCTATCGCCCATGTGCAACGCGGACTTGAACTGGTCAACCGATGCTTCCACAGCGAGCCGGATCGTGCCACTCACCTGCTGCCTTTGCTGCTGACAAGAGGCAGGGCAGAGCTCAGACTGGCCCAACGCGAGGCGATCGCGACCTTCCGCGAGGCCGTCCGGATTGCCCGTGAATGGAAGCTCACGTCGTATCTCGTGCAGGCAGCGTTGGAGTTCGATACTGCCGAGACCTTCCTAGAAGGTTCCGGCGATGCATCGCTTTCGCTGCTGGAAGAGGCCCTCGCCCTGATCGGCACCGAGGAATCGGTGGAGCGTTGCCGCCTGTTGTGCCGCCTCGTCCGCACCGTGCATATGACAGGTGCACGCGAACAAAGTAGTGAATTTGCCGAGGAGGCCGTCGCCCTCGCCAGACGCCTGAACGATCTGCCGAGCCTGTTCGATGCATTGGCGTGCGAGTTGATGCATGTCGGGGCTCTCCCGTTACCTGCGAACAGGTTTGCGGAGCGTGAAAGCGTGCTGCTGGAGTTGAGGCAGATGGCGGAGGATCTCGGCGATGCGCATACCATCGGGCATGCATGCGCCCGATGTCTTGCCGGCTACCTGGAGATCGGCGAGGTGGACCGTTTCGAAAGCGCGCTGGAACGGTATCGGCAGATCGCCGCCAGCGGACAGCACTTCGTCGACAAGTGGTGCGTGACGGGGGCGCAGGCGATGCGGGCCATACTCGTCGGTGACTTCGCCGAGGCGGAGCACAAGGCGCGCGACTCGTTGCAGATGGCGCAGAACGCTGACGCGAATTTCGCTACCGGTGTCTACGGCATGCAAATGTTCGCGATACGTCGCGAACAGGGCCGGCTCGCTGAGGTCGCGCCGATCTTCAAGCGGTTTGTCGACGAGCATTCCGAGGACACTACGTGGCGGCCAGGATTCATGTTGATCTGCAGTGATCTCGGCTTCGACGCGCAGGCCCGCGACAATCTCGTTCGGCTTGCGGAATCGGAATCCAGCATCCCCGTGGACAGCAAGCGGCTTGTCACGTTGACATATCTGGCGGAGGTTGCCGCCCGCCTGCGGGACGTCGAACATGCCGAACGGATTTATGCCCTTCTCCTGCCGTTCCGGGATCAGGTCGTCACCGTTCCCGTCTTTACGCTTTGCTGTGGATCTGCGGCACGGTTCCTTGGCATGCTGGCCCATGCTCTCGGCGACTGGTCAGCGGCCGAACAGCATTTCGAATACGCGCTGAGCATGGATGAGCGCTTGCGAGCCTGGCCCTGGCTCGCACATGGCCGCCACGAATACGCGCTCATGCTGGTGGCACGCAATGGCATCGGAGATAGAGCACGTGCGCGGGATCTGCTGTCGATGGCGGCCGCAGCAGCCAAAAAACTCGAGATGTTCGCACTCGTCGAGCGCATTGGTGGCGCGCAGGCAATAGCAGGGAACAGAAATTAACACAGTCGATCGTACAGTTTGAGATGCAATGTGCGGTCGCTACTCAAGGAGAATCGTATGCCGCGGTTTATGATTGAACGTAATTTTGCAGAACAACTCGAGGTCACAGACGAAAGTGCTGCAACTGTGAAGAGAATCAACGACGAAGAAGGTGTCGAGTGGCTCTTTTCGTTTCTCAGCGCGGACAAGAAGAAGACTTATTGCCTTTATGAGGCGCCTAGCGCCGATGCCATCCGCGCCGCAGCACGCCGGGCCAATCTGCCGGCCGATGTGATCATCGAGGTAAGCGACTTGCGGCCGGAAATGTTCAACTAGAGAGCGGGGAACCGACGCCTTGTTTAATGGGTGAGAGTATGCAACGAAAGGATTGTCGCCAATCTCATCGGGCTGCGGCGATGACCAGGAATACGCGCGTTCGAGGCTGACGCGCCCGGCCTGCCGTTCGTACTTCGGCAGTTCTTCTCGCCAGAAACCGTGTGCACGTGAACGACGAGGAATTGGATCTGCTCGGAGGTCGACTGCGAAATGGCCTTTTCTGGTTCCTAAGGTCACGCCTTTTCTAGCTAAGGGTTGCAAAGATCTTTACGCTGTCCACTTTGCGCCGCGACGCGTTGCATCGACGCGTCTCCTCCCCCGCAAGCGGCCCCATTTTTCCACGGCGGGCGAGAATCCGCGTACGCTTGAGCGCTGTCGACCGCGTTTTTCGGACAGGCTATGAAAACCGCCGAGGCACAGGGACTGCTAGCGAAACTCTCAAAACATGCATGACGGCGATCGCGACGATCGGCGGTGCCCATGGGTACCACTCAGGCCAGAAGTTTGCTGCATTCGTGGGGCCGGTGCATGGCGCTGGCTCAAAAGATTGAGTGCATCATCGGCGCTAATGGCTCATGGTCGAACGTATCAACCCGGTTATGCGGTCTACGCCGCGTAGAAGACCCACTTACTATGGAGATTGGTCGCACCTGGCAAACGGGAAGGCGTCCATATAAATCAGAATGACCGACGTATCGTGGCAGGTGACGCATCGGGAGTGGATGATTCGTTCGTTACCGGAGAAGAGAGGCTTTCACTACCACGCTCGCATAGAGGTTGAGCGCCGCCCTCAGGACTACGCGGACAATCGCCAGGTCTTTCGCTTCACCGACATCGGCTATTTCGACACCGAGGCTTCCGCAAATGAGCGCGGTGTGGCTTGGGCGAAGGTATGGCTCGACGTCAACTTCTAAACGTTGGCAATTCCCCTCACATTACGCAAGCTTCGCCCTCTTGACACCTCCCCCGCCCAAAAAGCCCCGGTGGTTTCTGTGCACTCGCCGCTGACTTCGCCGTTGCTTCCGTAATCAGGAACCTGCTGGGGTCTTTGGCATTAGCGATCCAGGCCGGCGCTCGGCCGTGCCCGGTGCAGGGAGAGTGCCGCATTCCCCGTCCATCGCGGACATCGAAGCCACCTGTCCGAAGACATATTGGAAGCCCAGCTAACGTCGCTTCGATGAGAACCGTTCACGATCCATTTCCGGCCGCAGGTCTGGATGCGCGTCGGTCGGTCTCAGGCATACTCGTTGCGCCGCTGAGGGCTCTGAACAACCTTTTAGGAGCCCCCAAATGTCACAGCGAAAGACGGTCGATGATTTGTTCGTGCACATGCTTTCCGATATCTATAGTGCGGAAAAGCAACTGACGCGGGCACTGGCGAAACTCTCCCGCGCCGCTTCCGACCCGGCACTGAGCGACGCATTCAAGACTCATCTTGAAGAAACGCAAGGACAGGTCGAACGGATCGACAAGGTGGTGGAAACCTGCGACATCCGCCTGAAGAGAATGAAGTGCATCGCGATGGAGGGATTGATAGAAGAAGGTCAGGAACTGATCGACGAGATTGAAAAAGGTGCCGTCCTCGATGCGGGCCTCGTGGCTGCCGCGCAGAAGGTCGAACACTACGAGATCGCCACCTACGGTAGTCTGTGCGCCATTGGCAAGCAACTGGGTTTCACTGAAGCCGTGAAGCTGCTGAAAGAGACGCTAGAGGAAGAAAAGGCCACGGATCTCAAGCTGACCGAGTTTGCGGAAAGGGCCGGCAACCAGAAGGCTAAGCAACAGTAAGCTACGACCGGCACAGCGCGGGATTGCCCGTCGAATGGGCTTCCGGCGCTCGCCGCTTATTCCATTGCCGCGGGTTCAGCGTCGATACGAGATAACCCGAAAGACGAATTTTCGATGGATAACGCTCCGTGCAGTTGAGCGCCGGATCGACGCGCGGTGCAAGACCGGATGCGTCGAAGCAGGCGTCGGCTGAATCGCTTCGCGGCTTTTCGAACAGCTGGGCTTCGGATCACCAGGGCGGGGCGAACGAAGGTTCAAGCTTTCAGATCGCCCTTGCTGCGTGGGCGTGCCAAGTCTTTCGCGGGTTCCAGGTCGGGCTCGAGATGGCCGTGTTCGGGCGCGTAGGGGCCTTGTTCGGGATCGTTCTTGCCCTTCGCCAACAGCCTTTCGTCCGCCCGCTCGGGTTTCGTGGCATCGAACCAGGTAGTGGTGTAGGGCTGTAACGCATCCGGCGCCCGCATGTCGCGCGGCATGTGGAAATCGGCAAGCGCCGCGCCGCGCATCTGTTCGGGGCTGCGTGGAAAACCGGTGCGTCCGCTGTAATCTTGACGTACCGCGCGACCAGAGCTCGCAAGCGTCCGAGTATCACGACACGCTCGCGTCGCGTAAAGGTCTAGTGCCGTAATGCCCGCGATGTTAATGGCCGCGCCGAGGGAACGGCGTTTGTCGCGCGGGCTCAGCTTGTACGATGCGGCGGCGACGCTGCCCATGTCGGCGACGTCGCCGGCCACGCGTGCCGCGAGGAATGGCTGTGGGTCGCGCGCGGCAAGCAGGCCGATTCCGCAAGCGATCTCCCGCAGGCCGTAGGCACGAACAAGCGCGGTGCGGGCCTCGACACCTGCCGCTCTCGACACTACTCGCGGCGCCACGAGTTCGGCAACACCAAGCGCGATGCTGAACCACCCGAGTCCGCGTACGAGCGTCGTGCCCCGCGACGAATTCTGCATGCGTGTTTCCATTACGCTACCTTTTCCTTGTATCCGTTCGTCTGTTTCATCTGGGTTTCCGCTAGAAGCGCCGATGCGTTCGCCTCTCGACGCAACCGGCGGACCGGTGCGCGCGACACGCATAAATGATTCGCGCGCGCCGGCCGCGGCGTGGGCCAATTCCGCTCTTTCGTCTCATCCGACTGCCGCGGTTAGGTAAGTGTGGCCGCGCGTATTGCTCTACGTCGTGCCTGCACTACTTTGACGCGCTTTGTCCGTCTGCCCTACCGCGCCGTCGCGCAGGAGTCTCGTCCTCCGGTTGCGAGATAATCTGCGCCGTTTCCTCCATGCTCTGTGTCGCGGGCCCCGGGTCTCCCATGAGAATCGAGGACCCGAGCCCGACGCTCGCATCTTCCATCGCACCTGTCATCACGAGGAAGCCCCGGTTCACGCGATGCTCGGCGTCACTCACGGCATCCGCAAACGAGTCCAGCAGGATTTCGCTCGCATGACGCCAGTAGGCAACCGCCTTTGCCGATCCGGCAAGGACATAGCTCGCCTGCAGCCGCCACGCGCCCAGCGGCGACCTTTCTTCAAGCGCCTTCAATGCGACTACACATTGCTCATCAATTGAAGTCTTTACTGCCGTGCGGTTCAGTTCAAACAACCTTTCAGTCGCATCGAAAAAATGATTGACTTCCGTGCGTCTGTCGGCGCTGCCCACCGCAGCCCGTTCGGTCTCGTCTCCGTTATCTGGAAGTACCAGAAGCGTTTCGCTCGTCATAACCGTTTCCTCGAATGGGGTGATCTGCAGGTACCGGCCGCAAAGGGCCGGCGCGAAAGTGATGCAGCCTGGCCCGCCGCAACGAGCATTCCCGACTACCCGCTGCTGCCTAACGCCAGTCCCGCGACAGCATCAACTGGAATGAGCAGGGGTTATTCCCGGAATCGCACCAGCAATTCTCCGTAAGCCCTCGCTTCACGTCTCCGGATGAGCACCAATGCATCCAGGTAAAGGATCAGAATGAGGTATGCCCTTGCGTCTCGCCTTGGCATGACGGATGCGCGATCGCCCTGGCAATCGTCGGCATTCAAAGAGTCGCCATTAATGCGCAGGCATGTCGCCGATTTTTGACCGGGTGAACACGAGAAGATCGACCGGTCGATGGCGCCGGGAGGACTCCCATTTTCGGTGGCAACGGAACGGGTGAAAAGATGCTGATCCAGATGTCGATTCGTCTCGCGGACAAGTCGGGCCTCCTGCTTCTATACCGGGTGTTGCTCGACAGCGATGCGCAACTTGCGGGCGACGTCAGGCAGTTCGACGACCAGACCGTCGAAGTCTCCATCGTCGCCACGCGCGCGTCAGACGTATCGTGGCTATGCAGAGAACTCGTCAGCAGACAGCTTGCGGAAAACGTGCTGGTGCGACGACTCGACATCGTCGAGCAAAGCGGACTGGGGCTCGGAACCGGAGATGGAGAAGTCCGATAAGCGCAAACAGCAGCCGCTTAGCGAACACCTCCATCGCACACGATTTTTCACGACACTCCGACGGAACATCGTTTTCGTGTGCAAAGCGATGGTCCTCTTCGCGATCCGCCTCGTTGGGGGGCCTACTCGCACGTGCGCGCAAAGCTGGTCTCGAGACCGCTAGCCCGTTAGCGCCTACCGACTTGCTTTAGGCGAGCCAAAGCGTGCAAGCAGAACGACCGAAGCCTCCGACGCTCCGGATGCCACCAAAGGAAGTTAACCGCGACTTGTCTGCCCCGACTAGCTGCCGGAGCGAGATATCACGCCGCTCGTCGCCCCTGTCTCGCCCTGCCGCCCGCGCGGGGCGCCGCACGTCGCTCCAATGTCCGCTCACGTCAGGTGTGCGGGAACGCGGCATGCGCAGACAGACTCGCGCCGTCCACATGCGACCGTCAGGTTTGCGAGCAGATTCTGCCCCAGGAAGTCGAAATGGCGAAGTGGCTCCTCGAGCACCTGCCGGAGACGGTCACGCAATTCCCTGGCCGCTCTGCTGCGGACCGCGACGAAGCAAAAAGGTAGACGCACCCCGAACTCGAGACGCGGCATCGCGGCCGAGTGCGCACGTTGGCCTTTGCGACGAGATCCGCATCCGACAGCAGCGTGGTTTCGACGTCGGCGTTATCTGCGACTTCCCGAATGCGCCGCCAGCTCATCGACGGCGGGCGCGCCGTACGGGGCAACCGCGGCGAACAACCTGGAGCATTGCGAATGGCAAGCCAGCCCAAAACACACGACGAGCACCCCGCAGGACATGCGTCGCCACACCTCGATGACGAGGAGCGCGACCAGGCCTCCGCACATAGTTCCCCTCGCGCGCTGGTCATCCACGAAATCATCCGGGAGGAAGGCGAGACGGCGCTCGAGCGCAAGCCACTCGCGTTGCTGTGGTCCGCGCTGGCCGCTGGACTATCGATGGGCTTTTCGTTTCTGACGGAGGCGGTGCTTCAGAGCAAGACGTCGTTCGACCGCGACGGGACCTCGCTGACCGGCGCGGCGGGCTACTGCGTCGGCTTCATCATCGTCGTGCTCGGACGCCAGCAACTGTTCACCGAAAGCACGTTGACCGTGCTGCTGCCGGTCCTGACGAGGCGCAGCCTGCGGGTTGCCGCCATCGCGCTGCGGCTATGGGTGATCGTGCTGGCAGCGAACCTTGCGGGAACGTGGATCTTCGCCGGAATCCTTACGATGCCGACGTCCTTCGCGCAGAAGCTCGCGCCGGTTCTCGACCAGTTGTCGCAAGCGCCGTACAGTTCGACCTTCGCTTCTACGACCATGAAGGCGGTTCTCGCGGGCTGGCTGATCGCACTGATGGTTTGGCTGCTGCCGAGCGCGAGATCCGCCGCCGTGCTGATCGTCGCGGTCCTCACGTACGTCGTTGCAGTGTGCGATCTGGCCCACGTGATCGCGGGCTCAGTGGAAGCGGCATACGCGGTGCTGCGCGGCCATGCCGCTGTGCCGGACTACCTGCTGCGATTTTTCGCGCCGACGCTGCTAGGTAACGTGGTCGGTGGTGTCGCGCTCGTCGGGCTGCTGAACCATGCGTCGATCGCACCCGAGATGACAGGCCGCGACGGCTGATTTCGGCCCCTGCAACGATGCTGCTCGAGGGCATGAGAAATGCTACGGAGATGGGTAGAGAGGTTCCAAGCGCGCGCTTCACAAATGGAGATCGTCATGAAGCTGATAGTGGCAGGAGTGAGCGTTATTTCAATAATTGCTAGCGCTTGCGCGTTTGCACAACAACCCAATACCGGCAACGTGCAGCCGAAGCAGGATGCTCAAAGCACCCAGCCGGGTACCGCTGGGCAGAGCATGGGCCGTGCTGCGGACGCCGGCACCGGCAAACCGGCGAGTGGCACATTGATGCAAAAGCGCGAAAGTGGCATGTCGCCCCAAGGCGCGTCCGACTCTAACGCGACCGGTCCGATCAAGCAGTGACGACAAGTCGAGGCACAGTTCCTTCGTGAGTGGGACCACGCAATTCGGACGGAGGCTGGCGCGAAAGGACATGCCGAATGCTGGTCGGTCCATGCGAGCGCGGCAACCATTGCGATGTTGCCGACGGATCGCGTTGGCCCGCAATATCGAGGCATGAGTAGTGCTCGTCCGAAAATGCGTTTCAACAAACTTTTCCATCATGATGTATTTGCATGTCAATGAATTGCGGCCGACTCAAATGACAATCGGCGCGCGTTACGTCAGCGCTAAAGCGCTTCTGACCGACCGTCATTCCAACGACACCAACGCGTTCATGGAGCGGCATGCGGTCCGGGTAGCGTTGGGACCAGGACACTCTTTTTTTGTTGTCGACCATCACCACTGGGCGTGCGCCTGGCGGGCCATGGGAATCGACAGCGTTCCGGTGACAGTTGTCGCTGATTTCGCTGCTTGCGACAGCGACGCCTTTTGGGAACGCATGAGGCAAAGGCATTGGCTACATCCGTTCGATGATCGTGGCGTGCGACGCGCGATCGGAGAAATGCCGATGTGGCTTTCCGCAATGATGGACGACCCCTATCAAAGTCTTGCAGCCTTTGCGCGACGTGCTGGCGCCTATCGCAAACCGAAGCGTGCGTACGAGTCGTTTCTGTGGGCAAGCTTCTTTAGGGCGCATGTACCGATCCACGACACCAGCGAAGCCGCGTTCGCGCTGGCGCTTACGCAAGCCGTTCGCTTCGCACGCGCTCGCGAGGCCGCATCATTGCCGGGGTTTGTGGGCAACCGGTGATCTGCGCGTTTCTGCGGCAGTGATAGCCGGCACGACGGGTTCAAGTGGACAACGAGGCTACCCGAAGACGGACGGCAGGCCAGATTCTTCCTGCTCAACGTGATATCGCTTTCTGCTATTAGGCGACAACAAGAGAACTCACGTGTGCAGAAAAGCGTACGCACTCGAGGTGACAGTCGGTCGGCAACTGCTGACGCGAGACGGCTTATCACTAGGCCGCATCGAGGCGATCAAGGCCGTTCGCGACCACAACGCCTGGATGACCAGCGAATTTCGCATCGGGATGAAGATATGGGCCGGAGGTCGGAACGCGGCACACAGCGTGCTTCCTGCTTAAGCGATAGAAAAGGACGGGGTCGCCAAAATGGCCGAGTATCTGAGCGCAATCTTTCGCTCGTATCGCGATGCTTCTGACGCACGCCAATCTCTCGCTGAGTCCGGTTTATGTGAGTTGGACCTGTTCCTTTTCTCACTCGCGGCTTCCCCCGGCTCGCCGAAATCGGTGTTCCCGATTCACGAGATGGATCATGCCGAATACGCGGCTCACGGGGAGTGGGGGTTAATTGCCCTCAACCGGTTCATCGAGCCGCAAGCCGATTGTTTCGTGGCGAGCATAAGCGAGGACAGCCGTGCCGCCCACGCATTGCTGGTCGCGGCCGATCCGCCGCCAGCACTCCTGGTACAGATTTGCGCAAGGCTGAAGGATTGCGGGGCGTTCGCCCTGCGGCCGCCTGGGTCCCGCTGGCGACTTTGCAACTCGCACTGAAGCCGATTGCGCTGCAGACGCCTCCCGTCTCCTGCGCCGTAGCACCACCCGCTGCGCGGAAGGCTGGCAGTAATCGCGTGGCCGGTGAAACGGCTCGGAAGTTCTACGGTTTCATCACCACCTTGATGCAGCCGTCTTCCTTCTCCCGAAACACGCGGTACATGTTGGGCCCTTGTTCGAGCGGCACCGTATGGGTGATCACGAACGACGGATCGATATGCCCATCCTGGATCCGCCTGAGCAGATCGTCGGTCCAGCGATTCACGTGCGTCTGCCCCATGCGAAACGTCAGGCCCTTGTTCATCGCGGCGCCGAACGGGATCTTGTCGATCAGCCCGCCGTACACGCCCGGAATCGACAGCACGCCCGCCGGCCGGCACACGTAGATCATTTCGCGCAGCACATGCGGACGGTCCGTTTCGAGCATCACCGCCTGCTTTGCGCGGTCGTAAAGCGCATCGAACGAGCGCGTCGCATGCGACTCCATGCCGACCGCGTCGATGCATTTTTCGGGGCCCTTGCCGTGCGTGAGTTCCTTTAACCGATCGAGCACGCTCTCGTCCTCGAAGTTGATCGTGATAGCGCCGACGGCGCGCGCCATGTCGAGGCGCTCGGGAACGCGGTCGATCACGATCACCTGCTTTGCGCCAAGTAGGATCGCACTGCGGATCGCGAACTGGCCAACCGGGCCCGCGCCCCAGATCGCGACAGTGTCGGTCGGCTGTATTTCGCATTGCACCGCGGCCTGCCAGCCGGTCGGCAAGATGTCGCCAAGAAACAGCACCTGCTCGTCGGTCAGGCCGTCGGGAATCTTGACCGGCGTGACGTCCGCGAACGGCACGCGCACGTATTCGGCCTGCCCGCCCGGATAGCCGCCCGTCAAATGCGAGTAACCGAACAGGCCAGCGGTGGTGTGGCCAAACACCTTGTCAGCCATTTCCTTGTTGCGATTCGAACGCTCACACACCGAAAAGAAACCCCGCCGGCACTGATCGCACTCGCCGCACGCGATCGTAAACGGCACGACTACGCGCTCGCCTACTTTCAGCCTGGAGTTGCCGGAGCCGACTTCGACGACCTCCCCCATGAACTCGTGACCGAGGATGTCGCCCGACTTCATCGACGGCATAAAGCCATCGAACAGATGCAGATCCGAGCCGCAGATCGCGCAACTGGACACCTTGATGATCGCATCGCGCGGATGCTCGATGACCGGGTCCGGGACGTTGTCGACGCGGACGTCTTTCTTGCCGTGCCAGCAAAGGGCTTTCATGTCGTGCCTCGTAGTCGATGGGCCCGTCGCGCGGGCCAGCAGGGTCGGGATTCGCGGATGCGCGTGCGACGACGCGGCGTGTCGATCGCGCCGACGCCATCGCAAGCGGCGACCGTCTTGCGAGCAACGCACGTGCCATCGTCAACCCGCCTGTCCGAACCCAACGCACAACCACGGCGCAAATCATGAACGTTCCCATGTCTCGACGCGGGCTTCGTCAACTATGTTTTTCGGCTAGTCGTCGAGCGCGTGCACGCCGGCCGCAAGCGACGCCGCCGCGAAACCCTTGATCGCTTCGACGAGGGGCAGGAAATCGGTGTGGACGAACAGCACTTCGGCGCCAGCGTGATTGATCGTGTACGCGATCTCGGCCTGCGACAGGCGCACGTTGACCGTCTGAAGCACGGCGCCCATCATCGGGACCGCAAAATACGATTCCAGATAGCGGTTGCTGTCCCAGTCCATCACCGCTACCGTGGTTCCGTGCGTGACGCCCAGCATCCGAAGGCCGTTGGCGAGCCGCGCGATTCGTTCGCGCAGCGTCGTATAGGTCATCCGCAACTGGCCGCGGTAGACGATTTCCTGGTCCGGCGCCTGGACGAACGGCGTATGCAGCAGATGCTTGATCAGCAGCGGATAGGCATAGGGGAAAAGCGTCGGCTCGTGCGCGGCGTCCTGCATCGAGATCTCCTGAAAGTCGAAAATGGGATCGGGATGGCGCAGGTCCGTCGTTGCAGTCGGCACACGGTGGCTTCCCGAGTGACGACATCTTCGGATGGTTCGCGGGGGAGAAACATCCCCTGAAAAGGCGAGCGCCGGGGGAAGGTGGTAACAGCCACCGACGCGACCGGGTCTTCGCCATCGCTGCCGGTGCGTACGGCGCTCTCAAGCATGAAAGGCTTTGCTCGGCTGAAAGCCCGCTGCGACCTGCCAACCTCTTTCGCCTCGATCAGAATATCGCGCCCTTCCCGAGACCTGTCTCTGCGTGATTTTCCAGCTCTCCGCTTCACCTTAACGATCGATGCTCGAAATCGCTATTGGAGCCACGCAATGGCGAGCGGCTGCTGGCCGTTGGACCGCCAACAGCGCCCGCTGACCGTTCGTGCAAAGCCGCCAGCTCCCATGCCTGCCGTCGCTCAAGCGATTCGACTCCGACGCGCCAAGCAATGCGAGCATCCGCCACTTGAATGGGTCGATTTTTCCGGTCAATTTGCATGCAAGAAAGGACATAATCCCATTAGTCGACGACTATGACTGATTTGGCTAATCAGTGCGCCTCAGAATGATTCACAAATAAAAATAGATTATCCTTCGAAAATACTTGAAATTGATTTCAAACCCTCTACCTTTATTTACGTGCGAAGTATCAACCTATCCAAAGGCCTTTATCGCACCCTCAAGTTTTTTTGCAAACGCTGTCTGTTTGGAGAATGGACGACCAGCCGTCATATATCGGAACCATCGCTTAAAAACCCTGCACCTTTATTATTAACGGAATCGTTCACAGTTCCCAATGCGCGACCCCTCGGCACAGTGTTGGCGGGCTTCGTGTCTGAAGATAAGTCGGCCGCACTAGTAACGCTCGTTCATCGTTACGAATTACCAAAATCCGGACTGGTAAATTAGCGTTAGGCGTACGTTATTAAAAAATGAACCTATCAGTTGCCGGACCTGGTGTCTCCCCTCGTGTCATTCCCGTCGCTTAGTCTCACCAAGGAGGAAATCATGTGCAATCGCATCGAACATCACCGCGTTCCCTCGATCTATTGCATTCTGCCACCGCACATGCTTAAAGAAATAGCAAAGAACGGTACGCCTCACCAGCGCTCGGTCGCCATCGACACATTGGGAGCAGATCACACGTTCCGCCAGATTCGTTCGGTTCAGGCGGCACTGCTTGCGCCTAAACGCGGTGGCGCTGTAGCACCGGTTCCCGCCGTGCCGTCCGCGCACCGAAGTATTTACACGGCAAATGGGAGCGAGACGCTGCCCGGTACGTTGGTGAGAGCCGAAGGCACGCCAAAATCGAACGATGAAAGCGTCGACGAAGCGTACGACGGTCTCGGTGCGACCTTCGAGTTTTATCTGGAGATCTTCCACCGCAATTCAATCGACGACGCCGGCATGCATTTGACGGGGACGGTGCACTATGGCCAGCAGTATGACAACGCCTTCTGGAACTCTCAGCAGATGGTATTCGGCGATGGTGACGGCACATTGTTCAACCGCTTCACGATCGCACTCGACGTAATCGGCCATGAACTGACGCACGGGGTAACCGAGCATACCGCCGGCCTCCTCTACTCCGGCCAGCCTGGCGCGCTCAATGAATCTGTGTCGGACGTGTTCGGCTCACTCATCAAACAGTACGCCCTGAAGCAGACGGCAGACAAGGCGGACTGGCTCATCGGAGCGGGACTGCTCGCGAGCGGCGTCAAAGGCGTCGGGCTGCGGTCCATGAAGGAGCCGGGAACCGCTTACGATGATCCGGTGCTCGGCAAGGACCCGCAGCCGGCCGATATGAGCCACTATGTAAACACCTCGCAGGATAATCACGGCGTTCACATCAACTCGGGGATTCCGAACCGTGCGTTCTGTCTGGCTGCGCTCGATATCGGCGGATATGCGTGGGAAAAAGCCGGACGCGTCTGGTACGAGACGCTAAACGACTCGCACCTCAAGCCGGGCACCAACTTCAAAACCTTCGCGAGACTCACGGTATCCAATGCCAATCGCCTTTATGGTGCCAGTAGTTCCGAAGCAAAGGCTGTCAACAAAGCCTGGGACACGGTTGGTGTACTGTGAGTCGCCTGACAGGCACATGGGGCCGCCTGCTTGTCGGTCCTGTGTGCGTCTGTTCGATAGTGGCAGGCTGCATGACCAATGGCGCCCAAAAGGAGTTGCCGATGCAAGCAGAATTGTTCATCGACGGAGGCGTTGGCTTCTTTCCCGGTCTTGCGCGGCCGATCGTGCTCGATGAGAAAGACTTATCGGCTGAAGAGCGCGAGCAGCTTTCGCAGCTCGTGTCGGCCGCCCGCGCGGAGCCGGCCGCCGCGAAAGGAGCGGCGATAAAAACCGTGCCCGACGGGCGGACATATCGCATCCACATCACCGCCGAGAACGGAACGACCGTCTTGAGCTGCGCCGATCCTTCCGTCCCACCAGCCTTTGCGGCGTTGATGGCGTTCATCAGACAGCGCGGAAATCGTTGAGCGCAGTGACGGACGCAGACGATCCGCGCCTTCGCGCTTTTCACACGCTGTGTAGACAGCTCGCGCGGTCGCGTGCTCGTAGACCCGCTGGCATGATCCCGATCGGCGCGAAAAAATGACTGACGCAACGCAACCGGTGATGCCGCGCGCCAAGCGGTTGCGTGGCGAGACATGCTGTTCGTGCTCTTGCCAAACTCTGTCTTTCCGTTATCGAAACAAGGGTGAGTTCGAGGTTCCAAAAACCTTGTCCGCAGCATGACGCCGCCAACAACAGCAATCCGTCACATCGCTGACGTAGAACCCAGCCCGCCCCAATGGCGTCCACGCATATTGTCTCCACACGACCATGCTATGGTCGTAAAGCATTTCTGCGATCAGATTGCCGTTGCAGCAAGCATTGGACGCCCCCTGCATGATCCACGATGATCCGTTCGAGCCATTCCCGCAAAAGCGCCGCCGCGCGTGGCCGCTGATTCTGCTATGCATCGTAGTCATCGCTTTGGCCGCGTTGGTAGTGGCAGCCGGGTTGTCTCTGCGGGCGAGCCTGCCGCAACTCGACGGCACGCGCGACGCGCCGGTATCCGCAACGGTGACGATCGCGCGCGACGCGCTCGGTGTGCCGACGGTACAAGGCAGCACGCGTGACGACGTCGCGTATGCGACCGGTTTCGTTCACGCACAGGACCGCTTCTTTCAGATGGATTTGCTGCGCCGGGTCGCCGCCGGCGAGATGGCCGCGCTCATTGGTCCGGCTGCGCTGACACTGGACCGGCGCGACCGGCCCATGCGTTTTCGCGAACACGCGCGGGCGGCGCTCGCCGCGTTGCCCGCAGAGCAGCGGCAACTGATCGAACGCTATGCGGCGGGCGTCAACGACGGCCTGCGCTCGCTTCGCGCGCGGCCGTTCGAGTACTGGCTGCTGCGCACGCAACCGGTCCCGTGGCGCGCTGAGGATACGTTGCTCGCCGTCTATGCCATGTACATCGACCTGCAGTACGGCCAGGTCACTCACGTGCTGTCACGCGCGGCGCTGCGCGAGCGAGTGCCTGCGGACCTGCTTGCGTCCCTGCTGCCCGCAACGAGCCGCTGGGATGCCCCGCTCGACGGCATGCGCGCATTCGCGCCGTCGCCCACCGCCCCCCCCGCTGCACCGCCGCCGTGGCTGCCCGCAACACGGTCCGCCGCGGACTCCGACACGGAGGCCACCGCGTTGTTGAGCGGCGTGCCCGGATTCATCGACGCTGGAGGCCCCGTCAGTTCGATGGTCGGCAGCAATGGGTTCGCGGTCGACGGTGCGCACGGTGTGGACGGGCGCGCGCTGCTCGCGAGCGACATGCACCTCGGCTTGTCGCTGCCGAACATCTGGTACCGGTTATCGCTGAGCTATCGCGCGGCAGATGGCGGCGCGCGGCGCATCACGGGGGTGAGCCTGCCAGGAACGCCGCTCGTGGTGGCCGGCAGCAACGGCCATATTGCCTGGGGGTTCACGAACAGCTACGGGCGGTTCATCGATCTGGTCGAACTGCTGCGCGCCCCGGACGATCCGCTGCGCTATCGCGTGCCCGACGGCGGCTGGCAGACGGCGCAGGTGATCCATGAGCGCCTCGACGTGAAAGGCGGCGCGAGCGTCGATCTTCCGGTCGCGCAAACTCGCTGGGGGCCCCAGATCGTTGTTGGCCCGAATGCGTATGCCTTGCGTTGGGTTGCGCAAGATCTGCAGGCGATCAACCTGAACCTCGTGCAACTCGAAAGCGTGTCGAACGTCGCCGACGCGTTGCACGCTGCGCAGACCTTCGGCCTGCCAACGCAGAACTTCGTGGCGGCCGATGCACAGGGCCATATCGGCTGGACGCTCGCCGGTCCCCTGCCGCGCTTTGCCGATGCGGAAGCGAATGCCACGGCGCTCGCCAGCTTTCCGTTCCGCTCCGACACCTATAGTGGTTGGCAGGGGTATCTGCCGCCCGATGCGTATCCGTTGCGCATCGATCCGCCGGCGGGCCGCATCTGGACTGCGAACAATCGGACTCTGCCGCCGGACGAGGCAGCACGCATCGGCGATGCTGGCGCCGATCTCGGCGCACGTGCGACGCAGATTCGCGACGATCTGCTCGCATTGCCGCATGCGACCGAGCGCGACATGCTGGCGGTGCAGACCGACGACCGGGCTTTCTGGATCGAACACTGGCGACGCACTGCACTCGACGCGCTCGACCCGACCGCTCTCAACGGCCATCCCGAACGCGCGGCATTCCGCCGGCTCGTCGAAAGCTGGGATGGTCACGCGGATGTGACTGCGGTCGGCTACCGGCTGGTACGGGCGTTCCACTACTCGTTGTACGACGCCTGGTTCGGTGCGCTCGACAAGCAAATGACTGCGATCGCACCCGGACTCAGCTATCGCGCGGCGAACTCGCGTTACGAGGCGACAATGGAGACACTCGCCGACCAGCACGCGTGGATACCCGAGGGCTTCGCCGACTGGCGCGCGTTCATACTGGATCGGATCGACCACTCGATCGCGCAATTGCCGAAGGGCACGAAGCTTGAAGACGCACGCTGGGGCGAGCGCAACCGCTCGGCAATCGCGCATCCGTTTGCCCGGATCGTGCCGTCGTGGCTGCCGTGGGTGCGCAGCTGGCTCAGCACGCCGGCCGATCCGCTGCCGGGCGACATCAATATGCCGCGCGTGCAGTCACCTGTGTTCGGCGCATCCGAGCGTTTTGCGGTGTCGCCAGGGCACGAGCAGGACGGCATCTTCGAGATGCCCGGTGGACAGTCGGGCAATCCACTGTCGCCGTATTTCCTCGCGGGACATGACACGTGGGTGCGCGGCGATGCGACGCCGTTCCTGCCTGGCCCAGCCGTGCATACCCTCAAGCTCAACGCGGCTGATACGCATCAGGCATCCGTTATGGGCGGGCCTTTGATCATTCAGATTTTCTACATCGCGTTGCAGCAATTCGAGTAGCAGTTCCAGCTCGCTGCTGAAGTTTGAATCGAAGGCGCCACGCGTGTAACCGGCCGCCTCGGCGAGGTGTTCCACACTCGTCGCGGCCACGCCCCGCTCGATGAACGAACGGCGCGCTGCGTCGAGCAGGCGCTCTCGCGTCCGCTCTTTTTTGCATGCGCGTGTCAGGCGTACCGGTTTCATGGATGGATACACAGCGCCGGCCTCAGTCGACCTCAACCGCGCTCGTCGACTGCACGAGGCCGATCTCGCCGACATACACGCTCTCGCCCAATACGCATTCGCGCGACGCATTGCCCAAGGCATGACGAATCTCGATCCGATAATGGCCGCTGTCTTTGATGAGCCGCGAGAACTGGAAGTCGCCGAACGCGTCGGTGACGGTTTCGGCCACCTTCCGATTGCACCAGTACAACGCAACGGCCGCATCAGCGACACACTCGACGACCTGCCCCACCTGCGCACTGACACTGCCGCCGATAAAGCAGGTTTCCCAACGATCGAGGCCGCTGTACCAGACGCGGGGACCGGTTTTTAACCTCGGTTCAAGAACTTTGAGCCCCTCCCGTCTTGCCTTCTCTGCCATTGCGGCGTCATCGAGCCTGACGGTTTCGAAAACGCCCGTTGGGCAGGACTGTTCGCATCGCGGCTGTTGCCAACCCTGGTCGAGCAGATGGGCATCGAAGATCCATGTCTGCGGCAGCTGCAATGCCTCGTTCCATACGATCGCCTTGTATGGACAGGCCTTGACGATGTCCTTTCTGCCCCGCGCCTTGTCCGGATCGATGATGACGATGCCATCGGCGCGCTTACGGATGGCGTCGCCGCCTGCACGCATGCACGGTGCGTCGTCGCAGTGATTGCACATGACCGGCAAGTACGTCGTCTCCGCCATGTGTGAATCGCCTTGCACCCGGCGCATGATGCGAATGGTGCTTTCGGCATCGGCCGAAGCGGGTGCGGAGTAACCGGGAAAGTCGTTGCCAACGTGCTCGTCGCGCGCGGCGATCACGCAGTTCTGGCAGTTCTCGCAGCGCCCGACCTTGATAACCAGATTCCACTTGCTCATGGCGATTCTCCTCACGCTGCGCGACCGAGCAGGAACGCATCGGCGCCTTGCCATTTTTCAACCTGCACGAGACATGAATTCGGGCTCATGCTGCTCGTGCCCGCCGTTTGCGACCGGTCAGGAGTGAGCATGTTCATGCAGCCGCCGATCTCGACACGTTCGCCGTCCACTTCGATCATCTGGAATTCCGCGCTTGCCTCATACGACTTGACGACACCAGGGGCTAACAAAGCCGACACATCAGCCGCACAGATCACCGCACCCCGGTCGTTGTAGACCTTGACGAGATCGCGATGAGCAATGCCCCGCGCGGCCGCGTCTGCGAACCCGAGCCTCAGCAGCCAGAAGCGGTGACCGCCGACCAGCGCACGATGATCCTCGACGCTGTTGACTGACGAATTCTTGCCGTCGCAATGGGTATGAAAACTGTAGCGGCTGTGAGTTGCTATCAGTTGCAGGGGATAGCGCTGGGCCAATTCACTGCGCAAGCCCTCCCACGACGGGATATACCGGTTCAGTGCGGGCCGCTCGGGATTATCGGCGGTGTGCCGCTTCAGCAACTCGGGTACGAACTCGAGCTTGCCGCTCGGCGTCTGCAGGCCCATGCCGAACTTTTCCGCATACTGTGACGGCATCGGATGCGGCTCCCGTAGATCCTTGCGACGACCTTCCGCGAACCAGCGCATGTCGACGGGATGGCGCAATTCGGGCTTTTCGGGCGGTACGACGAAATATCCCTTACGGCAGAATTCGCGCCACGAAACGTGATCGGGAAGATCCGACGATTCGAATACCCGCTTGACCCAATCGAGTTCGCCGCAGCCCTCGGTGAAGACACCGCCAAGCCCAAGACGGGTCAGAATAGCGGCGAAGATATCGTAGTCCGAGCGGGATTCGCCCAGTGGCTCGATGCATTTGTGCTGCATCGTTACCATTCGATGATTGACGGTGTTGAAGCCATGATGCGCGTAGCCGCCCGAATTCGACCACTCGCCGATGTCCCATCGCTCTAGCGATGTGCAAGCCGGCAGAATGATGTCGGCGAACTGCGCGTCCCCTTCCATCCAGATCGACTGGTTCACCACGAACTCGATGCTGGAATGTTGATAGGCATCGGCCCAGCGTCCAGACTTCGTGACGGTGCTGAAGGAAGATCCGCCATAGCGATAGATCATGTGGATCGGCGAATAGCCCGGCATCGGGTAGCTGAACGGCGCGAACTGCGCTTCCTGAGACATACCGTCCCACAGGTATCCTGTCGCATGGCCGTTGATGATGGCATCGGGTAGCTGCTGCCGCGGGACCATCTGTTTGACGGGATTCATCGTCAGGATGTGCGGCATGCGCTGATAGTTGTTCACGGCATTGGCGGTCCATGCGAGGTCGCCGGACATCCCGCCGTCGGCATAGCCCGGAAAATAAAAGTGAAGGTCGTGCGGAGCACCCAGCTGCAGACACCCAAAATTTACGCCCGGCTTACCCCACCCCTGCATCGCCATCATCATGATCATGCAGCGCGCCCATTGCGCCCCGGTGGCGCCGCGTGCTGCCCCGCCGAAGCCCGCGCCTGTCATGCCGACAGAGAGATAGACCTTCTTTTTTCCCCACAGGCGAGCGAGCGCCCGCACATCCTTCGCGGGCACGCCGGTCTCGGACTGTTGCCATTCAGGCGTCTTCGGCACGCCGTCCGTATCGCCCAGCAGATAGGCGCGCCATTCAGCGAAGCCGGTCGTGCGGTTAGCGACAAAATCCTGGTCGTATAAGCCCTCCACGGCCCAAACGTACATGATCGCGGTCGCGAGAGCCGCATCGGTTTGCGGTCGAACGGGAATCCAACGCCCGCCCAGCAACTGCGCGGTCGGATTGCAGTGTGGGTCGATGTGAACGAACTCGATGCCCAGTTCTTTCGCCCACAGGCGCCGCGGCGTACCCTCGAATCCCGCATACGCGCCGTTAGTGCTTTCCGGATCGGAAGACCAGAAGACGATCATTTCCGCCTCCTTCAGGCAGTCTTCGATGCCGCCATAGCCTGACGGCACACCGACGCGCATCGAGTTGCCGAAGTGATGCATCGCACCCCAGTACCAGCCTTCCCAACTGTCCGGATTCGCGGCAACCCGGGTGAAGCCGATCAGATTGGCGAAGCGGGTGAGCGCGCTGAGGTAGTAGCCGATGTTCCCCCACTGATGATGCGACGACATGGGAAACGTAATCGAGCCGGGACCGTGAACGCGCTTTTGCCGGTTGATCTCTTTCGCAACGATGTCAAGCGCCTCGTCCCAGCTGATCGGGAGGTAGCCCGACTTGCCGCGGTTTTGCGGATTGCGCTCGCCATCCGGGTCGAAATCAACGCGCTTCAACGGATGAAGAATCCGTTTGTCGGAATAGACAAGCGACTTGATCGCCAATGCGTGCGGCGCGACCAGACCTCGCCGTGGTGGACTGAAGCGGCGCCCGCGCGCCTCGATCTCCCAACTGGCAGCGTCCTTGCCGTCCAGATCGATAGGCGTCACCCGAATGATGCGATCATCCTTCACGTAAACGAACAAAGGGCCGCCGTTCGTGCAGGTCGTGTATCGGCGCGTGCCGTCCCGCATTGGTGTGCCCATCGGCAGGCTGATGGTTTGCATCATACTGAGCGTTTGCATGAACCACACCAGCAGTTCATCGTCGCCCTCCGTCACCACCTTGAAGTTCTTTGCCGCATGAATAATTTCAGCATGGTCCTGCCGTGGGGAAAGAAATTTGAGGGCCGTGGTGACATCCTTGAACAGGATGCTCACGTCGGCTGGCCCACGCGGGCAGGCGCGCGACCGGACGCGACCGTTCCTGATTTCTATGACGCGGCCGACGCTCCGATCCATCAGCCCGATCCAGGCGACAATGTTCCGCTCCTTGAGGCGCTGACGATAGGCGGGGAAACGGCTTGCCGTCAGGCCGAGTACTTTGGGCAGCGCGAACAGAATCGATTTGAGCACTTGTCGCTTCATGGTTTCACCCGAGATGAAACATTGAAGCGGGAGATGGCCAAAGCGCTTTCACAACCATTACTCCCACGCGCGCGACAGGAACTGTACGCCGCAGCGTTACGTCCATCGGGACGTCATCAGCGTGTTTCGAATGGTCGAATTTCCTCATTACGTTGTGCATTTGAACCTCTAAACTGGTTGAACGTATTCCGCCGTGTTCGGCGCCTGAAACGCTGTCCTTGCGGGCTAGAAGGTATAGGCGACATTCAGGAAGACATTTACGGGATTGAGACGGATCGTCGATGTCGAAACGATTTGTGTCCCTTTAGCCGTAGTCCCGTCCAGCGTAAGGTGAGTCTTTACAGGAACGTAACCGACGCTGGCACCCACCGACCAGTGGTTCGTCATCGCGTAATAAGCCCCGATCTCGAATACCGGGTTCCAGGACGAACTGAGGGATGCGTGCGCCGACCCGCCCGGACCGAGACTGTCAGTGACAAACTGGCTGTTAGTCGTACGCACCTGGGTGAACCAGGTATAGTTCACGCCTAGTCCGATGAAAGGACGGAACTTCGACTGGGCGGAAAGCAGGTGGTATCGAAAGACAAGCGCGGGCGGAATCGGCCGCGTCGAGCCCAGGGTTCCATACTTCGCGAGCGCGCCATCCCCGACCAGATCCACGGTGAGCGGGAGTCCGATGAGCGTCGCAATGCCGATGTGGTCGGTGACGTAATACTCGGTCGTGATCCCCATTGTGTCCGTGGACGTCGCGTGCGCCCCAGTACCGGGCAGTTGCTGATTCACTGTCATGCCACCCACGCTTTCCACGGTCAGCGGTGTTGCACTACTCTGTGGCGCGACGTGGAGCCACCCGGTCGCCACGGTGAAGCTCCCGGCTGTCTGCGCATCCGCATTACCAGCAAGCGCGGCCGCGCAGAGGCACACCGCGAAACCAGCGGGGCGAACCGTTCTCCTGTCGTTCATCACGTGTCTTCTCCTGTCTCATTGGCTGAATAGTTTTTGTCGCCCTGCCGGTCAGGGCGCTTCATGGGGCGCCCGTGACCGCGTGGTGTCGGCATGGCAATCGTTCGTTTGCATCGAACGACGTCAGGCCCGCGTCTCATGCAGTCGTACTAAATGAAATGACGCGCTTTCGCGCGTTTCCGATGGCGCTTTCCACCGCTCTTCTTCGTGCCCCCAGCAAAAGCGCCCGGCTACAGGTCTATGCCTGACGTAAGATTGCGGCGCGCTCTCGAGAACCGGATATGTCAGCGAGCCCGCATTGACGGGCGCACAGCCTCCGGCGGGAACACGCGCCACGAGCCATCGGAGTGCCGGAAGAAAAACAGGCCAACCCTTTCCCCAGGCAGAACAGTTCGATGTGTACGTAGACACCCTGAGTCGACGGCGTGCGAGCCGAGCGGGTAATCCGCAGCGGCGTCGCCGGAACGGGGCCGAGCCATTTTTCAAAAAGCGCTCGCAAGGTGGTTTCCGATGCAATACCCATCTTCCTCTCCAACCAAAAACCACTGCTCTAGCTCGAAAACAAATGCCACTGGCGTTCAGGCGTGACCCGCTTTTCCGCACGAGCTCGCCGGGACGGAAAGCGAAAAGCCGAACGGAAAGCGAGCGAGCGTCGCGCGCGCCAGTTCTTCGAGCTCGACGCTGTTGAGCTCGATATGAGCGGTCAGCCCGCGAGCGGTGTCTTCGACGATGCTCACCGCTGCATCGCTGACACCGGCCTCAACGAGTGCGAATCGCAATGCGTCCGCTATTTCTCGCCATTTCAGCGCCGGTTTGTAGATCTTGCCGACCCCTGTCAGCGGCATCGTATCGATGACGCGGATTGCCTTGGGAAGCGCAGCCCGCTCGCTAATGCAGGCGCGCAGGAATACGGCCAGTTCCGCTTCGGTTGTCGTGGCGCCTGGCTTGAGCTGGACATAGGCAACCGGCAACTCGCCCGCATGCGCGTCGGGCCGGCCGACGGCGGCGGCAATCTGAACCGCGGGATGACGATGCAGGGCTTCTTCGATAGCCGCAGGGTCGATGTTGTGACCGCCCCGAATGATCAGCTCTTTTTTCCGGCCTGTGAGCCAGAAGTATCCGTCGGCATCGCGGCGCCCGAGATCGCCAGTATTGAGCCAACGTTCGCCGTCGCCGAGGTCCATCCAGATTCCACTGTTCTGCTCTGGCCTGGAATATCCAACGAACACATTTGGTCCGGAGATCACCAGTTGGCCGACTTCATCTGCCGCGCAATCGCGCGAATACCGGCCGGCCTCATCGGCCACCACGACCCTCATAGCCTGACCGGGAAGGCAAAGGCCAATCGAGCCGGCCCTGCGTTCACCGAGCGGCGGATTGACGCTGCTCACGCAGGCGCCTTCAGTGAGTCCGTAGCCTTCGAGAATTCGGATTCCCGTGCGATGCTCGAAATTGCGAAGTAATTCCACCGGCATCGGCGCGGCACCGCACAGCCCGTACTCGAGCGAACTGATATCGTGTTCGCCAATAGGAACCTCGAGCAGTGACCCATAAAGCGTTGGCACACCGCTGAAGAAATTGATGCGGTAATGTTCAACGATTTCCCAGAAGCGCTTTACAACGCCGTCGCCGCGATATCCTTGCGGTGTGCCGAGAACGACATGAGCGCCGCGCGAGAACGCTAGCAGCCCTGTCACCATCACGGCATTCACATGAAATAGCGGCAGTCCGCAAAATATTGTTTTGCCCGGACCGATGCTTTCGCCGAGAAACCGACCGGCGTTCCACGCATTGGCAACCTCATTGCGGTGCCGGCGCATCGCGATCTTCGGCAGTCCCGTGGTGCCGCCCGTGCAGAAGCAGGACGAGATATCGTCGATCCGCGCCGAGGGCGAGTCGTCGGGCGATATTCCGGACTCGTTCGCCATTGCGGTGCCAAAATCATGGACCCGGATCTGCGCGGGAACCGCGCTGCGCACGCCCCCTTTGCCATGCAGACTTGCGGTTTCGCCACGTTGTAGTATCCGGGCTGCCAATCCTTTTTCTCCCGGTATCCGGTCGGCTAGATTAACGAGAACCAGATCTTTTATGGCGGGGACGTGGTGCAACACCGCTTGCGTTTTTTGCCATAGGTCAGTCCCGGGGAACGGCGCGAGCGTTACGAGCACGCTGGCACCCGATGCCTTCAGCAATTCGCCGATCGCTTCGCTTTCAAGCAGCGGATTGATCGCGCAGACAATTCCCACCGCTTCGCCTCCCCAGATCACGAAGTGTGTCTCTGGCAGATTCGGCAGCATATAGGCGATGACGGTGTTCCTTTCCACGCCCAGCCGCGAGAACATGTTTGCGGTGCACGTGATATCACGCAACAGGTCGCTGTATGTCCAGCACTCCGGGCTGGCATACTCATCGGCTGTTCGAAAGAAGGAAAGCGCGGGCGCCGATGGATTGATGGCAGCGCCCCTGCAGATCATTTCGTAGGTGCTCGTCGGAAGATCCGGCAGTTGTCCCGGTGCTTCGATAGCGAGAACATCCTGTCCTTTTGCGGCGTCTTTCATGCTGCCTCTTCAACGACGACGTTTTGCTGCACGCCCAGGTTGATTGAGCGGTCGAGGCTGACAATCCATGCCTCGACGACGTCTCCCACCTGAAGATACTGAGGCCTGTCTTCCTGCATCTTCAGGAAAAGCCGCCATTTATCCTCTTCCGACAACTGCGCCGCAGCGCGCTGCTTCTCCGGTGAACGAATGCTCAGCGCACATCCGGATGGTGTGCCGGTCGCAAGGAGGTCACCCGTGCGCAGGTCGTGCACACGGGAGAGCTCGGTCAGAGTCTCTGCCGGGCCATAGACAAGGCCAGCAGTAGTGTCGTTCTGGCGGACGGTTCCGTTGACCGTGAGCGTCAGCACGAGCTCTTTCAGCTTCGGAATGTCATGCTTCTCGAGCAGGCAAAGATAAGGGCCGACAGGGCCAAATGTCCGAAAGCTCTTGCCCTTGTAAAACTGCATCTGCGGAATCTGGATATCACGCGCTGAATAATCGTTGACGATCACAACGCCCGCGATGTACTCGTGCAGGTTTGCCTCGGTGACAGTCTCACCGGAGGTGATATCGCGTTTGAGCACGAGACCGAGTTCGATCTCATAGTCGAGGAACCGCACCGCGCGTGGTTTCACGATGGCCGAGTCCGCCGCAACGATGCAGCTCGGTGCCTTCGTGAAAATCATGTTGAACTTCTTGACGTCCGGGTCCATGCCGGACTCGATCATATGCTGGCGGTAATTCGCGCCCTGGCAGATGAACTGCTGGTTGGCGGTTATGGGTGACAGCCACTGCACTTCCGATTCGGGAATCGATGGACCGCTGAGTATCATGAGCCGCTCGACCGGATTGGCCTCGATAAACGCGGCGGTCGATTCGTACTCGCCTGGAATCGGTGTGATGGCGCCCTCTGCGACCACGCCCCACTGGGCACGGCCATGATGAAGGTAATGCAGGACGTGTAGTGCCATTGTTCAATTCTCCGGATCAGTAGGAAAGCCTGGTTCAGGCGAAGATCTTTGCCAGCGTTCGTAGCTTGCTCAGAGTCAGGTCAGGGCTGTAGCGCAGGTTTCTGAAAAGCAACGCAACGCTCGTGGGCGTGAATCTGGGCTTCGTGAAGCTGCGCGGCATGGTCGGCCCCCACTGAGCCATTGCCTGGCGACTCACGGCATGGATTCCCGTCGGCTCATCGGACGTGAACAGGTCGCCGTCGCAATAGTGTTCGTGCTTGTCGCCCCACGGGTCCTGCCAGTAGTCGAAAATCTGGCTCCCCAGGATATGTCGGCCGATCCCCCACGCGTGCGTCCAGCCACTGTCGCGCAAGACGCGCTGACCCATACCGACCGCGTCCGCGTCGATGAGTTCGTAGGCGCTATGGCTGTATGTCGCAGCGAATCCCTGAGCAAGCGCTAGCGTGTGATGATCGGCCGGGTTGTTGCCAAGATCGAGACGCATGAATGCGACCGCCGGCGAGCCGTCGGGAAGCACCTGTACGTCGCTCGGGATGAACCCGAAGTGCCGCGTGTACCAGGCACAGGTTTCCTGAAAGTCGGCGAGTTCGAGTACGACATGCCCTAGCCGGATCACCTCTGGCGCGCGCTCGGGCGGTCTCTGCGTATCGTTGACTCGAACGGTGGCATCGACGGAATTGAATGGCAGTGGCAGCCGGTGCGGCAAGGCAGAGGCGGGTGCCTGGCCCCAGATCGCATCGATAGCGAAACCGGAAGGGTCCGTCAGTCGCACCACGTAGCCGCCGCCCGGCAGCGCGGAGTCTTCGACCTCGGACGCGCCCGGCAGCTTCGCCAGTTCATCAAGCTCCGCGCGACTGCGGACTTGCAAGCCGAAACCCACGAACCGCGCTTTCGACGCCCTACGCACCACATAACAAAAATGCGCAGCGTCCGTGCCGCGTAGAAGCAGCAGCGCCTCGTCCCGCGATACCGTTTGAAGCCCAAAGTCATTGAGAAAACGCTCGGCTTGCTCGAGGTCCGGCCGTTCGAATACCAGATAGGCCAAAGCGGTCGCTTTCGCCGTTGGATTGGGGTGACGGGCGGGCTGTGCGGTAGTCAGTTTCATGTCGGAACCTGATCAGGCGGTTGCGATGACCGATGCGGGTTCGAAAGATCCCCCACTGGCGGCATGATCGAACGGCGATCGGCGCTTCGCCGAGGCGCTATCGATAGCGGGTTCGGATGCCCGCATCGGCGCGCGGGCAAGGCAAGGCGTGGCGCCGTTTGTGGCTGCTGTCTCCATCATCACTCCATCGGTTTCGGTCGAATCGGCTCGTCGAGGCCTTTGATGACATTAAACTCATCGCTGATGATTTTGTCAATATAGAGAATCGAATCTATACTGCGCGGTATGTCCAGATCAGGAATCACGATGACCAACACGACAAATCGCCGGGCAGGCAAGCGTTCCACCGTTGCCACGTCCGTCGCCCCCGTACCGGTTGCCGAAGAACGGGAGCCGCGCGGTGCACGTCGCAAGCGTGAGACGCGAACCCGTCTGCTCGACGCTGCTCTCAGGCTGATGGCCGAAAAGGGGATGGAGGGCGTGGCGATCAACGAAATCACGGAGGCCGCCGACGTGGGCTTCGGCTCGTTCTACAACCACTTTGAATCGAAGGAAGCGATCTATGCGACGCTTGTCGACAACGTGTTTGAAGAGTTTGCGAACATGCTCGATCGCCTTACAGGCGGCGTTTCCGACCCCGCAGAAGTAGTCGCCGTCTCTGTGCGCCATACGGTCCTTCGGGCGCGGCATGATCCCGTGTGGGGACGTTTTTTGATCCGTGAAGGGTTTTCTGCGCGCGCAATGAGCCGCGGACTCGGTCAGCGACTGCTGCGCGACATCGGCAGCGGGATTGCGGCGAAACGGTTCGTCGTGGCCGACCCCTTTATCGGCTTTCTCGCAGTGGGCGGCACGGTGCTGTGTGCCATCGCCGCCGAGCTGAACTTTGTCGTGCCGGGCGCGAGCGCGGCGGGCGTGCTGACAGAACTGGGCTTTAGCGGCGAGCATTTTCCCGAGCGCACGGCAGCAATGTTGCTGCAAACGCTCGGACTGAAGCGCGCGGAGGCGGAAAAGATCGCTTCCCGTCCATTGCCCACCGTCGAGGAAGCCGTCGATCAGGGCTGAGTTGATAGTGTCCCGGCTGTGGTTGTCGAACGTCTCACGGTGATACCTCGCTATTTCGCGAAGCGCTGAACATATGAGCCGGACTGCATTCTGCGTCGACGGAAAAATCAGCGAGGCATCCAGCAGAGAAAGCGAAGGCATGGTTTCCCCGCCGTTCGCACCGACTCATTCCTCAAAGCGCGCAACTGCGCTGTATCCATGCAGTGTCCGGATTGCGGACAGGACAGTGCGGTCCTCCCCGCTCCTCGCAAGGCTTCCTCATATTTGAACCGATTGCTCGGAGCCGGTCCGGCCCGACTGTCCTCGCCACTGTCACGAACACCCGGTCATTGCGCCGACGCTGCGCTCTGCGGGGCGGCGGGCAACTCGCCCATCGACTGGAACAGCGCCGCCGTATCGCTCATGCGCTGACCGGCTGCGCGCACGGCGGCGATCTGCGCGTTCAGGTAACGCGACTCGCTCGCCTGTCGTGCCGTCGAAGGTAGCGAGCCGATGCGCTGGCGCGACGCCGTATCCTCGAATGCCGCGCGAGCGGCGACCGCGGCTTCGTCCGACGAAGCGAGCGTCTGCGCGTCGTTATCCAGCGCGGCCAGCGAATTCGCCACATCCTGGAAAGCGGACAGCACCGTCGCCTTATAGTGCAGCACGGCGGCGTCGTAGGCGTCGACCGACGCGCGACGCTGTGCGAACAGCGCGCCGCCATGGAAGATTGGCTGCGACAGGCCGGCGCCGATCGCCCACAGTGCGCCCGCGCCCGACGTCACCGCCGGCCAGTTGAAACCGCCTCGGCCCATCGAGGCCGTCAGCGACAGGCTCGGGAACATTTGGGCCGTCGCCGCGCCGACATCCGCGGCGGCGGCCTTCACGGCGGCGTCGGCTGCCTCGATGTCCGGGCGCGAGCGCAGCAGATCCGACGGCACGGCCACGGGCAAGTGCTGCGGCAGCGACAGGCTTTCGAGTTCCGGCACGCTCGGCGCGTCATCCGGCGTGCGCCCCATCAGCACGGCCAGCGCGTGGATAGCGCACGCGCGTTGCTGACGCAGCGACGGCAACGTCGCCGCGATCGCAGCCGCGCTCTGTTTCGACTCAAGCGCCTGTGCGCGTGAGGCCGAGCCGAGCGTGTAGCGCTGCTGATCTTCGTTCGCAGCGTCGTCGGACACCACAACCAGCCGCTCGGTAAGCGCGATCTGCCGATCGAGCGCCGCCACATTGATCGCCGTACCGACGATGTTCGCGGCGAGCGCGCGACGTGACGCCTCCAGTTCGAACGCCTGCACGTTCACACGCGCCGCGCTCGCCGAATTCATGTAACGCGTCTGGCCGAACAGGTCGAACGTGTAATGGGTGAAGATCTGCCCGGCAAAAAAGTTGTATTGCACCTGCTCGGGGCCAAGCCCCGGCACGATAGGCGTACGCGCGCGCTCGACCTGCGCGGCGCCGTCGATCGACGGCAGCGTCGATGCGCCGATCTGCGCGCGCAGTTCCTCCCGCGCTGACGCGAGCGTGCGCTGTGTCGCGGCGAGTGTCGGACTGTTGCGCAAGCCTTCGTCGACGAAGGCGTCGAGTGCATCTGAGCGGTAAAGCCGCCACCATTGAGGCACGGGAGCCGCGCCGACATCGAACGTCTGCGCAACGCCACCCGCAGCCACCGTTTTCGATGGCTGCGCCTCAGCGCCATAGTGCCCGGGCGACGGCATGGCTGGCGGTTCGCCGCTCGGCCCGAACGAGCACGCCGACATGGCGAGTGCCGCAACCGCGGCCGCCACGGATGTCTTGCAGGTAAAGCTCATGATCAAACCTCCGTATGCTCGACGACGACTGGTTGCGCGTCGCGCTCGTCACGCCGGACCCTGAAGCACGTCGCGTAGAGCGCCGGCAGGAAGAACACCGTCAGCAGTGTGGCGATGGTGATGCCGCCCATCAGTGCGGTTGCCATGGGACCGAAGAAGCCCGAGCGAAGCAGTGGTATCAGCGCGAGCACTGCGGCGGCGGCCGTCAGCATGATCGGCCGGAACCGCCGCACGGTCGCGCCGATGATCGCGTCGAAGCGCGGCTGCCCTGCTGCTATGTCCTGGTCGATCTGGTCCACCAGAATCACGGAGTTGCGCATGATGATGCCGAACATCGCAATCACGCCCAGCAACGCGACGAAGCCGAACGGCTTGCCGAACAGCAGCAGCGCGGTCACCACGCCGATCAAGCCAAGCGGCGCGGTCAGCACGACGATGAAGGTTCGTGCGAAGTTCTTCAGCTGGATCATCAGCAGCGTCAGCACCGCGATGATCATCAACGGCATTTCCGCGTTGATCGATGTCTGGCCCTTGACGCTCTCTTCCACCGCGCCGCCTACCTCGATCCGGTAACCGACGGGTAATTTGGCACGCGCAGCGGTGAGTGCATGCTCGATGTCGCGAGTCACGTCGATGCCCTGCGCGTCGCCGCGCACGTCGGCCTGCACGGTGATGGTCGGCTGGCGGTCGCGCTCCCAGATGACCCCGTATTCCAGCGTGTCGCGGATGTGTCCCAGCGAGCCGAGCGGCACCGGGCCGTTGGGCGTGGGGATCGCCAGGCTCGTGAGCTTTGCCGGATCGACGCGCTCGCTCTTTGGCGCACGCAGATCGACGTTGATCAGCTTGTCGCGTTCGCGATACTGGGTGACCGTGTAGCCGGAAAGCGTCATCGCGAGGAAGCTGGAGACGTCCTGCGAGGTGACGCCAAGCTGACGCGCCCGGTTCTGATCGATCTCGAATGACATGGAACGCTCGGCCGGCTCGTCCCAGTCGAACTGGACGTTACGCGTGCGCGGGTCCGCACGGACCTGCCCGGCCACCGTATCCGCGATCGAGCGCACCGTCGCAATGTCGTCACCACTGACGCGGAATTTGATCGGGAAGCCCACGGGCGGACCGTTTTCGAGTCGAGCGACACGCGTACGAACGCCAGAGAAGTCCTTCTCGAGTTTCGCGTCGAGCCAGTGCATCAACTCCTCGCGCGTCTCGACGTCCTTCGCGGTGATGACGAACTGCGCGAAGTTGGGCTGTTGCAGCTGTTGATCGAGCGGCAGATAAAAGCGCGGCGCGCCTGTCCCTACGAAGTCGACGTAATGCTCGATCTCCGCCTTGCCGTCCAGCACCTTTTCGAGCCGCTTCGCTTCACGTAGCGTCGCCTCGAACGAAGCGCCTTCCGGCAACCTCAGGTCGACCAGCAGCTCGGGGCGCTCCGAGTTCGGAAAGAACTGCTGCGGCACGCGTGTGAACACCGCCATTGCGATTGCGAACAGCACGGCGGTGACGCATAGCACCACCCAGCGCCGGTCGATGCACCACGAGACCCAGCCCGACAGGCGCCGGTAGAAACCTGTGTTGTAGACATCGTGCTCGTGCCCGTGAGCCGCGCCCTCGTGACCTTTGCGTTCGGGCAGCATATGAAAGCCGAGCAACGGCACGAGCACGACCGCCGCGAACCACGAGACGATCAATGCGATCGCCGACACCTCGAAGATCGAGCGCGTGTACTCGCCCGTGCTCGATTTGGCGAGCGCGATCGGCAGAAAACCGGCGACCGTCACGAGCGTTCCCGTCAACATCGGAAAGGCTGTGCTCGTATAGGCAAAGGCGGCAGCGCGCATGCGGCTCCAACCCTGTTCGAGCTTCACCGCCATCATTTCGACGGCGATGATTGCATCGTCGACGAGCAGCCCGAGCGCCAGCACGAGTGTGCCGAGCGACACCTTGTCCAGGCCAATGCCGAACAGATGCATGCACAGCGCCGTCATCGCCAGCACGATCGGAATCGTGATCACGACGACCATGCCGGTTCTCAGTCCCAGCGAAACGAGGCTGACGACCAGCACGATCGCCACCGCTTCGCCGACCGAGCGCACGAACTCGTTGACCGAGTGCTTGACCGCATGGGGCATGCTCGAGACCGGCGTGAGCTTGAGACCTGCCGGAAGCGTCGCCTGCAGTTCAGCGGTCTTTGCGTCGAGCGCCTTGCCGAGGTCGATGACGTCACCGCCCTTTTGCATCGTCACGCCGATGCCGAGCACCGCCTGACCGCCGGCACGCATTTGCGTGACAGGCGGATCATCGTAGCCACGCTTGATGGCCGCGATGTCGCCGAGGCGGAATGTGCGCTTGTTGATCGTTAGCAGCAGATCCGCGAGCGCCTGTTCGTTCTTGAACGCGCCGCTCGGACGTACGAACACGCGGTCATCCTCCGTCGTGATGGTGCCGACGGGGGCAACGGCATTCTGCGCGTCGATGGCCTGAGCCAATTGCTGCGGCGAAATCGACAGCCGCGTCAGCTGCGCGTTCGAGATCTCGACAAAGATGTGCTGATCAGGGTCGCCAAAGTAGTCGACCTTCGCGACGCCGGGTACGCGCAGCAGCACCGTGCGCAGTTTGTCCGCGTAGTCGTGCAGTTGCGCGGGAGAAAAGCCATCGCCTTCCAGCGCATAGATATTCGTGTAGACGTCGCCGAACTCGTCGTTGAAGAACGGGCCGATTGTTCCCTTCGGAAGCGTCGCCGCGATGTCGCCGATTTTTTTACGGACCTGATACCACGTCTCGGGCACATCCTTGACGGGCGCCGAATCTTTCATTGCGAAGAAGATCATCGACTCGCCGGGCCGCGAGTAGCTCTTGATGTTGTCGACATAAGGCGCCGCCTGCAATTGACGGCCGATCCGGTCCGTGATCTGCTCCTGCACCTCGCGCGCGGTCGCGCCCGGCCAGTAAGTCTTGATGACCATGGTGCGGAACGTGAATGGCGGATCTTCCGACTGCGCGAGGTGCGTATAGCCGATCACGCCAAACAGCGTGGCGAGGCCGATCAGAAAGATCACGAGCTGCTGGTGCCGCAACGCCCAGGCCGAGAGATTGAAACCGGTTCCGCTTGTGCCTGTCTCGTTCGAGGCGCTCGCGGGCGCGCCATCGCGCGCGCTTTGCTGGTCACGCGCGTTCATGACGCAAACTCCTCCGGATGTAGTGGAGGCACCACCTGCACGTGTTGACCCGAACTTACGGCATGCACGCCTTGCAGCACAACGCGGTCGCCATCGTGCAGACCGGCAGCGATCGACACTGAGCGTTCGCCGTATTGCGCGATCGTGACCGGGCGCAGTTCAAGCGCGTCGCTACCGTTACGGACCACCCACACGGCAGGCTTTTCACCTTCGTGAAAAAGCGCGGTCACCGGCAGCGTAAAAGCCTCACCGTTGGCGCCCTCGCGTGCGTCATCGAATGCGACGTTGGCCGTCATGCCGAGACGCACTTCGGCAGTGGGTGCGGTCAATGTCAGCTTGACCCGCCATGTGCGGCTTTCCGGATCTGCGGCGGCGGAAACCTCGCGCACGGACGCATCGAATGACTTGCCAGGCAGCGCGGACAACGAGACGCTCGCCTTGCTGCCGACTCTCAGCGCGTTCACCGTGTTTTCCGACGCGTCGCAGACGATGTCGACGTCGCCCGTCCAGGCGAGGTGGTACACGGCTTGGGTGGCCTGCACGTTCTGGCCAGTATCGGCATCTTCCGACGTGACGACCCCGTCGTGCTCGGCCGTGAGCGTCGCATAGCGAAGATGATCCGTCGCAAGCGCCATCTGTGCGAGAGCGGAATTGCGCTGTGCGAGCGCGGAAGCGTAGGCGTCCTGGGTCTGCTCCAGCTGCGCGGTTGCAATCAGGTTCGCGCGGGCCTGCGCCTCGTCACGATCGAGCTGCTGCTTCGCGAACACGAGACGATGCTCTGCAGCGTCGAGTTGCGCACGCGCGTTGACGAGATTGTTCTGCAGATCGGTCGGGTCGAGGAGCGCAACGATTTGTCCGGCCTTCACGGTGTCGCCGATACGCACGCGCCGTTCGATCACCTTGCCGCCGACCCGGAACGACAGAGGCGTGGAATAGCGCGCCTGCACCTGCGCCGGCAACGATGCGTCGGCCATTCGTCCATCGGGATGAACCACCCGCGCCACGACGGGCTTTGGCTGCGGCACGAGCGCTTCGCGCTGATGGCACGCGCTAAGGAGAAGTGCACTGCACACCATGATGACAGCGGGTATCCGGTGCGTTGGCCGGAAGACGGAAGGAAACGAGGAGTGCGCCCTTTTCAGCGCGACAGGACCGGAATGTTTCACGATGTTCACAAGGCAGGTGATGAATCCAGGAAGAAAAGTGATCCGCGCTGACGGGGGCCGTGGTGTGCGTGAGAAGCACGCCTTGTCACCAGCGCAAAAGTCGGAATGCCATCCGATGTGTTACTGATCCGCTTACAACGCTACTGAACGTTGTTCCGAAACGTTGTGGCGCGTCATCGCGACCGCCAGGCTGCAACTGGCAGCGGGACAGCAGCACCAGTAGCCGCGTCGGCTCATGCCCAGGCGCCCTATATGCACGAAACCTCCGAATCACGATCCCGGTGCATGAAGCGCGTCTAAGACGATTGCGCTGCGTGCCGCTGCTGCGACGCTATCCGCATCAGGTGACATTAGACCCATGTTTGATATTATTGTCAATCATGACGTATAAATCTAAAATATGACGGAACAAAGAATCGGGAGGCAACGTGCCAGATGTCCGTAACAAGCGTGCAAGCGGTCAGTCGGCGATCCATGCGCACATCGCAACTCGGGAGTCGGTGCATGGGCAATCACCCCGTTTAGCCCGGCGCAAGCATGAGACTCGAGTCCGGTTGCTCGACGCCGCCTTCCGACTACTGACGGAAAAAGGAATGGAAAGCGTCACGATCGGCGAGATCACGCATGCCGCCGACGTGGGTTTCGGGTCTTTCTACAACTACTTCGAATCAAAGGAAGGCATCCTCGCAGCGCTCGTGGACTGGCTCTTCGAAGACTTCGCGAACAGGCTTGACGGACTCACCACCGGATTGGCCGACCCGGCGGAAGTGATAGCCGTCTCAGTGCGTCATACGCTGCTGCGTGCCTGCCGCGAGCCGGTCTGGGGACAATTGTTGATACGCGAGGGACTGTCTACACGCGCGTTAAGCACGGGCCTTGGTCAGCGGCTGCTGCGAGATGCGGCGATAGGAATTTCAAAAAAGCGCTTTATGATCGCGGACGAGTTGATGTGCGTCGTTTCCGCAATCGGCACTGTGCTCGCAGGAGTCGCTGCTGAGCTCGATGTGTCAGCATCATCGAAGCGGACGATTCGCGCGCGGAAGGTGTTACGGTCCAAAGTTGACAGGTTTGGCGAACGTACAGCGGCCATCGTCCTGCAAGGGTTTGGCCTCAAACGGCTGGAGGCGGAAAAGATCGCCCGGCGTCCGCTGCCCGCGGCGCCGGAGTCTGAAGTGGAATAGTGCTGTGGCCGGCGGTTGTCTTCCCGTGGCGCGCCGCACAGCGGGACCTGGTCTCTAGCCGATCACGCCTGGTAAAACGTACTTGTCAGATAACGGCGACGCAGTTCTCGCAAGGCCGAGGCAAAGACGGCGCTGGCGGGCAGCGCAAGCAGAACACCGAAGAAACCGAATAGTTTCCCGAAAGCCAATAACGAGAAAATGACCGCCAGCGGATGCAAACCGATACGCTCGCCGACGAACCGGGGCGTAAGAATAGCGCTTTCGAGAATCTGCCCCACTCCATACACGACAATCACCGCGCCGAGGCCATACCAGTCGTGAAATTGCAGTAACGCAGCCAGCAGCGCCAGCGAAAGCGCCGACGCGAATCCGACATAGGGGATAAAAACGGCAACCGCCGTCAAAAGACCGATGGGCAACGCGACGGACAATCCGGCGAGCGCCAGTGCAACGGGGTAAAACGCAGCGAGTATCGCGACGACAAGCAGTTGCCCACGCAGATATTGCGACATCATGCGATCGATCTCTGCGACGAAGTCGCGCGTCCTATCTAGCCAGCGCCGCGGCACGAAGCTTTCCAGGCGCGTGAAAGCCTCGTGCCTGTCGTAGAGCAGATAAAAGAGTACAAGTGGCACCAGCACTGCATTTCCGACGACGGCGATCATTAAATTGCCGCTTGTGCCAAGGTACCGCCACACGGTGAGAGCTGCGCCCTGCTCGCTTGCGATCAGATGTGCCACGACCCAATCACGGACACTCGCCAGATCAAGCGAGTAGCTGACTCCCAGCCATGCGAGCCGCGGTTTGAGAATGGCCTCGAGCTTGGCCGCGAGTGATGGGACTTGTCTTGCGAATTCAGGCACTTCCTGCTGGATGACCAGGAATGCAAGCAAGGCTACCGACGTGATCACCAACGCGAATACAGAGATCATGAGAAGCGCGGCAAGTCCTCTTGGCGTGCGATGACGTGCAAGCCATTCGACGCCTGGCTGCAGGATGTACGCGATCATTGCCCCGAGAAGAAATGGCGTCAGCACCGCGCGCAGGCTCCAGAGAAGAATACCGGCCGATAAGGCGACGGCGCCCCAAATGAGGGATTGGCGATGGTAGTTGGTCACGGGTGCACCTTCGTGCTGTTCAATCGCATGGTTGTTTCGATCGCAAGCAGCGGCCTCAGGGATGGTGTCCGCGCATCGTGGTGCACGGTATTCGGCGGTGTGAACCATGCGCTGAATGCTCGGGAGCAGTGCGAGGGCAAGACGATAGGATGCCTGATCGGACCTTAACTGGATTCACGCCCGGGACGTCGCGTGATTCGCTTCGAACAACCACTCAGCTGATGCCGTTGTATCGGGCACCTGGAGTGCCGGCGGGCCCTTCAAAACGCCAACCACTCTTTCTAGTTGATATTATTATCACTTATGCTTATGAAGTCAACCTCGAAGCGCTTGCTGGCCGGCAAACCGTTCAAGTCCGCGCTCCCCAAATGTCCGACGCGATACGGACATCGGGACATACTTGTCCGTACCACCGCTTCCGATAGCAGGAGGGAATCATGGGACGCAGGCTAGTGAACTTTCTCGTAGCGATGATGTTGGGCGGGGCACTCGACGCACTGACCGGCTGCGGAGGGAAGACTGTCGCGCCCGCGCCTTCTGCGAGCATCCCTCCGCCCGGGATGCCTGCCAGCGCGGCTGCCTCCGGATTCTTCAAGATCTGCAAAGGGCAGACGTACGCACTCTGCGCGACCGCAAGCTGCACCGTGCTGAACCAGGTGGCCTATTGCCAATGCGACGTCAGAAAGGGGGACAGCATCAGCTTGCCTCTTCGGGTCGACAGCGAGGACGTCTGCTCGATAAACGCCAACGGCGTCGACAATGGCTACATGGTGAGCACGTTCAGCGTGCCAGAGTCCGTCGTCGCGCCGCAGGGCAACCAGGCGCTCTATAACTGTCCAGCGGGGTCCGACGGCGGCTACGCGCAATGCGACGGCGGCATGTGCTTCACCAGCAGCAAGGGCAGCTCGTTCCCCGGGTTCGACGAGCCGCTCGACCGCGCGGAGATCATCTGCGCGTGTCCGATAAGCGTGACCCCGGGCTCTCCGGTCGGCTTCCAGATCGCCGGCCCATATCCTTGCGACAATTCGTACTTCCGCTTCTGCAAAAGCCAGGTCGCCAACGCCAGGACGGGCTCGACGGTCAAGGTCGGCGCCCCGACCGGAACGGCCAGGTTCCTTGCTCTGCGCCTCAACGGAAGTGCGCCGCCGTTGCACGAGTGTCTTCCTCCGTCCCAGTAGCGCGAGACCGAATACCCCTTGCGGGCTGGCCCGTTAGCAGACATCTCATGCGGTGATGAGGCTAGCGATACCGGTCGATGATCTCGAACAGTCGACGGCACGCCGCCGGGAGGTGCCGTTCAGGCGCCGTGGCAACCCCGAGCAAAAGGCCGGGTAACGCCCAGGACGGGGTCCCGAACCATGTGGACAAAGGCGATGGCGCCATGCCAACGGTCATCGCCTCGCGAACGATCGGCGTGTCGGGTACGCCATCGGGGAGTCTGAGCAGCACGGCCAGGCCGGCATTGACCCACTGCGCCTCGCGCATCCGTAACTGCTCGCATAGCGCGTCACGCTGGGCGGAATAGAGACGTTTGAGCCGACGGACGCGCCGTATGTAGTGGCCGTCATGCATAAATCGAGCCGTGGCGAGTTGCATTACCGGTGATGGCGCGGGGGCAAGCGTTGCGGCTACTTCGGAGAATGCGTTAGCCAGTGTGGTTGGTGCCACGACAAATCCGAGTCGCAGCCCCGGGCTAACAGTCTTGCTGAAAGAACCTATGTGGATCACCCGTTCGCCCTTGTCCAAAGACGCCAAGGCAGGTGCGGGCCTACCTTCTAGTTGTAGCTCGCCGAGGTAGTCGTCTTCAATGATCCAGGCACCGGTCGATACTGCCCATTCAAGCAACCGCAGCCGTCGCCTCAAGGACATGGTCGAACCCAACGGAGCTTGTTGACCTGGCGTCACGACGGCTAACGCAGCGTCCGCGGCGTTCTCGATTCCATAGCCTACGTTGAGACCTTCCGCATCCACCGGTACGGGGACGATATCCAAACGAGCGAGCTCCAATCCCTTCCGGGTAACCATGAATCCCGGCTCTTCCATCCAAACCTTCTTGCCGTCCAGACCTAACACCCGCAGCGCAAGGCCTAAGCCGGAGATGTATCCTGAAGTGATAAACACCTGCTCCGGATAGCAGTGGAGGTTTCTAGCGATGGAGAGATAGCCCGCGATCTCTCTGCGCAGTTCGAACTCACCTCTAGGATCGGGATAAAGCAGTGAGGATAAACACCCCGTCTTTAATACATTGGAAGAGCGTGCGCGTGCAAAAAGCTTTTCCGGTAGGCCTTCAAACGCCGGAATGCCGAGCTGAAAGATCGCCGGCCCCGCGTTCATCTCCAGATAAGACCGCATAAAAGGTCCGAGCCGCGGCGCTTCCGGTTGAGCCGCCGCGGCACGCGGCTGGGGGGCGACGCGGGTGCCCCCTGCGCGGAATGTTTCGATCATCTGGGCGTCGGACAACCGTTCATATGCCGCCTGAACTGTACCGCGCGCCACGCCAAGCTGCGCGGCCAAGTCCTGCCACGACGGCAGCCGCGTGCCAGGTGTGAGCAGGCCCGACTCTATGGCCCTGCTAATGCTGATACGGATTTGTTCTGACAGCGGCAGCCTCGCTGTTCGGTCGAGTCGAATCCGCAGGTTTGAATTCATCTTGGTACACACGAGATGGGCGATTCTTGGTTCTTCAGTTCGTACCATCGATGGTACAGAATTCCATCCACGTGCACGCGAAGTCCGCTTTTAGATACGCATCCTCTTTCTCGATTCCGCACCGTTGATCACTGGAGAGATCCTGCACGTCGATGGCGGGGGAAAGCGCTGACCGGTTTCCTTCGGACAATCCGAAGCCGCTATCGGAAAAACCGCAATGCGGCAGTTCCCGGTTGGAGGCGTAATACCCATGAATGCATTGACTTCCGATCTTTTTCGTCCCGAGGCCTAACGGAATTCCATGTCCCAATTCGACTGGCTGAGCCACCTGCTGCAAATGATCACCATCACCGGCCGGCTGGAGGTTCGCTGCGTCTACGGTGCGCCATGGCGCGTGGCCTGGGACCAGTCCGCGGCGCATGAGATTCCCTACCACGTCGTCCTCAAGGGCCGGGCAGTCATCGAGGATCCTGATACAGAGACGGCCACGGAGCTGGTGGCCGGCGATATCGTGCTGCTGCCGCACGGGTCGGCGCACGTGCTGCACGACGGCAGCGGACACACGCCCGGGCCTACCTGCGAACGCCGGGATTCCGCCGGTTTGATGTTCAGCGAGAACAACGGCCAGGGCGAGCGTCTGGACATGCTGTGCGGGCGATTTCTCATCGGGCCGCCTCATGATCGGCTGATTCGCAATTACCTGCCCACCAATCTGGTGGTACGGACGATGGAAAGTCCTGGTGAACCGGGTATCAGGCCTGCTTCGAATCACCTGGCCAATTTCGTGGGGCTGATGCGCGAAGAGTCCACGGGCGACAAAGTCGGTGGATACGCAATCCTCAACGCCCTTTCGTCAGCGCTTTTCACATTGGTATTGCGCGAGGCGAGCGAATCCGAACAGGCCCCCGCGGGCCTGTTGGCGCTGGCCGGCCATCCACGATTGGCGCCGGCCATTTCAGCCATGTTCACCGATCCGGCGCGGCCCTGGAACCTGCCTGAGCTAGCCGAATTGTGCAGCATGTCACGCGCCACCTTCATGCGGCACTTTCAGGACACGCTGGGGCGCTCGGCCCTCGAGCTGCTGACGGAGATCCGAATGAGCCTGGCGGCCAACGAATTGAAGAAGCCGATGATGACCACCGAGGCCGTGGCCGAGTCGGTAGGGTATCAATCCGTATCGTCATTCCGGCGTGTGTTCACCGAGAGGATGGGCATGACGCCTGGTCAATGGCGCCGTTTAGCCCGCACCGGCCAGTAATGGCCACGGAATTATCGCGTCGCATTCGGTATGTAACCCGGATGAGGCGTTAGACGGGTCGGCGCGGCCGCCCATTCGCGCCAGCGAGCCTCGACGCGTTCCTCTATACCTGCAGCGCGTAAACCTCGATCTCGACGAGACGAGATGCGCCGTGTCGTCTTGATAGCCGGCGGATGGATGGTCCGCGTCGACTTGATCCTTTCGGACATTTTATTGAGTAAATGCAGTCTCGAAAGCGGCATCGAGCAGGCCTAAAGTGAAGGCTCCTAACCACCAGACGAAGGGTTCATACCATGAGCCGTGTCGCTATTCCCGACAACACAGGAATTCTGATGAAAAGCGAAATCACCGTGACCAATCCCGTCATCGAATGCATCCTGAGCCGCAGCGCGGCCAAGTATTACGACCCCGCCGCCACCTTGAGCGACGAACAGATCCGCGAGCTGGTACGAATCGGGACGAGTGCGCCGACATCATTCCACTTGCAGAACTGGCGCTTCATCGCCGTACGCACACCCGAAGCCAAGGCCCGGCTGAGTCCGATTGCCTGGAACCAGCCTGCGGTCAAAGATGCAGCGGTTACTTTCATCGTCTGCGGCCAGCTAGTCGAAACCAGCGTGATCCCGGAGCGTCTGGCACCGCTGGTGGAAGCGGGCGTGATGCCGGCAACCATGGTGCCGGAGTGGGAAATCCCCGCGCGCAATCTGTATATGGCGTACCCGCAGCGCCGACGCGACGAGGCGGTACGCACCGCCACTTTCGGCGCGGCGGCAATGATCTATGCGGCCCGCTCGATGGGCCTGGGTTCGACGCCGATGATCGGTTTCGATGATGAAGCCGTGCACCGCGAGTTCGGACTGGCTGAGGACGAAGTGCCCGTCATGCTGCTGTCCGTCGGAGCAGAGCGTCAGGGAAACTGGGCGCAAAAGCCGCGTCGTCCCGTGGCCGACGTGTTGGACCTGGTCTAGGCGTCGCCGTGGTAGCGACCACATCAAAAGACCGAGCCGCCTCGAGTTCAACCCAAGACCTGGGCGCGAAGCCCACGAACGGTCCGTACACGGACCTTTGTCGATCTGTAAAACCAGCAACTTGATAAGGAAAACTACGATGCAAAGAACTACTGCTCTAAAGCCGGAACAGGTGCCGGCCGAATCGAAGCCGACGCTCGACGCGTTCACCAAAAACATCGGCTTCACCCCGAATATGATGGCGAGCTTCGCGCAAAGCCCGATCGCGTTCAACGCATGGGCTACCCTGCTCGGTTCGCTGAGCAAGGCGCTCGACGTGAAGACGCGTGACAGCATCGGCCTCGCCGTCTCCGAAGTGAATGCCTGCAACTACTGCCTGACGGTTCACAGCTTTACGGCCGAACACATGGCGAAGCTGCCCGCCGATGAAATCATTCTCGCCCGCAAAGGCCATGCCGCCGATCCGAAGCGCGACGCCGCTGTCCAGTTTGCGCGCAAGGTCATCGAGGCCCGCGGGCAAGTCAGCGACGCCGATCTTAAAGCCGTCCGCGATGCCGGCTACACGGATGCAAACGTGATGGAGATCGTCGCGCTGGTGGCCATGTACTCGCTGACGAACTTTTTCAATAACGTGTTCGACCCCGAGAAGGACTTTCCCGCGGTTACGCCGGCCGGCTCGATCTGAACGCGATTCCCCCGTTTGAAAGGGCATTCGGAAACGACGATAGACCACTCACAAGGAGATAGACGATGAAGGCGATCATTGTGACGGACCGGGCCGCGGGAACGGCCGGAATGCAGCTGATGGACCGGCCCGATCCGGAGGCAGCGATAAACGACGTCGTCGTTCGGGTTCATGCTTCCGGATTCACGGGGGATGAGCTCACATGGCCCTCGACCTGGACCGATCGCCTCGGCCGTGACCGGACGCCGGTTATTCCCGGGCAAGAACTGGCTGGAGTGGTCAGCGCGCTCGGCTATGGCACGACGGGGTTGGCGGTGGGACAAAGAGTGTTCGGCATCACGGACTCGTATCGCAGCGGCACGCTGGCGGATTATGTGGCCGTCGAGGCACGCAACCTCGCGCCGTTGCCGGGCGACGTGGACTACACGGTAGGCGCGAGCGTGGCGATGCCGGGCCTGACCGCGTGGCAGGGACTGTTCGATCACGGTCGCATCCAGGCGGGGCAGAGCGTGCTCGTGCACGGCGCAGCCGGCGCTGTCGGTTCGATGGTCGCCCAACTCGCACGTGAGGCCGGCGCCTACGTCATCGGCACCGGACGCGCCGCCCACCGGCAGACGGCGCTTGCCTTCGGCGCGCAGGAATTCGTCGACCTCGAGAACGACGTCCTTGAAGACGTCGGCCAGATCGATCTGGTTTTCGATGTCTTCGGTGGCGATATCGCGAAACGGTCGGCCGGTCTGATTCGAGCTCGGGGAACGCTGGTGACCATCGCCGGCCCGACCGACGCACATCCCACCGACGGCCTGGCGATCGACTTCGTCGTCGTGCCTGACCGCACCCAACTCACGAGGATCATCGACCGTGTGCGTGACGGACGGCTGCGCACCAACATCGGTAACGTCTCCAATCTCGACGAAGCCGTCGCCACCTTCAATGGGACCAAGCGGACCCACGGGAAGACGATCATCCGCGTTGGTCCATGATCCGTCCGCGGTCAGGATGTTCTGGAAAGCGGTGCGTAACGCCGCTGAGATTCTTTTCAAGCGAGGACACCTATGATCGAAATCAACGCCGACATGGAGGCCATCATCAAGCAGGCGATACTGTCGTTCGTTGCGACAGTCAACGAGGATGGGACGCCTAATCTTTCGCCGAAGGCGTCCTTGACGGTCAGGAATGGTGCCCTCTACTTCGCCGATATCGCCTCGCCCACGACGATACGAAACTTGAGGCGCAATCCCGCCGTCGAGATCAACGTAATCGACATCTTCCAGAGGCGCGGTTATCGATTCAAAGGCTATGCGTCGATACTGCCGCCAGGCGATGACGAGTATTCGATGATCGCGGACTGGGTTCGCGCGACGAACGGCCTCGAGTATCCCGTCGATCACGTCGTCAGGATCGAAACCACTGCGATCACCCCGCTGCTGTCGCCGGCGCATGTGTTCGCCGAGCCTGCTCGAAGTCAGGACGAGATCAGGAAAACCTACTATCGAAAGTACGGTGTGAAACCCATCGGCAAACAGGCGCGGAGTGCTCGACCGAGAAGTTCGCTTATCAGCATTCCACCGGTGAAGAGAAAGAGGAAAGCAACGTGAAGCAGCCCCCCCAGATCGGCGACAGGATCACCGACAAATCAGCACCGCCCGATGAGCGCATTGTCCGAGACTGGATCGGGCCGGACGCGTTCGAGCATTGGGCCGAGCTGCAGAGCTGGATCGAGGCATCCTACCCCGGTGTTTTCGCGCCGGATTGGCTCTATGGTGGCAAGAAACGGGGCTGGTCGCTGCGCTACAGGAAGACCAAGGCGTTCTGCACGTTGTTGCCCGCATACGGGCTGTTTTCGGTCCTGGTGGTGTTGGGGCGAGCAGAGCGAGAGAAGTTTGAGGAGCGGCGTTATTTCTGGAGCCCGCAGTTGGTCAAGCTCTACGATGAAGCACGAGCCTACCCCGACGGGAAATGGTTGACCGTTGCGATCTCATCCGCAGATGTTCGGCATGAGGTGATGGAGCTTGTGAGTATGAAGCGCCCTCCACTATCAGACGGTTCATTGTCGAGGAAGTCCTAAAACCCGCGACACACTTTTCGGCCCCGATCACACGGACGTTACGTGGCCACGAGCCCGACGCATCGAGCCGGGCGAGCGGTCCTGAGTGAGCCAATGGCCCGGGGCAGCCGGGCTGATCTTAAAGGAGATAATCCCCATGAAGGCAATCATTGCGACGGATCAAGCGGCGGGAACGGCCGCGATGAAACTGTCCGAGCGGCCCGAGCCGGCGGCGGCGATAAATGACGTTGTTGTTCGGATTCACGCCTCGGGATTCGTTGGGACCGAGTTGGCGTGGCCGTCGACCTGGACCGATCGCGGCGACCGTGATCGAACACCTTCGATCCCCGGCCACGAACTGGCCGGAGTGGTCACCGCTCTCGGCTATGGCACGACGGGGTTGTCGGTCGGACAGCGAGTGTTCGGCCTCGCAGACTGGTATCGAGACGGCACCCTCGCTGACTATGTGGCGATCGAGGCACGCAACCTTGCGCCGCTGCCGGGCGATGTCGACTTCACAGTGGGCGCGAGCCTGCCGATCTCGGGACTGACCGCGTGGCAAGGACTGTTCCAGCACGGGCGCCTTCAGGCGGGCCAGCGCGTTCTCGCGCACGGTGCAGCCGGCGCAGTCGGGACGATGGTGACTCAACTCGCGCGAGAGACCGGCGCTTACGTGATCGGCACAGGACGCGCTGCCGACCGTGAGAAGGCGCTCGACTTTGGCGCGCAGGAGTTTGTCGACCTCGACAACGACAGGTTGGAAGATGTCGGCGAAGTCGATCTGGTTTTCGATGTCATCGGCGGCGACATCGGAAAACGGTCCGCGGGCCTGGTTCGAGCCGGCGGAACGCTCGTGTCCATTGTCGGGCCATCCGAGGCGCGACCCGACAATGGTCTCGCGGTCGACTTTGTTGTCGAGTCCGATCGTGCCCAACTGAATGAGATTGTCCAGCGGGTACGGGACGGACGACTGCGGACGAACATCGGCAAGATCGCGACCCTCGACGAAGTCGTCGCCGCTTTCAATCCGACTGAGCGGATCAGCGGGAAGACGATCATCCAGGTTCGTCCATGAAGACTCAGGGAAGGTCGAGCGGCGCTGCTCTCCACCTTCCCCCGCCATTCGTGCGCGCGGGACAGGAAACGTGAAGTGGCTTTGATGCAATCGAACAGATTACCGGCGGGCTTCCGTTGCCATGCGGATTGCAAGACCCGCTAGCACTGTGCCCATCAACCAGCGTTGAAGCGTAATCCACGTCGGGCGGCTTGCGAGAAATCCCGCAATCGAACCGGCCATAGTCGCAATGGCTGCATTCACGCGGACGCTGATCACGATCTGCGTTGCGCCCAGTGCAAGTGATTGATGAAATATGCTGCCGCGCGACGGATCAATGAACTGAGGCAGTAGCGAAAGGTAAAGCACGGCGATTTTGGGATTCAGCAGATTGGTGATGAACCCCATCAGGAACAGTTTGCGAGGGCTGTCCATGGGAAGATCGCGGACCTGAAATGGTGAGCGTCCGCCGGGCTTCACTGCCTGCCACGCAAGATAGAGCAGATACATCGCGCCGACAACGCGGAGGGCATCGTAAGCGTAGGTGATAGCGAGAACCAGAGCGGTGATGCCGAATGCGCACCTTCCTCGATTCGCTGGAACTCGCCAGGGAGAAACTCATCCCACATTGATGACTCTTTCTTTATCGGCCCGACTACCTGTCAGATCGAGGACCCGGCTAATACAGCTTCATCTAGCAGGCAAGCATCGCGAGGATCGATTCGCCGTGGGTCAGACGGCGGCAGCCGACGCACGGTGCGAAGCCGCCTGAGAGCGTATGACCCGCGCTCAGCGCGAGCCTCGCTGAGGGTGGCACAATCGTTCCCACCAGCGCCGGGGTCCGCACACAGCCGGCGAAATTCAACGCGTCCCGCCGCAATCGCCCCCCGCTGCGGTGGCGCCCAATTCCGAGGAGTTACCATGCCGCTCGCCACCGCCTCCGCACGGCTCGCCGCCGATGCCCCCAACTACCTCGTGGCCCTCGAAGCCGGCCGCCATGCGCTCGCTGGCGACGAGGGCCCGCACGAAGGCGGTCAGGATCGCGGGCCTGCCCCTTTCGAATTCGTGCTCGCGGGTCTCGCCGCGTGCACGTCCGCGACGCTGCGCATGTACATGCAGCGCAAGGGCTGGCCCGACGGCGCCATCGATGTGACCACGACCCTGCATGTCGACCAGGAGCGCAACCCGTACATCCGTCGCACCGTCAACGTGGATGCGCCGCTCGACGCCACGCAACGGGCCCGACTCGCGGAGATCTGCGAAAAGACCCCCGTCACACTCTTCATCAAGCGCGGCACGCGCATTGACACCACTATGATCGAGCGGTGAAGACATCGGTACACCGAGTGCTCCGGGGGAGGGCTGCGCTTGTGACCATGATTCCTTTCGCGGCGCGAGAAGTATCCTGACGAGATTAGATCCAGCGCTTCGTGCAACTCCGCATTGCCCTCAACGTGAACTTCAGGGTGAGAGCCCTCGCGTTTGATACTCATCACGTCTTCAGCGGACAAACCGGAAAGGAAGAAGTTTTCCGCGCCCTCTCCTCACAGATCTCGATATTTGCGTTGAACTTCATCGCCGCTGTTCGCCACCAGCCAACAGGTAGGACGGCTCCGTTTGTCCGGGCCGAACCAGGCGCGTGTTCAGATCGAACCTGCTAGCCAATATATTCCTTGAAAGCTCAAATTTATCCCTTTCGAATCATGGACTTATCAATCTTGGATCATTGCTCTGGCATCCCTTGGCACGCCGCTCGCATAAGCAGTCGCGAGCGCAACAACTGGTGCTCATCCACTTAACCCGATTAGGAGATTCATCATGCTGAAGATCGACAACCTCGCCATGGACAGCAAAGAACTCGACCGCGCCGCAATGAGCGACATTCGCGGCGGCCAAGGCGTGAGCGCCCCCACCTCGATCGCCCAACAAGTTTTTGGCGATAACATCGGCAGCCCGATCATCAACGCGCCGACCAACGTCAATGCTCCCGTGAGCGTTGATCTGACGAACATCAACAAGACGGTGAGCAAGTACAGCAGCTACGGCTACGGGTACCCGGTGCTGTACTAATCGGCTTCCGGCAGCAAGAGGGAAGGGACGGGGGTTTGTTTCCTTCTCCTCTCTCCGAGCCAGCCTTGGTTGACGCCGAGATGGCTCAGAGAGAGGTCCGCATTCTCCGGCGCGGCCTCTCTCCTGAGAAAGTGTTGGCCCACTTCGGTGGGCCTCTTTTTGTCTGCCTCAAGATTCACCTCGCGAGGCGCGGAAACTGGCCGCGAGATACCGCGATATGGTCAGAAACCGGATCGTCCCATCCTCACGCGACGTGACCAGCAGCGCAGACAGTTGCTCGATATCTCGTTCGATGTCAACGTGACATTTCGCGAGGCAGCCGAAGCGGTTATCCGCGTGCCGGAATCTCGATGGCCCAATCGCAAGCATGGCCAGCAGTGGGGGAATACGCTCGGAACGTACGCGTATCCCGTGACCGGTGAGGTTCGAATGGGCGACATCGACACTGCGATGATCGTGCGGATTCTCCAGCCGATCTGGACGAAAAAGGCGAACCGCGCGCCGGGTTCGCGACCGCATCAAGACTATCCTCGATCGCCCGAATTTACTTACGCCTTACGCGTGCGATCGCGAGGCAAGACAATTCGATACTTGAGGCAGACAAAAAGAGGCCCACCGAAGTGGGCCAACACTTTCTCAGGAGAGAGGCCGCGCCGGAGATGCGGACCTCTCTCTGAGCCATCTCGGCGTCAACCAAGGCTGGCTCGGAGAGAGGAGAAGGAAACAAACCCCCGTCCCTTCCCTCTTGCTGCCGGAGGCAGATTAGAACAGCACCGGGTACCCGTAGCCGTAGCTGCTGCTGTACTTGTTCACCGTCTTATTGATGTTCGTCAGATCAACGCTCACGGGAGCATTGACGTTGGTCGGCGCGTTGATGATCGGGCTGCCGATGTTATCGCCAAAAACTTGTTGGGCGATCGAGGTGGGGGCGCTCACGCCTTGACCGCCGCGAATGTCGCTCATTGCGGCGCGGTCGAGTTCTTTGCTGTCCATGGCGAGGTTGTCGATCTTCAGCATGATGAATCTCCTAATCGGGTTGAGTGGATGAGCACCAGTTGTTGCGCTCGCGACTCCTTATGCGAGCGGCGTGCCAAGGAATGCCAGAGCAGTGATCCAAGATTGATAAGCCCATGATTCGAAAGCGATAAATTTGAGCTCTCAAGAAATATATTGGCTAGCAGGTTCCGATCTGAACACGCGCCTGGTTCGGCCCGGACAAACGGAGCCGTCCCACCCTGTTGGCTGGTGGCGAACAGCGGCGGTCGATGTTTGAGGCAAACGAAAAAAAGCCGCCGACGCGGGGTAATCCATATCGGAGAGACATGGAGGAGCCGTTCTTCCAGGTGATGGGCTGTTCGGCGTGATCGGCACCCAGGGCATCGTGCGCAACCTCAACATTGTTGGCTCGGCGAGCACGGCTCCCAGGCCGGCGGCGACCGTCGACATCGGCTTGCTGGCCGGCATGAACAACGGCACGGTCTTGCGGGTGAACAGGTCCGACACGGTTCTTGAAGGCGGAGCTGGCACAAGCGCTGTGCCCGACACCTCGATAGCCGGGGGGTGGTGGGCGCTAACGCCGGCTCGCGGCTCGCGCGGTTCCGCTGCCGCCGCGTGCGCAAATCTGACGGCCACGTGGCGCCAGGCTACATTCCCCATCTGAGCGATGGCGTATGCACCGGGCTATCCCAATGCCGCTTCATTTCGTCGTCCAGCATGCACAAGGTGATCGACGCGCCGGCCATTTCCAGCGACGTCGTAAGCGATCCGACCTGCACGCGCGCGACCGCGAGACCGCGCTGGTGCAGCCACGAGCGTGTGGAATTGAACAACAGATACAGTTCGCCGAGCGGCGTTCCGCCCAGTCCATTGATCAAGACCAGCAACTCGGAGCCGTTCCCCGGCTTCAAATCGGCGATGATCGCCGTCAGCAGCTCTGCCGCGATCGCATCGGCTGTGGCAAAGCGCGCGCGACGCCGCCCTGGCTCGCCATGAATGCCAACGCCGACCTCGATTTCATCGTCACCGATCTTGAACGTCAGCGTGCCCGCCGCGGGCACCGTGCAACTGGAAAACGCGACCCCCATCGACGCCGTACGCTTGTTGATCCGGTCGCCGAACGCCTTGCATTGTTCGAGATTGGCGCCGCTCTCGGCGAGACTGCCCACCAGTTTCTCGACGATCACGGCACCCGCGACGCCGCGCCGCCCCGTTGTATAACTGGAGTTTTCGACGGCGACATCGTCGTTGATCAACACCATCGCATTCGGCAACTCGGACATCTCGGACGCCATTTCGAAGTTCATCAGATCGCCGGAATAGTTCTTCACGATGAAGAGCGTTCCCGCGCCCGTATCGACGGCCTTGGCGGCTGCCATCATCTGATCGGGCGTCGGCGAAGTGAATACCTGGCCGGGGCACGCGGCATCCAGCATCCCGTAGCCGACGAAGCCGATATGCAAAGGCTCGTGTCCCGAGCCGCCGCCCGAGACGAGCGCAACCTTGCCTGGCTTCAGCGTAGTGCGCCGCACGAACACAGGATCGTTGTCGAGCACGACGAGATCACCATGCGCGGCGGCGAATCCAGTAAGGCTCTCAGTTAGAAAGTCGTCGACATGGTTGATAAATTTTTTCATGGTCTGCGCTCCTTTCACTCTCTGTCCTGCGCGAGCCGCGCGCATATCGCACTGATCATCAACTGGCTCGACCGTGCGCCGGGATCGATGTGCCCGCGTGCACGCTCGCCGAGAAACGACGCGCGCCCCTTGGTCGCGAGCATGTCGCGCGTCGCGCGCATGCCCTCTTCGGCCGTCAGCGGCAGCGCGTCGAGCACGGCTTCGGGCTCCGCACTATCTTCGGCTAGTTCCACGAAGCGTGACGAGACGGGGATGAGCACGTCCATCATCGTCTTGCTGCCGATGCCGGCTTTGCCGCGTTGGGCTACGGCGTCGACACCCGCGGCGAAGATCCGCGCCGCGTCCTCCACACTCATTGTGTCCGCGTTCTGCGCGGCCTTTGCCATGCCATGCAGCAACGAAAAAAACAGCGGCCCCGACGAACCGCCTACGGTCGACAGCAATTTGGAGGCGGCCTGTTCCAGCGCGGGCGCAAACGCCTCGGCCTCGATATTGGCGCGCATCGCAAGCAGCGCATCGACGCCCCGCAACAGGTTGAAGATATGATCGCCATCGCCGATCTGCTGATCGAGCGCGGCGATCTCGTCCGTGTGTTTCTTTAGCGTCGCATGCGCGGCCTCGATGCACGCCATGACCGTTTTCCCGTTCATGCCGGAATCCTCCTGCCGTCGGAGCGGAAATAGAGAAGGCTGCGCGCAGGCAGCGACACGCCGACTGTTTGCCCAGGCGTGAAATTGCGCTCGGTCATGGTCGTCGCGACGATGGCGGTGCCGTCGCGCTCCATGATCAGCAGATGTCGCAGCGGGGAATATTCAAGCACGCGAAGATTGATCACGTCGCGCGTATCAGGCGCGTGCAGCACGATGTCTTCAGGCCGGATCGCGACCGTCGACGTGCCGGCCGGCATCGTGGAAGGATCGAACAACATGGGCGGCAGCAAGTTGATGGGCGGCGAGCCGAGACGTTGCGCAGCGCCAAGTGAAGCGGGATCGCCATACACATCGCGCGGCGCACCAATCTGCACGATGCGTCCCTGCTCGAGTATGCCGATGCGATCCGCAAGCGTGGTCGCTTCGACCTGATCGTGCGTCACGTAGATGATCGTCGCGCCGATCGTGCGATGCAGACGCTTCAGTTCGATTCGCATCTCCTCGCGCAACTTCGCATCGAGCGACGACAGCGGCTCATCCATCAGAAACACCTTGGGCTGACGCACTAGCGCGCGTCCGATGGCGACTCGCTGCATCTCGCCGCCCGACAGATGCGTCGCCAGATTGCCAAGTTTCGACTCGATGTGCAGCATTTGCGCGACCATCTGCACGCGCGCGGTGACTTCCGCCTCGCTCACGCGCCGCCGCGGGGAGCGCAGTGGAAACGCCAGGTTGCCAAACACCGTCAGATGCGGGTACAGCGAATACTGCTGAAAGACGAAGGCGACGTCTCGGTCCGCCGGATGCATGTCCTTCGCGGGGGCACTGTCGATGAATATCTCGCCTTCGTCGGGGCGTTCCAGACCAGCGATGAGCCGCAACGTGGTGGTCTTGCCCGCGCCGCTCGGCCCGAGCAACACGACGAACTCGCCCTCTTTCACGTCGAACGACACATCATCCACCGCGACGATATCGCCAAATCGCTTCGTCACCCCATCCAGGCGAATCTCAGACATAAGCGCCTCCGTTGCTGCGTCCGTTGACGGCCATCCGCCGCACAGCGCCGGGCAGCAGCACGCCGCTGGATGCGTCGTACATCAGCGTGCGCTCCTTGTGAAACGACAACCCGACCTGCGCTCCCGCCGCTCTTCCTTCGTTCTTGCCGACCCGCACGCGCACCACGCCGAGCGCGGTTTCGACGACCAGAATCTGATGCGAGCCGAGATACTCGTCGGCAATCACGCGTCCACGCAACGCACTGTGCTCGTCGATCACGACGTGCTCGGGCCGCACTCCAAGCAGCGCTTTCGCGGCGGATGCAACAGTGCGCGGCACCGACACGGCCACGCCGCGGAGCGAGACCGATTCCACGCCCGCTTCGACGCCGCCGTCCACGGCCAGAAAATTCATCGGGGGGCTGCCGATAAAGCTCCCAACGAACACCGTCGCGGGGAAGTGATAGACCTCATGCGGCGACGCGGATTGCAACACCTCGCCGCCGCTCATCACAACGATGTCGTCGGCCATCGCCATCGCTTCCCGTTGGTCGTGCGTCACGTAGACCGTCGTTGCGTTGAGCGCATTGTGCAGCTTGCGCAACTCAAGGCACATCAGTTCGCGGAAATCCGCGTCGAGCGTGCCCAGCGGCTCGTCCATCAGAAAAGCCTTCGGGTGCCGGACAATCGCGCGGCCCAAGGCGACGCGTTGACGATCGCCGCCCGACAGTCCACCCGTCTTTCGGTCCAGCAGACTTTCGATGCGCAGCATATGCGCGGCCGCATCGACACGCGCCGCAATCTCGCGGCGCGAAATGCCTTCGTTCTTCAGCGGAAAGGCGATGTTGTTCCGCACAGTCATATGGGGATAGAGCGCGAACATCTGGAACACAAAGGCAATGTCGCGTTGACGCGCCCGCAATCCCGTCACATCGTCGCCGTCGATCAAAATCTGGCCTGAGGTCGGCAGTTCGAGCCCGGCAATCATGCGCAACGTCGTCGTCTTGCCGCAGCCGGACGGTCCGAGCAGCACGACGAAGCGGCCGTTGCTCACGGTGAGATTCGTATCGTGCACCGCAGTGAAGGCGCCGAAGCGTTTATGAAGGTTGGAGAGAACGATCGTCGACATGGCTCACTCCGGGAAGTGACTGGTGACGACGAAAGCCAGCGCGCCCACCAGAATCACGGGAAACGACCAGGTGTAGAGATCGACCGTGAATGGCTGGACGAGCATCGCAATGCCAAGGCCGATAAGCACGGTCGATGCGCCCTCACAGTAACGCCGTCGGAACAGGCGGCGGCGCGGCATGGCAGGTTGGGCTTTCATTTGCGCACTGCTCCAAAGGTGATCCCGCGCAACAGATGCTTGCGCAGTACAACGGTAAAGATCAGGATGGGCAGAACGAACAGCGTCGTGGCGGCCGCGACGGCCGGCCAGTCCTGTCCGCCTTCGCCGATGATGAACGGAATGAACGGCGGCATCGTCTGTGCATCGCCGCTCGTCAGCAGCAATGCGAACGCGTACTCGTTCCATGCAAAGATCAGACAGAAAATGGCCGTCGCGGCAATGCCCGTGATCGCCTGGGGCAGCACGACCTTGACGAAAGCCTGCAACCGCGTATATCCGTCGACGAGGGCTGCTTCCTCATATTCGCGCGGGATTTCGTCCATGAATCCTTTGAGCAGCCACACCGCCAGCGACACGTTCACAGCCGTATAGAGCACGATCATGCCGAGGTAGCTATCGGAGAGGCCGAGAGCGCGATACATCAGAAAGATGGGAATCGCGACGGCGATGGGCGGCATCATCCGCGTCGACAGAATGAAGAACAGCAAGTCGTCGGCAAGCGGAATCCTGAAACGCGAGAACGCATAGGCTGCGAGCGTGCCGAGAAAAACCGCAAGGAAGGTCGAGCCGAAGCCGATCACGAGCGAATTGACGAAGCGCGGCAAGACCTTCGACGGCCCCGCAATCACCATATTGCGCTTGCGCACATCGCGGTCATACCAGCTTTGAGCGGGTGGCAAGCTCGCGATGAACTCGGGCGTCTGCCGCGAGCGGATAGTGAACAGATTCACATAGCCCTCCATCGACGGGTGGAAAACCACGACGGGCGGATAGGCAACCGCGTCTTCCTGCGTCTTGAAGCTCGTCAGGATGATCCATACGATCGGCAGGGCCGCAATCAGTGCGTAGGCGATAACGATGAAGGCGGCGAACGTCTTGCTGCGCGGCGATGCCGCCACCACCGACTGTTGAAGCGCAAGGTCTGTCATCGCTGTTTCACCCGGTTGAGTGCCTTCACATAGATATTCGCCGCGCCGAAGACCACCACGAACAGGATGATCGCCAGTGCGGACGAGTACCCCGTCTGCCACTTCTCGAACGCAGCGCGCTTGAGCGTGATCGACACAGTTTCCGTTACGGAGCCCGGGCCGCCTGATGTCAGCAGGTTCACCATGTCGAACATCTTGAAGTTCTCGATACCGCGAAAGAGGATCGCAAGCATCAGGAACGGCAGGGTCATCGGCAAGGTGATCGACCAGAATTGCCGCCACGGCGAAGCACGGTCCACTTCGGCCGCTTCGTAGATGTAGTCCGGAATCGAACGCAATCCCGCGAGACAGATCAGCATCACGTATGGCGTCCACATCCACGTATCGACCATCACGATGGTCCACGGCGCGAGCGGCACGTCGCCGATCATCTGGAACGAGTTTGGCGCAATGCCCGTGAAAAAGCTGACGATGTCGTTGAAAAGTCCCGTTTGCGGTTGCAGCAGGAAGGTCCAGAAGTTGCCGACCACAGCGGGCGAAAGCATCATCGGCAGCAGAATCAGCGTGGTCCAGAAGCTATGGCCGCGGAACTGCCGGTTGATCAGCAGCGCGAGCCCGAAACCGAGCAGCACTTCGAGCCCGACCGACCAGAACACGAAGCGCGCCGTCACCTGCATGGCGTACCAGATGTCTTCGTCGGTGAGTATGTCCGTGTAATTGCTGATGCCGACATTGCGCGCGGGCACGCTCGGCATGTTCGACTTGAAGTTCGTGAACGACAACCGCAATGCCCAGATCAACGGAAAGATGTTGATCGCGAGCAGCAGCACGATAGTGGGAAGAATGAACAGCCACGCGATCGTCCGGTCCGACAGCCCGCGCAGGCGCGCGGCAGCGCGCGTCTGCGCTTGCGTCTGCAACCCTTCCGGAGGAAAAGGCTTGTTTGCCAACATGCCTGACTCCTTGTTGTCGCTGACCGACAAGATTGATCGGCTTGCCGGTCCGCGTGTTCATGTGCAATGACGCTAGTTCTTCCCTTCAGCCTTGAAGACCTTGTTCCAGTCCTTGACGAGCAGATCGAGCGCTTCCTTCGAAGTGCCTTTATCGGCCACCACATAGTCGTGCACGCGCTTTTGCATGTCGAGCAGCAGTTCGGCATACGCGGGCTCGGCCCAGAAGTCTTTGACGATCGCCATCGACTTCAGGAATGTAGGCGCAAATGGCGCGCTCTTCGGAAAGTCCGGCGCATCTACCACTGACTTCGCCGCCGAGTAGCCGCCGAGTTGCCACCACTTCTTCTGCACATCGGGCTGCGCAAACCACTTGATGTATTCGAGCGCGTCAGCCTTGTGGTCTGAGTACGACACGACGGAAATGCCTTGCCCGCCGAGCTGTGTGAACTGTTTCGTTTCTTTTGGATTGACGAAGAAGCCGATCTTGTCGCCGCCGACATTCGGGTCCTTGTACAGTCCGGGGAAGAAGGCAAACCAGTTCATCTGCATCGCGACCTGGCCAGACTTGAACGCATCGAGCCCTTCCTGCATGTAGGCGTTCGTCATGCCCGGCGCCGTGCAACACTTGTAAAGCGCCTTGTAGAATTCGAGCCCCTTGATGGCGCCTGGCGAATTCACGAAGCCGTCCAGGCGATAAGGCTTCTTCGGGTCCTCGTATTCAAAGCCAAAGTTATAGAGCATGTTGGTCGCGCCCATCGTGATCCCTTCCGAACCGCGCTCTGTGAAGATATACACGCCATACACGGTTTTGCCGTCGATCTTTCGGCCCTGAAAGAACTCGGCGGTCTGCTTGAGTTCATCCATCGTAGTGGGCGGTTCGAGTTCGCGCTTGTACTTCTGTTTGAACTCCGCGCGCAGTTCGGGCCTTGCAAACCAGTCCTTGCGATACGTCCAGCCGACGGCGTCCGCCATTGCGGGCAGCGCCCAATAATTCGGCGTGTTCTTGGGCCATTCCGAGTAGCCGACGACGGTCGCCGGCACGAAATCGTTCATCGAAATCTTGTTCTTGTCGAAGAAATCATTGAGCTTCACGTAGTGCCCATTGACCGCGGCACCGCCAATCCACTGACTATCTCCGATGATGAGGTCGCAAAGTTTTCCGTGCGAATTGAGTTCATTGATAAAGCGGTCCGCGTAGCTCGTCCACGGCACGAACTCGAATTTCATCGCAATGCCGGTTTTCGCCGTAAAGTCTTTCGACAATTCGACGAGTGCATTGGCGGGGTCCCATGCGGCCCAACATAACGTCAGCTGCTTGCCCTGCGCGTGTGCCGCCGATCCGAAGCTCAGCCCCAGCGACGCCAGCAGCGCCGCGATTACCCTTGCTGTCGTAAGCCGTATCATGTCTCTTCTCCTTGTCTCCGTCGGGTCTCCAACCTGATGACAGACAGCGCCCATGCGCCGGACGCTGTATTTAGAGCTCTGGCAGACTCAGCGAGCCGTCCGCGTGTCGCGAGCTTCAGGCATGCGCATTCTCACGAAGATAAATACGGGTTTCGGGCGTCGGAATGGCGAGCACGCCGCGCACGTCGTTCAGTAAATTGATGGCGGCGAGCCCCGCGCAATGGACGATGCCGCGCACATCCTGATCGAGGATGACGTCGATCGCCCGCTCCGAAAGTTGCGCCCGAGTGTCGGCCGTGCACTCGTGGCCGATCAGCACGACGCGCGTCTTGTCGCCCGATTCCTGCAACGTCGATGCGATGCCGGAAATGCCACCACCCGTCACATACACGCCGACGAGATCGGGGTGCCCCGCCATCAGCCCTTGCACAGCAAGACCGGCGCTGTCGTCGTCCTCGGCGAAGTCGGGCTCGGTCAGCCAGCGCAGGTTGCGAAAGTCTTCCTCGAGAACCTGGGAGAAGCCCGTACGACGCTCCAGCTGATCGTGCAAACGCGACGACGCCGACAGCACCGCGACCGTGCCGATGCGCGCGCCCACGAAGCGTCCCATCAGCAGACCCGCCGTTCTTCCAGCGATCCGGTTATCGACGCCGACATACGCAGCCCGCGCACTCGACGGTAAATCCGAAAAGACGGTGACGACCGGCACATTCGCATCGGTCATGTCCTGGATCATTCGCTCGACCCACGGGTAGTCGAGCGGCACGAGCACGAGCGCGTCATAGTCGATCAGTTGCTGTGCGAGCGATGTTGCGTCGCGCTGGCTGGACAGGTCGCAACGATAGAACGACGAGACGAGACGATGCTCGCGAAAGAAGCTGGCGGACAGCGCAATATCGCGCTCGACCTGATCGAGAAAGCGGGAGTTGATTTGCGGTAAGACGAAAGCGACCCGGAACGACGTGGTTTTCGCCGGCCGGCCGCGGCTTGCGCGTTCGTCACGCAACGTGGCCAGCGCGAGATGGACGCGCTCGGCCGTTTCAGGGCGAACCCCCTGGTCGTCGCGCAGCACACGATCGACCGTGGCCACGCTGACGCCGGCTCGACGCGCAATCATCATACGTGTAGCCGGCATGAGTCTCCTCCGGTGCCAGGCGAAGAATCGTTTTGTTAACCAAAGATAGTTTTTCGCGCGCGAAATGCAAGCTTTTTGACGCGTTAAATGCGTCAAACCGGACCGTCGCCGGACGCGCTTACCGAAGACGCGAGACCGCACCGGGCGCGACAGCGTTGACCCGGATGCCCCGGTCACCGAGCGCCGCGCCGAAATGTTTGACAAGCATGTCGATGGCGCCCTTGGTGGCCGCATAGGCCGCTAGGGTGCCGAGCGCGGCGTGCGCGGCTAGCGACGAAAGCAGCACGATGCTGCTGCCCTTGCACATCACGGGCAGCAGTTGCTGAACGAGGAAGAACGGCACGCGTACGTTCACCGTGAACAGGTTGTCGAAGTGTTCGACTGTGGCTTCTTCAATCGTCGCCGCGCCGGAGATGCCGGCATTGGCAACCAGGACGTCGAGGCGGCCGTCGACGATCGCGCACGTCCGCCGCGCGAGCAGGTGTGGACCATCAGCGGCGCGCAGGTCAGCGGCTATCTTCTAGGATGTGCCGCCCGCTTGCCTTATCTCCTCGACGACAGCGTCGGCCTCCTGCGCGCCTCGGCCATAGTGCACCAGCACCTGGGCACCCGCCTTCGCCAGCGCAAGCGCGCTGGCGCGGCCGATGCCGCGTGATGCGCCGGTCACCAGCGCGGTCTTGCCCGATAACGTGTTCATGATTCGATACTCCCGGCATCAGAAGGTAGGGGAAGAAAGAAAGCGCGGATCAGCCCGCCGTCTTGCCGCCGTCGACCGTGACGATCTGCCCCGTCACGAAGGCCGCGCCTTCGGACGCCAGAAAGAGCACCGCTGCGGCGATGTCCGCCGGCTTGCCTATACGCGCGAGCGGCCCGCCGCCTGCCAGCGCCGCTTTCCTCTCTGGTGTGCCGGTAAAGCGGTCGAGCATGCCGGTGTCGGTCGGTCCTGGCGCGACCGCATTGCTTGTTGGCGTTCGCTGCAATGAAAGAGATGACAGGACTTAATCTACGTGCTTCCCGGGTCGATTAAAAAGACTTTGGAAGCTTGGGTACATGCCTGACAGGCATGGGGCGAGAAAACCATGGAACTGCGTCATTTGCGGTACTTCATTGCGGTAGCCGAGACCGGCAGCCTGACGGAGGCGGCTGAAAAACGGCTGCATACTTCGCAACCATCGTTAAGCCGGCAAATTCGCGATCTGGAAGATCAGGTCGGTGTGGAACTGCTGGTACGCAGCGCGCGCGGCGTCGAACTGACCGACGCGGGCAAGGCCTTCATCGATCATGCGCGGCTCGCGATAGCTCAGGTAGATACAGCCGTGGAGGCGGCACGGCGTGCGGCGCAGCCGGCGAAACCGCGCTTTGCGCTGGGATTTCTGACTGGTCAGGAAATGACATGGCTGCCCGACGCGATGCACCTGTTGCGCGAGGAGTTGCCGAATATCGAGGTTACCGTCTCCAGCGACTATTCGACGGAACTGGCCGCCGCCCTGGCGCACGGCAAGCTCGACGTGGCGTTTATGCGAGCCGAGCCCGGCTGAGACAGGTGATCGACACCTGGCTGGCCAAATCGGGCGTCGACGTAGACGTCGCGCAAAGCGTCGACAATCCGGCGATGGTGATGTCGCTGATCGCTTCGATGCGCGCCGTCACGCTGATACCGGCCTATGTGCAGAACCTGATGCCATGGTCCGTCGTGAGCCGGCCGCTAGAAGGGGACGTCCCGACAATAGAGCTGGCCGTGGGTTACAGCCCGAGCAATACCGCGCCGATTGTCAGCCTGTTTCTGTCGCGGGTGGACGAATTGATTTCAAGGATCGTAAAGCGTTCAGCGTGACGCTGAACTGAAATACCTGACTGTTCCCATTCGGCTTTCGGACGTTTGCTGCGTCAGTGTAAATGGCCGGTTGAATCCGCAGCCGAGAGCACCTGTTCGATGGACTTTCCCGGGAGCCGACATCGGAGCCTTCAATCGCAGCTTTCCAGCGAGCTGGACGAACGCCTACTGCCGGGCAGTTCCCGTCATTGGCTTTTCGAGACGCTTCGGCAACTGACATTTGCAGTCATCGGAGCTTCCACCATAGAGATGGACATACGCGAGGGATTTCAGCCGTCATATTCCATCGAATCGTGCCGTGCATCAAACGAGATGAGAGCCGCATCGGTGACAATCAAAAAAAGCTGCGTCAATCAATTCGGCATCACCAACTTCGCCGCGACATTCTCACCTTGTTTGTCGCGCGTCTCTCATCCAGACTGTCGCGCCACACAATCGGGATTACCCGTCGGATAGCCGCTTTGACCTTCGTCTCTTGCACGAAAGAGCGGCTGAAAATGTGGCGGCGGATTACCTTGAGCCGCCCGAGCCCGAGCCCGAGCCGCCTCCGCCGTGACCGCCTCCGCCCGCCCCCCCTGACCCGTGACCGCCCGAGCCAGGACCGCCTGCGCCGTGACCGCCTGCGCCCGAACTGCCTGCACCTGGACCGCCTGCGCCTGAACTGCCCGCGCCTGAACTGCCCGCGCCTGAACTGCCCGCGCCTGAATTGCCTGAACCGTGACCGCCCGCGCCCGAACTGCCTGCGCCCGAACTGCCGGCGCCTGAACTGCCCGCGCCTGAACTGCCCGCGCCTGAACTGCCGGCGCCTGAACTGCCCGCGCCTGAACTGCCGGCGCCCGAACTGCCTGAGCCGTGACCGCCCGCGCCAGAACTGCCTGCACCCGAACTGCCCGCGCCTGAACTGCCGGCGCCCGAACTGCCTGAGCCGTGACCGCCTGCCCCCGAACTGCCGGCGCCCGAACTGCCCGCGCCTGAACTGCCTGCGCCCGAACTGCCGGCGCCTGAACTGCCCGCGCCCGAACTGCCGGCGCCTGAACTGCCGGCGCCCGAACTGCCTGCGCCCGAACTGCCTGCGCCCGAACTGCCGGCGCCTGAACTGCCCGCACCCGAACTGCCGGCGCCCGAACTGCCGGCGCCTGAACTGCCCGCGCCCGAACTGCCTGAGGAACTGCCTGAGCCGTGTCCGCCTGCGCCCGAACTGCCGGCACCCGAACTGCCTGCGCCCGAACTGCCGGCACTCGAACTGCCTGTGCCCGAACTGCCGGCACTCGAGTTGCCGGCCCCCAAACCACCGGCACCGGAACCGGCTGCGCCTGCACCCAAACCACCACCACCGGAACCGGCTGCGCCTGTGCCCGAGCTGCCTGCGCCGGAACCGGCTGCACCTGCACCCGAGCCGCCTGCACCTGCACCAGATCCGCGTGCGCCCGAACCGGCCGCGCCTGCACCCGAGCTACCGGCATTCGAACCGCCCGCGCCCGAACCGGCTGTGCCTACCCCCGAACTGCCCGCGCCCAAACCACCTCCTCCGTGACCGCCCGCAGGTTGTCTTTGAACCAGCTGCAGTGAAGCAGAATTCCGAGAAGGTGCACTGCGGTGATCGAGCGAAGCGGAAGATCCGCGTGGGGCGTGCTCGGCACCGCTCATTGCTGGTCCCCGCGCAGGCGCTGACGATGATCCGGCGACATGATCGGACGAAGATGCCTGCGGCGTCGGCGATGCGGGCAGAGTGATCCCGCTCGCATGCCGCTCGATTGGTCTCACGTACGGCGCCGAATGGCGGCGATTCGGTGTGGCGGCATTGCCCGCTTGATCGGGCCTTCGTGTAACCGACTGCGGCGCAGCAGAATCCGGAATAGCTTTGGCGCCGTCATCGGACGGAGCGGAAAACACAGGCGGAGCGAGTTCAGCAGTGCCAACCGCGGTTGGCTGAGTGGGAGGCGACGGCGGCAGCGCGACATGCCCAGACCACGTCGTGTGTTGTGCTGGCGACGTGGTTTCGATGATCCCGAGCGCCTGATCATCGTCGAATCGATCGATGTGCGCGACCACACCCATCACCGCGATAGCCAACGCGCTTGCCGACGCACCCCAAAGCGCAAGACGTCGGCCTCGCGAAGGCTGTGCGGTATCGATGTCTGCATCCCGCCTACCCGCACCCGAACGCCGAAGCCCGGTCTGCCTGAACATTCCAACACGCTTCGGATCGTTTCGCCTGGTCCTTCCATTCACTACGTTCATCTGCCGTCCCCTTCCGGAGTGCTCATCGAAATGAGCCGCGGTTCGGCCTGTTCGCCCACGGTTCCGCCACGGCAATGGAGAGCCGTGTACCAGCTTTTCTATGCTAAGCCTTTGAGCTATAAAAACGCCCGCCATCTTCGTGGCCGATCTGAACTGATCGCCGGAATCGCCGTCCGGCGCACCTCTCCGCGATCCCGCCATAGTTGGCGTCGACCATGCAGATGCAGCATTCACTGTGCCTGGCTCGAACCCCAATGAAGTTGTGAGATCGTGGACATAGCACGGGAAGCTCCGTTTTGAGCCGCCCGTCAGCCAAGTGCTGAGCATGCGCATGACGCAGCGACGGTCACCTGAGCGTGACGGAGACAAACCGGCGCGCATGTTGACGCTGGATCAGCACCGATATTCCGTTCTTCGCCTTTGCTTCCAGAGCGCTCGCTTGCTCCCGGGATTCGATCAGCTCGCCATTGAGCGACAGGACGATATCGCCAGTGCGAATGCCAGCAGCCGCTGCAGGTCCAGTCACCTGGTCCACCATCATCCCTCCCGGAAGATCACTCGCCCGCTTCTCGTCGTTGTTCAGCGGATGCATCGTCAGGCCAAGGCGATCTGGTGCGGCGCTTGCACTTTGGGCCGGCCCGGGATTCGACGCTGCGCCAGGGGTTTGCACGGCGCTTTGGATTTCGCCGGCCGCGCCGATGATGATTTCAGTCGTCATCGGCTTTTGGCTGCGGATCAGCGTGAGCGTCGTCTTCGTTCCGGGCTGCAGCCCGGCGGCATACTGCGCCAATTCGGCCGAGCGAGCGATCGTCCTGTCGCCAATCTGCGTGATCACGTCGCCAGGCTTCAGGCCACTCGCGGCGGCCGGCGTACCAGGCGTGACGACGTTGACGAGCGCCCCGGCCGGCCGCGGCAAGCCAATGGCCACCGCCAACCCAGGTCCGACGTCCTGAACCTCTACACCAGGAATGCCCGCCGGGCCATTGCTCTGGGTTTGCAACTGCGCTCGCACCTTACTCGCCAGGTTGATCGGAATCGCAAAGGTCAGGCTTGGGTACCGCCCCACGTCCGGATAAACCTGCACGTCGATGCCGATCACCTCGCCCGCCCGATCGAACAGAGGACCGCCCGAATTGTCGGGAGTGGCGGCGACCTCGGTCTGGAAAAAGGAAAAATTGCTGCCGTCCGGCAACACTCGGGAAGTGGCGCTAACAATGCCGGTCGTAACAGTGTTCTGGTAACGGTCGGGCGATCCGATCGTCAGCACCTGTTCACCGACGCGCACGCGCGACGAGTCACCAAGCTTGACGGCCGGCAACGCCGCAGCATCGATCTGAATGACCGCAACGTCGCTGTCTGTGTCGACGACGAGCACCTTGCCTTTGAACTCCCGCCGATCGGTCAGGCTGACCGTGACTTGATCCGCCTGATCCACCACATGAGCGGTGGTCAGAATGAGGCCAGCGGGGCTGATGATGAAACCGGAGCCGGTTCCCGTTGTCACGCGAGCAATATTGCGTTGCGGCTCCGGCGATTGCGGCGCAACGCCGCTGAAAAACGCGGCTATCGGATCGTGGGGGCCGATGTCCTCGGGCGCCGGCGCCGATGTCTGCTTCTCTGGAGCCGTTGCGCGGATATGAACGACAGCCGGCCCGTATCGCTCGACGATGGTGGGGAAATCAGAGGGCGTCGCCGCATTGGCCGGTGCAACCAACTTCCCCTCGGCGGGCTGGGGTGACGCGATGTCGGCGGCAATCGCCGCTGGCAAGAGCCACGGACAGCCGCACAGAAGTCCAGCTACCACGGCAGCATGGAGCAAGGTGCGAGTCAAGGTCCGGCGGAACACGGCGCCTCCGAGGCGGTCGTCATACCAGCGTACCGACGTCTGAAGCGACCAAGGCCAACAGCGTTGGCGAACAGAACAGACGCTGATAAACAAGTTTAGCCCTCTGGCGGCGCTCCGGTGTGACAGGGCTTGTCCCCTTCCTCGGCACTATCAGTTGCACCCTTTTGAACTAGACTTGGAAAATACGAAAATCTGGAACGGGAGTGTTAGCCATGAGTGAACCGTGCATCATCTCCGTTGCCATCACGGGCTCAGTTCCCCGCAAGAAGGACAACCCCGCCGTGCCGATCACGATCTCCGAGCAGATCGAAAGCACCCACGAAGCGTACGAAGCCGGGGCATCCCTGGTTCATCTGCACGTGCGCGACGAACAGGAGAACTCGAGTTCCGACCGATCGAGTTTCGCCGCACTTCAGGACGGCATCCGGAAGCACTGCCCTGACATCATCATTCAGTTTTCGACGGGCGGCCGTGGCCGTTCGTTCGAGCAACGCGGCGCGATGCTCGACCTGCGCCCGGATATGGCGTCGCTCGCAACGGGCTCCGTCAATTTCCCGACTACCGTCTATGAAAATCCACCGGACTTCGTGCGCGCGCTTGCGCAAACGATGCTCGACTACGACGTCAAACCGGAAATCGAAATCTTCGATCTGGCGATGTTGTACAGCACGGCAGATCTCGTCCAGCAAGGGCTGCTGAAGTCTCCGGTGCACGTTCAATTCGTGATGGGTGTAAAGAATGCACTGCCCGCGCGTCGCGAGATTCTCGAGTTCGAGGTCCAGCAACTCAAGACGCTATTGCCGGATGCAACATGGACCGCCGCTGGTATCGGACGGCATCAGTTGGAGGTCAATCATTGGACTCTCGAAATGGGCGGGCACTGCCGCACTGGCCTCGAAGACAATGTGCGCTGGGACAAGGACACGCTGGCAAAGAGCAATGCGCAACTCGTTGCACGGGTAGCCGCTTTGTGTGGCGAATATGGCCGGCCGGTGGCAAGTGCGGCCAAAGCGCGTGAGATGCTCGATCTTCCCGCCAGGTAGCCCGACCTGACGGGCCACTCGCTCCCGTCCGGCGTCCGCGTGGCGAACGTTGCGCCGCTCGTGACGCGGGCCGAACTGACCTCGCAGGGCACAGGGGTTGGCGATAACGTCGTCGGATTCTGGAATGGCCCGGCCACGTATGCTCAGTCGGGCTCATATGCGGCGACAAATTCCGCAGGCATCGATCAGACCGGTACGCAGACGTGCTCGCCAGCCTGCCCGTATCCCGCGCTCACATCCCGCATTACCCGAAACTTCGATCTTTCCTCGAACTACGGTCCGATTTCGATCGATGCTCACTGGAACGTGACTCAGTGACTTTCCAGACCTGGTCCACGGCGCTAGACGCGAACGCGCCGCAATGACGAGGCGAGTGCCCGGAGCCAGTTCTTCGACTGGCTCCGGGCAGTAGGTATTCGCTCAATGCCCTCGGCGTCGGCTGCGCTACGTTTCCAGGTTTTGCGGCCCGACCGCATAATCGCGCTACGATACGCGTCGCACTTTGTCGAATCTCATACCCCGTCATGCTCGAACGCTTTCACCTCACCCTGATCCGCGAAGTGGACCGGCTAGGCTCGCTCACGGCGGCAGCCGGTGCGCTGCATCTGACGCAATCAGCGTTGAGCCATACCGTCAGGAAGCTCGAGCAGCAGCTCGGCACGCCGGTATGGGAACGTGACGGCCGCAACCTGCGCCTCACGCAGGCCGGCCAGTATCTGCTGTCGCTCGCTGACCGGCTGCTGCCGCAGTTCGAGCACGCCGAAGCGCGCATGAAGCAATACGCGAACGGCGAGCGCGGCACACTGCGCATCGGCATGGAATGTCATCCGTGTTATCAGTGGCTGCTGAAGGTCGTGTCGCCGTACCTCGCGCGCTGGCCCGATGTCGACGTCGACGTCAAGCAGCGCTTCCAGTTCGGCGGCATCGGCGCGTTGTTCGGCTACGACATCGACGTGCTCGTCACGCCTGATCCGCTGAAGCGGCCCGGCCTCAGCTTCGAACCCGTGTTCGACTACGAGCAGGTGCTGGTCGTGGCCGACGGGCATCGGCTGGCCAACGCGCGCTACGTGGAGCCCGAACAGCTCGTCGATGAAACGCTGATCACCTATCCGGTCGACACCGACCGCCTCGACATCTACAACCTGTTCCTGCGCCCCGCCGACGTCGCCCCGCGCCGTCACAAGACGATCGAAACCACCGACATCATGCTGCAGATGGTCGCAAGCAATCGCGGCGTCGCCGCGCTGCCGCGCTGGCTCGCCGTCGAATACGCGGACCGTATGCCGGTGGTCAGCGTGAAGCTCGGCAAGGCCGGCATCGCCAAGCAGATTTTTCTCGGCACGCGCGATGCCGATGCGTCGCTCGACTATCTGGGTTCGTTCGTCGAATTCGCGCGCAAGTCGAGCTGGAAGGGCTCGAAGCCACGGCGCTGAAGGTTGGGTATCGCGGGGCGCGCGGGGACCCGCGTGCCGTCATAGCGCGCGACACGCTTCCGCGCAACGGCGACACGCATCGCTGCAATCCTGGCAATGCTGCGCCGGATGGCGAGCGCATTCGTCGGCGCAGGTATCGCACAAGCGCGCGCAGAGGTCACAGAAATCACGCATGAACTGCGTGTCGCGCGCGAGGGCCTCCGACGTCAACCGGCACAGCGACGCGCAATCCATGTCGAGCCGGATGCATTTTTCCATTTCATCGATATGCCGCTCCGCGATGCATGCGGAGTAACACCGGGTGCAGGCGCTCGCGCAATGGTCGAGCGCGTCGATACAGTCCTGGGGGGTCATTGCGGTTCCTTGGCAGTCTCGTAGCGCAGTAAAACAGCAATCGCCATGCCGTCTCGAGATCACACCGTGCGACGCGTGAGCATCGTGCGTATTTCGCCGATCGCGCGCGCTGGATTCAGCCCCTTCGGGCACACGTCCACGCAGTTCATGATGGTGCGGCAACGAAACAGCCGGTAGGCGTCTTCGAGATTCGTCAATCGCGCGGCCGTGTCCTTGTCGCGCGAATCCGCGATAAACCGGAAGGCCTGCAACAGGCCCGCGGGACCGACGAACTTGTCCGGGTTCCACCAGAAGCTCGGGCACGACGACGAACAGCACGCGCACAGAATGCATTCGTACAGCCCATCGAGCTGGTCCCGCTCCTGCGGTGACTGCGGGCGTTCGCGCTCGGGTGGCGGATCGTCGTTGACGAGCCACGGCTTGATCGAATGGTATTGATTGAAAAACGGCGTCATGTCGACGATCAGATCGCGGATTACCGGCAAGCCCGGCAACGGCCGCAGCACGATGTGCTTCGGCAGTTCCTGCATGTTGGTCAGACACGCAAGCCCGTTCTTGCCGTTGATGTTCATCGCGTCCGAGCCGCAGATGCCCTCGCGGCAAGAGCGGCGATAAGCCAGCGACTCGTCCATCGCCTTGATCGCGCCGAGCACGTCGAGCAGCATGCGCTCGCCGGGTCCCAGTTCGACCTCGTATTGCTGCAGACGCGGGCGCTCGTCGGCGTCCGGGTCGTACCGGTAGATATCGACAGTTCGAAGATCGTTCATGGTCGCTCCGATCGCGGAGCGCACGCACGCGCCCCGTCGCAGCGCGAGCAGGCGGTACGCGCCCGCTCGCTGCCGAGGATGAGATGTGGGTCGTGAGGCATGGGCCGCGGTAGGGTCCGCGGCTGCCCGCGTCAACCGTCCTCGCCCACTTCCTGCGGCTCGGGCAGATCGGGGAGGTCTTCAGTGGTTGGTGGCTCCGGTTGGCCCGGCATGTTCGGCAGGTCCGTGTCGTCGTTGGCGGGCGTCTGTTGCACGGAAGGCTGCGTTGCGCTCATGGTCTGCTCCTTCAGGTTTCGTTCGATATGCCTGTCAGTGAGCATGCCGCAGACCCGCGACGCACCGCGATCGGCCAGGGACGCCGATGCGGTGCATGGACCTCAAGGGATCGGCATCGGACGATTGGCGGCCGCTCCGTCCCGACCGCCGTTTTCGAGTGCCTGCAAGCGGTGTATGAGTTCGCCCCTGAGCTGATGCAGCAGCGACAGCTCGCGCCGAGTCGTGTCGAGCGCATCGCGTAGCAGGGGCTCGTCACTCCGGGCGAGGCTTCCTTCCATTTTGGCTAGCGCTGAGGTTCGCACCCTGATCTCGGTGCTTACGTTGATCGTCTCCACCAGCACATCTTCAATGCGTTCTGTCATTGTCTCCCCCAACCGTCGGGTTATTTGCCTTCCAATCCGATGCGTAAGCCTCCTTCGAGCGGTACCGTGAAAAAGGCGATCAGCCGGCATTGCGGCGTGATCGCCATAAGCGCTTCTGGAGAAACGCTGTCCCCGAATCCGTAGGGGACGTCGCAGTATACGAACCCTATGCGGCTTCGTAGGATGTTCATAACTGCTGGGTAACGGACACTACCGATCACGCTGCGCGCGCGACGGCGGCGCGTTCGGGGCCACGTGCGTCGCGTGATTTGGGAGGCAGCCTGGGCGCATTTCCGATAGCCGTTTTCGGCCGGAAACTGTCCTCATCGGACTACACGCGAAACCTTTCGCCCTTTGCCAGCTTGCCGATCCGGGTACCGTACGCAACTCATGCTTTATCAACAGGCGGCGTACGTGCTACGCGCCGCTGGCGCGACTATGATGAAAGTGGGCACGCGCTTATCATGCCCTTCACGCGCTGCCCGGGTGTAATTCAGCGGCCGGCACAGGTAACGATGCCGGCCTTTTTGTTTCTGCTTGCACCCGAAGCGCTGATCACCGCGTGGCCGCCAGCACGCGCACCGGAATCGACTTGGCGCCCGGCACCTTGCTCTCTTTCGCGTAGTGCCACAGCGGCAGCAGCGGATTGCATTCCGGGTAATAGCCGCCGATGCAACCCTGCGGCACGTCGAACGGCACGACGCTCAGCCCGTCGACGCGGCGCTCGACGCCGTCGTCCGCGATCGTCTCGAGGCCGATGCGGTCGCCGTGCGCGAGCCCGCGCTTCTCCATGTCGGCGGGATTCATCAGAATCACCATGCGCGAACCCTTGATGCCTCTGAAGCGGTCGTCGAGGCCATAAATGGTCGTGTTGAACTGGCTGTCGCTGCGCAGGGTCATCAAGCGCAGCGAATCGGGCTCACGCTCGGGCATGTCCGGATCTTCGCCGATCGAAGTCGGCACCGTGAATTCGGCCTTGCCGCTGCTGGTCTTCCACTTGCGCTCGCGCGCGGGTAACGGCCGCATCACGCCGCCGGGTATCCACATGCGCGCCTCGAAATCGCCGAACATCTCGGGCCACGTCTTCGCCATTTCCAGCCGCACGCGCGAATAGTCGTCGCGCCATGCGTCCCAGTCGACGCTCGAGCGCTCGCCGAGCGTCGCCTTCGCGATGCCCGCGACGATGAACGGCTCCGAGCGGATCGTCGGCGCGGCCGGTTCGACCATGCCGCGTGAGCCGTGAAAGTGCGCCGTGCTGTCTTCCATCGACACCGCCTGCGCTCCGCCCGCCTGGCGGTCGATCTCGATGCGGCTCAGGCACGGCAGCAGGTACGAGCGCTGACCATGCACCAGGTGGCTGCGATTGAGCTTGGTCGCCACATTGACGGTCAGCCCGAGCGCGGCCCACGCCGGTTCGGTGCGCACCCGGTCGGGCACCGAGCGCACGAGGTTGCCGCCGAGGTTGATCATCGCGTTGACCTTGCCGTCGAGCATCGCCTCGAAGGCCTCGACGATGTTCATGCCTTTCTCGCGCGGCGGCTCGAACGAAAACTGCCTGGCCAGCTGATCGAGCGGCGCGAGTTCCGGCTTTTCTGTGATGCCGACGGTGCGCTGACCCTGCACGTTCGAATGGCCGCGCACCGGCGACGGCCCCGCGCCCGGCTTGCCGACATTGCCGCGCAGCAGCAGCAGATTGCTCAGCATGCGCACGTTCTGCACGCCCATCCGATGCTGCGTGAGACCCATGCCGTAGTGGATGATCACCGCATTCGCCTTCATGTATTCGTCGGCGGCCGCTTCGAGCGCGGCGCGCGGCAAGCCGCTCACCCGCTCGATGTCGTCCCAGCTCGCCGCGCGCGCGTACTGCGCAAATGGCTCGTAGCCGTTCGTATGCTCGCGGATGAAATCGACGTCGACGACGCGCGCGCCGCCCGTGCTGACCGCACGATCGTCCGCTTCGATGACGAGCTTGCAGATGCCGAGAATCGCGGCGGTATCGCCACCCGTCTTCACCTGGTGGTATTGGGTGCTGATCTGCGTATCGGTGGGTGTGAGCATGTCGACCGGTGACTGCGGGTTTGCGAAATGCAGCAGCCCCGGCTCGCGCAAAGGATTGAACGTGATGATCGGCACACCACGCTTGCGCGCCTCCTGCAACTGATGCAGCATGCGCGGGCTATTCGTACCGACGTTCTGGCCGAAGAAGAACATCAGGTCGGTCTTCTCGAAGTCGTCGAGCGAGATCGTGCCGACGCCGACGCCAATCGCTTCCTTGAGCCCGACGCTGGTGCTCTCGTGGCACATGTTCGAGCTGTCGGGCAGATTGTTGGTGCCGTACATGCGCGCGAAAAGCTGCAGCATGTACGAAGTTTCCAGCGATGCGCGGCCCGACGTGTAGAACACCACGCTGGCCGGGTCGAGCGTGCGCAGCTCGGCGCCGATCGCATCGAATGCCTGCTGCCATGGCACTGGCACGTAGCGGTCGGTGGCCGGGTCGTAGCGCAGCGGCTCGGTCAGCCGCCCCGCTTCCTCGAGATCGTGGTCATGCCACTTCGCAAGCTCGCTGACGGTGTGGACCTCGAAGAAGTCCGGCGTTACGCGTTTGGCCGTCAGATCCCACGCAGTGGCTTTCGCGCCGCTTTCGCAGAACTCGAACGTATGCGGATCGGCCGGCTTCGCCCACGAGCAGCTGACACACATGAAACCGTCGGGCTTGTTTTGATGCATCAGAACCTGGCTATCCTTCAGCGGTGCTTTTTCACGAAGCAGGATCGTCGCGACCGCCTTGACGGAACCCCATCCACCCGATGCGTATGGATATGCAGCGCTTTTGGCTTCATTGCTCATGAGTCCACCCGTCTGGTCAAGAAATGTCAAGTCTTGATCGATTAGCACGTCGTGTTCCCGGCTGCGGCGTCGGGCAAATCGCTGAGCCACCAGCGGAGCAACTGACACGACCCGAGCTGATCGACGCCTCAGAACTGGCTTGAACTCTCGCGGGGGTGTCATAGACTCAACGAGCTGTCCATCGGCTCGGCCGCGGACGGTGTTACGCATCTGTGTCCAGCTCGAGAAGCAAACCATCCTTTCAAGGTCCACTTACAGGAGACAGAACCATGGCCCAGCTTGTCGCGCTTTACAAAAAACCAATCGATACCAAAGCGTTCGATGACTATTACGCGTCGACCCATGCGCCACTGGCGAAGACCCTGCCGGGCTTGAAAAGTTACGAGATCAGTGCGGGGCCGGTGGTGTTGGCGCAAGGCGACTCGCCTTACCATCTCGTCGCCATGCTTCGCTTCGACTCGGTCGACGCCATCAAATCGGCATTTGACTCGCCCGAAGGACAGGCGACTGCGGCAGACCTCGGCAACTTCGCGCAGGCAGGTGTGGATCTTCTGATGTTTGACACTAGAGAGGCGTAGTGCGCCGGACCATAGCGTAGTCGAATGGCCGGCGCTCGGACCGGAGCACGCGTCGAGGCGAATTACCGTGAACAACGTTCCAAAGCAGCTACTGCTCTGTGGGTCGCTTCGACGATTTCCACGCACTCTGCGTGACGACGGGTGTGCTCGATCGTTGAACATTCCCCGGCGCGGTTCACTTGCGCAAGATCGGCGCGAGCCTTTTCCAGCGCTGCCGACGGTGATCCATTGTCTGCAATCAGCTTCGCCAGATCGAAGACGGTGCCGGAAGACAGTTCCACGTACGCGGGGCAGGCAGCACTGGCGGCGCCGCTGCACATCGAGAACCCAGCAATAGCAAATACAACGTGTCGTGCGACGCTTTCAGTCAGATTACTCATAGCAGATCCTATTTGCTTCTTACCGGGGCCCAAGCCGATTCGTTGGCTGTTTGTTCACCAGCGCCGGCAACGCAAGCTCTGTGGCTCCCGCATCCAGCATTCCCGAACACAGACGCGACCCCATCCGCAAACGTCCTATCAACGGATTAAAAGTTTACTCAGGCGCGAGCAATGTTCTGATTCATGCGGAAGCAGTTGTCGGGATGATGGAAGCCAGCCGCGAATAATTGTCACCATAGGCTTCCTTCACCCGTTCGTCGCCTTCATCACCGAGGTTGTTTGCATAGACACCGCCTAATGAGTACGGCCTCAGCGCTTCCCATATGCTGCGCGCCCATTGGACGTTCACCGCATCTTCTGCCGGTTCGTCCCAGATGGCAACGGGAAAGCAGTCGAAGCAGGCGTCGCGATGCTGGTAGGCGGTCGTGGACCCGGCGACGCGGGCAAAGATTCTGGCGTGCGGCGACGTGGACCGCGCCGCTGAGCGCTTCGAACATGCTTTCGCGCTGGGGTGTCAGCTTGGTGACCCCTGCTGGGAAGGCATCGCCGGCCGCGGCATCGGACGTGTGGCGATTGCGCGAGGTGAACCGCGACGCGCCGTCGAAATCCTGATCGATGCGATTGCGCGTAGCTCTCGCCTTCCCGATGCTTACCTCTGGGGCAAGGGCTATGCACTCGATGTGCTGTGCGGTCTGGCGGTCGCGCACGCCATGCCGCAAGCATCGGCCTGGATCGACGAGATGCCGAACCTCGCGGTGCGCAGCGGCATGCGCGAACTATCCATGCGCTCGCTTCTTCACCGGGCCGCGCTCGGCGACGAAGCGAGTGGCGCTGCGGCGCGGCTCATCGCCTGCGAAATCGACAATCCGGCATTGCCGACACTAGCCGACACCGTTCGACCGGCCCGTTCACTTTTTCGATAGCGGCCAATTCCGCGCCTCCGAACCCTGGGGAATCTACCGAACACTTCGCGCTTGCGTTGTCAGGGTACCTGATATCAAATACGGAACTATCACGACGGACGGACGGGCGCGTCTTTCAGGACGCGCTTAATTTTATCCACAATATCAGCCCACCTGATATTAAGCAGCCATGCATATGCTGTTGCGCCGGCCCCGAGCGAAAGACCGAGTCGTACCCAAGATCCACAACCGCAGTTCAACAAAAAAAGCAAACAACAGGTCCGGAGATATCACCATGCAATTGAAGTCGACTCACGTCCTCATGTTCGGTGCGCTCTGCGCGATGAGCGCAGGGGCCTTGGCGCAATCGAGCGTCACGTTGTACGGCATCGTTGACACAGGGATCGAGTATGTGTCGCATGCGAACGCGAACGGCGATAGCATCGTTCGCATGCCATCCGTTACCGGAGAGTTCCCCTCACGCTGGGGGTTGCGTGGCAACGAAGATCTTGGCGGCGGCTACAGCGCTGTCTTCACTCTCGAAAGCGGCTTCAACCTTCGCGACGGCAGTTCTGGACAGGGCGGCCGGCTGTTTGGACGCCAGGCGTTCATCGGCGTGAAGAGCCCGTATGGGACGCTCGCGTTCGGCCGTCAGTACACGATGACCTATCTGGCGATTCAGGGCGCCGACATCATCGGTCCGGACATTTACGGCATGGGCTCGCTGGATGCCTATGTGCCCAACGCGCGCACCGACAACTCGATCACCTATCTCGGCTCGTACAAAGGCTTCACGTTGGGCGTGGGCTATTCATTCGCACGGGACGCTGCGGGTACCGGCAACTCGCCGGGACAAGGAACCTGTGCCGGCTCCGTTCCGGGCCACGCCACGGAATGCCGCGATTGGTCCGCAATGCTCAAGTACGACTCGCAATATTTCGGCGCTGCCGCGTCGTACGAGGAGCAACGCGGCGGCGCAACCGCAGCCGCCAACTTCTTCGACGGTATTGCGCCGACACCTCTGATCAACGCCGCGGACAAGGACGCCCGCACGCAACTGAGCGCCTATGCACAGTACGCAGGCGCGAAGATCGGCGCAGGCTGGATTGGACGCCGCGTTGTGACCCAGTCGCCGGCCGTACCCAATATCCGTTCGGACCTGTTCTTCCTCGGCGCTTCATACATGGTCACGCCTGCATTCCTCCTCGATGGCGAAGTGTTTCGCGTCATCAATAGCGACCACGATACCCGCGCCACGATGGGAACGTTACGCACCACCTATCTGCTGAGCAAGCGTTCGTCGGTCTACGCGCAGGCTGCGTATCTGGCGAACAGTGCGAAGGCGCGCTATTCGGTCAGTGGCGGCGGTAGCGGGACCACGCCGGGCGCGGGCATGGGTCAAACAGGCGTGATGGTCGGCATCAAACACATGTTCTGATAAGGGTCGCAAATGAAACGAACCTCAATTGCTCTGTGCGTATCGGCCGTGTCCGCGATGCTGGCGGCCTGCGGCGGCGGTTCCGACTCGCTCTCCACCAATGCGACGCAATTGCCTCGGCTTTCCGCGGCACAACCCGCGACGCTGTCGGGAGACTGCGCCGCGCTCGCCGCCAGGTTGACGTTTGCCAACACGACCTTCACCTCCGTCTCCGACGTGCCGGCAGGAACGCTCACGGTGGCGGGAAAGTCAGTCCCCGAACATTGCGTGATCGAAGGGAAAATGAATCAACGCACGAGCGCCGTCGACGGCCAGACTTATGCGATCGGTTTTGAAATGCGGCTGCCAATCGCGTGGAATGGTCGCTTTTTCTATCAGGCCAACGGTGGTCTCGACGGCAATGTGACACCAGCTACGGGGGTGCTCAGTGGCGGTGGCCCGCTGAACAACGCTCTAAACATGGGCTTCGCCGTGATCAGTTCGGATGCCGGTCATTCCGGGTCGCAAAACCCGCTCTTCGGTCTCGATCCCCAGGCGCGTCTCGACTATGGCTATAACGCCGTTGCTACGCTGACGCCAATGGCCAAGCAGGTGATCAGGCTGGCCTATGGCAAGGGCCCCGACCGCAGCTACTTCGAAGGCTGCTCGAACGGCGGCCGTCATGCGATGGTCGCCGCATCCAGATCTTTCGCGGATTACGACGGCATCATTGCCGGAGACCCCGGCTTTCATTTGCCGAAGGCGGCGATCGGGGAATTATGGAGCGCGCAACAGCTCGCTACCGTTGCGACCGCTACGACCTCGTCCGGCATTGCCGATATCACCACCGGCTTGACGGCTACCGAAAGGCAGCTGATCGCATCGAAGATCATCGCGAAGTGTGATTCGCTCGACGGTGTGGCGGACGGAATGGTCCAGGACATCAAAGCGTGCCAGGCGAACTTCAATCTGGCCACTGACGTACCGACGTGTTCGAGCAATGGTCGCGACGGCAGCTGTCTTACGGCGGCTCAAAAGCTGGCCGTTGGAAACATATTCTCTGGGGCGAAAAACAGCGCCGGCACGGCGCTCTATGCGAGCTTTCCGTATGACGTCGGTATCAACGGATCAGGCTGGGCCGCGTGGAAGCAAGGCAATTCCATCAGCCTTGATCCGGCCGCGGCAGCCTTCGTGTTTACGTCGCCGCCGCAAAGCGCTTCGATCCTCGGTTCGATGGGTGCCTACGGTCTGAACTTCAGCATGGACAGTGATGCGCCGAAGATCTTCGCAACGAGCGGTGTCTATGCCGAGTCTTCGTGGTCATTCATGACGCCGCCGAACGAAACTGATTTGAGCGGTCTGCGGAGCCGGGGCGCGAAGTTGATCGTCTATCACGGAACGAGCGATCCGGTGTTCTCGTCGAACGATACGACCGACTGGTATCAGCGCTTGTCGACGGCTAGTGGCGGAGACGCGAGCAATTTCGCGCGGCTCTTTACGGTAGCAGGGATGAATCACTGCAGCGGCGGTCCGACGGCCGATCAGTTCGACATGCTGACGCCCATGGTGGCATGGGTCGAGCAAGGGCAAGCGCCGAACCGGGTCATCGCGACGGCTCGCGACACCAGCAACGCGATTCCGAATAGCGAAGTGCCGACCAGCTGGGGTGCCGGGCGCACGCGTCCGCTCTGCGCGTATCCGAAGGTGGCCCGCTACACCAGCGGAGACGTGAACTCGGCAAGCAGTTTCACTTGCAGCTAAGGCACTGACTGTGGGGGAAATCGGCGCAGTCGGCTCCGGCCGATGCGCCGTCCCGTCGGTGCGGAACGCGCGATGCTGCTCCTTGCGCATACCTCTGTCCGCGATCATCGGGCGTGCGTTTGCGCGCCCGCACTGGAGCGCTGCCATGAAAATGCGCGAGTACAAAATCGGTTCGCCGTGGTATCAGGCCGCCTGTGCGACGCTACGCCGGGCCGTTCCATCGGGGCTATTGGCTGGATGCCTGTCGGCGGCGACGGCCTCGGCGGCATCCACGGACGCATCGGGCAGCCCGCTCGCGCCGATCAATGCGGTCACTCACTCCATGTGGCCACAACGCGCGCTGCGCGAACGCGGCTTCAGCATCCGCCATACGGTGACCGGCTTCGCTATCCATCAGGCGGCCGCCATCTTCTGGGCATTGCTGTTCGAGCAGCTCGTTGACCGGATGGCCGGCCCTGTCCCGTCACGACGGCCCGGCGCCACCGCGGTAGCCGCCGCCGCGACCGTGGCCAGCGCGTATGTGGTCGACTACAAGGTGGTGCCCAACAGGCTCACGCCGGGATTCGAGGCGCACCTGTCGCGTCGCTCGCTCGCCAACGTCTACGTGGTGCTCGGCGCCGGCCTGCTCACGGCCGCGCTGCTGCGGCGGCCCGATCGATGAAGACTGCGCTCGCAAAAAAAGCGACCAGCCTTTGCCCGGCATGGTCGCCGCAAGCGCATTTGAGAACGCTGTCCCCACGAGTCCAAGCGGAGGACAAGATCAGTATAGGAAACACGTCCGCGCCGCAGGCTGTCCGTAAGCCCTGCGCCGCGGACAGTTCGCTACGCGAAACACGTGTCGCCCGATCATCCCGCCATCTGCTCCGCCGGCCCCGCCACTGAACGGCCGGCAAGCCGCTCGAATTCGTCGACGTCGTGGCTGCAAAAAATCCTCAACCCGGGACTCGCGCGCTTCGCCAGATCGCGCAGTCGGCGCTGGTTGTACAGTCGTGCCGCGCGGTCCTTTTCGAGCAACCACTGATAAAAGCGCAAACCGGGCGCGCAATGCGGACGCACCGGGTCGAGTTCGCCCGTGTCGAAATAGGCGTCGCCCGCGAGCAGCAACCAGCCGCCGTCGCCGTGCACCGCGACGCCCGCGTGACCATAGGTATGGCCTCGTAGCGGCACTAGTGCGATCTCGCTCGCGAGTTCCTCGATCGGATGGACCTTCGCGAAGCCTTCCCAGCGCTCGGTGTATTGCGGCGAATGCACGCGCCACATGTTCTGGTACGACCACTGCTGCGGCCTGTAGCGCTGCCGGTCGAGCCAGGTCTTCTGTTGTGCCGCGTATTGACGCTCGCTCGCGAGCATATGCACGGTCGCGTGCGGAAAGTCGTCGAGCCCGCCCGCATGGTCGAAATCGAGGTGTGTCATCACGATGTGGCGCACGTCGGCTGGGTCGAGGCCGAGCCGCTCGATCTGCCTGATCGCCGTCATTTCATTCCGGAACTCTGGCTTCAGCAGCCTCAGAAAGAATTTGCCGAGGCGCGAATAAGGATCGGCGACATCGCGCAGACCGAAACCGGTATCGACGAGCACGAGCCCCGCCGGACTTTCGACGAGCAGACAATGGCAGGCCAAACGCCCGCGGCGGACCAACGATGCGGGTTGCCCGTTGAACAGCATGCCGCACAACGGGCAGGTCGAAATGCAGTTCAGATGGTGCACTTTCATGCCGCACTCCCCGTCTCGGTGACTGCATTTCAGCTTGTCGATTCCGCGGCAGCCGTCGCACAGCACGCGCCGTATGCGTCATTCAGCGAACAGATCTGGTCCGAACACCTCGTAGTGAATTTTCGACTCGTGAATGTCCATGTTTTTCAATGCGTCGTGCTGCAGCCGCATGAAAGGAACCGGACCGCAGATGTAGTAGTCGGCGTCGGGCAACAGGATCTCGTCGCGCAGCTTGCTGAGGTCGATGAAACCGGCGTTGTCGTAGTCGCGGCCCTGCACGTCGGTATCGAGCGGCGCGTCGTAGAACACGATCGCGCGGAAATTCGGCTGGGTGGCGGCGGTCTGCTGCAGACGGTCGCGCATTGCGTGCACCGCGCCGTTGCGTGCACCATGTATGAACACGACGCGCCGCTGCGGGTCCTGAATCGCGCGCTTCAACATGCTGACCATCGGCGTCAGACCGACGCCGCCGCTGATCAGCACGATCGGCGTCTTCGCATGCACATCGATGTAGAAAGTGCCGTACGGCGCGGCCAGTTTCACCTCGTCGCCGACCTTCACGTGATCGTGCAGCAGCGACGACACATAGCCCGCCGGCCGCCCGGCCTCGCCGCTCTCGCGCTTGACCGAGATCCGATAGCTATGGCCATTCGGCACGTCGGACAAGCTGTATTGCCGGATCTGCTGCAGGCCGAGCGCAGGCACGTCGACCGCAATGCCGATGTACTGGCCCGGCTCGAAGTTGGCGACCGGCTGTCCGTCCTTCGGTTCGAGAATGAAGGACGTGATGACGCTGCTCTCGGGCCGCTTCTCCTCGACGACGAACGTGCGCCATCCGGTCCAGCCGCCGAGCTGCGCCGCGCGCGTTTCGCGCAATTCGGACTCCATGCCCATCAGTACGTCCGCGAGATTGCCGTATGCCTGCGCCCACGCGGAGATGATGTCGTCGGTCGCGGCGTCGCCGAGCACGTCCTTGATCGCACCGAGCAGATGTTCGCCGACGATCGGATAGTGCTCCGCTTTCACGTCGAGGCTCGCGTGCTTGTTGGCGATATTGCGCAGCACCGCGGCGAGACTGCCGGGGTCCTCGATGTTCTCGGCGTACGCGTACACGGCGCGCGCGAGCGCTTCCTGCTGCTGCCCCTGCTCCTGATGCGCCATGTTGAAAACGTTTTTCAGTTCGGGATGCGCTTCGAAGAGCCGTCTGTAGAAACGTTGAATGATCGTATAGCCGTGCGCGGCCAAAACCGGGGCTGTCGCTTTTACGATGTCCTTGGTTTTCTGCGTCAGCATTTGTTTCCTCCTGCAGTAGGACGACTGGTTGCCTCGCTCGTGCGCGTAGCAGCGCGAGTATCTGAGTCGAGTGCCTCGCTCACATGCAAGTTCCTGGTGCATTCGCCCGCTGCTTCAAGCCTCCCCAGGCGACCATGCTGCTCCAACCGATGCCGGCTGTCCATATGCCGAAGGCCACGGACATGCCGATGACGATCAGCGCGCGGCATGGGTAGACGCCACCGGCCACTGCGCACGCCATCGCGGGCCGGCCAACGACGCGATGCGAGAGCCGGCCAGGAACGCGGCATGCGCGGCGATCCACGCGCCGCTCGCGACGAACGGCGCTCCGCATGCGTGGCACGGCGGATGGAAGACCCACAGTACCAACTCCAATGGAGGTCACGATGTTCATGCACAACAAAAGGCTGCAATACACGGTCCGGGTCGGCACGACCAATCCCGGGCTCGCGAATCTGATGCTGGAGCAGTTCGGCGGGCCGCAAGGCGAACTGGCCGCCGCGATGCGCTACTTCACGCAGGCCGTTGCCGAAGAAGACCCCGGGCGCAAGGACATGCTGTTCGATATCGCCACCGAAGAGCTGAGCCATCTCGAGATCATCGGCTCGATCGTCGCGATGTTGAATCGCGGGGCGAAGGGCGAACTCGCCGAAGCGGTCGAGCAGCAGGCCGAGCTTTATCGCAAGCTCAACGGCGCGGGCAACGACAGTCACCTTACGCAGGTGCTTTACGGCGGCGGGCCGCCGCTGACGAACTCCGGCGGCGTCCCGTGGAGTGCCGCGTACATCGACACGATCGGCGAGCCGACCGCGGACCTGCGCTCGAACATCGCCGCCGAAGCGCGCGCGAAGATCATCTATGAACGGCTGATCAACGTGACCGACGATGCCGGCGTGCGCGAAGCGCTCGGCTTTCTGATGACCCGCGAAGTCGCGCATCAAAAGTCGTTCGAGAAGGCGCTGTATGCAATCACGCCGAGTTTCCCGCCGGGCAAGCTGCCGCCGAGACAGGAATTCGCGAGCGTCTACTACAAGATGTCGCACGACGGAGCAGTGATCAACACACCGTGGAACAGCGGCACCGGTCTCACGATACGGACCGGTGAACCGGCGGTGGATGGCGGCGACGGCAGTGCGTCGGTGGGACTCGAAGCGCAGCAGGAAACCGCCGTGACTGCGATGGCCACGCGTCTGCGCTCCGACCCGTCGAGCGATCCGACGACCGGCGCCGAAATAGGCAGCGAAGTCCCGCGCAGCAACGAGGTCGGGTGATCGCTCGAGGCGCTGCCGCGGGTATCGTCAAGGTCCGAAAAACGTGTTGCAGAACTTGCCGGCCACGTTGCAGACCGGTTGACCCGAAGGCTGCGCTGTGCCGCGTTCGGGCGGCGTCGCGCACGCGGCCGTCGCGGCGATCGCGAATGTCATGACGAGCGATGTGCGCAGCGCCGCCGCGCGACGGTTTTTCGCAGCGCGCGCCGCGTCGCGGTTGGGATCGCACCTCGCGGAATTTTCGCGCTCCCGCGCATCGATGGCGCGAGGGCAGCCTCGTCGGACGTCAGCCATTGTGCCCTCCTTCAACCGCCATTCACATTGACTACGCTACGCCAAATCGGCCGCGAACGGGCTTCTTCGAATTCGCGCGAAGGCCGGGCCGCGCGTCCCGTATGGCTGTCCGCAACGTCAGAGTTTCGGACGTACGCCTGGATGCACCTTTTTGCGGTTGCCAGCGTATGCTGATTCCGGCGTTTTCCGACACGTCGACAGACCGGTAGCTCGAGCGCCGCCCGGTCGCGCTCGAAAGCACACCGTCAGGCGCGCATCGTCCGCGCGTGACGAACCACGGCGAATCGTTGCTTCAAACCCTGATGCGAAAACGTTGAGGCGGCACAGGCCCGTCGAGCGAGCGACGCGGTATGGTCGAAACGCTGACCCACGACAACGACTAACAACAAATTGGAGAGAACCTGTGAAAGCCACGCGCAACTATAACGACGCCGCCAACGAATTAAAGCACATCAGCACGATGGTCCAGCGCCTCGAACAACTGGTTAAACGCGACTGCCTCGACTGGCACGGCACGATAGTTGCAAGGCCGGCTTACTGGCGCGCCCGCATCGAGGCCAATGCCGAACTGCCGCCGGCGCTGCAACCGCAAGCGCGCCTGCTGCTCGCGCGGCTCGCAACGCTCGAAGCACGCAGCGAGCGCCGCGGCCATCGCGCATGATCGTTACGCCGCGGCGCGATCACCCACTCACGCAACGAAGGACATGATGATGCGGACCTACGAATACCACGGGTTCACGATTGAGGTGACCGTCGAGGCGGACTTCACGTTGCGCCCCGCAGGGCGCGCGGCGGTACGCACGCGCTATGCGGCGGTGGTTCACATCTATCAGGCGGGTGCTGCGGTTGCCACGTTCTCGCCGCTGCGGTTCGACATTGCGGGCGGCCGGCCGTTCGACACCGAAGCCGATGCGGTGATGGGCGGATATAGCGCGGCGCGCCGAATCGTCGACGATCTGTTCGCCCGTGCAGCGGATGCCACGGACTCCGCCTTGAGCGCACTGTCGAGCAGCAAAGAGCTCCGCTAGCGGGCACTGGCGCACGATTGACCCATTGTGGGGCATCAGGAATGGCGCATGCGGTATCCGCGAGCACCCTTTCCGTGGAGAAACGCCATGCCCAACGACGCCTCATCGCTGTCGCCATCGATTACGTCGATGATCCGCCTCGACCATATGCACGTGCTCGCCGCTTCGCACCGATACCACGCGTCCACGCCGTGGTGGCGCAAACGCGCGATCGTCAACGGCGTGTGCGACGCGCTTGAAATCCACGCGCAACTGGAGGAAGAAATCTTCTACCCGGCGCTAGACCGCGCGCTAGGCAACGACGAGACACTGACGAAAAGTCGTTCCGAGCACGACGAGATGCGCGCGACGATCACAAAGCTGCGCGCAATGGGCCCTGAAAACGCCGCCTACGACGGGCTGTTTTTTCAACTGATCCGCGAAGTCGCCCATCACGTCGCCGACGAGGAAACCATCCTGCTGCCCGACGCCGAGCGCGTGTTGAAAGGCGAACTGCAGTCGCTCGGGGCCGCGATGACGCGCCGCCGGATGCAGTTGCTCGGCGAGCGTCCGATGAACATTGCGGTGAATGCGGCGGGCACCTTTCCGATCGCCGCGCTGCTGCTGGGATCGACCTTATTGTTCGCGCTGCGGCGCAGCCTGCCGAAGTCGCGTCGCGCGGAACGGACGCGGCGTCAGTATGAGTAGCGGATGCGCCAACGACTGACGCAAGCGGCATCAACGATTCGCGCCGGGCGCCGCCGGTGTCCGCCCGCGCCGCTGTGTCGCCTTGTCGAGCGCGCCCGGTTCGACGAGCGTAGCCGCGACGCGGCGCGCATTCTCGGCCGCGATGTCCTGCGCGTCGCCCCACGACACGTGGCCACACGTCCCGCGTCGCTCGAAGACCGTGCCATGCCCGCCGCCGCGCTCGGTCACTAGCACGATCCACTGAAAAGCACCTTCCGAATCCCTGATGACGGTCCAGCTTACGAGAAAGTCGGCCATCTCTATCGCCTGCACACGCATGTTCGGCTCCTTCGGTCCGTTGCATCGGCCCGCTTTGACCGGAACTGCGCATTGCGCGTGCCTGGCGGGCAAGGCGCGTGGGGCGCGTTGCAATCCCCGCCTCACTGCCGCTGCCGCGGATCGGCGTCGGACTGCCGCGCGTCGGGCTCGTCGCGACTTTGCGGCGAGCCGGTCAACACCGCGGGCAGCGAAGGATTCTCCGGTTGGGTATAGCGCGCGTGGATCGCCGCGCGGATGCGCGCGAGGCTTTGCGCCGCATCGAGCGCGCAGTCCTGCTCGATGCGGCGTGCTTCGTCGGCCAGGTCCGCGTCGCCGATCTGCTGTTCGAACCAGCGCGAATAGTCGCCACGCTGGCGATGAAACTGCCATGTCGCCGCATCGACACCCTCGGCAATCTCGACGAACAGCACCAGGTTGTGCGCGCGCAGATTCAGCGCGTTGTGCTCGCCGCGAAAATAAAAACTGCGCTCGGGAATCAGCAGACCTTCCGCGTACTTGCGACGATGCCGGCGCTTTTCCTTGCGACCGGGTTCGAGCCGCACGAGTTGCGGCGGCGCGGCGGCGCCGACGCGCCATAACAGCGCGTCGCCTTTGGCGAGTTGCGCACCGTCACCGCTCGACGCTGGCGGCTCACGTCCACTTGCGGCAGCAAAGCGCTGCAAGGCCGCATGCGCGCCGTCGCCCATCGCAAGTACCGTGCCGACCTGCTGCAGCAACACCGGCGATAACTGCTCGGGCGACACGGTGACCGCGAGCGCCGTTTCGAGCGCTTCCGGAATCGCCTGGTTCGCGCCGGCCCATTGCGCGGGAAACACGTGATGCGCCTCTTCGAACACGAGCCAGTGCGGCCGTCCGGTGCGCGTGCGCAAACGCTGCACCTGCAACAGCAGATTCGCGCAGAACACCGGCCGATCCGACGGCGGCACCCGCAGCAGATTGAGCGCGATGGCCGGCCGTGCCGGACGGCGCAGCAACTGCATCGCCTCCTCGATCGACGGTGCATTGCTCGCATCGCCGAGCACGAAGGTCGCATCGTCATTGTCATAGTCGCCTTCAGGATCGACGATGCACATCTGGCAGCCCGCGGCCGCGAGCCGCTCGAGCAGGCCCGCCGTCGCGGTGGACTTGCCGCAGCCCGATTCACCGACGAGCAGCACGACGCTGCCGTATACGGGCAACGACAGCGGCTCGCTGTCCGGCGCATCACAGCAGGGGCCGAGCACGATGCGATTGCGCGGCGACGCGTCGGCGGTCCTGCGCAAATCGTCGGCGACGAGTGCGTCGATCAGTTCGGCCACGCCCGCACCCGCGACGCCGCCCGTCACGATATCGGCGTGCTTCTTCAACGCCGGCAAGGCGTTCGCGACGGCCGCCGCGAGGCCGCACGCGTCGAGCAGCGCATGGTCGTTTTCCGCGTCGCCGATACCGGCCACGTTCAGCGGCGACAGTTCGAGATCGGCGAGCGCCGCGCTCAGACCGCTCGCCTTCGACACGCCCGGCGCCACGATCATCACCGCGTCGCCGTTGAAGATGATCCGCAATTCGAGCCCGAGGTCGCGAATCACATCGAGCGCGACATGCTCATGGGGCTTCATCGTCGCGACCAATGTCTGGCTGACGCTGAAAGCGTTGGGCGCACGCCGCCGCAACTCCGCGGCAAAATTTTCCGGCGGTGCCGGTGCGAGCAGACGGCGCGCGCCATCGGCCGGGCAATACAGCACGCCGCCGTTTTCCGCGACCACGCGCGAGAACAGCTCGATGCGCGGGCAGATCGCGAGCAGGTCGTCGAGCTCGCGTCCGCTGACGAGGATCGCGTGACGGCCGGACGCGCGCAGGCGTTCGAGTGCGGCCCACGTCGAATCGGCGACCTGGCCGTCGGTGGCGAGCGTGTTGTCGTAGTCGGTCGCGAGCGCAAAAAATCGCATGGGTGATCCTTCGTCGGGGCCTGTGTTCCGGGTCTCGTTCTGCTACGCCGTCCTTCGATCGATTCATGCCTCGACCGAGCAAGCGCGATACCGGCGCGACTACGGCAACGAATAAGCGACCACGGAGTCGCCCTGCTTCGTGCCTAGCGAGCCATGTCCGCCCGCTACCACCAGCACATACTGCTTGCCGTTGCTGTCGGCATAGGTCATCGGCGTGGCCTGGCCGCCGGCCGGCAGACGCGCTTGCCACAGCCGCGCGCCGGTGCGCACGTCATAGGCGCGCAGGTAGTAGTCGAGCGTGCCGGACAGGAACGCGACGCCGCCGCCGGTGGTGACCATGCCGCCGAGGCTCGGCACGCCGAGCGGCATCGGGATCGGCAGCGGCGCGCTATCGCGGATGGTGCCGTTCTTGTGCTCCCAGACGATATGCCCCTGGCGCAGATCCACGCCGGCCACGTAGCCCCAGGGCGGCGATTGACACGGAATGCCGAGCGGCGAAAGGAACGCGTTCAGTTCGAAGCCGAATGGCGCGCCGAGCGCGAGCTTGATGCCGCTCGTTTCGCTGCCCTTCTGTTCGCCACTGTTCGAACCGATCTGTGCGCGCGGAACCAGCTTGGACGTGAACGCCATGTAGCTCGGATTCAAAATCAGCAACTGCCGCACCGGATCGACCGCCACGCCGCCCCAGTCGAATACGCCGAAGTTGCCGGGGAACACGAGCGAGCCCTGCTCCGATGGCGGCGTGAACATGCCGTCGTAACGCAGCGACTTGAACTTGATGCGGCACCACAGCTGATCGAACGGATTGGTGCCCCACATGTCGTGCTCGTGCAGCGTCGGCGGCGCGAAGTTCAGCGCCGAGTACGGCTGCGTCGGCGACGTGTGGTCACCCGGCGCCGCGCCGCCCGGCACCGGACGTTCGGTAATCGGGATGATCGGCTTGCCGGTCTGGCGGTTCAGCACGTAGATGCTGCCCTGCTTGGTCGACGCGAGGATCGCCGGCTGCACGCCGCTCGCGGTTTGCAGATCGACGAGCGACGGCTGGCCGCCGACGTCCATGTCCCACAGGTCGTGGTGCGTGAACTGGTAGTTCCACACCATCCGGCCGGTCGCGAGATCGAGCGCGACGATGCCCGCCGCGACCTTCTCGGAAGCCGGTGTGCGCAGGCCGCCCCACTGGTCCGGCGTCTGATTGCCGAGAGGCAGATAGACCATGCCGAGCTTCTCGTCGACCGAGAACACCGACCACATGTTCGGCGAGTTGCGCACGTAGACCTGCCCCGATGCTATCGGCTGCGTCATGTCCGGATTGCCCGCGTCCCAGTTCCACACGAGGTGGCCATCGTGCACATCGAACGCGCGCGTGACGCCGGACGGCTCGTTGGTCGATTCGTTGTCGGTCACGTGGCCGCTGGTGATCACGAGGTCGCGCGTGACGGCCGGCGGCGACGTCGAGTAGTAGCCACCGGGCGTGAACGGCCCGATGTGCGTGCGCAGGTCGACCGCGCCGTTGTTGCCGAAGTGCGGGCAGAGCGCGCCCGTGTCGGCGTTCAGCGCGATCAGGCGCGCATCGGCGGTCGGCACGAAGATGCGGCGCGGGCACTCGCTCGCGGTCGCCGCCCGGTCTTGCGGCGTGTTCGGCACCGACGTCGGCACGGTGCCCTGGCCCGCCGCCGCCGCGGCGCTAGCCGGGCTCGCGGTGGCTACGGCCGCGCTGTTGCGCGCGGCTTCGGCCGCGGCCGGCAGCGGCGGATAGAGCGCGTCGTCGTGATACGACACGCCGCGACAAGTCATATGCTCCCAGTGCCTGAAGTTACCGATCGGACTCTGGATGTGCGGGTCGTAACGCCACAGTTGGTGGCCGGTCGCCGGGTCGAGCGCGATCACGATGCTGTGCGGCGTGCACACGTACACCTTGTTGTCGACCTTGATCGGCGTGTCCTCGTAGGTGGTTTCGGTCGGGTCGCCCGGGCCGGCTTTGTCGCCGGTCTCGATGCGCCATGCCTCCTTCAGCTTGCCCGCGTTGTCCGGTGTGATCTGCGCGAGCGGCGAGTAGCGCTGGCCGAGCGGCGAGCCACCGTAGTCGCTCCAGTCCGCCGGCTTGCGGTTCGAGTCGCCGGCAAGCGGCGCGTCGGCCGACGCCGCCGACGTCACTTCGAGCTGGCCGGGGTGATCGTACGGATGATTGAACGCGGTGACGATGCCGAGCAGCACCACGAGCACGACCGCGCCCGCGAGCGGCAGCACGCCTTCGCGCGGCACGGCGGGCGGCCCGAGCGCGAGCCGCTTGCTCACCGGTGGCAGCAGCAGCCAGATCGCTAGCACCACCCACACCCACAGGCGCGGCAGCAATTGCCAGAAATCGAAGCGCGCCTCGACCACCGCCCAGATCGTCGATGCGAACAGCACGATCGCGAACACGAACAGCGCGGCACGCCGGCGCAGCCACAGCAGAACGCCGGTTGCGGCGATCGCGATGCCGGCGAGCAGGTAGTACCACGAGCCGCCGAGCATCGCGAGCCGGATACCGCCGATCGCGAGCAGCACGCCAATGACGACGAAGACGACGCCCGGCACCGCGAGCGCGGCCGGGAATCGCGCTCCATGCGGGGACCGGGTCGCCGATGAGCCCTGACCTGGCGGGCGCGGCGATGGGGTTTGCGGCTTATTCATTGCCGACGCCCTTCGAGACGTCGGCGGGGCTCTGATACTGCTGGTCGGGCAGATCCTGGAGCCTTTGCAGCACGTCGTCGTCGGCGCCGTTGGCTTTCGCGGTTTCGATGAGGCTGTCCTTGTCGGCGGGATAGGAAGCGCCCTTCAGCGCTTTCTGCACGTCGATGAACGGATTCAGCGGGCGCTCGCCCGTGGTCGAACGGGAGTCGGTCATTTCGTTCCCCTGATGGGTGGGTTGCGTGGAAGGGTCAAGTGCTGGCCGGGGTGGCGCGTCACGGCGGCGCCGAGCCTGGTGCTTGCACGTCCGGCGTGTCGCGTACCGGCTGCTGCTCCGGCTGCATGTCCGTAGCGGGCATCGGTTCGGGCACGGGCGGATGCTCGTGCCTTCGCATCCGGCGTGCCTGTCGGGCGCCGGGATGCGCCGTGAGATGCGCGAGGACGGTCTGCCCCACTCGTGCTTGCTGATCGATACGCTCAGGCCGCTGTGCACGCGCACGCGGCGCCCGCGTGACGCGTGGTTCGCCCACATGCTCCGTGGCTGTCAGAGCCGATGGCGTTGGTCAAGAATGGCGTCCCGCGTTGAAAAATCCACGCTCGCGCAGGCGTCGTTGCGCTTCAACGCTTCATCGCTTCGATGCCAACAGCTTCCGGTAGACCTCGAGGTACTCGTCGGCCATGCGCGCCGCGGTGAAGCGCCGCTCGAATGCTTCGCGACAGCGCGCCCGGTCCAGTTCGCCGATACGGTTCACCGCATCGACGGCCTCGTCGACACTATCGACGATGAAGCCGGTCACACCGTCGTCGATGATTTCGCGGACCGAGCCGCGGTCGAATGCGATCACCGGTGTGCCCGCCGCCAGCGCCTCGACCAGCACGAGTCCGAACGGCTCGGGCCAGTCGATCGGAAACAGCAGCGCTCGCGCGTCGCCGATAAAGCGATCCTTGTCACGACCACCGACCTCGCCGCGATAGCACACATGCGGTTGCCGCATCAGCGATGCGATCTCGTGCTCGTAGTAGACGCGATCGCCGTAGTCGATCTTGGCCGCGATCTCGAGCCGCGCGTTCGCACGGCGCGCGATCTCGATCGCGAGATCGGGTCGCTTGCTCGGCGCGATGCGGCCGACGAATGCCAGGTAGTCGGACGGCGTGCGCCTGAAGGTGTGAAGACCGCGCGGCAGGCCGTGATGGACGGTGCGCTGCCACGCGAGTCGCGGCAGCGGCGCACGCTGCGCGTCGGAGATCGATACCAGCGGTACGTCGCAAAACTCGCGGTACAGCGCATCCAGACCGGGGATGTCGAGCCGCCAGTGCAGCGTCGTCACGTGCGCGCAGCCTAGCCGCCGGCCGAACGGGAAGCTCGTGTAGTCGGTATGGAAGTGCACGATGTCGAAGTCCCCCGAGCGTTGCACGACCTGTTCGAGCATCGCGACATGAAACGCCTGCGGGTCGGCGGTGTTCTCGACCTCGCGCAGCGGCCGCGGATAGACGGACACGAGATGCGCGCGCGTCAGCGAGTCGCCGCTCGCGAATAGCGTGACCTCGTGGCCGCGCTCGACCAGCGCCTCGGTCAGCCACGACACGACGCGCTCGGTGCCGCCATAGGCGACGGGCGGCACGCGCTCGTAGAGCGTCGATACTTGCGCGATGCGCATGCGAGCCTCCGTCGTTCTTGTGCGGTACAGACCTCCATCGTCGAGCAACCACCATTCCAGACGCGCGGTGGGCGATGGTATGGCGCTTGCGGGGTGTCGATCGAAGCGTGTCATCCGTCCCGCTTCGATTCATCCCGTTCCACTTCGTAGAGGAGAAAAACATGAAGCGCGTTACCGCCATTGCCGCGATGTGCTGTGGGCTTGCCGCCATCCCCCATATTGCCGGCGCGCAAACCGAGGCCGCCTCGACCACGACCGCCAATCCGCTGCCCCAGGCCGACAAGGACTTCGTGCAGGCGGCGAGCATGTCGTCGTCGACCGAAATCGACGCGGCCAAGCTCGCGACGAAGAACTCCAGCGACAAGGATGTGAAATCGTTCGCGCATCACATGATGCTCGATCACACGAAGCTCACGATGCAACTGAAGATGGCTGCGCCACACGGCGTCGCGGTGCCGAAGGACAATTCCGACACCACGGTGCTGGACTCGCTGAAGGGCCTGCATGGCAAGGCATTCGATCAGGCGTATATCCAGAAGGTCGGCGTGAAGGGACACGAGGATGCGCTGAGCGCTTTCAAGAAGGAAATCTCCGATGGCCAGAACGCCGATCTGAAAAAGGCCGCGCAAAAAGCGCTGCCCACCATCGAGGAGCACTACAAGATGGCGCAGGATCTCGCGGCGAAGAAGGTGACGCAGTAGCACCGAAGGCAGGTATCCACGCCATCCGTGTAGTCCGCAAAGCAGTCCGGGCTAGAAACTCATCGCGAATCCGAACGACACGCCGTGCACATTGCGACCGAACACATAGCGCACCATCGCGCGCGTGCGGGTGACGATGACGGGATACCTGCTGCTATCGAGTTCGAGGCCGACGCCAAGCGACGTGAGGTCGTTGAAACCCAGCACGCCCGCACTGTCGCCGAAATAGTGCGAGTAAGCGGCTTCGAGCACATAGCGGACCGGCCGGTCCAGCGCGTGCCAGCCGGTGGGCGCGCGCCAGCGTGTCCATAGGCTCACTTGCTGGGCCGTGGCCGAGCCCTGAACGGCATCGGAAGTACTGCCGAAACTGCGCAGGTAAATATCGGTTGCCCGCAACTCGGCGTCGATTTCGTAGTTTTCGCGGTAATGCTCGTAGTCGAGCATCAGCGAGCCGCCGTAACCGTAGGCGTTGAGCGAGCCGCTCTCGAGGAACTGCAGGTTGCTGTCGGTGACCCGATTGAAGATCGTCTGCCCCACCTTCAGGTCACTCGATACACGTCCAATCGTACCGTTCAGGATCGGACGGAATACCAGTTCGTCGGTGATGTGGAAATCCCATCCCAGGCCGACCGTGCCGCTGAAGGTGTTCCACCGGGTCGGCACCGCGCGCTGCTGGGCGCCATCCGTGGCGATGAAGACCGGATCGTAGCGGCTGTAGGCCAGCGTGCCCTCCATGTACAACGGAAACGACCTGCTGAGCGTGAAGCCCCCGCCAAATTGCGTCTGCGCGAAGCCGGGATTACCGGTCAGACCGTTATTGACCGACAGGTTACTGGTCGTGACGTCCGGGACCGTCGTGTAGCTCATGATCGCGAGCACCGCGTCCGCGTGCTGCTTTACATTGCCGCCAATCACGGTATTGCTCGACAATTGCCCCGGCACGACCTGCGCGTGCGACGGGCAGGACAGCAGGCTCAAAGGCACAGCGGCACCCGCGCCTAATGCGCGAAGTGACCAACGCTTCCGAAGTGCCGGCATAGTCAAACAACCTCGCCATTTGTCGACGACGAGATTGCAGGCTGACTTGCAGGCTCAAACACGGCGTATCCAACGAGCATCACGCACTCCTGTCAGTCGGCTAATTGTGTTCGTCTTCCGCGAAGTCGCGATTCCGCTGCACTAAAACACGTGCACGCAGTCGATGCAACTCCGGCGGGCGTTGCGCCGCTCACAGCACCTGGAAGGTCTGCGCTAGTATGTATAGAAATACCCGAAGTAAAGTAGTACGGCAATACGGGCATATCTTCAGTCGCTTGCCTTGCGCTCGGGCAAGGGACACCACCGTCGACAAACGGAATTTCGCAGCCCCACTTTCCCATGGAGCATCGTTATGTCCACCCATTCGGTCCCGAACGACAAACCCGTCAAGATCCCCGGCCCGGACCATCCCATCACGATCGAGCAGCACCGCGCGCGCGTGATCGTGATGGCAGGCGGCCAGGTAATCGCCGATACTCATGACGCGTTGACGCTGCGCGAAGCCCGCTATCCGGCCGTGCTGTATATCCCGCGCAGGGACGTGGACATGACCCGGCTCGAACGCACGGCGCATGCAACGTATTGTCCTTACAAAGGCGAATGCGCCTATTTCTCGATTCCATCGGCCGGCGAGCGCGGCACCAACGCGGTGTGGACCTACGAGCACCCTTACGACGCCGGCGCGCCGATCCGCGAACACCTCGCGTTCTATCCCGACCGCGTGGATTCCATCACGCAGGAGCCGGCCGCCCACTAGGCCGACTCGCCCCGTCTTTTGCCCGGCAAGCCGCACGGCGCGGCGGTCCCTGTTCCGCCACGCCAGCTGCGACTCTGAGCGGGCCGCTCGTTCTCTTTGCAGTCGGTATTCAAGCCGCGCTACGGAGGTGAATCAACATGGCTGAAAAGGTTACATCGACGGAATCCGCGTCACTGCGATGACGCCTGGCGGTAATTGACCACCGACCGGGAAAACGGCACGGGCTGCGATAACCCGTGCCGTTTTTTCATGCTTGACGACTCGCACGGATCACGCGCGGAATCGAAGCGGATTCGCAACGCCTGCGCGTTGAACGGATCACGCCGACCTTAACAAGACCTTAAGACTTCAGTATCGCCAAATAAAAAATCCGGGTCACGCAAATGACTTTTTTACGGTTCAAATTCGTCCCGCTTTACCCAAATTCGTTGTCAAACAAAAGGACGAGACATGAAACCGATCACGAAATGGAAGCGTAAGCAAAGCGCAATGTGCGCCGCCATCGCACTGCTCGCCGGGCTGTATTCGACAGTCGCGACCGCCGGCGACGATCATGGTCACGGCCGTAGTCACGATCGCGATCGCGCGTCGGTCAAGCACGTGCTGCTGATCAGCTTCGACGGTCTGCATGAGCAGGACGTCGCGCGTTGCATCGGCGCGAATACTTGCCCTAACCTTGCGCTGCTCGCGAAGTCAGGCACCACGTATACGAACGCGCATACACCGGGACTGTCGGATTCGTTTCCGGGCCTCGCCGCGCTCGTGACCGGCGGCTCGCCGAAGTCCGCGGGCCTGTTCTACGACGTCTCCTACGACCGCACGCTCTATGCGCCGTCCGATACCAATTGCACGGGCCCGACCGGCTGGAACGTCGTGTTCGATGAAACGACCGGCATCGATGGCGAGAACGGCGGCGCGCTGATCCATCTCGACGGCGGCGGCGCGTTCAATCCGCAGGCGATTCCGCATGCGCTGGTCAATGGCGTCTGTACGCCCGTCTATCCGCACAACTACCTGAAGACCAACACGGTCTTCGAAGTGATCAAGGGCAACGTGAACGGCGCGCGCACCGCGTGGGCCGATAAACACGCGTGGGGCTACGACTGGCTCAACGGACCGTCCGGCACGGGCGTCGACGATCTTTCGCGAACCGAAATAAATTCGATCGATCCGGATACCAATACCTACTACCTCGACACGTACACGCACACGGAGAAGTTCGACAACTACCATGTGCAATCGCTGATCCATGAAATCGATGGCAAGGATTCGACCGGTCAAAAGAACGTCGCGGTTCCGACCGTGTTCGGCGCCAACTTCCAGACGCTGAGCGTCGCGCAGAAGGCCACGGTCGCGACGGGCGGCGGTTATCTGGATGCGAGCTTCACGCCGGGTCCGCAAGTGGCCGGCGCGATCGCCTATATCGACGACGCGTTGGGACGCATCGTGTCCGAACTGAAGCAACGCAATCTCTATTCGTCGACGGCGATCATCGTGACCGCGAAGCATGGTCAGTCGCCGACCGATCATTCAAAGCTGGTGAAGAACGGCGATACGCTGACCAAGCTGCTCGAAGCCAACAACTATCTGGATTCGGGCGGCAATTTTGGACAGGCCGCTACGAAGAGCGGCAACCTGAACGACGGCACCGGGCTCGTCGGCACCGGCTTCGTGCAGACCGACGACGTCGGTCTGATCTGGCTGCGCGATCAAAGCCAGGCGGCCGCGGTCGTGAAGACGCTGAAAGACAATCTGAGCTGCAACGCGCCGGGCATCTGCGCGGACGGTCCGCAGGCGTACATTCTGTCCGGCCCGCAACTGGCGAACCGGTTCGGCGATCCGTCGCGCGGCCGTACACCCGACATCATCGTTCAGCCTAACCCGGGCGTTATCTATACGTCGAGCACGTCGAAGGACGAGGAGCATGGTGGCAACGCGCCCGACGACAGCCATCTCGGCCTCGTGATGTACGTACCTCATGCGCATCACGCCGGGCAGGTCAACGACGAGCGGGTGCTGACCACGCAGGTCGCACCGACGATCTTGCGTCTGCTCGATCTGAAGCCTGAGCTGCTGCATTCGGTCGCGATTGAAGGAACGCGTCCGCTGCCGGAGTTCGATCGCGAAGACTGAGCTTTGGCTGTAGTCGATGCAATGAGGGGTGAGCTGCGCCGCGATCGGTGTTGGAACGATCGCGGCGCGGTCGTTTCTGAGGGGTCGTGACGCGGGGACCGCGCGTGCCGGCGCGTGCGAGAGCTTGGGCTCAGTGTTTCGTGCGATACCACCGCCATAGCTTCATGATCGCCACATACGCCAGCGTCGCCACGATCAGTTCGATTGTCACCCATACCACGTAATACACGTCATCAGGGTCACGCACACCGAGCCAATCGGAAGCCGCCCAATATGCATTCGACTCGCGTTCTGTCCACTCGTAGCGATGCGGGCGGACATAAAGAACTGATAGAACAAACAGTGCCAGAAACAACGCGACCTTGAACAGTCTACGGGCAAGTGTTGCCATATGTGATGACCTCAACGGTTCCATATGCGCGCAGGGCCGAAGTGTGCGCGGGGATTTTCGCTCGTTGTAGGCCATGTGTCACACCTCCTGCCTGCGCTGGTTGTATGCGATGGTCGTCGACTATCCGCACCTGACGGCACGTCTGTCAAGGTGGCGCTCGCGATAACCCGAGCAAGACCGAAGTCAATCATGGCTGCGCCTGCACTGTCTTGCGATCGAGCCACTCTGCCTGCTGAGCTGCATTGAGTCAGTCTCAGGATACGCAGTCGCTCCCGAAGCTTCACGGTCTCCCGCGATCAACCGAAAAAAAGCCCCACGGTCACCCGTGAGGCTTCAAGAAGACCCGCAGCCTGACACCGCGGGTCCTGGTCTTTCAAGCAACCACGCTTACTTCACATTCGGGAAAACCGGCCAGGACGAAGCCTGATCGCACAGCGACAGTTTCGCATTCTGCGAAACGATGGTGCCCGCCGGGTCCGTGTCGCCCGCGGCGCCAGCGTCGTCGCTGCCATTGACGGTCAGGTTCAACGTGTTCGTCGGGGTCGTGTACTTGCCCGCGCCGCTCGACGTGTTCGTCAGAATGCCGCCCGAGCCGTGAGCCATCGACGAGCCAATCAGACTCACGTTCGCGCCGAGGTTCAGCGTGGCGTTGGCCGCCTTCGATTGCGACGAGCCATCGGTCGAACCGATGTTCACGACAGGCTTGCTCAGATTCGCAATCGACAACGCGACGTCCTTGTCCGCGACAACGTTATCCAGGTTCAACTGGATCACGCTCTGCGTATTGGCGTAAGCCGTGTCGGCATGCAGACCACGGAACGTCAGACCGCCGCCGCCGGTCTTGCCCGCAGCCTTGTTGGCCGGGATGTTCATCATGCGGATGTTGCTCAGGTTGATGTCGTGGAAGCTCGGCACCAGCCAGCCCAACCCCGTGTACGTGATCGGATCGGCACTCGGGCCCGTGTAGTACATGTCGAACACGAGGAAATCCTTCACACCACGCATACATGCGCCGTCGTAGTAGATGTTGCTGACGTCGCCGCCGCGTGCCTGACCGCTCTTGATGCGCAGACCCACGATGCCATTATCGGTAGACGAGTTGCTGCCGTCGTAGATATTGTCGAAGTAGTTGTCGTAGAAGTGAATGTTGCGGACACCTGCATTCGTCGGGCTGCCGATCGATAGACCATGACCGTTGTAGTTGTGGTTGTGCGCCACCGTGATGCCGTACGTGCGGTTCGACGAAACGTCGCGGTTGCCGTCGATGGCCCACAGCATGTTGGCCGGCGTCGTCGCGCCCCGTGCCGACGCCGGACGCGGGTCCTGCAGTCCGCCCTTGAATGCGACGTTGTCGTCCGACGGACTCAGGAAGTTGTACACGATCGCAACGTTCTTCACGTAGCCGTCGAAGTACACCTGGCCTGCGGACGTCGTCTTGCTGCCCGTGCCGAGAGCCGCGTGGTCCGGACCTGCGGCAACGCTCGGGTCGACACCGTCGGTGTTCTTCACGCCGGTCGAGCTGGCGTCGATCGTCGCGCCCGTATAGAGGTGCGTGTATGAGCCGCTGACGCCGTCGAAGGCATCGTTGTTCATGCCGACGCTCGCCTGGTTCGCCGCATCGGGCAGCAACGGCGTGATGATCTTGATGCCCCACACGGTGAAGCCGTCCACGCCGTCGGCTTCGACGGTAAAGAAGGTGCTGTTGCGTAACGTGATCTGATACAGCGACAGGTTCTTCGACTGCTGCATCCACAGCATGCCGGGGTTGCCCTGGAAGCTGTACGGGCCGCCGCCGATGTCCTTGTTGCCGTGGTACGAGATATCCCACCAGCTTGCCGGCACCCAGCGTGCGCAACCGGCCGTGCCGGCGGTACAGCCGCCGCCGTTGACCGTGTAGCCGTTCGGGATGCTGGTTGCCTGGCGGTTCACCACATAGGTGACGGCAGGTGTGGTCAGCGTCGTCTTGCCCATCGCGGTGACCACGTCGCAAGCGGTGCCTTCCGGCGCGAGCGTGCCCGCGCGGTAAGCGGCGATCGTGTTGGTGCAGCTGAACTTCGGCGTCGTCACGCCGGTGATGTTGTTGCCCGAATACGTGAACGCCTCGGTCACGCCGGTTGCCCAACGGATCATCGGATATTGCGGCGACGAGCTGATCAGCGGCATATAGCCACGTGCATCGATCGAACCGGTGCCCATGATCGACGCGTTGACCGTATGCGTGCCGCGAATCAGCGGATAGCAGTTCTGCATGCCGCTCGTGCCCGCGATGGTCGGCGTGCCCGCGTTGGCGGTGCCAGCCGGCGCGGGAAGCCCGGCCGGGTTGTTGATCGCGGCGCCGCAGGTGATCGAGTTCGGCCGATCCTGTGCGGTCTTGTCGTACACGACCACGTCGCGGCTCGCGAACAGCGTGACGCCGTCGTCGACCCACAGCGTGACGCCCGAAGGCAGAACCAGCGGACCGCTGAGGAACGCATTGCCGGCGCCGCTGCTGTTCTTGACGAGACGCACCGCGAACCTGGTGGCCTTATAGGTCGGGTTCGACAGCGTTTCGCTCGATGCACCCGCGATGTTGACGTTCGGATTATTGGCCGCCTGTTGCGTAGCGGCGGCCTGCTGATCAGCCTGCGTGATTTTCGCGCCCACTTCCGCGTCCACGGCGGCGCCGCACGCGTCGAGCGCGGCCTGGATACGCGCCTGGTCGGGATTGTTCAACGCGATGGTGGCGCCGCCGTAGGTGGCCGGCGTCGGGTCCGCGCTGAGCGGCAGCGAGCCGTCCGCGTTCTTCACCAGATTGTTGCTCGCCTGAAGCGTCGAGCAAATCTGGGTGTCCGCCGGCAACGACGGCGAATCCGGCAGGTTGGTGTCGCCGGCATAGCGGCCAGGCATCCAGACCGGGGTTGTCGGCGAAGTCGGGTTGGTCGGCGGCGTCGCCGAACTCGTGCCTGTGATGTTGCTGCCTTCACCGCAACCGGCGACGGTCAAAACAAACAGGCCGAGTACCGCAAGCTCTCGGACTGAGCGCATCTTCATAAGTTATCTCCTTGGGGTCGATCCAGTGCCTGTTCCTGACAGGCCGCGCCTTTTTTGCGCGGATGTAGCGGGAAAGCGTCAGGGCCTGCGGAGCATCAACTTGTTATAAGACATCGTACAAGGCACGACATAAATATCCGGAGCTTTCCACTCGACGCGGGGCGGCCAAAAACAAAATGCCCCGCACCTTATGTCCACGCAACGACCCGGCTCCCGGCTCGATCTCAAGAGCGCAGAGCAACCGCAAAGCTTTGTCCAGCATGGGACGGCGTCCCGAAGCTTATCTTCCGGCTACGAAGCGGCCACGCGACAGGCTCACAGCCAACCGACTCCGCGAGCACGCGAACCAGCTTGTCGGGCAATAGTAATATTCGTCATACAACGTACGACGGATCATGCTTTAGAAGCGGGCGCTGTTTCAATTACAGTAAACCCGACCTCCCAATATCAGAGACACGGTCAGCGGGCCGGAAGCACGGCGAAAGGTCGAAAGTTACAAGGCGACGCCCGCGCCGACGACGCATCAAACCGCGCCGGTATGATGAAAGCGTCCGGGCGATCGCTTCAACCCACACCCAACCCACCACGGGAGATTCATCTTGCAATCCGTCAACATCCTGCTTGCGCTTGCGGGCGTCCTGTTGCTCAGCGTCGCGAGCCCGGGGCCCAACTTTCTGATCGTCACTTCGACGGCCATTGCGTCACGCAGCGCCGGCATGATGACCGGCCTCGGGCTCGCCGCCGCGTCCGGCACGTGGGCCTTGCTCGCGATCGCGGGACTGAGCCTGATCGTCACGCACGTCACGTGGCTCGGCGCCGTGCTTAGGATCGCCGGCGCGCTCTATCTGATCTGGCTCGGCATCAAGATGATCGTGACCGCGCGGCGGCCGTTGTCCGCGGGCGTCGGCAGCGCCGCGTCCGGCTGGGCCGCGACGAAAAGAGGATATTTCGTCAGCATGACGAACCCGAAATCCATCGCGTTCTACGGCAGCATCTTCGCGTTGATGGTGCCCGTGCATGCGCCGTTGTGGCTCGATATCGCGGTGGTAGCGCTGTCGATCGGCATTTCATGCGCGTGTTGGCGGGGCGTTGACAGCTACTGGCGCACGAAGGGATGCCGCCTTCGCACGGTCAGGCGGAATCGGGCCGCGGCGCACCGCCGCCGCCGCGAATCACGAGTTCCATAAAGCCCGTCTGCGGATCAGGCTCCCGCGCGAACGAATAACCCGGAACCGACACCAGGAACAACTCGACGGTCGTGCGCACCGTGCAGCCGTGCGCCACATGACCGCCGAACACCTGCCCGCGTGCATCCGCGATCGACATATGCAGATGAGCGCCATCGGGCGAGACGGAGCCTGCGAGGGTCAATATTTCGAGGTCGCCGCGAACTTCCGTCGGCGCTTGCGCGCCAGCGAACCTCAATGCCGCAACGTGGAGACTGCCGATGCCCTGGACGACGAAGGCCGCTTGCAGCTCGCGTTGACGAAGCGCGTCTTCGATGGCAACGCGAAGGTCGTCGCCGGGCGAGAGTCGGAGGGGATGGGCTTGCATGCCTGGGCCGGTTGAAACGCGGTAGACGCGGGGATTGTGCGTGGATGAGAGGGTATCTTACCGGTGCTTGTCGCTGCCGTGTTCGTGCTGACTCGACGACGCAAATATCTACAGCTAACTTGTACAGTTAAACTATGTTCTAGCGATGACACGACAATCACTGTCTCCCCACTCTACCGATTTAGCCGCCCTTGCCGGCGAACTGCGCGTTGCCGTGAGCAAACTGGTTCGCCGCGCGCGAGAACATTCGCAATCGAGCGACTTTACGTCGGCACAGAAGTCGGTGCTGTTTCATCTCGAGCGCGACGGCCCGGCCACCGTTTCCGCGTTGGCGCGAGCGCAGCGCGTGAAACCACAGTCCATGCGCATTACCGTTGCCGGCCTGGAAACGTTGGGCGCCGTCAAAGGCGAAGCGGACCCGACCGATGGACGCCAAACCCTTATCGATCTCACACCCACGTTCAGACGAACGCTGCAGGCAAGTCGGGCGGCCAAAGAGGACTGGCTCATCCGCGCCCTGCAGGCGCAGCTATCGCCGAGAGAACAGGCCAGGCTCGCCGCCGCGGTGGGGCTGCTGCAGCGGCTCGCTGACTCCTGAGTATTCCCGCAACGTCATCGATTTACTCGATTAAAGGAACAATCGAAATGGATTGGCCGTGGGCGTGAGCGCCGCAAGTCAGGCAAGAAACGGAACCGATGCAATGCGTCTCTGGCAGGTCTGTGAATCGCTGACTGAAACAGCGACCGGATAGCGCATGGATCGCGGAATGCGGGAGACACATTCAAACATGACCGCACGCGCGCCTCGCGCTTTTCTTGCATCTCATCGCGCAATGGCCTCAATGGCGAACTCCCGCACGGACAAAGAGCGCCGAGCGGTTTGCACTCGAACTCCCGGCGTCTGCCGTCGATCCTGCTGCGTCGAGCGCCGGGGTCTCCCGCAGTGCCTCCAGGCATTGCCGTGTCTATCGTGGCGCGTCACCTTCGCGATGCACCGGCTGCGTCTGCTTCAGGCTCCTCGCGAGGCGCGACGCCTGCAGATAGCCGGGATTCGCGGGCCGCCTCAGGTAACGCCCGGCGCCGCGCCGCGCGCGCAGGTCACCATCCGCCCACACGAGTTCGCCTTGTGAGACGGTGTGTGTTGGCACGCCACGAACCGTCATCCCTTCGAACACGTTGAAGTCCACGTTCTGATGATGCGTCTTGACCGAGATCGTGCGTGTGGCCTCGGGATCCCAGACGACGAGATCGGCGTCGGCTCCGACGGCCACCGTGCCCTTGCGCGGGTAGAGGTTGAAGATTTGCGCCGCATTGGTGGAGGTGACGCGCACGAACTCGTTCGGCGTGAGCCGGCCGGTGTTCACACCTTGATCCCACAACACCGCCATGCGATCTTCCACGCCGCCGCAGCCATTCGGAATTTTCGTGAAATCATGGCGGCCCATGGCTTTCTGCGAAGCGCAGAACACGCAGTGGTCGGTCGCGGTGGTGTGCAGCAAGCCGCCCTGAAGCCCGCGCCAGAGCGCGTCGCGATGCGCCTGGCTACGGAACGGCGGACTCATCACGTGGGCGGCGGCGCGCGTCCAGTCCGGGTCGCGATAAACCGACTCATCGATCACGAGATGCCCCGCCAGCACTTCGCCGAATACGCGCTGCCCTTCGCTGCGCGCGCGCGCGATCGCCTCGAGTGCGTCTTTCGCCGAGACATGCACGATGTACACCGGCACATCGAGCACCTGCGCGATGCGGATCGCGCGATTCGCTGCCTCGCCTTCGACTTCGGGCGGCCGTGAAAGCGGGTGCGCCTCGGGACCCGTGAAACCGCGTGCCAGCAACTGGCGTTGCAACTGGAACACGAGTTCGCCGTTTTCCGCATGCACGGTGGGCAGCGCGCCCAGTTCGAGTGAGCGCGCAAAGCTGTTCACGAGGATCTCGTCGTCTGCCATGATGGCATTCTTGTAGGCCATGAAGTGCTTGAAGCTCGATACGCCATGCTCGTTCACGAGCAGCCCCATGTCCCGATGCACGCTTTCATCCCACCACGTCACCGCCACGTGAAAGCCGTAGTCGGAGGCAGCTTTTTCGGCCCAGCCGCGCCACTCGCGAAAGGCGTCCATCAGCGCCTGCTTCGGGTTGGGAATCACGAAGTCGATGATCGATGTCGTGCCGCCCGCAAGCCCCGCCGCGGTGCCCGTGTAGAAGTCGTCGCTGGCGGTCGTGCCCATGAAGGGCAGTTCCATATGCGTGTGCGGATCGATGCCGCCAGGCATCACGTATTGGCCACCGGCGTCGACCACGGTTGCGCCCGCAGGCGCGTCGAGGTTCTCCCCAACGCTCTGAATTACGCCGTTTTCGCAGAGCACGTCCGCACGCCAGCTCTGGTCTGCATTAACGACGGTGCCGCCTCGAATCAGGATCGCCATGATGCCAGGTCTCCTTCAGTTGAACATTCACGCTCGAAACGCTCACGCGCTCGCAACGGTCGCACGCCGGCTCTTGCCGAGTTTCATCAGTGCGCCGTAGACGACCGCCGCGATAGCGAGCCCAACGAACCACGCATAGGTGTATATGCTTTTGAACGCATCGGGCACGCCGGGAAACGCGTTCGGGAAAGCGATGTTGAGAAAGCCAGGCAGATTCGGCAGCACGCCCGCGAGCAGCGCGATGACCGCCGCCGGATTCCAGCCGTTCGAGTACGCGTATTCGCCGTCTTCTTCGAAGAGTTGGGCCGTGTCGAGGCGTGTGCGGCGAATCAGGAAGTAGTCGACTATCAGGATGCCGGCCACCGGCCCAAGCAGTGCCGAATAGCCGACGAGCCAGGTGAAGATGTAGCCCTGCGTGGTGGCAAGAATCTTCCACGGCATCATCCCGATGGCGATGGCCGCGGTGATCAGGCCACCCGCCTTGTACGATATGCCCTTGGGCCACAGGCTCGAAAAATCGTAGGCCGGCCCGACCAGATTCGCGGCCAGATTGCAGCACATCGTGTCGAGCGTGAGGATGACGAGCGCGATGCCCACGCCGACGCCCTCCATGCGACTCGTGAGGTCGATCGGGTCCCAGATCGCTTTTCCGTAGATCACGACCGTTGCCGAAGTCACCACCACGGAGACCACCGAGAGCAACGCCATCGGAATGGGCAGGCCAATCGCCTGACCCACGAGCTGGTCCTTTTGCGTTTTTGCGAAGCGCGTGAAGTCGGGAATGTTGAGCGCGAGCGTGGCCCAGAAACCCACCATGGCCGTGAGGCTCGGCCAGAACGTCGCCCAGAACAGGCCCGCCTTTTTGCCGCCAGCAACGAACTGTGACGATTGCGAAAGCATCGAGCCTACGCCGCCGGCCCTCGAACAGGCCCACCACACAAGCACCGCGCACATCACGACCTTGATGGGCGCGGACCAGCTTTCGAGCCAGCGGATCGAATCGGTGCCGTGCAGGATGAAGTACAGCTGCAACACCCAGAAGATGAGAAAGCAGCTGGCCTGCCCGATCGAAATGCCGAGAAACGGCAGCGCATCGCCCACCAGCGCGTTGTGCGTGAGGATGTTGACGAGCGTATAGATGGCGCTGCCGCCAAGCCATGATTGAATGCCGTACCAGCCGCACGCCACGACGGCACGCAGCATGGCGGGCAGCTTCGCGCCCTGAGTGCCGAAGGACGCTCGCACCAGCACCGCATAAGGAATCCCGTACCTGGTACCCGCATGACCGATCAGCAGCATCGGCACGAGCACGATCAGATTGCCGAGCAGCACCGTGATGACGGATTGCCACGGCGACATGCCCTGCTCGGTGAGACCGGCGGCGAGCATGTAGGAGGCGATGTTCATCACCATGCCCACCCAGAGTGCCGCGAAGTGATACCAGTGCCATGTACGCTGTGCGGCGCCGGTGGGCGCGAGGTCATCGTTGTATAGCTCGCTTTCGGCTCGGCGCGCGTTGGCGTCGACTGCAAAGGGCTGGCTCATGTTTTGGGTTCTCCGTCGCTTGTCGTGGGTCTGGCTCAATTCGGCTTGAAAGTGTCAGGCGGCTTTCGGATCGGCGACACGCGCCGGGTTGTTCGGGTGCGAGGTCCAGTTCTCGTAGCGCTCGCCCGAATCGACACGCCCCATCGTGATGCATTGGTCGACCGGGCAGACATGCATGCACAGATTGCACCCGACGCAGTTCGCATCGACCACCTCGAAGTGGCGCTTGCCGTCGCGCGTGGCGGTGATGGCCTGATGCGAGGTGTCTTCGCAGGCGATATGGCAGAGCCCGCACTGGATGCAGCGGTCCTGATCGATACGTGCCTTGATGTCATAGTTGAGGTTCAGGTATTGCCAGTCGGTGACGTTCGGCACGGCGCGGCCGCGAATCGCGTCGAGGCTCGCGTAGCCTTTGTCGTCCATCCAGTTGGAAAGGCCGTCGATCATGTCGCTGACGATCCGGAAACCGTAGTGCATCGCCGCGGTGCATACCTGCACGCTGCCCGCTCCCAGCACGATGAATTCCGCGGCGTCGCGCCAGTCTGAAATGCCCCCGATGCCGGAGATGGGCAAGCCGTGCGTTTGCGGGTCGCGCGCGATCTCCGCGACCATGTGCAGCGCAATGGGCTTCGCGGCAGGACCGCAATAGCCGCCATGCGTGCCCTTGCCATCCACGGTGGGCAGCGGCGCCATCAGGTCGAGATCGACACCGACGATCGAATTGATGGTGTTGATGAGCGAGACGCCGTCCGCACCACCGTTCATCGCCGCGCGTGCGCCGTGTCGAATGTCGGTGACGTTCGGTGTCAGCTTCACGAGGCAAGGCAGCCGCGTGCCTTCTTTCACCCAGCGCGTGACCATTTCGATGTATTCAGGCACCTGCCCCACCGCTGCGCCCATGCCGCGCTCGCTCATGCCGTGCGGACAGCCGAAGTTGAGCTCCACGGCGTCCGCGCCGGTATCTTCCACCTGCGGCAGGATCCACTTCCAGTCGTGCTCGTTGCAGGGGACCATCAGGGAGACGATGAGCGCCCGGTCGGGCCAGTCCCGCTTCACCTGCGCGATTTCCTGGAGGTTCACGTCGAGCGGCCGGTCGGTGATGAGCTCGATGTTGTTCAGCCCTGCGATGCGCTGTCCACGCCAGGTGGTGGCGCCATAGCGCGAACTCACGTTCACCACGTGCGGGTCGAGCCCGAGCGTTTTCCAGACCACGCCGCCCCACCCCGCCTCGAAGGCGCGGTTGACGTTATAGGCCTTGTCGGTGGGCGGTGCCGAGGCGAGCCAGAACGGGTTGGGTGATTGAATGCCGGCAATCGTGCAGCGCAAGTCGGCCATGATGCGACTCCTTGGTTTTATCTGGATTCGGTGTGGCGATCGGGCGGCTCAGGCGGCCCTGGCAGACTGATTCGCCAGAAAGCGGTCGATCGCGTGCGCGGCGAGCTTGCCGTCCTGCACGGCCTGGACGGTCAGATCGGTGGCGCCGTGGCCGGCACAGTCGCCGCCTGCGAAAACGCCCGCAACGGAGGTGGCGCCGTCCGCATCCACCGCGACGCGTCCGCCTTCGGTGAGCTGCAACCCGTCGAGGCCTTCGGGTAAGAGCGTTTGGCCAATTGCCTTCAGCACCATATCGGCCTCCACGCGCACGAGCTCGCCCGTGCCGCGCAGCGCGCCGCTCATATCGAGCTGGGTACGCTCGAACTCCACGGCCCGCAATTGCGTGTCGCCAACGATACGCAGCGGTTTCATCCACTCGGCCAACACCACGCCCTGGCTGCGCGCAAATTCCTGTTCGGCCCCGGTGGCACTCATCTGCGCCGCGCCGCGACGGTAAGCGAGCGTCACCTGCTGCGCGCCCAGCTTGCGGCTTTGCACGGCCGCGTCGATTGCCGTATTGCCGCCTCCCAGCACCACCACGTGGCGACCCACGGGCACGCTGGAAAGATCGTCGGCCTCGCGCACGCGGGCGATGAAATCCACCGCATCGAGCACGCCGTCGAGCAGTTCGCCTTCGATGCAGAGCTTATGCGTGCCGCCAAGGCCCACGCCGATGAACACCGCGTCATACGCCGCGCGTAGTTCCGTTAGCGTCACGTCGTGCCCCAGTCGCTGGCACTGGCGCAGCTCTATCCCGCCAACGGAAAGAAGCCACCGCACTTCGCGCTGCGCATAGCCGTCGACCGTCTTGTACGCCGCGATGCCGTACTCGTTCAGGCCACCGGCCTGTTTGCGCGCGTCGAATACGCTCACGCGATGCCCGGCGAGCGCGAGCGTGTGCGCGCAGGCAAGACCGGCGGGACCCGCGCCGACCACGGCAACACGACGGCCCGTTTCGCTGGCACGCTTGAATAGCGCGGGGGCACCGGCGGCTTCGCGCGCCATCTGGAAGTCGGTGGCATGACGTTGCAGCGCGCCGATCTGAACGGGCTCGCCATCCTGATGATTTCTCACGCAGGCGCCTTCGCAGAGAATCTCGGTCGGGCACACGCGCGCGCACATGCCGCCCAGCGGGTTCGCGCCGAGGATATCGCGCGCCGCGCCCTTGAGATTACCGTTGCCGATCTTGCGGATGAAACCGGGAATGTCGATGCCCGTGGGGCATGCGTTCACGCAAGGCGCGTCGTAACAGTAATGACAGCGGTCGGCCGCGATCACGGCCGCGTTCGCGGAAAGCGGCGGCGCGACGTCGGCGAAATTGCAGCCCAGTTGCTCGGCACTGAGACGGCCTGGCGCGATGCCGTTGGCGGCATTCGAGGTGGTCGGGGACATCCGGATGCTCCTTGCGAGGCAAAACACGAGTCCGCCGGCCGTATGCGTGAGGCGCACGGCCGGTACGTGGGGAATCGTTGGAAAGACAGCGCGGGCGCTGAGACCGCTTGCGTTCGATCGTTGTGCGTCAACCGGGCTCGCTCGCGCGTTCGAGCATGGCGTGCAGCAACACGTTCGCGCCGGCTTCGATCCATTCGATCGTCGCGTCCTCGACTTCGTTATGGCTGATGCCGTCGATGCACGGTACGAACACCATCGAGGTCGGCGCGACCGTCGCGAGATAGCACGCGTCGTGACCTGCACCCGACACGATGTCGCGATTCGAATAGCCGAAGCGCTCGGCCGCCGCGCGCACGGACTTCACGCATGCCTCGTCGAACGGCACGGGTGCGTAATAGAAAATCTGCTCGACGTCGGCTTCGAGCTTGCCCTGTTCCGCGATCTTCGCAATGCCTTCGCGCAGCTCGGCGTTCATCTGCGCCAGCACCTCGTCCTGCGGATGGCGAAAATCGATGGTGAAGAACACGCGGCCCGGAATCACGTTGCGCGAGTTCGGATGCACCTGCATCATGCCGACCGTCGCGCACGCGAGCGGCGCGTGACGCAGGCCGATTTCGTTGACGAGCTGCACGACGCGCGAGGCGCCCAGCAGCGCGTCGCGGCGGCGCGGCATGGGCGTAGGCCCGGCGTGCGCCTCCTGACCCGTGAGCACGACTTCGTACCAGCGCTGACCTTGCGCGTCGGTGACCACGCCGATCGATTTGTTTTCGGCCTCGAGTATTGGCCCCTGTTCGATGTGCAGTTCGAACGCCGCGTGAATCTTGCGACCGCCGCACGGCACTGCGCCCGCATAGCCGATCCGCTGCAATTCCTCGCCGATGGTCTTGCCGTCGACGTCCTTGCGCGAAAGCCCGTACTCGAGCGTGAACACGCCGGCAAATACGCCGGAGGCGACCATCGCCGGTGCGAAGCGCGAGCCTTCTTCGTTGGTCCAGATCACCGTTTCGACAGGCCGCTCGGTTTCGATGCCGTAGTCGTTGAGCGAGCGAATCACTTCCAGGCCGCCAAGCACCCCATAGATTCCGTCGAAGCGCCCACCCGTCGGCTGCGAGTCGGCGTGCGAGCCGGTCATCACAGGTGGCAGGTCGTTGTTGCGCCCCGCGCGGCGCATGAACACGTTTCCCATCTGATCGACACTGACCGTGCAGTTCGCCTCTTTCGCCCATTGCACGATGAGATCGCGGCCCTGCTTGTCGAGATCGGTCAGCGCGAGACGGCATACGCCGCCTTTGGGCGTGGCGCCAATCCTGGCCATCTCCATCAGGCTGTCCCACAAGCGCTGGCCGTTCACGTGGATCGCGGTCGTCAACGCGGCTTCGCTTACTGCGTTCATGCGTGTTCTCCTGTCCGTGCTTCTCAAACGTGCATGCATGCCATCGTGTGGGGCGCGAAGAGACACGACGGTGCACGTCTCGATGGCACTGCGCGGCCCCTGAAACCCAACCCTTCAAATCCTGTCCGATTGGACAGGTTTTAGACGAGAAACTTCGTGAATTCAATGCGGAGTTACGAGCGAGAAGCGTGCCACTGATGCTGCAGTGCGCGAAAAACCAGTCGCCCGTACTGTGCTTTTCTCCGCTGCCAGTGAATACGCGACGCGCTTGCATCATGGCTACAATGAAGCCGGCATGCGCGCGGCCGCCGCGCTCCCCTTCTCTTCCAAATGGACCGAATACCATGCGCGACGACGAACCCACCACGCGGCCCGCGCCCCTCGCGACGCGCGGCACCGCGCAGGCGCAACGCGCCGTCGACACATCGCACAAGCCACATCGGCGCAAAGCCTCCATTCGTGCGTCGAACGAATCCCATCTACTCGCCTGCGCCGAAGCCGTGTTCGCCGAACGCGGCTTCGAAGGCGCGAGCACCGCGCTGATCGCGGAGCGCGCGGGCTTGCCGAAGGCCAATCTGCACTACTACTTCCCGACCAAACTCGCGCTCTACTGGCGCGTACTCGACGATGTTTTCGAGGAATGGAACGCGGCCGCCAACCTGTTCGATGCAAGCGACGATCCGGTCGAGGCGATAGGCGGTTACGTACGCGCCAAGATGGCCCTGTCACGGCGCCGCCCGCTCGGCTCGAAGGTGTGGGCCAACGAAATCATCGGCGGTGCGGCGCATATGCAGGAGATCCTGCTCGAACGCGTGAAGCCGTGGATGGACACACGTGTCACGCTGATCGAGCGATGGATAGCCAAAGGCTTGCTCGCGCCCGTCGACCCGCGGACGCTCCTCTTCATGATCTGGGCGACCACGCAGCACTACGCCGATTTCGAGGCTCAGATATGCGCGCTCTCGGGCAAGCGCGCACTCTCGACGAAGCGCTTCGAAGCTACGACGGAAGAAGTGGTCAGCATGATCCTGCGGGCGAGCGGAGCGCGATCGCCGGTCCGCTGACTCGTTTAGGGAGTTTCCCTGATGACGTCATTTTTCCGTTGCCCCGGGCGGTGTTTTGCGCGTTAATGTAAGCGCTAACACGTCCAGCAATCAGCAATATCCCCAGAATTCAGATATGTCACCGTCAAAAGTACGAGAAAATGTAAGCGCTAACATTCGAACTCCGGACGAGCATTCCTCGGGTCGGATCGTCGTGGTCGGCAGTGCGAACATGGATCTCGTCGTCCATGCGGAGCGACTTCCGGCGCGCGGCGAAACCCTGCTCGGTGGCGCGTTCGCGACATTCGCTGGCGGCAAGGGCGCCAATCAGGCGGTCGCGGCGGCGCGTCTCGGCGCCTCGGTGGCCATGCTCGGCTGTGTTGGCCGCGACGAATCCGGCGCGCAGCTTCGCGACGGCCTTAAGCACGAACACATCGACACGGCGCATTTGCACACGGTGGATGACAGGTTGAGCGGCATCGCCGTCATCACCGTGGCCGCGGACGGTGCGAATACGATCGTCGTTTCGCCCGGCGCCAACGCGGCGCTCATGCCCGATCACATCGACGCCGCGGCTGCCGGCATCGCTGCGGCCGGCATGCTGATTTGCCAGCTCGAAGTGCCGCTCGATGCCGTGGCGCACGCAATTTCGCTCGCGGCAAGGTTCGGCACCCCGGCGCTGCTGAATCCCGCCCCTGCGCAGGCCCTTCCAGACGCACTTTACGAGCAGACGAGCTTTCTCATCCTCAATGAATCGGAAGCGGCGTTGCTGACGGACGTTGCCGTCGATAGTCCCGCTTCCGCGCGCGAGGCTGCGACGCGTCTGCGCGCGAAAGGCGTGGAGACGGTGATCGTCACCCTCGGCGCCGAGGGCGTCTGGTACGCGACACCCGGAGAAGAAGGTCACCTGCCCGCGCCTTGCGTCGATGCGATCGACACCACGGCAGCCGGCGATACCTTCGTCGGCGGCTTCGCAGCCGAGCGCGTGCGCGGCGCGAGCATCCGCGACGCGATCGATTTCGCTCAGCGAGCCGCGGCGCTCAGCGTCACGCGTGAAGGCGCGCAGGCATCTATTCCGACCGAGTCCGAAGTGCGGGCGCAACCCGCGTTCCCGGCAACGGTTCGATAGACCCGGCTGCGCGGGATCGCAGCCTATCCACAACACAACATGGAGACGACAGCATGAACCCAACCCCCGTGTCCGAGCAGGCACCTCCGCGCGTGCGCCGCGCCCAGATCGTGGCGCTGACGCTGCTGATGGTGAGTGGCATCGTGAACTATCTCGATCGCGGCACACTCGCGGTCGCGAATCCGCTGATCCGCAAGGATCTCGGTCTGTCGCTCGGCGAAATGGGGCTGCTGCTGTCGGCATTCTCCTGGAGCTACGCGCTCTTTCAACTGCCGGTCGGCGGCCTCGTCGATCGCATCGGACCGCGCAGGCTGCTCGGCGTCGGCCTGATCATCTGGTCGCTCGCGCAAGCCGCGGGCGGCATCGTGTCCACCTTCGGCTGGTTCGTCGTCGCGCGCATCGTGCTCGGCATCGGCGAGTCGCCGCAGTTTCCGTCGGCTGCGCGCGTCGTCAGCAACTGGTTTCCGCTGCGCGCGCGAGGCAAGCCGACCGGCATCTTCAATTCCGCGTCGCCACTCGGCACGGCGCTCGCACCGCTGTGCCTGTCGGTGCTCGTCGTGGAATTTCACTGGCGCTGGGCCTTCATCGTTACCGGCGCGCTCGGTCTCGTGGTTGCGGTGATCTGGCTCGCTATCTATCGTGACCCAAACCCCTCTGCGCTCACTGCAGAGGAACTGCACTACCTCAAAGGCGACGCCGTGGAAACGAAGCCTGCCGAGCAGCTCAGCTTCGCCGACTGGCGCGCGCTGTTCTCGAACGTAACGACCTGGGGGATGCTGATCGGCTTCTTCGGCTCGGTCTATCTGAACTGGGTTTATCTGACCTGGCTGCCCGGCTACCTGACGACAGAGCGCCACATGACCCTGGTGCACACGGGGATCGCGGCCTCAATACCCTTCTTCTGCGGCTTTCTCGGCGCGCTTTGCGCAGGCTGGTTTTCCGACTTCATCACGAAGAAGAGCGCCTCGCCGGTGGCGAGCCGACGCAACGCGGTCGTCATCGCAATGCTCGGCATGGTGGCGTTCACCGTGCCGGCCGCACTCGTCGAAAGCAATACGATCGCCATCGTCTGCATCTCGGTCGTGATCTTTCTCGCCAATGCGGCATCAGCCTGCTCCTGGGCACTGGCAACCGCAGCGGCACCCGCCAACCGCGTCGGCTCGCTCGGCGCCATCCAGAATTTCGGCGGCTTTCTCGGCGGCGCACTCGCGCCCATTCTCACGGGCTACATCGCGCAGGCGTGGTCCTTCGTGCCGGCTTTGCTGACGGCCGCGGGAATCGCCTTCGTCGGCGCAATGAGCTATCTCTTCCTCGTGCGCAAGCCGATCGAGTTCGAGACCGAACCGGGTACGCCGGCTCGCGCTCACGCCTGAGAAGCGTCATTTTCAATTCTCAAGAGGACAACACCGACATGACCCTCCCCACTTCCCAGCCGCGCTCGACGCGCTCGATCGAAGGCATCGTTCCCGTGATGCTGACGCCTTTCGACGACGCCGGGACCATCGACTATGCCGGGCTCGAACGACTGATCGAGTGGTATCTCGCGCATGGCTCGGACGCGCTCTTCGCGGTCGCCCAGTCGAGCGAAATGCAATTCCTGAGCCTCGACGAACGCGCCGCGCTTGGCCGCTTCGTGGTCGAGCGCGTGGCCGGCCGCGTGCCGGTGGTGGTCTCGGGCCATATCAGCGACGATCCCGACGCCCAGGCCGAAGAGCTGAACGCCGCCGCGGCGACCGGTGCGGACGGCATCGTGCTGGTGACGAACCGGCTCGATCCAGGCCGCCAGGGCACGCAAGCGTTCTCGACGAACCTGCGCCGCCTGATAAGCCGCTTGCCTTCGGACATTCCACTCGGGCTATACGAATGCCCGGCGCCGTACCGGCGCCTGCTCTCGGACGACGAACTCAAGATGTGCATCGACACCGGCCGCTTCGTGATGTTGAAGGACGTGAGCTGCGATCTCGACGCGGTGAAGCGGCGCGTCGCCTTGGCGAAGGGTTCGCCCATGAAGATCCTGAACGCGAATGCCGCGATTGCCTGGGATGCGATGAAAGCCGGATCAGCGGGATTCAATGGTGTGTTCACGAACTTCCATCCGGACCTGTACAAGTGGCTGCGCAATTGCGCCGACGAGAACCCGGCGCTCGCCCGCGAGCTCTCGACCTTCCTCGTGATTGCGGCGGTATCCGAGGCACTCGGCTACCCGGCGCTCGCGAAGATCTACCACCAGCGCATTGGCACGTTCCAGTCCATTCGCTGCCGCGCGATCGACTACGACGTGCGCGAACGCTTCTGGGCGCTCGACGCGGTGCTCGACAAGATCGTCGATGGTACCGAGCATTTCCGCTCGCGCATCGCAGCCGGGGCCTGACCGATGCGCCGTTGTATCGCGCCGCGAGTAAGATGACGGGCTCCCTGTACGAAACCTGAACGTCGATGCCTCGCTCTTCCGCCTCCGCCCCTGCCTCTGCTCTCGAAGAAGAACGGCCGCCGGCCGCTCGGTCGGCCGTTGCGCGCTCCCGCCGCGGCACGGGGCGCGCGGTCCTGTCCGATGTGGCAAAGCGCGCGGGCGTGTCCACGGCGACGGTATCGCGCGTGTACAACGAGCCCGGCAAAGTATCGGACAGCGTGCGCGAGCGCGTCGAGCAGGCCGCGCTGGAACTGAACTGGTTTCCGAATGCGGCCGGGCGCGCGCTCGCATCGACGCGCAGCCACATCGCGGGCATCGTCATTCCGACGCTCGATGATCAGGTGTTCGCCTCGCAGGTGAGCGGCATGCAGGCCGCGTTCGCCGCGCGCGGCATCACGCTTTTTCTCGGCTGCTCGAACTACGATCCCAAGGAGGCGCTCTCCCAGGTTCAAGCGATGCTCGCGCGTGGCGTGGAGGCGATCGCGGTAGTCGGCGAAGCGCATCCGCCGGAGCTGTTTGAGGCGCTTCGCGTCTGGCGTGTGCCCTACGTCGTGCTTTATGCATGGCGCAAAGGCAGTCCGCACGATTGCATCGGCGTTGACCACCGCGCCGCGTATGAAGAGATCACCGAACATCTCGTCGCGCTCGGGCACCGGTCGTTCGCGGTCTGCATCCAGCCGACGCGCGACAACGACCGGGTGCAGGCGCGGCTCGCGGGCATTCGCGTCGCGCTCGAGCGTCATGGCCTCGCGGTGCGGCCGGAGCATCTCGTTGAAGGTGAATCCACGCTCGATTTTGGCCGCCGCGCGTTGCGCGCGCTCTGGCAACAGCCCGGGCCGCGTCCGACAGCGATCATCTGCGGCAACGATCATATTGCGCTTGGCGTGTTGCGGGAGGCGGAAGAGTTGGGTATCGCCATTCCCGGGCAACTTTCCGTCACCGGCTTTGACGATCTCGCGATCGCACGCGAAGCGCGCCCGTCCCTTACGACGATGTACGTGGACACACGCGAGATCGGCACGGTGGCCGCGAGGCATCTGCTCGATGCGCTAGACGGCCACGCGACGCGGCAAGGATATACGGTGCCAGCGGTGCTGAAAGTACGCGGGTCAACAGGGCCGTGTCACGATTCGGCTGGCAAAGGATGATGATTTTCGTGTGCGCTTGCGGGTGGCAAGAATGCAGTTCAGTGCTTGACCGAACGGCATTACCGGCGAAGCAGGGTTTTTATTGCTTTACGCCGAGGTCGCGCCAAAGCTGAAACCGATACCTTCATTCGCAGGTGCTTCAACCAGCGTCTTACTGGCATGGTCCACCTTATATCGCTTTTCTCTTTGAAGCGCGTCGAGCTGGATAGGAATTACATCGATATGCTGATGATCGATCTTGCTGTGATCGTGAGCACGCTGACGCACCTTTTTCACGTCGGTGGCGCCGTGGTGAACGCTGATAATCTTGCCAGAGCGGGTATCGTAGGTCACGAAAGTCGTCATGCTTGCTCCGCAAAGATGCTGATTTGGGCAATTGCCCATGCGCGTTCGGCGAACAGCACGAAGTTGATTCTGGCAACGTTCTGAAGCAAAGCACTGTTCTGGGTAAAACCGCTCCCGTCCTGTTGGGGTGACTCCGTGCCATCCGGAAGGTAGAAGGTCCACCACCCAATGTAGCTGGTGGCCGTAAAGGTAGAATCGGGAAACTTCCCCTCGAACAACGTATCGATCTGATTCAGTGAGATACTTGCAAAAACGTTGGTTCCTGGGTCGAACGGATCGGTGGTGAACTCGAGGGAACCGTCAATCGGAGCGACCAAACTAATATAAAAGCCTTGGGGGAAGGTTGCCATGGCACGCTCCAGACCGGTTTGAATCAGTCTAGGGCATATTCGTCATTTGTCCAGGTGCCCACAACGCCTTAGGGTTCGGACGATTCGGAGACTGGTCACGCTCTCATCATCATGAGTCAGCGCGTAAATCAGAGCGCGCGAAATCAACGTCCTTACTCTCGATGACCCCGCCCAAGCGACCCGGCGCCCTTTGATTGCTCCAGTACATATTGGTATGGCTGATCACCGCATCTGGTGACGGCGCGCCTCTTTGCGTCATGTCCTCTGTCGTATGGGCATCGCCGACCAGCGTCGCGTCATAGCCGCGCGCGAGTGCACCATGGAGCGTTGATCGAATGCACATGTCCGTCTGCGCACCAGTCACAATGAGCTGACCAACGCCGAGCCTCGACAGCACCTGCTCCAGATCGGTGTCTTCGAACGCGTCGCGATAACTCTTTTCGACAATCGCCTCCCCTGGCGCCGGAACAAGTTCGGCAACAATTTGCCACGCTTCGCTGCCCTCCGTGAGGTCGTCGTCGGTGTGCTGAATCCAAACTACTGGAACGCGCGCAGTGCGTGCCCGCTCGATAAGCACGTTGACCGCGTCGAGCACTTCATTGCGTCGATATGCGTTCGCAACGACTGCGTTCTGAATATCGATCACGAGCAGGGCGGTGTTAGGGCGACCAGCTAACGTAGTCATGAGCAGAGATCTCTTGAAGAAAGAATCTATCTTAGCGGGATCTCCTGCCCAGAATGCGGCACTCACCGGACAGTCGTACCTATCGCAACAGTGTTAGCGCCGCCGCCTCGCCTTGCCGATCACAGTCGCTGCACCGTGAGACTTTCCATCACGTAAGGCGCGAACCGGAAATCGCGGATCGCGATGATACGGTCGTCGTCGGTCCAATCCAGCAGGATGACATATGCCACGCCCGCGTCGGCCACTACCGGATCGGTAGCCAGCAGCACCGGGCGATGCTCGGCCCAGCCCAATGACAGCGAACAGCCGGTCGACTCCGCATACCGCGTGAAGTAGACCGAGACGTCTTTGCGGCCCGCCAGACGCGCTCGACTCACGAGGTCGAGACGGACTTCTTCGGCGAGCAGATCGCGTAACGCGTCGAAGTCGCGAGCGTTGAAACGCTCTGCGTAAGCGCGCAGCCGCTCGAGGTCGGCTTCGGCGAGGCGCGGTAGCGCGGCGTCGGATACGCCGACAAGTTCCCGGAGCCTACCGCGCCCCCGGTGCAGCGCGGCCTTGACTGATGGAACGCTGACACTCAGGATCGCTGCCGTTTCCGTCAGCGAATAGCCAAGTACATCCGCAAGCACCACGCAAGAGCGCTGAACGACGGATAGGTGCAGAAACATCGCGAGACTCGCGGTCGCCGCCACTCTCGCATCGGCCTGGGCGCCGTGGTCCGTCAGATTCGCCAGCGCCTCGTCGGACTCCTGGTGGCCTTGTCGCTTGCGGCGGCGCAGTGCATCCAGCGCCGCGTGATGAGCAATGGCCAGCAACCAGCTTTCCGGGTGCAAAATCTCGCCGGCTGCCGAACAGGCCGCGACCGCATTGGACAGCGTCTCCTGAACGACGTCTTCTCCATCGAAAGCCGAGCCCATCATGCGCGTGCAATACCGATGCAGACGCGGGCGCATCGCCGCCATCAGTTGAGTGAGTTCATTCGCATCCAAAGCCGAATCCTCCGGTTGATCCTGCACCCCGATATCGAATAGACGTTCCCGCTGACCCAAAGGATGCGGTCCGGAAAAATTTTTTTCGCGCGCATCCTTTAGCTTGTCGCCGTCGTCTTTACGGTTATCGGACCACACCGGCGCCGATAACCGTGAAAGGAAGAAATCATGCAACGACTGACACTGGTGCGCTACACCATCAAACCCGAACAAACCGCGGAAAACGAAGCACTGTCGCGGGCTGTGTTCGATAGCCTCCGGAATACGGCGCCCGAACACACCGCCTATGCGCTGTTCAGAAACGGCCGTGAATTCATTCACCTCTTCGTGAATCTCGCCGCTGACGATTCGGCAGCCGTCACCGAGCTTCCTGCCTTCAAGGCATACCAGAAAGGTCTCACGGAACGCCTGGAAGCGCCCGTCGAAGTCTTGCGATTGGGCGTCGACTTACTGGACTCGTACGGTTTGCCAGACGATTCGGCGGCACGTTGAATCGGAGGATGCGCTTCGGATACCTTTGGCCGCCGCGACTCTACAAGCCGTTGCTTGCGGTTCTGAAATCTCTATTCATTGAAGCCGCCAGCCGATATGAAAGCTTCGGAGATGTTCGTGTGAACCATGCGTCGATGCGACCTTCGCAATGAATACTGGTCGCTGCGGGCACTCCCTTGTTTCACAAACATCTGGCCGAAAAAGAGGTCTACGAGCGAGAGCTTGACGGAGATCCTTGCGCAAATCGCCATTGCTGCCGACGTGCCATCAGCTTCAAGCCGAAAACCCTTAGAAATTGTGCGGCGCATCGCAAATTTCGCGCTTGCCGCAGATTTTTTTGTCTCTGAGCGGGGTTTTCGGCGCTCCCGCAGACTTTGTTGTGCCCCGATAATGGGACCTACGAGACTTCCTCACTCTCCTTGACATGCAAGCATTCTCTTGCCTATAGTAAATGCAACAGATCACTTGCCTATAGCCGTTCATGGCCGAACGCCCCGACGACACAGACCTGCTATTCAAAGCCCTCGCCGATCCGAGCCGGCGCAAGCTGCTGGACGTGCTGCACGCGCACGACGGCCAGACCCTGAACGACCTTTGCGAGCACCTCGACATGACGCGGCAAGGCGTGACGCAGCATCTGGGCCTGCTGGAAGCGGCGAACCTCGTCGTTACCGTACGCAGCGGGCGCGAAAAATTGCACTTCCTCAATCCGGTGCCGCTGCAGCAGATCTACGAGCGCTGGATTGCCAAGTTCGAAAAGCCGCGCCTGAAGGCGCTCTCTACCCTGAAACGACGCCTGGAGAAAGGCAATGACTAGATCGACATTCGTCTACGTGACCTATATCCACACCACGCCGGAACAGTTGTGGTCGGCGCTCACCGACGCCGAGTTCATCAAGCAGTACTGGTTCGGCATGCACTGCGATAGCGAATGGACGGCGGGTTCGTCGTGGAAACTCGTGTCGAGCGCGGGGGAGACTTTCGACGCCGGCGAGATCATCGAGGCTGTGCCCCCGCGGCGCCTCGTGATTCGCTGGCGGCATCAGAAGCGGCCAGAACTGCAGGCCGAAGGCGATTCACGCTGCACGATGGAGCTGGAACCGAGCGGAACGGCTGTCAAGCTGACGCTCACGCATACGATCGAGCGCGATCAGTCGAAGTTCATCGAGGCGGTGTCGGGCGGCTGGCCGAAGATCATGTCCAACCTCAAATCGCTGCTGGAGACCGGCTCGATTGCGTTGCAGGAGGCTTATCCGGCCAATGGCGGCAGTCATGCCGGGAAGGCATGAAGCGGGGGGGGCATAAGATTGGAGCGGGCCTCCGATGAGAAGAATCGATAAAAGCACGAGTCCTGCGCGTATGGAACGGCGCATGCTGCTCCGAAAGCGAACCAGCCAAGGAGAAACCGCCGATGCAGGAAGTTCATGTCCACCGCGGCTTCACGATCACCGTGCTCGTCGAGGACGACCCGGCCGGCGGTTCGTCGATCACCACGCGAATCGATCGCGCCGATGCCGATGCTCGCGACGTCGAAACCTGGACCGCTCCGCGTCGCGCCCGCTCCGCGCTGCGCGGCAGGCCCGCGATCGGCGAGGCCGTCGACCATGCCCAGCGCGCGATCGACTCCGCATTGGGCGACCCCGACCCGTTGGACGAATAGTCCAGCGATCCACCCCGTCGTAGCGACGCTTATTGCGTCGTGGACGCCGCGCTCGCCGGCGTGCTGTGGACCGGCGCCGCTTCGCTCGCGGCGGGCGATGCGCTCGCTGCCGCGCCCGCCTCCGCGTTCGCGCGATTCGCCGCGTCGCTATCGCCCGGTGTGCCACGCGGGCTCGCCGAATTGCTCATCACACCGCTGCTCACCTGGCCCGTCGACATGCGGCCGTTCTCGGCCGACCGCTTGCAGCCGGATGCGCCTGCCATCAATGCAATGGCCGATAGCGCGATCAGCATGTTTGTCGCAACTTGTCGCATGATTCGCTCTCCCTGGGATGATTCGGGCTCCTGTAGCGAAGCATTCGACATGCCCATTCGCAGCCATGTGCGGCTGGGTGCTTGCGCGTGTACGCGGACCAGGTCGAGAAAATCTGCGAGATACTCCGCCACGCGTGCCGCAGCGGCAAGCCGCAAGCACGCACCGATAAAGAGGCGGCGGCGGACTTCGGCGCCCAGACGAATGAGGCGCGGGACTCGTCATCGAGAACGGGTCGTTCAAGCTCCGTCGTCGTCTCCAACGACGCCGAACTCCGCCGTCGTTTTCACGTAGAACAGATGCAAACCCTCAGCGCGCAGACGATCGAACAGCCGATCGGCTTCGTCGCTCGTCACCGCCATCACGACGGACAACGGCTGATCGGCAAGCTCGAAGAAGTGCGCAGAGTGAATGCGATGATGATGACCGATGCCTTCGCAAGCCGGAATCACGGTCGCGCCGCGCAGGCCGAGTTCGCTCGCGAGACGCACGAGCCAGTCGGCAAGCGGCTTGCCATGATGGCTGCGCCCCTGCTGGGTGAAGAACGTGATCTGAAAGCCCTGCATGTCAGTGCCTCCCCAATGCGGGTCGGACAGCCCCCTGCCCGCTTACTTTTGTAAGCGGAAACCTGCAGCGCCGCGTGAAGCGCCGGTCGTAACCGATTCGGGCATACCGGCTCGCCACATGACGGCTCAGGAAGGTCATAACACAAGTTTAGATGTCGGGCCGCGCGAGTGCCAGGTCGAAGCTGGCCACGTGCCGCGCGGTCCCGGCTCACTGACCGTACACGTCGAAATCGAAATACTTTTTCGCAATGCGGTCGTAAGTGCCATCGGCGCGGATATCGGCAATCGCTTTGTCGATCTTTTCCTGCAGATCGGTATCGTCTTTACGCAATCCAATCGCCGTGCCGCTGCCGAGCGTTTTGGCGTCGTAAAGCGGATTGCCGGCAAATCCAAAGTCCTTGCCGCGCGAGGTGCGCAAAAAGCCGATATCGGCTTGCACCGCGTTCTGCAATGACGCGTCGATACGGCCGGCAAGCAGATCCGAATACACGAGATCCTGATCCTGATACGGCACGATCACCGCGCCGGCCGGCTGCCAATACGTCTTCGCATAGGTTTCCTGAATCGAGCCCTGCTCGACGCCGATGCGCCTGCCCTTCAGCGCTTCCGGTGTCGGCTCGATCGGCGAGCCTTTCTTCGCGACGAGGCGCGTCGGAATGCGGAACACCTTCGACGAGAACCCGATCTGCGCCTGACGCGCGGGCGTCATCGACATCGTCGACAGTACGCCGTCGAATTTGCGGCCTTTGAGCGCGGGAATCATGCCGTCGAACGAATTCTCGATCCACACGCATTTCGCGTTGAGCCGGCGGCAAATCTCATTGCCGAGATCGATATCGAAGCCGACGAGCTTGCCGTCGGCGGCTTTCGATTCGAACGGCGGATAGCTCGCGTCGACCCCGAACCGCACGGTCGACCATTCCTTGGCGATCGCGCTTGCGGACGATACGGCCAGCAGCGCAATCGTCAGGGTGGCCAGCATGGCTTTCATTGTTGCTCCTTATCGGTTTTTCGATGAATTCAAACAGGCGGCACAGCGCAATACGCGGGCCGCGAGAAACCCGACATTCGACCGTGTTCCGGCCATCCGCACAAATTCATTAAAAAAATCAATTCATGCGGCCTCCGCATAGACTTGCATCGGGCTTCGGCGGACATCGGCGCCGGGTTTGATTTGCCATATATTGTCACTTAGAATTTTCCGCACGGCCTCCATAGGAACCGATGACGTGGCTTCGAACAACGGAAAACCGGTGTCGTCGTTGGTTCCTCGGGGAATGCCCGGCCTCTGGGTCGTCCTGTTCGTCATCTGGATGATCGCGAATGCATCGCTCGCGGTCGAACCCGCCCTCGTCGGTCTCGTCACTACCTTCGTTATCGCGCGTGTCTTCGTTTCGTCGAGCGAAGCATGGCAGCGCCTACGTCTAACGCCAGCCGCGCCGTATCACTTCGCCGCGTATAGCGTGACCTTCATCGTCGAGCTAGTACGCGCCAATCTGCATGTGATGGCGCTGGTGTACTCGCCGCGTATCGACATCAAGCCTGGCATCGTCAGAGTTCGCACGCGCCTCCAGACACCACTCGGCCGTCTCGCGCTCGCCAATTCGATTGCGCTCACGCCGGGCTCGCTCGTGATGGATATCCGGGACGACATACTTTTCATTCACTGGCTCGACGTGAAGACGACAGATATCGACGAAGCGACCAGGACACTCGTCGCACCGTTCGAAAAGCATCTGGAGAAAGTCTTTGGCTGAGATCATGCTCCGGATCGCCGGCGTGCTGATCTTGTTCGCGATCCTGTTCGGCGTGATCCGTCTCGTGATCGGCAGAACACTCGTCGACCGCATCGTCGCGATCGACGTGCTGACGGTCATCTCGCTGTCGCTGATCGCGCTGTACGCGCAGGTCTCCGGTCGTTTCGTCTATATCGATGTCGCACTCGTGTATGCCCTGCTGAGCTTTCTCGCGGTGCTCGCGATTGCGCGTTTTCTCGAAAGGGGGCTGTGAGCGATGCTCGAACTGCTCCTGCTGCTGATGTGCGCGAGCATCCTCGTGAGCGGCGTACTGGCCGTCTGCCTGAAGGATCTGCTGGCCGCGATGGTGAGTTCAGGACTCGCGAGCCTGTTCGCCGCGGTCGCCTTCCTGCTGCTCGCCGCGCCCGACGTCGCGATGGCCGAAGCCGCGATCGGCTCCGGACTCACGACCTTCGTCTTCCTGTACGCGATCCGCAAAACCGGTTATCAGAAGGACTAGCGCATGTTCGAACTGATCGGCAGCGTGTTCATCTTATTGGGCGCCGTCTTTCTGTTCTCGGCCGGCCTCGGGCTGCTGCGCATGCCGGATGCGTATACGCGCATTCAGGCCGGCACAAAGGCGTCGACGCTCGGCAACATGCTCGTGCTGATCGGCCTCGCGTTCTACCACCCGAGCTGGACCTTCCGTCTGATCCTGCTGATCTACTTCGTGCTCTTGACCAACCCGGTGTCCTCGCATGCGCTATCGCGCGCCGCCTGGCTGGTCCGCACGCCGATGACCCCGTCCACGATCACCGACGCGCTCGCGGACGAAGACGCGCGCACCGCCGGGAAGGCCGAATCATGATGCGCCGCGTGTTCGCGCTGCTGACGGTGCTGCTGTTCGCGGTCGTGTTCTGGCGGATCGTCGGCGGCTATACGGAGTTGCAGGGGCTGCGCCCGCTCGCCTGGTATTACGTCGTCAGAGGGCCGCTCGAACTCGGCGCGCCGAACATCGTGACCGGCATCCTGATCACGTTTCGCGGCTTCGACACGCTCGGCGAAGTCGCGGTGCTGTTCATGGTCGCGGCGAGCGTCGGCGTGCTGCTGAAAGAGGAAAGCAACGCGACTTCCACCCCTGCGGCGGACGAAGCCGCGCTTGTGCGCCGGCCCGCCGGCGAAATCGTACATACCGGCAAGCAGGTGCTGCTGCCGATGATCTTCACGTTCGGCGGCTACGTGATCGTCAACGGCCATCTGTCGGCGGGCGGCGGCTTCCAGGGCGGCGCGATCGTCGCGTCCGCGGTGATGCTGATGCTGCTCGCGCGGCCCCGCTCGACGCTGAACGTCGCGCTGCTGAGCGTCGTCGAATCGCTCGCGGGCGTGCTCTATGTTTGCATCGGCATTCTTGGCCTCGTGCTCGCGGGCGGTTTTCTCGACGCGCGCTTTCTGCCGCGTGGCCAGTTCGGCGCGTTGTTCAGCGCCGGCGCGATTCCGCTGATTTCCACGCTGCTTGGCGTCAAGGTCGGCGCGGAGCTTAGCGTCATCATCGACCGGTTCAGAGGCTGAACGAAGGAGAGCGCATGAGCACGGGCATCCCGGTTTCGAAGATCCTGCTGATTACGGGCTTCTGCCTTTCCTTGATCGGCCTGTGGGGCATGCTGACCCACCGCAACATCCTGCGCATCATCATCGGCTTCGCGGTGATCGACACGGGCCTGCACATCGTGATGGTTGCGACCGGCTACATCACGGGCGGGACCGCGCCGATCATCGACGCGGCGCTCAGCAAATCCGCCGCCGCGCACCGCGCGATCGATCCGATTCCATCGGCGCTCGTCGTCACGGCCATCGTGATCGGGCTATCGGTCACCGCCATCATGCTGTCGTTCGCCATCCGTCTTTACGCGGCCAAAAAGACGCTGTCCATCGACGCCTTCACCGAGTCGAAATGGTAGCCGCGCTGTTTCATCCGTTGCAGATCTTCATTCTCGGGCTCGGCGGCGGCTTCGTCATTCCGCTGCTATATCGGCTCGGCAAGCCGTGGCTCACGCTCGGTTTTTTCATCGCGCTGTGCGGGATCGTGCTGGTCTCCGGCGTGTCGTTCTACGGCCTGCTCGACGGCGGCGACACGATCGAGGTGCTGACCGCGGGCGCGCTGCCGCCGGTATCGATCAATCTGCGCTTCGGCCTGTGGGAAGGCTTCTTCACGTTCAGCGTCAACGTGGTCGCGCTGCTCGGCGCCTTGCATCTGTGGGACCGCCTGCGCGGCAACTACGCGGCGCTGCTGCTGTACCTGATTCTGGTGATGGGCATCGACGGCATGGTGATGACCCGCGACCTGTTCAACCTGTTCGTGTTTCTCGAGATCGTGTCGATCGCCACATACGGCCTGTTCGGGCTCGAGCGCACGCCCGCCGCGCTCGCCGCCGCATTCAAGTACATCCTGGCGACCGTGATCGCGTCGACCCTGTTCCTGCTCGGGGCGGTGCTGCTCTACTACGTGAGCGGCACGCTGAACATCGACGAATTGCTGTCGCTGCGCGAGCAGATCGGCGGCCCGGTCGGCACGGCCGCGATCCTGCTCGTGTTCGCGAGTCTCGTCATCGAGCTGAAGCCGTTTCCAGCCAACGGCTGGGGGCTCGACGTCTACGAGACCGCGCCGAGCGGCGTCGCCGCGCTGGTATCGGTCGGCGTGTCGGCGGGCGTATTCTTCGCGCTGCTGAAATTGCTGCCGCTATTCGACGGCCAGCTGACGCTGCTCGCGGTGTCGGGCGGCGTCACGTTCCTGTTCTCGAACCTGCTCGCGATCAAGCAGACGAAACCGCAGCGGGTGCTCGGCTATTCGTCGATCGGGCAAATGGCGCTATTGATGCTGTCGCTCGCGCTGTTGCGCCAGGTCGGCGCGGACGCATCGATCCCGCTCGTCGTCGGCGGCCTCTTCATCAACCATCTGTTCGCGAAGGCGGGGCTGTTCTGGCTGAACGGCGTGCTGCGGCGGCATGGCGACGATGCACGCGCGATCCTGTCGCGCAGCCCGTTGCTGATCGGCCTGCTAGGCCTCTTCCTCGTCGCGATTGCGGGGCTGCCGCCGTTCCCAGGCTTCTGGGCGAAGTGGGAACTCGTGATGCGCTTGACCGCGGCCGGCAAGCCGTACTGGATTGTGTTGATCCTGACCGGCTCGCTGCTCGAAGCGGGTTATATGTTCCACTGGTTCGTGCGCGCGCTGGCTCCGTCCGACGTCGAGGCCAAGGCGCATCCGAACCTCGCCGCACTGTTGCCGCTGTTCTGCGCCGCCGTGCTGCTGATCGCGTCGGCCTATATGGCGGCCGTGTTCTCGGGTGTCGCGTCGGCGTGGATCTTCTCGCCGCTGGCGGCAGGCGCGCTGTTCTATGCGGCCGATCGGCTGCCGGGGCGCGTGAAAGGCGTGCTCGCGGTGATCGCGATTGGACTGATCGGCAGTCTGCTCTGCGAGGGCTCCGGCGGAATCGCCGGGCTGTTCGCCTGGCTGCTGCTCGCGGGCAGCCTCGTGATCGCCGCGGCGAGTCTCTATCGCGACGATGTGCGCCCCGGCTTCTATCCGATGCTCGTCGTGCTGTCGCTGTCAATCCCGGCGCTGCTGCGCTCATCGACGTCGCTCGAGTTCTTCTATAGCTGGGAAATCATTACGCTGTCGTCGTGCTTCCTGATCGCGAAGTGCCGGCGGGCGGGTCCGCATGTGCTGACCTTCCTGCTGTTTTCGCTGCTGGCGGCGTTCTTCCTGCTGGCGGGCTTCGCCAACGTGGCAGCGATCGACGACACCATCGCGCTATCAGCGCTGATCCATTCGGGACCGGAAGCGAACCACGCGTTCGTGCTGCTCGCGGCCGGCTTCCTGATCAAGGCGGGCGCGATCGGCGTGCACGTATGGCTGCCGGGCGCCTACACCGAAGCGGAAGACGACGTGACCGCGATGCTGTCGGCAGTGGTCAGCAAGGTCGCGATGTTCGGCCTGTTGATCGGCACCTATCTGACGATACGCTCGGAGGTCGGCCTCGAACTCGCGCACGTGATGACATGGATCGGCATGCTGACGGCGCTGTTCGGCGCGCTGATGGCATTGCGGCAGAACGACTTCAAACGCATGCTCGCGCTGTCGAGCATGAGCCAGACCGGCTATATCGTCACCGCGATCGGCCTGATGAGTCATCTCGGCTGGGTCACCGCGCTATACCTGGTCGCCAATCATATGTTCGTGAAGGGCATTCTGTTCCTCGCGCTCGCGGGTGTGATCTTGCGCACCGGCACGCGCAACTTCGCCGACGTGGGCGGCCTCGCGCGCGAGATGCCGCTGACGTTCGCGATGGTCGTGATCGCGCTCGTGTCGATGTCGGGCCTGCCGCCACTGATGGGCTTCGGCGGCAAATGGCTGCTGTTGAGCGCAATGACCGACAAGGGCTGGTACGGGCTCGCCGTGTGCGGACTGCTCGCGACCTGCGCCGGCTTTCTGTACATGCTGCGGCTGTTGAACGGCGTCTTCCTCGAGCCGCGCCCGCCGCAGCGGCCGCAGGTGCGCGAAGCGCCGGTGATGCTACTGGTGCCGCAATTCCTGTTCGTGATCGGTATCGCGATCCTGTCGTTCTTTCCGAAGGTGTTGCTCGGACCGGTGTCCGCCGCGATCGATCCGCAGTTCGCGGCGACGCTGGTATGGGGCGGCATGTCGCTCGAAAGCATCTACGGGTTCTGGAATCCGACGCCGGTCGTGATCGTCGTGCTGATCGTCACCGCGATCGTGTTCGGACTCGGTGCGCTGTACTACCGCAGCCGCCGCGGCAACGCGCGCAACGCACCGGACTTTTACCACTTCTACCGGCCGATGCTGAGCCGCACCGTGCCGCCGGTCGCGCAGATTTTCTGGCGTGGCCTATCGCACTTCGCGCTCGCGGCGGCGGCACGGATACGGCGCGTCTATACCGGCAACGGGCAGACCTACGCGCTCTACGTGCTGCTGTATTTTCTCGTGATCTATTTCGCGAGTACGGGATTGAGTCCAGCGGGGACGCCATAAGCGTGCGGGTGATCCTGGCGCGGCGGCACGGGGGGCCGCCGCGCATCAGATTCCACGCGACCTGGTCAACGATCAGCGAACGAAATATTCTTCCGCTACCCAGCCTTCCTTGGTCAGGCGCACGCCCTCGCGCAGCTGCATGGTGCCGGCGCCCTCGATCACACGCGCCACCATCGGGAACACTCGCTGGAACTCGGAAGTCCTGGCGAAAGGCGCCGGGTCGATCTTATAGGTGTAGAGCACCGAGGTCCTGGTCTCGCCGTCGCGAGTCAGGGGCGGCTCCCAGCCCACCACCTTGTCCAAGGACAGCGTGGCCACGCACAGATCGGCGTCGTGCGTGACCGTCTTTCCGGGCGTCGCCACCACCACCGGATTGTGCAGGTAGAACTTCTTGCCTTCGTCGGTCAGCACATACTCGCGTCCCGGCGCCTCGATCCTGGCCCCGTCCTCGCCAGTGCGCTCGACCATCATCGCGGTGCTCTTGACGAGGCCCAGCTTTTCCATCACCGGCAATTGCAGCGCATCGCGGGAATGCGTGACCACGGCGTCCTGATCGGCCACGTGGATGGGCCAATCGTATTTCGCCACGCACAGGTGGCCGCGCTCGGCGAGGTAGTGCGTGATGGTGTTGGTGAAGTTCTCCGCGGAAGGTTCGGCCTTGTTCTGGCAACCGCCCAAAAAGAACGACGCCGCCAGGGAAACCGCAATGGCAGTGCCGCGCACCGCATTCGAAAAATGCATCATCGTCGATAGTTCAAGTATTCAGAAGGATCAATTCACGCAGCTACCGCTCGTGGGCTGCGTTGCGGGAGCGTGGTAGCCGTCGCTCAAGGTATTCAGGAAACAGATCACGTCCTGCACGTCCTGATCGGACAGTTGCGGCGCCGAATGGACAGCACGCGGCTGCGCGCCGTTCAACGCGGTGGTGCCGCCCGCGTCGGTCTGGCCCTGCCCCAGTGGCAGTTCCTCGTCGATATTGCCCCGGTAGGCGGCCGGCAGATCGTTGAACATATTCACCGTCGCGCCCGCTGCATAGCTGGGTTGCAGCGCATAGCTCGGGTTGCTGGTCAGCTTGGTCGAATCGCCACCCGCGGACGGATACCAGTACTCAGGGTTGGTGTCGCGTGTGTTGTAGAAGCGAACCACCTGCTCCAGCGAGTGGAACACGCCGTTGTGGAAGAACGCGTTGCGCGCGGCGACGTTGCGCAGCGTCGGCACCTTGAAGCGGCCGCAGTACGGGTCCGGGTTGTTCACGCCCGTAAATGGGTCCGGGCCGGCGCCGCTGGTGGCCGAAAGCGGTGTGTGGCTGTCATAGCTGCCGTTATTGATTGGGCCGCACAGTCCCATGTCGTAGTAGCTCGCGTTCAGGTTGGCCGCGATGGGGTTCGGATTGTCCGGGATCGACGCGTCGTTGCGCGGCGCACCGATCGCCTGATAGGTGAAGTCGGTCCCCAGCGCGTTCGAGCCGTTGAAGTTGGCGCCCATGAAATGACAGGCCACGCAGCCGGCCCCGTGATCGGTGTCGTTGAACAGGTTCATCCCGCGAATTTCGGCCGGCGTCAATGTGCCGCCGATCTTGTTGTTCGCATACAGGTCGAACTTGCTGGAATACGGCGCAAAGCTCGGGTCCTCATTCTGGAAGGCCTGCAGTGCGAGTCCGATGTCCTGGAACGCCGTGTCCGTATCGCCGAACACGGCCGGGCCGTACACCGCCGTGAACTTTGCGGCATACGCGGAGTTCTTCACCGCCTGCACCACCGCGTCCCTGGAGGCGTTGTTCATCTCGATGGGATTGAGCAGGGGCAGCGCCACCTGATCGGCCAGCGTCTTGCCGCGGCCGTCCCACATGAACCCGCCGCCCGGCGCGTTCGCCGTGATGCCGTCCGGATTCGAAGCATTGTCGTCGTAGGCCGGCGTCATCGCCTTATAGCGCAGCGAGGGAACCGCGCGCTGGCCTTCCGATACGCCATCGGAACCGAGCTGCACCGCCAGGCTGTTGGGCGGGCCGTAGGCGAACGCCGGATCGTGGCAGGACGCGCATGCCTGGTTCTTGCCGCCAGACAGGTTCTTGTCGAAGAACATTTGCTGACCGATCTGGGCCGCCGCGCTCAGTGTGCTCGTAGGCGCCGGCCCCGAGGACCCCGTTGAGCCCGTACCGGCGTCAGTCGAAGGCGACTGCGACGAGCCCCCGCCCCCGCAAGCGGCCAATGTTGACAAGATGACATACAGCGCCCCCGCATAAACCTTGCGCATCGCTACTCCCCCGGCTTTCTTCGATAAAACACCCGGCGGGGGAGTGGCCGAACCACTCCCCCGCGCAGGCTACTGCTTGATGAATGGCACGTTTGCGCGTGCTTACCCTTTAGTACTTTTTATTACTTCGCTGCCCACAGGTTCTTCTGGGTCGCGTCCGGACCGACTTGCGCCGGATCGCTGACGTCACCCGTCTGGAACTTCTGCGTGTAACCGGCCGGAATCACGTAGGCATGGTTCATCGGACGAACCGCATCGTAGTGCGTATCGGCGCTGCCAGCGTACTCAGGCAGGTTGGCGATGTTCTGCGCAATGTACGATTCCGTGTACTTCGAACGGTTGGCGTACGAAGTCGGAACACCCGGGTCGGCCAGCTGGAACATGTCCTGCAGCGTGCGCACGAACGAGAAGTGGCTGTACGTATCGCTGTCGGCGACGCCCTTCGGCGCGGTGCCGACGTCTTGCTGGTTGGTCATCAGCACAAAGATCGAGTTGCCGTGGCCCTTGTTGCCGTTGCCGTACTTCGCCTGAACCGGAGTCCAGGTGCCGTCCGCGTTCTGCATCTGCGTAGCCTTGCCACCCACGTCCCAGCCGCAGCACGAGCTGCCGGCGCCGTTGGACGCGCCATTGCCTTCGTCGAACATGACCACGATGGCAACGTTGCGCTGCTTGTTCTGCCACAGCGGCGAAGCCTTGATCTTCTGCACCACGGCGTTGGTGTAGAAGTCGGCGCGGGTCAGCAGCGAGTGAGCCGGAATGGAACCCGAAGCGGTCGTGCTGTCCTTACAGGTGCCGTCGCTGCCGGTGCCGTGCAAGTCATCACACTGGTCAGGCATGATGAAGTTCAGCGTACCGACGTCGCCCTTCGCAAGGTCGGTGCTGAACTGGTCGACGTTGTAGCCGGTCGGAACCTTGTACAGCGTCGTGTTGGTCAGGTCGGCCGCGTTGGTGTAGTACTGGGTACCGAAGATCGTGCGGTTGTTCGCGTAGAACTCCGGCTGGTTACGCACGTTCTGGTAGGCCATGCCCGGATGGTGCTTGGTCTTGTACAGCGAGCCGGGCATGGCGAACGGCGTGCCCGTCACGGTGATGCTGCCGTCGGTCTGGTTATAGGCCTGCGATACACCCGTGTCACCAAGGCTGTCGGCGCGCGGATCCTGACCCGGGTTCATGGATTCGCTGTAGGTACGCCACGTCAGGCCCGCGTTCGAAATCTGCGTGAACAGGTTCGGCGCGTTCATGATGTTGTGGTTGGCAACGGAGCCGGTGCCATCCGTCGAGCACGCCTGGTTCGCGGCTGCCGTGTAATTGGACAGCAGCGATCCAACCGCCACGGTGGCGCCGCCGGCGGTGGTACCGATGATCGGGTCGTTCGGCGTCAGCGCAACGTGGGCCGGCAGCGGTTGGCCGTCGGAAGCCGTGCCGCCGGCGAAAGGCTTGTCCGTCGGGGCGGTGGTGCCGGTGGCGGCGCAACCCCACCAGTTGTCGTCGCCGATACCGAAGTCGTCGGCGCCGCCCAAGGCGGTGTAGTTCGGCTCGGACGGGCTGCCGGTCGCGAAGTAGGTCGAGAAGTAGTTGCCGTTGGTGATCATCGAGTTGACCGCCGGCATGTACGCCGAACCCTTGACGCGGTTCGTGCTGCTGTTCTCCAGCATGATCACGAAGATGTTGTCGTAACGCGGAATCGCTTCGACGTTGAACGCAGCCTGCTGGGCTTGTGCGAAGGTGATCGCCTTACGCACATCCGTCGGGATCGTTTCGCCAGCGGTGATGCCCGAAACACTTGCCAAGGTGGGATCGCCACCAGCAACGGCCAGCGCGTCAGGGTACTTGTCGCCACGATCGAGCTTCGTGGTCGCGTACGTGTAGCGGTTGGTCAGTGCGTTTTGTTCGAACAGCACGGCGTACTGCTCGGCGCCGGACAGGGTGTTGACGTCGGCCAGGACGTCGGCGGCGGGAACCGTCACGGACGCGTCGTTGAACGCCGGGCCCGACAAACGAGTGGACAGATTGGCTTTCTCCGCCGCGTACTTGGTGCCGTTGGCTTCGACGAGCCGCTGCACTTCGCTCGACAACGGGCTGATCACCACCTTGGTGGCGCCCTGGTCGGCGATCTGGTCGGCCGAAGCACGCAGGATCAGGTGGCTGGCGACCTTGGCGGCCGATGCCGTGTTGGTGGCCGAGGTGGTGATGTCAGCGACGAGCGGACCCTTGGCAGTCGTGGTCAGTGAGAAGTGTCCGTTGCTGTCGGTCTTCGCGGAGACTTCGCCACTGTCGAGCACACCGTTGCCATTGGCATCGACGAACACGGTGGCACCCGAGTAGTAGCCGGCCTTCAAGGTCGGGTTACCGCTCGCGCTGCCTGGGACGAAGGCTGCTGCGGCGACCACGCCCGAGTAAGTCGTGCCGGCGGTCGTGCCGCCGTTGTTGTTGCTGGCAGAGGGGCTGTCCGAATTTCCACCGCAAGCTGCGAGCACGCAGGCAGCGGCAACGGACGTTAGACAAAGCGCTGGGCGCATTTTGTGATGCGATAACATGTGAGGGACCCTGTGGTAGTTGTATCGGCAATCGCTTTTTTGTGGGGTAGGACTTAGTAAAACCAGCGAATAATATGAAGGGATTGTGTAAAAAGTATGTCCGCTCACGATAAGGGGATTTGCGTGAGAACCTGGCCTGGTTCTATTCACATCTTTTTTGAAAAGTCGCAATGCACGGCCAAATAACTGAAACGAAATAAAGCCGCGAATGCCTCGCATGCTGCGAGTGCGGCGCGATGGCACGTTTCGCCCGGCATGGGTCGAACCAATGAACAAAGGTACGTGATGATGTACTGCGAGCAACCTGCGCACATTGCTCGCAGGCACATGAGACCGGTGCGAGCACCGTGGTGGGAAGAGGTGAACGAAACGAGATGTCTGGATCGCGACCAGACGGTGGCTGATCGCTTAGCCACGGTGTACTAGAAGTCGCTGCAGGCGGTCCGCGTATAGCGATGGTAATGTCGCGAAAAGAGAAATGAAATGGAATACATCGTTTTACCAACGATGAGATGACCGACGTTATCGACGAGCACAAGTAAATCAGATACCGGCACCCGATAAGAACGCCGCGCAATCTAAGTAATGACTCACTCGCTCGTGGAATCGACCGTCAATTGCGTACCGTTATCTCGCGCGGGACGCTGCACGACACGAACGAGCCCGCTGCCCCCACCCCCGCAGAAGAACAGATCCGCGCCGTTCGATTCGAGTCCGGAGATGCCCGTGCCGGCCGGCATCTCGACGCTCTCGAGCACCTCGCCGCTGCGCGGATCGATATGCCGCAGCTCGCTCTCGTCGCCTTCCCACGTGCCATGCCATAGCTCGCCATCGACCCACGTGACGCCGGTCACGAAGCGATTCGATTCGATCGTGCGCAGCACCGCGCCAGTGTCCGGATCGACCTGATAGATTCTTCGTTCGGGATACTGACCGACCCACAGCGAACCCTCGGCCCATGTCAGGCCCGAGTGGCCGCCGTCGCCGGGCGCCGCGATCGTCGACAGCACACGGCCGCTCTGCGGATCGATCTTCTGGATGCGGCCGTCCGCGATCTGGAACAGGTGCTCGCCGTCGAAAGCCGTGCCCGCGTCGGCGGGCACCGGGATAGAGCGCAGCGTCTCGCCGCTCGCCGGATCGAACGCGTCGAGCCGTTCGCCCGTCGCGATCCACACCTGCCGGCCGTCGTAAGTGACCCCGTGCACTTTATCGACGCCCGTAAAGGGCCCATATTCGCGGACGATTCTGGCGGCAGAGCGGTTCATGGTGACCATCCTAATCACGAAGGGAACGGCGAAGGGAGTAACAACGCCGTCGCGAATCCGGCGAGCGGCGGCGTCATCCAGCGGCGCGCGCGCCCCTCGCCCACCGGCTGCACCTTGCCGGCCTCGGCGAGCGAGTCGAGCGAGCGTTGCACGGTGCGCTGACTCGCGCCGAGCACGAGGGCAAGCGCGGAACTCGACCACGATTCGCCATCCGACAAAAACGCGAGCAGCGCTGCATGCTCGCCTTCGACCGGCGGCGCCAGCACGACGACCTCGCGCGCATGACGCGGTTCGAGCGCGAAGCCGCGCGTCGTCGCGCTGACGCTCGCGAGCGTGCCGAGCGCCGCACGCAGCCGGCCGATCTCGACGCGCAGCCGCGCGCGATGCGATTCGTCGGCGCGTTTGGCGCGGAATGCGCGTGCGACGAGCGCGTCGCGCGGCACGTCGTAGGGCCATGCCTCGCCGAGCACGCGGGCGAGCGCGAACAGCACGGGTCGGCTCGCGAGCGCAATCGCCGCGTTCGCATCGCGGATCGCGTAGCGGCAAGCGTCGACGATCAACGGGCCGCCCGCCTGATTCGAGGTCAGCAGCTTCTCGATTTCATCGAGCAGGATCGGTTCTTCTTCGCCATGTGCGATCTTGCGCGCCGCCGGCTTGCTCAGTGCGACCGAAGCGCTTTCGACTTCCGCGATCAACGCCGGAATACCGGCCTCGCTTGCCGCGCGTCCGGCCCGCGCCAGCGCGGCACGGGCGGCGCCGCTGCGCAAGCGCCGCAGCGCAACCCCCGCGACCACCAGTTCATGCGCGGCACGCAACGCGGGTGGAAACGGCCGGGGGTCGAGCGCAGCAAGCTTGCGCTCCGCTTCGTCGAGACGGCCGATCAGCAGCAGACGCCGCGCCGCCAGATAGCGCGCATGCGCGGCATTGACGCGATCGCCGTGCGCGTCGAGCGTGGCGGTCGCGGCGTCGAGTGTTCTGGCGGGCCACGCGAGATCGCGCGACGCGAACGCGATCTCCGCTTCGGCGACCACGCAGCGCGCACGGGCGACCGCATGCTGCGCGCCGAATGCGCGTGCGGCGCCGCGCACCAGCGCCTTCGCGCGCACGAAATCGCCGAGCTGTGCCATCGCGATGCCGCGCAGCGCGAGCGCCGGCGCGTCGTCGCGCAACGCGACGCGGTCGAGCGCGCCAAGCGGATCGCCGGCCGCGAGCGCGCGCGCCGCCGCCGAAATCAGCGCGTCCACGGCGTGCGAGTCCGCGCGTAGCACGTCAATGCATCAAGCGAATCCCGCCACACTTGTCACTCCCACCCGATCGATGCCCGGTCCTAATCTAGCACGACCACCAACCCTAACCGATGCCGTCGGGCAAGACCTCGCACGGCGCGGCACGACTCACGGAGGAATTCACGATGACCACGCATCCGATCGGAACACGCGAACAGTGGCTCGACGCGCGACGCGCGCTGCTCGACGCGGAAAAAGCGCACACGCGACACGGCGACGAGCTTGCGCGGCAACGTCAGGCGCTGCCATGGGTGAGGGTCGACAAGGCCTACCGCTTCGATACCGACGAAGGCAGCGCGTCGCTCGTCGATCTGTTCAGAGGACGTTCGCAGCTGCTCGTCTACCACTTCATGTTCGGCCCCGACTACAAGGCGGGCTGCCCATCGTGCTCGTCGATCGCCGACGGCTTCGGCGGCTTCGCCGTGCATCTCGCGCATCACGACGTGATGCTGATGGCGGTGTCGCGCGCGCCGCTCGAGAAGTTGCAGGCGTACAAGCGGCGCATGGGCTGGACGTTTCCATGGGCGTCGTCGGCAAGCGGCGATTTCAATTTCGACTTCAATGTCTCGTTCACCGAGGCACAGCAGCGCGCCGGCGATATCGAGTACAACTACGCACGCAACAGTCACGCGATGGACGCGAGTCCCACGCCCGAGCCCGTCGCCCAATTCGCGGCGACCTGCGGCACCGACGCCGCCACCTATTCCCGTGACCGGCCCGGCATGAGCGCGTTCGTGCTCGAAGACGGCGTCGTCTATCACACGTATTCGACCTACGCGCGTGGCGTCGATGCGCTGTGGGGCATGTACCAGTGGCTCGATCGCGCGCCGAAGGGACGCAACGAGACAGGCATCTGGTGGCGCCGTCACGACGAGTACGAGCGGTGATGGGCCCGCTCGTGCGCGCTGCCTGCGCGAGCGGGCAGCACTTCTCCACGTGGCGCGCGATGCGCTCATCGCAGCGCGTGTTCGTCGGCGTCTGCGCGTTGGTGTTCATCGCGAGCGTCGCGGCGACACTGGCGCACAACGCGTCGATGTCGGCGATGGGCGCGCTGCCGATGCCCGGCGGGTGGTCGATGTCGACTCTGTGGATGCCGACCTGCGGGCGCACGTGGGCCCGCACCGCGGCATCGTTCATCGGCATGTGGATCGTGATGATGGCGGCGATGATGCTGCCGTCGTTGATGCCGACGCTGCTGCGTTATCGCGACGCGGTCGGCGCGCGGGCAAGCGCGGGGCGACTGGCGCTGCTGACGGTGCTCGTCACTGGCGCGTATGCCGTCGTATGGACGGTGCTGGGCGTGGCCGTGTTTGCGCTCGGTGCGTCGCTCGCGGCGTTCGAGTTGCGGTGGCTAGCGCTCGCTCGGACGGTGCCGTTAGCGGCCGGCGTGGTCGTCGTGCTCGCTGGCGCGTTGCAGTTCAGCACGTGGAAAGCCCGCCGCCTCGCCTGCTGTCGCGCGATACCGAACCTCGCCGCCGACGCGGCAAGCGCGTGGCGATACGGTCTGCGCATCGGGATCGACTGTGCCGGTTGCTGCGCGGGACTGACGGCGATTCTGCTGGTCGCCGGCATGACGGATTTGCGCCTGATGGCGGCCGTAACGGTTGCCATCACGGCCGAGCGGGTCGCGCCGGACGGCGCGCGCGTCGCGCGGGCCATCGGCGCCATAGCTATCGGCGTCGCAGGTTTGCTGCTTGTCCAAGCCCTCTCAGCGGGCTGATACACGCGCCCTATCCCCGTTGATCGCTTCGCAAATCGATGCGCGACAGCCTCGCTGCGCCAATATTGTTTTGGTTACGGAAACAGTGAGTTCAGGAATTAGGTATTTACCCTAGTTCCGGCTCCCCCTAGACTGTCATCACTGCTGCAAACAAATGGTTTCGCAGCCTAACAAGACAAAATCTGGAGGTAGTAAAAATGAAATCGCTCGTTCAAGCTGTCGTTATCGCCGCTACCCTCGCTGCTCCGGTTGCTGTTTTCGCTCAATCGAATCAGCCGCTGACCCGCGCGCAAGTTCGTGAAGAGCTGGTCCAGATTGAAAAGGCCGGCTACAACCCGGCACGTTCGAACCCGAACGAATATCCGTCGAACATTCAGGCTGCTCAAGCCCGCGTCGCGGCGCAAAACAGCGCGGTCGGCGGCGTGACCACAGGTTCGTCGCAACAGGGCCGCGCAGCGCAGTAAGCCGCGTTCCCGATTGAAAAGTTGATGTTGCTGTACCTGCCGGAGCGCTTTGCCATAGCGCTCTTGCAGCTTCCCCTACTGGCCCGCCATCGCGATTGAATGTGATGGTGGGCCAGTTCCGTTTTGGGCATCCCGCCTGCACATGGCGGCCGAGATGGCTCGACGTCCTTGCTGCCCCAATATTGGTTTAGTTAGGGAAACAGTGAGTTCAGGAATTAGGTATTTACCCTAGTTCCGGCTCCCCCTAGACTGTCATCACTGCTGCAAACAAATGGTTTCGCAGCCTTATAAGACAAAACCTGGAGGTAGTAAAAATGAAATCGCTCGTTCAAGCCGTCGTTATCGCCGCCACCCTCGCTGCTCCGGTTGCCGTTTTCGCTCAATCGAACCAGCCGGTGACCCGCGCGCAAGTCCGTGAAGAGCTGGTTCAGCTCGAAAAGGCCGGCTACAACCCGGGACGCTGGAATCCCAACACCTATCCGTACGATGTTCAAGCTGCCGAAGCCCGCGTCGCGGCGCAAAACAGCGCGGTCGGCGGCGTGACCAGCGGTTCGTCGCAACAGGGCCGCGCAGCGCAGTAAGCCACGTTCCGTTTGAAGAGTTGCTGTTGAAGTAGCTGTACCTGCCGGAGCGCTTTGCCATGGCGCTCTTGCGGCTTCCCCTACTCTGGCCCGCCATCGCGATTGGACGCGATGGTGGGCCAGTTCCGTTTTGGGGAGCCCGGCTAGTGTCGCGTCAGACCGCGCCCGGGTTGATATACGCGGTCTTCACCGACGTGTAGAACTCGCGGGCGTAGGCGCCCTGCTCGCGCGGACCGTAGCTCGATCCCTTCCTGCCACCGAACGGCACGTGATAATCGACTCCAGCCGTCGCGGTGTTGACCATCACCATGCCCGCCTGCACATGGCGGCGGAAATGACTCGCGTACTTCAGCGACGTCGTGCAGATGCCGGCCGACAGACCGAACTCGGTGTCGTTAGCGACCGCGAGCGCTTCCTGGTAGTCCTTGACCTTGATTACCGACGCGACCGGCCCGAACACCTCTTCGCGGTTGATGCGCATCGCCGAGGTCGTCTCCGTGACCAGCGCAGGCGCGAGGAAGTTGCCCGGCGTCACGCCTTGGACGCGCTCGCCGCCGAACACCGTGCCGCCCTCTTCGCGCGCGATGGCCAGATAGCGCTCGTCCTGCTCGAGCTGTTTGTCGTCGACGACCGGGCCGATCTGCGTGCCGTCCGCGAGCGCATCGCCGACCTTCAGCGCACGCATACGCGCCTTCATGCCGTCGATGAAGCGGTCATAGATCCCTGCGGTCACGATCAGCCGGCTCGATGCCGTGCAACGCTGACCCGTCGAGTAGAACGCGCCGTTGATGCAGGCTTCGATCGCGACGTCGAGATCGGCGTCGTCGAGCACGACCATCGGGTTCTTGCCGCCCATTTCGAGCTGGAATTTCTTGCCCGACTCGAAGCACTTCGCGCCGATCGCGCGGCCCGTCGAGACGGAACCGGTAAAGCTGATCGCATCCACATGCGGCGACGACACCAGCGCCTCGCCGACCACCGAGCCGCGGCCCATCACGAGGTTGATCACGCCCGCCGGCGCACCTGCCTCGGCGATGATCTTGACCAGCTCCCACGTACTGCCCGGCACCAGATCGGCCGGCTTGATGACGACCGTGTTGCCGTACGCGAGCGCCGGCGCGATCTTCCACGCCGGAATCGCGATCGGAAAATTCCACGGCGTAATCAGGCCGACCACGCCGACCGGTTCGCGCGTCATTTCGACCGTCATGCCCGGCCGCACCGACGGCACGATTTCACCGCCGACGCGCAGCGCTTCGCCGGCGAAGAACTTGAAGATCTGGCCGGCACGGCCGACTTCGCCGATCGCCTCGGGCAGCGTCTTGCCTTCTTCACGCGCGAGCAGCTTGCCGAGTTCCGCCTTGCGCGCGAGGATCGCGCTGCCCGCCTGGTCGAGCACGTCGAAGCGCTGCTGCGGCGTGGACAGCGACCACGTCGCGAAGGCCTTGCGCGCGGCGCTGATCGCGCGATGCGTCTGCTCCGCGTCCGCTTGCGCGAATTCACCGATCACGTCGTCCAGATTCGACGGGTTGACGTTGCGCGACACGCTCGCGCCGTCGACCCACTGTCCGTCGATGTAGTTTGCAAATTGACTCATGTCCTGATTCTCCTTTCGAAAGTTGCAGCGACAATCCGGTTACTCAGCAACCAGAAGGCCACGAGCCGCGAGGTTGCGATACAGCGCGCGCACGCCGAACGTCCACGGTTCGATTTCGGTGGACAGGCGCACCGTGTTGGTCAGCGCGCCGAGCTGCGGCGTCGAAATCGTCACACGGTCACCGAGGTGGTGCGTGAAACCGGCGCCGGGCGCGTCGCGGTCCTTGATCGGCGAGAACATCGTGCCGAGGAACAGCATGAAGCCGTCCGGATACTGATGGTGGCGGCCGCAGGTCTGCGCGACGAGGTCGGCCGGATCGCGGCTGATCTCGCTCATGTGGCTCACGCCGTCGAGCACGAAGTCGTCGTCGGAGCCTTCGACGCGCAGCGACACGCTCGCGCTGCGCACCGAGTCGAGCGAGAACGTGTCGTCGAACAGCCGCACGAACGGGCCGATCGCGCACGAGCCGTTGTTGTCCTTGCACTTGCCGAGCAGCAGCGCCGAGCGGCCTTCGATGTCGCGCAGGTTCACGTCGTTGCCGAGCGTCGCGCCGACGATGTTGCCGCGGCTATTCACGGCGAGCACGATCTCCGGCTCCGGGTTGTTCCACACCGACGCGGCGAGCAGACCGACGTCCGCGCCGAAGCCGACCGCCGACATCGGCTGCGATTTCGAAAACACTTCAGCGTCCGGGCCAATGCCGACTTCCATGTATTGCGACCACGCATCGCGCCGTTCGAGCTCGGCCTTCAGCTTCATCGCGGCCTCCGAGCCCGGCTTGATCTTCGACAGATCGGTGCCGATCGTCGAGGCGATCGTCTCGCGCACTTCCTTCGCCTTCGCCGGATCGCCGCCGGCCTGCTCCTCGATCACGCGCTCGATCAGGCTCACCGCGAACGTGACGCCGCAGGCCTTGATCGCCTGCACGTCGCACGGCGCGAGCAGGCGCACGGCGGGGGCGCTCGCGCCCGGCAGGTTTGCGTCGATCAGTTGCGCGACCGGCCCGAGCGGCACGCCCGGCGCGCTGCGCGCAAATTGCGCGGCATCGTCGCGTTCAAATAGATCGGCAGTGGTCGGCACGGTCGCGGTGATGTCGAACACCTCGCCGCCGCGCACGACGACCACGCACGGTCCTTCATGCTGCTCGGTCTTGCGCCACACGCGGCCGATCAGCAGCGCGTCGTTCAGATCGCCGGGAAGAAAGCTGGAGGAGGAAGTTGCGGACATGGGATGGGCTCTTTCGGATAAGTGGAGAAACGGGCAAGGCCGGGCGTCGCGTTGTGCGAAGCCCGGCCTTGTCACCTGCAGGTCAATGCGAATGCCGTGGATTGCCGCGCTCGGCAATCACCTTCAGATAAAGCGTCGCCGGTTCCAGACAGCCGCCGGTCGAAAGCTGGCCGACCGTCTTGCGGTACAGCTCCTGCCACGGCGTTTGCGCGGGCGGAATCTCGAACTGCACGGTTTCGCGGCGTCGCGCGAGTTCGGCTTCGTCGACCAGCACGTTGACACTGCGCGAATTCAGATCGACGCGGATGCGGTCATTCGTGCGCAACAGCGCGAGGCCGCCACCCACGGCCGCTTCCGGCGACATGTTCAGAATCGACGGGCTCGCGGACGTGCCGCTCTGGCGGCCGTCACCCAGTGTAGGCAGCGAAGTGATGCCCTGGCGCACAAGCGCCGCCGGCGGCGCCATGTTGACGACCTCGGCGCTGCCCGGATAGCCGACCGTGCCCGTGCCGCGAATCACGAGAATGCAATGCTCGTCGATTTCGAGCGCCGGATCGTTGATGCGCGCGTGATAGTCCTCGGGGCCGTCGAACACGATCGCACGTGCTTCGAAGGTGTTTTCCGCACCTGGCTCGCTCAGATAGGTCTTGCGGAACGCCTCGCCCACCACCGACATCTTCATGATCGCGCTGTCGAAGAAGTTGCCCGACAGCACCATGAAGCCCGCGCCGTGCTTCAGCGGATCGTCGGTCGTCTTGATCACCTCGCGATCCGGCGCCGGCGCGGCGGCCGCGATTTCGCCCATCGTGCGACCGGACACCGTCAGACATTCCTCGTGCACGAGGCCGGCTTTCGCGAGCTCGTGCATCACGGCCGGCACGCCGCCCGCGCGATGGAAGCTCTCGCCGAGATACTCGCCCGCGGGCATGCAGTTGACGATCAGCGGCACCTGCTCGCCGACGCGCTGCCAGTCGTCGAGGCTCAGCTCGACGCCCATGTGCCGCGCGATCGCGATCAGATGCGGCGGGCAGTTGGTCGATGCGCCGAGCGCCGATGCGACGACGATCGCGTTTTCGAACGCTTCTTTCGTCATGATCTTCGACGGCCGCACGTCGTCGCGCACGAGGTCGACGATGCGCTTGCCGGTCGCGTAGGCCATCTGGCCGCGCTCGCGGTAAGCGGCCGGAATGCTGGCGCAGCCGGGCAGCGACATGCCGAGCGCTTCGGCGAGGCTGTTCATCGACAGCGCGGTGCCCATCGTGTTGCAGTGACCGATCGACGGCGACGATGCGGTGGTCAACTCCATGAAGCCTTCGTAGTCGATCTCGCCGGCCGCGAGCAGATTGCGCGCATGCCAGATCACGGTGCCCGAGCCGACGCGCTTGCCGTCGTGCCAACCGTCGAGCATCGGGCCACCGGACAGCACGATCGCCGGCATGTCGACGGTGGCCGCGGCCATCAGGCACGCGGGCGTGGTCTTGTCGCAGCCGGTGGTCAGCACGACGCCGTCGAGCGGAAAGCCGTGCAGGATTTCGACGAGCCCCAGATACGCGAGGTTACGGTCGAGCGCGGCGGTCGGCCGGCGGCTCTGCTCGGCGAGCGGATGCACCGGAAACTCCATCGGAATGCCACCCGCGTCGCGAATGCCTGCTTTCGTGCGCGCGGCGAGCTCGATGTGATGCCGGTTGCACGGCGCGAGATCGCTGCCCGTCTGCGCGATGCCGATGATCGGCCGGCCCGACTGCAGCTCTTCGCGCGTCAGACCGTAGTTCATGAAACGCTCGACGTACAGTGCCGTCATATCCGCATGCGAGGGATCGTCGAACCATTCCTGGCTGCGCAGCCGGCGCGGGGTGGATGCTGACATGATGCGTGTCTCTCTGTCTGGGTGAGGGTTGCTTATCCGTGCTTACGCGTGCTCTGCGTGTTTCTGCGCTCGCGCCGTCTCGCGGCCCGGCGCGCTGTCTTCATTCGGCTTGGCCCGCGTCAACATCGAGCGCGGCACGAGCAGGATCAGCACGCAGCTGACCAGCAGACACGCACCGAGTGCGTAGGTGCCGTTGTTGATGTCGCCGGTCAGATTTTTGGCCACGGCGGTGATCATCGAACCGGTAAAGCCGGACAGATTGCCGATCGCGTTGATCATCGCGATGCCGGCCGCCGCGGCGGCGCCCGACAGCAACTGCCCCGGGAACGTCCAGTAAATCGGCATCAACGCGAGGATGCCGGCGGTGGCGATCGTCAGAAACGTGATCGCCCACACCACATGATGCGCCAAAGCCGCGCTCATGATCAGACCGACTCCGCCGATCAGCGCCGGAATCGCCGCATGCAGGCGCCGCTCGCCGGTCTTCTTCGAATGCGCGGCGTTCGCGAGCGTCGCGATGATCGCCACGCCATACGGAATCGCGGTCAACAGACCGATATGCAGCGGGTCCTGCACGCCGGTCGCCTTGATGATCGACGGCAGCCAGAACGCGAGGCCGTAGAAGCCGGTATTGAACGTGAGCAAGATTGCGACCAGCAGCCAGACGCGCGGATCGCGCACCGCCGAGCCGAAGCGCGCGGTCTTGTGCGCGCTTTCGCGCTGCAGATTCGCCGCGAGGAGGCTCTTTTCCTGCGGCGTGAGCCAGCGAGCGCGCTCAATGCGGTCGTCGAGCGAAAAGTACACGACGAACGCGGTCAGCAGCGACGGCACGCCCTCGATCAGCAGCATCCATTGCCAGCCCTGATAGCCGAGCAGGCCCGCCGTATGTTCCATCAGCCAGCCCGACACGACGCCGCCGAGCATCAGACTGACCGGCATCGCGATCAGAAAGCCCGACATCACGCGGCTTTGGCGCTGCGCGGGAAACCAGAAGTTCAGGTACAGAATCACGCCGGGGAAGAAGCCGGCCTCGCAGAGCCCGAGCAGGAAACGCAGGATGTAGAACATCGTCGCGGTTTCGACGTGCGCGATGCGCGCGAGCGGCGCGACGAACGCGAGCGCCATCGACACGAGGCCCCATGTGAACATGATCCGCGCGATCCAGAAGCGCGCGCCGTAGCGATGCAGGAACACGTTGCTGGGCACTTCGAAGATGAAATATCCCCAGAAGAACACGCTCGCGCCGATCGCATACATCGTGTCGGACAGGCCGAGGTCGTCGAGCATCTGCAGCTTCGCGAAGCCGACGTTCACGCGATCCAGATACGCCACCACATAGCACAGCAACAGCACCGGCAGCAGCCGGCGCACGACCTTGCGATAGGTCCTTTCCTCGAACTCGTCGACGCGCGCGGCGGGCGCGGTGACGGCGGACGGTACAGCGCTCATTCGTTTCTCCATCAGCTTGTTTTTGCAGGGAAATGCCGATGCTTCGCGGCTCCAGCGATTCGAGCCGGCGAGACTCGCCGTCAAGTTACCGGTAACATTTCTGGCTGTGGATGTTACGCCCGGCTTACCGTCCGGACAACCAAGGGATATCCCTGATCTGCTTAATTACGGGTAGTTCGGGGAATTCGAGGGGTTCGCTGTTTGCGAATTCGAGGACGCGCCCTCTACGCGCTATCGCGGGCTATTACCGTAAAATCGATCTTCACCGCTTTCCTGCGATGCACCTCGCCGGTTTCGCGATCGGCGAGCGCCGCGAGCAGCGTTTCGCCAGCGCGCAAGCCGATACCGTACGCGTCGACCGATACCGTCGTGATGCTCGGCTGGCAGCACCACGACACCTCGAAATTGCCGAAGCCGGCAACCGCGATGTCGCCCGGCACCGACAGCCCGCGCCGATGACACTCCATGATCGCGCCGAACGCCGACATGTCGCTCACGCACATCACGGCTTCGGTATCGGGCCACGTGTCGAGCAACGCGCTGATCGCCGGCGCACCGTGGCTCATCGTGATAGGCGAATCGCCGAGCCGGATCACGCGCGGCTCGCCGAGGCCCAGCGCCTTGACTTCCGCGACGTAGCCGCGCATCCGGTCGTGCCCGCGCCGGTCGCGCTCGCTGGCGCCCGCGATAAAGCCGATCCGCCGATAACCGCGCTCGTGCAGATGCCGGACCATCGCGCGCGCCGCCGCCGAGTTCGAAAAGCCGACGACCGTATCGATCGGATCGCTGGGCAGATCCCACATTTCGACGACCGGAATGCCTGCGCGCTTCAGCAGCATGCGCGTCGCCTCGGTGTGCCGGCCGCCCGTCAATGCGACGCAGCGCGGCTGGTGGCGCAGCATCGAGCGCACCAGCAGTTCTTCCTGCTCCAGCAGGTAGTCCGTATCGCCAAGCAGCAGTTGCAAACCGTGCGGATTCAGTGCGGCATTCAGGCCGCGCACGGTGTCGGAGAAGTTCGAGCTCGACAGCGACGGCACCAGCACCGCGACGAACTCCGAGCGTCCCGACGACAGCGCCCCCGCCGCCGCATCCGCGACGTAGCCGAGTTCGTCGATGACCTTCTGCACGCGTTCGCGGGTCGCCTGCGACACGTTGCGGCCCGCGAGCACGCGCGACACGGTCATCTTCGAGACGCCCGCACGTTCGGCAACATCGGACATGCGGGGCGGGACTGGCGGCCTGGACGTCATGATAGGAATCGGGGCGAATGCGCGAAAGTCATGGAACGCACATGATAGCGGGCCGCTCCTTGCGGAGCGACCAGGCAACGTCAGGGTTGCGTTTTGCGGCTTGTCCTGTCGCTGTGTTTTTGTCGTTTACCGCTCGAAGCCCACGGTGCAGCGTGCCTGAGCCTGCCCCGTCACCGGCGCGCGGAACGAGAACAGCCCGCCCGCCTGCGGCTGATGCTGCCGCTCGACGGCAGTCAGCCCCTTCCATGCGGTCGACACATAGACGGTTTGCAGATCGTCGCCGCCGAACGCGAGCTTCGTCACGTTCGCGCAAGGCAGCGGCACCTGATCGACCAGTTCGCCCGCCGGCGAGTAGCGCTCGATCCGCCAGCCGCCGAACAGCGCGATCCACACGAAGCCGTCGGCATCGACCGCCATGCCGTCGGGATGGCCGTCGCCCGAGATCGCGGCGAAGATGCGCTTGCCCGACAGCGTGCCGTCCGCGGCGACGTCGAACGCATAGACCACGCGCCGCATCGTGTCGTTGTGATACAGCGTGCGGCCGTCCGGGCTCATCGCCGGGCCGTTCGTGATCACGTAGTCGTCGTCCTGCGCGACGGCCGCGCCTTGCTCGTTCACACGATACAGCGAGCCGCTCGGCGCCTCTTCCGCATCGTCCATCGAGCCGAACCACAGGCGACCCCGGGCATCGACGAAACCGTCGTTCAGGCGGTTGCCCGGCAGATGCGGTTCGACGTCGACGAGCTTGCGGAACTCTCCGCTCGCCGGATCGAAGCGATGCAGGCCGCCTGGCAGCCCGCATACGAACGTGCCGTTAGCGAACGGCGCCAGAAAACCGGGCTGGTCGGGCGCCTGCCACGTCCGCTGCTCGCCGGTCGCGACGGACAGCCGATGAATCCGGCGCCCCTTGATATCGACGAAATACACGGCGTTTTCTGCGGCCTGCCACAGCGGTCCTTCGGCCAGCTCGGCGCCGACCGCCCATACGCACACAGGTACCGGCATGCTCATTCTCCGTACCACCCTGCGTCGACGAAGTAATCACGGCCGGAGCAGCGCGACGCGTCGTCGGACGCGAGGAACAGCGCCATGCGCGCGACGTGCTCGGGCTCGATGCGCAATTGCAGACACTGACTCGCGACCACCTTCGCTTCGCTCTCCGCCGACTGCCACAATTGCATCTGCCGCGGTGTCTTCACCGCACCCGGGATAATGCAGTTCACGCGGATGCCCGCGTTGCCGAGATCGCGCGCGAGACCGCGCGTGAGCCCTTCGATGCCGGCCTTGGCCGTCATATAGATCGCGAGGTTCGGCAGCGCGACGTGCCACGACACCGAGCCCAGATTCAGGATCACGCCGCGCCCCGCGCGACGCATGCCGTTCGCGGCGGCCTGCGCACAGAAGAACTGGTGGCGCAGATTCACGGCGATACGGTCGTCCCAGTAGCTCGCGGTCAACTCGCCGATTTCGTGCCGGTCGTCGTTGCCGGCGTTGTTGACGAGCACGTCGATCGGGCCCGCCGCTTCGACGATGGCCGCGAACGTGGTTTCGATCGCGTCGACATTTTTCAGGTCGCAACGGCGGAACAGCGGCGGATGCTTCGCGTGGCGAAGCGTTTCCTGCAGCGCGAGCGAATCGTGTTCGGCGACGTCGAGGAAGAACACGCGCGCGCCTTGCTGCGCGAAAGCCTCGACGATCGCGGCGCCGATCCCGCTGCCGCCGCCGGTTACGACGATGGTTTTGTCCGCCAGGCTTGGATAGGTTGCGTACGACATCAGATTTTCCACTTGTAACGAGTAGGACCACACACAGGGCGGCACTCGCCGCCCCGACCCGCCGCTTAGGCCACGATCTCGACTTCGCTCAGCATGCGCCAGTTGCGTTCGAGCGTTCTCGTCGCGGCGCCCGCGACCGCGACCGTGCCGCTCAGATGAATATCGCGGCTCGAGCTGCCGACCAGCAGATCGAAGTCACCGGGCTCGACGATACGCTCGCCGCGCGCGTCGGTGAAGTTCAGCATGTCGACCGGCAGCTTGACGCGCACTCGCGCCGATGCACCAGCCGCGAGCGGCACGCGCGCGAACGCTTTCAGCTCGCGCACCGGCCGCGCGACCGACGCGTGACGGTCACGCACGTAGATCTGCACGATCTCGGTGCCGTCGCGCGCGCCGATGTTGTCGAGCGTGAAGCTCAGCTCGATCGTACCGTCTTCGATCGGCACTTCGCTGTGCGCGAGCGCGAGATCGCCGTAACGGAACTGCGTATAGCCGAGACCGAAACCGAACGGATAGCGGCAACCGAAATGGTATGCAATTGGCGTTCCGGCGCTTTTCAGACGATGGTTATACACGTACGGCACGGCGCCCGCACTCTTCGGCACCGACAGCGGCAGACGGCCGCTGAAATCGGCGCGGCCCACCAGCAGATCGGCCAGCGCTTCGGCGCCGCGCTCGCCCGGCGCAAACGCCATGATCTGCGCGGCGATGCGCTCTTCGAGGCCGCCGAGATTGTACGGGCGGCCGCCCGTCATCACGACGACCGTCGGCGTGCCGCTGTCGACCACCGCCTGCAGCAACGCCTGCTGCACGCCCGGCAGGTCGAGGCTGTCCGTATCGGACCCTTCGCCGACCGTGCCGGACTGGAACAGACCCGCCAGATCGCCGACGAACACCAGCGCGACGCCCGCTTGCCGCGCGGCCTCGACCGCGGCGGCGATGCCGTCGGTATCCTTGCTGATCAGCTCGTCGCAATGCGCGTCGCCGGTCAGATCGAGCGACACGTCGCCCGGGAACACCGGCGCGCCGGCGCGGCGTTCCTTGATGATGTCGCAACCCTGCGCGTGAATCACCCGCTCGTTGCCGAGCAACGCGCGCAGCGAACGCAGCGGCGTCGCGATCGAAGCAGTGGACTGCTCGCCGCTGTTGATCAGATGCACCGGGAAGCTGTAGCCGGCCAGCAGCGCGAGCGGATCGTCGGCGGTCGGGCCGATCACCGCGATTTTGTCGGCGCCGTTCGCGTCGAGCGGCAGCACGTCGCCTTGATTGCGCAGCAGCACCGCCGATTCGAGCGCGACCTGATACGCGGTATCGCCCGCGGCCGCGCTCTTCACGTCGACGCGTTCCGGATCGACGTACGGATTCTCGAACAGGCCGAGCTGGAATTTCACGCGCAGCACGCGCGAGACGGCGGTGTCGATCGTCGCTTCGGTGATCTCGTTGCGCTCCAGCGCTTCCTTCAGATGCACCGCGCACTCATGGCCCGGCAACTCGACGTCGAGGCCGGAGTTGAATGCGAGGGCCGCGGCCGACGCGCTGTCGCGCGCCACCGCATGGTGGCTGTAAAGCAGGTCCACGCCCGCGTAATCCGCGACGACGAGACCGTCGAAGCCCCACTTCTCGCGCAGCGTGTCGTGCAGCAGTGCGCGATCGCCATGACAGGGCACGCCGTCGACGTCGTGATACGCCGGCATCACCGAGCCCGCGTTCGCGAGCTTCACGGCCATTTCGAACGGCAGCATGAACACGTCGTTGAGTTCACGGGGACCGACATGCACCGGCGCATGATTGCGGCCGCCTTCGCTCGCCGAATGACCGACGAAATGCTTGAGCGTCGCGAGCAGATCGCGCTGTTCGCCTTGCAGGCCCTTCACGTAGTGGCATGCGAGCACGCCGACCAGATACGGGTCTTCGCCGAGCGTCTCCTCGGTGCGGCCCCAGCGCGGATCGCGCGACACGTCGAGCACCGGCGCGAGCCCCTGGTGACAGCCGATCGAACGCGCCTGTTCGCCGATGATCGTGCCCACTTCGCCGACCAGCCGCGGATTCCACGTCGCCGCATAGTTCAACGGCGACGGGAACAGCGTCGCGTCCTTGATCATCAGGCCGACGAGGCACTCCTCGTGCGCCATCACCGGAATGCCGAGGCGCGTGTCTTCGACCATCTTGCGCTGCAGCTCGTTGAGCGCGCGCACGCCTTCCTTCGGATCGACCGTATGCGTGCCGAGCGGACGCGTGATCTGGCCGAGGCCATACTGCAAGATCTCATCGACGGTGATCTGGTTGGCACTCTGCGCGAAATCGATGCTACGCGCCTTGTGATTGCCATCGGCCGACAGCTTCAGCCACGCGGCATGAAGCTGCGCGATCTTTTCGTCGAGTGTCATGCGCGCGAGCAGATCGGCCACGCGCTCTTCCACGGCTGCGGCGGCATTGCGGTAGAGCGGCACCTCACTTTGGCGAAGCAACATCGAAAACTCCTTTTATTTATCCTGGTGTACGAAGCGCATTGAGCGCCGACAAATTCGTTGTTCCTGACAAGCGTGCGGCAGGGCGTTGCTCCGGGCCGGATGCCGTCCCGTTAAATTTCAGATACCTTTCTGCGCTTCGCAGTCCTGCTGATCGATCGAACGCAGCCGCAACTCGAGATTCGCCGTGTTCGATCGACTGCGGGTCGTTCGGTGCGTCTAGCGACGCGGTGCAGTGAAACCGCGCTTGCCTGCGTCGTGCAAGCAACGCGATCGCAGCAAGTGGATCAGTGCAGACGCGGCAGCGCGAAATCCTTGTCGTCGAACACGTGGCATGCGTGCGGTGCGAACGCCAGCTCGACGCGTTCGTCGTGATCGACGCCACCGTCGCCGGGCAGTTTGGCGATCAACGTGTTGCCCTCGCGCACGCCGCCGTCCACGTGCACGTAGCTGTGCTCGCCCATCCGTTCGACCAGACGCACGGCGCAGCGGATCGTCTGCACGCCGGGCTGCGCCGACGGCAGCGCAAGGTGCTCCGGCCGGATGCCGAGCGTGACCTGCGAACCGACGCGCTGCCTGCGGCCGTCGACCTCGGCGCGCACGCGCTCGCCCGTGGTCAGCTCGACCTGAATGCCCTTTTCGTCGACCGCGAGGACCGTGGCCGGCATGAAGTTCATCTTCGGCGAACCGATGAAGCCCGCGACGAAGCGGCTCTTCGGCCGGTGATACAGATCGAGCGGTGCGCCGATCTGCGCGATGCTGCCGTGTTTTTCCATGTCCGCGCCGGCGTGCAGCAGCACGATCTTGTCAGCGAGCGCCATCGCTTCGATCTGGTCGTGCGTGACGTACACCGCGCTCGCGCGGTTGAACTCGCGATGCAAACGGGCGATTTCGGTACGCGTCTGCACGCGCAGCGCGGCGTCGAGGTTCGACAGCGGCTCGTCGAACAGGAACACGCCCGGCTCGCGAACGATCGCGCGGCCGATCGCCACGCGCTGGCGCTGGCCGCCTGACAGCGCAGCGGGGCGGCGTTCGAGATAGCTGTCGAGTTGCAGTGCTGCAGCGGCGCTGCGCACCTTCTTGTCGATGATCGCCTTATCGACTTTCGCCTGGCGCAGACCGAATGCCATGTTCTCGTACACGCTCATATGCGGATAGAGCGCGTAGTTCTGGAACACCATTGCGACCTGGCGCTTCGCGGGTTCGACGTTGTTCATCAGTTCACCGTCGATGCGCAGTTCGCCGTCGGTGATCGATTCGAGACCGGCGATCATGCGCAGCAGCGTGGACTTGCCGCAGCCCGACGGTCCGAGGAACACGCAGAATTCATCCTTGCCGACTTCGAGGTTGGCGTCGCGGATCACCGAGTTACCGCTCGTATAGGATTTCTGTACGTTAGTGAGAGAGATGCTTGCCATGTCGTTTTTGCGAAGTTCGGTGTGCGGGCCATTCCAGCCCACACGATTCGAGGTGGTGTGCGATGCGGATCAGCCCTTGAGCGAGCCAGCCATCATCCCCTTGATCACGCGCTCCTGACCGAACGCGTAGGCAACGATCAGCGGCAACGAGGTGAGCACGAGAACGGACAGCATCGAAGGAATGTTCGACGCGTATTGCCCCATGAAGTCCCAAATCGCGAGCGGCAGCGTGCGGTGCTCGGCCGTCGACGTCAGCATGTACGCGAAGATGAACTCGTTCCACAGACCAATGCCGTTGAAGATCGTCACAGTAGCGAGCCCGGGTGCCGAAAGCGGGAAGAAAATCCGCCAGAAGATGCGGAACGGACTGCAGCCGTCGAGCTGCGCCGCTTCTTCGAGCTCGCGCGGAATCTGGCGCATGAACTCGGTCAGGATGAAGATCGATACCGGCAGACTGAGCGCCACATACGGGCCGAGCAGCGCGAACGCGGTGTCGTAGAGACCGAGGTTGCGCGTGAGCAGATAGATCGGCACGAGCGTCGCATGCAGAGGCACGATCATGCCGGCGACCACCAGACCGAACAGCGTCTTGTTCAGCGAGAAGCGCAAGCGCGCAAACACGTAGGCCGCCATCGCGCTGATGACGACGATCAGCAGCACCGACACGCCCACCGTGAACACACTGTTACGCAAATAAGTGAAGAACGGCCCGTGCAGCACAGCCGCGTAATTGCCCCAATACAGGTGACTCGGCGGCGCCCACACGGACGTCGCGAAGGTCTCTTCCTGGCTCTTGAAGCTCGACGCGAGCATGAAGAGAAACGGAATCGTCGTGACGGCCAGCCAGATCAGTGCCAGCAGAGGAATCCCCACGCGGGGGAAGCGTAGTTTCTTGTTCATGGTTCAGACCTCGGTTGCATAACGGCGGGTGAAGTACATCGACACCGCCGCCACCGTGATGACGATAAGGAACATCGCCGAGCCGATGGTGCTGCCGTAGCCGAGTTGGAACGAACTAAACACCGTGCGATACATGTAGGTGGCCATCACCTCGGACGAGCCTTCGGGGCCGCCACCGGTCATGACGAAGACGAGATCGAAGTAACGCAGCGAGCCGAGCACCGAAAGCAGCACAGCGGTACGCACCGTGCCTTGCAGGTGCGGCAGCTTGATGCGCCAGAAAATGGTCCACTCGGATGCGCCGTCTAACAACGCTGCCTCGTTGACCTCGGCGGGCATCGACGAGAGTCCGGCGAGGAACAGAATCATGTAGAAGGGCGCGTTCTGCCAGATGATCACGGCAATCGTCGCACCCAGCGAAAAATGCGGGTCGCCCAGCCAGTCTTTCGCGAGGCCATCAAGCCCGAATGCCTGCAGCGCGACGTTGACCGGACCAAAATTCGGATCGTAGATTTGCTTGAACAGCACGCCGATCGCCACGCTCGACATCAATAGAGGAAGGAAATACAGAACCTTCAGCAAGCGCGAGCCACGGCCGGCCTTTTCCAGCAGCACGGCAAGCGCGAGCGCGATCGGAAGCTGGATGACGATCGACGCGACGGCAAGAATCACGTTGTTCCGCAGCGATTGCCAGAACACCGTGTCGTGCGCGAGCCGCTCCCAGTTCGCGAGCCCGATATAACGGGCAGTGTTGCCGAGGCCGTTCCAGTCGAGCAGCGACAGCCGCAGGCTGGAGACGAGCGGATAAAGCAGGAACACGGCCAGCAGCAGCAGCGACGGTGCAAGAAACACAACCGTGACGAGCGTTTGCGATGAGAACCTCAGCCGGCGTTCGGGAGTAGCGGAAAGTGCAATATTCACGGGCTTGTATGCCGACCGGCACCTCGCGGTGCCAGTCGGACTTTTCTTTAAGACTGGAGAAGATCAACCGCCCTTCTTCGAAGCGGCTTCCATTTGCTGCGCAGCAGCTTCAGGCGTCAGCGACAGGCCGAACAGTGCCTGCGTCGTGTCCTTGTGCATTTCACCGAGAGCCGGCGGCAGTGCCTGGTCGTACCAGAGCTGCACGCTCGGAGCCGCGGCGAGCAGTTTCTGCAGACGCTGCGTGAACGGATCGTCGATCTTGACGTTATTGACCGGCGGAAGCTTGTGGTCATCCGACGCGCGAGCCTGCATCGCCTGTTCGTCGGTCAATGCCTGGATCAACTTGAACGCTGCGTCCGGCGTCTTGCACTCGGCCGAGATGCTGAGGAAGCCATCGCCGACCGTGCCGATCAGGTCGCGCGGATCGCCCTTGCCACCCGGCACGCTCGGGAACGGGAAGAAGTCGAGATCCTTCGAGAACGCCGGATTCTCGTTGGCGATCGTCGAAGCTTCCCAGGCGCCCATCAGCTCCATGGCAGCCTTGCCCGTGTACAGCAGACGGCGCGAAGCGCCCGAGTCGTAATCAAGACCGTTGATGCCCGGTGCGAACGCGCCAGCTTTCACGAGTTCCTGAATGCGCTTGCCGGCTTCGACGAACGCCGGATCTTCGAAGCCCTTGCCCTTGCCTGCGATCGCGTCCTTCACGACTTGCGGACCACCGATACGGTCGACGAGGTACATGTAGTACATCGAGCCGGTCCACTTGTTTTTGTTCGCGAGCGAGAACGCTGCAACGTTGTGCTGCTTCAGCACGTCGACGACGTGCATCAGTTCATCCCACGTCTTCGGCGGCGTGATGCCGTACTTCTTGAAGACTTCCTTGTTGTAGAAGATCACCGCGGCCGCTGCGTTTTCGGCAGCAACGCCGTAGGTCTTGCCGTCGAACGTCGTGACATCCCACGACGATTGCATGAAGCGGCTGCGATACGCCGGATCCTTGGTCAGGTACGGCGTCAGGTCGGCGATCTGGCCGGACTTCACGTATTCATGCAGGCCGCCGCCACCCCAGTTCTCGAACACGCACGGCGGCTGGTTCGCACCGAAAGCGACCTTCAGCTTCGTCTTGTACGCTTCGTTCAGGACGTGCGAATTCTCGACCTTGTAGCCCGGAACCGCCTTTTCGAATCGATCCGCGGCATCGCGAATGATCTTGCTCGACGACGCATTGGTCTGCTGGTCCCATACCGTGATCGTCTTGGAGTCCGCCGCTACGGCGTTCGAAACAACTGCAGACAACGAAAACAGCAGCGCCGTCGCGCCGATAATGGACCGCGCTTTAAACAAAGCCGGGTACGCCATTGTGTGTCCCCTCTTCTGGATTTTTAAGAAACCGCCGAAACGTTAACGTTAGCCCTAACGTTAGTGAATGTTAGGTCGATGCGAGAAGTAAGGCTATGCGGGATTTTACCTGGTCTGGCCAGGGCTGCGACGCAACACCTGTATAAGATTGATTGATTGTGAGAAAGCGGAAATATAAAGGGTTCTGCTAGAATAGCCACTACATAAACGGTATCGCTAACGCGATTAGCGAGTCGACCCATCCAATGACCTCTCGCACACCTCCGACCCGCATGGCAAGACAAACCCCCACGCTCGAGCATGTCGCCAAGCTGGCCGGGGTGTCCCAGATGACCGCATCGCGCGCTCTGAACGGCCGTCCCGGCGTGTCGCGCGAAACTCGCGACGAAGTATTGAGAATCGCGTCGGACATCGGTTACGTCGTCAACCGCACCGCGCAGAAACTGTCGGGTGGCCGCAATGGCATCATCGGCATCATCACGCCGACGCTCGACACGCAATTCTCCAGCGAACTGATTCTCGGCGCGGGCCGCGCGGCCCGTGGCGCGGGTTGCGAGATGCTGGTCTACACGGTGTTCGACGAAGATCGTCATACGCATCACGACCTGCTCGGGCTGATCCAGCAATTCTCCGACGGTATCCTCGCCATTCTTCCGCGCGAGTCGCTGTGCCTCGAGGCGCTCGCCACCGCGAAGGTGCCGGTCGTCGTCGTCGATCAGCGCGGCACGCTGACAGGCTTCCCGTCGGTGTCGGTCGACAACTACGGCGGCGCATGTCTCGCGGTCGAACACCTGGCGGAGCTGGGTCACAAGCGCATCGCATTTCTGGCCGGTGACGAAACGATCGAAGGTGTGCGCGACCGGCAACGCGGCTATCACGACACGCTGGCTCGCCTCGGCCTGCCGCGCGAAGACGCGCTGGTCGCCGCGGGCGACCTGTCGCAAATGATGGCGTTCGACGTCACGTTCGACCTGTTGAACCTCGCCGAGCCGCCCACCGCGATCTTCACGGCCAACGACCAGAGCGCGTTCGGTGTGATCGCCGCAATTCGCGAAGCCGGCCTGCGCGTGCCGGACGACATCTCGGTGATCGGTTTCGACGACATCCCAATGTCCGAGCAGTTTCACCCGGCTCTCACCACGATCCGTCAACCTTTCCAGCAAATGGCGCGCTCGGCGGTCAACACGCTGCTCGCGCAAATCGCCGGGATCGACGCCGCTTCGCAGCGCATCACGCTGCCGGCGGAACTGGTGGTGCGCGATTCCACCGGCCCAGTCCGCACCAAGCAGCGCCGCGGCCGTCACCAGATCGTTTCGACGTAAGTCGACGCGCGCACCTTCGCATCCGAAGTCACGAGCGCGCCGCCATGCGTGCGCGCGGTCGCGACGATCAGGCGTTGATGCAAGCTGAGCGAAGGCGGCAACGTGGCCGCGCGAAACGCGATCTCGGTGTCGACCGGAATCATCCGCACACCGTCTAGCGACAGAAACGTCGACATCCAGCTGCGCGCGTCCATCGACAGCCCGAGACTGCCGACCTTCACGAACTCCGCGATTTCGAACGCGCTGATCGCCGAGATCAGGATCTCGCCGCCGGCGAGCTCCCGATCGATCGCATCGTGCGCTGCCCGGCTCAGCGCTTTCTGCCTGCCGAGCCAGCACACGAGCGCAAGCGTGTCGAGCGTGATCATTACTCTTCCTGGTCGGCTGTGACCGGTTGCAACGCGTGCTTCAGATTGAAATGCGTAATCGACGCGCGCAGCAGCTCGAGCGGATTCTCCTGCTTGCTGCGATACGGCCGGATTTCGATGGTGGGTTGCCCGCGGTCGGTGACGACCACGGTTTCGCCCAATGCCTCGACCTGGCGGAACAGCTCGCAGGCCCGGGACTTGAAGATGGCTTTAGATACTCGCTTTTCCATGACGCTCTCCACCCAGCAAAATTCCAACGGTTATTTTTTGTGTCGGGCCGCGCGCCCGCATGCGAACGACCGCGATGCGTGGCCCGACATTCTTTATCAACCTTGCTCTCAGGCACTACTTCCCAACCTACTGCCAGGAGCTCCCTCGAACTCCCGTCCAACTCGCGGCGACGATTGCCGGAACCGCGACACAACTCGCACCGGTAGGCGCGTCTCGGGTTTCAATGTTTTGCTTCGCGTTTGAGCTCTTCGAATAGATGCAAACATCTTGAACGTTACCCCTAACGTTAGCGGATGTTAATGGCCCCCACTCGCCGCCGCCATGCGGAGTTAACCTAGGCCCCAAACTACTATCCGAACCGTCCGATCCAACCCTCGAAGCCAAGCCCAGCAAGGGGAAGCTCCCTGCAAGGCATCGACAGCAAAACGTAATATTTAATGCGAGCCAGCTAACGTCGTTCGAGCTTGCGTCACTTTTCGTCGTCCGATGCTGGGGGCCTCGATGAAGGCTCCGCATCGAAATGTACGATCCACGAATGCAGCGATTCGCGCGGCTTCTTCAACCTGCCTCGCTGCTGCGGCCCTCGTGCGATAGCCGATTGCCCGCGGTCCGCGGCAGCCGCCGTTTCACCAGGCGTCTGAGCATACCGCTGCCCGGACGGGCCGCTAGCCGCGGCCTCGCCATCGTCCTTCACTACATTTTTCTCCATCGCGCTATCCGCCATCGGTGTGCTGGTGCCCGCTCGTCGGCATCGGCCTGTCAAACAACGGCGCCGACGTCTTCGCCGACCTCGGGTCGCGCGAGGCTCACCGCGGCGCCGTTCGCATCGAACAGCGTGACCGACGACGACGCCACCTTGATCCCTACGCGCGCGCCGACCGAATGCTGCGCGTCCTTCTTGTCGAGCTTCAGCGTGATCGCGTGCGCCATGCCATCGAGTCGCGCGTGCAGCAGCGATACGTCGCCGAGATGCTCGACCAGTTCGACACGCGCGGCGAGACCTTCGTCGAGCGAGCCGACGCCCAGGTGCTCGGCACGCACCCCGAGCGTCAGTTCGCCGTTCAGCGACTGCGACGACCGGCCGGGCAGCACGATGCGCTGGCTCGCGCCGGCGAGCGCCACGACGGTTTCCGTATTGCTTTGCGACACCAGCGTCGCGGCCAGCATGTTCATCTGCGGCGAGCCGATGAAGCCGCCGACGAAGCGGTTCGCCGGTCGCTCATACAACTCGAGCGGCGCGCCGGTCTGCTCGATGTGGCCTTTGTTGAACACGACGATCTGCTGGCCGAGCGTCATCGCCTCGACCTGATCGTGCGTGACGTAGATCATCGTCGTGCCGAGTTCGCGATGCAGCTTCGCGAGTTCGATACGCATCTGTACGCGCAGCGCCGCGTCGAGATTCGACAGCGGTTCGTCGAACAGGAACACGCGCGGCTTGCGCACGATCGCCCGTCCGATCGCGACGCGCTGGCGCTGGCCGCCCGACAGTGCTTTGGGTTTGCGCTCCAGCAGATGCGTGATCTGCAGGATCTCGGCGGCACGGCCCACCGCCTCGCGCACTTCATTTTTCGACTTTCCCGACAGCTTCAGCGAAAAGCCCATGTTTTCCGCGACCGTCATGTGCGGGTAGAGGGCGTAGCTCTGAAACACCATCGAGATGCCGCGGTCCGTCGGCTGCAGATCGTTGACACGTACGCCGTCGATCAGAATGTCGCCGCCGGTTACCGACTCGAGCCCCGCGATCATGCGCAGCATCGTCGACTTGCCGCAGCCCGACGGTCCCACGAAAACCGTGAACTGGCCGTCCGGGATGTGCAGATCGATGCCCTGAATCACCTGCGGTCCTTCGCCATACGTCTTCGAGACTTTGCGCAATACGAGTTCGCCCATTTGATGCCTCCTCCTCAGTCCTTGTACTTGCAGACCCCGCGTGACGCTATCCCACTGCCCCACTACTGTCGCGCCACGCGAGGTTCGGTGCGCCCGCCGCCGGGCGTGCGCGTCAGCGCACGGCCGCGACGCCGGCGTGTTGTGCGATCACGTCGCGATACCACAACGCGCTGTCCTTCAGCGTGCGCTCCTGGCTCGCATAGTCGACGTAGACCATGCCGAAGCGCTTGTCGTAGCCCGACGCCCATTCGAAGTTGTCCATCAGGCTCCATGCGAAATAGCCGGCCACGTCGACGCCCTGTTTCACCGCGTCCGACAACGCTGCCAGATGCAGGTCGTAGAAGCGCACGCGCTCGGCGTCATGAACGCGGCCGTTAGCCAGCACGTCCTTCGCCGCGCAGCCGTTCTCGGTGATGTAGATCGGCGGCAGTTTGTAGTCGGCGTTGATGCGGGTCAGCAATTCGGTCAGGCCTTGCGGATAGACTTCCCAATCCATATCGGTAAAGCCGAGCACGCCCGGCGGCCGCTTCTCGCCCGATGCGCTCGCGAAGATGCGCGTGTAGTAGTTGATGCCGAGGAAGTCCATCGGCGTGCCGATCACGTCGAAATCGCCGCTCAAGATCGCCTCTTGCGGCCCGTTTGCGCCATACCATTCCAGCGCCTCGGCCGGATACTCGCCCTTGAACAGCGGGTCCATGTACCAGCGCACGAATTTCGCGTATTCGAGCGACGCGGCGGCCTGGTCTTCAGGCGAATCCGTTGCGCCGTGCGCCGGCGACTGGTTCAGCACGATGCCGAGCGGCGCCTTCACGCCATCGGCGCGCAGTGCCTGCAACGCGAGACCGTGCGACAGCAGCAGATGGTGCGCGACGTGCGCGGCTTTCTTCAGATCGGCGTTGCCCGGCGCGAAATAGCCGGTTGCGTTGCCGAGCCATGCGGTGCACCACGGCTCGTTGTGCGTCGCGATCGATGCAACGCGATCGCCGAGCACGCTGCCGATCTTGCGCGCGTAGTCCGCGAAGCGATAGGCGGTGTCGCGGCTTTCCCAGCCGTTTTGCGTATGCTGCAGCGACAACGGCAGGTCCCAGTGATACAGCGTCGCGAACGGCTGGATATCGCGCTCGAGCAAGCCGTCGACGAGACGATCGTAAAACGCGAGACCCTTGTCGTTGAATGCGCCGCGGCCGGTCGGCTGCACGCGCGGCCACGCGATCGAAAAGCGGTAAGCATTGACGCCTAGTTCAGCCAGCAGATCGAGGTCTTCCTCGAGGAGGTGATAGTGATCGCACGCGACATCGCCGTTCTCGCCGTTCACGACCTTGCCCGGCACCTTGCAGAACGCATCCCAGATCGACGGGCCACGGCCGTCCTCATGCGCTGCGCCTTCGATCTGGTAGGAACTGGTGGCCACGCCCCAGACGAAGTCTTCGTTGAATCGATACGTCGACATAAATGTTGTTATCCCGAATGGTCATGCCCGCCAGGGCGTGAAGATGAAAGGAAAAATCTCAGGCCTTGACCGCGCCGGTCGTCAGACCGTCGATCAAACGCCGCGAGGTGAACGCGAACAGCACCAGCAACGGCAGCACCGCGACTGCGGAGCCCGCCATCACCGCGCCCCAATCCGAATTGGTCGGGCTTTGCAGAATGCGCAGCGCGAGCGGCAGCGTGTACATCGAAGGCGAACGCAGCACGACGAGCGCCGACAGAAAGTTGTTCCATGCCTGAATGAAGCTGATCAGCCCGAGCGTGCCCAGCGCCGGCCCCAACAGAGGCATCACGATGCTCCAGTAGATGCGGAATTCACCGCAGCCGTCGATGCGCGCCGCCTCGATCAGCTCGGACGGAATCGCCGACGCGACGTACTGGCGCATCAGGAACACGCCGAGCGCGGCGGCCGCGCCTGGCACGTACAGCGCGCGCGGCTGATCGATCCAGCCGAGCAGGTTCATCGTCATGAAGGTCGGAATCATGCTGAGGAACGGGGGCACCAGCATCGCGGTCAGCGCGATCGCGAACAGCGTCTTCTTGAAGCGGAACTCGTACATCGCGAACGCGTAGCCGGCCATCGACGTGACCAGCAGTGTCAGCACGGTTTGCATCGCGGCCGTATAGAAGCTCCAGCCGAGATTGCGCCAGAACGGAATGTGCCGCATCAGCGAGGCCATGTTGTCGAGAAACGCACTGCCGAACCACAGCGGGGGCGGCATCGAGAAAATCTCGGAGCTCGTGTGCGTCGCGAACACGAACATGAAGTAGAACGGCGAGAACATCAGCAGCCCGCCGGCCACCACGATCGCATAGCCGACATAGCGGCCCTTGTTGTTCGACGATTTCATCGCTGGTTCTCCTCGTTCATGCCGCTGCGGTGAAAGATCCGCGTGTTCAACCACATCAACGCACCGATCGAAATGAACAGCAGCCATGCGATCGAACTCGCGGTGCCGAAATCGCCGTCGTGGAATGCGGTGCGATACATATAGACGGCCGTCGTCAGGCCGGACTGGCTGGTACCCATGCCTTCGTTCGGCAGCAGAATGAACGGCTCTTCGAACAGTTGCAGCCCACCGATGATCGATAGCGTGACGGCGAAGAAAATCATCGGCTTGATCAGCGGAATCGTGATGCGGGTGAACTGTTGCCAGCCATTCGCGCCGTCGATGCGCGCGGCCTCGTACAGGTCCTTCGGAATGGTTTGCAGCGCCGACAGATACAGCACCGTGTTCCAGCCGACATAGCGCCAGAAGATCACCACCGACACCGCCGGCTTGACGTTCTTCGGGTTATACAGCCACTCGATCGGATGGGCGGGGACGATCCAGTGCAGGCCGGGCAGCTTGCCGAGCTCGGCGATCGCGAGGTTGATCATGCCGAAGTCGGTCGAATACAGCGACGAGAAGATCAGCGCGATCGCGACGCTCGACGTGATGAACGGCAGGAAGTACAGGCCGACCATCAGGTTGCGCCAGCGGCGAAACGCGGTTTGCAGAAAGAACGCCAGCGGCAGCGCCACCAGATGCTGCGGCACGCCGGACATGATCGCCATCGACGCGGTGTTGTACAGCGACTTCCAGTACCACGGGTCGGTCAGCGTGAACGTGAAGTTCGACAGACCCACCCACTTCATGCTCGCGAGCCCTGCCGTCGCGTCCCAGCTCTGGAACGACAGGTACAGCGAAAACAGCAGCGGGAACGCCATGAACAGCGCGAACAACAGGAAAAACGGGGCGAGAAACAGGTAGGGTGCGACCTTCACCGGATCGAGCCGCGAAGTTTTGCGCGGCGCGGCGAACGGCGTGGGCGAGCTCAGCACATCGCTCACGCGTGCATCGCGGGCGACCTCTTCGGTCGTGGGCAGCGGAGTGTTCATCAATAGTTCCGTCCAGTCGGGCGTGGGTTGGGTCGATGCCCGGCCACGCTGTTTGCAGCAGAGTTGCAACGCACTGCGACACGCTTCGGCCGCGGCATGCAGCGTGCCGCGACCTGGCATCAATACCGCTTAACGGCGGACCCGATGGGCGATCTGGTCCTGCGCTTCCTGCAGCGCGGTATGCACGTCCGCGCCGTCGTCGACGACCTTGTCGAGTGCCGAATGCACCGCCTCTTCAGCGACCTGGTCGTACTTGCTGCGCTGGATCGCCGGAATGTGCGATGCCGCATCACGCCAGATCAGACGTGCCTTCTCGTCGCCGAGGAATGACACCGGCTCGGCGAAGAACGAATCGGTCTGCGCGGAGAGCAGCGACGGGAAGGCGTCGATCGAACGGAACGAGGCGAGCTGCGTTTCCTTGCGGGTCGTCAGGAACTTGATGAATTCCCACGACATCGGCTTTTGCGTCGCTTTCACCGGAATCGACCAGAACGTGCCGCCGAACGATGCGTATGCGTTATTCGGCAGATTGGCCGCGCGCCACAGACCCTTCGTGTCCGGTGCGATCCACGACGACAGGTGGCCACCGAGCCATGCGCCCATCATCTGCGTCGCGACGGTGCCGCGCTTGAAGCTTTCGGCCCATTCGTTCGACCACGGCGTGATCTTCGCGTCGAGACCGAGGTCGCGCGCTTTCTTCGCGAGTTCGAACGCCTTCACGAAACGCGGCGACGTGACGATCGGATTGCCGGCCTTGTCGAAGTACACGCCGTCGCCTTCCTTCAGGTCGGCGCGAATGTAGATGTCTTCGATATCGCGCGACGATGCCATCAGGTATGCACCGGTCGCCTTCTTGATCTTCACGCCGGCCGCCAGATACGAGTCCCACGACTTCGTCAGATCGGCTTCGGTGACGCCTGCCTTGTCGAGGATGTCCTTGCGATAGAACAGCGTGCCCGGACCGATGTCGGCCGGCATGCCGACGATCGCGCCGTCCTGCGTGGTCGCCTGCGCGAACGTGTAGTTGATGAACTGGCTCTTGTACTGGCCCGCGCTATACGGCGCCTTCGACAGATCTTCGAGACCGCCGCCCGCCGCAAAGCGGCCGATGAAGCCGACCTCGACCGCCATCACGTCGGGCAGATTCGAGCTCGTCGCGAGCGCGGTGGTCATTGCGTTGTGGTGATCGGCGATCTGGAGCGACGACACCTTGACGTCGACGTCCGGATGCAGCTTCTTCCACGCCGGCAGAGCGTCTTTGATTTCCTGATCCAGCTTCGGAAAGACCGCGACCGTCAACGTGGTATTGGCATGCGCGCCGACTGCGGCCAGGCTGAGCAGAACGGCGGCGGCAGAGCCTGAAAAGCGGAATTTCATTACTCGTCTCCTAAAGAACCCTGTTTGAACTGCATTTGATGAATACCCGGTTGCTGCGACCTACTTCCCCTGTTGTCTTTGTTGCTGCTTTGCTTGGTGCTGCCTTGCTTGGTGCTGAATGTGTTGCTGAATCTCTGCTTGACTGCCGATGCCTGAAAGCGCTTTCACGTCGAGGCGAAAAAAAAGCCGCTACGTACACGTATCCTCACGCTTTACCGGCGGCGTGATCCGTCGCGTGGTTTCACGCGTCACGAGCGTGAGCGGAATCGGGCTGAGCGCGATCGACTGCTTGCGGATCATCTGCACGATGCCCTGCGCGGCGAGTCGGCCGATTTCGTAAGTCGGCTGGCGAACCGTCGTCAGAGGCGGCGTCATGTACGACGAAGTCGGCAGGTCGTCGAAGCCGACCAGCGAGACGTCGTCCGGCACCCGCACGCCGCGGCGGAACATCGCGAGGCGCGCGCCGTACGCGGTCTGATCGTTTGCGCAGAACACCGCGCTGAACGACGGATGGCGCGCCATCAGCCGCTCCATCGCGGCGACGCCGCCCGTTTCGAGGTAATCGCCCTGCTCGACGAGGTCGGCATCGAAGCCGATGCCCGCTTCCTCGAGCGCGGTCCGGTAGCCGACGAGGCGCTCGATCGCATCCTCGTGACTGGCCGGCCCGGCGATGAAGGCGATCTCGCGATGGCCTTGCTCGATCAGATGGTGGGTCGCGTCGCGAGCGCCCTGCATGTTGTCGATCGGCAGGCCCGCGAGCGTCGCGCTGTTCCGCACCGAGCGGCCCAATACGAGCATCGGTGCGTGCCGCGAGTAGTCGGTCAACGTCGACTCATCGAGTTGCGCGTGCAGCAGGATGATTCCATCGACGCGCCGCGCGATGAACTGTTCGAGGCGCGCCTTTTCGTCGGCGATGTTCCAGCGGCTGCTCACGAAGATCGGCGTAAAGCCCGGCTCGGACAGCGACTCTTCGATGCCGCGCAGCCATTCTGCGTAAAACGGGCTCGACACCGCTTGCGTCAGTACGCCGATCGTTTCGGTCCGGCCGCTCGCGAGACTGCGCGCGAGCACGTTCGGCCGATAGTTGAAACGCGCGATCGCCTCCTCAACCGCCTGCTGCTTGGCGGGAAGCACGCGCGCAGAACCGTTCAGGATCCGCGATACGGTGCTCGGGGAAACACCGGCCGCGCGCGCGATGGCCTCGAGCGTCACGTTGGGCGCGAGGGGTACGTTGGGTACCTTTGGCGCGCCGGGGTTGTCGTTTGAGCCGTCGTGGGTCATGAGTTCTGCCTGAATCCTGTGATGAAAGCGCTTTCAGATATGAAGAAACGCAGTCCGTCCGATGATGAAATCGAAAAAAAAGAAAAAGCAGCCGATGCGACGAGGGTGGAGGAGGCGTCGCACCGGCCTCTCTATGAAAGAGAAATAAACAGTCCTTGAAACAAAGAGATCGCTACGATTGCCGGTCAGGCAACTTCAACTCAGAACGAATGCATGATCCCGGCGAAGACGCCAGTCTGGCTGTGACCATAGTTCGGGTTGCTGTTCGACGACGTGCCCGTCACCGGATTGAAGTTGTTGTTGCCGTACGGCCCGTTGCCGAGGTTCAGGTTCGACGTCGAGCTGTTGTGCACATAGCCGGCTTCCGTGTACAGGAACGTGCGCTTCGACAGCGCGTACGTACCGGCGAGCGTGAACAGCGTCGCGTTGCCGTTGCCGTTGTTCGCGTTCGCGTGGTAGACCGCGGCCGTCAACAGCGTGGGCGCCGTGACCTGCCATGCGGCGCCGAACCATTCGTGGTTCACACTGGTCGGCGCGCTCACGCCGAGCGGCTGCGACGCATCGGTCACACCGACGCTCGCGTTGGTCGCGTCAGGCGCGCTCAGATGCTGATAGCCCGCGTACAGCTTGACCGGACCGATCACGTAACTACCGCCGACGAGAATGTCGCGCGAAGCGGAGTACACGTTGTTGAACGAGCCGTTGGCGCCGCGCACTTCGTCGTAGATCACCCGGAAGTCGCCCGAGCCCCACGTGTAGACGCCCTCAACCGCGTTCGTACGACCCTGGCCGGTCGGCACGCCCGCCGCGTTGACCGGCGCCGAGTTCCAGCTCGTGTTGTTGGTCAGCGAATACTGGCCCTTCAGCACGAGGCCGCCGAACAGCACCGGCGAGTTGTACTCCGCGCCGTTGCTTGTGCTCGTCCAGTTACGGCCGCGCACCAGGGTCGAGATCGCGTAGCGCTGCATCACCTGCGGGTCGGTGCCCCAGCTGTCTTGCGCCAGTTCGCCGGCGCCGAGGTTACCGATCTTGAACAGACCCCAGCTGTCGTTCGTAAAGCCCACCGTTGCGTGGCGGCCGAACAGATTGCCCGCCGATGCACCAGTCATCGTATTGAGTTGACCCTCCAACTGGAAGATCGTCTTCGTGCCGCCGCCGAGATCTTCGGAGCCGATGAGGCCGAACCACGAGCAACCCCAGTCGCCGCTTTGAGCTGACCACGCGTGACCGCCCGGAAGGCCGGTTTCAAACTGGATGCCGTTGTCGATACGGCCGTACAGGGTGACGCTGCTCTGCGCATGAGCCACCGTCGTCGCGGCTGCCATCACAGCCACAGCAATAAGCTTCTTCTTCATTTAGATATCCTATATATATTTTGGCGTCTCCAAGCCGCACAGGACGCACGCGTTCTCACACGTTTCCCCTCTTGCCGAAATGTTCGCTTCGTATTCGCATCACATTTCGAGGCGATTATAGGGACGACCTCGCCCCGCGCATCGAACTAACCGCTCAGGGAAAACGCTGTTATCGATAACAGTTGCGCGCCGCCCAATCCCGCAGTAGCACCCTGCTTTGTGACCATTACGTGATGGTCACAAGCGTCGGAAATCCGTTTGGGTTCACGAACCGAAACAATGCGCAAATGCGCCTCGCACGTCGCTCAGCGCTCGCTTAACAAGGAAAATGAAATCAAATGCAAGAAAAATTTCGCGTCTGTTGTTGCGAAGATGCAACGACCCCGCTCGCCTGCATTGCCGGTTGGGCTTGACGAACCCGCGTCGGAGCAGTCAGCAGCGGCGGACATTACCGACTATCATCAATGCATACGATGCCGGGCAACGAGCCGGGCTCAGCCGCATAGCCGGCTGAGTGCGGGATTGTCAGCGCATCTGTCTGGCTCTCGCGCTCCATCACGAACGCTCCAACCAGCCCTATCCCTCGGCTCTCGCTGTTCCCCGCCACGCCGCACCTGCGACGTCCCGCTCGAACACGCTGCCCTTGCGAACTTTTCTGCGGGCGACGGCTTGACCGCCGAACGCCCCGACTGGCCAAACCTCGACGCACAACCGCGTTAACCGCGACAAAGCAATGAAAGAGGATTTTGTCCAATGCACTTCCGTGGCCTCGCATTGAGTCCGACCGGAAGATTTGCCGGGTGAATTTGCCGGCACACCTTGGCATTAATAAGGAGGTATCGTGAAAACAACCCTTGTTTCTACGCTCGCGTTGCTCATTTCAGGCGCAATCGCGCCGATGGCCCATGCTCAGGATTCGCAAGCCACCGACCAACAACTCGCCCATAGCGTGCGGGTCGCGGAGGCACGCAGCGGCGTCGGGATGTCGCATGTGTTCGTCTTTGCCCACTCTGGCCAGATCATGCTGCTCGGATTTGTGCCCGAGCGGGACCATGTCGCGCGTGCCGAACGGGCTGCGATGTCGGTACCCGGTGTCACCTCGGTGGACAACCGACTCTCGCCCGACGCCGGCTCGTTGAACGGGCATTGAAATCGAACTGAATCCACGCGCGGACGACGATCGAAGTAGACCCGCGCGTTGAAGGGATTCGGTTTTCCTGATCCGCCAGTTGAGATTGAGTGACTGGCGCCCTGTTTCGCACGGTCAGCCGCGCGGCCGGTCTGTGCAGCCACTACCTGAAAGCGCTTTCATCCCGCGCCGGCTCACAACCGTCGACTCGGCGCTGATTCGTCCTCCGCCATCTCGTTGGTATGTCGGGTGAATCCCTCATAGCGGGGCTCACGGCCGCTGCTTAACATCACGATTGTTACCGATAACGTTACAAGTAGTTAGAAAGACATCCGAACCGGAATTTCCTCACAGGAGACCAGGAGTGCGTCCTTTAAGGACCTCGATGCGCATGCTCCGCGCAGCGGCCATTTGTACACTCGCATGGACCGCGGGCTGCACGCTCAGCCAGGCGGCTGCCGCTCATGACGGCCCGCCGCTCGCCGCGGCGCCCGCTGAAGCGCTGCCGCCACTGCGCAGTGTGATGGCCGCGCACTTCAAGGTCGGCGCGGCGATCGAACCCGATTCGATCGACAGTCCCGCCGACGCGACGCTGATCGCCGCTCAGTTCTCGAGCCTCACCGCGGAGAACAAGATGAAGCCGGGCACGATCGGCGTCGCAGAAGGCAAGTACAACTTCGAGCCGGCCGACAAGATCATCGCGTTCGCTCAAGCGCACGGCATTGCAGTGCGCGGCCATACGCTCGTGTGGCACTTCAAGGCCGGCGACTGGACTGAGGCGCCGGCCTGGTTCTTCGCCGGTGATCCGAAAGATCCGCACTATCACGACATCGTCGCGAAGCGGCTCAATCGATATGTAACCGACGTCGTCACACACTTCCGAGGCAAGGTCTATGCGTGGGACGTGGTCAACGAGGTGATTAGCGACGATCCGCGTCAGGTGTATCGCGAAGACAGTCCGTGGTATCGAGCGCTCGGCAAGGACTACATTGCGATCGCTTTCCGCGCGGCGCACGCGGCGGACCCGGACGTGAAGCTCTATATCAACGAGTACAACACCGACGATCCGCGCAAGCGCGCAAAGCTGCTTGCGGTGATCCGCGATTTGCGCGCGCAGGGCGTGCCGATCGACGGTGTCGGGCATCAGATGCACATCAGCGTGAACTGGCCGCCACTGCCGAACGTCAGGCAGGCATTCGACGACGTCGCCGCGCTAGGCCTCGAAAACCAGGTGACCGAGCTCGACGTGAGCCTATATACCGATCCGGGAGAATGCTGGAGCAATCCACATGCATGTCTGCCGGACCTCGGCCATCCGGTTCCGAACGACATCATGCGCGCGCAGGCGGAGCGTTACCGCGCGGTGTTCGCTCTGTTCGAGCAGGAGCCGAGCATCAGGGCGGTGACGTTCTGGGGCTACTCGGACAAGCACACGTGGTTGACGTCGACGCCCGTGCCGCGCAACAACCTGCCGCTGCCGTTCGATGCGAACCTGAACCCGAAAGCGGCGCTGTGGACGATCGTCGATTCGTCGTATCAGCCGTAACGTCGATCTTCGTGCGGAAAAGCAGTTGGCGGTCCGCACCTCAAGGCTCGTCCGAGCCGAGTTCCCCGAGCGCGTTCAGGTCCGCCGCGAAATCGTCGACCGGACCGCCCGCCGTTTCATGCGTGCGCGGCGGTGACTTGACCACCGGCGGCGGCATCTTGCCGATGCCTTCATCGATCCGCTCCAGCAGATACGGGAAGAACGGATTCGACGCGATGCGAAACATCGAATCGAGCGTCAGAATCAGCGTGCCGCGTTCGCCGCGCGGCGCGAGCGTGCCGAGGTTCTCGTTGAAGTTCTCCGAATCGTCCGGCGCGATGCCATACAGCGCGTCGGTGATCGGGAAAGGAATCGCGACGTGCGACAACGAGAAAATATCCTGCGGATAGTCGATGCCCAGCGGCTTGATGCGCGTTTGCACTTCACCCGCGTAAACGCTGCGCTCGACGGTATGCGCCGAATCTGACGACACGTTGGCGATCACGGTCGTGCGATAGTTCTGCGGACCGATCCGCAGCAGTCGCGAGAGCGCCGTGTACGACGCGTTGCGTAGAAAGGACCTGAAGCGCACGCTGCGGTTCACGTCGAACAGCACGACTTCGCTGCCGTTCTCAGGCAGCTTGTCGTAGAGCAACGACATCACCGCAGGCGTGCTGACCGTGAAATCCGTCACCGACTGGAACGTCAGAATCGGCGGCAACGAATCGAGGCGGTTCTCGCGCTCGAGCCGCGCAATCTGTTCCTGAATCACGCTCGTGAGGAGATAGGACTGCCGCGCGCCATTCACAGGAAACGAGTTGTACTTGAACGGGTTGAACTCGGGCACGATGCCGAGCCACGCGGCGCGCGCGAAGGCCGGCAGCACCGCGGGCAATCCGGCGAGACCGGCAAAGCGCGCGTAGCGTGTGACGCCGATCATCGGCGAGATCAGGACGACGCGCGTCGGACGCGCGAGCGCGGGATTTTCGATCGCGTCGAGCGCATATTGCAGTGCGAGCGCGCCGCCGTTCGAAAACCCCACCAGCTCGATCGGCTTGTCCGGCCCCACGCGACGTCGCGCTTCGCGTGCCGCGAGCCGCGTGGCCGCGGTCCAGTCCTTCCAGTGCACGTCGGTGAGCCCCGCCGGCACCGTGCCATGCCCCGGCAAGCGGATGCCGATCGCGACGAAACCGCGATCGCGATATCGACGCGCGATATGCCGCATGCTGTACGGCGCATCCGTCATGCCGTGGAGCAGCACGACCGCGCCGACCGGTGGTCCCGATGGTTCGAGAATGTACGAGCGATTCCAGTTTTCGGCGAAATGCCACGGAAAAATCGGCGAGCCCTCGAAATAACGGTTCGCCGGAATGCGCTCGGACGGCCGGATCTTATCGACGACATTAACGCGCACGTCCTCGAAAATCCGATTTTCCGCCTTGATGTACGCGTTCCAGTCGGCGGTGTTCATTTCCTCGACGGTCATTTCGCGCGGCACATAGGTGTGCCATACCGACAGCTCCGGCCCGCGCTGCGAATACCATGCGCGTAGCCCGAACGCGAGCACCGCCAGCAGCACCAGAACCCATGCACTTATCTTTATTACCTTCAGCGACGTGCGCAGCATTCGTGTTCTCTTGATGAGATGAAGGTTGCACCGCGCGCAGGCTGCTCTCTGCGTGGTGTGCGCATGCCGTCATCGCGACGGCTTCCGGTGTGGATATCCTAAGGGCTTTTAATCACCGGTTCAAACTTTGTCGTCCGGCGCGACGCGACGCGGCATCGACGAAGGGCGTGTATGACCGGATGATTGGCATGGCATGCTGGAGAGGCAAGATATGCCAGACGCGAATGATTGCAGGAACAGTCCTTCAGCGACGCTTCCGAGGTCGCTTCGCCCGGTGCCTATGGGCTGCCCATCGAGGCCAAATCGTCGGGGCGTGCGCTTCAATAACGAATAGCCGGGACGCGACCCACGTCGCGCCCCGGCCTTGCCTGCTCGCTGGCAACGACTAACGGCCGCGGATATTGCCGGCCACGCCGCCCGCCGCGCCGCCGATGATCGCGCCCGTCCACGCGTCGCCGCCGGAGATCGCCGCGATGCCCGCACCGGCGCCCGCGCCGAGTGCCGCACCGCCTACCGTTCCCTGCGTCCGCGGGCTCATGTCCGTGCAACCGATCATCGCAGCCAGCGCGCCAATACTGACGATCCACCCAAGTCGTTTCATGATCGTTCTCCTTACGGATTTTTCTTGAGGCCGGGCACGACCATCTGGAACCAGAGGGTCTCGATCACCGGGTGCTGGATCATCGTGGGATTGGCCGCGTAGTAGCTGTCGAGGCCTTGACGCACGCTGTCGAGCGTCTGGCCTTGCATTCCCTTGCCGAAGCGCTGCGCGATGTCATTGCTGTTCGCAGTGTTGCCCGCATAGGCACGCTCGATGTCGATCACGTTCGAGATACCGACCAGATACGCCTTCTTCTGCTCATCGGTCGACTGCATCCATTGCTGGCCCGTGACGATTGGAATGTTCTCCGCACGCGCGACGTTGCCGATCATTGCCAGCGACAGAAAAATCACAGATAACAGCGTTCGCCATTGTGGTTTGCTTACCATCACATACTCCAGGGAAGATATGTTCTCCAGCGGCCCGCCGGCGACCGCATCCGGCGGTGTCGATCGCGCTATTTGGAAGAATGGTCTGTGTGTCTCGTCGATTCTCCTTTCAGGTTCACCGGTCGGCGTGGGTCGCCGGTTTAGGTTCTATTAGCGTTGAGTCGTATCAGCGAATAGACACCTTGATGGTAGAAAATCTCGTGGCGGGTTGGAGTGATTTTCATACATGCTGTGTGCGCGCAACGATTCGAATGGTGTTGGCATCGCCGCGTAACACACGCTATAGAGTCTACAGCCTTTTCTGTAATTTCCAAGCCAATTTCCGCTCGAGGGACGCCCCGTGAAATTTGTGTCAAATTTCATTCGACGAGCGAAAGGGTGTGATGCAATGCGCGTCAACACTGATCGGTTATCCTGCGCTCGATTGGGCGCTGGTGCTATTGCTGACGATTTTTATCGACAGCTATTCAGTGTTCTATCCACGCTATCCGAACGCGGTTGCTTCTGGCTTAATGTTCGGCTTCCTGATTAGGTCATTAATTGAAAACAATGTGAATCTGTCGATTTACGTTCGAGACGCTTCTTCTGGCATTGCATTCGTTTTTTTATTGATGCGTTTGACCATCATCTTTATCTCACACCGTCGTCTGCCGGCCAACGGGCTCCGGTCGATCACACCTTGCCTGCGGTGGACTGGCTGCGCAGCAGCGAAGGGGTTGGCGGTGCGCGGTTGACCGTTAGTTGCGTGATGACTCGGGGCGAATGGAGAGCGTTTCAAATAAGTCCATGCTCGACATTAACAGTCTTTAGCTTGTATTTGCTAAATACAGGGTATAGACTGTATCCACAATTTACAGGTTTTGGCCTGTTACGCCGTCGCAGCCGAACCGGAGATCGACCGTGGACTACGCCATCAAGACACTGAGCCAACTCAGACCGATCCTGCAGGGCTTCAGGAAGGCCGCCGGACTCACTCAAACCGCGATGGCCGCGCATCTCGGTGTCACCCAACAGACCTACGCGCAACTCGAAGCTAATCCGGCGGCCGTCAGTGTCGAACGGCTCTTCAGGGTATTGCGGATCTTGCAGGTCGATCTGAAGCTCACGCAGAGCGGATCGACGCAAAGCGTGGCCATGGAAGCCGCCCCGCCCGCACCGCACCGCTCGCCCTCCCGCCGCGCCGGGAGCGCAGCGCCGGCCGCCGGAGCGCCAGTCGCGACAAAAGGCAACGCCAAACGCGCCACGCGCGCGCAAGCTCCGGCGCAGCGCGCGGCGGCGACATCGCCCGGCGAGGCCAACGACCGCGCCGCAGCCCAGGTATCGGCCACCGGGGCCAAACCGGCTAAATCCGCCGGCACCGCCCAAAAGCCCAAAGCGCTCACACCCGCCAAGGCAACCAAAACGGCCAGCGCCAGCAAGAAACGGGAGGACTGGTAAGCATGGCGCGCAGCACATCGAACCGCCTGAACCTTTGGATGAACGGCCTGCGGGTCGGCGCCTGGGAAACGACCCGCGGCGGCGAACGTCTGACCTATGCCGACGAATGGATCGATGATCCGCAAGGACGCCCGCTATCGCTGTCGCTGCCGTTCACACCGGGCAATCAGCCGTATCGCGGCCAGATCGTCGCCGACTATTTCGACAACCTGTTGCCCGACAGCGAACCGATCCGACGCCGCATCGCCGCGCGCTACCGGACCGGCAGCACCGCGCCGTTTGCGTTGCTCACCACGCTCGGGCGCGACTGCGTCGGCGCCTTGCAACTGCTGCCGCCGGACGAAGAGCCGAGCGATCTGACGAGCATCCACGGCCGCGAACTCAGCGACAGCAACATCGCCGCGCTGCTGCGCGGCACGACGTCGGCGGCGCCGCTCGGGCAGCACGATGCGCTAGAGGACCTGCGTCTGTCGATCGCGGGCGCGCAGGAAAAAACCGCGCTGCTCCGTCATCGCAACCGCTGGCTGCTGCCCGAAGGCAGCACGCCGACCACGCACATCTTCAAGCTGCCGCTCGGTCTCGTCGGCAACATGCGCGCCGATATGCGCACGTCGGTGGAAAACGAATGGCTGTGCTCGCAGATCGTCGCGGCCTATGGGCTCCCCGTCGCGCGTTGCGAAATCGCGCGATTCGACGAGCAGAAGGTATTGATCGTCGAGCGCTTCGATCGCCGTTTGTCGAGCGACGCCACGTGGATCGTGCGTCTGCCGCAAGAGGACATGTGCCAGGCCACTGGCACGTCGGCGCTGCACAAGTACGAGTCCGACGGCGGCCCGGGCATCGAGGCGATCATGGAGATACTCGCGGGGTCCGCCCGTGCAACGACCGACCGCCGCAACTTCTTCGCGACGCAGCTGGTTTTCTGGCTGCTCGCCGCGACCGATGGCCACGCGAAGAACTTCAGCATTGCGCATCTGCCCGGCAATCGCTACGAATCCACACCCCTTTACGACGTGCTGTCCGCGCATCCGATCATCGGCAGCGGTGCGGGACGCCTCGCGGCGCAAAAAGTGAAGCTGGCGATGGCGGTTCGCGGCAAGAACGTCCACTACCTGCTCAACCAGATCCAGCGCCGGCATTGGGTGGCAGAAGGACAGCGCGTGGGTTTCTCCTCCTCCGATGTCGATACGCTGATCGATCAATTGACCGCGCAAACGGAGACGGTGATCGACGCCGTGTCGTCGCAACTGCCCGCCGACTTTCCGCTGGACGTGGCCGATGCGGTCTTCGACGGCATGCGCCGGTTGAACCGGAAGCTTGCCCTGTAAAGCTCCGCCGCTACCTGATTGAGGCGCGGCACCACGGCAACCTCACGCGCGCCGCGCCGCCGCTGCATCGGTCTTCGCCGACGCACGCCACTGCACGCTCAGCAGATGCTCGCGCATGCATTGCGCGGCCGCGTCCGCATCGCGCGCTTTCAGCGCATTGACGACCGCCTGATGCTGTTGTGCGAAAAACAGCCGCGTCTCCTGCGCGGACGTTTTCTCGCGAACCTCAGGCTTCACCCGCATACCGTTGATCACCTCCATCAAAGCGATCAACGCGGGATTACGCGTGGCATGTCCGATCAGCAAATGAAAGCGATGATCCCATTGCTGCCACTCTTCGTCGTTTTTCGCAGCGGCATTTTTGCGTGCGCACTTCTCCAGCTCCTGCAGGTCGTCGCCACTCGCTTTCGTAGCGGCCAGCGCGGCCAGCGCCGGCTCGAACAGCAGCCGCATTTCGGCGATATCCGCGGGACTGGTGCCCACGCGCAAGCCGCGCAGCGTCGGCGCAAACTTCAGCGGCCGCGCGCCCAAATAGGTGCCGCGGCCGACGCCGCGCCACACCCGCCCCGACGCCTCGAGTGAAGCCAGCGCCGCGCGCAACTCGCGGCGGCTCACGTCCAGTTCTTCGGCGAGCTTTCGTTCGGGCGGCAGCACGTCACCGTCCTTCAACTGATGGTCGGCGATGTATTCGAGCAGCGCATCCAGTATCGGTTTTTCCATGTCGCCCACTGAACCAAGTTGTATTGGTTTCAACGATACCAGAATAGCGCCGACTTGACACGAGAGCATCCGGCGATTTTTGATTCGCTATACTGCATCGCATGTTTGATGGTTAACACCGGGTGCAACCCGGCTTCGTTAGACTTACGCTTTCATTTTCCACGGTCGAACCATTACGTATTGGTTCGTCGATTCGGACCCGTCGTCGCAAAGGAGCCACGCATGTCGTTTACAACCCGTCCAGAACTGATCGGCACGTTCGGCATGGTGGCCTCGACGCACTGGCTCGCGAGCGCATCGGCGATGGCGGTCCTCGAAAAAGGCGGCAATGCGTTCGACGCCGCCGCTGCCGCCGGCTTCGTGCTGCAGATCGTCGAGCCGCATCTGAACGGTCCGGGTGGCGAGCTGCCGGTGGTGTTCTACAGCGCGCGCGAAGAACGCGTGCGCGTGCTGTGCGGACAGGGCGTGACGCCCGCGCGCATGACGATCGAACGGATGCGCAAGATGGGGCTCGACGTGGTACCGGGCACGGGCCTGCTGCCCGCAGTCGTGCCGGGCGCGTTCGGCGCATGGATGGCGCTGCTGCGCGACTATGGCCAACTGCCGCTGGAAGACGTGCTGAGCTATGCGATCGGTTACGCGGAAAACGGCTATCCGGTGCTGCCGCGCATGGCATCGTCGATTCTCGCGATTCAGGACTTCTTCCGCACCGAATGGACGACCTCGGCCGAGCAATGGCTGCGCAACGGCGAGGCGCCGATGCCGAACCAGTTGTTCGCGAATCCCGCGATCGCCGAGACCTACAAGCGCATCCTGCGCGAGGCGAACACGCGCAGCGATCGCGCCGAGCAGTGCGAACGCGCGCGCGATGCCTTCTATCGCGGCTTCGTCGCCGACGCGATCGACCAGTACTTCCGTTCGACCGCCGTGCTCGACACCTCGGGCCTGCGCAACAGCGGCCTGCTCGATGCTGGCGATCTCGCGCGCTGGGAGCCGACCTACGAAGACCCGGTGTCGTACGACTACGCGGGCATGCGCGTGCACAAAACCGGCCCATGGGGCCAGGGCCCGATGTTTCTGCAACAGCTCGCGCTGCTGAAGGGCTTCGACCTCGGCGCGATGGACCCCCTTGGGCCCGATTTCGTACACACGGTGATCGAGTGCTCGAAGCTCGCGTTCGCCGATCGCGAAGTGTTCTACGGCGACCCGGCATTTTCCCATGTGCCGATGGACATGCTGCTCAGCGACGCATACAACGACGAGCGGCGCCGCCTCATCGATCCGCGCCGCGCGTCGTTCGAATTCCGCCCCGGGGTGCTCGGCGACAGCGAGCAACGCGCCGCGCGCATCGTCGCGAATGCCGGGCGCGAGCAGGCCGGCGGCTTCGGCCAGGGTGAACCGACCTTCGCGCCGCTGCCCGAATTGCGCGGCGATACCGTGCATCTAGACGTGGTCGACCGCTGGGGCAACATGGTGTCGGCTACGCCGTCGGGCGGCTGGCTGCAGGCGTCGCCAGCGGTGCCGGGTCTCGGCTTCAACGTGACCACGCGCGCGCAGATGTTCTGGATGGAAGAAGGCCTGCCTTCGTCACTCGGCCCGGGCCGCCGCCCGCGCACCACGCTGTCGCCGACGCTCGTCACGCGCGACGGCAAGCCGTACGCCGCTTTCGGCACGCCGGGCGGCGACCAGCAGGATCAGTGGTCGCTGCAGCTGTTTCTCAAGCACGTGCATGGCGGCATGAACTTCCAGGCCGCCGCCGATGCGCCGTCGTTCCAGACCGCGCACTTCCCCGGCTCGTTCTATCCGCGCGCGATGCAGCTCGGCAAGATGTCCGCGGAGTCGCGCTTTCCGGACAGCACGCTCGCCGAACTGCGCGCCCGCGGCCACGATCTCATCGTCGCGGAGCCGTGGGCGCTCGGCCGGGTCTGCGCGGTCGCGATCCGCAACGGTTTGATGCGAGGCGCGGCCACGCCGCGTCAGATGCAGGCTTACGCGATCGGCCGATAAGCGGCCCGAAGCAGCCATCAGCGCAGAATGCGCGGCCTCGCCGCGCCATTTCCTCCAGGAGAAGTTGCCGTGTCCGCCGTCGCCGCCCGTCTTGAAAGACTTCCCATATCGAGCTTTCACCGCAGACTGCTGCTGATCGGCGGGCTCGGGTACATGTTCGACGGACTCGATTCGTCGTCGCTCGCGTTCCTGCTGCCGGTCGTCAGCAAGCTGTGGCAATTGACGAGCGCGCAGACCGGGCTGGTCGCGAGCAGCACTTATATCGGCTACTTTTTCGGCGCATTCCTGTCGGGTGTGCTCGCCGACGTGATCGGCCGGCGCCGCATCATGATGAGCGCGCTCGCCATCTATTGCGTCGCGTCGCTCGCGAGCGCAACCGCGCAAGACTGGCACACGTTCTTCGCATTGCGCGTCGTCGCGGGCTTCGGTTCGGGCGCGGAGACCGTCGTGATCGCACCGTTCCTCGCCGAGTTCGTGCCGCGCCGTTATCGCGGCATGTTCTGCGGCGCGCTGGTCGGCTTCATGTCGTTCGGCTATCTGACCTCGTCGATTCTCGGCTTCGCGGTAGTGCGCAATTTCGCCGACGGCTGGCGCTATCTGGCGGTAATCACGTCGCTGCCCGTCGTGATGCTGCTGTGGTGGCGCCGGACGCTACCCGAATCGCCGCGCTGGCTCGAAAGCCAGGGTCGTGCGGACGAGGCGAACGGCATCGTCGGTCGCATCGAAGCGGCGTTCGTCGAGCGCGGCATTGCGCTTGCTCCCGCGACCGCTAGCAACGCACTTCACGCGATGCCCACTCCGGCCTCAGCGCCGGGACGCGCCAACGCATGGCGCAACGTGGTCGCGCTGTGGTCGAAGCGACTCGCACGGACGACCGCGGTCAGCTGGCTGATGTGGTTCTCGGTCGCGTTCGCGTACTACTCGTTCTTCTCGTGGATCCCGAGTCTGCTCGTCAAGGAAGGACTGACGATGACGAAGAGCTTCGGCTATTCGATCGCGATCTATGGCGCGCAGATTCCCGGCTACTTCTCGGCCGCGTGGCTCAACGAGAAGATCGGCCGTAAGGCGGTGGTCGCTTCCTACATGCTGCTCGGCGGCATCGCGGCGATCACGCTCGCTTTTTCTCACACCGGCATACAGATCATGACCGCAGGCATCGCGCTGTCGTTCTTCATGAACGGCGCATTCGCCGGCGTCTACGCTTACACGCCGGAAGTGTTTCCGACCGCGGTGCGCACGACGGGCACGGGCTCGTCGTCATCGTTCGGCCGCATCGGCTCGGTCAGCGCGCCGATCCTCGTCGGCCTCGTTTATCCGCTGTTCGGCTTCCTCGGTGTGTTCGCGATGACCACGACGGTTCTGGTGATCGGCGCATGCGTGGTGTTCTTCCTCGGCATCGAAACGCGCAACCGCTCGCTCGAAGATATCGAAGCGAGCGAACTCGAACCGGCACGCGACACGCGAGGCCAACTGAACTCCAGCGGCATGCACGGCTGAACGCACTGCGACTCTTCACACTTCCCGATCCGAACGCGATGCAAACGATGCAAGACAACCTGACCGACCCCGCACCGCACGATGCGCAGATGCTGGAAATCGCGGACCTCGAACGTCTCGCGCTGGCGATGCGCTTGAAAGACCAACCGCTCGAGCTGTTCCGCGCGGTTCACGCGGTGGCGGCAAAGGCGATAGGCCTGAGCCTGATCACGATCATGTCCTACGATGCGCGGCGTCACGAGGTCGAACGGGTCTACACGAACATGCCGGACGTCTACCCACTGGGCGGCCGCAAAAAGAAGCAAGGCACCCCGTGGGCGCGACAGATACTCAAGGATCTGAAGCCGTTTCGCGCTGCCACGTCGCAAGGCATTCGCGAGGCCTTCGACGATCATGCGGTGATGACAGGGATGGGTCTCGGTTCGATCCTGAACATTCCGATCGCCTATGACGGCGTGTGCATCGGTACGATGAACCTGACGCACGAGGAAGGCTGGTACACCAGCCGTCATGAAAGTATCGGCCTGCTGATCGGCGCCTTCCTTGCCCCCGCTCTGCTCAGGCAGAGTACGCAATCCCCCGCTTGCGCCGCCCGTCCATGAAAACACCATCCGATCTGCAACACTATCAAGCCGCGACCCGACCGGCGGTCTCGCAAGGCCGCTGGGTGCTGGTCTTCGTGCTCGGCTACCTCGCGCTGATCGCCGATGGCGCCGACGTAATGATGTACGGCCTGACGCTGTCGCGCATCAAGGACGACTTCGGGCTGACCAACGTCGAAGCCGGCGCGCTCGGTAGTCTGACCTTGCTCGGCATGGCGATCGGCGGCATTGCCGGCGGTTGGGCGAGCGATCGTCTGGGCCGCGTGCGCGTCGTCGCGTGGGCGCTCGCGCTGTTCTCGCTCGGCGCGGGAATGCTCGGGTTCACGCACAGCTTCGTCGAATTCGCGGCGGTGCGCTTTATCAGTTCGCTCGGCATTGGCTGCATGGTGCTGGTCACTACACTGGTGGCCGAATACGTGCCGACCGAGCGGCGCTCGCTGGTACTCGGCATGCTGCAAACCGGCATTTCGGCCGGCTATATCGTCGTCATCGCACTCAGCAACTGGATTCTGCCGCAGTACGGCTGGCGCACGCTGTACTACGTGTCGGCCGTGCCGGTGCTGCTCGCATTCGCGATCAAGTTCGCGGTTCCCGAACCGGCGGCATGGCTCGCGAGCCGCGCCGCCGACCGCGCGAGCAAGACGCGACTCGTCGACAATCGCTACGCGCAGATTTTCGGTGACCGCCAGGCACGCACGATGTTCATCCTGTGGACCTTCGCATCGATCTTCGTGCTGTCAGGCTTTTACGGCCTTAACAACTGGCTGCCGACGTACCTCGAAAAAGAACTGCACATCAAGTTCAGCTCGCTGACCGGCTATATGATCGGCACGTACGTGGTCGCCTTCATCGGTAAGATCTTTGCAGGCTGGCTCGGTGATCGCTGGAGCCGGCGCGGCGTGTACGTGCTCGGCTGCATCGGTGCGGCGCTGTTTCTGCCTGTGATCATTTTCTGGCACACGCGCGACAACATTTCCACGCTGATGCTTTTCTTCGGCTTTCTGTATGGCGTGCCGCTCGGCACGATCGGCACGTTCATGTCGGAAAGCTTCGCGACGTCGGTGCGCGGCACCGCAGTGGGCGGTTCGTATAATCTCGGGCGCTTCTGTTCGGGGGCGGCGCCGATCGTCATTGGTTTTATCGCGACGCAATTCTCGATCGGACTCGGCTTTCTCGTGGTCGGCGCGGTGTTCTTTTTGAGCGGCGTGACTGCATTGTTCGTTCCTGATCGGCTATACGATACGCAGCATTAAATCTATAGCGTCCACGTCGGGATCGTCTCTTGTCAAAGAATTGCCCAGGGTCCGGCGCTAAAGCTCAGTCACCGGATAACCTGGGCACCACGATGAAGCATTACTCGTTACCGGCGACGATGTTGGAAATAGTCCAATTGTTCGTCGATACGAGCACATAATCGCCATTGACGCCTAGCCATTTATGCCCGCGCGGCGGCGCATTGAGTCCGTGTCCGCGCCAGTCGTCCATCATGAAATTGTAATTACGGTATTCAGCCGGCACACGTTGGCCTTTATGCCAGTCACGATGCGGAATCGACGGCATCACCTGCTGTCGGCCCGTACCGGCCATCTGGCCGCCCTCGTCCTGCGGCGGCGGTCCAGCCGCGATCGCGAACGCCGACACACCGGCAAACGACAAGGCGACGAGTTGCGCAACAAAGCGATTATTCATGTTCGAACCTCCGTGCGGTGGAAGAAAGCTCCGGGCATTCACGTGATGAACGTGAAAAGTCATCGTCCAGCTACTCGCAGATTCATTAACTCGAACTTCATTGCAGCGATCGCTGGTCTATCGAATGTAATCTTTGCAAATCGCGAGATGTCAAATTCGATATTTCAGGCCTGACTCTAAGTCGTTAAAAAGTATAGTAAAAGGAAGTTCGACTTCAAGCCGGACCGCTTGGCGGCAGCAAAGGCGAGCGTGGCGCTGTCGCCCGCTCGCCACTTCAGCGAGCGGGACGGCACGTCACCAATCACCCGTCAAATTGATCCGCCTGGCTGATCAATAGTCGACCGCATCGCGGATAATCGGGCAGGTCATGCAGTGACCGCCGCCACGTCCACGGCCCAGCTCCGCACCGACGATCGTAATCACCTCGATGCCCTGCTTACGCAACAGCGTGTTCGTGTACGTGTTGCGGTCGTATGCATAGACAACGCCCGGCGACGCGCACACGAGGTTCGCACCGCTATCCCACTGCGTGCGCTCGCGCTGATAGTCGCTACCGCCCGCTTCGACCACGCGTAGCTGCTTGAGGCCGAGCGCCTCGGCGACGACATCGGTGAACGGCTTGTTTTCCGCGTGCAATTCGACGCCGCTCGGATGGCTGCTCGGCCGATAAGAATAGGTGCGCGTCTTTGCCATGAAGTCCGGGGCCACCAGCACGCAATCTCGATCGGCGAACGTGAACACGGTATCGAGGTGCATCGCCGCGCGAATCTTCGGCATCGCCGCGACGATCACGCGCTCGGCCGCGCCTTTCTGGAACAGCGTTGCCGCCAGTTGACTGATGGCCTGCCGCGAGGTGCGCTCGCTCATGCCGATCAGCACGACGCCCTTGCCGATCGGCATCACGTCGCCGCCTTCCAGCGTGGCAAGACCGTGATCCTGGGTCGGGTCGCCCCACCAGACATTGACCTTGCCCGCGAAGTCGGGGTGGAACCTGTAGATCGCCGTGGTCAGGATCGTCTCTTCGTGGCGGGCCGGCCAGTACAGCGCATTCAGCGTGACGCCGCCATAGATCCAGCAGGTCGTGTCGCGCGTGTACAGTGTGTTCGGCAACGGCGGCAGCAGATATTCGGTGCCGCCCGCCGCTTCCTTCGCGACCTCCAGCGCCTTGCCGCCGTGCGCTTCCGGGAAGTCGTGCGTCGATAAGCCGCCAATCAGCGTTTCGGCCAGCTTGCGATTGTCGAGCCCTTCCAGATAGCTTCTCAATTCATCGATAAAGCCGAGGCCAACCTGATTCGGCACCACCTGGTTGTCGAGAATCCACTTCTTGCCCTCTTGCACCGCGACCGTTTCGGCGAGCAGATTGTGCATCTCCACCACTTCGACGCCACGGTCGCGCATCTTCGTGACGAAGTCGAAGTGGTCGCGCTTCGCGTTCTCGACCCACAGCACGTCGTCGAACAGCAGTTCATCGCAATTGCTCGGGGTAAGACGCTGATGCGCGAGCCCCGGTGCGCAGACCATCACTTTGCGCAGCTGCCCGACTTCCGAGTAGACACCCAAACCACCCGCTTTCGCGTCCGTGTTCGCCATGATGACCTCCTGAATATCAGTGGTGACCCGCTCTGTTCAATCTGATGTCGTTAGATTGTGATCCTTCCGGTTACGAGGGCGTAGACGCCGATGATCGCGCCAATGACGATGACGGTAAAGATGAACCAGTCGGAAGTGATGAAAACGTTCTTGCTCTGCTCTCGTCGTGCCCAAAAGTAAAGCGCTGTGCCGGGCGCGTACAGCACTGCGGCAAGCAGAATGAATTTCAGGCCGCCCGCAAAGATCATGAATGCGGTATAGATCACGGCGATTGCGGCCATGATCAGGTCGCGCCGGCGCTCGTCGGCGCGCAGGTCGTAACCGTCGCCGCGATTCGCGTTCATGCATCCGAACACCGCGACGAGCAGGTACGGAATCAACGACATCGCGCTCGTCAGATTCAACATCAACGCGAATGCATCGCGCGAGAAGTACGTGCTGATGACGAGCAGCTGCACCACGATGTTGGTCAACCACAATGCATTAGCCGGCGTCTTGTTGACGTTTTCCTTGCCGAAGATCGCAGGCATGTCTTCGGTCCTCGCCGCCGAGAACAACACTTCGGCGCAGATCAACGACCAGGCCAGATAAGCGCCAAGCACCGAAATCAGCAGACCTATGCTGACGAAAACGGCACCCCAGTGACCGACCACCGCTTCGAGCACCGCAGACATCGACGGCTGCCGCATCGCCGCAATGTCCACGCGCTCGAGCACCGCATAAGGCAGCATCGTCACGAGCACCATCAGTGACGTTACGACGACGAATCCGAGTATCGTCGAATGCCCGACGTCCGAGCGCTTCTTTGCATAACGGGAATAAACGCTCGCCCCTTCGATACCGATGAACACGAACACCGTGACCAGCATGGTGGCCCGGACCTGCTCGAAGATATTGCCTTCGAGACCGCCGCCGTAAAGGTTGGCCTGGAACAGGTCCATTCGAAAGCCGAACAACAGGATCAGGATGAACACCAGAATCGGGATGATCTTGGCGACCGTGACGATACCGTTGATGAAGGCCGCCTGCTGCACGCCCTTCAGGATCATGTAATGAAATAGCCAGATGCCGATCGATGCAACGACGATCGCGACGACCGTATTACCGTCGCCAAATACGGGAAAGAATGCGCCGAGTGTCGACTTGATCAGCACCCAGTAAGAAACATTGCCGATACAACTGCTGATCCAGTAGCCAAATGCGGAGAGAAAGCCCGGGTAGTCGCCAAAGCCCGCTTTCGCATACGCAAACACGCCGGCGTCCAGTTCGGGCTTTCGTTCGGCCAGCGTCTGAAATACGCGCGCCAGCATAAACATGCCCGTGCCCGCAATCAGCCACGCAATCAGGGCGCCCAACGGACCCGTGGCATCGGCAAAGGTACGCGGTAGGGAAAATATTCCGGCTCCGACCATGCCGCCCACGACCATTCCGGTGAGTTGCATTTTTGACAGCTTCTGTGGAGTGGACGCCATTCCGATTCCTTTTTAGTTACCTTTTTAACAAGGATCTGTAATCAGATTCGAACGAAACGTGTCTCTCGGCCAATCTTGCTGTTGATCAGCCGCGTTACTCTGCAACCACCACACGAAAAGAATGGTCTGTCCGTTGACGTTTGTCAATTTATCGCCGCGAGCATCGATAAGTCGCATTCACTGTCGATGATTTAACAATGATGCGACGTATCGCATCATCAACGCGGTTTTCTCAAAATGATGGGGAATCGCTGAAGCGAGCTGAAAATATGGTCGCTCAGAACTACTGATATGCAGCTGAGCGACAGCTCGAAATGACGCGCGAAAGTCATCGATGGTCCAAGCCTGATGACGATTTCGCAGTGGCGGGCTTGGGGTCCAACTATGACTCGCGCAACTTCCTCAACGTCAGCCGCGCTTCGAGACCGCCGCCAACGCGGTTGTGCAGCGTGAGCGTCGCGTCCATCGCGAGCGCGAGTTGCCGCGCGATCGCGAGCCCCAGCCCCGTGCCGCCCGTTTGACGATTGCGCGACCCTTCGAGTCGCACGAACGGCTCGAACACCGTCTCCAGCGACTCGGCGGGAATGCCGGGACCGCGATCGAGCACCGACACGGTAGCCTCGCCATCGTGCAACGCGCCGATATCGATCTGCGCGGCGCCGGCGTACCTCAGTGCGTTATCGACCAGATTGCCGACGATGCGCTTCAACGCCTGCGGACGCATCGTCAGCGACTGGCCGAACTGGCCTTGCAGCGACACTTGCTGACCGGCGTCGACGTAATCGCAGACGAGGCTATCGAACAGCGCGTCGGGATCGATGCGTCGCGGCACCTCGGTCGTGCCATGCATCGTGCGCGCGTACGTGACCCCTTCCTTGACCAGCGCCTCCATTTCCTGCAGATCCTGGCGCAGCTTCGCGGCCTCACTGTCGTCGTCCAGCGTGTCGACGCGCAGGCGCATGCGCGTGATCGGGGTTTGCAAGTCGTGCGAAATCGCCGCGAGAATCTGCATGCGCTCGGTCATGTACGTGGCGATCCGATCCTGCATCGCGTTGAACGCGCGCGCGGCGCGCGCCACTTCGGACGGACCGGCTTCAGGCAGGCGCTCGGCCTTCAGGTCGGGGCCAAGCGTGTCGGCCGCGACTGCGAGTTGATTGAGCGGGCGCGTCGCGAGCCGCACCGCCAGCCAGCAGCAAGCGGCGAGCACGAGCAGCTGCAGCGTCAGCACGAGCGGCAGCCAGCGCGACAACGGCGCGCCGGGCATCGGCCGCAGGTCGATGGTGAGCGGCGTGCCGTCGCTCAGTTTCAGGTGCACCTGCAGACGCTCATGATCGCCGGGCACCGCGTTGACGGTCAGCGGGTAACGCGTGCCGATGCCGTCGCCGATCGATTGCGCGACGCGCGCCGACAGGCTCGCGTCGACCGGAGTGCCGGACACCCCCGGGCCGAGCACGAACTCATAGCTGCGCCGCGCGAGCCGCGGCAGCCACTGGGCGCGCTCGTCGGGCGGCAGATGATCGAGCAGCGCGACCGAGCTCGCCACTTCGCGCTCGATGTAGCCCATCATGATGCCGGTCATCGTCTGGTCGCGCTCGGTCATCGTGAGCCAGAACGACAGCGCTTGCGCGAGCGCGAGTCCAATGAACAGAATCACCGCGAGCCGCGCGAACAGCGTGCGCGGCCAATGCGGCCAGCGCAGCAACGACGGTGAGGCAGAAGCGTTCATTGCGGATCTCCGATCGCAGTCACGACCGCCGAAAACACATAGCCCTCGCTGCGCAGCGTCTTGATGTAGCGCGGCTCGCGTGCGCCGTCGCGCAGGCGTTGCCGCAGGCGGCTCACCATCAGATCGATCGAGCGGTCGAACGGATCGGCCTGGCGTCCTTGGGTCAGGTTCAGCAGCTGGTCGCGCGTGAGCACGCGCTGCGGGTGATCGAGAAACACGCGCAACAGACGATACTCCGCGCCGCTCAGCGCCACTTCGGTGCCGTCCGCGTCGAGCAGATGGCGTGCGGTCGTGTCGAGTCGCCAGTCGCCGAAGCACAGCATCGGCGCCGACTCCGTCACCTCCATACCGGGCGGCAGCATGCGCGCGCGGCGCAGCACCGAGCGGATTCGCGCGAGCAGCTCGCGCGCGGCGAACGGTTTGGTCAGGTAATCGTCGGCGCCCATTTCGAGGCCGACGATCCGGTCCGCTTCCTCGCTGCGGGCCGTCAGCATCAGGATCGGCACCGCGCGGAACTTGCCCGCGCGCAACTCACGGCAAAGCACGAGGCCGTCTTCGCCGGGCAGCATCAGGTCGAGCACGATCAGGTCGGGCGCGCCGTTCTCGAGCGTCGCGCGCATCTGGCGGCCATTGGCCGCGAGCGAGACGCGCACGCCGTTTTTCTCGAGGTATCCCGCGAGCAGTTCGCGGATACCGCGATCGTCATCGACGATCAGTACGTGGTCGGAGGTTTCCATTGACGGATTATCTGCCGCGGCGTTTGAGTTGCACGCCTCTCGATTGGATCAATGAACACTGCAACGGATGCGCGAGTTCGGCCGCGAAACCACCCGCGATGAACACGGCGATGGCAAACAGGCGTTTCATGCGTCCTCCAGCACGGAAAGACTCGCGCCGTCGGCCACGCTGGCTTCGAGCGCATAAGGATCGACCCCGTCCAGGCAGCCAATATTGACGCGCCATTGCTGCGGATCCTTGCGCGTCTGATGAAAAGGATAGATGCCGCAATGCTTGCAGAAGTAGTGTTTCGCGACCTTCGTGTTGAACTGGTACAGCGTGAGCGAATCCTCGCCGCTCAGAATCGTCAGTTGACTGGCGGGAAAGAGCGGAGTCATCAGCGCGCCCTTGCGGCGGCACAGGCTGCAGTTGCAGCGCCCGGCCGGAGCGATTTCGGTGCGAACTTCGAACTTGACGGCCCCGCAGTGACACGACCCTTGCAGCAATTCGGCGCTCATGGTGATCTCCGTGATTTGACGATGCCTGCTTTATAGCCTGGTTCATCAGTCGAATTATGTCGTAATGTATCCGGCCGCCGAGACGATACATTACATTGCAATAAGCCGTGGCAATTATCGCGAGGCGAAACAGCGAAGATTAAGCGCGCGAATTGGCATTTAAGCGGCACGCGCAAAACGGATAACGCGGGTTGCTACATTGCTGCCGCATCGTCATGCTCCCCGTGCAAAGATACTCCGCTTATCCATGATTAGGTGAGCAGCACGGCGCGCCAGCCTGCCTCCTTACACGCTGTTTTTGACCTCGGCATGACCAACCGGTATTCCATGTCCCGCTTGACTGGCAGGCATTGCCGAGCACAATCGCGCGGAGCCTTGAATGCGCTTGACTTTTAATCACTAGCCACTTCCAATACCGATGGTGCAGTGCGATGCTTCACTTCTGAAACACGCCTCACATCATTCGGTAATTCAAAGCATTGGCCAGCTGTTCATTCGTCCGCCGTGCATGCGGCGTCAGCTCGAACTGGAGCACTCCTCATCACGGGAGTCGTCTTGGCTGCAAGAAAAAACCAACCCGCTCGCCGCGAACCCGCCCTTATCGATCTCGCATTGCAGGGTGGCGGTTCACACGGTGCTTTTACATGGGGCGTCCTCGACCGTTTGCTCGAAGAGTCGTGGCTGCAGATCGAAGGGATATCGGGTACGTCGGCTGGCGCGATGAACGCCGCGGTGCTGGTGAGCGGCTATCAGGTGGGCGGCGCGGCCGGCGCGCGCGCCGCGCTCGAAGCGTTCTGGCGACGAGTATTCGAAGCATCGGTGTACAGCCCGTTTCGCCGCAGCCCGTTCGACGTGTTGATGGGCCGCTGGACGCTCGACTACTCGCCACTCTTCATCGCGATGGACCTCGCGGCGCGCGTGTTTTCTCCATACGACCTGAACCCGCGCGGCGTACACCCGCTGGCGAAGATTCTGCAGGACTCGATCGATTTCGCGCATCTGCGCGACGCGCCGATCAAGCTGTTCATCACCGCCACCCGCGTGCGCACGGGCCAGGCGCGTGTGTTTCGCAACGGCGATCTGACGCCTGACGTGCTACTGGCCTCCGGCTGCCTGCCCACTCTGTTCCAGGCCGTGCAGATCGACGGTGAAGACTACTGGGACGGCGGCTACGCCGGGAATCCGACCATCACGCCGCTGGTGCGCGAATGCACGTCGAGCGATACGCTGCTGGTCCAGGTCAATCCCGTCGTGCGGGATCAAACACCGCGCACCGCGCGCGACATCATCAGCCGCCTGAACGAAGTCGCCTTCAACGCGCCGCTGCTGAAAGAGCTGCGCATGATCGCGCTGCTGCGCCGCGCGGCGGACGCCGGCAGCGACGAAGGCCGCCATTGGGCGGAGATGCGCATCCATCGGATCTCGAGCGAGCTGATGACCGAACTCGGCTACTCGTCGAAGCTGAACGCCGAGTGGAGCTTTCTGACGATGCTGCGCGACGAAGGCCGGCGCGCCGCGGACGCGTTCCTCTCCGGGCACGCCGATTCGATCGGGGTGCGCTCGTCGCTGGATCTCGACGCGTTGCTCGACGGAGTCTGACCATGGAAGTCATCACGCTGTCCCCGCTCGCGATTGGTCTCGGACTCTTTGGGATGCTCGCGAGTCTCGCGCTGCTGATTGCCCTCGCATACCGCGGCTGGACCGTGCTGTTGCTCGCGCCGTTCGCCGCGATGCTGGCCGCCGCGATTTCGGGCGAACCGATTCTCGCGCACTGGACCCAGACCTTCATGCTCAGCGCCGCGCGCTTTCTCGCGCAGTTCTTTCCGTTGTTCCTGCTCGGCGCGCTGTTCGGCAAGCTGATGGAAGACAGCGGCTCCGTGAAGGCGATCGCCAGATACATGACGGAGAAGCTTGGCGCGCATCGGGCGATTCTCGCCGTCGTGATCGGTGGCGCACTCGTCACCTATGGCGGCGTCAGCCTCTTCGTCGCGTTCTTCGTGCTCGCGCCGATGGCCTCGGCCCTGTTCCAGGCCGCCAATATCCCGCGGCGTCTGATGCCGGCCGCGATCGCGCTCGGCACGCAGACGTTCACGATGTCCGCGCTGCCCGGCACACCGGCCATCCAGAACGCGATCCCAATGCCCTTCTTTGGTACGACGCCGTTTGCGGCGCCAGGGCTCGGCATCGTCGCGAGTATCGTGATGGTGGCGTTCGGGCTGTGGTGGTTGTCGTTGCAGCAATCGCGCGCGAAGGCGGCCAACGAGGGATTCGACGGACTCAACGCGGCGGTGAAATCCACCACGGCGCCGGCGAGCGACAACCTCGTGCGCGAACGCGCGAGCGTCTCCCAGAGTTTCGATCCGGAGGAAGCGAAGCGCGGGCACGTCAGCGAGGATCTGCCGTCGTTCGGCGTCGCGCTCGCGCCGCTCGTGCTCGTCGTGCTGACGAACTTTGTGATGAACGTGATCGTGCTGCCACGCATCGACGCGGACTATCTGGCCGAGGTCCGTTGGGGCGAGACGTCGCTTTCGGCTGTCGCCGGTGTGTGGGGCGTGTGCGTGGCGCTCGTCGTCGCGATCGTGGTGCTCGTGCTGCTCAATCGGCGGCGCCTGCCGGCGCTGCGCGAGACGATCGACGCGGGCGCGAATGCATCGGTCCTACCGGTGCTCAACGTGGGCAGTCTGGTCGGCTATGGCGCGGTGATTGCCGCGCTGCCCGCGTTCGCACTCGTTCGCGAATGGGTGCTCGGCGTCGGCGGTGGTCCGCTCGTATCGCTGGCGGTCGCCACGAACCTGCTCGCGGGGTTGACCGGCTCGGCTTCAGGCGGTCTGACGATCGCGCTCGACGCGCTCGGCGGCACCTATCTGCAACTGGCCGCACAACATGGCATCGACCCGGCGCTGTTGCATCGGGTCGCCGTGATGTCCTCCGGGACACTAGACAGCCTGCCGCATAACGGCGCGGTCGTCACGCTGCTCGCCGTGTGCGGCTCGAACCATCGCGAGAGCTATCGCGACATCGTGATGGTCGCGATTCTCGGCGCGTTGCTCGCGCTGGTGGTCGTGATCGTGCTGGGCTCGCTGCTCGGTACGTTCTAAAGGTTTTCTGCGTTCTGAAGCATCAAGGGGTCTTGCGTCGACGTTGCTGTTCGTCAGTGCAAGACCCCTTTCTCGTTGCTGCTCGGCCGAGTTTGGACTGCTGTCCAGCCGACTGCCGGCTCACTTCACGCGGCCGCGCGCGCCGCATTCATCCGGCCGAACACGAACTGCCCCAGATACCACACCAGCTCCGTATTCGCGAGGATCGCATCTTCGGTGACCGTCGACGGTTCGAGCTTCATCCGGCGCAGCATCAGCTTGCCTTCGCGCGATGTTGTCCACGCATGCATCAGCTCCTTGCGCGTCTTCGCATCGGAGGCGCTGAAATGGTCGCGGCCCTTGCGCGAATCCTCGTTCATGCGCGCGCGCACTTCTTCTTCGCGCGTCGCGATACTGTTCGCCACGGTCTTTCTCGTTTCGGTCTTGACCGCCTGTTCCTGTGCTTCGTCGGCGAGCAGTTTGGCTTGCACGTCGACCATCGTGCGCTCGGCGTCGGAGATCTTCCAGTTGTCGCGTAGCGCGCGCATCAGATAGCCCGCTGGACTCTTCTTGACCTGGCCGCGCTTGATTCTGAAGCGCGTGTACTCGACGGCCTGCTGAATGCGTTCGTCGGTCCAGAGTTCGCGGTTCTCCGAAATCTCGCTGAATTGCTTGGTCGACAGCCCGAATTCGTCGGTGAGAATCTTGTACAGATGGCTCGCGTCGGCGAGGCTCGCGAGTACCGCGTCGGCTGTGTCCTTGCGCTTGAGCAGGAAGCGGATGCGGTCGATTTTCTTCGACGTCGTGGATGCAGTGCGCGTCTCGTAGGACATCTCGACGTCCGACACTTCGTTGATCTCGCGCACCGCCGGCTCGAGCCAATCGCGCTTGAAGTATTTGAAGATGGCGGCGTTCGCGCCCATCTTGCCGGGCCAGTTGCGCATTTCCTCGAGCTGGATCCAGTCGGTACGTCCCGCGGGCACGTTGGGCAAAACCTTGTCGTAGATCGCGCGCGCGAGACTGCGCGTGAACGCGGTGGAGATGCGCAAGCTTAGCCAGTGCGATTTCTGCGGATCGCGGATATGCGGCACGAGCCGTGGATGGACGTCGAAACGCATACGTCCGCGATGAAAGCCGACCATGCCGATCAGCTGAACCTGCACCCACAGGTCGTCTTCATTGGGATCGCGGTCCGCGGGCGTATTCGTCACGCGGACTTTCGCGTTCTGAGCTTCGTCGGCGATCGTGCGCAAATGCTTCAGGTTGCGGCTGTCGTAACGCATCAGCCACTTGAAGTAGTTGAGTTCGACGTCGTACTGATCGCGTTGCTCGGGTTCCTGCGCGACGATGAAGTACGCGGCATCGAGAAAACGCCGCGCCGGCAGTCCCATGTTGACGATTTCGGTGAAGAAATCGTTGCGCTGATAACCGATCTCGCGATTGGCCTCGTTGATGCGCAATCCCTGATCGAACATGTCTTCGAACAGCGCGAGCGCCATCTGGCGTGATGTCGCTTTCGACTTGCCCTCTTCCGGATTGTCCGTAGCCATGTTCTTCATCCACTTTTTAGCTCCCGGGACTGTAAGCATGCAGTGGTGAGCTGTCAACACACAGAACCTCACCATCAGCACGGCCTCGGAGGTGGCCATTTCGTGGTCCATTCCGCGATTCGACACACAGAACCTCACCATCTACACAAGCAACCTCACCTTGCTAGACGGGCTTCCGCGCGGCGAAGCCTCATGGGACGGCCCATCCGGCCTTCATTTCCTGCAGATGCACAACGCACCTCACCTCTGAGATTCGACGCATAGTCAAACACATGGAACCGCACCTTGGTGGGGAATTGGTCTCACCTTGCTGCACAACCAACCGCACCTCTGGGCACAGCGAACCTCACCTTGGACACAACACACCTCACCTTTCGGGACTTAAGTGTTTGAATAAATTGAATATCGTTTGGTTGTGTGTGTTTGTTGGTTTGTTCTCGATTTAAAAAAAAACCTACCAACTGGACTCTCATAAAGTAAATGGACGCGAGGATTGCGCAATGCAGCATGGTGAGGTTGATTGTGCGATACCTGATCCGTGATCGGGACGCGTGCATGGCGAAGGTGAGGTTGGTTGTGCTTTCTGGATGATCTGCGGGCGTTGGTGATTTGTGTCGCTCGGACTGACCGTCCGTCGCGGGCGGAAATCAGCGGTGGTAGGTGAGGTTGATTGTGCAGTTACGCTCCAAGAGGGGGTAACGCTCGCCGGAAGGTGGCGGAAACTTGATAATGGTGAGGTCCGTTGTGCTGGAGCTCGCCGCATTGGGCTTCGCTGAAATGAGAAAGTGCACAAATAACCTCACCCCGTGCTTAAGTTTTGGGCAACTGTGCCGGCTCCGCCCACCGTGTTGCGAATGAAGGTGAGGTCATTTGTGCCTTCGAGTGTGCGGTGTTTCCAGGCGCGCCAGCGAAAACGGTGTAAAAATAGAAAAACTTTCAGAAAAACCACATAAAAACAGTAATTTAAAAAGCTATTTTCAAGCATTTCCTGTATTCTGAGGTTTCCGGAATTTTATGGATAAACCTCAGAATGGTCAGAACGAGCCAACTTCCTGCCGTAGACCGAACCGTTCACTTTGAGCAGATCAGTGAGTTCGCAGAAAAGGTCACCATTTTCACTAATGAGCTGCGTGACACGATTCTGGCTCCGCGTCCTCGAAAAACGGCTCCCGTTTTCAAGACCGGCGAGATTGCGGAGATGTGCAACGTCTCTCACTCCCAGGTGCAGTATCTCGCGACAAAAGGCGACGGAGAACTGCCTTCGGGCACCGCCGCCGGCACGGGCCGTACCCGGACCTTCACGCTGGAGGAAGCACGAATCTGGGTGCAGAAGATTTCCGACATCTACCAAACACCACTGGTCACGCGCCTGAAGGAACCAGACGGGAAGATCATTATCACTGCGCAGCTCAAAGGTGGCTCCGCAAAGACGACGACGACGATGTGCCTCGCCCAAGGGCTGTCGTTGCGGGGCCGCAAGGTGTTGGTGGTCGATCTCGATCCGCAGGCGTCGCTTTCGGAACTGTGCGGACTGTACGCGGAAAAGGACGTGACGCCTGAAGATACGGTATTGCCGTACGTCTACGATCAGGACATTGAAGGCGGCCTCGAGGGGCGGATCCAGTCGACGTACTGGGATGGAATCGATGTGATTCCTGCGCACACGGAATTGATCGGGGCGGAGTTCCATCTGCCGGCGATGCAAAAGATTCGTCCGGGTTTTCGTTTCTGGACCGTGCTTCGTCAAGGGCTCGAGCCGCTGCGCAAGAAGTACGACTACATTCTCATGGATACGTCGCCGTCGCTTTCATACCTCAACCTGAACGCGCTGATGGCAGCGGATGCCATGGTGATGCCGATGGTGCCGGAGAACCTGGATTTCATCAGCTCGCTGTCGTTCTGGCGGCTCTTCTCGGACGTGTCCAAAAGCTTCATCAAATTCGAGAAAGAAAAGAAATACGACTTTGTGTCGCTGGTGTTATCGCGGGTCGATTATGGGCGGAACTCTTCGGCGCCCATCGTGCGCGCATGGGCGCAAAGCGCGTACGAAAACTGGCTGCATTCGATTGAGGTGCCGGCGAGCTCGGTGATGAGCACCGGGGCGTTGGCGTTCTCGACCGTCTTCGACATTAGCAGCAATCACAGCGCGGCAAAGTCGCTGCAACGCGTGCGGCAGCCTCTCGTCGATTACTGTCGCTGGATCGACGAGATCTATTCGGAAAAGTGGAGGAACGCGCAATGAGCAATATGCGAGAACAGTTGCTGGCCAAGACGTCCGGCATTCGCAAAACTTCGTCGATCAACGAGGACGAGGTGAAGCGCAGCAACCGCACGCAAACGGCGCCCGGCCTCGCCGGTGCGCTGGCCGTTGCGCAGCTTCGCGTGCAGGAATTGGAATCGACCGGCGTCGCATCGCAATTGTCGGTCGCGGGCATCTTGCCGAACCCGTGGCAGCCACGCCGTGTGTTCAACGAAGCAAAGTTGGCCGAGCTTGCGGAGTCGATCCGGGAAGTTGGGTTGATGCAGCCGATCGTGGTCCGTCGTGTCGCGGACGACTATCAGATCGTCGCCGGCGAACGGCGCTGGCGTGCGCACAAGATGTTGGGGATGGACACGATCAAAGCAGTGGTCGCGGATTGCTCTGACTCGGATATGGCCGTGCTGGCGATGGTCGAAAACATCAGCCGTGACGACCTTGCCGACTATGAAATCGGCGTTGCGATCCGTCGGTCAGAAGCGGAGTTTCCGAATCGCAAGCGGCTGGCAGAGGCGATGGGATTGTCGCGGGCGGGTCTGTATCAATTCCTTTCGTTCGATAATCTGCCGGACTTCATTAAGAAAGATCTCGATATTCAGCCGCGACTATTGGGCGGGACTGCGGCGCAAGCAATTGGCGCGGCGATCAAGAAGCACGGCGAGGATGGGGTTAAAGCAGCTCGCGAAATTTGGCCGCTGTTGGTGAGAGGCGAAATGGATCAAGGGAAGGTCGCGGCAGCAATCACCGCCTTGGCGACCCGACAGACGACGTCGGCCGGTACTGGCGGACGCAGCATCGAAAAGTTTTTCGCGGGACGAGAGCACGCTGGAAGCATCACGAAGGATGTCAGCAACTTCACGATCAAGATCAAGACCGGCGTGATTACCGAGGCGCAAGAAGTTCAGATACGTCAGCTGATCGGCCAAATGTTCCAATCGCAGCCGAAAACGAGCTGATTTGACCTTTGGTTTGTAGTGTGGAAAGGCCCGCCAAGCGCGGGCTTTTTTTCGGCCAGCTCAAATGGGGGGGCTGAGAGAGTGTCTAGAGTCTAGACACTCTCCAGGAGGCACCTCAGCGTTCGTCCGCGTGTCTAGACTCTAGACACTCTTGTCGGCAAAAGCCGACTCCAATATAAAAGCACCGTGACGGTGAGTACGAGCATTCCTTGCGCCTTATCCGGTCGCGGGGACTTTCGCGTAGTAAGTGCATTCGCAAAGAAAGCTTGCCGGTGCTTCGGGGCCTTTGCCCGACATAGTCGAGCCCCCCACTGGCTTGGAATTTGTGAACCTGTCTGTAAGCTGGCTTCTGCCCACTTGCTGACGGGTCATATCGTCAGGGCGCAGCCCAACGTGTTCGATGGTCACCTGACGGCGGGAATGGTAGGTTCCCTCCCTTTGAAAGAGAATGCTCTCCGACAGCCATCCACGGTGATTCTCAACCCTTTATCACAAACGGGCGACTCATCCTCGTACCATCGCTTGGCCCTTCGATGGCCCGCTCCTGCGACGAGAAAAATTGGTGCGCTAGATATCGAGGCACTGCGCACCAAATGCCTGCCACGCGCTTGCACGCAGCCGCGTTGAAACATCCCGGGATGCTCTGAACCGGTTTTCCATAAAGCCCCGAGTTCAGGGTGACGCTGACGGTCGCAGCACTTTGTGAAAATCGCCAACGTCTCTCACGGCCGATCCAATGTTCGGGAGCACCTAGGCCACAGACGCGCGCGGTGCTCAGGCCAACGCGTATGGACCCCAGTCAGCCGCTCTTCTGCCGGGAAATCCGTCCCGTACGATCACCGACAAATCCGGATCTGGTGGACGGAAGCGCGAAGGACGGCTGTGAATCTGGTTTGTCTCAGCGCACAGAACGAATAATTCAAGCTGTGTCGGGAGCCAGCCAATACTCGAGTGTCGCGTTAAGGGATGCCAAACCTGCTAGTGCGATCCTTCTCGGCCGATGCCGAACGAGCTGCCGCAAGCGGTGTACGCCTCTCCTTTCGATCGTCGCAAGCCTGCCCCCCCGAATCACATCCCGTTGCAGATCCAGACAGTCGGCCGACGGCCAGAAAGTCAACCCGGACCGCCTGCCGCCGCTGCGTAATCGGCGGTACGCGCGTTAAGCAATCCCACAACGTCGGCAGTAAGAAGCCACTCTCGGACAATTAACCGGGGGCGGCAGGTCGTCCGATCGACTTGCCCACATCACGACATACGCGGCTCCACGACCCGAACCGATCTTCCCGTTCTGGTCCCGTAAGTCGCGCTACTGGTTGAGCCTGCGCCAGCCGCTGCGGTCGCGCGAAATTGACAACGCTGCTCCCGGCGCATCGGAAATCAACCCGCTGGACGATCGTTCGCAGTATCGGCGAGGGCAAATGCGCAAATCGTCGTCAACGTGAAGAGTCGTCGTCCGGCTCACTCTTCTCACATCGATGAGCGAGACAATTGCGCCCCGCAAGCTCCACAAACGCAGCGCCACCGTCCATCACTGAGCGCGACGCCAACTCCAGCTTCCATGAGTCGACCACGAGCAAAATCCCATAACATACGGGGCGCGGAACGCGAGGCCGACTATTACGAACTAAATATCGAAAAACGAGCGAGTATTAGCCAATCCGAGCGCGAACCCGCGATTCTTCGGCCGATCTCGCCAATTGGCCCCTCGTGAAACATTGGTAAATGTCTTTCGCATATCATAACTTATTGTTTTAAAACAGATTTTTCAATTCAACGAGCCATTGTTTCACGCGAATCAGCCTAATTGGTGCACGATACCCCGTCACTCCGACCAAGTGGGGATCGCGCGCAAGATTGCACTCACGCCTTCTAGCATTCGTAACATTTAATACGTAATTTGTAGCGAATAAATTCCCAGGGGTTGCCGCTGACTGCCACGCCCACGGCCGTCGTGAAAGGACGCCTGGCCGCTCCGCCGTCACTTCCCAAACCCGGCCTCCGGCGTCTCCCGCACACTGCGCCCGGCAACAAATCACCTTCTCCGACAGCGCGCCCGCGAGAGGCGCGCTGCGATAAGGGACGACGCCATCGTGGAATCTTCGAGCGGCCCTCTTTCGCGGCGCCACGCAATGATCAAATGGAAGCGAACCTGACGGCTGATCGGCAACTGCGACGTCGCGCGAATCACCGTATCGGCTTCGCGCAGCGGCTCGATGCTGTTCGGGTGGAACGTCTGACCTTCCAGTCCGACGTTCGTCCCCGTTCCCATCACTTCCGCGATTTCGTTTTGTAGGGCGAGCGGCACACGCACGAGGTTGGCCGTCCAGCGCGACAGCCGGTTGGTCGCGAACGGTGTGCCTTGGTGGGGTGCCGCGATCAATATGGCGTGCTCCACTTGCCGCATCGGTGTGAAGTTCAGTAGCCGATTGAGCCGCTCGTCCTCACGATCGATGTCGGTCCCTTCGGGCACGCAGTTGTCTTTCAACGTCTCCCGAAGCGCGTCGCGGAAAGTCGACAAAGCACCATCCGATGCGACGCCGGCGTCGCGCATCGCCGTGAATATCACTGGCGACGTTGACCCACGCCTCGGGGCCGCTCGCGAGGCCATGCAACATCAGAATGATCCGTCGACTGGGATCGAAAGGTTCGAAGGGTTGCATCATGTAGATGCCCGGCGCATCGATACGGCGTGCGCAACGATTGCTCGGCGAAACCCGAGCGCGCGAGCCAGATGCCATCGCCCGCGCTGAAGGGTGCCGAAAGTGGCACAGCCCGCCCCGTGTCGCTCGACACTGTCTTCGCGATACGGATCGTAGACGGACAGCACGACATCATGTGAGGCAAGCACCTACTCGAGCGCGCCCTGGCTGAACCAGATCAACGTCGTGACGTTCGGCGACGGCATCTCACTGAAATAGCGCGATGCCGACCTCGGCCGTCCTGCGGCCCGTGACGAGACACCGGTATCGGTCTCGGCGTTGCTACTCTTTCGTCATCGGCATCGCCGCCCGCATCGGCGTCGTCTTCAGCCGGCGGCACCTTCATCATCGCAACGAGTTCGGCGCCCAAATCATCACGTCGATAAATGCCACGTATCCCGGCGAACGACAGCCGCGACGCCGGAATGACTTCGCGCGGTTCGCGCCGCCTTCGGGTAGCCGGACAGATCGAATTGCGCATCGCTCCATTCACTCGCGTTGGCTGGCGTGTTCGTGATGGTCTTCCGCAACGACAGTTCGGCGAGGCTCGACAATCGCCAGTCGGTATCGATTCCGCCGGCGGTCGAGATCGGATTGATGCAATCGAGCGGCTCGCGTTGGCAGGTGTTTCCATCGGTTGCCGCGATTTGCAGCGTGTCTGGCGTCGCGGCGCTCAGACGGCCGGTCGACAGAATATCGCCGTGGCGCATCGCGATGTACTCCCCGGGGCCTTGCGAGTTGACGGTCATCATCGCGCAGCGGGACAGAAGACTGCTGACGACCAGATGGAGTGCTGCGCACCGCGATATCCGCGATGCGAGCGAGCATGTCATGACGCGTCGCGCCGGTCGGACTCTACGCCCGGCAAGTCGCTGGTGCGACCAATGCCATTCGCCATGGTGCGCATTGGCTCCAATGAGAATGAATCCCGATTTAACAAACACGGCTGCTCCATCGGCAAAGACAGAATAGCCATGCTTATATTTCGACAACAGAAGTTGAAGCAACCATGGGACCAAGTCTGGGTGCCCGCAGTAAGTTGCGAATCGATTGACGGCAAACGCATTGATCGGCCATGATGCCTGTGACGAACTGTGAGCGGGGACAATGATGCGCGCATGACACGGGCAGACCACTACTGAACTGCGCAAAGTCATGAATGGCGGACTTGTCAATTTCCTTAGTCTTTCTTCGGCGTGGTGAAGCAGGTTGGCGGTTAGACAGGATGCCCGATAAACGGAGCCTGAATGACGACGCATGACATTGCCGGTCCGACAGACGCGATGCCGCTGTTCCCCGGCCGTGGAAGTCGCAGCGAATGCACTCATCGGTCCACTGCTATGGACCCCTATGAATTCATGAGCAACCTGTAGAGCACCGTATCCGCCGGCCCGCGAGCTACGTTGCCATCGGGTGAACGACACGGGTTGCGCCAGCAGTCAGCCGAGGACATCATGAACGCAAACCGCTCCGATGCACCGCGCCCTCGCCGAACAGCCAGCGTCCTGTTGACCGGTGTATTGTCATGCGCGTTGACCTGTGCGCTCGCCGTTTCACAGTCGGGCTGCCAACGGCAGACCGAAACACAGACTGGCGATACGAGGCCAGCCGTGCAGCTCACCAGGGTCGAACCGGCCGACGCCTTCGTCATTCGCATTTTTACCGGGCGAGTCGAGCAGACCAGCATCTCGCCGCTCGCCTTCGAAGTATCGGGCCGCGTCGTGCAGATCGCGGTGCTCGAAGGCGCATCCGTGAAACGCGGGCAGGTGATCGCGCGTATCGATGAAGAACCCTACAAGCTGCAACTGCAACGCGCGAACGCGCAGTATCAGCAGCTGAGCGACAACCTGAAGCGCCAGGCGGTGCTGCGCAAGGACGGGATTCTGTCGCAGGCTGCCTATGAGCAGCTGTCGGCTGCCACGGATGCCGCACGCGCGGCACGCGACATGGCGAGCCGCGACCTGCGCAATACCCGGCTCGTCGCGCCATTCGACGGCCGGATCGCTCGCCGCAACATCGAAATCCAGCAGGTCGTGCAGGCTGGCGCACCCGCGTTCAATCTGGAAAACGTCGGCCGTGTCGATGTCGGCGTCGATCTGCCTCAGAGCATTGCCGAACGGCTGTTCGTCGATAAGACGCTGAGAGCCGAGGCGTGGCTGCCCGAACGGCCGCAGAACCGCTTCGCGCTAGTGTTCCGCGAACGGACCACGCAGACCTCGCCGACTTCGGCCGCCTACCGGCTCGTGTTCTCCATCGAAGGACCGCAAAGCGCCATGCTGTTACCCGGCATGGCATTGCGCGTACAGATGTCCGACACGGCCCGGCAAGTCGCGCAAAGCGACAACCTCGGCTACTTCGCGATTCCGATCGCGGCGGTGTCGATCGGCGCGGACGGTCAGCGCAGTCTGTGGCGCTACGATGCGGCCTCCGGCCGTGTGCATGCGGTGCCGGTCAGCGTGCGCGAAATTCGCAATGACGACGTGGTCGTCGCGGGTGCGGTCGCGGAGGGCGACCGCGTGGTGGCCGGCGGCTCGCAGTTCATGAAAGAGGGAATGGCGGTCCGCCCAATGGATGCACCTCAATGAATCTCGCGCGCCCCCTGATCGAAAAGCCGCTGATCGCGTGGGTTCTGGCGCTGATCTCGCTGTTGGGCGGCCTTTTTGCGTACTACAACATCGGGCGGCTCGAAGACCCGAAGTTCACGATCAAGACCGCGGTCGTCGTGACGCTGTATTTGGGCGCGAGTGCGCACGAGGTCGAGCAGGAGGTGACGGACCGGCTCGAAAGCGCGATCCAGCAGATGCCGCAGGTCGAGAAGCTGACCTCGCGTTCAATGCCTGGCTACTCTGAAATCCGCGTCCAGATTCGCGACCAGTACACGTCGGCGCAATTGCCGCAAGTGTGGGACGAATTGCGCAATTCTGTGTCGGATGCACAGGTCCGGCTGCCACCGGGGGCTGGGCCGACACTCGTGCTCGACCGTTTCGGCGACGTCTACGGGATGTTCTACGCGCTGACCGGCGCGGGATACACGCAGGCGCAACTCTATGCGTACGCGCGCGAACTGCGCCGCCAACTGCTGACGCTCGACGACGTGTCCGACATCGTGATCGCCGGTCAGCAGCAGGAGGAGATCTCGGTCGACGTCGACCAGTCGAAACTGATCGCCAACAATCTTTCCACCGACGATCTCGCGCAGACGCTGTTCCTGCAGAACGAGGTTCGGCCCGCGGGCCGCGAACGCGTCGGCGACTTGTCGTTGCGGATCGCGCCGACCGGCTCGCTCGATTCGCTGCAGGCCATCCGATCGCTGCCCGTCAACAATACGCCCGGCACGCTGCTGCTCGGCGATATCGCTCGCGTGAGCCATGGCTATGCGACGATTCCGAACCATGTCATTCACTACAACGCCCAGCCCGCGATCACGATCGGTATCAGCGCGCGACCGCGCGTCAACGTGGTCAGAGTCGGCGAGAGGATCAAGGCGAAGCTCGCCGTACTCGAGCGCGACCGCCCGATCGGTATCAAGCTGTACTCGCTTTACGATCAGCCGCAGGTCGTCGACGAGAGCGTGCGCGGTTTTATCTTCGACGTGTTCCTGTCCGTGTCGATCGTCGGCGTTGCGCTCGGCATCGGGCTTGGCTGGCGCGCGGGGGTCGTGCTCGGTATCGAGCTGTTCCTGTCGATTCTCGGCACGCTGCTCGTCATGTACGCGGCTGGGATCGAGCTTCAGCGGATATCGCTCGGCGCGCTGATCATCGTGATGGGCATGCTGACCGACAACAGCATCGTGGTGGTCGAGGGCATGCTCGTGAGGGTGCAGCGAGGCAAGTCGCATCTCGAGGCGGCGACAGAGATCCTCAAACAAAGCCAATGGATTTTGCTCGCGTCGACCATCGTGGGGATTCTGGCTTTTTCGGGAATCGGCCTGTCACCGGATGCGGTCGGCGAATTCTGCGCGTCCCTGTTCGCCGTCGCTGCGATTTCGCTGCTATTTAGCTGGGTAATCGCCATTGCGCTGACACCGCTGTTCGGCACCTATCTTTTCAAGCCCGCGGACATCATCGATGAAGACCCGTTCAAGGCGAAGCTATACAGGCGTTATGGCGAGTTGTTGTCATGGGTCACCCGACGGCGCGTGCTGGTGGTCATCGGCCTCGTTGCGCTGACGGTGCTGGCGGGCTGGGCGTTCCGTTTCGTCGAGCAGAGCTTCTTCCCGGCGTCGACGACGCCGATCTTCTATGTCGATATGCGTTTGCCGCGCGGCGCCGACATTCGCGCGGTCGTCGAAAAGAGTCGCGAAGTCGAGAAGGTGCTGCTCGAGCATGCGGACGTCACCAACGTGCAGACGTATATCGGTTCGGGCGCGACGCGCTTCTTCCTTGTCTACGATCCGGAGACGCGCGATCCGTCGTACGCGCAGTTCATCGTCGGCGCGAAGGATCAGCGCCTGATCGACGTCATGCTTCCGAACATCGAAGCAGATCTGAAGAAGCGCTTCCCAGAGCAGCACTGGACGGTGACGCGGCCGAACTTCGGGCCCGGCGGAGGCGCGGCGATTCAGGCGCGCTTCTCCGGTCCCGATCCGGCCGTGCTGCGTCGCTTGTCGCAGGAAGCGCAGGACGTGCTGAAGGCCGACGGCCGTATCATCGCGATCCGCGACGACTGGGAGAACCCGATCAGCATCGTGCGGCCGGATTTCGACGAGTCGCGCGCGCGCTCGCTCGGTGTGACGCGCCGGCAGGTCACCGACACCATGGCTTATGCAACCGAAGGCCTGCGCGCGGGCATCTATCGGGAGCGCGATCAATTGCTGCCGATCGTGCTGCGCTCGCCCGACTACACACGCGGCGTCGCGGGCCTGCAGGACCTGCAGGTGTTCAGCGCGGGTCTGCGCCGTTACGTGCCGCTCGGCGACGTGGTCAACGGCTTCACGGTCGGGACCGAGGAAGGTCAGATCGCGCGCGAGGACCGGATTCGCACGATCACGGTATCGGCGAACCCTATCTATGGGCAGAACAGCGTCGACGCCTTCAACCGCATACGCTCGGGCATCGAGAACATCAAGCTGCCTTCGGGTTACCGCTTCGAATGGGGCGGCGAGCACGAATCGTCGACGCGCGCGCAGCAGAGCCTGTTCCGACAACTGCCGCTCGGCTTCATCGCGATGGCATTGCTGGTGCTGATGATGTTCGGGCGCCTGAAGCCCGCGCTCGTCGTGCTGCTCGTCGTGCCGATGTCGATCTGCGGCGTGACGCTCGGACTGCTGCTGTTTCGTGGCGCGTTCGGTTTCATGGCATTGCTCGGTCTATTGAGCCTGATCGGCATGCTGATCAAGAACGGCGTCGTGCTCGTCGAAGAAATGGATGCGCAAATCGCCGCCGGCGTGCCGCGTATGCAGGCGGTGACGCACGGCGCGATGAGCCGTCTGCGTCCGGTAATGCTGTCGGCCGGTACGACGGCGCTCGGTATGGCGCCCCTGTTGTGGGACCCGTTCTTCAAGGACATGGCGATTACGATCATGTCGGGCCTTGCTTTCGCCACCATACTGACGATGGTCGCCGTGCCGGCGCTGTACTCGATGCTGTTTGCGATCAAGCGGGCGGAATGGGAGCCGGGCCGACACCCGGAAGCAAAATGATCCGCGCGCGCCCTTGTCTTCTCGCCATCGCGGCGCTGCTGCTCGAAGCAGGTTGTTCGGGTTCGTTGCAACTGGAAAAGCCCGCCGCGTTTCCGCCGCAGTATTCGGAGGCGCAACAGGGCGCGGCGACACCGATGTCCGCGCAGGATCTCGCGGCATGGTGGACCCAGTACAACGATCCGACGCTGAACAAACTGATCGAAGTCGCGCTCGCGCACAACTTCGACATCGCTACCGCTTATGCACGCGTCGATCAGGTGCAGGCCGGGATCCGGCTGGCTCGCTCGCAACTGTTGCCGTCGGTCGGTGCGAGCGTCAGCGGCGCTAAGTTCCACGGCGGCGAGACTCAGCTCGAGTTCGCGCAGTTCCTCGGCATCACCAATACCGATGCGCAGTTCTGGCGAGTCGGGTTGCAGGCGCAATGGGAGATCGATCTGTTCGGCCAGGGACGCTCGCGGCTCTCGGCGGCACGTGAGCAGGTACGCGCGGCCGCGGGCGATGCGCAGGCGGTGCGCCTGAGCGTGGTGTCGGGTGTCGCGAATCTGTATGTCACGTATCGCGGGCTGCTGCGTCAGCGCACGATCCTGCTGCAGAGCCGCGCAATCGCGGACGACTTCGTCGACATTGCCGAAAAGAGCTTTACCGCGGGCCTCGTGATGAGTACGGACATCGAAGCGGCGCGCGCTGGCCGCGCCCAGGTCGATGCGCGTATGCAGGACCTGGAGAACGGCATCGCACAGGCGCGGTTGAATTTGCAAAATCTTTGCGGCGTGCAGCCAGCGGACTTCGCCGGAGTCCTGGATGAAAGCGACACGCTGATGACCGCACTGCCGCACATCGAGCCCGGCCAACCCGTCGATCTGCTGATGCGGCGCCCGGATCTGATCGCGGCGCAGGCGCGCGTGAATGCGGCGGTCAGACAGTCGGATGTCGCGCGGCTCAACTACTGGCCGACCATATCGCTAAGCGGCATGCTAGCGCGCAATGGGTGGGAGTTCGCGGGTCAAAACCTCGGGGCCAGCACGTTCTGGCTATTCGGCGCGGCGATGGCGATGCCGCTGATCGACTTCGGCGCGCGGCGCTCGCAGGTGGAGTCGTCGGATGCGCAGGCGCAGCAGGCGATGTTCAATTACGAAAAGACCGCGCTCGGCGCGTTCTATGACGTCGACCGTGCGCTGGCGCGTTTGAACCGGCAGGATGAGTTGTTCAAGGCGCGCAATGAAGAAGTCACGCGTCGTGCCGCGCAGCTGAGCCAGGTGCGACGTCGCTACGAACTCGGCGATACCGGCCGCGTCGATATCGATCAGGTGCGGGTTGCGCTGCTCGAAAGCCAGTCGTCGCAGGCGAGGGAAGAGGTCGGCAAGCTGCAGGCACAGTTCGCGTTGTTCAGGGCGATGGGGGGCGGCTGGTTGGCCAATCCGCCAGTGGCCTCGAATCAACCAGCATCGATGGCGCCCGCGCCCGCCACCGCGAACGCACCGGCGCCGGCTTCACAGTGAGAACGATCGGGTGAATAGCTTCACATCGCATGCGCGATGAATTGCATCAACGCGTAGCAAGCGTACTCGCAGGCCGTTGGCTTCAGTCGGGAGGACTAACAGGAGATGCGCGGCGTACGCGCACCGGCTCCGCGTCAGTCCCTTTCTGGAAGAAATCAGCTTCTCTGAAGGGTGAACGATGACAACCCAGGTCGAGACGAAACTGTCGTTACCCGCATTGACCGCGATGGTCGTTGGCTCAATGGTGGGCGCCGGGATTTTCTCGTTGCCGCGCAATTTCGCGCGTGCGACCGGACCATTCGGCGCGGTCATTGCATGGTGCGTGGCGGGCATCGGCATGTATGCGCTGGCGCGCGTGTTCCAGGCGCTCGCACAGCGACGGCCCGAGCTCGATGCCGGTGTGTTCGCGTATGCGCGCGCGGGCTTCGGCGATTATGCGGGCTTTCTATCCGCATTCGGCTACTGGATGGCCGGCTGCTTCGGCAACGTGTCGTACTGGGTGCTGATCAAATCGACGCTCGGCGCTTTCGTCCCCGTCTTCGGTGAGGGCAATACGGCGACCGCGATCATCGTGTCGTCGGTGGGCATCTGGCTGTTTCATCTGGTGATGCTGCGCGGCGTTCAGCAGGCCACGATGATCAACACGATCGTGACGGTGGCTAAGGTGATTCCGATCGTGCTGTTCATCGTGATACTGATCGCGCTGTTTCGCGCCGACATGTTTCACGCAAATCTGCGGGAAGGCAACGATCAGCTCGGCAACGGCCTGTTCTCGCAGGTTCGCGCGACGATGCTCGTCACCGTCTTCGTGTTCGTCGGCATCGAAGGTGCAAGCGTGTACTCGCGCTACGCGAAAAAGCGCTCGGATGTCGGCGCCGCGACGATCACCGGCTTCGTGGCCGTACTGTGTCTGCTGGTGCTGGTGACGCTGCTGCCTTACGCGACCTTGCCGCGCGCCGATCTCGCGGTGATGCGCCAGCCGTCGATGGCCGCGGTACTCGGCGCGCTGCTCGGCCCATTCGGCGTCGTGTTCATCAGCGCGGGTTTGATCATTTCGATCCTCGGTGCGTATCTCGCGTGGTCGCTTATCTGTGCCGAGGTGCTGTTCGCCGCCGCGCGCCTCGAGACGATGCCGCGCCTCTTCGCTCGACAAAACGAGCGCAAGCTGCCGGTCGCCGCGATCTGGCTCACGAGTACCGTGGTGCAGTGTTTCGTCATCAGCACGTACTGGTCGACCGATGCGTTTGCGCTGATGCTCAATCTGACGAGCTCGATGGCGCTGATTCCTTATTTCCTCGTGGCCGCATACGGCATCAAGGCCGCGCGTTACGACAGTGGACAGAATGGCGGCACCTTGAGCGGAGCGTTGCGCACCGAGTATTTCGTCGCGATGTTCGCGACGTTCTATACGGCCTTTCTGCTGTTCGCGGGTGGTCTGAAGTTCCTGATGCTATCGGCGCTGCTTTATGCGCCCGGTACGGTGCTGTATGTGGTGGCCAAACGCGAGCGCGGCCTGCGGGTGTTTTCGAAAGTCGAGTGGGTCATCTTTGCCGTTGCGGCTTGCGGCGCGATCGCCGCGCTGATCGGCCTCGCGAGCGGCACGATCGTCATCTGAGCGGTCGATCATCGTAGTCGCGCGAGCGCGGCTCGGTCGGAACGTGTTCGCGGGAGAGCGATCGCAGCATGGACAAGCGCGTCAGACTTTCAGCGCCGGGCCTGATGGCGATGGTGATCGGCTCGATGGTCGGGGTCGGCGTCTTTTCGTTGCCGCAGGCGCTCGGCAAATACACCGGCGTCGTCGGTTCGTTGATCAGCTGGACCATCGCCGGCTCCGGCATGCTGATACTCGCGCTGATCTTTCAACGGCTCGCATGGCGCAAGCCGGAACTCGACGTCGGCGTCTATACGTATGCGCGCGTCGGGTTCGGACGCTATACGGGATTTCTGTCGGTGTTCGGCTACTGGTGCGCCAGCTGTCTCGGCAACGTGGCTTATCTCGTGCTGATCAAGTCGGCGCTAGCGATCGTCGTGCCCTCGTTCGGCGCCGGCAATACGTTTAGCGCGATCGTCAGTTCCTCGCTGATGATCTGGGTGTTTCACTTTCTGATTCTGCGCGGCGTGAAGGGCTCGTCGATTGCGAATGCGTCGATGACGGTCGCCAAGCTGCTCGCGCTCGGACTGTTCGCGGTGCTGGTGCTATCGAGCGTCGAACGGCAGATGTTCATCGCGAATCTGTGGACCCATCCCAAGCCGTCGGCGATGGGGCTGTTCGATGAGGTGCGCAAGACGATGTTGGGGACGGTCTTCGTGTTTCTCGGCGTCGAAGGCGCGAGCGTTTATTCACGGCATGCGCGCGAACGGCGCGACGTCGGCGTCGCGACCGTGCTCGGCTTTCTGTGCGTGCTTGCGTTGATGGTCATGGTCACGTTGTTGTCGTATGGCGTGATGCCGCTCGGGCAGTTGGGCACGCTGAAAAATCCGTCGATGGCTGGCGTGCTGAGCGCCGCGGTCGGCGCGTGGGGCGCGATCGTGGTCAAGCTCGGCCTGTTGATATCGGTACTCGGCTCCTATCTCGCATGGACGCTGCTCGCCGCCGAAATTCTGCACGCGGCGGGCAAGAGCCGTACGATGCCCGCGTTTCTCGGCCGAGAAAACCGCAACCACGTACCGGTCGCCGCGCTATGGATGACGAGCCTCGTGATCCAGGCGTTTCTGATCGTGACGCTGTTTTCGAAAGAAGCGTTCACGCTGGCCAAGGAGTTCACGACGTCGATGAGCCTGATTCCATATCTGTTCGTCGCCGGCTATGGCTTGAAGCTGGCGGCGAGCGGCGAATCGTATGCGGGGCAGCCGTGGTCACGGCGCGTCGATTTCGTGCTCGCGCTGATCGGCTGCGTCTATGCGCTCCTTCTCGTGTACGCGGGCGGTCTGCATTATTTGTTGATGTCGACCGTGCTTTACACGGCGGCGACCGCGTGGTTTTACCTCGCCGAGCGTCGCAAGGGGAAGCGGCCTGTGTTTACGCTGCCGGAACGCTGGCTGTTCATCGTGGTTCTGCTTACCGCGCTGGTCGCGTTCGCCGATCTCATGCGCAATCACTTCGGGGTTTAAGGTTCCCTTAAGGCGTGCCCCACACTTAATCTCGCCTGTCGCCGTTCGCCCTGCGAAATGGGGCAATGGCTGCCGCGAACTTTTCCTTGCATCGACCGGCAAGGGCGGGCAGGTCGCCTTCTTCCGTCCGCCCCGCGTTGCCATCACGTCCATGAACATCCACCGAATTCTGGAGTAGGCCGGTTTGTGGCCCACGTTTCCACGCGTCCTCGTGCTCGAGTTCCTTCATCAGCACCCGCGCGAGTATTTCAGTGCGGAGATTGCCGCTCTCGAGCGTGTCTGTAGACCACCTTGACCCACGGACTCCCTGTACCGGAGACGCATATAGGAATTCGCTGATTTTTTTCCCTGTTAGCGCCCCGTAGTATCCGCCTAAGTGCAAGGCGGGAATCATTGAATTCCTCGCTGCTGAGCGGGGCGCGTTGCGCTATTCCGTCTTCACGATGGTGCATGCCGGGTTGCATGCGAAAAATTGCTTTGGTTTCACCAAAGCACACCGACCTGCTCAGCGCTTTCGATTGATTTAAAAGAATAGTGGTCTGGGAACCTTCGACAAGTGGCATGCGCGAGATGTCCAGCGCCTTTCTCGTCATGTAACGGCGCGAAATGACATCGTACTTTGGTAACAAAGCATGCAGGTGTGTCGGCACGAGAAGGGTATTCACCAGCGTGGTATGGAGTCCGAGTGAGCAAAATCAGGGTGGCTATTGCCGACGATCATCCATTCATTCTGCTCGGCGTCGAGCAACTTCTTCAGCGTTGTCCGGACATGCGGGTCTGCTTCAAGAGCGAAACTATTGGGCAGCTTCTCCAACTGTTGGTGGAAGTGCCCGTCGATGTGCTCGTGTGCGACTACGAATTCGAAGGCGATCCGTATGCCGATGGTCTCAATCTTCTTGACCGGATCCGGCGTGTCGCTCCAGCCATACGCGTAGTTTTTCTGAGCACGCATTCTTCCACGCACATCATTTCGGCTGCGCTCAATGCGGGGGCGGCCGGTTTTGTCGGTAAGGGGCCGGAGGGCTTTGTCAGCCTTACCGCTGCCATTCGTGCCGCCAAAAATAAGAGCGTCTTTCTGCCTGATTCCATTGCGAGCAAGATGTTGCGCGCAAAGACGCGCGCAGCCGAAGGCGGATCTTCTCTTCATTTACTATCTAAAAATGAATCGACGGTCGTGCGAATGATCTGCGACGGAATGTCGATCGCCACAATTGCCGAGCGGCTCAATCGCAGTCCCAAGACCGTTAGCAATCAGAAGAACGCTGGCATGAAGAAGCTGGGTGCCAGAAACGACGTGGAACTCGTCACGATCGTGCGCGAGTGGTCTTGCTCGTAGCGATTGCCGAAATTCTCAGGCGAATTCAGTAGTTCTCGTAGCGCCTTTCCCTGTCGTATGGTCGCCCTGACATCGATTCAGTTCGATGAATCGACGCACCGTTTGTCGGCTGTCCAATGTGGTCTTTCATTTTGGGTATCGGCCCATTAACACTGATCTTCTTCAATGACATCATTCCTCTGCCTTGACGATCGCTGGGAGCTCCGGCGTCACAAGGGGTGTAGTTTTGAAATAGCAACAAAGAGGAATCCAATGAAGAAACAAGTGACGCAACTCATGATCGCGCTGGCTGGCCTGTCCGTCACGCCGATGGTTTTCGCTCAAGCTGTACCGGGCGCAGGTCAGGTAACGTTTAACGGCGAACTGTATGACGACACCTGTGTGATCAACTCGGGTGACGAGGACCAAACGGTCACGCTGCCTCGCGTGTCTTCGCAGACGCTGCCTGCCGCTGGCTCCGTCGGCGGCTCCACGCCGTTCAACATTTCCGTGTCGAATTGCCCGGCGACGCTGACACAGGTCGCGGCGCATTTCGAGACCACGAACATGAACCCGGTTACGCGTAATGCCGTTAACCAGGCAACCACCTCGCCGGCCGGGAACGTCGAAGTTCAATTGCTTGATCACAATCTCGCGAGTGGCAAAGCGTCGGTGCTTCCGCTGGGCAGTACGGGCGAGTTCGTTAATGTCGGGACCGACGGTACCGCAACGATGTACTACGCTGGCCAGTACTACGCAACGAACAAAGCCACGGCCGGTTACGTGACGGCTGTTGTTCGCTACACGTTGGCATACCAGTAAGCCAATCTGAGCCGAATGGCATCGGGTTGCTTTTCTACTTCGAAGGCAGCCCGACGTGGCATTCCGCTTATCTGTTGCGTGGAGGAGCGAGTGTCTCCAGTAAAGTTCCCAATATTGTTCGCCGCAGCTGTCGCCTTAACTGCGGCTTCATTTGCCGCACAAGCTGCTATCACCATTACCGGTACGCGAGTTATTTATCCGGCACAAAATCGCGAAGTCAACGTTCGTTTGAACAATGTTGACAGTCGTCCGGTCTTGGTCCAAGCGTGGCTGGACGACGGCGATGCGGCAGCTGCGCCGAATGAAATCAAGGTGCCGTTCACGTTGCTGCCGGCCGTTTTTCGGGTCGAGCCTCACAGAGGTCAGGCGTTGCGCATCATGTTCGCGGGCGGCGACATGCCGAAGGACCGTGAGTCCGTCTACTGGCTAAACGTTCTGGAAATTCCCCCCAAGCCTAAAGACGCTGATGACCGGAACATGATCCAGCTCGCGTTCCGTACGCGTATCAAGATGTTCTACCGGCCCGCATCATTGCTAGATGACCCAACGGCGGGGCGAGCTCAACTGAAGTGGCATGTTGAGTCAGATGACAAAGGTCAGACGGTCGTTCGTCTCGACAACCCGTCGCCCTACTTCGTTTCCGTCGGAACGGCAGAAGTAGAAACGGCAGGCAGCAAGGTTGCACTTTTGCCCGACATGGCACCCCCGTTCGGACACGTCGATCTCCGTCCGCAGGATGGAAAGCTGGATATCAAAGCTCCTGCCACGGTTTCCTTCACGGTTCTGAACGATTTCGGTACAGCGATCAAGGACTCGGCGGAAGTGACAAGTGCGCACAGCGCGGAAGCGCAAAAGAATCAATAATTGGAATACGGGATGTCGGGCGTGCGGAATAGTAAGACAGCAGTTGAAAAAGTATTCAGTAATGTCCCTTTCCGGTTTCATCCACTGGCGTGGGCTGCAATCGTAGCGTCGGGCTGGATCTTTTCCGCGAATTCCGCGCTCGCCGCATGTGCTCCGGATTCGGGCGGCGCGACGCCGCCCAGTGACTGCTCTGCGTCCGAGCTGCCGCAACAGGAAGTCGATGCCAACGGAGACGCCGCGCATACAGATGCGTCATCTGGCATGCCGGCATCGAATCGGCACTCTGCGGAGGTTCCGCAAGAAGTTGAGTTCAATCCCGCGTTCTTTACGGGCAACGTCGCCGATCTGTCGCGCTACACGCGGGGCAATCCCGTTACTCCAGGCATTTATCCGGTCGAACTGATCGTCAATGGTAAGAAGCGTGGACGCTTCGATGTCGTGTTTCAGGCGGTGCCGGACACGGATATCGCAACGCCCTGCTTCACGACGTCCAGCCTGGACCGGGCTGGCGTAGATACAGAGCGCGTAATCGAGCGGTTAAAGGAAGCCGGAAGGGGCGACCTCGACGATACGGATGCGTCGTCGCAATGCGTGCCGCTGGCGGAAGCCGTACCAGGATCGCTTGCGTCGTTCAACACCGCTGATCTGCAGCTCGATCTGTCGATTCCACAAATCGAACTGCGCACGGAGGCTGCCGGTTACGTCGATCCGTCCCGTTGGGATAACGGGATCAACGCAGGCTTCGTGCAATACAGTCTCGCCAGCTATACGAGTCACCAGAACAATGGTAGCGGGGATTTCAGCAGTGCCTACCTCGGCCTGCAAAGCGGATTCAACGTGAACGGCTGGCGTTTCCGGCAGTGGTCCACGGCAAGCTTGCAGAACCGGAGTCCCGACGCACATTGGCAAAGTGTCGCGCTGTTTGCGCAGCACGATGTCACGGCGCTTAAGAGTCAATTGACGATCGGCGACAGCTCGACGAGCGGTGACGTCTTCGACTCGTTCAACGTACGTGGCGTACAGCTTTCGAGCGACGACCGCATGTTGCCGGATTCCATGCGCTCCTACGCACCGGTTGTGCGTGGCGTGGCCGATACCAACGCACGCATCATCGTCCGTCAGAACGACATCATCGTGGCCGAGACCAGCGTGCCGCCGGGACCATTTGAACTGAGCGACCTGCCGGCTACCGGCTATGGCGGCGATCTTCAGGTCACTATCGCAGAATCCGACGGCCGCCAGCGGACTTTTCTGGTGCCGTTTGCGTCCGTCCCGCAGTTGCTGCGGCCTGGCGTTTCACGTTTCAATCTGACAACCGGTGTCTATCGCGATACCGTGCTGAATAACCATCCGTGGGTGGCGCAGGCGATTTATCAGCGCGGCCTGACAAACCTGTTGACCGGCTACACCGGTGCACAGTTTGCGGAAGGTTACTGGGCTGGCCTGGTGGGTGTCGCGCTCAATACCCCGCTCGGCGCATTCGCGTTTGACGTAACGGCGGCGGGAACGAATATTCCCGGCGTGTCCGGTGGTCGTTCCGGCTACAGTACCCGGATCAGCTACAGCAAGCTTGTTCCAGGGCCGAACACAAATTTTTCGGTTGCGGCCTACCGCTACTCGACCGCACGCTTCTATAGCCTTCATGACGCGATGTACGCGAGGTATGGCTCGCGAGACATCACGGGTCAGTATGACTACCGCACGCGCAGCCGGCTGCAACTAAACGTCAATCAGCCAATCGGCGAGTCGAGCTCTTTCTATATCGCCGGCAGTTCGCAGAACTACTGGGGCGCGTCGAAGGGCTACGATCTCCAATACCAGGTTGGCTTCAATAGCGCATATAAGCGGGTGTCCTACTCGCTATATGCGCAACGCACGCGCCTGCAAAACTCGAAGATCAGCACGCAGGTGGGTTTGAACCTGACGATTCCGCTCGGTAAGGTCGACTCGAACGAGCATCATATGTTCGACTACCTGACCACCAATGTTGCGCGCAGCTCGAACGGGGACAGCACGATACAGGCCACTGCGTCGGGCAACACGACCGGAGCCACGCCGATCAACTATGGTGTCAACGCATCGCGGATCGTCGCCGGCGTCAATCGGACCGTTTCCGCGGGTGGTTACGCGATGTATCGCGCGCCGTTCGGTACCTACAACGTCAATGGATCGATCAGCAATCAGACCCGTCAAGCCGCATTTAACGCCGACGGCGCGGTCGTCATTCACAGTGGCGGCGTCACGCTGAGCCCGCCACTCGGTCAGGCGTTCGCGCTCGTCGAAGCGAAAGGCGCAGAAGGTGGCCGGATCATCAATGGCCAGGGCGCGCGAATCGACGGCCACGGCTATGCGGTGGTGTCTTCGTTGACACCATACCGGGTCAACACGGTCGCACTGGATCCGAGCGACGTGCCGCTCGACGTTGAACTGGGCAACACGAGTGAGGAAGTCGTGCCGCGCGCGAATTCGCTCGTCAAGGTGAAGATTGCGACCACGCAGGGTACGCCGATTTTCGCCGAGGTCCTGGATCGGGAAGGCAAAGCCATGCCGATGGGCGCCGAGTTGTTCGATGAATCCGAGAAGTCGGTGGGCATCGTCGGTCAGGGTGGCCTCGCATACCTGCGCGGGCTCGAGCACGAAGGCAAGCTGCTGGTGCGCTGGGGCAACCGCGCAGCAGAGCAGTGCGTGATGCCCTACACGGTGCCGGACGACGACAAGGCAGACAGCAGTCATCACTCGGGGATCGTTGCGCGCATCAAGCTGAGTTGTGATCCAGCGCTCGTTTGGTCTCCGCCGGCAAAGCCCGTTGCGCGGCGTTCAGCGGACGCGGCGCTTGTCAGTTCGCTTCGTTGAAGGGCGAAGGCCCATGTCCGATCAGGTCCAGCGCTGCGGCTCAGATGATTCCGCCGACAGTGGAGGTCAGAGAATGAAAAATATTTGCAGATACTTTCGGATTGCCGGACCAATTGCCGGGTTGATCGCGGGTGCGCTGTTGGGATCAGTTTGCGTACATGCGCAAGGCTCGCCTTCGGTCACGCTCAATTTTAGGGGCACCTACAACGCGACGACGTGTTCGCTGGTCAGTTCGCCCGATATGACGGTCACGTTGCCAAGGCTTTCGACGCAATCGCTACCGAGGGCCGGAGTGGCGAATGGCTCAAAGGTCTTCACCATCACGATCCAATGCCCAAGCGGCGTGACGGCTGCGCGCGTGTATTTCGAGAGCGGTTCGTCGACCGATCCCAATACGGGAAATCTGGACCTGCAGAACGGGAGCGGCACGACATCGGCAATGAATGTACAGGTCACGCTTGCCAATGCGGATGGATCGCGGATCAAGGTCGGCGACCGATCCACGATGAAAGTCATTCCGATCACCTCTACGGACCCGACGCCGGTCGATTTCATTGCCAGCTATTACGCAACGGGCCGAGCCACGGCTGGCACTGTTAGTACATTCGCGACTTACGTCATCGAAATGCCCTGAGGGAGCCGCCGCGCCTACTTTTATATCATGTTTGATTCAATAGTCGCGCTGATGCGTGCGACAGCGTTGCATGCAGCACTGCTATCCGACGGCGCGGAGATGCCGGCCATTCCTTTTTGGCGCGCGCGTTGTAGCAACTTGGTCGAGACGCTACAGCAACAAATGCAGGATCGAAGCTTTCCGGCGACCGATATCAAGGAAGTCAGCCTCGCACAGTGCGTTCTGCTAGATGAGCTGACGTTGCATGCATTGCCTTCCAAACAGCACGAGGAATGGTTGCGTGACCCGCTGCAGAAGCGTTTTCATGGCGTGCGCGATGGCGCAGCATTGGTGTGGGAACGGATCGAAGCCGTGGTGAATGGCGGCGGCCGGGATCTCGCCTGGCTCGAGTTCTACAGCGTGTTGCTGGGGCTGGGCTTCGACGGCGGACGGGGAGACACGAACGCATATCTGAAGCGTGCGAAATCGGCGTCGAATTCGCATAGATGTGACACCGCGGTGTTGTCCATATCCGACGTACCGGATACCGCAATGACATTGTCCAATTCAATTCGGCCGTCGGACAGATCACACGTCCCACATTTACGCAGGACCGTCGCCGGGTTCATTGTTGGCGCGATTGCCGTCGCGTCACTATGGGCGGTGCTGGGCCTTAGCCGGGACGCTGCGATACCTGGTCTACCTCAATCATCGTCCCAGCAGAGTACGCAATGATTTCCCGAAACAGCTACCGAGCGGCGCTGATCTGGATCGCTGTTTTCGTTGCTGGCCTGATATGGCTGGTTTTGCCGCTTGCTCTCCAACCGCCGTGGCACGTTGTGCTTAGCCTTGTTCTGGTGACGGGGGTGGGCACGGCGGTTTTACCAGCCTACGGGCGATCGAAGCCGACCCACCGGGGCCAGCACGTTCAACTCGGGAACGTGCGTGAGTTATCGATTGTTCTTGTCGTCGGGCCGCATGCCGGTGCGTTGTTTGCACGTGATGGCCAGTCATCCACGCTGCGCCGTAACGGTGATGCGGTGTGGTTCCATGTCAGGTCCCCCGGGGCGCTGTCCAGCGTGTTGGCCACGGTGATGGAGTCGTATCAACGTTCGCCGGATGCCGTATTGATGCCCGTTGTTCCGGACGCTGAGTGCGACGACGCGGTGATTCGCCGCGAATTTTCCCGCTGGAAGCGCGAAATTGGCGCGAGCCTCGGTTTCCGGACGTTCGCCTTACCCTGCTATATCGCGATCTACGCATATCTCGGCGCGAGTGACGACCCCGCAGTGGAACCGGTCTGGTTCGGCGATGCAATTAATCCGTCGACGATGCAGCCCGCGACCGTAACCGCGCCGCAACATATGCAAGCACTCAGGCTACAGCTGGATCAAGCATGGCTCGCTGTGGCACACCCGGAACGTGCGTCGCGTGCCGGTCTGGGGTATGGAGTATTCGACTGGTTAGAAGATGCGGCGCTGCTATCGATACTTTCATCGCTTGCGAACACTGCGCCGTTCTCGCTGCGTGGCTTGCTGTTGGCCGATATCGGACACCCACCGATCCGTCCCGGCGCCTGGTCGCGATGGTTAACCGGCAAAACCACCCTGCGGCCGCCGCTGATGACGCCGAAGTCCCCGCCGAAGCCGCTGTCTCTGCCTTTACTCACGACCATTGTGCGGGACGAAAGCTTTCAGGTCTCGAAGCGCGAGCGGGGCCGGTCGTACTCCGCAATGCTGCACGCGGTGGCTGCGTCGACCGTCTTCCTGATTGTAGCGATTGGTGTGTCAGCATGGTCGAACAGCAGGTTGGTAGCGCGAGTCGCCAACGACCTTGAGGTCTCTGCGCATCTACCCACAGCCCGTGCGGATGCGAAGCGTGAGCGATTCGAATCGTTGCGCACACATTCCGCCGAGCCGGCTCGCTACGCGAGCCACGGTCTGCCGGCCGGACTCGGCTGGGGACTGTATCGGGACAAGCAGTTGCAAGTCGCGCTTGAACGCGTGACCGCCACGTCGCATTCCCCATCGATTGCCGCGCATTCGCCGCCGCTCGCTGTGACGATCGACAACTTCTTATTGTTCGACACCGGCAAGACGACGCTCAAGCCAGGTGCAGAGCCACGACTCAAAGGCGTTCTCGATCTGATTCGCGCGAATCCCGACAAGCGGATTCTCATCGCGGGTCACACTGACAACGTGGGTCCCAGCGTCGCGAATCAAAAGTTGTCCGAGGCACGCGCGCAGGCCATCCGCGATTGGTTCGTCAACACTGCTTCGCTGTCCGTCACACGTTTCGCCATTCAGGGATATGGCGATACGCGGCCGATTGCCAGCAATGAAAGTCGTCAGGGGCGCGAAATGAATCGTCGCGTCGAAATATCCCTGATTCCCGATTCAACCACGCACTAAAGGTACTCGCCGCGGGCATCCCTCCGGGGACTGCTTACGTGGCACGTCAAACCGGTCATTCGTTTTTGCAAACGAAACCGAATTTTGGGCAACCGCCCATATCGTCACGCTGCTTCGAGACATAACATCATCGGATTGCGGCATTCCTCAGTGAAAACGAGCGATGTCACGGTTTCCTATTTTATTTGAGCAATAACCTCAGAGCACTATGTCGGCTTCCACCAGTTCTCAAAAATTCATCGCACGTAATCGTGCTCCCCCGCGTCCAGATCGAATACGACGTCGAAATTTACGGTTCGGAAAAGAGAGTCGAACTCCCGTTCGTGATGGGCGTCCTCGCCGACTTGTCGGGCAAGCCGCTCGAACCGCTGCCCGCCGTCGGCGATCGTAAGTTCTTCAATATCGACATCGAGAACTTCGATGAGCGAATGAAGGCCATGAAACCGCGTGTCGCGTTCGCGGTGCCCAACACGCTGACGAACGAAGGTCACCTGATGGTCGATATCACGTTCGAAAGCATGGACGATTTCTCGCCCGCAGCCGTCGCGAAGAAGGTTGACGCGCTCGCGCAACTGCTCGAGGCGCGTACGCAACTCGCCAATCTGCAAACGTATATGGATGGCAAGAGTGGCGCGGAAAACCTGGTCAGCAAGGTGTTGAGAGACCCTGCGTTGCTCGAAGCGCTCGCCAAGGCGCCGAAACCGGAAGCGGCTTCCACCGGCGAGCCGTTGACCAACGAATGAATTTAGCTTTCGGCACGAAAGCACAGCCTGAAACGATGGGGGAAATGATGGCCGAACTTCAAGCGAATACGCGCACCAAGGCAACGGCGAGCGTGACCAATCAGTCCGATTTCAACGCACTCCTGTCGCGCGAATTCAAGCCCAAAACGGAGCGCGCGCGCGAAGCTGTCGAGGGAGCTGTCCGGACGCTCGCTCAGCAGGCGCTGCTTACCTCGGCAACGGTGTCCGACGACGCATATAAAAACATAGAGTCGATTATTGGGGAGATCGATCGCAAATTATCCGAACAGATCAATCTGATTCTCCACCATGAAGACTTTCAGAGTCTTGAAAGCGCGTGGCGTGGACTTCATCACCTCGTCGCGAACACGGAAACGGATGAGAAGCTGAAGATCCGCTTCATGGATGTGTCGAAAGACGACCTGCGGCGCACAATGAAGCGCTATAAAGGGATTGCGTGGGACCAGAGCCCGTTCTTCAAGCAAATCTACGAGGAAGAGTACGGGCAGTTGGGTGGCGAGCCGTATGGCTGTCTCGTCGCCGACTACTACTTCGATCACACACCCGCCGATGTCGACCTGCTGGGCTCGATTGCCAAGGTGGCGGCAGCATCGCATGCGCCGTTCATTACCGGCGCAGCGCCGTCCGTGCTGCAGATGGACTCGTGGCAGGAACTCGCGAACCCGCGCGACCTGACGAAGATCTTTACGCAAAACCTCGAGTACGCGCCTTGGAACTCGCTGCGTAGTTCCGAAGACGCGCGCTATATCGGCCTTGCGATGCCGCGTTTCCTTGCGCGTCTGCCGTATGGCGTCAAGACGAATCCAGTCGACGAATTCAATTTCGAAGAGGCGACCGACGGCGCGGATCATCAATGCTATGTATGGTCCAACGCCGCGTACGCGATGGCGGTCAACATCAACCGTTCGTTCAAGAACTACGGCTGGTGCACGCTGATTCGCGGCGTGGAAAGCGGTGGTGTAGTCGAAAACCTGCCGTGTCACACGTTCCCAACGGATGACGGCGGCATCGACATCAAGTGCCCGACGGAAATCGCGATCTCAGACCGCCGTGAAGCGGAATTGTCCAAGAGTGGCTTCATACCGCTCATTCACCGCAAGAATACGGACTACGCGGCGTTCATCGGTGCGCAATCGTTGCAGAAACCGGTCGAGTACCACGATCCGGACGCAACGGCGAACGCGAATCTATCGGCGCGTCTTCCGTATCTGTTCGCGTGCTCGCGCTTCGCGCATTACCTGAAGTGCATCGTGCGCGACAAGGTCGGCGCATTCAAGGAGCGCGACGAAATGCAGCAGTGGCTCAATGAATGGGTCATGAACTACGTCGACGCTGATCCCGCGAATTCGTCCCAGGAAACCAAGGCACGTCGACCGCTGGCCGCCGCCGAAGTGGTCGTCGAGGACGTCGAGGGAAATCCGGGATATTACCAGGCGAAATTCTTCCTGCGTCCGCATTTCCAGCTCGAAGGTCTGACGGTTTCTTTGCGTCTCGTTGCGAAGCTGCCGCTCGTGAAGGAAGCCGCCTGATCTGGCGTCCACCGCTTATGCGGTGATTGAGCGACGGACAGGCGCTCACTAAATATGCCTGACTTTCATTGAGCAACTTTTAAAACTAACGTGTACCAAGGAGTACTTTTATGGCGCAAGACATCTTTCTCAAGATTAACGGGATTGATGGTGAGTCGGCGGACGCTAGCCACAAGGACGAAATCGATGTTCTGAGCTGGGGGTGGGGCGTTACGCAGCAATCGAATATGCACGTTGGTTCCGGCGGCGGCGCCGGCCGAGCAACGGTCGAAGACTTCACCTTCGAGCATTTCATCGATCGTGCAACGCCCAATCTGACGCAATACTGCCTGACCGGTAAGCACATCGACGAAGCGAAGCTGGTCGTGCGTAAGGCCGGGGGTAATCCGCTCGAGTACATCAAATTCACGATGCACGACGTGCTGGTTACCTCGGTGCATCCCTCCGGTGTCAGCGACAGCGAATCGCGTCCGCGCGAATCAGTGCGTCTGTCCTTTGCTCGTCTGAAGCAGGAGTATGTGGTGCAGAACGCGCAAGGCGGTAGCGGTGGTGCGATCACGGCGACCTTCGATATCAAGAAGAACACAGCCTAAAGTCGCACATTTTCCTGAATCCTGGCACCACCACTCTGTTGTCCGGTGAACTGTGTCAAGGCTGTTAGCCGGGATGCCGGGCTGGATGCAGGCATCCTGGTTGATTCAGGGCGAAGTGCGAGATCACCTTGATACCGTCAGATGGTTTCGATCTTTTTTTCCCGCTTCGCGATATGGCTGCGTATCGGGGGCTGGCTAGCCCTGAGTGGGGCAAGCGCATGGCTGTCCGGGTGCGCTAGCGCGCCGGCTCCTGTTATCAAGGAGCGAACGACCCTCCGGCTTCAGATCGCGGCAAACGAGAACGTCAACCCGAACGAGTGGGGAACGGCGGCGCCGATCCTCGTGCGGGTTTACGAACTGAAGTCGCCGACGGCGTTTCAAACCGCCGACTTTTTCACGCTGCAAAGCGACGACAAAAAAATCCTTGGCGACGACGCGCTGGTCGTCGACGAATTCATTCTGCGTCCCGGCGACACACGCGAGATCGTCCGCAAGTCGAACCCCGTCACTACCGCAATTGGCGTGCTGGCCGGCTACCGGGATCTCGGGAAATCAGTCTGGCGCGCGGTGTACCGGTTGCCAGTCGCGCCCGACGCCGCATGGTACAGGATGGCTCTTCCAGACAAGGAACAGAAGCTGACGATCCAGCTTGACCAGCGCACTGTTTCGATTTCAAAGTCAGACTAATTTCGATGAGTTGGTATAGCAAAGTTGTTTGGAGCGAAGGACTATTCCTGCGCCCGCAATTGTTTCAGCAGCAGGAACGGTATTTCGAGTCGTTCGCGCATCGCCGCAGTGCGCCGCTGAGCCCGTTTTTCTGGGGCTTCAGCCGTTATGAAATCGATCAGGAATCGCTCGGATTCGGCAAGCTGGTATTCAAGAGCGGGCTGGGCGTATTTCCAGACGGCACGCCGTTCGAGGTGCCGGGTCTGACGCAGCCTCCGCCCCCACTGACGATCGGCGCGGAACATCAGGAGCAGGTGATCTACCTGGCGATCCCGCTGCGCTTGCCCAATACCGAGGAAACCGCCTTCACCGAGCAAAGCGGCTCGCTCGCCCGTTACCATGCGTACGACACGGAACTGCGCGACAGCAATGCGATCGGCCAAGGTCCGAAGCCCGTCCAACTGTCGAATCTGCGCTTGCGGCTGTTGCCCGAGAAAGAGCTGACGCAGTCCTGGATCGGTGTTGCGCTGACGCGCGTGAAGGCGCTGCATGCCGACGGCGCCGTGTCGCTGCACAGCACCGACCACATTCCGCCCGTGACCGGTTACGGCGCGAATCCATTGCTGCGGGAATGGGCGATGCAACTGCACGGCCTCGCGCGACTACGTGCCGACGCGCTCGCCGCTCGTCTGTCAGGTGCCGATGGCCGTTCGGGCGCGGCGGCCGAAGCGGCCGACTTTCTGCTGCTCCAGGTGCTCAATCGCTATGAGCCGCTGCTCGAACATATTTGCCAACTCGAGGAGACGGCGCCGGTAAACCTGTATCGCGAACTCGCGCTTTTTGCCGGCGAGCTTTCGACCTTCGTGCGTCCGCAAACGCGTCGTCCGCGGCCGGCTCCAGGCTATGACCACGCGCAGCTCTACCGCAGTATCAGGCCGCTCGTCGAGGAGGTTCACTATCTGTTGAACCAGGTGTTGATTCGCAGTGCGCAGCCGATTGCACTGACGGAGCAGGCGCACGGCATCCGTACGGCCGCCACGTTGCCGAACGAACTTGCAGGCTATTCGAGCCTCGTGCTCGCGGTGGGCGCGCAGATGCCTGCCGAATTGCTGCAGCAGCAGTTTCTTGCCCAAACGAAGATCAGCCATCCGCAGCGCTTGCCGGAATTGATCCGTTCACACCTGCCGGGTTTGACAATGGCGACGCTGCCGGTTCCTCCGCGCCAGATTCCGTTCAACTCGGGCTTTATCTATTTCGAACTGTCGCGTACCGGACCGTTCTGGGAACAGATTGCACGTCACGGAGGGCTTGCCATGCATGTCGCCGGACACTTCCCGGAACTCAAGCTTGAACTGTGGGGCGTGCGTCAAAAATGAGTACCGGCGCTTACGGGGATGATGCGTTCGACTTTCTGCTGACCGCCGCCAACTCCGCTTCTGGCCAGAGCCAGCCGTCTGCGTTGCCCGCTGGGCGTCCCGCAACCGCGTCCGTCGCCGATCAGGAGACGGTCGTCGATGCGGCCGCCTTCGATCCGCCGGAAGACGTGCAGACGCGTCTAGAGCGCATGAAGACCGCGCGCAATCCGTTGCGTGAAGCCGCGCAGCCTTTGTTGCGCATGCTGGCGGACATGCCTGCTTCGCTCGATTCGTTGGCTTCGGTGGCGAGCTTGCGCTCGCTGCTGGTGCGTGAGGTCGCCGCATTCCAGAAGGTCTGCGACAAAGCGGGTTTGCCGTGGAAACACGTGGCGGCTGTTCGCTACGCGCTGTGCACCGCGCTCGACGAAGCCGCCAACCGCACGCGTTGGGGGAGCGGTGGAATCTGGGCCGCGCGGGGGCTGTTGCTGAAGTTCGAGGGAGAAGTGGACGGCGGCGAGAAGTTCTTCCTGCTGATCGGCCGCATGGCAACCGACCCGCAGGAGTACATCGACGTCCTCGAGGTGCTGTATCGCATTCTCAGCCTTGGATTCGAAGGACGCTACAGCGTTGCGGCGGACGGTCCACGTCATCTGGAGCAGATCCGGCAGCGGATGCTGACGCTCATCAGCGGCACGCGGGACACGTTGCGGCTCGAACTGTCACCGCATTGGCGCGGCGAGGAGCCGGGCAGGATGCGGTTGCTGAAAAGTGTGCCGGTTTGGGCGACTGCGGGCGTCGCTGCGCTATGTGTGTTCTCGCTGTTCGCCTGGTACGAGTATCGGCTTCTGGCGCAAGGCAATGCACTGCAAGCGAAGATTCTGGCGATCGGAGTGCCGATCAAGGTCGCGGCTCCGGTCGCTCACGAGCGCTTGCGCCTGTCGATTCTGCTGAAGGATGAGATTGCTCGGGGCCAGGTCCTGGTCGAAGAGAACGGCAGCAGCAGCCGGGTCGTGTTCCGTGGCGACTACGTGTTTCTTCCGGGGCAAAGCCGCATTCGCCCGGAACTGGACCCGGTGCTGAGCAGGGTGGCGCAGGAGGTCGCGCGGGTCGGCGGCAAAGTCACGGTGACCGGGCACACCGACAACCAGCCGATTCATACAGCGGAGTTTCCCGACAACCAGGTGTTATCGGAAAAACGCGCGGCGTTCGTCGCCGACGTAATGAAAGCGCACGGCGTGCCCGCTATTCGCATCGTTGCCATCGGCAAGGGCGATATACAACCTGTCGCCGACAACACTACAGCGGAAGGTCGTTCCCGCAATCGACGCGTGGAAGTCTTCGTCACGCATTAACGGGAAAGCCTTGATGTCTTATTTGAACCGCTTATCGAAACTTGTGCTGACGCGCCAGACGCTGATGCTCGCCGCGATCCTCGTGGCGGCTGCGGCCGTCTGGTTCGTGGGGCCTCTGATCGCATTTGGCGACTACCGGCCGCTCGACAGCGTGCTCTCGCGCACGCTGTCAGTCGTCGTGCTGTTGTTGCTGCTGCTGTTCTGGCTGCTCGGCTGGTCGCCGGGTGTCATCGGCGTCGCGTTGCTGTGTGTCGCGCTCTGGTATTTCGGACCGATACTCGCGTTCGGCGAAACGCATCCGCTCGGCACCACATGGTCCCGCGTGCTGCTGATCTCGGTGCTGCTCGCCTGCTATGCAATCTATGAGCTGTACCGCCTGTGGCGGGCAGTGCGCAGCGACGACGTGCTGCTGCAGCGCGTCCTGAATCCGTTCACGAAGAAGTCGGCAGCGACCCCTGTTGCACGAGACGAAATCCGCGCGCTTCACGCGATCGTCGCGAAGGCCATCGACAAGCTCAAACGCATGCGCGGCGGGTCGGCGGGGCTGCGTCGCCTGCTCGAAAGCCAGCGCTATCTGTACGAACTTCCGTGGTACATGGTCGTGGGCTCGCCGGGTGCGGGCAAGACGACGTTGATCCTGAATTCGGGTCTGGATTTTCCGGAGGCGGAGCAGATGGCCGCGGCGTCGCTTGGAAGCCGCATCGAAACGGAGAATTGCGACTGGTGGTTCGCGAACGAGGCGGTGCTGATCGATACCGCTGGCCGTTATATGGTTCAGGACGCAGCATCGCATGACGCCGCGCAGGTCGACGTCAAACCGGAAGACCTGAAGAGCGCGAACGAGGCCGAATGGCGCGGCTTTCTCGGGCTGCTTCGCAAGCGGCGACCGCGCGCGCCGATCAACGGTGCGTTGCTGGCCGTTTCGGTCGAAGAGTTGTTGACGCGCCCAGCGTCCGAACGAAAGGCGCTCGCCGCGTCGATGCGCGCGCGGCTTGGCGAGTTGCGCCAGCAGTTGGGGATTCGATTCCCGGTTTACGTAGTCGTCACGAAGCTCGATCTGCTGCCCGGCTTCGGGGAGTATTTCCAGTCGTTGACGGCGGAAAGTCGCGCGCAGATTTTCGGCTTTACACTGCCCTATCAGGAAGAGCCGGAACAACACGGCCGCGACACACTGCGCCTGACCTGCGCGGCCGAGATGCGTGAGCTGGAGCAGGGACTCGAAGACGGCATCAACACCAGGCTGCAAGAGGTGTACGAGGTCGATCTGCGCAAGAAGCTTTATGCGCTGCCGGCCGAGTTTCGCAGCCTGTGCGCGGAACTCAATGAATTGCTCGCGCTGGTGTTTCTCGATTCGAAATACGACGACACGCAGTTGAACAGCACATTGCGCGGCGTCTATTTCACGAGCGCGGCGCAGACTCACGAGGCCGTGTCCGCCGACAGCACCACACTGTTGCAGCGGCTGCGCCGCGGGCTCGCGGGTTTGTTCGGCGCCGCGCCGAAAACCGTCTCGCCGTCGTCCGGCGACGCTACGCCTACCGCCTATCGCGGCTACTTCTTGCGCAATCTGTTTCAGCGCGTGATCCTGGCCGAAGCGCATCTGGTGCGGCCGAACCTGTACTGGGAAATCCGCTTCCGCGCGTTGCGTCTGGTCGGGCATCTGCTCGCGATCATCATCGTGGTGTGGCTGATGGGTGCGCTGGTCGTGAGCTTCGGCAATAACCGCGAGTATCTTGCTGCGATCGACGGCAAGGCCAATGGGCTCGCCGCTCGGGTCTCGTCGCAACGCAAGGCGCCGCGGGCCGGGGCGATGGGGTCGATACTTTCAGCGTCGCGTGACCTGCCGCAGTTCGACGGCATCGACCTCGACAGTCCCGGTCTCGCATGGCGCTACGGGCTGTACACGGTGCCCGCCATCAGCGCCGCCGCCGGCGAGACCTACGACGGTCTGCTGAAGCAGATGCTGCTGCCGCAAGTCATCGGCCGGCTCGAAACGGTGCTCGATACGCAAATCGGCGCACAGGCCGCGGACGGCGTTTATCGCACGCTGACGGTCTACCTGATGCTGTTCGATCGCTCGCAATACGACGCGAAAGCAATCAAGGCATGGGTGCTCGGCGACTGGGAGCACAACAACAGCGTCGCACCGCTCGGCGAGCGCAGCGTGATGGCGCGACACCTCGACGCGCTGCTCGGAGAAGGGGTCCCCGCGGTGCCGGCAAAACCGGTGAATGCGCAGCTGGTGCGTCGCGCGCGCGAGTTCCTTGGCCGCAATCCGGCGTCCGGACGGCTCTACGAACGTGCGATGAACGCCATGGCGCCGGAGGCGCCCGAGAACGTCACGCTGCTGAGCGCCGCGGGTCCGCAGGCCACTACCGTGTTCATGCTGGCCGACGGCTCGACGCTTGCGCGAGGCATCCCCGGTCTCTATACCTACGACGGCTATCACGCGGTATTCAACCAGCGCCTGCCCGAATTTCTCGAGCGGGCGCGCAAACAGGACGCGTGGGTGATGGGCGAGGCCGATGCATCGGCGCGGTGGCGGCAGATGGCCAACGGCAACGCACTGCGCAAGGACAGGCTCGCCGACGATATCCGTCGCCAGTACCTGACCGACTATGCCAACTACTGGAGCCAGTTTCTCGACGACGTGAGGCCGGTGTCCGGCAGCGACGGCACGCTGGCGCCCGATCTGCAGACGCTGCGCACACTGGCCGCGCCGGATTCGCCATTGGCGAGACTCGCGCGAACGGCCGCGCGCGAGACGTCGCTGTCAGTCGCTGACGGCGCGGACGAGCCGTCGGCCGCGGGGAGTGCCATCAACGTGATCACCCGTCGCTCGCAGGTAGCGCGCGCCGCGAGCGCCGTGGCGGCAACCGCTACCATCGGTCAGCTTGCGCAGCGGAAGATGGAACGTGAACTGGTCGACAGACGCTTTGCCGCGCTGCGCGAAGTCGTGACCGGCCAGGCCGATAGCGGCAGCGCGCTGCCTGGCGGCAGCGGCGTGCTGCAGCTGGGCGGCGTCATCGGGCTGATCAACGAGCAGTACACGCGATTGATGACGGCCGGCGACGTGCTCGCCACCAACAGCATGCCGCCCACGGACGACCTCGGCTCCACGATGCAGTTCGAGGCGCAGAAGCTTCCGCCGCCGTTTCGGGCCGTGCTCGTGGGCCTCGCGTCGCAGTCGATACGCAAGGTGGACCGCAACGTCGGCTCGCTGCTGACGATGCAGGTCGAATCGAGCGTTGGCGCGCAATGCCGCCGCGCTGTCGAAGGCAAATATCCGTTCGTCGCGAGCGTCCAGGAAGTCGACATCGACGATTTCAACCGCGTGTTCGCGGCAGGCGGCCTGCTCGACGACTTCTTCCACAAGACGCTCGCGAGCCGTGTCGATACGAGCATACGGCCGTGGCGCTATAAGCCGGTCAGCCCCGGCATGCCGCCCATGCAGGGACCGAGCCTCGATCCGTTCGAGCGCGCCGCGGCGATCCGCCAGACATTTTTCCGCGATCCGAGCGCAACCCGGATGTCGTGGAACGCGGGCCTGAAGGTCGTGTCGTTGGACCCAGAGATTACCGATCTGCTCATCGACGTCGACGGGCAAAACCTGCGCTATGCGCACGGGCCGGTCGCGACATTCCCGATCACATGGCCGGGGCCGCGCGGTGGCTCGATGGCCGGCCTCACCGCGAATCCGCGCGTGCGTCCGGACACGTCGACCGTGATGACCGCAGGTCCGTGGGCGCTGTTCCGTCTGATCGACCGGGGGCTTGTGACGTCGACGTTGTCGTCGAGCCGCTCGGCAGTGGACTTCAATTTCGACGACCGGCACGCGGTGATCGAACTGACGTCGGGCGGACAGTCGGGACCGCAACTGACGGCGTTGCTGCGGGGTTTTCGTTGTCCTGGCAGTGGAAGCGCGCTGGCAAGGCGAGCGGAAGCGTCGTCAGGCTCCGCATCCGCCGACGAGCTGTAGCGCCTTTTCGATAAAGAGAACTCAGAGGAGTGCATGTCAAGTAATCCCTTGAACGCGATAAGTGTGCAACGCCGCGCAGTGACCGTATCCAGCGCGGCGATACCGCGGTGGCCGGCTCAGAGCGCGGACGGACTGACGCAGCCGGCGCTGCAGTTCATGTCTCTGGAGGGCGACGAGTCTCTCGGCAAGCTGTTCGAATACGAGCTGCTGTTGCGCACGCCCGACGATTACACGGTGCCGCTTGCCGTCAGTGCCAACCTCGACCTGAAGGCGCTGCTGGGCAAGGAAATGACCGTCGCGATCGACCTCGAGCCGAGTGCCGATCCCGAAGCGGCTCAGCGTGAAATCACCGGACTCGTCGCCGCCGCGCAATATCTGCGTCGGGAAGGCCGCTACAACGTCTATCGTGTCGTGCTGAAGCCCTGGCTGTGGCTGGCCACCCTGACGACCGACTACAAGATTTTCCAGAACAAGACGGTCATCGAGATCATCGACGAAGTTCTGAAAGACTATCCGTACCCGGTCGAAAAGCGCGTCGACGTGAGCCGCTATGCGCTCGACGGTGAGAGTCCGACCAACGAGCCACGCGCGTTCCAGGTCCAGTACGGCGAGACCGACTATCACTTCATTCAACGTCTGATGGAGGAGTGGGGCATCTACTGGTTTTTCGAGCATGCCGACGGCAAGCACCGGCTCGTGCTGTGCGATCACATTGGCGCGCACCGTCAGTCGCCGAACTCCGCATACCGGACGCTCGCGTTCCAGCCGCAGAACGGCAAGACCGACACCGAATACATCAGCGCATTTTCGACGGCCGAAGTTTTGTGCACCGGTCACTACGTGACGAGCGACTTCGACTTCACGCGTTCGCGCGCCGACATGCGAGCGATCAATCAGCAGCCGCGCGACACAAGCTGGAACCTGCTCGAGCGCTACGACTGGCCGGGCGACTACACCGACAGCAGCCACGGGGAACTGCTCGCGCGTACGCGCATGGAAGAGCTGCGCGCGACGGGCACGCGAGCGCAAGGCAAAGGTAACGTGCGTGGACTCGCGTGCGGGCAGACGTTCGTGCTGACCCACTACGACTATACGGCCGCGAACTGCGAATACCTGGTGATCGGTACGGAACTGCACCTGAGCGGCACGCCGGATGAATCGGGAAGCGGCTACGAGTACACATGCAGCAACAAGTTCGACGTGCAGCCGACAAGCGAAGTGTTCAGACTGCCACGGGAGACGTCGAAGCCGATCGTCAGCGGGCCTCAGTCGGCTGTCGTCGTGGGGCCAGAGGGCAAGGAATTGTGGACCGACGAATTCGGACGCGTGAAGGTCCGCTTCGCCTGGGACCGCTACGGCCGCAATGTCGAAACCGACTCCTGCTGGGTCCGTGTGAGCCAGGCGTGGGCCGGTCAGGGTTTCGGTGGCATCTACATTCCGCGCATCGGCCAGGAAGTCATCGTCGATTTCTGGAACGGCGACCCGGATCGTCCGCTGATCACCGGGAGCCTGTACAACACGGTCACGCGTCCGCCTTATGCGTTGCCTGGCAACGCGACGCAAAGCGGTTTCATGAGCCGGTCGATGGAAGGGGGCTTGCAGAACTACAACAGCATTCGCTTCGAGGACAAAGCGGGTGCCGAGGAATTCACGGTGCAGGCGGAGCGGGACATGAACCGCCTGACGAAGCTCAACGAATCGCACGTGGTCGGTGCCGACTACACGATCGGCGTGGCCGCGGCGCACAGCATGAACGTTGGGGCAGCTTCCAGTACGGTCGTTGGCGGCAAGTATTCGGTGAGGGTGAAGGATGTTGCCTCCTATTCCGTGGGTCTTGGACAGTTCGTCTCGATCGGCGGGCTCGAGGAGACTGCGGTCGGGGGTGCCTCGACTCTGACGGTAGGCGGGGCACGTACGGTCACGGTCGGTGGCGCGTCGACGCACGCGGTAGGCGGGGCCTATTCGCTGTCGGCTGGAGGGGTGTTGTCTATCGTGTGCGGCAAGTCGTCTCTGACGATGAACAAGGATGGCGAGATCAAGCTCATCGGCAAGTCGATCCGCATCCAGGGTGACACCCGTGTCGTGGTGCAAGGCACGCCGCTGGACCTCAACCCCGGTGACATGGAATGCGGTAGCGCAGTGACAGTGCCGGTTCCGGTAGTGGTGCTTGATGCGCTGGACGTTCCAATTATTCCGCCGCCGCCTTCGGAGGAACCACTTCCGACGGTAGATCCGCTTCCGACGGTAGATCCGCTTCCGACGGAGGAGCCACTGCCATCGGAGGAGCCGCTGCCATCGGAAGAACCGCCGCCTTCGGAAGAACCGCCGCCCTCGGAAGAGCCGCCGCCCTCGGAAGAGCCGCCGCCTTCGGAAGAGCCGCTGCCATCGGAGGAGCCGCTGCCGTCGGAGGAGCCGCTGCCGTCGGAAGAGCCACCCCCGTCGGAAGAGCCACCGCCGTCGGAAGAGCCACCGCCTTCGGAGGAGCCACCACCTTCGGAAGAACCGCCTCCGTCGGAAGAACCGCCGCCGCCGACTGAAACACCGCCGGTAACCGGCACAGACGCGTAACAGCGTATTTCGCGATACCGTTCAGCCGGCGAATGCCTTCGCGCATCGCCCTGCACGGTCTTTCAGTTTTCCATGAGGAGAAAATCGATCATGTTTCCAGCGGCTCGCAAAGGCGATGCGATCGGACATGGCGGTTCGATCGCTGGGGGTTCCCCGACGGTCTTCATCAATCGATTGCCTGCGGCGCTCGTCGGTATCAGCTCTGCCGTTTGCGCGCTGCACCCGGGTTCGCAAGCTGTGGTCGCGGGTTCGGGGACGGTGTTGATCAACAACGTGCCGGCGACATTGGTTGGCGGCAAGGTCTCGTGTGGCGCGCCGTGTTCCGCTGGCTCCCCAGACGTGCGCATCGGTTCATGATGACGATGGTGGCCATGTGACGACGGGACTCGCGGGCATCGGCGGCGAGCTGGTCGGACTGCCTGGCGTCGTATTGCCCGTCGCCGGTGTCGGACCGTTGCTCGATCGCTGTGAGCGGCTCGGCGAGCTGGTCGACCGCTTTCGGATGCGTCGTGCGTTATCGGGCATTCTGTGCGGCTCGGTCGATGTGATCAGCGGCAGCAAAATCTGCCTGCCTGCCGACGAAACCGACTTCAGTCTGCGAGGCCGTCTTCCGCTCGCATGGTCGCGTTGTTATTCGAGCGCGCAGTACGCGCTCGGGCTGCTCGGCGTCGGTTGGCGCACGAACTGGGAAGTCACGCTGCATAAGCGGGACGATCAACTGCTCTACACGGACGAATACGGCAGCACGCTCAGCGTGCCGTTTCCCGAGCACGGGACGCAGGTGATTGCGGCGGCGGCGCAATTGCACATCGCGCATCTGAGCGACGGACGCCTCGTCGTTGCGGATCTGACGCCGCATTACCGCGTGTTCGGCGATTTCGACGCGAACGGAATCGCTCGGCTCAAATATGTCGAGGATCTGCGTCAGCAGCGGATCGGCTTGATCTGGGACTCCGACGGGCGCTTGCTGCGCATGCGCGGGACCTGTGGCCATGAGCTGCGCATGCACTACGAAGCGCGGATGGGACCGCGTTTGAGCGCTGTCGAGTGTGTCGACGGCGGTCCTACCGGCGCGCTGGTCCAGTACGGCTACAGCCAGCATGGCGAACTCACCGAGGTGCGCAACCGGGTCGGCGAAATCGTGCGTCGCTTTACATACCGCGATGGGCGGATCGTCGAAGAAGCAGACGCGCTCGGCATGGTGACGCGCTACGTATGGCAGACGATCGGCGGCGCCGCGCGCGTGGCTCGACGACTCACGTCGGAAGGCGCGCGTGAGCGCTTCGCCTACGACTTCGATAGCAAGGCCAGTGAGGTCAGCGATGTCTTCGGCAACGCGGCGCATTGGCAATACGACGAGCAGGGCCGCGTGCTGTCGCACACGGACTTCGACGGCCGACGCTACCGGTTCGGCTACGGCGCCGCCGTCGCGCCGCTCACCCTGCAACTGCCCGGCGAGCGGGTGGTTCGCGTCGAATACGACGCGCTCGGACGGGTCGCGTGCGAGACGGACCTGCAGGGCGCCACCCGCTCGACGCAGTATGCGTTTGCGTCACGTGAGCCTGTGTCGGTCGCGCTAAGCGATGGCCGGGCGTGGATGTGGGCACGCAACGATCGCCTGCAGCCATTGCACTATCAAACCCCGTCGGGAGAATTGACGCGTTTCGAATATGGCGACGATGGCGATGTCGTGCGCTCGACGGATGCGCAGGGGGGCGCCACGACCTTCGCCCATAACGCGTGTGGGCAGGTGACACATCGCACAGGCATCGGCGGGAGTACGACGCGCTATGAGTACGACGTCAATGGTTACGTCGTCAGCGTGACCGACGCGCTCGGCGCCGTGACGCGAATCGAGCGCGATGGCCTCGGCCGGCCGTTGACCATCACGCGTCCGGACGGACAGGCGGAGCGTCATGTGTGGAATGCTGCTGGCCAGCGCACGTCGTTCGTTGGCCCGAGCGGCCGAAGCCGGCATTGGTATCGAGACCGGCGCGGCAATGTCGTACGCGCGGTCGACGAAGAGGGGCACGTGATCGTGCGTCGGTACGATGCGCATGGGCGTCCGGTTCGAATCGAAAGCGCGAACGGCGCGGTGCAGGTGCTTCGGTGGAATGCGAGCAGTTGCCTGTCGATCACGGACGCCGATGGCGTGGAACGTAGCTTCGAGTATGCAGCTAGTGGGCAGGTCAGTTGTCTCACGTGGAAGGCGGCCGGGCAACAGCGTTGCGAAACCTTCGACTATGACCGTGCGGGCCGTCTGATTCAGCGTGATACCGCGCATAACCGCTATATGTATCACTACGGGCCACGCGGATTGCTCGACTGCGTGAGTCGCGAGCCGACACCGGAAGGCGAGCTACTCGGTATCGGAGCGGATGAGATCCGCTTCGAACACGACGCCGGTGGCCGTCTGATCGCCGAGCACGGCGCAAACGGCACACTGCGTTACACGTACGACGCCGCTGGCCGTGTTGTCGCGATCCAGCTGCCGCAGGGGCAGGAGTTGCGTATGCGCCGCTTCGAAACCGGCGACATCGCGTTCATCGAACTGGACGAACGGCAGATTGCGCGTTTCTGGTATGACGCGATGAGGCGTCCGGTTGCGCGCACGCAAGGTCGCTTGCGCACGCATACGGGCTTTTCGCCGCTCGGCTTGCCGGTGTGGTGGCGCTCGGTGACGGGACCCGACGTGGATACGCCGGGCTTCGCGACAGAACCTGTCACCGAATTGTGGCGCGAAGCCGATTACAGTCCCGCTGACCTGATCGCCAGGACGGCCGGCGAGGGCGAAGGTCAGACGTGGTACGACTACGACCGGCGTGGCTGTCTGTTGCGCTCGGTGTCGGAGAAGGGGGACATCGAATATTTCACGTGGGATGCCGCTGGCAATCTGCTCGATACGCCTGGCGGAAGCTGGTTCCCCGCCGTATATCCGGACCACCGGTTACGGGAAAGCCGCGGACATCGTTACGACCATGATGTGTGGGGACAATTGGTGCGTAGAAGTGGCCGCGACCATGCGCTATCGCTTGATTGGGATGCGGAGGGGCGCATCATCGCCGCGCATCGCCAGGGCTATACCGTGCGCTATCAGTACGACGCAATCGGTCGGCGTATCGCCAAGCGTGTCGAATCCACTGTGCCACGGAGTGCGCAGCAGTTATCGATGCCGGAGCGCGACGAGGTCACGCGCTTCTTGTGGCAAGGACACAGACTGATCCAGCAGCACCGCGCGATGGAACTGCGCACCTACCTATATCAACCAGAACCCGACGGCTCAACCGGCTTCGCGCCGCTCGCCTGCGTGGACCAGACTCTCGCCCCTGATGGCGCGATCAAAAGCACGCAGGTCTATCACTATCACACTGACGTCGCCGGTACGGCCGTCGCGCTCACGGACGAGACTGGCCGGGTCGTATGGCGTAGGCGTTATCGTGCGTGGGGCAGTCTCGTGACGCCGGAGTGGCAAAGCAGCGACGCGTTTGCGCAGCCACTTCGCTATGCCGGCCAATATGCGGACGATGAAACCAAACTGTATTACAACGGTGCGCGCTTCTATGATCCTCACGCGGGCCGCTACATCAGCCCCGATCGCAACGGCGAAGCTGGAGCCAGTCCGTATTGCTACGCGCCGAATCCGCTGATGTGGTGCAATCCTCTTGGCCGCGCGACGCCGGAAGCGTCTCCTTGCGTCGTCGTCGCGGACGCGTCATGCGTCGATGGCGCGTCGGACTCGGCTCAATACGTTGCCGGCGTCGTCGAACAACTCCACGACGTAACTGGCTGGGACCCGGCCAAGTTCTGATTCGAAAGTCACATGGAAGTCGAGCCAGTCGTTTTTCCGGTATCGGGAAAGACCGCTGGCGTCGACGGTTTCGCGGCGTAGCTCCGTCTCGCCGTTATCGTAGATCACGACGGCGACCGAGGCCGCGGCCGGCAACGCGTGCTCGACGCCGGGCGTGCCCACATGCCTGTCGAATCCATTCCGATGTACGCACACGCGGACGTCGTTTGCACGTAGCAGAGAGGCTTTCCATGTCGCTTCGTCAGGACGCTGAGAGCCCGGGGCGGGTGGATCGTCATTCAATACCGACTGTCGAACTCCGCGCCACTTGAAGCTGATGCCCGCGTAGGCCTCGTAGTCGGCGAGCGTGCGTTCGGCTCCTAGTCCGTACTTGCCGAACTCGACGTCAGCCAGAGCTTGTCCGTCGATACCGAGCAGCGCACGATTGCGCTGCAATGAGCGTTCGTTGCGCTCGTGCCAAGGCTCGTCGATTTCACCCCGTTCCTTGGCCTCGTGACTGTGGTCGTTCCACATCTTGACGCGGTAGGAACGCAGATATTCGTGCCACCCGATCAGCCTGTGCGGACTATACAGGTCATAGCCGTGGGTGAACGCTCGGACGGCAAGCGAAATCTCCTCGCCATGAAAGAAATAGTCCGGATCGTGCTGGACCACTTCGGCAAAGTGACCGTCGGCAAATGCGAAGTGCGCGCTGAAGAAGCGCGAACGGACGGGGCGAACTCGGGTTCTCCAGTTGGAAAGTGTCTTCGAGCGGAACAGGACGACCCCTTCCTTGGAAAACCTCGCATAAGCCAATATCCTCGGCTCGTCGCTCGATCGAGCATCGTCGTTTTCGGGGTCGTACATTGGAAGGTAAGCGGTCAGAACCGGCTTCGGGCTTTCATCGCGTAGCGACTCCAGCATCTCGATTGCGAGCGTGTCCCATCCGTCGACGAAGCGGTGGTGCGAGTCGAGTTGCAGCGTGTAGCGCTCACCACCGTATCGCTGCTGGACCAGATTGCGGGCCCAGCATGCGCCCTGCGTCATCATGTGGGGGACGTCGATCAATTCGATCTTCGCTTCACGATGACCGAGATGGTGAACGGTCCAGTTGCCGGTCTGCTCGGCTCGCCAATTGCCAAAGCCCCGCTGCCAGAACTGGATCATCGTTTCGTCGTGCGCATGCTGCCAGCAGACGATGATCCGCAACAGATCCGGCCTTCTAGCTTTGTCGATCAAATCCAGCAGGGTGGGGATCAACTGCGGGTCGCGATAGCTCGCGATTTGCACGAAGATCGAGTTCGGCGGTGCGACGGGTATCTTGGTCATGCTAGTTGCTTCTGGTAGACGTTTGCCGTTGATCGTCGGTTTAAAGAATGGTCATCGTGACTGTTGCGGTTGCCTGGATCTTGCCGGCGGTTGGCGTCGCTGTGCCGACGCGCAGCACGGTCGCCTCGAGTGCGAACGGCGATTGCATCGCGCCCCGCGGTGCGTGGACGAGGGTGCTCGACGGATCGTTGGGCCGGAAAACCGTTTTGCTTGCAACGTCCCGCAAACGAATCGCGAGATGCGTCGCGCCGGTGTTCTTCAACATGCTGCGATCTTCTGTATCGGGGGTTCCCGAAAGTGCGGCGGTAATCGAAGCCGGTGGCGTGGGACCGGTGCAGAGCACCGTAAAGTCGACTGGCTGGGTCGGCCCGCTCGTGGTCGACACATCGCTTGGGCCGAAGGTGCCGAAATCGATGTTCAGTGTGCTGGTATTGACCGAGCAACTTGGAAGAACCTTGACGTTGATGCTGCCGCCTGTGATCGTCACGACCCGACTGCCATCACCATCGGCAATGCCGGTTCCCAGGGTGTTGAACATCACGTCGACGTTGCTCGCGATGTCGCCGGTTTTGACCAGTTCGATCCGGAATTGCGAGCCAATGCCGAAGCGACCATAGATCACCTGATTGGGCTCGCCGGCTGCAAAGGATGGTGTAAACGGAAGTGGCGAATTCGTGCCGCTCGCGCGAAGGTAGGTCACACGAAAGCCGATTCCGGCAACGTTGGTGTTATAGACCCCTGGCACCATGGACGGCGTTGCATTGAAATAGTCGAATGTGACCGTGCCCCCGTTGGTGCAGTCCGTGAAGTTCGCATACGTGGCGTACGCCGGCGACAAGCCCGTGGCGATCACCGAGCCGACCGGTAAGCCCGGATCGATCGATACCGAGCTTTCCTGAAACGGTATGTTGACCGCGATTGGATGCCCCGCGATGTAGCCTTGAGACAGCAGTTCGGAAATTTGCGCAGGCTTTAACTGAGTGCAGATCGCGAACGCGAAATGGGGCATCGCGAAGCAAACAAGGATAAAAAATTGAACGAGTCTTTTCATTTGAGCTTGTTGGTTGACCGGCGGACTGTAGGGGCCGACAGCGGAGAAAGTACGCAGATGCGCGCACGTTGCCTCAACCGTCGAACTCATCCCATTTAGCGAGTAAATCCGCGGGAATGATATGGGCGAGTTCTGAAAACCGTTTGCCCACCATTCGTTCCGACTGGCGCAGCAAAACAATGACGGGACTGCTCGGTTCGTTTTGCTCGAACCACCTGCGTGTTTCCTGTATGGCTGCGAGCGCGCTCCAGCGATCCATTGGAGAGGGCGCGGTGATTGGTGGATCGGCCGGCGCGTCGGACTTCGGTAGCGTTGCCGTAGCGACGCTGGACGGCGCCGATCCACGCGCGATGTCGTTGTCCTGCTCGTTGACGGCTGGTGCGGGCGCTGGCGTTGGCGCGGACGCGCCGCCGCCGTCCACCCTATGCTGCGCGAATGGCTGCAGCGCTCGGGACAACGCGCCGAGATCGGGCGCGTCGACGCCGAGCGTCTCATCGCACCATACGGCGATGCGTTGCGTCAGACACTGCGCTTCGACTAATGCGGCAATCGCTGCGTCGCGTCGGCCCCATAATTCCTTTAGCAAGCGGGCGACGGATTCAGGGGCGAGCGCGTCCTTCTGGCGCGGCGTCGCGAATGATTTTTCGATGTCGCGCAAATGCAGTTGCAGTCCCGCCGCCCTCGGCATCGGTATGTCGCGCGCATCGGCCAGCATGCCATCGGGTTCGACGAGCCCACCGATCGCGTTGGCGAACATCGCCGCGTCTCGTTCGCCTTCGAACACGGGCAGCGGGTGGAGCGCTTCGCCATAGCATTCGAACATCGCCATTAGCAAAGCCAGGCCATCGCGCAGGCCGGCCGCGCCGTCGAGCCGGGTTCGACACCGCAGCAGGATCACCGCGAGGCGGATGTCTTTCGTCCGCAGCAGCAGCGCGCGGCAATCGCGTTCGATGTCGGCCCAATTGGCCGTTGGCGGCACGTCGACGAAGTCGCCGTACTGCGCTTCGGCGCGTGGAGCCGCGGCCGCCTGCAGCATCACGAAAGCCGGGTCGTATTCGAGATCGGGACCGCAAGGCGCGGGCGCCGACACCGGTTCGAGCAGATCGGCGTAGCGCAGCGCGACGGTGGGAGTGTTGGCGTTCATGCGAAGGAACTCCGGGGTCGGTCGTTGTACTGTTCAGGTTCGAAAACCATCCCGACGACGGGAAGGTCGCCGACGGAATCACCGAGCCATGTCGAGTAGCCGAGTCTCTGCGACGTGCCGATGCAGGCAGCCGGCGCCGCACGTGGGTTGACGAGCAGCCTGACCTCCCACGCGTATTCATGGCCGACGAAGGCCCGCACCCATTCGACGAACGTCGGCAAGTCCTCGCCGTGCGGCGTGAGGCGCAGATACTGATCGAGGTCGAGCGGACCCACGACGAGCCGGAACTTGTGTTGCCGGTCGGGAATGGCCTCGCCAAGCTGCGCGCATTCACCGATGATCGCCGCGGGCCCCGGCACCCCCAGCCTCGTATGTTCCGATGCGGACAGGTGGATCCAGTGCGGCACGAATTCTTCGATGGTCATCGGAACACCGAAGTAATGCGAGAGCGTCGCCGCGATGCCGTGCGGCGTTCGCGCCTCCCGCACGAGGTGCGCCGCCGCGCTATAGCGCGAGTGCGTGGGCAGGCAGGACTGCTTCGCCTCGGCCGGCTCGACGCCGATCAGACTGGCGACGTAGAACGAAAACGTTTCGTCGCTGGCACGGTCGAGCGACGCGGTGGCTTGCCCCGATGCCCACGCGCGATAAAACTGCGACAGCGCGCGGTGATGGAACAGATCGACGAGCCCGACGAGCGCATGATCCTGGTGGCTTTCCACCCGACTGTGAGCCAGCTCCGTCATATGCAGCGGCAGCGGCCCTTGCGGCCCCCACAGGCCGAGCCCGAACAACCGCACATCGAGCCGACCGTCTCGCGTGCCGAGCGACGCGATTTCGCGCGGCGCAAAGGCCAGTGTGGGCTGCTGACCAATCCGGAACGGCTCTTCGTGCGGCAGGCTCGCGGTGCCCGGCAACGGCATCAGCGGGTCACGCGCGGCGATCGCGCGCAGCAGGCTCAGGAAGCCGGACTGCCACGGCGTGTCGGGATCGAACCACGCGTCGAGCGATTGCGGATCGAGCGATGATCGCGTCGGCGCGACGGCGCTCGCAAAAGTCCCCTCCATGCTCATACCGCTCCGCGTCCGCCCATGCGTGGCCGCCATTGGGCGATCAGGCCACGTTGCATCGAACGAAGTTCGGTTTCGGTGAACACGTTGATCGAAACGTGGCGCGCGAGGTAGTGCTCGAGCACGAGGCCGAATAGATACGGGCTGATGCCTGAGAAGCCGGTTTCATCGACCGTCAGTTCGCAGCGCACGCCACGCCCATAGACGAGTAGTCCGTCGCCTGGCAGACGCCGCACCACCGGTTCGGTGCGTGCACCGACCAGTGCCTCGATTTGCCGTGCCTGTTCGCGCTCGCCTGGCGCGATGAAAAGGCCGAGCATGTTGCGCAACGCCTGGCCGCCGTCGCCGTGGTCGAGTTCGGCGAGCGGCATGTAGTTGAAGCTCAGCTGCCGGATCAGACGCCACGCCGTTTCACCGCTCGCGTAAGGCGCGCGCGGCGCGCTCGGTGCATGCACGAGGCGCACGCCCTCGATCGGCACGGAGTCGGACATCGTGAGATCGGTTTTGCCGTTACGCGGGATCAGGCGCGGCAGGTCGCGGTTCGTGACCCACGCTTCGACCGACAGGTAGCGGATGTCGTCACCGTACGGCGCCTCCGCCTGATCGACGAGCGACACGTAGACCTCGGTGCCGATATACGGCGTACGGGTGCCGTACCTGCGTGCGTTGGACGACAAAGCGCGCTGCTCGCGACGCACCGAGAAATAGCGGCCGTGGTTGCCCACGTCGCTATGCAGGGTCTGATAGAGCGCATTGAATTCGACTTCGAGCGATGTTTGCGCTCGCTGACCGAATACGCGCGACACCGAAAAAATCTCATAGTCGAGCGGACGGGTGCGGTCGGCGAGCAGATGAAAATCGGTTTGCGCGCGATTGATTTCAACGCGATCAGTGCGTTTGCGAAACAGGTTGACGACCGGCGTACAGAACAGCAGGAAGCGCGCTGCATCGACGTGCGCGGCCAGCTCTTCCGGCAGACGGTCGAGCAGCAGCACGATCTCGGCTTCCGTGCTATCAACGCGCGCGAGACCGGCCGCAAGCTGCGTCAGCGCGAAGAAATAGAAGCGCTGGCGGCATGCGAAGTATTCCTGCAGCAGGTTGTGGCCGTGAAACGTATTCCATGTAAGCGGCAGCAGGCACTGTTCCGCTTGCAGACCTTCAAAGTCGACGGGTGTTTTCGCGACCACGTGCCCTTCGTCTCTCGACGCACCGTACGCGCGCACGACCGAAGCGACGCTACCGGCATGGATCAGCTCGAACAGATGCGAAGCGATCCGTTCGTCGCCACCGATGTAAATGGGCAGCCGGTCGAAGTTCGTCATCTGGTTGAACTTCACTTCGCCGGTTGTGCGCAGGCGCAGCCGCAATGCGCCGTGCAATTGCATGTGCGGCAACAGATGGCGATCGGTGTCGGGGATATCCGGGGGCACGGCGGTAAGCCGGGCTTCAACGATGTCGATAGGCCATAGCATGACGTCCTGGCTGCTGCGGAATTCGCACGCGGTTTGCTCGCCGGGCGGGATCGCCGAGCGCAGCATGCTATGCCGGGGCACCTTCAGTCCTTTCGTGAAATCGCCTTCACGCAGGCTCGGACGCAACTGCGCGACGGCGATCGCCGGCGTCGGCGCGACGTAATTCGGATAGATCACTTCGAGCAGGCGCTGCGTAAAGCGCGGAAACTCGGCGTCGAGTTTGATCTGCGTGCGCGCCGACATGAAGCAGAATGCCTCGATGAGCCGCTCCACATAGGGGTCGGCAACGTCGATGCCCTCCATGCCGAGGCGGCGTGCGATTTTCGGGTGCTGCGCGGCGAACTCGCCGGCCATTTCCCGCATGTAGGTCAGTTCGCGGCTGTAGTAGTCGAGAAATTGCGGGTCCATGTCAATTTCCCTTACCGGATTGCGGGTCGAACGTGACGTGATTCATTTCGATATCGAATGCGCTCTGAATGCGAAATTCCAGTGGATAGGGCGACCAGCGCATGAGGCCATGAATCTCGAACACGAGCTGGTTGTAGCGCACCGGGTTCTTGCTATCGAGCGGCCGGATGCGCAACGACTCGGGAATCAGACGCGGCTCGAAGCGCACGATTGCGTTGCGTACCATCTTCTCGACGGTTTCCCAGTTGCGACTGGCGAGGTAGCTACCGGACAACGCGGGAATGCCGTAATTGACGACCGACTCGGCTAGCATCGGGTAGCGCGCGATGTCCAATTCGTCGTCCAGATTCGTCGTGTTGAGCAGCAGGCTCAGATCACGCTGGATGATGCGGCGCATGCCTTCGCTGTTCGGTGCATAGGTCTCTGGCCGCTCGCTGCGCCGCGCGGGCGCATCGTCGAGCAGACGGTCGATCAGCGACGGCATATAGGCTTGCCGGTGCCGCGCGTCTGACGTGGTCATACGCGCTCGTCGTAATTGAACCGGCATTCGCCGATGTCGAGCAGGCCGACGTCGCCCTTGTCGGTGCTCCAGGTTTTCTGGCCGAGCGCGATCACGCCGGTTTCCCCAACGTCTTTCCAGGTGGTTTCGCGCGAGAGCCGGGTGGCAGTGGGGCCAGTTTCGGAGCCGGGATAGCGCACCGGCAGATAGCCGCTCAGCACGGTCGCGTCCCTTAGGCCCACGACGGCCGAGCGCCAGACGAGGTCGGTCAGCGCGGTGACCGGACCGAATGTCAGCGATTTCAGCGAGTCGAACGGCACCCAGCGATAACCGCCCGCGACGGTCAGCTCACACACGGGCCCCAGCCGGCTGTCGCTATCGGTCAGCCACTCGAATTCGCCGATCTGCGTGCTTTCGCCGCGCGTGGCCGGCGCGGCGTTCAACGCGGCGCCGCGCAGTTCGTCGGCTGCGGCGAGGTTGCCCTCGCCGAGCTTGGCGTTGGCTTGCAGCAGCGTTTTCACCCACTCGGGCAACGGCTCGATCTCGCCCGGCGTGCGCTGACCCGCGAACACCTCGGCGCGGAACATCTCGCTGCGAATCAGCCCGCGATACATCTGGGCGCGAGATGTGCCTTCCGGCTCGAGCGTGGCCCACGTCTGCAGCTGCTGTAGCGCGCGGCTCCATTCGCCGTCAAGGCACAACAGCTCGAACAGCAGCCAGCGCTCGCACACGTTCGACGGATGCTTGCGAACGTTGTCGATGGTTCGCTCCTTCAGTTCGCCGTAAGTCTGCGCGTCGAGCAGGCTGCCAAGGGTTGGAGTGTCAGGGTTGGGCGGGGCAGCGGATATTCTCATCTGAAAATTCTGGCTCTTCGTATTCGATCGATTCAGGCATCGCGATGTGGCTGTCCATACTGACCAGGTGATGTTCTTCGCGCGCGAGCCGCGCGGCCCTGCTTGCACGGTGGGCCGGCATTCCGTGCGGCGCGAGCAGCGAGAGGATCTCGTGCGTTTCGTCAGCCTCGAAAATCTGCTCGGCACCGAACGAGTCAAGGCTATCGAGCAGGGTGTCGATGTTCTCCCCCTTCGTCAGCAGATCGAACACGGACGCTTCCGGATGCGACGGATCGACGAGTTCGGCGAACGGATCGGGAGGTGATCCGATGATCGACTCGCTATCAGCTTCGGGCGACGCCTTCGGCTCGGGCGCGTGGTCGCTCTTCTGGCTCAGCAGCGCGTCACGGTATTCGAGCGTGAGCGCGGCGAGCGGGTCCGCTTCGTCGATGTCGGCTGCCGGAAGCATTGCCTTACCGTCGTGGCCGCTGAGTTGCGCTGAATGCGGTTCACGCCACGAGTGCAGCGGATCGTCATCGTCATCGGCTGCTAGCGCGATCAGGTCGCTGAAGTCATCCGGCTTCATGAGCAGGGGCTCGATCCGGTCCACGGGCGGATTCACGCTCGACGGAGGTGCTGGGACGGAGGCTTCAGACGCGTTCGCTTTCTCGAGAGGCGGGTTCGGTAACAAATCGGGCATAGGCTGAAGGTCGGGATGCGTTCCCGGACCAGCGTCGGACGAACACTCCACGCCGGCGTGACGGTTTCGCGAAACGGTACGAACGTTTCCGAGAGACTGGATGGTTCGTGCGAACGTTCTTAGCGCGCCCGCTTCGAAGGGCGAATGGTCCCAGCGAGCGTGATATCCAGTCATGGCGTGGCCGGTATGCAATGGCAAATCAGGTTTGCCCGGAAAGCGCGCATTGGTAAAAGACTCTCCCGACAAGAAATAAAAGGATCACCAACTAAAAATGCGGGTTGGCGCCTGGAAGATGTGAATGCTACTTCGCGCACCTTGAGCGGAATATGGGCGACGGCCCAAATACACGCAGCGATCGACCGGCTATCCTTTGTCACTCGATCAGTGTGGCCAGCGTGCTTTCTCGGATACCTGCGCGCAGAGCGCCGGATGCCAAGGCAGGGCCACGCCGTTTCCGGAACAAACATCTTTACCTGCAACATCATCATGTCCATTTCACGCCACGCGTTGTTCGGCAAGCTCGGCGCGACGCTCTTCAGAAGCATCGAATCCGCTACGGCGTTTTCCAAGCTGCGCGGCAACCCGTATATCGAATTGGTGCACTGGCTGCACCAGTTGCTCGCGCAGTCCGATGGCGACCTGCACCGCATCGTCAGACACTGCGGCATCAGCCGCGAACTGCTCGAGCGGGACCTGCAGACGGCGCTCGCCGCGCTGCCGTCGGGCGCGAGCGTGCTCACGGATTTTTCGCATCATGTCGAGACGGCAATCGAGCGAGCGTGGGTCGTCGCGACGCTGGCATTCGGCGACGGCCGGATTCGCGGTGCGTGGCTGATGGCGGCGCTTGTCGAGACGCCGGAATTGCGGCGCTTGCTGCTGGCCATTTCGCCGGAGTTCGGCAAGCTTGCCGTCGACGGCCTTCACGATGCGTTGCCGGGCTGGATTGCCGATTCCCCCGAAGCGGAAGACACCCCGTACGACCGGAGCGACTTTTCGTCCGCGGTGCCGGGCGAGGCGTCCGGTGTGCTCGCAGCATCGGCGAAGGGCGCGACACTTGCACAGTTTTGTGCGGATCTGACCGCACGCGCGCGCGCCGGTGAAATTGATCCGGTGGTTGGCCGCGAAGTCGAGATTCGCACGATGATCGATGTGCTGTTGCGCCGGCGTCAAAACAACCCGCTTCTGACCGGCGACGCCGGGGTTGGCAAGACCGCGGTGGTCGAAGGCCTCGCGCGCGCTATCGCGGCCGGCGAAGTTCCACCGAAACTTGCCGACGTGCGGCTGTTGAGCCTCGACGTCGGTGCGCTGCTTGCCGGCGCGAGCATGAAGGGCGAGTTCGAGGCCAGGCTGAAGTCGGTACTCGAGGAGGCGGCGAAGTCGCCGGCGCCCGTCGTGCTGTTCGTCGACGAGATTCACACGCTGGTCGGCGCCGGCGGTCAGGCCGGCACCGGCGACGCGGCAAATCTGCTGAAACCGGCGCTCGCCCGTGGTACGTTGCGCACGATCGGCGCGACGACGTGGTCCGAGTACAAGCGGCACATCGAGAAGGACCCGGCGCTCACGCGGCGCTTTCAGGTGCTGCAGATCGCCGAGCCCGAGGAGCCGTCCGCGATCGATATGGTCCGCGGACTCGCGCGCACGCTCGCGAGCCATCATGGCGTCGTGGTTCTCGACGAAGCGATTCGCGCAGCCGTGACGCTATCGCATCGCTATATTCCGTCGCGTCAGTTGCCGGACAAGGCGATCAGCCTGCTCGACACCGCCTGCGCGCGGGTCGCGCTATCGCAGCATGCGCCGCCGCGCGAATTGCAGCGGATTCGCGAGCGGTTTCAAGCCGCGCGCGTCGAAGCCGAGCTGCTCGGGAACGAGGTGCGCATCGGGCTTGGCAGCGAGGCCGCGTTGGCCGACGTCAACGCGGCGATCGAAACGCTCGAGTTCGAGGAACGTGTTGTCGAAGCCGCCTGGCGGGGCCAGTCCGAGGTGGCGAAGGCGCTAGCAAGCGCGCGCGAGGTCGTGAGCGGGCGCGCCGTGGAAGGCGAACCTGAGTCCGGCGCGCGCGATAGCGCGGCGAGCGAGCTGCAGACGTTGCGCGAGCTGGAGCGGACGTTATCGAACCTGCAGGCGGAGACGCCATTCGTGTTTCCGGAAGTCGGCGAAGCGATCGTCGCCGACATCGTCTCTGACTGGACCGGTATTCCAGTCGGACGCATGATTACCGACGAAGTCAGCGCCGTTCAGATGCTGCCCGCCACGCTGGCGGCGCGCGTGATCGGCCAGCACGACGCGTTGCAGCAGATCGGCGAGCGCGTGCAGACGGCGCGCGCCGGGCTCGCGGACCCGCGCAAGCCGCTCGGCGTGTTCCTGCTCGCGGGGCCGTCCGGCGTTGGCAAGACGGAAACCGCGCTCGCATTGGCCGAAGCGCTCTACGGCGGCGAGCAGAATCTGATCACGATCAACATGAGCGAGTACCAGGAGGCGCATACGGTCTCGGGACTCAAGGGCGCGCCGCCTGGCTACGTCGGTTACGGCGAGGGCGGCGTGCTGACCGAAGCGGTGCGCCGGCGTCCGTACTCGGTCGTGCTGCTCGACGAGATTGAAAAGGCACACGGCGACGTGCACGAAATGTTCTACCAGGTGCTGGACAAGGGTTACATGGAAGACGGCGATGGTCGCTTCATCGATTTCCGCAATACGACCATCCTGATGACCAGCAACGTCGGCGCCGATCTGAGCGCGAGCCTATGCGCGGATGAAGTGCTAGCGCCGGATTTTGAAGGTCTGCGTTCCGCGCTTTCGACGGAATTCCTGAAGGCGTTTCCGGCGGCCTTCCTCGGGCGCGTGACGCTGGTGCCATATCGTCCGCTGGGCTCGGATTCGCTCGCGCGGATCGTGCGTTTGCATCTCGATCGAGTCGTTCGGCGCATGGCGGACAACAACCGCATCGCGCTGAGTTATGCGTCGGAGGTGGTGGACTACATTGTCGGTCGCTGCCTCGTGCACGAGACCGGTGCGCGTCTTTTGATCGGCTTTATCGAACTGCACGTGCTGCCGCGCCTCGCACGGCAGTGGCTCGATGCGTTTGCAGCGAAAAGCGCGCTCACGCATATGACAATCGAGGTGACCGATCCCGCTGCGGCACCTGCTGACGCGCTGGTGGTCCGCGCTGGCCGATAACGCGTGCGTCCGGATTTATTCAGAGTTGTTTCCTTTGGCATTTTTTTTGCAGGGCATTAGTGCTCGCTTTTGACATCGTTTTCACATTATGCATGTTCAATGCCATGCGGCATGGTCGCCCCATCGTCACAAATCGCCAATCGGAGGGAACCTTAAAAATTGCTCGCGCTACTTGATCGGAATAGTCTATAAAGACAAAAAGGTCCGCATCATGCATTTGCCGCGCCCGAAATGAGGAGGACAAATGAAACGCGCCGAACGGCGGGCGTGTGACTTTAAACGAGCCATTGAACCCGATGCATGTCTTTCATACAGTAGGAAATGCGCGCGCCGCATCGACATGCGGTCATGGTAGATTTTCAGCGCGCTGCCATGCTAATCGTATGCGCCATCCATAGCGGGCAACCATAGGTCGAAATCCGTTACGCCTTTCAATTGCAACCGGAATGACTGGAGAACAACAATGCTCTTCTTTAATGATGGTTTCACATTCCCGAATTTTCTGGCCGACGTTTTCTCCATCTTCATCTTTATTCTGTGGTTCTGGCTGTTGATCACGGTGTCGAGCGACCTGTTCCGCCGTCATGACGTGTCCGGATGGGGCAAGGTTCTGTGGGTGATTTTCCTGATCATCCTTCCGTATATCGGCATCTTCGCGTATCTGCTCACGCAGCATCGCGGCATGGCGGAACGCGATCAGGCGCGGGCCAAGCAGGTGCGCGAAGATCTGCGCAATGTGGTGGGCTTCAGCGTCGCCGACGAAATCGAGAAGCTCGACAAGCTGAAAGCGTCCGGTTCCATTTCCGCGGACGAGCACTCGCGTTTGCGCGCTAAGCTGGTGCAGTAAGCGTCGGTTACCTGACTGCAGCCATCGACGAGCGGGCGCACAGCCCGTGTCGCGTTGGCTTTTGCGCGCTAAGGGTTTCCAGATCGACGCGCGATCGAACGTAACGGGAGGAACCCATGCTTACCCGCCTCGCCCACGTTCGGAACACTGGTGCACGTACCGCGCGCACGCAGCTGACGTTGCGCCGCGCCGCGCTGACGTGCGTGACGGCGTTGATGCTCGCGGCTTGCGCGCAACCGTGGCAGCAATTCCAGGCCGGCCAGGATCAAGCCGCGATCATCGCCCGCATGGGTCCGCCGCGCGAAACCTATGACTTGCCCGGAGGCGGCCGCCGGCTGATGTGGCCGACCCAGCCGATGGGCTCGACAACCGTCGCCGCCGACATCGACGCTTCAGCCAAGATCGTGAGCGTGCGTCAGGTTTTGCAGTTGAGCGAATTCAATCGCGCGGAAATCGGCAAATGGACGCGCGACGATGTGCTGACCAATTTCGGCCGCCCCGTGCAGACACAGTTTTTCCGGCTCTCGCAACGCGAAGTCTGGTCATACCGCTACATCGAAAACAACATCCACCACATGCTGTTCAATTTTGCGTTCGATACCAATGGCGTGTTGCGCGCGACGCAGCGCTCGCCTGATCCATTGCGGGATCGCGATTTGCGACGATTCTGAACCGCAAGCTATAGCAACGACTCAATTGGCATAATCGACAGCATCCAGACACCGAGCCGGGCGTACCACGTCGTATTCGGTTCGGTGTCGTGGCGGGTTTCGACACCGTCGTTGGTTTCGATCCAGTGCAGCTTGCCGTTTGCGTCCAGATGCACCGCGTACGCGACCGTCGGCAGTAGCGCGAGAAACTTGCGATCGACCCGCGTCGCGAGATCGGGACTGTCGATGACGAGGCCAAGCTCGGTATTCAGATGCGCGGAGCGCGGATCGAAGTTGAACGAACCGACGAAAACCCGCTGGGAATCGACGATGAAAGTTTTCGCATGCAAGCTCGAACCGGAGCTGCCGAACGGCCCCGGCGACTGTTCTTTCTTCTGGGTGACACCCGCGACGCGCCGCAATTCGTACAGGTGCACGCCGTTTTGCAGCAACTCGACACGCCGCCTGATATAGCCCGAGTGCACGGCGGCGACATCGGTCGCTTCGAGCGCGTTCGTCAACACGCGCACATCGACGCCCTGAGCGGCGAGGCCGCTCAGATACTGTGTGCCCGTATTCGCCGGCACGAAGTAGGGCGAGACGAGGTCGAGCGACTTCGTCGGCTGGCCCATCACTTCGCGTAGCTGGTGCGAGATCAGCGCTTCCGGCGGCGCGTCGTTCAGGCCTTTCGCGGGGTCGTCGCTGATCATCTTCGTTTTGGCCCAATCGAGCGGCAGCTTGTCGTCGAGCAGGTTCTGCACGACGCGCGGGCCGCGCAGCGCTTCCTTATACTCCGCGGCGGCAGGGTCCTGTTCGATCGCCTTCGCCTCGCGCTCCAGCGTGGCCAGTTCGTCGACGCTCTCGTGCGGCAGGATCTTGTCGACCGGATACGCCGACGCGCTTGCCCAATAGCGGTCGAAATCGCGCGACACGTCGGCCGCGGCCGGTCCGATCGCGAGGACGTCGAGATCGGCGAACACGACGCCGTCGGTGGCATCGAAGTACTCGTCGCCGATGTTGCGGCCGCCGAGGATCGTCGCGGTGGCGTCGGCGGTCAGCGACTTGTTGTGCATGCGCCGATTGGCGCGTGAGAAGTCGGTCACGAAGCCGAGGAATTTCGGGTTGCGCACGACGAACGGGTTGAACAGGCGCACCTCGATGTTCGGATGCGAGTTGAGCGCCGAGAGTGTCGGGTCGAGCGCGGACGCGATGCCGAGATCGTCGAGCAGCAGGCGCACCCGCACGCCCCGGTCCGCCGCTTCGTGGATCTGTTCGAGCAGCAGCGTGCCGGTCAGATCGTCGCGCCAGATGTAGTACTGGATGTCGAGCGTGCGTTGCGCGGAACGGATCAGATCCATGCGCGCGGCAAACGCGACATGCGCATCCGCCAGCGGATAAATGCCCGCGAATCCCGCGTGCGCGGCCAGCTCGGGCGCGACCGCGCGACCGAGATCCGTGGTGGCCGCCACCGCGGGCGACAACGCATGCGACTCCTTGCGGTCCTCGAGCGACGGTAACCGCGCACAGCCGGCGAGCAGGCTTGCGCACAGCAGCGCGCACAGCGCGTCCTTCCATCGACGATGCGGGAACGACGGGTGGTGTATCTGCGCTTGCATGGAGTCCGGGTCTTCCTTTGGGTCGCGCGTTCTTGCACGCAGCTTGCATTGGTTGAGAAGAATACTATGAGCGCATGTCCATCGGTGCGCCGCCCGACGCCCTTGTTGCGCCAGGCGCTTTGTCCGATGATACGGGCAGGCTGCGCGAATTCGAACGGGGGCCAACCCGGCCGCGCATCGACCGGATAGTTTCTGTGCGCGCGAGCGTGATCCGTTTCGCGTCAGCGTAACCGGTCGTCGAGAGGTGTAAAACGTCCCGGTTCACGGCGCCTTCGAGCGTTTCGCCCACTGTGGAGTCGAGCAACGTGAAGATCTCCCGCTTGCTGCTGGCTAGCGTGCTGCTTTTCGTGGCGGGCACCGTGCTGCAGCTGATATGGCCGCTCGCGCAGCCGGCCTCCTATCACCACTTCGCCGATCAGCGCTCGCTGGGGCCGCTGCACAATGCGGCGGACGTGCTGTCGAACGTCGTCATTCTGATCGCCGGCGTGCTCTGTCTGCGCTGGGTCGGGCGTCATGCGTCGAACCAGCCGGCGCAATTTCCCGGCATGGTCGTCGCCGCGTTCGGGCTGCTCTTCACCGCGTTCGGCTCGGCTTACTACCACATGGCGCCGAACGATGCGACGCTGGTCTGGGATCGCCTGCCGATGACGATCGTGTTCGCCGGCATTCTCGCGATGCTATGGACGTCGTGGAGCGCACAGCGCGTCGGCTGGGCGCAGATGCTGATCATGGTGGTCGTGTCGCCCGCCACCGTCGGCTACTGGCTCGTGTTCAACAGCCTGTGGCCTTACGCGATTCTTCAGTTCGGCGGGCTCATGCTGATCGTCGGCATGACGCTCACGCGGAAGGTGGACGGTGTAATCGCATGGACGCTCGTGATCGTCTTCTACGGGGTCGCGAAGATTTTCGAAAGCCTCGATTGGCAGATCTGGGAGCTCACGCATCACGTGATCGCCGGTCATGCGTTGAAGCATGTGTCGAGCGGTCTCGCCGGCGCGTCGATGATTCTGGTCGCGAACGCGGCGCCGCGCTGCGTCGCGGGCATCGCGCCGGGCCGGCCGGGCGGCATCGGGCATTCGGGTACGCCGCGTTGAAGCCGCGTCACGGCGAAGTGACGCGGCCTGCGGCGGGTGTTACTGCGGCTCGTACCACGAATACGTCGCCAACGTGCTCACCGGCGGCGTGCCGATCTGCAGCGTGATGTCGCGCAACGACGTCAGTTCGATATTGCGCAAGTCGCCCATATAGCGGCGCGAGTCGCCGTTGTCGTTGATATACGCGACCACGTCGCCCATGATGCCCGCGACGTTCGTGTTCGTCAGCGGCTCGCCCCAGATATCGAAGAAGTCGCCGAGCGTATAGGTTTTCTGGTCCGGCGCTTCGATATGGATGATGCCGGTGTTGTCGTGCGTGTGCATCTCATACGTGCATTGCGACAGGATGCCGACGTTCGCCGGCAACGCGAGCCATTGCCCGTCCTTGATGATCGCGAGGTGCGCGTGCACGTGGTACAGCACACTCATGTTCGGCGCGCAGGTCAGGCCGTCGACCGGCGAGCCATTGCCGCCCGTCGACGTCGTGCCGTTCGGCCAGAACGACGAGCCGACCACGCCTCCGAAGACGAGCGTGATCGGGTTCGGGTCGAACGGCGGCGGATCGGTCCACGAATAGGTGGGCACTTGTGTGACAGGCGTGCCGACCATGATCGTGATTTCGTCGTGCGGCTTTAGCACGAGGCTCGCGGGGTCGCCCGTGTATTGCGTGAGCGTGCCGCCGTCGTTCACGTAGATCGCGATCGGCGGGGCGGTCAGGCCGGCCACGTTCGACGCACTCAGCGGCTCGCCCCAGATCGAGAAGAACTGGCCGAGCGTATAGGTCGCGCCGGTCGTCGCGTCCATATGGATCTTGCCGCTCGAATCGACCGTGTGCACCGGATACGCGCAGCCAGTCGGCGCGCTTATGGTCGGCTCGACCATGCCGATGTTGGGCGGCAGCGTCAGGAGTTGCCCGTTCTGGTAGATCGAGACGTGCGCATACGTGTACGCGGTGCTGCGCAACGCGCAGTTCAGTCCGCCGACCGGCTGACCGGTTCCGCCCGTTGACGTAGCGCCCGCGGGCCAGATGGCGGCGCCGAGTGTCGTGCCGTCGATGATCGGCGTCGCGGCGGCGAGCTTGGGCGTCGTCGCGCTCGCATCCGACGCGCTCGACGGGCTTGACGCAGGTGTTGGACTCGATGCCGGTGTCGGGCTCGACGCGGGCGCCGGACTCGATGCGGGCGTGGTCGCGCCGGCCGCTCCGTTCGAGCCGGTGCTGCCGGGTTCCGCGCCGCTGCCGCCACCACCACCGCCACAAGCGGACAATGTCCAGATCAAACCCAATGCGAAGAATCGCGAACCCAGCCGTTGCAGCATCTCGTTCTCCATGCGGTGAGGTGAGAGGGATGCGTGCAGCGGACATCACGCACAGACCTGGTGCGGACATCGCACCGCGACGCGCGGCGCGGGCTTCACTGCGTGGATTGGACCAAGCGCTACCACCGCGTGGCGCAGGCGCTCGCGTCGGATCACGTCAGGTGATTGAAACCGATTAAAACAGCGTAACAGAAGGGTTTCACCAGCGAATGCGGCTCATCACAACGTTTCGCGACATTCTGCTGGCGCATTTCGAGGTATCGGCCTGAAGCTTGCGGACGGAACGATCTGGCGCGCTTTTTATGTGAGCTGTCATCGTTCTGTGCGAAGATCAGTTCTGCCCATCGCGCGGCCCGCTGTGTAAGGGGCTCGTACGGCGGGCGCGTGCGCGGCGATCGCCTTCATCCTCGCGTTGAGCCCGGGCGCACCTGTTTGCGGATTCATGGAGCACTGACCAATGACCGACAGATTGCAAGCGTCCGTATACGTAGTGGTGCTGCTGCTGATTGTGGGCTGGGTGCTGTATATCGGGCGTGCGGTTTTCGTGCCGATCGTGTTCGGCGCGATCGCGGTGTACCTGGTGGTCGACCTCACGCGGCTGCTGCAACGCATTCCGGTGATCGGCCCGCGTCTGCCGGTGCAGTTGCGCTATGGACTGTCGATGTTCCTGATCGGCGCCGCGATCTTCTTCGCGGTCGATATGCTGGTCGCCAACTATGACGCGCTCGTCGCGCTCGCGCCGCGCTACCAGGACTCGCTCTTGCTGATGATCCACAAGATCTCGACGCTGCTGCACCTCGAAAGCGAGCCGACCTGGGAGTCACTGCGGCGGAACATACTCACACAGCTGAACATTCAGGCGATGGTCACGGGTCTGCTGGCGTCGCTGTCGTCGATGATCATCGACCTGTTCGTGATCGTGCTGTATGCGAGTTTTCTGCTGTTCGAGCGCCGGACGTTCGGCGATAAGCTCGCGAACATGACCGCCAATTCGACGAACGCGGCGCGCATTCGCGGCGTGGTCATCGACATCAACCGACGCATTGGCGCCTATCTCGCGCTGAAGACTTTTCTCGGCGTGCTGCTCGGGGGGCTCTGCTGGCTCGCGATGCGCAGCGTTGGCCTCGAGTTCGCCGGGCTGTGGGCGATACTGACCGCGCTACTGAACTATGTGCCATATATCGGCTCGGTGCTCGCGGTTGCGTTCCCTGTGCTGATGTCGGTACTGCAGTTCGGCGACCTGAATTCGATCCTGGTCGTGCTGGTTTCGCTGTCCGCGATTCACTTCGTGATCGGCAATATTCTCGATCCGTATCTGACGGGCAACTCGCTGAACCTCAGTCCGTTCGCGATCGTCGCGAGCATGGCGGTGTGGTCGGCGTTATGGGGCGTACCGGGCGCTTTTCTCGCGGTGCCGATCACTGCCAGCATGACGATCATTTTCTCCGAGTTCGAAATGACGCGGCCGGTTGCGGTGCTGCTGTCCAAAAACGGCCGACTCACTTATGGCAAGACCGAGCAGACCGCTTGAAGAATTGCGTGAACTTCGCGTCGAAAGCCGCAGAAGGTCACGATCGTTCTTTGCGCGGCGGCCGGTCGGACATCGGCGCAGGAAGAGTCACGTGGAATCGCGTGATGACGCGCTATAGCCGCGATACCGACGTAATTCTCGGCGGCATCGGCTATCGGTTCTAATGCGAACTCATGTCCCGCTCACACGACCCTGAAGTCCAGCCTCTTTCCCTCTCGGGCGGCGCCGAAGCACTCGAAGACCCTGCGCTGCTGCGCCGCCTGCTGCGTGCGAAAGACCGCATCGATGCCGCGTCGCACGAAGCCTGGCCGGTAAGGCGTCTGGCTGAAGTCAGCGGGGTGTCGGAAGCGCACTTCGCGCGCTCGTTCAAGCGGGCCTTCGGTGTGCCGCCGCATCGCTATCTGTTGACGCGGCGTATCGAGCAGGCCACCACCTTGCTGCGTGACACCGACCTCGGCATCACGGACATCGCGTTCGCGACCGGCTGGGAAAGCCTCGGCACGTTCGGCCGCGTGTTTCGCGATATCACCGGCCTGAGCCCGAGCGAGATGCGCGTGCAGTCACGCGCCAATCAGGCCGACCTCGATCGCGTGCCCGCCTGTGTGCTGAAAGCCGCTCAGCGCCCGGACCTGACGACCGCCGTTCTGGAAAAGCGCCGCCGCGCGAACGACGACGCTGCCGAGCCTCCTGCCAGCGAGAAGTCGTGAATCAGGCAGCGCTCGCGTTCGACGCGCCGTGATGCCGGAATCCGCATGTTCGGTGCGGTTTCCAACCAAGACCCGCCCATTTCGGCTTCCTATACTCGTTCGACCAAGCCCGGTGCCACGGCGCCCCCTTTCTGGAAGGAAGCTATGTCGACGATTCCCGCGCGTATAGAGCGCCTGCCGTACTCGAGCTTTCATCGCAAACTTCTTTGGATGGGAGGGCTCGGTTACGTCTTCGATGCGATGGATGCCGCGGTACTAGCCTTCATGCTGCCAGTGCTGCGCAACCAGTGGCATCTGAGTAGCGTGCAGACCGGCGTGCTCGGCAGCGGCACCTTCATTGGCTACTTCTTCGGCGCCGCGCTCGCCGGCATTCTCGGTGACGTGATCGGCCGGCGCAAAGTGATGGTGTGGGCACTGATCATCTACTGCCTCGCATCGCTCGTCAGCGCCACCGCGCAGAATTGGCCCTTCTTCATGGCGACACGCATCGTCGCCGGGCTCGGCACCGGCGCCGAAAGCGCGATCGTCGCGCCATTTCTGTCGGAGTTCTGCGCGCGCAAATATCGCGGCACTTTCACCGGCAGTCTGGCGGCGTTCTTCTCGTTCGGCTTCGTGTTTGCCGCGATACTCGGTGTCTGGTCATACCGCTCGCGCCCGACGCCTGGCGTGTCGTCTCGGTGATTACCGCATTGCCGATCGTCATGCTGCTGTGGTGGCGGCGCGCATTGCCCGAATCACCGCGCTGGCTCGACAGCCGTGGCAGAACCGCCGAAGCCGAGGTGATCGTCGAACGGATGGAAGCCGTGGTACGCGCCGCCGGCTTGCCGCTGCTGCCGGAGCAAGCGGCCGGCGCAAGCGCCCCGGCCCCCGTCGCGTCCGGTACACCACTGGCGAAACTCAAGGCGCTGTGGTCGCGACAACTCGCCGGCATCACCGCGATGGCCTGGTTGATGTGGCTGTCGATCACGTTCAGCTACTACGCGTTCTTTACGTGGATTCCCGGTCTGCTGGTGCAAAACGGCATGACGATCACGCGCAGCTTTTCGTATTCACTGGTCATGTACCTCGCGCAGATTCCCGGTTACTTCTCGGGCGCGTGGCTCAATGAAAAGATCGGCCGCCGCGCGACCATCGTCACGTACATGGCGCTCGGCGGTTTCTCAGCGTTGGGACTCGCGCTCACGCACAGCGATGCCGAAATTCTGACCTCCGGCTTTTTGCTGTCGTTCTTCATGAACGGGACTTATGCCGGCGTCTATGCGTACACGCCCGAGGTGTTCCCCACCGAAGTGCGCGCGACCGGCATGGGCGTCGCTTCGGCGATCGGCCGCCTCGGCGCGATCGCCGCGCCGATTTTGGTCGGCTTTTTGTATCCGCGTCTGGGCTTCGGCGGGGTCTTCGGCGGCACGACGCTGGTGCTGATCATCGGTGCGCTCGCCGTTCTGATCATGGGCGTGTCCACTCGCGGCCGGTCGCTCGAAGAAATTGCCGCGATGCGCCTGAACCGCTGAACCGCTGACAGGGCGCGCATCGCGCGCTCGCATCCTGCAACTCTGGGAACAACACATGGACCGCATTCTGTTCAAGAACGCCGCTTTGCTCGATCCCATTCCGCGATTTGAGTTCCCTGACGGGCCAGGGCGAGTGCATCCCGCTGGTGATGAAGGGCGGGCGCGTCGACTTCAACGAATTGCATTGAACCGGCGCGCGTGCCGGGCGCAGTTTTGGAGAAGCGCCGCCGGGTGGTCGGCGATACAGTCGAGCCCTCAACCACCGACGGAGGAGTCATGAATCAGGGTATCAATGTGGTCGGTTTGTACGTCGACGATCAGGACGCGGCGCTTTCGTTCTACGTCGACAAGCTCGGCTTTCGCGTCCACACGGATGTGCGCAACGGCGCTTATCGCTGGCTCACGGTCCAGCACCCGGAGCAGCCGACTTTCCAGTTGGGACTGTTCGCGCCGGGGCCGCCGATCCACGATGAAGCGACCGCGCAAACGCTGCGCGCGATGGTCGCGAAGGGAGCGATGCCGCCGTTGGTGTTGTCCGTTGCCGACTGTCGCGCGAGCTACGAGCAGTTGAAGGCGCGCGGCGTGGAATTCACGCAGGAGCCAGTGGATCGTTTCGGCAGCGTCGATGCGGGCTTTCGCGATCCGGCGGGCAATGGATGGAAGATGATCCAGGCGGCGGCGAAGTGAGCGTACCCGATCCGCGTGCCGCGTAGTCACATGCGGCCGACGACGCGTCGCACGACCGCGACGCGCCGCCGGCCGCAACATCGGTCCCATGGACTACGGGACCATCACTGTTGATGCTGCTGCAGATACTGCCGCACGTCGTTCAGCGTCACACGACCCGAATGTGCGCTATCGATCTCGTCAAAATGCCTGGCGATATAGCCGAGCCCGCTGCTTTGCGCCTGAGCCTTGGTGATCGACGAGCCGTTGTTTAGCACCGAATTCGCGCCCAGCCTGCTCTCCATGCGCTGCTGAGCCTGCTGCTGCAGCGTCGAGCCGGTGGTCGGAGCGACCGCGCTGGCACGGTTATGAGGAAAGAACGGACCGTCGACGCCGTGTCCGCCGTGGGGCAGGGTCACGGGCGCCACCGGCTGAGGCGGCAGCGCGTGCGCACTACCGACGACCACACCGAGGACGATCAACGCCAGCGTGCGTCGCAAGATGTCGATTGAAGACATGATCATTCGCCATAAGAAGTAGTGAGAGGGTCTCGCGCGAAGCGAAACCACCATCGATCAGGGCGCGGCCGCGGCGACCGCTTCGCTCGTCGGCGTAGCGGCTGGCGCTTCGTCGGCCCAGGGCTGCGGCAGCGTCGCGAGCGTGAGTGCGCCGGCTATCGGCGTGCCGCCGTAGAAGGCCGCCAGATCGGCCTTCATCTGCGGGCGCGCCACGTCGTCCAGATAAATCATATGTCCGCCCTGGAAGAAGTTGACCTGCAGATTCGGCTTGAGGCCCTGTACCGTCTTTAGTCGCGCGAGCTGCTTCTCGGTATTGAAGAACGGCGTGGCGAGATCGTGATAGCCGTTTTCCGCCAGCACCTTCAGTTGCGGATTCAGCTTCAGTGCGCCGAGCAGATCGGGGATCGTGTCGGGCAGCGGCTGGCCGCCGTGCGAGAAATCCCACGCCTCGATGACCGCGTCGTTCAGCGGCATATACGCGGCGTTCGGTGCCGTGTAGCCGAGGTAATCCGGCATTTGCGTCGCCAACGCGTTGGTGAACGGCAGCGAGATCAGGATGTCAGACGGGTCGCCATCGCTCTGCAGGCGCGGGTCCGAGTTGGGCAACGACACGCGACCATCGTAGCGGCCGATCGTCGAACCCGGCACCAGCGTGATATTGAACGGATTGATGTTGAAGTAGCCCTGCATCGCCTGCAACGTGAGGCCGGATTCGGCGACCCAGAACTTCTCGAGCCACGTCGGTGGGAAGTTCGGTGGTCCCGCGTAGGTGGGCGCGCCGAGCTGGCTCAAGGTCCAGTACAGCGAGTAATTCTTGAACAGGTTGTAGTTGGCGGTCACGAACGCCTCGCTGCGAAGCGCGTAAGTCGCCTGACTCACAGGCGCGGGCGACACCTGGTTGTAGTACGCCGCGACCTGGGCATAGCCCGGCAGGTAGCCGCTCAACGTATCGGTTTCGAGCGCGAGCTGATCGGGCGAACCCGTGATCGCCACCGCCTCGATCGCATCCGCGAAGTAGTTCAGGATCGAAGACTGCAACGTGATCCCCGTCAGATGCACGCCGGCCGATTCCAGCGCGAGCGCAAGGATGTCGGTACGGGGCGTGCCGTACGATTCACCGTACAGATAGATCGGCGAGCTGCTGCGCGAATTGACCGTCAGGTAGCGGATGATGAAGTCACGCATGATGTTCGCGTCCGCATCGGTGCTCCAGTAGGTCTGGTTCGTGTTCGGCAGGATCGCTTCGGAGAGACCCGTTCCCGGCGGATCGATGAACACGAGATCGGTCGTGTCGATCAGGCTCTCGGTATTGTTCACGAGCGGGTAGTTCGGCCAGCTGGTGCCGTTCAGCAGCGGATCGGTGGTCGCGACGCGCGTCGGCGCGAACGATCCGAGACGCAGCCAGATCGACGAAGAGCCCGGCCCGCCGTTATAGACGAACGTGACGGGCCGCGGCTTGCCATTCGTGCTGGGCGCCGTGTAGGCCACGTAGGACATCGTCGCTTCCGGTGCGCCGCTCGCCAGATCCATTGCGGTCAAATGGCCGGTGGTCGTCGTGTAGTTGATGGTGGTGCTGCCGGACGTCCATTGGTAATGCATGATCGCCGCTTTCTCCCCGACCAGTGACGAGGCAATGCCTGATGTCGCGCTCGTCGAATAGGTGGTGAGATCGGTATAGGGCTGATTGGCGGACGGCGTCTGCGGCGCGGATGCGGCTTGCGCCTGATTGGCGACCTGCGCCATGCTGCCCGGCACCGCCGACGCTGACGAACTTCCTTCGCTGCCGCCGCATCCGCCGAGGATGACGATTCCGAACGTCAGCGCGCTTAGCGCCGCGAGCCGGCCATGACGACGGACGCGGCCATCGTCGGTACTCCTTCTGCCTGGTTTCATCTCGTTCCCTGGTGAGTGATACCGCTACACAAAGGCCGCTTTTCGCCGGTCACGCGCGTTGGAGATCGAATAACCCGCACCGCACTGGAAGGCACGCAGCGGTTGCATGGACAGCTTTTCGGAATTCACTAATTCAAATTGCTTGCATTGATATTTCTATTTGCTTTCCCAAATTATCGATTGAATGGACAAAAGAATTCCCTGTCGAATTATCTCGACATTTCAAGAGAAATTTAAATTGAATCTTTCCAATGATTACAGCAAGAGTGAAAATAGGATGCGAAACGAGGTCTTGTCAAGGATCGAGCGGTGATTATGCTATTCGGGATAGAGAGGGCTCGTGGTGGTGTGGAGCGGGAAAAACGCTGGCGGGTTTATCCGAATTGCATTGAATAGCGACAGTGAACTGCGGATTTTCGTGGCTGCGTTGTCGGAATTAATTGCGATTGAAAAATATATGTAAATGGTAAATTTAACCGGTGAAAACTTGTCCTAAAAAGGCGATATTTGAATCACGCCCGTGGCCGAATTCGATACCAGGTAACAATCACCGCCAGCAAGAACGCGACATAGGCGACCACGAACACCCACGCCGGAAAGTCGTAATACAGCCAGGCGCTGACCCAGCGCTGCATGAAGCCTTGCGGACCGGCCGCGCCCGTGCGCAGATAGTCCTCCAGCACGGTCAACGGACACGGCACATCGAGCACCGCAAGGGTAGCGACGATACCGATGGCGAGAACATGTATCGTCCGGAACGCGCGATTGCGCGCCCACGGCAGTCGCAAACCGTGGGCGATCCAGATCGCGAATAGTCCGCCGACGATGAACACCACGATCAGCGCGTGCAGCACGAGAACAAGATTGGCGAGCCAGATCATTCTGCTTCCACTGGGGATGTGTCTGGAATCATAAGGCCAACCTCAGTGCACTCGCCTGAAAATGCCGCGGCGCCTCACTGCCCATTGCCATACAGATCGAGCAGCATCAACGTCACGCCATTGGTCCATCCGAAGCCGTCCTGCAGCGGATACTCGCCGCCCCCGCCGCCGCCTTCTCCCGCACCTTCGACGACGTACTTCTCGACCAGCTTCTGCTGCGTGTTGTAGACGTTCTGCACGTCCGCGAGAAAGCGCGTGCCGATCGACTGAGCGAGCTCGGCGCGTCCGTAGCGTTTGAGGCCCTGAATCGCGATCCAGTGCAACGGCGCCCAGCCGTTCGGCGCGTCCCATTGCTGTGTGGTGTTATAGATCGACGTCGCGAGGCCGCCCTGCTTCAGCAGCACGCTCTGCACGGTCTGCGCTGTCTTCCACGCGCGATCGGGCCACGCCACGCCGGCCATCAGCGGATAGAGCATCGCCGGTGTCTGGTTGTCGCGCGATTTGCGCAGTTGCCAGTCGTAGTCGCCGTAGTAGCCGTTGCTATTCCACAGATAGCGGTTGATGCCTTCCGCGCGCCGTGCCGCGTGGCCGATGAACTGCGCGACGCAATGGAAGTCGCGTGTCGCCGAGCAGCCGCGCGCGATCGTCGTCTCGAGATGGAATAACAGGCTGTTCAGATCGACGGGGATGATCGACGTCGTGCGCACCGTGGCGAGCGTCTGGTTGTCGCCGAACCAGCGTGAGCTGAAATCCCAGCCGCTTTCGGCGGTCGCGCGCAGATCGCGGTAGACCTCGTTGGCCGGCCGACCGCTCGCCTGCGCGGTCTGCACGTCCTCGAGGTAGGACTCGTCGCGCGGTGTGTCCAGATCGTCCCAGTAGCGGTTCAGCACGGTGCCATCGTTGAGCACCACGACATTGCGCGTCGCGCCGCCGCGCGGCGTGCTGGTCGAGCCCTGCATCCAGTATGCGTACTCCTTGCGCAGCTCGGGCAGGTACTTCTGATAAACCTTATTGCCTTCCTTCTGCGCTGCGAGCTCGACCATATAGGAGTAGAACGGCGGCTGCGAGCGGCTCAGATAGTAGGTACGATTGCCGTTCGGAATATGGCCGAAGGTGTCGATCATGTACGCGAAGTTGTCGAGCATATCGTCGACGAGATCTTCGCGTCCGGATTCCTGCAGTCCCAACATCGTGAAATAGGTATCCCAGTAGTAGCCCTCGCGAAAGCGGCCGCCCGGCACGACGTACGGTTTGGGCAGCGGGATCAGCGAGCTGTAGTCGGGCGCGCTCGTGGTCGTGCGCGTGAGGCCGGTCCAGAGCCAGTCGATATGCTCGCGCAGACTCTGATTGGGCGGCGGCGTGATGCTCTGATCGGGCGGGGGCGTGAAGTACTGGCTGACGAATTGCTGCAGCGAAAAGCCGGGCTGGTTCCTCTGCGTTTCGTATAACTGCACGATCGCGGCGGGACTGCCATTCGGTGTCGAGTCGACGAACGTCTTCTGGTCGTTGAAGATCTGCGCGGTTTGCACTGCGACGAACAGATCGCCGTACAGAATGTCGGGCGCGGGCGGCAGCGCGGCGCCCACCTGGGTATCGGCCAGACAGCTCGCGGATGCGAAGACCAGCGTGGCGATGCAGGCGACGCCGAGCGTGATCGGCGAACGTCGCGGCACGAAGTACTTATTTGAGCTGGGGAAGAAAGGCGCGTTGGATGCGGCGCTGATGCGAGACAGTGATTGAATGCTCATGATGCCTCCAAGGTTGTGGGCATATCACTGGTCTCTTCGCGTGCCATTCGACGTCGTCTCCCGACGACTTGCGAGTCCGACACGAGGTGGCCGGATCAATGGCTCCGAAAGCATCGCACGCTTTCGAAGCATCAGGCAACTGCGGCGCAGCATGTCCTATATGCACTCAGCATAAAGAATGGAACGTGATGAACGAAGGGGAAGGTGCGCGCTATCGCGCAATTGCGCGTGCTTCGCGATTCGAAGCAATGGAAGCGTTGATCGCGAGCGATTCCGCGAGAAAAACCGCTCGTCGAGCAAGCGACGTACCCGTGTCGACTATTTTGCAGGCCGGCGCGGGTACGCGAGAACAACCAGAAAATTACTGCGCGAGAGGCTGCGTCACATCCGTGCCGAACCAGTGCATCGAGATCTTTTTCAGCGTGCCGTCCTGCTTCATTTGGGTCAGCGCATCGTCGAGTGCTTTCGCGAACTTCGGATTGTCCTTGCGGAACGGGATACCCATCTCCTGATCTGCGCCTTTCAGCACCGCGCCCGTACGCAGCGGCAATTGCGAGTTCTTGATGATGTACGGCAGCATCAGCCGGTCGTCGATCGTCGCGTCGATACGCTTGGCGGCGAGATCGCGCAGCTTCTCGGGGGCGCCCGGATAAGTCTGCACGTTGATGCCGGGTACCGCGCGCGCCATCTGGTCGTAGTTGGTGCCGAGCGTCACGCCGATCTTCTTGTCGCCCTTGAATTCGTCGAGCGATTTGAACTCACGCTTGTCGTCGGCCCGTTGAATCAGTTGCGCTGCCGAGTACGTGTACGGCTGGCTGAAATCGAGAACCTGTTTGCGTTGCGGGGTAATGGTGACCTGATTGATGATCACGTCGAATTTGCCACTCTGCAGCGCCGCGATGATGCCGCTCCACTCGGTCGGAATGAACTCCGGTTTCACCCCGAGCTTCGCTGCCACGGCCTTCGCGACATCGACGTCGAACCCTTCTAGTTGACCGTCCTTGTTGCGCGAGTCGAACGGCGGATAGGTACCTTCGAGACCAATTTTCAGGACCCCAGCCTGCTTGACCGAGTCGAGCAGATCTTCGGCATGAGCCGCGACTGCGGTAAAGCTGAAGGCGGAGATGGCCAGCGCGTTAATCAGCAGCTTCGAAAGTTTCATTGAGTGTCTCCTCTGTACTTGAGTATCAGGCTGCACAACGCAACGATTTCATCATCGTGTTTACACCCTCGGCAGTCTCGTTTCGCGGAACAAGTCCGGGTGCGGGCGTCATCCTAGCACTCCAAAAGTCGTCTGTTTTATGTTTGTTCGGAGGCGGGCGCGCGAGGTTTCGGGCCCACGATCACGCCAATCAGTCAATTCGTGAAGACACCCTACGCCCTCACCACGCTCACGCCCGCCGCTTCAATCGGCTTCGTCAATTCCGCGCTGGTTTTCTTCTCGACCACGATGGTTTGTGCGAGCGTGATATCGCCGATCACGAACCGCGACGCTGCGTTCAGTTTCGACGACGACGCGAGCACGACCGTTTCCGCCGCGCGCGCGGCGAGCGCGCGCTTGATGGCGGCTTCCTCGAAGTCGCCGGTGCTCAGGCCCGCGCTCGGATGCACGCCGGTCACGCCCATGAAGTACAGGTCGGCATGGATGCGCGCAATGCCTTCCATCGCCGCCGCGCCGACGGCCACGATCGAATGCTTGTAGAGCCGGCCGCCAATCAGGATCACGTCGACACAAGGATGCGCGGCCAGCGCCGTCGCGACGCTCGGGCTATGCGTGACGATGGTCGCGTGCAAATCGGCCGGCAGCTCCTGGACCAGTAGCGCCGACGTGGTGCCGCCGTCGACGATCACGGTTTGCCCCGGCGCGATCAACTCGACCGCTCGCCGCGCGATGCGCCGCTTGGCGAGCGTCTCGATGTCCTGACGCTGCACGAACGACGCGAGCGCGGCAGACACAGGCAACGCGCCACCGTGGACCCGCTGCAAGCGCCCCTCCGCAGCCAGCTCGCGCAGATCGCGGCGGATCGTATCTTCCGATACGCCAAACGCCACGCTCAGCTCGCCAGCCAGCACCTGCCCGTTGCGCGCGAGCTCGTCGAGGATCGCTTTCTTGCGTTGGGTCGTCAACATTGTATTGCACGAAACATCTTGAAATTGCACGAATTTGCACGATACCATGGATCATTGTCGATGGTCGACAGGAGGCGCCATGACTGCAACGAAAGACCGGGTTCGCATGGTCGGCACGACCTTGCTATCTGACGACTGGTACACGCTGAAGAAGGTGACGTTCGACTTCCTGCGCCGCGACGGCACATGGCAGCGCCAGAACCGCGAGACCTACGATCGCGGCAACGGCGCGACGATCCTGCTGCACAGTCCGCGCACCGGCAACGTGATACTCACGCGACAATTCCGCATGCCCGCGTTCGTGAACGGTCACGACGGCATGATGATCGAAGCGCCGGGCGGATTGCTCGACGACGCTTCGCCGGAAGAACGCATCCGGCTCGAAGTCGAGGAGGAAACGGGGTATCGCGTCGGCGAGGTCCACAAGGTTCTCGAGGCCTACATGAGCCCGGGCTCCGTAACCGAAAAGCTCTACTTCTATGTCGGCGAGTACGACGCGTCGATGCGGGTCAACGATGGCGGCGGCGTCAAGGACGAAGGGGAAGATGTCGAAGTGATCGAAATGCCGTTGCAAGCCGCGTTGCGAGCGGTCGACGCAGGGGAAATCGTCGACGGCAAGACGATCATGTTGTTGCAGTACGTCGCTTTACGTGGGTTTGCGTCAGCGCGGGCAACCTAGTTGCGTCGCGAGTTCGTGCAGATCGCCGACGATGAAGTCCCACGCCTCTTCCGCCTTCAGATCGCTGGTCTGCTGAGGGCCGTGCTCGGTGGGTCGCAGCACGAACGCGGTGCTCAGACCGACGCGCCGGGCGGCGGCGAGATCGTTGTTATGCGCGGCAACGAGGCATAGCTCGCGCGGCGCGACGCCGAGAATTTCCGCCGTTTCGCTATAGACACGCGGCGAGGGTTTATAAGCGCGGACGACTTCGGCGCCGAGAATGGCATCCCAAGGCAGGCCGGCACGCTTTGCCATGTCCACCATCAGGCGAATGTTCCCGTTCGATAGGGGCGCGATGATGAAGCGCCCCTTCAGGCGCTGCAATGCGTCGACGGAATCGGGCCAAGGGTCCAGCCGATGCCAGGCGAGGTTCAACGCATCGATCTCGGGCTCGGGAACGTTGGCGATGCCAAAACGCGTCAGCACTTTGACGAGGTTCTCCCGGTGCAGCACGTCGAGTCGCACATACGCTCTACGTCCGCTACGCACTTCTTCCATCGCGGGCGAGTATTCGCGTCGCCATGCGTCCGCGAAATCGGATGCGTCGAGATTCGGTGCGTACTGCTGCAGAAAAGCTTGCGCATCGCGCGCGACGCCGCTTCGCCAGTCAACGACGGTTCCGAAGACATCGAACACGAAAGCTTTGATGGCGGTTTGATGTGTCGAGTCGATACCCATGATCGTCCTGTGTGGGTATGGCAGGAACAATCCATCTTAGGTGAAAAGAAAGCACGCGTTGCTAGCATTGCGGCAGAGTGCAAGCAAGGGTCGTAACGAGCGAGGAGCCGCGCAGGTGCCGAGAACCGTCCAGGGTTTTGCCTGGTCTCGCGAGTGTCGATTCCCACGACGGCGGCGCGTCGTGACAGTATGTTCAACCCGTCCAGTGAAAGGCACCCTCATCATGGCTACCGGAACCGTCAAATTCCACCGTGTTTTGCGCACGACGCCCGAGCGTATCTATCGAGCGTTCCTCGAACCCGCCGCGATGGCGAAATGGCTGCCGCCATATGGTTTCACCTGCGAAGTGCATCAGATGGATGCACGCGTCGGCGGCACCTACAGGATGTCGTTTCATAACTTCGGCTCGGGCAAGGGTCACTCGTTCGGCGGCGAGTACCTCGAACTGGTGCCGTTCGAAAAGATCCGCTATTCGGACCATTTCGACGATCCGAATCTGCCCGGTCACATGCATACGACCGTTTCGTTGCGGCAGGTGTCATGCGGGACCGAACTGAACATCGTGCAGGAGGGCATCCCCGAGATGATTCCGGTCGAGATGTGTTACCTCGGCTGGCAGGAATCACTCGCGCAACTGGCGAAGCTGGTTGAGCCGGAAATTCCGGACTGACATTCAATAGCAGTCGCTTGCTCTGCCTTCCAGGAAATAGTCGAGCCCGGCGCGGTTTTTAACCGCGCCGCTCGCCCTCATCGTGGGAAGGTTCGGCACTTGGACGGCGCTCCGGCTACATCGTCGGAATCACGCTCGGCGATTCCAGATGGCTCTCTACGCGCTTGATGCCGGGCACGTTTTCCGCGGCGATGCGGATCGCGCGCTTCTCCTCTTCGGATTCGATGATGCCCCACAGATGCGCGACGCCGTCCTTGACGAACACGCCTTGTTTCGCGAGCCCCCAGCGCTGTCCGTGCATCTCGCGCACGATTGCGTCGCGCAGGCTCGCATCGTCGTGCGAACCGGTGTCGATCGTCGGCTCGACGGCCGCCAGCGCGCGGATCAGGTTAGAGCGGCTCACGATGCCGACGAGTTGCCCATCCTTCAGCACCGGCACGCGTTTCAGATGCCGGCGCTCCATCAGGTCGGCGATCTGGTGCAGCGGCATGTCTTCGGGGATCGAAATGACGTTCTCGCACATCACGTCGCCGACCACATGCCCATGCTCCTTGACATACCTCGCGGCCTGCTCGCGCGCCGACGACGAGAGCAACTCCAGCCACCATCGACGTTTGCCGTGCCCGGTGCCGTTTTCCACACGATGCAGCAGATCGCCCTGACTGACGATGCCTATCACCTGCCCATTGGCGCCGAGCACCGGCATGCCGCTGATATGGTGGTCGACGAACAGCTTCGCTGCGTCGTGGATGGTCATCTCCGGTGTGGCGGTAATGACCGAAGAAGTCATGATGTCGAGCGCGCGCATGTTCTTCTCCTGTGCGGGCCGCGACGGGTCCTCAACGGTCGCACGCGTCGCGCGATTTCGGCAGACGCACCGGGGACAAGGCCGCGGTGCTGAGGCGCCCTGAGTGTAGGTTAACTTTACCGGCAGGTATGCAGACAAGGCAGATCTTCCCGCTGCTAATGGGCCACAACCAGGGCGGCGTCGAACCATTTTCAATACTTGATTAACGATAAGGTCGGCTGCAACCCGGATGTCGCTTAGTGCGCTGCAGCAATATTCGAGGTCAACCGGAGCGCAGGCGACCAGCTCCCCGCAGAATCCCCCACGATTTCGGCGTTCGTCGTCGCCGCGAGCGCTTCTGAGTCGGCGTCCCGGCGAGGCGTTCCTGCTGCTGGCATTGTTTAAGCTTGAATTAAGCGACGCGACCTACGCTTCGAACCGTAGCAGGAGAGGAAAACGGCGCGACGGAGTGCACTTTTCCGCCGGGCTACGCACGTAACGACTCGGGACATTCCCGGCAGAAAGAGGTTGAGATGATGTACTTGATTACCGATCTGAAAATGGTCGAAAGCTACGGTCGCATCAAGGCTGACAGCGGCAATGATGCGCTGCATGAGTTTGCGGTCAGCAAGGGCTTCGTCGACCTGATGGAGCTTGCCTCCGCCCGGCCCGCGTTCGCCAACGACTTGCTCGCTGTTCAACTGCAATAAGGAGACTGACGTGGCCATAACATTGGGGCAGGCGCTGGTGCACGCTGAGCAGTTGGAAGTCTACGGCGTGATTTCCAAGACGTCGCAGGCGCTGATCCGGCTGATGCAGGAGTACCGAGCCGTAGTCGGCGTGGAACAATACGAGCAGGTTATCGAGGAAGCGGGCCTGGCTCATCCGGACCCGCAGTGACCCGCTTCGCGCATGCTGAATCAAGAAAAACAGCACTACATATGCGTGCGGTGCCGACGGGAATTTGTGCGCATTCTCGCCGGCACCGAAACCGCCAAACCTCCCAAAGCCGCATCGAGCCGCTAAAAGATAAAACCGGTGTTCACGAACTTCGAGTGATGGTTCGTGACCATCGTGTCGAGCAGCGTCTTGTTCAAGTCGGTCTCCTTCGCTGCGACCATGGACCGGATCGAGAACGCACGCAATGCATCGGTGACTGATAGCGTACCTTCCGCCGAATCCTTGCGGCCCGCAAACGGAAAGACGTCTGGACCTCGCTGGCACTGGCTGTTGAGATTGACGCGGCACACCTGATTGACGAGCGGGTCGACCAGCGCGCCAATCTGGGCAGCGTCGGTACCGAAAATGCTGACCTGCTGACCGTGGTCCGAAGTGATGACATATTCGAGCGGTGTATCGATGTCATCGAACGGCGCGACTGGGATAATCGGTCCGAACTGCTCTTCACGGTAGAGCATCATCCCTTCCTTGACGGGGTACACCACGGCCGGATAGAAAAGCGTTTTGCAGAACACGCCACCACCTTCATTCACGACCGCCGCGCCTTTTGCCTTCGCATCGTCAATCGCCTGAGTCATGTAGGCCGTTCGATGCATGCCGGGCAGCGGGGTAATGGACACACCCTGTTCCCACGGCATGCCGACCTTCAGATTGTTGAGCGCTGCGTTAAAGCGTTCAAGGAACCTATCGACGATCGAGCGGTGCACCATCAAGATCTTGAGCGCTGTGCACCGTTGACCATTGAACGACAACGTACCGAGCAGACATTCCTTCACGGCGAGGTCTATGTCGGCGTCAGCCAGCACGATCGCGGCGTTCTTGGCGTCCAGGCCGAGAACCGCGCGGAGCCGATGCGACTTCGGGTGCTGCTTTTTCAGATGGTCTGCAACCTTGCTTGAGCCGATCAGCGCAAGCACGTCGATCTTTCCCGAGGCGAGCATGTGTGGCACGACCACCGCGCCCGGTGCATAAATCGTGTTGATGACGCCTTTCGGAAACGCTGAGCGGAATGCCTCGAGCAGCGGGAAGAACAGCAGCGTGCCATATTGGGGCGGCTTGAATACGACCGTGTTGCCCATCAGCAATGCGGGAATGAGCGTCGCGAACGTTTCGTTCAGTGGATAGTTGTACGGCCCCATGCACAATACGACGCCAAGCGGTGTGCGGCGAATCTGGCCGATGGTGCCCTCGGCGATGACGAAGCGCGAGTTGCTATTGTCCAGCTCCTTTAGCGCCGCGATCGTGTCTTGCATATAGCTGATGGTGCGGTCGAACTCCTTCTGTGAATCGGCGAGGCTCTTGCCGATTTCCCACATGATCAGATTCACAATCTCGTCGCGCCTGGCCGCCATCAGACGAATGAAGTCTTGCATGCAGCCGATGCGCTGCGCGACGGTCATCGTTGGCCACTCACCGCGACCGTGGTCGTAGGCTCGCACGGCCGCGTCCAGCGCGGCATCGCTCTCGACTTCGCCCATGACCGGATAACTGCCGATTACGACCTGTTCAGCGTCGCCGGAAGCTTGTCGCACGCAGACCGGAGATAGCACGGTCTTGCAGGCGCCATCCCATGCCTTCAGTTCTCCATCGACGAGCGAGACCCGCTGATGAATCGGCTCCGCAAGGCGGGCGGTTTCTGGAATATCGTCGGTGACTGGAAACAACTGCCGGAGGTTCTCGAAGTCAATACTTGCCACGTTTCGCTCCTATGTTCGTGCAGTACGCGGTAGGCGCAAGACACAGACAGAAGCATAGCAATGGCAGCAGATTTGGAGCCGAACTGTGTTCAAACATTAATTAGAAGCGGTGGATGTGTCCTCGAAACCGGATTCGATGAGATTCATCATCGTGGTCTGCAGTTCGACCAGCGGTGTAGCGGTCACTGCAGTCGCTACCCCGTCGGATTTCGGGAGGAGTCCAGCGAATGCCGCAATGCCCGTCCCGCATGCCGCTACGAGTAGGGCGGCCGCCAGTACGGCCGCACTGCCGCGCACCGCTTGCTTGGGAGCGAAGTCCGCAAAACATCGCATCATGGCTATCTCCAGTTGACGCAGGCTCTGCATGCAAAGGCTGTGCCGGCGCAGCGGGCTGTCGGGCAAGCGTGCCGCTGGCAGGCTGTGTACGCGTCGAATGCTCGCGCGACAGCGGCAAACGTGGATTCGATGGTGGGACTCACCATACACTTTGACCGGGCTGAGGCGGTCCAAAACCAACATGTCTCTGCGGAGAAGGGCGCGTCGACCTTGGTGCCGACGCATGCAATACCCTGTGTCAGGGAGCGACGGCAGCAAGTAACCCTCGCGATCGTTCACTTATTGCGAAGTCCGACGCGACGCCTCTGCGGCATGCGCACACGATTTACTGTTTCCTCCTACCGAACAGCTGTACTAACATCCATTAACGGTTCGAGCGCTGACGACCGGGCGGGACCGGGAGGCAATGTGCCTCCCCTTGGGGACCAAGATGAAAGAAAACTCGTCTCGGGAAATCGTCGAACTGCTGACCAAAGTAGTCGGGCGGGCCGCCGTGCATCTGCCCAGGGGGCAGACCCGCCGGAATGCGGCGATAGCGATCGACCAGCTCGAAGAGATCAAGCGGAACGCCGCGTTTGCCCGCCAATACGAATCAGCACCGGAACCGCTACGCGAACTGGTGATGAGGCGCGCCGTAGAAGTCCATGACCTTGCGACTGCACAAGATTACGTGAGCGCCCTCGATGCTCTCAGAGCGGTTGTCGATTTTCTTTATCAACATCTTGTGGACGACACCGGCACAGCAGCGCCACCGAGCAAACTGGCTGGCATCGATTTAAACGCCGTTCACCGGGCTCTGCAATTCGGAGGTCTTCCGGGACAGTCGCAGCAAGACCCCGATGACGGCAACCCCCCGCCAGTGCGTCGCTGAACTTGCCAAGGATAACCACCGATGCTCTCGGGCCTATCGAAACTACTGGACAAAGCATTTATCCTCGGCTTCTTTTTGCCAGCCCTGCTCGGCTTTACAGGTTTTCTCGCAGCTAATGCGGATATCCCGCTGTTTGGCGATTTGCTGAACAAAGCGACGTCGGACACCGAAAAGGTCGGGGGCTTGTTTACTGTCCTCATTATCGTATGGGTTCTATCGCTGCTCTTGCTGGTACTGAATAACTGGTTTTATCAGGTTCTCGAAGGATACAAATGGCCATTCAATCGCGAGGCCTGGAAGCGCGATGAACGCGACCGCCGCAATCGTCAGCTGGGCCTTATAGAACGCCTCCGTACGGAACTCGATACAGAGAACAGTACGATCGAGCGGCTCAAAGCCTCGAAGGAATCGCCGGAATACAGAAAAGCCGAATTGAACAGAGCCACCGTAAGGGCGAAGCTGTACCGCACCCAGGAGCGGAACGCGCGTGATTTCCCTCGCTATGAAAATCTGGTTCTTTCTACGGCCTTCGGGAACGCGCTGCGTGCATTCGAGGGCTACTCCAGCGAAGTCTATAAGGTTGACAGCATATTCGTATGGCCGCGTCTTCTTGCCGTCATCCCCAAGGACTATCAAGCAATCGTTGCGGACGCGAGAGCTCCAGTTGACTTTCTGGTCGGACTCGTCGCTCTGGGTTCCTTTACGTCCATCTTTACGTTCGTGCGAGCGCTCGACATCTGGCTTGCGGACGGGCTGGCTGGTAACTACGTGCTAGCTGATCTTTTGCAGAATGCCGCGATTGCGGCCGCTATTGCGGTAGGCGCGTATCGGCTGGCGATTCTTGAGGCAAGAAGCTGGGGCGACGTTGTCAAATCAGCGTTTGACCTATATCTGCCGGCACTCGCTGAGAAGTTAGGATTTGTTCTTCCGACGTCCCAAGCCGCGCAGCGGGAGTTCTGGGCCGCATGGAGCACGCAGTTCCGCTTCCATGCGCCGGCAAATACCGCGTGGTGGACACGCGTCCAGCCGGCGACGCCACCAGCAACGACGCAGGCAGACTGGGAGGCGACAGACTCGGCAGGCGAAAGCGACGAGATGCGCGGAGGTTGAGCGGCAACTGCGCTGCCTGTTATCCAGCCCGGAGTTGCGTGCACCATGACACCACAGTTCGATACCGATTTGCGGACCCGATTAGTGAGAGTCTATGGTCGCGTGCAGGGCGTCGGTTATCGGCAGGCTTGCATCGACGAGGCCACGGCTCGAGCGATCACGGGTTGGGTGCGCAACCGGATGGACGGTTCGGTCGAAGCTGTGTTGCAAGGACGCGCTGAAGAGCTCGAACGAATCTGCGACTGGCTGGTTGACGGTGCCCACGGAGCTCTGGTTGACCGCCTGGAAATCAAGGAACTGTCGCCACCAGTAGCCAGGTTCGATGAATTCAAGCTCGCCGCGACGGTCTAGTTCGGGTCACGCTACAGAGCCCAAACCGTCGGACATGAGCGCTGGATTTTCGGGCGCCCTAAGGCTTGACCGCGGAAGCCAGAACGCAGCTCATCGGAAGCCGCAGGTCCCCGTTATCGCTGCGATACGCCTCTGCGTCCCGTGCGACGGACTGTTCGATAGACGCCAGCGCGGCCGGCGTCTGCGCGTGTAGCAATGCGGAAAACCGCACGCCACCACGCAGGAGTGCATGAAAAGGTGTATTGGGAGCATGAAGCACGAGCGTGAGGTCCAACTCACGTGCCTCCGGTTGGACGAAGCCGGCCTCGAGCAACATGTGCTTCGATTCCTGCCAATCGCTGAACCGGAACAGGGGTGGTCCCGGCGGCAAGGGCACATCGGTCGTCCCGTACTCCTCGATTGCCTTCAACACCATGTCGAAGCCCACCGCTTTGTTCGGTGCCGCCCATTCCGTGAAGGCAATTCTGCCATCAGGTTGCAGTACACGAAGCGCCTCCGCGAGTGCGCGCTCGGGGTGCGCAAAGTGCAACATTCCGAAGCTGATTCCCACGGCCGAAAAGCTTTCGTCGGGAAACGGCAAATCCTCCGCGTCGCCGACGCGGAACTCAAGTGCCGGAAAGACGCGTCTCGCCTTGTCGACCATCGCGACCGAGAAATCCACGCCAGCGACATCCGCGCCGCACAGTGCGGCGGCCGCCGCGAGGTAGCCAGGGCCGCATGCGACGTCGAGAAAGCGCGCACCCCGCCGAATGCAAAGGGTCTCGAGAATTGCCTGGTTCGACTGGGCGGTCAGATCACCGAAATACTCATGATAGGCCTGCGCGACCCGCTCCCAACCTTCGTGCTCGAAGGTGCTGAAGTCGAGTTGTCCCATGCTTACCCCCACCGGTTTTACACGTTGGCAACTTGTAGCGCATGCCTATGTTGCTCGGAATCCATATGTCTGGCTATCGGGGAAACAATTCAGTCGGGAGACAGAGAAAACAGACGGCTGCGTGGTGCGGCGCACAACTAGCGTCGTCCGAAGCCGCCAATCTCTCGCGCGTGTCGGCGCTAGCTGATGCATCCCGACGGACCGGCCAGCCTGCTTTCTTTGCGGCATCTCGCATGTCAGCGCCAGGTCGGGAAACGCCTCACTTGCGCTAGACTGGCTCGAGCAACCGGAAGGAGATAGGGGATGATACGCAAGACGCTTAATGCCTCGCAGCTTCAGCAGGAGGTCAATCGGCGAATTCATCGACTGCAGGAAATCGTCGATGATGGCGTGAAGATTCGCGTGCCGCGGCCGCAGTTGCAGGAGGCTGACAAGACAGGCTGCAACTGGAACATGACCCACTTCGGCAATGCGATTGGCTTCGAGCGCGACATCGAGGGCGTACTCAAGGCCATGCGTGCGGAATACAACCTCAGTACCGAAGTGAAGGACACCGGCAACCCGTTCGGGGACTAGCCGCGCAACACATCGTGGCAACGGACGAAAGGTGCGCTGCCGAACTGAGCGGTGTCAGTATCAGCGCGCCAGCAACGCGTCGTTACAACCAGCGCGGGTCGCGCGTAAACGCGACGGTTAACCAGCGGTCCGGGCCCGATTCACCGATCGCGCGCGAGATCCTGTCGCGGATCTGATCGAGCTGGCGCACGCCGGCGTGCTCCATCGCCTCGGGCAACACGATGTGCACCTCGACGAACAGGCCTCGGCCGACGCGTGTCGCATAGTGCGAGTGCTTGACGAAGCCATAGTCGGCGGTCAGTTGTTGCATCAGTTCGCGCAACTCGTGCTCCAGATCCGGCGGCGTGATCAGCAGCACTTCCTTGACCGCGCCGATTACGGTTCCGATCGGCATCGGGATCAGCACGAGCGTCAGCAGGGCGAGCACGCCGGGGTCGATATACGGCGTCAGGTGGCCTTGCCCGATTCGTTCGAGCAGCCATGCAATCGAAAACGCCAGCAGCAGCGCCGAGCTGATGCACGCCGACATCAGCCAGCTCTTGATGTCGAGGCCGATCAGTTCGGAGTCGATCACGCGATTCACGCGCCTTTCGCGCAAGAACATGACGAGGCAAAACGCGGCGACCACCACGGCGTAAAAGACGCCCCAGCCGAATTCGAGTTCATGGCCGCCGTCGAGCAGGCCTTTGACCGCGTTGACGAAAGCGTAAAAACACAGCACCGCCAGCAGACTGCCGTTGAACACGAGCACGAGCGGTTCGATGTGCCAGAAGCCGTGCTGGAAGCGTCGACTGCTCTCCTGTTGAAGCAGGCGGGTGACGAGCAATGACAGGCTGCACATCGCGGCGTCGAGCGCGGAGAACATGCCGTCGAAGATGATCGCCAGCGAGCCGCTCACAATGCCGACCGCGATGCCCAGTCCGGCGATCATCACGGTGCAAAGCAGCGATTGTTTGAGGATGCGCTGTTCGAGGTCCGTTGCTTTCATGGTCCGAGTGGCCGCCCGTGGCTGAAAGACGTTCAGGAGTGAGGGCAGTATATCGGGCGCGACTGACCGCAAATATCTCGGCTCGGCTGACAACTGCAAAACGCTACTAACTGTCAGACCCATTGGGAGCCTGCGCGGTTAGTCATTCCCGGTTTCGGATACGGCTGGGCTTCGCAACGCGGATCTGCCGCCAGGTAACGGCAGGCGCTCGAGTGTTCGTTCTGCTCAGATCACTTCCTTCAACTGCCGCACGATCGCCGCGGTCACACTCATCTTTCCATGCTGCGCGCGCTCCAGCATCCCCACGTTGCGTCGCCCGCCAGCGTCGGGCAGCGGGACGACGCGCAATGCGTCATCGTGGGTCCATGAGGAGCGGCGCAGCAGCGGCACCACCGCAACACCGATCCCCTGGCGCACGAGTTCGGCGATCCCTTCCAGCGAATTCAGTTCGAGAAACTCGTTGACCTTCACGCGCTGCTTGCGCAACGCACGGTCGATGATCACGCCGGTGCGCTGCGTCCGATCGAAACGCAGGAAGCGCTGCGTGCGCAATAGCTCGGCCACCGGCGCTTCAGCCACGTTCGCATTAGCGAGCAGCACGAGCGGTTCCGAATAGACCGGCGTCCATTGCACGCTGGTCGGGCGGCGGCCCGGCGTGTCGATGATCACGGCCGCGTCGATCTCGCCGGAATCGACGCGCGCGGCGAGATCGACCGATTTCGCGGCCGTGATGCGCACGTCGAGAGTCGGCCGCGTCATCTTCAGATGCGCGACGGCTTCGGCCAGTGCGCCGACCACCGATTCGACCGCGCCGATCGACACCGGCCCGACGTCTTCTTCAAGCCCGCCCGCGATCACGCGCATTGCCTCGTACACGGCAAGCAGTTGCTGCGCGTGCGGCAGCAGGCTCTTGCCCATCGCATTCAGCATGACCTTGCGGCCGCTCCGGTCGAACAGTTCGTGTTTGAACTCGGCTTCGAGCGCGCGCATCTGCATGCTGACCGCCGACTGCGTGAGCGCCATCTGCTCGGCGGCAATCGCGAACGAGCCGTGACGCGCGACGGCGGCGAAGGTGCGTAGGAAGCGGATCGTACTCAACAGGGGCCTCGACCAGGGGGAAACCGGCGGCGACTCACGCCGCGCGATACATCAAATTTCTTGAAGCGAATGACAATAAATTTTAGCTTTTCTTGATGTAAGTGGCTATGGACAATGAGGTCAATAGAACAGGCGACAAGGTGCGCGAGCCCATCGCCACAAACATGGAGACAGGAATGGACGTATCCGTTCACCAACGCGAATCCGACGCGTTACCGCTCGGTACCCCCACAACGAAGCCCTTCGATGCGCGCGTGATCGTCGTCGCCACGATCGGCAACGCGCTCGAATGGTTCGACTTCACGGTCTTCTCGTTCTTCGCCGCGATCATCGCGAAGCAGTTTTTCCCGAGCGACAACCCGACCGCGTCGCTGTTAGCGGCATGGACGACGTTCGGGGTCGGCTTTCTGACGCGGCCGCTCGGCGGCATCGTGCTCGGCAATTACGCGGATCGGCACGGCCGCAAGTCCGCGCTCGTCGTCACCATTTCGTTGATGGCGGTGGGCGTCGGCATCATCGCTTTGGCCCCGACATATGCGCAGATCGGCATTCTTGCGCCGATCCTGATGTTGATCGGCCGCTTCTTGCAGGGGTTTTCCGCCGGTGGCGAAGTGGGCAGCGCGACCGCGTTTCTCGTCGAACATGCGCCGGTGGAGCGGCGCGGCGTGTATGGCAGCTTCCAGATGATCAGCCAGGCGTGCAGCATGCTGCTCGGCGCGCTGACCGGCGTCGCACTCACGCGCGCGCTGAGCGCCGAACAACTCGAGGATTTCGGCTGGCGCATTCCGTTCATGCTGGGACTGCTGATCGTGCCGGTGGGTCTTTACGTGCGCTCGAAGCTCGACGAATCGCCGGTCTTCAAGCAGCAGACGCAACGCTTGCCGAGCACGAAGCCGCCGTTTGTCGAATCGATCGTCGTGCACTGGCGCGCGATTCTCGCCGGCTTCGGGTTGACCGTGTACGGCACGATCGGCACGTACATCTTCTATTACTACATGCCGAGCTACGCGACGAAGACGCTCGACATCCCATTCGCGAGCAGCGTGATCGCGTCGTGCTGCGCGGCGATCACGTATATCGCGGCGACCTTCGCATCCGGCTGGATCTCCGATGCGGTCGGACGCAAGAAGCCGATGATCGCCTCGACCGTGCTGAGCCTCGTGATCTCGTATCCGCTGTTCGCGTTGCTCAGCAGTCATCCGACGCTGCCGGTACTGATCTTCGTGCAGTGCTGCCTGATGGCGTCGCTTGGTCTCTTTCAAGGCTCGTATTGCGCATTCGTCTGCGAGCTGTTTCCGTCGCATGTGCGCTCGACGGGCATGGCGATCGGCTACAACTTTGCGGTGATGATCTTCGGCGGTTTCGCGGGCGCGATCGCGACGCTGCTGATCAAGATCACCGACGACAAACTAGCCGTCGTCTATTACGGCCTGTTCGGCTGCGTGATCGGTCTGGTCACGATTGCGCTGCTGAAGGACCGCTCGAAACAACCGCTCATGTAATTCCCGCCGATCAAAGGATATCCAATGAAAATCATCCCCGAAATTGCTTACGCGAACACCGGCATCCAGGCGATCCGCCGCGACATCCACGCGCACCCGGAGCTGTGCTACGAAGAACACCGCACCGCCGACGTCGTCGCGCGGCGGCTCGCAGCGTGGGGCATCGAAGTGACACGCGGGCTCGGCAAGACCGGCGTGGTCGGCGTGTTGCGCAACGGCTCGAGCCGCAAGTCGATCGGCCTGCGCGCCGACATGGACGCGCTGCCGATCCAGGAGCTGAACACGTTCGAGCATGCGTCGCAGCATCCGGGCAAGATGCACGCGTGCGGCCACGACGGCCATACCGCGATGCTGCTCGGCGCCGCACAGTATCTGTCGCAGCATCGCAATTTCGATGGCACCGTCGTGTTTATTTTCCAGCCGGCGGAAGAAGGCGGCGGCGGCGCGAAGGCGATGATCGAAGACGGTCTGTTCGAACGCTTCCCGGTCGATGCGGTGTTCGCGCTGCATAACTGGCCGGGCATGCCGGCCGGCGAGTTCGGCGCGCGGGTCGGCGCGACCCAGGCGTCGAGCAACGAATTCAGGATCACCGTGAAGGGAGTCGGCGCGCACGCGGCGATCCCGCACAACGGCATCGATCCGGTCTTCACCGCGATGCAGATCGGCACCGGGCTGCAAAGCATCATGACTCGCAACAAACGTCCGATCGACGCAGCCGTGCTGTCGATCACGCAGATCAACGCGGGCGAGGCGGTCAACGTGATCCCCGACACGGCGACGCTGGCCGGCACGGTGCGCACGTTCTCGGTCGAAGTGCTCGATCTGATCGAAAGCCGCATGAAGCAGCTTGCGGAAGCGACCGCGCTGGCGTACGGCTGCTCGGTCGAGTTTTCGTTCCGCCGCAACTATCCGCCGACCGTCAACACCGAAAAGGAAACGCATTTCGCGCTGGGCGTGATGCAGGAAATCGTCGGCAAAAATCACGTCGAAACGAACATCGATCCGACTATGGGCGCCGAAGACTTCTCGTTCATGCTGCTCGAAAAACCGGGCTGCTACGCGTACATCGGCAATGGCAATGGCGAGCATCGCGATCACGGTCACGGGCTCGGTCCGTGCATGCTGCACAACACCAGCTACGATTTCAACGACGACGTACTGTCGCTCGGGGCGACGTACTGGGTGCGGCTGACCGAATCATTCCTGACCGCTGCATAACTTTCCGGAGCTTCGATGAATCCATCGTCGTATTTCGCGTCGTCGTACGGGCAGGCGCGGCGGCTCTTTCTGCGGTCCGCCGAGGCCGCGGCGGCGCGCGTCGAAAGCCACGTGATAGCGGGTCTGCGTGGCCTCGACGATGAGGAACTCGCCACCGACGTCGTGCGAATCGGCCCAGCCAGCGTGCGCCGTCTGTTGGTGCTGACGTCGGGCACGCATGGCGTCGAGGGATTTTGCGGCTCGGCCGCGCAGATCGCGCTATTGAATGATCGGCCGCTGCACGCGCTGCTCGACAGGCTCGGTGTCGCGATCCTCGTCGTGCATGCAATCAATCCGTACGGCTTCTCGTATCTGAGCCGCACGAACGAAGACAACGTCGATCTGAACCGCAACAGCATCGATTTCTCGCGGCCGTTGCCGGTCAATCCCGCGTACGACGATTTGCACGCGTTGCTGGTACCACCTACGTGGCCGCCGTCCGCGGAGAATGCAGCGGCGATCGCGCGGTATATCGAAGAGCGCGGCGAAGCCGCGTATCAGCAGGCGCTGACGATCGGCCAGTACCGCCACGCCGACGGCATGTTCTTCGGCGGCGTGCACACGGTATGGAGCACGCGGCTGTTGCGCATGCTGTTCGAACAGTACGGCCCGGTGTGCGATAGCATCGGCTGGATCGATTTCCACACGGGACTCGGCCCGTCCGGACACGGCGAGAAGATCTGCGTCGGGCAACTCGGCGCCGACGAATTGCAGCGCGCTCGCGCGTGGTGGGGCGCCGACGTGACGAGTCCGCTCGACGGCACGTCGGTCGCGGCCAACGTCGCGGGTCCGGTGCTCGATACGCTGCGCCGCACCTGCCCGCATGCGCGCACCACGGCGATTGCGATCGAGTATGGCACGGTGCCGCTCGTCGACATGCTGCATCGGCTGCGCGCCGACGCGTGGGTACGTCGGCATCCCGACGCGGACCCCCAACAGATCGACGCGATTCGTGACCAGATCCGCGCCGGCTTCTACTGCGAAGACGACGTGTGGCGCGGGCTGATTCTCGGTCAGGCGCGCGCCGCGATTCTGCAGGCGGTGATTGGGCTGTCGCGGGAATCGTCTGCCGCATAGTAATGCCGCTCGTCGTGGCATTTGGCGACTCCGCGAGAGACCACCGGATTGCCGTCGCTGACGGCGAGGGGCGTGCCCGAGCCTGCATCGACCAGCAGCAAGCCGATGCCAAACAGCCGTTCGACCCATACGCGGGTTAGCCAAACTAATCCCAACAGCTAGCCCGCACCCCACCCGCCCGCTGCTCATCCGCGCGTCTACCCGGGCTTGCCCTGGGGGGCCTTCATGCGCATGCGATTCACCCCCGCAGCCTACCTCTGAGCCTTGCCCACACTCGCTGCCCCGCCATCCCCCCGCGATTATTTGCGATTCACGAATACCGCATTCGCCGCTTGTCCCGTACCTGAGCCGCCCCAGTTGGGCCAATCTTGGCCGCGTCGCCGCCGCATCGACGAAGCGCGGCACGACACCCGTCGCTGCATTCGACGAACCGGACGGCGCGCCGTTGCGCCAGCGAATGCCGTGCGCGCGCCAAGCGGCCGGCCTATGGAGACATGGAGACACACATGAAATCGAACGACTGGGACGTGGCCTACGAATGGAAGGCCGTCGTGCTGCTGGCCCTGGGCTTCGGCCTCGTGGGACTCGACCGGTGGCTGATCGCGCCGCTCTTTCCGGCCATCATGAAGGACCTGCATCTGACCGCGCAGGACGTCGGCAACTGCATCGGCATCCTCGGCTTGTCGTGGGGCATTTTCGCGGCGCTGATGGGCGGCATCTCCGACAAGATCGGGCGCCGCAAGGTGCTGATCCCGGCGATTCTGGCGTTCTCGCTGCTGTCCGGTTTCTCCGGGCTCGCCGGCGGCCTGATGAGCCTGCTCGCGGTGCGCGCGCTGATGGGCGTCGCCGAAGGCTCGTTCTGCCCGACCAGCTTCGCCGCGACCGCCGACGCGTCGCATCCGAAGCGCCGCGGTTTCAATCTCGGCCTGCAGCAAAGCGGCTTCGCGCTGTTCGGCCTCGCGCTGTCGCCGATCATCGCGACGCAATTGCTCAGCGTGGTCACGTGGCGCTGGGTGTTCGCGCTGGTCTCGGTGCCGGGGCTGATTCTCGGCGCGCTGATGTTCTTCGTGATTCGCGAACCGAAAGCCGCGCCGCAAGCGACGCCGAAGTGCTCCATGTGTCCGGCCGAACGCGGCAACTGGCGCACCGTGCTGAAGAGCCGCAACATCCCGATCGCGATGGCCGCGCTGTTCTGCGCGATGACCGGCGTGTTCGTGCTCGGCGCGATGCTGCCGTTGTACCTGACCGAGTATCTGTCGCTCGACACGCAGCGCATGGGCGTCGTCGTCTCGGCGATCGGCTTTGGCGGCTTTATCGGGCAGTTCGGATTGCCCGGGCTGTCTGACTTGACCGGGCGGCGCGTCGCGAGCATCGTCGGCTTTGCGGGCACCGCGGTGATGCTGTATCTGTTCCGCGGACTCGGCGCGCAGCCGGTGCAGTTGTTCGCGGTGCTGTTCGTCGCGTCGTTCTTCACGCTCGGACTCGTGTCGCTGCTGTCCGGTCCGGTTGCGACCGAAGCTGCGCCAATCGGCATGATTTCGACGTCCATCGGCATCGTCGTCGGCGCGGGCGAGATTTTTGGCGGCGGCATTGCGCCGGCATTGGCGGGCTTCGTCGCGACGCACTTTGGCATCCAGAACATCCTGTGGCTGCCGATCTGCGCGGTGCTGCTCGGCATCGGCGTGAGCCTGCTGCTCGAGGAGACCGCGCCGGCCCGCGTGCGTCGTCAGATGCTTGCGCCGTCGCTCGAACTGCCGGCCAGCGAGCAACCGGAATGATGCGCTGCAATCGGTCGGCACTACGGTCGGCGCTGCGCTCGACAACGAGTCCGTTGTCGCCGACCGGGCGGCGCGTTCACGCGCCCCAGCCCAGCTACACTGACAGGCTGGACGAGTGGACGAGGACGCAGCATGGACCGTTTTCTGAGCATCGAGGCCTTCGTACGCGTGGCCGAGACGAGCAGCTTCGCCGAAGCGGCGCGGCAGTTGGGCGTGACGAGTTCGGTGATCACGACGCGCATCCAGCAGCTGGAGAAGTTCGTCAACGCGCCGCTCTTTCATCGCAGCACCCGGGTCGTGCGCCTGTCCGAGGTGGGCGAGGCGTTCTATCGCGAATGCGCGGAAGTGGTCGGGCGGGTCAACGAACTGACCGACCAGATGCGCGAGTTGCGCGCGACACCGACCGGCCGCTTGCGAATTCAGATGCTGCCGGGTTTCGCGCTCGGCCACTTCGGCGCGCCGCTTGCAGAATTCAACCGGCGCTATCCGGGCATCCAGCTCGACGTGATCGTCAACGACCGGGTGGTCGACCCGATCGAAGAGGGCTTCGACGTCGCCTTCCAGATCTTTCCGCCGATCGCCGAATCGCTGATCGAGCGACGGCTGTTCAAAGTGCGGCGTCTGTTCTGCGCGACGCCAGCGTACGTGAAAGAGCATGGCGCGCCGCAGCATCCGCGCGATCTGCTGCAACACACCACGGCGCTGTATTCGGGCTACCCGTCGCGCAATCGCTGGACCATGACGCACGGCGACGAGGTCGTCGAAATGGAGCTGCCGGGCATGATCCGTTCGAACTCGGTGCATCTGCTGCGCGACTATGCCCTGACCGGCGGCGGCGTCGTCTGTCTGCCGACGCTGGTCGCGAGCGCCGCGCTGCTCGACGGTTCGCTGGTGCCGATTCTGACCGACTACACGCTGTCGCCGCTGAATTTCGCGGCCGTGTATCCGGCGACACAACGACAGGCGCTCAAGGTGAAAGCGCTGGTCGAGTTTCTGGCCGAGTACCTGGGTCCCGAACCCGAGTGGGACCGGCCGCTTATCGAGCGTGGCTGGGTGACGTAAGGCGGCTATTCACACGGCGATTATTTGCAAACTCCGAATGCTGTAATCGCCCGATCGCCGGTTGTTGCCATCCAGTTGCGCTTCTAAAGTTAATCCCAACAAGACCGATTCAATAACCGCAACTTCGTTGCATGGGATCGGAGTAAGAGCTTTGCATGGGACCGGAGTAGGCGCTAAAGCGCCAACTCCGGTCGACAGCTAAAGCGCCAACTCCGATCGACACAGGAGACAGCAATGACCGAGTCGTCATTCCACACCGTCTTTGGCTCGCTCGACGGCTACCGCAAAGGCGAAATCGAAATCACGAGCGGCGACGCGCGCCACTACGTGTTTTCCAACATCTTCGAAGTCGCTTCCGAATCGGCGCCGTACCAGAAAGTCGTGGTCGGCAAGAACCTCGACTACGTGATCGAGACGCTGCGCACCGAAGGCCGATCGCAATGGTTCGCCTGCGCGCATGACGAGTTCGCGATCCTGATGGACGGCGAAGTGCGCATCGATTTCATCAAGCTCGACAACCCGCCGAAGAACGGCACGGGCACCGTTGCAGCGGGCGCGCAACCCGCCGGCCGCGCGATGGGTCACGTGGTGCTGCGTCGCGGTCATCAGGCATTGCTGCCGGCCGGTTGCGCCTATCGCTTCACCGCGCAGAAATCCGGCGTCGTGCTCGTGCAAACGATGCTCGGCGAACTGTCGGTAGAGAAGTGGGCCGATATCTGCCTGCACTGATACGCACAACATCTACCCACCCGCAACTACGTTGCATGGGACCAGAGTAAGCGCTAAAGCGCCAACTCTGGTCGGCGCAACTACGTTGCATGGGACCAGAGTAAGCGCTAAAGCGCCAACTCTGGTCGACACAACTACGTTGCATGGGACCAGAGTAAGCGCTAAAGCGCCAACTCTGGTCGACACAGGAGACAAAGGAGACAAAGCATGGCATCCCTCGAAACCCTCGATCACCCGGCCGGCTTCGCCGCCGACACCGTGCGCGCAAGCGAACCCGACGCGGTCACCGGCTATCGCCGCTTCACGCTCGGCGCGTTCGAATTCCTGCGCGACGAGTACTTCGTCAAGATCAACTGGCCCGCGCGAGGCCAGACCCGCACCCACGCGGTGCCGGCCGATGCGTTCCTGCGCGCGATGATGCGCGACGTCGCATGGGGCTTCTTCTACGGCTGGGTCAACTTCGATCACGTGTTCGGCACGCGCAATCACTACGGCAAGGTCGACGTGTATGCGGGCTCGTTCAACGGCATCATGAAGGACGCGGGCGTCGATTACATGGAGACCTTCGAGACGCCGACGATCATGGCGACCTTCAAGGCGATCCTGCACGACTGGACCAACGAAGGCTTCGACCCGTTCGCGGCACCCGAGGAAACCGGCACCGCGTTCGGCCGCAAGCATGGCGACAACGATGCGGCGATCGAGCGCACGCGTATTGCAACGCGCCGCATGCCGGGCCTCGAAGGCGACTCGCCGCTGCGCGACGATCTGCCGGTGAACCGCGCGTTCGCCGACGTCACGCAAGACGATCCGGAAGTGCACGTCGAGCCCGGTTTCGAAGGCCAGCTGCACGCGTTCAACCTGTTCAAGTATCTGTCGCGCTCGGACGTCACGTGGAATCCGTCGGTCACGTCGGTGTGCGGTCAGAGCCTGTTCTGCCCGACCACCGAGGAATACATCCTGCCGGTGTTTCACGGCAACGATCGCGTCGAGTGGTTCCTGCAACTGTCCGATGAAATCGTCTGGGATATCGGCGACAAGAACACCGGCGCGCCGCGCGCGCGGATCACGATGCGCGCGGGCGACATCTGCGCGATGCCGGCCGATATCCGCCATCAGGGCTATTCGACCAAGCGCTCGATGCTGCTCGTATGGGAGAACGCGACGCCGAATCTGCCGAAGCGTTACGAAAGCGGCGAGCTGAAGCCGTACCCCGTCGATTTCTGAAGGCTCGATTGAAGAGCCCCGCGCCCGCATTCACAGAGGATCATTCATGCAAACCCAACTGTTCATCGACGGCCGCTTCACGGACGCCGTCGAAGGCGGCACGATCGACGTGCTCAATCCGCACGACGGCTCGCTGATCACGCAGATCGCCGCGGCCACCGCCGCCGATGTCGATCTGGCCGTCGACGCCGCCGCGCGCGCGTTCCCGAAGTGGGCCGCGCTGCCCGCCGCCGAACGCGGCCGGCTGCTGCTGAAGCTCGCCGACGCGATCGAGGCCAACGCGGAACAACTCGCGCAACTCGAATCGCTGGACACCGGCCACCCGATCCGCGATTCGCGATCGCTCGACGTGCCACGCACGGCGGCATGCTTTCGCTACTTCGGCGGCATGGCCGACAAGCTGCAAGGCTCGGTGATTCCGGTGGAAGCGGGCTTTCTGAACTACGTGCAGCGCGCGCCGATCGGCGTGGTCGGGCAGATCGTGCCGTGGAATTTCCCGCTGATGTTCACGAGCTGGAAGATGGGACCGGCGCTCGCGGCCGGCAACACGGTCGTGCTGAAGCCTTCGGAGATCACGCCGCTGTCCACGCTGCGCATCGTCGAGCTGATGGCCGAGGTGGGCTTTCCTGACGGCGTCGTCAACATCGTCGCGGGCTATGGTCATACGGCGGGGCAGCGGCTCGCCGAGCATCCGGGTGTCGGCAAGATCGCGTTCACCGGATCGACCGCGACCGGCCGGCGCATCGTCGAGGCCTCGCAGGGCAACCTGAAGCGTGTGCAGCTCGAACTCGGCGGCAAGGGCGCGAACATCGTGTTCGATGACGCGAACCTCGACGCCGCGATCAACGGCGCCGCCTGGGCGATTTTCCACAACCAGGGCCAGGCGTGCATCGCGGGCTCGCGGCTGATCCTGCACGAGCGCATCGCCGATCAGTTCCTCGAGCGCTTCGTGTCGCTGGCGGCGTCGATCCGGCTCGGCAATCCGCTCGATGCCGACACCGAGATGGGGCCGCTCACGTCGAAGCAGCATCAGGAACGCGTGCTCGCGTTCGTCGACATCGCGCGCCAGCAGGGCGGCCGCGTGCTGACCGGCGGCACTGCACCGAGCGATGCATCACTTGCGAACGGCTACTACGTGCGCCCGACCGTCGTCGAGGCCGCGAGTCCGAACGACCGCGTCGCGCAGGAGGAAGTGTTCGGCCCGTTCGTCACGGTGCTGCGTTTCCGTACCGACGACGAAGCGCTCGCGATCGCCAACGGCACCGACTACGGCCTCGGCAGCGGGCTGTGGACGCGCGATCTGTCGCGCGCGCATTCGATGGCCGCGCGGATTCATGCGGGCATGTGCTGGGTCAACTGCTACAAGCGCGTCAATCCGGGTAGCCCGTTCGGCGGCGTCGGACAGTCGGGCTACGGCCGTGAGATGGGCTTCGAGGCGATGCACGACTACACGGAAGCGCGCTCGGTGTGGGTTAACGTCGACGGCAACGTGCCGCCGCATTTCAAACGCTGAGGATCGCATGGAGCGCTTCGTCTATCAGGGCACGCCGTCGCGTGTGGTGTTCGAATGGGGCGGACTCGCGACGCTGCCCGCGGAGGTCGAGCGGCTAGGAGCTAAGCGCGCGCTGATCCTGGCGACACCCGAGCAGCACGCGTTGGCCGAGCGCGTCGCGGAGGTGCTCGGGAAGCGCGCGGCCGGTGTGCACGCGCAAGCGGTGATGCACGTGCCGATCGAAGTCGCTCGCGCGGCGCGCGATGCGGCCGCCGCGCTCGATGCCGACTGCTGCGTCGCGGTGGGCGGCGGCTCGACGGTCGGCCTCGGCAAGGCGATCGCGCTCGAATCGTCGCTGCCGATCATCGCCGTGCCCACCACCTATGCGGGCTCCGAGATGACGCCGATCTACGGCCTCACCGAAGGGCGTCTGAAGCGCACGGGCCGCGATATGCGCGTGCTGCCGCGCACGGTGATCTACGATCCGTCGCTGACGTTGTCGTTGCCGGCGGGCATTTCCGCCGCGTCGGGCATCAACGCGATGGCGCACGCGGTCGAAGCGCTGTATGCGGAAGACGCGAACCCGGTGATCAGCCTGATGGCCGAGGAAGCGATCCGCGCGCTCGGCGAAGCGCTGCCCGCGATCGTGCGCGCACCGGACGATGCCGCCGCGCGCAGCAGCGCGCTGTACGGCGCGTGGCTCGCGGGCACTTGTCTGGGCGCGGTCGGCATGGCCCTGCATCACAAGCTGTGTCATACGTTGGGCGGCACGTTCAACCTGCCACACGCGCAAACGCATGCGGCGATGCTGCCGCATACGGCACACTACAACCACGGCGCCGCGCCCGATGCGCTCGCGCGCGTCGCCCGCGCGCTCGGCGGTAAGCGCGCGGCCGACGCGGGTCCGCTGCTGTTCGAACTGAACCGCGCGCTCGGCATTCCGATGGCGCTCGCGCAGATCGGCATGCCCGAGCAGGGGCTCGACGAAGCGGCCGATCTCGCGTGCAAGAATCCGTATGCGAACCCGCGTCCCGTGCAGCGTGATGCGATTCGCGCGCTGCTGCAACGGGCGTGGCAGGGTGCCGAACCCGTCTGAACGCCGGAGAACATAGCGCCGCCAGAACAATCGATGGAGGAAGACATGTCGACAGACAGCAAAGAGGCCGAGCAGGCCCTGACCGAGCAGGTGGTAGCGAGCTTCACCGGCACGCCCGACGAACGGCTGCGCACGCTGATGCAAAGCCTCGTGCGGCACATGCATGCGTTCGTGCGCGAAGTCGAGCCGACCGAGGCCGAATGGATGGCGGCGATCCGCTTTCTGACCGACACCGGCAAGATGTGCGACGACCTCGTGCGCCAGGAATTCATTCTGCTGTCGGATACGCTCGGCGTATCGATGCTGGTCGACGCGATCAATCACCGGCTCGCGACGGGTGCCACCGACACCACCGTGTTCGGGCCATTCTATATCCGCGGCATGCCCGAGCGCGCCTATGGCGAGAACATCGCGCTCACGCCCGGCACGCCCGCGCTAGTGCATGGGCGCGTGCTGTCGACAGACGGCGAACCGCTTGCCAACGCGGTACTGGACGTCTGGCAGACCGCCGAGAACGGCATGTACTCGGGGCAGGACACCGAGCAGCCGCACGGCAATCTGCGCGGCCGTTTTCGCACCGACGCCGAAGGCCGCTACGCGATTTCGACGATCGTGCCGGTCAGCTATCCGATTCCGACCGACGGCCCGGTCGGCCGCATGCTCGAAGCGACCGGACGGCATCCGTGGCGGCCTGCGCATCTGCACTTCATGATCGACGCGCCGGGGCATCGTACGCTCGTCACGCATGTGTTCGATCGCGAGGACCCATATCTCGGCTCGGACGCGGTGTTCGGCGTGAAGCCGTCGCTGATGGTCGACTATCGCGAGCGCTCCGCGGATCACGAACTCGCGCGCCGCTTCGGTTTCGATGGACCGTTCCGCGAAGCGCGCTACGACTTCATCCTCGATCGGAGCTGATGGCGATGGCACGGTTTTTCGCGGTATTCGCGACCGACAAGCCCGGCATGCGCGAAGTGCGCGAACGGGTGCGTCCGGTGCATCGCACGTGGCTGCGCGGCGGTACGCATCGGGGCGTGTTCGTGCGCCTCGGCGGTCCGACGCTCGCGCCGCAATGCGATGCGATGAATGGCACGTTACTGGTCGTCGAAGCGGAGCGTATCGACGACGTGATGGAGTTCGTCAGCAACGATCCGTACATGAAGGCGGGGCTGTTCGATTGCGTCGAGATTCGTCCGTGGGACTGGAGCCTCGGCAATCCGGAACGCAGGGTCTGAGCGATGAACGAAACGCTGCTATGTCCGCTCACCGACGTGCCCGATGGCGGCGCGCGAGTCGTCGATGCAACGGCCGCCGGCGTGCCCGTCGTGGTCGTGCGGCGTGGCGAGCAGGTGTGGGCTTACGCGAACCGCTGCCCGCATTTTTCGGTGCCGCTCGATTTCGAACCCGGTGATGTGCTGTGCTATCGCTCGCAGGTGTTGATGTGCGCGCATCACAGCGCGCTGTTTCGCTTCGAAGATGGACGCTGCATCGAGGGACCGTGCGCGGGGGCGAGCCTCGATGCGGTGAAGATCACGGTCGACGGGAACGCGTGGGTGGTGTTGAATCCGTAGTCGTCGCGACTTCGCTCGATAACATCTCGCCGTCACGACAACGACCAGGGATCGACCTTGCCACCCTCGATCACGAAGTGCCTGGCATCGGAAGTTGGATCAAAAAAGCGCCAGTCTTCTTCATCGGACGCATTGTTCGGGGTGGTGACAAGCCGCAGTTACCCGACAGCAAAATCACTGCACCACCCTCTTCGCTTTCCGATACGCTCTCCACAATGGCAGGGCCGCGCGCGACGAGCAAATCGTAGATGCGCTGGGCGAGCAGTGTGCCTTTTCGTCTGGCTCAAAGAGATCAGCTTGCGTTGCGACCGCACTTCCTGCTTGTTCCAAGATCCAGTCGCATTGGACATGCAACGACCTCTGCCCAACGCACCTAATCGCTCCCTTGAAACCAGTTACCGGTCTTATCGAGCCAAATTGCATCGTAAGCGTACCTGCTGCATGGTGTACTGCCAACGGCTTAGGGAAACGGGAACTGATCCGGCCTCACGCGCAAACGTTGTTTCACTTCGGGGTGGTATATCGAGAGGATGCCGAGGGCTGTCGCTCCGAGTCGGCTTGCGATGTTCTCTGTCAACTCCTTGCCGGGAATGTCTTCGAGACGCCACGGTGCGACAACATTTTTGCTCCTTAGCGGGGCAAGGTCCTCATCCTTCACCGAGAATACTTCGAATTGATGCAATTCCGGGTTATAGGAAACAACAAACGATTTTGGGGCGATCATGCTTAGTATCCTCGGCACTGGTTATAAATTGTGAAAGCGTTTTGCTTGCATGCGATGAAAGTATAGGCAGCGTTCGTCATTCCCTTGTAGAGATTGCATTCGTCAAGATTTCGCTCGTACTCCGCGAAGCATTCGGCCTCGTGAAATTCACTCACTCCGCGCGCAGAAATCTTTTGCACGTCGTCGCTTAGCGCGTGCTTTGTATACTCGAAAGGCTTTGCGTTGCCAAGATTGCGCGGCGCGCGCGGGCTTTTGCCGGCGATCGATCTCAGCATGTCCGCGTCGTTCGGTAGCCGAGCGCGCTCAGAGTCTGACCGGGAAGCATCTTCCCGCTGCTCCCGTATCGCCTGCACGCACCTGCGCATCTCGTCCCGCTCGGGGACGAAGATCAGGCTACCGTTTTTCACTTCGTTGTACAGGGCTTTGGCAACCTCATAGTCTCTCATCCTGTACATATGAAACCGGTTGTCACTCCGGCCGAGCATATCGCGTAACTCGTACGACTGGTGCGACAACAGCTTGGATGGGCTATGTTGCAGCCACGCTGCGCGCGCTTCCTCCATGCCCTGCACAATATCGTCGTGTGCTTCGCGGGGGACGCGCGCCGGCAATGCAAAATGGAACCACCGGTCTGCGTCGAACAGCCATGGAGACCTGATGTGAAGGTTGAATGATCTGTAATGGCTGATCGAAAAGAAATGTCCGTGCCGCCTTCCATGGAGCTCGTGGTAAGAAGCAAGGGAGAGTGAAGTCATCGTGCCTCACAGTCAGTCGAGGAGGCCCGATTGCGCAACAAGACGCCATCCCAAAAAGCCCGGATCGAGCCTTGCAGGACGCGCGCTGCGCCTGGACAGGCTTTTCACCCTTGGCGTAGCGGGCGTCACTGCAAAGCTTGTAACACACCGAAGCCCGGGTGTGTTACCCAGCTTCCGCACCCAGAAGACGGACGCTGGGAACAAATTCGACACCAATCTGCCCGGTCCGACGCTCGCGCCGCAATGCGATGCGATGAATGGCACGTTACTGGTCGTCGAAGCGGAGCGTATCGACGACGTGATGGAGTTCGTCAGCATCGATCCGTACATGAAGGCGGGGCTGTTCGATTGCGTCGAGATTCGTCCGTGGGACTGGAGCCTCGGCAATCCGGAACGCAGGGTCTGAGCGATGAACGAAACGCTGCTATGTCCGCTCACCGACGTGCCCGATGGCGGCGCGCGAGTCGTCGATGCAACGGCCGCCGGCGTGCCCGTCGTAGTCGTGCGGCGTGGCGAGCAGGTGTGGGCTTACGCGAACCGCTGCCCGCATTTTTCGGTGCCGCTCGATTTCGAACCCGGTGATGTGCTGTGCTATCGCTCGCAGGTGTTGATGTGCGCGCATCACAGCGCGCTGTTTCGCTTCGAAGATGGACGCTGCATCGAGGGACCGTGCGCGGGGGCGAGCCTCGATGCGGTGAAGATCACGGTCGACGGGAACGCGTGGGTGGTGTTGAATCCGTAGTCGTCGCGACTTCGCTCGATAACATCTCGCCGTCACGACAACGACCAGGGATCGACCTTGCCACCCTCGATCACGAAGTGCCTGGCATCGGAAGTTGGATCAAAAAGGCGCCAGTCCTCGTCATCTTCGATTCCGTCCGGAATCACAATAAGGCGATACCCTCGCGAGAACAAAACGACGATGCCGCCCGTGTCGTCTGCCGACGCGTCCGCGCACTTGAAAGGCTCTTGCGTTACGAGCATTTCGTGCAAGCGCCTGGCCGTGTCGTGCGCTTTTTCATCAGAGCCGCGCAGATCTTCCCGTGTTGCTACGGTTAATTCACCTCGCTTGATCTGCCAGGCACATTGCACGTGGAGCGCCCACGCCCCATCCTCGTGCTCTTTGCCCCCGAGCGTATACCGCCTTTGGGGACCAAACTGCATGGTGAGCATGTCCCCCGCATGACTGACCCAACTCACCTCGAGCCCAACAAGCACGGCCAGCCGTATCATAATTTCTGCCCTAATATCAGTCATCACCGTCTCCAAACATTTCCTGCCCGCGCTCCAGCATCTCGTGATAGCCGAGGCCCTGCCTACTGGTTTCTCGATGAAGTCGCTGGGCCTGATCTTTATTCAGACCCAACGCTCTTACAACGGCCTTGAACTGCCTGTTTTGCGCTTGATTGTTGCGTGGCGTGCCTTCGCTACCCGCGACCTGCAACGCGTCACCATCCGGCATATCGGGCAGAAAGTCGAACGGCTGTGCATCACCGAGGTTCTGCGGCACGCGCGGGCCGTTGCCAAAGAGCGGCCTCGGCATGCCGGCGCGGTTCGATTGCTGCGCGCGCGCGGAGTCCGATTGTGAAGCCTTTTTCCGCTGCTCCCGTATCGCCTGCACGCACCTGCGCATCTCGTCCCGCTCGGGGACGAAGATCAGGCTACCGTCCTTCACTTCGTTGTACAGGGCTTTGGCAACCTCATAGTCTCTCATCCTGTACATATGAAACCGGTTGTCAGTCCGGCCGAGCATATCGCGTAACTCGTACGACTGGTGCGACAACAGCTTGGATGGGCTATGTTGCAGCCACGCTGCGCGCGCTTCCTCCATGCCCTGCACAATATCGTCGTGTGCTTCGCGGGGGACGCGCGCCGGCAATGCAAAATGGAACCACCGGTCCGCGTCGAACAGCCATGGAGACCTGATGTGAAGGTTGAATGATCTGTAATGGCTGATCGAAAAGAAATGTCCGTGCCGCCTTCCACGGAGCTCGTGGTAAGAAGCAAGGGAGAGTGAAGTCATCGTGCCTCACAGTCAGTCGAGGAGGCCCGATTGTGCAACAAGACGCCATCCCAAAAAACCCCGGATCGAGACGGACGCTTGGGGCAAATTTGACACCGATCCGTTCCAAGAATGATTCGGGTAAGGCGCGAGGCTGAACGACGCGCCAGACCCCGCCACTCCTACTTCAAACGCCCCGCCAGAAACTGCTGCAACCGCTCGCTACGCGGATTCGTCAGCACCTGATGCGGATGCCCTTGCTCCTCGATCTTGCCCAAGTGCAGGAACACGACATGATTCGACACGTTGCGCGCAAAGCCCATTTCGTGCGTGACGACGATCATCGTGCGGCCTTCTTCGGCGAGCGCCTGCATCACACGCAGCACTTCGCCGACTAGCTCGGGGTCGAGCGCCGAAGTCGGTTCGTCGAACAGCATTACTTCCGGCTCCATCGCAAGCGCGCGGGCAATCGCGACGCGCTGCTGCTGACCGCCCGACAGATGCGACGGATATTTTTTTTCCGTGCTGGCCGGCAAACCCACCTTGGTCAGATACTTGCGAGCGCGTTCTTCCGCTTCGGCGCGGCTCAATCCCAGCACGCTGATCGGCGCCTCGATGATGTTCTCGAGCACCGTCATGTGCGCCCACAGATTGAAATGCTGGAACACCATCGCGAGACGCGTGCGCATCGTTTGCAACTGCTTCGGATGGGTCACGCGTAGCGAGCCGTTGCGATCCCTGCTCGTGTTGATTTCCTCGCCGTTCAGCGTGATGCGGCCGGAGCACGGCGATTCGAGAAAGTTGATGCAGCGCAGGAAGGTGCTTTTCCCGGAGCCGCTCGACCCGATGAGGCTAATCACGTCGCCCGCCTTCGCCTTCAGCGAGACGCCCTTCAGTACCTCGTTGTCGCCGAACTTCTTGTGCAGGTCGTCGACTGTCAGCTTGTACATGCTCGTATGCTCCATCGTGGCGCGAATGCGCTTTAATGCCCTTGCGGTTTCAGATAAGCCAGCAAACGGATTTCCATCTTGCGGAAGCCCCAGATCAGCGCGAACACGATCGCCGCATACAGGATCGCCGCGATGCCGTACGCCTGGAACGTCGCGTAGGTCGCGGAGTTGACGTCGCGCGCCACTTTCAGAATGTCGGGGACGGTCGCCGTGAACGCGAGCGTGGTCGCGTGCAGCATCAGAATCACCTCGTTGCTGTACGAGGGCAGGGCCCGGCGCAGCGCCGAAGGCAGGATGATGCGCGTGTACAGCTTGAACTTCGACATGCCGTAAGCCTGGGCCGCCTCGATCTCGCCGTGCGAGGTCTCGCGGATCGCGCCCGCGAAGATCTCGGTGGCGTACGCGCATTCGTTCAGCGCGAACGCGAGCAGCGTGCAGTTCATCGCATTGCGAAAGAAGCTGTCGAGCATCGCATACGAATGGACGAAATGCAGACTGTAGAGCCCCGTGTAGATCAGCAGCAGCTGAACGTACAACGGCGTGCCGCGGAACACGTAGGTGAATAGCCAGACGGGTCCGTGGATGTAGCGATTGCGCGACGCGCGCGCGATCGCGAGCGGCACGGCCAGCACGAAACCCAGCACGATCGACGCAACCAGCAGCCAGAGCCTGATGACGAGGCCGGTGTAGTTGAAGCCGTCCGTGAAAATGTAGTTCTGCCAGTATTGACGAATCAGTTCGATCACAGCGCGGCCCTCCGCACGCCGATGGAGTAGCGTTTCTCGAGGCGGATCAATACCAGGTTCGAAATGGTGGTGATGGCGAGGTAGATCGCCCCAGTCGCCAGCGTGAAGAAGAAGAACGACTGCGTGCTCTTGCCGGCGTCCTGCGATGCCTTGACCACGTCCGCGAGACCGATGATCGACACGAGCGCGGTGGCCTTCACGAGCACCTGCCAGTTGTTGCCGATGCCGGGCAGCGCGAAGCGCATCATCTGCGGGAACAGAATGCGGGTGAACACGCGCCGCGCGCTGATGCCGTATGCGAAGCCCGCTTCGATCTGCCCGCGCGGCACCGACAGAAACGCGCCGCGGAAGGTTTCGGTGAAGTAAGCGCCGTATATGAAGCCCAGCGTAATCACACCCGCGAGAAACGGATCGATGTCGATCTGCTCCATGCTGAACATGTCGGTCAGCTCATTGAGCCAGATCTGGATGCTGTAGAACAGCAGCAGCATCAGCACGAGGTCGGGCACGGCGCGGATCAGCGTCGTGTACATCGTGCCGATGCGCGAAAGCACGCGGTTGGTCGACAGCTTCGCGGCGGCGCCGAGAAGTCCCAGCGCGAACGAGGCGGCGAGCGACAGCACCGCGAGCTTGATGGTTACCCACGTGCCCGCGAGGAGCAGCGGACCGAAGCCTTGAAACAGCATGGGAGTGTCCTTGTTGAAGGAGCGAACCGCGCGCATGCGCGCGGGCCTGGCGATCGGGTGAAGCGGGCTCGTGGTGTTGCGCGCGGGCTTAGCCGCCGTACACGTCGAAGTCGAAGTACTTCTGCTCGATCTTCTTGTAGGTGCCGTCCTTGATCATGTCGGCGATCGCCTTGTCGACCTTGATCTTCAGATCTTCGTCTTCCTTGCGCATGCCGATGCCCGCGCCGTTGCCGAGGATCTGCGGATCGTCGATGTTCTTGCCGACGAAGTCGAAGCTCGCGCCGCGCGGCGTCTTCAGGAAGCCCTGGTCAGCCTGCACCGCGTCTTGCAGCGCTGCGTCCAGACGGCCCGACTGCAGGTCGGTGTAGACCGCGTCCTGGTTCTGGTACGGCACGATCTTCACGCCCTTCGCCTCCCAATAGGTCTTCGCGTAGGTTTCCTGGATCGTGCCCTGTTCGACGCCCACCGTCTTGCCCTTCAGCGAGTCGGCGGTCGGCATGATGCCCGAGCCCTTCTTCGCGACGAGTCGTGTCGGCGTGTTGAACAGCTTCGACGAGAAAGCGATCTGTTCGGCACGTTTCGGCGTCATCGACATCGACGACAGCACGCCGTCGAACTTCTTTGCCTTCAATGCCGGAATCATGCTGTCGAAGTCCTGCTCGACCCACACGCACTTCGCATTCAGACGGCGGCAGATTTCGGTGCCGAGGTCGACGTCGAAGCCGACCAGCTTGCCATCGGTCGCTTTCGATTCGAACGGCGCATAGCTCGCATCGACGCCGAAGCGGACCGTGGACCAATCTTTGGCGAAAGCGCCGGTGGCGGCGAGCGCGAGGGTGAGGGACAGGGCAAGTTTCTTCATGAAAGTCTCCGGGAGGGATGCTGCGAGGTGCGATGTTGTATAGACAAATTATCCCGTACGGCCGATGAGCGGCAATCAGGGTTAGTGCTTACGGGTACCCGGAGAGGGGACGGAGGATAGGCGTCAAAGCCTTGGTATATAAGCTTATCAGGCTGATTGAAAGGCTGCCGGTGCAGCCAGATTTTTCGCGTATACCCGCGGTCTATACCGTCGCGGATATCTTGTCCATACAACTTCGTCGCGGCGACGCCTGCCGGGGCGTCGAGCAGTGAACCGCCCGATCCGCGCTACTGATGCGAAGGCGGCAGATAGGTCATGTGCTGTTCGTCGTACAGCGCGTAGATCAGTTCGAGCATGCGCTGGATGTCGGCCGATTCGTCGAGCATGCGGATGCTCATGATGATCGGCGACACGAGGTTCTGATCGTCGAGGTCCTTGTAGGCGATGTCGCCGCGCTGCAAGCCGTACACGCTGGCAGGCACGATCGAGATGCCTTCGCCCGCGGCGACGAGGCCGAGCGCGATCTGCAACTCGCGCGTCTCGTAGAGCCGCTGCGGCTTCAGGCCGCGATCGTGAAACGCGGCCAGCACCTGGTCCGCGTAACTGGGCCGCGGCGCCTTCGGGAAGATGATCAGCGTTTCGCTGGTCAGGTCGTGCAGCGACAGCACCGGCTTCGAGTCGCTCAGCGGATGGCCGAGCGGCAGCGCGACGATCATCCGTTCTTCGCGCAGCACGACCCGCTTGATGCTCGGGTCTTCGTGACGAATGCGGCCGAAGCCGACGTCGATGCGGCCTTCCTTGAGCGCCTTGATCTGATCCATCGTCGACATCTCGTGCAGGCTCAGCTCGACGGTGCTGTTCTCGGTGCGAAAGCGCCGGATGATTTTCGGCAGCATGCCGTACAGCGTCGAGCCGACGAAGCCCACCGACAAACTGCGCTCGATCTTGCCGACGCGCCGCGTCATCGCCTCGATTTCGGTCGTTTGCGCGAGCAGCTGAACCGCGTGCGAGTAGAAGAAGCGGCCGGCCTCGGTCAGCTTCAGCGGCCGCGAGTTGCGCTCGAACAGCTGCACGCCGAGCGTGTCTTCGAGCTGCTGGATCTGCCGGCTCAGCGGCGGTTGCGCAATATGCAGACGTTTGGCGGCCTTGGTGACGTTGCATTCCTCGGCAACGGCAACGAAGTAACGCAGATGGCGCAATTCCATAAAAATACCTTTTAAGTATCGTCGCGATACTAAATCAGTGTTGGACGATGCAAATGGCGGACAACTATCCTTCAGTTACCGTAGACGCCCCGCAAAATTATACCTCCCGAGCATTGACAACTCGGCCCGGTCTGAAGCGTCGGTCGGCCCCATGGAGACGGCGCAGGCACATCCTCGCGCATGGGATCCAAGACTTAGAAAGAGTTCAGGAGCAGCAATGAAACACGCTGAAATCGAAACCCTGTCGAAAGGGTTGCCCACCGATATCCCGCCTCTGGTGCCGAAGGTCCAGCCGTTGCGCGCCGCGACCTGACGCAACCGCGGAGGCCCACCGCCTCCACTCCCCGACGTGAAAGACCAACCGGCCAGCCGGCCTCCCGGCCGGCAGGCCGCTCCCTACACGCGTGCTTCGCACGCATATCGACAGTCCGTACCAGGAGACACGCATGATTCCGATCTACCCGGATCACACTCCACAACTGAAGAACATCGACGACTTTCTCGTCGAAGACCGCGAGCGCGGCGATTACCGCCTGCATCGCAGCGCGTTTACCGACGAGCGTCTGTTCGAACTCGAAATGCAGCATATTTTCGAGGGCAACTGGATTTATCTCGCGCACGAAAGCCAGCTTCCGAACAACAACGATTACTTCACGACCTATATGGGTCGTCAGCCGGTCGTGATCGCGCGCAACCGTCAGGGCGAGTTGAACGCGTTCATCAATTCGTGCACGCACCGCGGCGCGATGCTGTGCCGCCACAAGCGCGGCAACAAGGCCACGTATACGTGCCCATTCCACGGCTGGACCTTCAACAACAGCGGCAAGCTGCTGAAGGTCAAAGACCCCTCGGACGCGGGCTATCCCGACTGCTTCAACAAGGAAGGCTCGCACGACCTGAAGAAGCTCGCGCGCTTCGGCAACTATCGCGGCTTCCTGTTCGGCAGCCTGAGCGATGACGTGCCGCCGCTCGAGACGTTCCTCGGCGAGGCGGCACGCATCATCGACATGATCGTCGACCAGTCGGAAGACGGTCTCGAAGTGCTGCGCGGCTCGTCGACCTACACGTACGAAGGCAACTGGAAGCTGACCGCCGAAAACGGCGCGGACGGCTACCACGTGTCGGCCGTGCACTGGAACTATGCGGCGACGACCAATCATCGCAAGGAAGAGAACGCGCGCGAAGACAAGATCCGCGCGATGGATGCCGGCAGCTGGGGCCGCCAGGGCGGCGGCTTCTACGCGTTCGAGCACGGCCACATGCTGCTGTGGACGCGCTGGGCGAATCCCGAAGACCGTCCGAACTTCAGCCGCCGCGACGAATTCGCCGCGCGCTGCGGCGCCGAGCGCGCTGACTGGATGATCCAGAACTCGCGCAATCTGTGCCTCTACCCGAACGTGTATCTGATGGACCAGTTCGGCTCGCAGATTCGCGTGCTGCGGCCGCTGTCGGTCAACAAGACCGAGGTGACGATCTACTGCATCGCGCCGAAGGGCGAATCCGACGAAGCGCGCTCGCGCCGCATCCGTCAATACGAGGACTTCTTCAACGTGAGCGGCATGGCCACGCCGGACGACCTCGAGGAATTCCGCGCCTGCCAGCTGGGTTACGCGGGCCGCGCGGTCGAATGGAACGACATGTGCCGCGGTTCGAAGCACTGGATCGACGGCGCCGACGAAGCCGCGCAAAAGATCGGCCTGAACCCCGTGATGAGCGGCGTGAAGACCGAGGACGAAGGTCTCTACACGGTGCAGCACCGCTACTGGATCGACATGATGAAGAAGGCGCTGAACGCGCCGGGGAGCCGCGCATGAGCAACATCGCCATCACCGATATTCAGGCTTTCCTGTTCCGCGAAAGCCGCCTGCTCGACGACGAGCAATGGGACGAGTGGCTCGCGTGCTATCACCCGGACGCGTCGTTCTGGATGCCGTCGTGGGACGACGAGGACAAGCTCGTCACCGATCCTCAGCGCGAGATCTCGCTGATCTATTACCCGAACCGCCAGGGTCTCGAAGACCGCGTGTTCCGCATCAAGACCGAGCGGTCGAGCGCGACGATGCCCGACACGCGCACGAGCCACAACGTCGCGAACGTGGAAGTGGAGAGCGCGGATAACGGCGTGTACACGGTGCGTTTCAACTGGCACACGCTGAGCCATCGCTACAAGACCAACTACAGCTACTTCGGCATGTCGCGCTACGTGATCGACTTCAACGGCGCCGAGCCGCAAATCCTGAGCAAGTACGTCGTGTTGAAGAACGACTACATCAATCAGGTCATCGACATCTACCACATCTAGCCGGTGCGGTTGCAGGAGACAGGTCATGGAACACACTATTGCACTTCAGTTCGAAGACGGCGTCACGCGCTTCATCAGCTGCCGTGAGAACGAAACGCTGTCGGACGCCGCGTACCGGCAGAAGATCAACATTCCGCTCGACTGCCGCGAAGGCGCGTGCGGCACCTGCCGCGGACTGTGCGAATCGGGCGCGTACGACATGCCCGAGGAGAGCTACGTCGAAGATGCGTTGACCCCCGAAGAAGCGGGCAAGGGCTATATCCTCGCGTGCCAGACGCGACCGCGCTCGGATCTGGTGATTCGCGTGCAGGCGTCGTCGGCGGCGTGCAAGACCGGGGTGTCGCGTTTCGAAGGCACGCTCGCGGCGGTCGAACGGCTGTCGGATTCGACGATCCATTTCGCGATCGATATCGAAGGCGCGAGCGCGCCGAGCTTTCTCGCGGGTCAATACGTGAACGTCGAGATTCCGGGCGCGAGCGGCGAGAGCCGGTCGTACTCGTTCAGCTCGGCGCCGGGCGCGACGCGCGCGGCGTTCGTCGTGCGCAACGTGCCGGACGGCAAGATGAGCGGCTTCTTGAGCCGCGATGCGCAGCCGGGTCAGCGGATCGGCTTCACGGGTCCGTATGGCAGCTTCTATCTGCGCGATCCGCAGCGTCCGGTGCTGTTCCTCGCGGGCGGCACCGGCATCGCGCCGTTCCTGTCGATGCTCGACGTGCTGAAGGCGGGCGGCAACACGCAGCCGGTGCGCCTCGTGTACGGCGTGACCCACGACATCGATCTGGTCGCGCTCGAACAACTCGAACAAGCGCAGCGCACGCTGCCGAATTTCAGCTATCGCACCTGTGTCGTCGATGCCGCGAGCAGCCACGAGCGCAAGGGCTACGTGACCGCGCACGTCGACAGCGAATGGCTGAACGACGGCGACGTCGACGTCTACCTGTGCGGACCGGTCGCGATGGTCGAAGCGGTGCAGGGCTGGCTGCGCGACAGCAGCGTCGAGCCCGCGAACTTCTATTACGAAAAATTCTCGGCGAGCAACGTAGCATGACTTCGACCTTTACCGATCGCTTCAAGGACAAGGTGCTCGTCGTGACCGGCGCGGGCCAGGGCATCGGCCGCGGCGTCGCGTTGCGCGCGGCGCGCGAGGGCGCGGCGGTGGTGCTGGTGGACCGTTCGCCGATCGTGCACGAGGTGACCGAAGAGATTACGCGCGCCGGCGGCGAGGCGCGCGCGTTCATCGCCGACCTCGAAACCTATGCGGGCGCGACGGCAATGACGGCCTTCGCGATCGAGGTGTTCGGCCGCATCGACGCGCTCGTCAACAATGTCGGCGGCACGATCTGGGCGAAGCCGTACGAGGAATATGAAGCCGAGCAGATCGAGGCCGAGGTGCGGCGTTCGCTATTCCCGACGCTGTGGTGCTGCCACGCGGTATTGCCCGCGATGCTGAAGCGCGCGAGCGGCGCGATCGTCAACGTGTCGTCGATCGCGACGCGCAGCATTTATCGCGTGCCGTATGCGGCGTCGAAGGGTGGCGTCAATGCGCTGACCGCGAGCCTCGCGTTCGAGCATGCCGAACACGGCATCCGCATCAACGCGGTCGCCACCGGCGGCACCGAAGCGCCGCCGCGCCGCGTGCCGCGCAATACCGCGCCGCAAAGCGAGCAGGAAGCGACGTGGTATCAGGGCATCGTCGATCAGACGATCGCGTCGAGCCTGATGCATCGCTACGGCACGATCGACGAACAGGTCGGCGCGATCCTGTTCCTCGCTTCCGATGAAGCGTCGTATATCACCGGCACCGTGCTGCCGGTCGGCGGCGGCGATCAGGGCTAACGGGCGGCGGGCCGAACGACGCCGATAGGCCGCGCGGCGATTGTCCTTCATACTATCGGCCCGGAATGACTCCGCTGCTGGGCGGTGACATGCGCCGCCAGGCGCGTGTCATCAACAGCGGGCCGCCACGACCCACATCGATGATAAATCCCACCCCTAGCCAGGCGCCGACCGCGCGCGCCATTGCGGCCGACTGGTCCGTGTCCGCCATCGTGGCCGGCTTTCTGGCCGTGCTGATCTCGTACGCGGGCCCCCTCGTGATCTTCTTCCAGGCGGCGCAAGCGGCCCACATGCCCAACGAGATGGTTGCGTCGTGGGTATGGGGCATCTCGATCGGCGCGGCCGTGTCCGGCATCTTCGCGAGCTGGAAGCTGAAAGTGCCGGTCGTGACCGCGTGGTCCGCGCCCGGTACCGCGCTGCTGGTCGGACTGTTTCCCGCGTTGACGCTGCATCAGGCGGTGGGCGCGTATCTGAGCGCGGCCGTGATCATTCTGCTGATCGGCATATCGGGCTATTTCGACCGCATGGTGCGCAGCATTCCGAAGGGCATCGCCTGCGGGATGATGGCGGGCATCCTGCTGCAGTTCGGCACGCATGCGTTCAAGGCGGCCGCGTCGATGCCGGCGCTGGCGTTCGGCATGATCGGCGCGTACATCGTGTTCAGGCGTCTGCTGCCGCGCTATTGCATCGTGCTGGTGCTGCTGACCGGCACGGTGCTTGCCATCGCGCTCGGCGCCGCGCACCTGGGCGCGCTGCCGCTGCAAGTCACGCGGCCGATCTTCATCCAACCCGAATGGACGCTGAGCTCGACGCTGAGCCTTGCGTTGCCGCTCGTGGTCGTCAGTCTGACCGGGCAGTTTCTGCCGGGCATGGCGATTCTGCGCGTGTCCGGCTATCACACGCCGGCCCGGCCGATCATCACCGCGACGAGCATCGCGTCGATCGGCGTGGCGTTTTTCGGCGGCATCACGATCGTGATCGCCGCGATCACGGCGGCGCTGTGCACCGGCAAGGACGCGCATGACGACCCGGACAAGCGCTATATCGCCGGCATCGCCAACGGCGTGTTCTATCTGATCGGCGGCACCTTCGCCGGCACGATCGTCGCGCTGTTCACGATGCTGCCGAAGGAATTCGTCGCGATTCTGGCGGGCCTCGCGTTGATCGGTGCGATCACGTCGAACGTGATGGGCGCGATCCAGGACGAAGACCATCGCGAGGCCTCGGTCATCACTTTTCTGGCGACCGCATCCGGTATGACCTTCCTCGGGCTCGGCTCCGCGTTCTGGGGCATCGTGATCGGCTCGTTCGCCTACCTCGTGCTGAACAAGGTGCGGCGCGAGACGTCGGCAAACCGGTGACGAATCGGTAACTCAAGGCCGCGCCCCGAGCGCCTGAAACAGCGCGGCGGTATCGGCATAACGCTGCGCCGCGGCTTTGGTGCGATCGAGTCCGGTCTGCAATTCCTGGCGCTGCGTATCGAGCAGCGTCAATTGACTGATGCCGCCCGCCGCATAACGCTGACTCGCGATACCGGCGCTGTGCTGCGCGCTGCGCTGCGCGGCATCGAGCGCCTGCAACGCGATTGCGTCCTGATCGAGCGCGCGCAGCGCGTCGGCGACCTGTTGCAGTCCCTGCAGCACGGTTTGCTTGTAGACGGCGAGCGCGGCCTGGTAGGCCGCCTCGGACGAATGTTTGCGCGCCAGCAGTTCACCGCCATGAAACAGTGGCTGCGTCAGACCCGCGCCGATATTCCACACGTTGAAACCCGTCAGCAGATCGGACACGTTGATGCGTTCGGTCGCGGCGCTGCCCGACAGCGTGATGCGCGGATACAGGTTCGCGGTCGCGACGCCGATGTTCGCGCTCGCCTGATGCAACAGCGCTTCGGAGGCGCGAATGTCCGGCCGCTGCTGCGCGAGCGTCGACGGCAAGGTTACCGGCAGGTCGGCCGGCAGCGCGAGCGTATCGAGGTCGAGCGCGGCGAGGTCGTGTGTGGTGGTCAATTCCGCTGGCGCGCGTCCCAGATAGATCGCGAGCTGATGGTCGGTCTGTGCTAGCTGCGTGCGCAACGGCGGTAGCGTCGCGCGGGTCTGCTGCACGAGCGTGCGCTGACTCAGCAGATCGACCTCGGAGATGCCGCCCGCGCGAAAGCGGCGTCCGGCGATATCGAGTTGCTGCATCTGATTCGCGAGCAGCGCTTCTGTGAGCGCGATCTGTCGCGCCAGCGATGCACGCCGGATTGCCGCCGTCACCACATTGCCCGCGACCGTCAAACGTGCGGCTTCGAGTTCGTATTGCTGATAGTCGACCTGCGCGGCCACCGCTTCGAGCGCGCGGCGATTCGCGCCGAACAGATCGAGCGTGTACGACACGGTGACTTGCGCGCTGTACAGCGTGAATGGCGCAAACGCGCGGCCTTGCGTCAGCTGGCCGAAGCCGAGCGCCTCGGGATCGATCCTCTCGCGCGTGGTCGACAGGTTTGCATCGACCTGCGGCCACAGCGTGCCGCCCGCCTGCGCGCGGTAGTCCTGCTGCGCCTGGTCGAGTTTCGCGCGGGCTTGCGCGAGGGTCGGGCTGTCGTCGAGCGCCTGCTGCACGAGCGCGTTCAGCGCCGGCGAGCCGAACGCGCGCCACCAGCCGTCGCCGGGTTGGTCGGTCGGCACGAAGTGCTGCGCGCCGCCGCCCGGACCCTCGGCTGCGACGATGCTTGCCGCAAGCGGCGCGGCGGTATAGCTCGACACGCTGGTCACGTCGGGTCGATGGAAATCCGGGCCAACGGTACACGCGCACATCGCCGCGCTTGCGCAGAACGCGGCGAGCCGGCGCGTAGCGGATAAACAAGCCGCGCGATGAAAAGCCACGTCACGAAAGCGAGGAGCGGAACACATTGCAAGCCTTCCTCAATCGAGCGTGCGTCGATAGAACTTCACGGCGACACCCATCACGACGACCAGAAAGATCAGCAGCGGCCACACATGCGGCCACATGTCGGTCCAACCGACGCCCTTGAGCAGAATGCCGCGCACGAGCCGGTTGAAGTAGGTGAGCGGCAACAGATTGCCGATGTACTGCGCCCACTTCGGCATGCCCGCGAACGGGAACATGAAACCGGACAGCAGGATGTTGGGCAGAAAATAGAACATCGTCAGCTGCATGGCCTGCAACTGGTTCTGCGCGAGCGACGACAACGTAATGCCGATCGTCAGATTGGCCGCGACGAACAATAGCGCGGACAGATACAGCGCGATCAGACTGCCTTCGAACGGCACGTTGAACACGAAGCGCGCCGCCGCGACGATGATGCTGACCTGCACCAGACCGATCGCCACATATGGCACGATCTTGCCGGTCATCACTTCGAGCGGCAGCACGGGTGTGGCCAGCAGATTTTCCATCGTGCCGCGCTCGCGTTCGCGCGTGATTGCGAGGCCCGTCATCATCACCATAGTCATCGTCAGGATCACGCCCATCAGGCCCGGCACCACGTTGTACTGGGTGATGCTTTCGGGGTTGTAGAGCCGGTGCAATTGAACATCGAAAGCGGTGGGGCCGGCCGCGAGCGACGACAGCGGACCGGTGAGGTCCTTCTGCAATACCGACTGCGTGATCGACGGCAACGCGCCGAGCGCGGTGCCCACCGCCATCGGGTCCGTCGCGTCGGCTTCGACGAGCAGCGAGGGCCGCGCGCCCTTGGCCAGCTCGCGCGTGAAGCCGACCGGAACATTCAGCACGAACAGCACCTTGCCTTGCGCGAGCGCGCGGCGGCCGGACTCTTCGTCGGGCAGCGTCGACACGATGTCGAAGTAGTCGGAGTTGCGCATCGCCATCAGGAAGCTGCGCGTGAACTCGCTGTGGTCGGCGGCGATGACGGCAGTCGGCAGATGCTTCGGGTCGGTGTTGATCGCGAAACCGAACAGCGCCATCTGCATGATCGGCAGCACGATCATCATCGCAAACGTGATGCGGTCGCGCTTCAACTGCAAAAATTCCTTGCGCACGATGCTCCACCAACGCATCAGCGAAAAGCGCGGAAGTCGGCGCGCGGAATTCACGATGCTGTGCCCGCGGAAGGCGTTGCGTAATTGTCCGTCGAGCGGTTCATCATGAAGATGAACACGTCCTCGAGGCCGGTGTCCTGTCTTTCGATTCGCAGTGTCGGGTTCGAGTGAGCCAACTGATCGATGCTCGCGTGGAGCTCGGGCGTGTCGGGCCCGCTCACGTGCAGCGACGAACCGAACGCCACCGTCTGCTCGACGCCGGGCGAGCTGCGCAGCCGGTCGCCGAGCTCGACGAGATTCTGGCCGTACACGGCCCACGTTACGAGCCCTTGCGAGTCGATGACCTGTTTCGACGTGCCCTGCGCGAGCAGCTTGCCGTACGCGATATAGGCGAGCTTGTGGCAGCGTTCCGCTTCGTCCATATAGTGCGTGCTGACGAGCACCGAGATACCGCGCGCCGCGAGGCGGTGCAGCTCTTCCCAGAAGTCGCGGCGCGCGCTCGGGTCGACACCCGCGGTTGGTTCGTCGAGCAGCAGCAGCTGTGGCTCATGCAGCATGCACGCGGCCAGCGCGAGACGTTGCTTCCATCCGCCCGACAGCGCGCCGGCCAACTGCTTCGCACGGCTTTGCAGGCCAAGCTGTTCGAGCGCGCGATCCACCGCCTCGCGGCGGTTCTTCATCTCGTAGATGCGCGCGACGAAGTCGAGGTTTTCACGGATCGACAGATCTTCCCAATAGGAAAAGCGCTGCGTCATATAGCCGGTGCGGCGTTTGATCTGTGCGCTGTCCTGCACGATGTCGTAACCGAGACAGGTGCCGCTGCCGGAGTCCGGCGTCAGCAGGCCGCACATCATGCGGATGCAGGTGGTCTTGCCGCTGCCGTTCGGGCCGAGAAAGCCGAAAATCTCGCCGCGCTGCACCTGCATCGTCACGTCGTTGACCACGTGCTTGGTGCCGAAATGCTTGTTCAGGCCGTGCACGTCGATCGCGTATACGGGATCGCTGGCGTTGGCGGGGGGCGGCGCGGGCGCACTCATTGCAGCGTGACCGTGACGGGCTGGCCGGGCCGCAGCTTCGGCGCATCGGCGGTCCGCGGTCTCGCTTCGACCATGAACACGAGCTTCGCGCGGCTTTCGTTGCTGAAGATCACCGGCGGCGTGTACTCCGCCTGGTCCGAGATAAAGCTGAGCACGGCCGGCACATCGGCGGCGCAGCCGTCGCAATGAATCGATACGCGACGGCCCGGCGCGAGCGAACCGACCACACCCTGGGGCACGAAGAAGCGCACCTTGACGTTCTCCGGCGGCAGCATGCGCACGACGGGGCTGCCCGCCGGCACCCATTCGCCACTCCGATACATCGTGTCGAACACGAGGCCCGCGTGCGGCGCGTGCACGCTTTTCTGATCGAGCTTCCATTGGGCCTGGCCGAGTTGGGCCTGCGCCGCATCGACTTGCGCCTGCTGCGCGCGAATCTGTTCGATCCGCCCAGGCAGACGCGCGACGGCAAGCTGACTTTGCAACTCGCGCACGTGCGCGGCGCTCGACAACGCGCTCGCGCGCGAGTCGTCGAGCTGGCCTTGCGCGATGCCGCCGGCGTCGAATTGCTGTCGGTCGCGGCGGAACTGGGTCGCGGCGCGCGCCGCATCGGCTTCGGCCTGTACGAGTTGCGCGCGCGTCACGTCGACTTCCGGCGGACGCTTGCCGGTTCCAAGGTCGGCGAGCTGGGCGCGGGCCGAGCGCAGCTGCTCGTTGGCCTGCGCCACGGCGTCGGTTTCGTTCTGCGCTTCGAGCGCGAACAGCGGCGTGTTCTGCGCGACGGTCTGCCCGCGCGAGACCGCGAGCTCGGTCAGCTGTCCCGCCTGCGACGACGCAAGGTACAGGAACTCGCCTTCCACATAGCCTTGCCACGTGTTCGCCGGTTGTTGCGAACAGCTCGCGCACGCGATGCACAGCGCGAGCGACGCGACACGTGTGGATGAGCGGGCGGACGGAATCATGACGGCTTTCCTTTCGCGCGGCGTGCGCTCGACGTCGCTCGGGTCCTGGCCTTGGCGCTGGTCTTGAGCGCCGTGGTTGCGCTCATGCCCTGCGTGAGCAGCGCGACGACGTGGCGTTCGAGCGTCGCGCGATCGAACGAGCTGCGCGGATTCAGGCGCTGCCAGATTCTGGCGGTTGCCTGCGGCAGCATCACGAGCGCGAGCACCGAGTTGAACAGCAGCAACGGTTCGAGCTGCGCATTCAACTGACCCGACGCACAACCGCGTGCGATGTTCTGACCGAACGCGGCGACCTTTTGCACGGGGATATGCGCAAACGCGCGCTCGCGCAGCAGGCCGCCTTCGTTGATGATTTCGCGCAGCCATAGCGAAGGTAGCCACGGCATGGTTTCGGTGACGTCGAACATGCGTTTGACGATGCCTTGCGTCAGCGCGAGCGGATCGTCGTGTTCGGCATCGACCGGGTCCCAGATCGCGCCGAACGCGGCGACCAGCTTTTCTTCGAACAACGCGTCGAGCAGCTTTTCGCGGGTCTGGAACCAGTAGTGCACCATCGCGGACGTCACGCCGCTCGCTGCCGCGATCTGCGCCACCGTCGTGTTGGCGATGCCACGCTCGGCGAACAGCGCCACCGCGACATCGAGCAGATGTTCGCGTGCGTCGAAGTCCTGCGGATGAGGACGGCGACCCATTCTTGAGCGGGCGACTTGTGGCATGGGAACCTGACTAACTGATGAGTTAGTTAGTTTTAACTGCTTGATAGTAGGACAAGTTTTGATCTGCTGAAGGAGGGGAAACCCTGAGCGCGGGTGGCCGCCGTTGTGTCGTCGATTCGCGCATCGAGTGATGTGCACAACTCCCATACGCTCTATCGAATTCGATACTGAGCGTTATTGCGCGTCAAAAACGAAGGTTCGGTTTCCGCGCATATCACACCGCGCGAAGCGCATTTTCGCCGGAAATTTCTATACTTCTGTAGCGCACCAGGCACGATCCAGACGAATTCAAGACGAATTAAAGTCAACCAAACGAAAGAATCGAAGCGAACCCGCGGCGCGGCCATCACGGCGCACGCGCGATTCGTATGAGGAGGGAGACATGGCACATTCCGCAACCGCCGGGTCGGCGAAGGAGGGCCACGGCGAAGCCTCACCGGCTCTTCCAGCGCTCGCGCTGGCCGCGCTCGGCGTGGTCTATGGCGACATCGGCACGAGCCCGCTCTATACGCTTGCCACCGTGTTCGATCCTGCCAACGGTCTCACGCTCAATGCTTTCAATATCGTCGGCATCGTTTCGCTGATCTTCTGGTCGCTGATGATCGTCGTTTCGCTGAAGTACGTCGTGCTGATCCTGCGGGCGAATAATCACGGCGAAGGCGGGATCATGGCGCTGCTCGCGCTCGCGGCGTCGTCGATCGCGTCGCGGCCTCGTTTGCGGCGGGGGCTCCTCGTGGTGGGCGTGATGGGCGCGGCGTTGTTCTTCGGCGACAGCGTGATCACGCCGGCCATTTCCGTGCTGAGCGCCGTCGAAGGGCTCGAAGTCGTCGAGCCCGGGCTCAAGACCTATGTGGTTCCGGTGACGCTCGTCGCGCTGATCGTGCTGTTCGTCACGCAAAAGCACGGCACGGGCGGCATCGGCGCCGTGTTCGGGCCTGTGATGGTGCTCTGGTTCGTCGTGATCGGCGTGGCCGGCGTCGCGAACATCATGGCCACGCCGGTCGTGCTGTATGCGCTCAATCCGCTGGAAGGGCTCCGTATGGTCATGCATCACCGCTGGCTCGCCTTCGTCGCGCTCGGCGCGGTGGTGCTGTCGCTGACGGGCGCCGAGGCGCTCTACGCCGACATGGGCCATTTCGGCAAGCGACCCATTCGTCTTACGTGGTTCGGCGTCGTTTTTCCCGCGCTCGCGCTGAACTATCTGGGCCAGGGTGCGCTGCTGCTGGCGAACCCCGGCGCGGTGCAAAACCCGTTCTACCGTCTGTTCCCGCAGTGGGCCATCGTGCCGATGATCGTGCTGGCGACGATCGCCACCGTGATCGCGTCGCAAGCCGTTATTTCGGGTACCTATTCGATGACGATGCAGGCCATGCAGCTTTCCTTCCTGCCGCGCATGAACATCGTGCATACGTCGGAGCGCGAGATCGGGCAAATCTACGTGCCCGGCATCAACTGGATTCTGCTGATCGCGGTGGTCGCGGCGGTGTTGGGCTTCCGCTCGTCGACGGCGCTCGGGGCCGCGTATGGCATCGCCGTGACCGGCACGATGCTGATCACCACGTTCCTGACGTTCTTCGTCGTGCGTTACGCGTGGCGCTACAACTGGCTGCTGTGCGTGCTGTCCACCTCGTTCTTCTTCGTGATCGACGCGCTGTTCTTCTCGGCGAATCTGCTCAAGATCGTCGATGGCGGCTGGTTCCCGCTCGTGGTCGGCGCGATCGCGTTCACGGTCATGGCGACGTGGGGACGCGGCTGGGAAATGATGCTGGCCGAAGCGCGCGTGCGCGCGGGAAAAACGCCGCTCAAGCCGTACCTCACTGCGCTGCTCGAAAGTTCGCCGACGCGCGTGGGCGGCACGGCGATCTTCCTGACGCCGGACGCCGAAGCGGTGCCGCACGCGCTCGTCAACAACCTGCGGCACAACCGTGTGCTGCATGAGCGCACGGTTTTCCTGAGCGTGATAACGAAGAACGTGCCGTGGGTGGCCGACAGCGAGCGCGTGCAGATCAGACCGCTGTGCACGGGCTGCTGGCATGCAACGGTGAGTTATGGATTCAAGGATGAAGTGGACTTGCCGCGCACGCTGGCCGCCTACAAGTCGCCGGAACTCACCTTCAACCTGGATGACACCTCCTGGTTCCTGAGCCGCGCGGCCGTCGTGCCCAAACGCGTGCACGGCATGGCGCTATGGCGTGAGCGGCTTTTCGCGGTAATGCTGCACAACGTGGGCAATATCGCGGCTTTCTTCAAACTGCCGGCCAATCGCGTGATCGAAGTCGGCGCACGCGTGGAGATCTAGGCAGACCAAGCGTCATATACCTTTGAAGTGACGCGATAGACATATCAGTTCGCCACGACCCTCCACTCCGTCGGGTTCGAAACTTGCTGCCAACGACCAACCGCCGCTCCAATCGGCGCGCGCGTGTCGCTTCGCGGCAGGCATGGACCAATGCCCGCGCCGCATCCAATCAGGAGGCGTGTGATGGGCGACGAGACTCACAAGAATCACGGACACGACCGCCGCCGCTTTCTTGCTGGCGTCGCCGCAGTGGCCGGCAGCGTTGCGCTATCGGGTTGCGGTGGCGGCGGATCGGGCGGAGACGACGCACCGGGCGGCGGGAGCGGCGGCGACCCCGCGCCCTCGATCACCGACATTCCGTCGCCCAACGCCGCCGACCGCTATAGCTTGCCGCGCCCGGCGTTGCCCGCGCCGGCCAGCTCGGGCATCGACTTCATCGTGCTGGTCACGATGGAAAATCGTTCGTTCGACCATTTCCTCGGCTGGGTGCCGGGCGCCGAGGGCATGCCCGCGAACCAGCAATTCAAGGACGCCTTGGGCGCGACGCAAACGCCGTTTTCGCTCGCGGCGAATGCCGCGTACGGCTATCAGGCGTGCGCCTACATAGACCCCAATCACAGTTTCTCGGGGGGCCGCACGCAACTGGCATCGGGTGCGATGAACGGCTGGCTGCTCACGCCGGGCACGAGCCTGCACCCGGGTGACCTGCTGCCTATCGGCTTCTACACATCGGCCGACCTGCAATTTTTCAACGCCGTGGCCAGCAGTTACACGATCGGCGACTTCTACTTCAGCGGCATCCTGACCAGCACGTTTCCCAATCGCCTCTATCTGCATAGCGGTGCAACGGATCGGCTCGACGACAGCGCCGACACGTCGTCGCTCGCGACGATCTGGGACAAGCTGAGCGACGCCGATGTCGACGCTCGCTACTACTACCACGACGTGCCGGTCACGGCGCTTTATGGCACGCGGTATGTCGGCATTTCGCGCCCGTTTGCGGATTTCCTGGTGAATGCCGCGGCGGGGACGCTGCCGCCATTCTGCATGGTCGATCCGTCTTTCACGGGCGAGCCCGAAGGCGTTTCGGCCGACGATCATCCGCATGCCGACATCCGCGACGGCGAGGCGTTTCTCGCGCGGGTCTACGAGGCGCTGCGCACCAGCCCGACGTGGAGCCGCACGCTGATGATCGTCGTCTACGACGAATGGGGCGGGTTTCTCGAGCACGTGGTGCCGCCCACCAGGCCGATCAGCAAGAGTGAGCTCACGCTCGGCAACGATGGCAAGCTCGGCTTTCGCGTGCCGCTCGCGCTGCTGGGCCCGCGCGTGCGCGCGGGTTCGATCACGCGCTATCCGTTCGATCCGAGCTCGATTCACGCGCTGCTGCAATGGCGCTTCGGCTTGCAGCCGCTCGGCGTGCGCGGCAGCGATCCGGCGACGTTCAATCTCGCCTACGCGCTCGATTTCAACGACGCGCCGCGCACCGACGCCCCCGCGTTCACCGTCGCCCAAGGGCCGTTCGGCGGAACCTGCCTGGGGGCGCTCGCGCCTTCGCCGTCGAGTTCGGTGTCGGGGATCGATCAGTCGCAAAAGCGGGCGATCAACCCGACGGCGGATCGCTTCGCGGATCTGCGCGCGAAGGCGGCGTCCTTAGGATTCGCGACCGGAGGCTAACGCTGGTTTCCGCCTGGAATGAGCGGGCCGCAAGCTGGCGCCGGACCGGCCGTGCGGCCTGATGAAGGCTCATGTCTCGAGCGCAGTTCGGTGAGCACCTGGTCAGCACCTGGTAAGGAGCGCTTGCGCGCGACATCGTTTTGCGAAGCGGGCCCCGCATTTGCTGGCGAGACCCTCTCGAAGCCCCGCGGCAGCGTGCGCAGATGATCGGCACGCGCGGCGGGCCGCCTACGTCGACGTCACCGCGTCGTCCTCAACGGGTCCGCCGATGCCATTTCGTTCCGATCTTCCCGTTTGGTCTTCCCGCGAGCGGCCGTACCGCCGCGTTGTAGCCTCCGTGGCCACCGCGCTGGCGCTCGCCGCCAGCACCGGCGTCATCGCGCAATCGGCGCCGACGGCCGCGCCGACCCAGCCGGACGTGCCGGCCCTTACGCTGCCCGCATCGGCTGCCGCTGCGAATGCCGGGAGCAGCGCCGCGGCCGGACGCGTTGGCAACACGGATCACGCGCAGCCGTCGCCGGTCGTGCCGACGCCGCCGTCCGAGCTTTACGGCGAGCTGTATCGCGACGTCGAACTCGCGCATCTGTACCCGGACAGCAAGACGTTCGCTGACATGTCGCCAAACGAGCCGCCGACCCAGGTCATCGCCGACTACGACAGCCAGCGCGCTCAACCGCGCTTCGACCTGAAGCAATTCGTCGAACAGCGCTTCACATTGCCCCCGCGCGAGCCGAAGCGCTATGTGTCCAATCCGAACGAAAGCGTCAGCGCGCATATCGATACGCTGTGGAGCGTGCTGCGCCGCGAACCGGATTCGAGCGCCAGCCCGTACGCTTCGCTGTTGCCGCTGCCATCGTCGTACATCGTGCCGGGCGACCGCTTCGACGAGATCTACTACTGGGATTCGTACTTCATCCTGCTAGGGCTCGACGCGAGCGGCCAGCACGCGCTCGTCGCCGACGAGCTGAACAATTTCTCGACGTTGATCGACCGCTACGGCCACATTCCCAACGGCAATCGCACGTATTACCTGAGCCGTTCGCAGCCGCCGTTTTTCGCGCAGATGGTGCAGCTCGTCGCGCGCAAAGAGGGTGATCAGGTCTACGCCCGCTATCTGCCCGAGCTGCGCCGTGAATACGCGTACTGGATGGCCGGCAGCGATCGTCTGTCACCCGGCAACGCGGCGCGCCATCTGGTGCGCCTCGCCGACGGCACGCTGCTCAATCGCTACTGGGACGAGCGCGCGGCGCCGCGCGACGAGTCGTACCGCGAGGATGTGATGACCGCGCAGCAGATGCCGCAGCGCGACGCGCAGGATTTGTGGCGCAACCTGCGCGCGGGCGGCGAAACCGGCTGGGATTTCAGCTCGCGCTGGTTCGCCGACGGCAGGACGCTCGCGACCATCGACGTGACCTCGCTCGTGCCAGTGGACCTGAACTGCCTGATGGTGGAGCTCGAGCGCACGCTCGCGAAAGCCTACCGGGTGACCGGCGACGCGGGCCACGCGGAGAATCTCGAACTACGCGCTAGCGTGCGCGCCGATGCGATCCGCCGGGTGCTGTGGGATCCGCAACTGCACGCATTCGGCGACTACGACTTCGTGCACCGCACGCTTACGCACCGGTTGACTGCCGCGACCGTGTACCCGCTTTACACCGGCGTCGCGACACGCAACGACGCGCGCGAAGTGGCGCAGACGATCCGGCGCGATCTGCTGCGCCCGGGCGGTCTCGCGACGACTCAGGCCAACACCGGCCAGCAGTGGGACGAACCGAACGGCTGGGCGCCGCTGCAGTACCTCGCGGTGATCGGACTGCGCCGCTATAGCGAGCCGGAGCTCGCGCGCGACATCGCGACACGCTGGATTCGTACCAACGTCGCGTACTACCAGCGCACCGGCCGGCTGGTCGAGAAGTACGACGTCGACGCGAGCGACAAGTCGGCGGGCGGCGGCGAGTATCCGCTACAGGACGGCTTTGGCTGGACCAATGGTGTGCTGCGCGTGCTGATGCAACTCTATCCGGACGCGGTGAGTTCGACGAAGCCGGCCGATCTGCCGGGCGGTGCGGTGGGGGTGTCGGATGCGGCCGCATCGGCGGCGGCCGCGCCGCAGACGTCGCACAGCACGTCGCCCGCGGGCCGCTAGCGGGAAGAGGTAGTAGCGATACCAGGATGATGGGTTGACTGCCTGACGGCGACGCAGCCCGTTAGCATGCTTCCGATAGCTCGAACGGCCCCTAGTCACCTGGAAAGTCTCGAAGATGAATCGCAAGCTCGACATCCCATCGGCCGAACCGGTGCCGCCGCAGGCGCAGGCCACGGCGGCTGCCAAGCCCGCCCCGGCGGCCGGCGATGAAGCCGCCGCGCATTGGCAACGCAACCTGTGCGTGTGCGTGTTCGGCTCGTTCACGACCATCGTCGCGATGACGCTGCTGCTGCCGTTCCTGCCGCTCTACGTCGAGCAGCTCGGCGTGAAGGATCATGCGGCGATCGTGCAGTGGTCCGGCGCCGCGTTCGGCGCGACCTTCTTCAGCGCCGCGCTCGTCGCGCCGCTGTGGGGCAAGCTCGCGGACCTCTATGGCCGCAAGCTGATGCTGATCCGCTCGAGCCTCGGCATGGCGGTCGCGATGTCGCTGATCGGCATGGCGCACTCGGCCTGGCAGCTGGTCGCGTTGCGGCTGCTCGCCGGGCTGCTCGGCGGCTATGCGTCGGGCTCGATGATCCTCGTCGCGACGCAGACGCCGAAGGCGCGCTCGGGCTGGGCGCTCGGCGTACTGTCGTCGGGGATCATGGCGGGCAATCTGGTCGGCCCGCTGATCGGCGGTTTCCTGCCGCCGCTGATCGGCATCCGCGCGACGTTCTGGGCCTCGGGCGCGGCGATCTTCGTCGCTTTTCTCGCGACCGCGTTCCTGATTCGCGAGCAACCCGTCCGCAAGCGCGCGGACAACGCGTCGAAGAAGGGCGCGTGGGCCTCGGTCGACGACAAGCGGCCGGCCATCGCGATGCTTGCCACCGGCCTGCTGCTGATGGTCGCGAATATGTCGATCGAGCCGATCATCACCGTCTACGTCGCCCAGCTGACGAAGCCTCAAAGCGTGACGATGGTCGCGGGCTTCGTCATGTCGGGCGCGGCGCTCGGCAGCGTGATCTCGTCTTCGCGGCTCGGCAGGTTCGCCGATCGCGCCGGGCATTGGAACGTGATCGTCGGCTGCCTCGCGGTATCGGCGGTGTTGCTCGTGCCGCAGGCGTTCGTCACCGCGAGCTGGCAGCTGATCGTGCTGCGTTTCCTGATGGGGATCGCACTCGGCGGCCTGTTGCCGTGCATCGCGAGCGTGATCCGCCACAACGTGCCGGCGAGCGTGACGGGCGCGATTCTCGGCTATTCGGTGTCGTCGCAGTACGCGGGGCAGGTGGCCGGCCCGCTGCTGGGCGGTTTCGTCGGCGGCCACGTCGGGATGCGCGCGGTGTTTCTCGGCACCAGCGTGCTGATGGCGCTCGGCGCGCTCGCAAACTGGCGCGTGAAGTCGCGCGGCGCACGGGCAGAGGTAGTGCGCTGATACAAGCCGCGTCGACGGTCGAGACGTTTGCCATTCCCGCGTAAACACCCTTCCTCTGGTCGGCCAGCGGCCGTGTAAACCCCAGCGCGCGTCTGGCCAGAACCCGCTTTGCTCCTTTTTTTATTCATGCTACTGTGAATCGCAGTTCGCAAGGCTATGCAAATTTACATTGCAGTCAGCCGAGGCGGAACTGGGATGGCCTGACGTCGCCACCCCGCCGGACACACCCCAACGTGTAATCCTGAGCAAGGAGAAAGCGCGGTGACGCAGGTTCCGATCGACCGTAGCACCATCGTTGCCGCGCACGCTTTGTCCCGCCCACGTCTGGCTCCGGCGAAATGGTTCGTCAGGGCGGGCGTCGCGCTCGTCTATCTGTTCATGCTGAGCCCGCTGATCTTCGTGATCTGGCTGAGCTTCTTCAAGGACGCGATCATCACGTTTCCGCCGTCCGGCTACACGCTGTCGTGGTACGTCAATGCATGGCGTAACGACGCGTTCGCGAATGGCTTCGTGCTGTCGCTGAAGCTCGCGGCCGGCGCGGCGATCGGCGGCGTGGTGCTCGGTGTAGCCGCCTCGCTCGCGCTGGCGCGCTACCGCTTTCCCGGGCGGCGCCTCGTCGGCAACACGCTGCTGCTCCCATTAGTCGTGCCCGGCATCGTCGCCGGCATTGCGACCTATCTGTTTTATCTGCGCGCAGAGAATGCGCTCGACACCGACATCGTCGGCACGTTCGGCGGCCTGCTGCTCGCGCATATCTGCCTGACGATCCCATGGACGATCCGGCTCGTCACCGCGAGCCTGAGCCAGATCGACACCACCGTCGAGGAAGCGGCGCGCAATCTCGGCGCTGGCGCATGGCGCACGCTGTGGCGCGTCACGTTGCCGATGCTGCGGCCGGCGATCGTCGCGTCCACGCTGTTCGGCTTCATCGTGTCGTTCGAGAACCTCGAAATGACCTTGCCGCTCGTCGGCCCCGGCAAGACGACGTTGCCGATCGCGATCATGCAGTACCTCGAATTCAATCTCGACCCAACCATCGCGGCGGTATCGGCCGCGCAGATCGTGCTGCTTGGCATCGTGATGCTGATCACCGATCGATTCGTGAAGCTCGGCAAGGTGATCTGAATATGGCTCAGGTATCCCTGCGCAATCTGCGCAAGCAGTACGGTGCGACGACCGCGGTCGCCGACGTGTCGTTCGATATCGCCGAGGGCGAACTGGTCGCATTCCTCGGCCCGAGCGGTTGCGGCAAGACGACGACGCTGCGCATGGTGGCGGGCTTCGTCGAGCCGAGCGACGGCGAAATCTGGATCGGCAACACCGAGGTCACGCGGCTCGCGCCCGACAAGCGTAATACCGGCATGGTGTTTCAGCGCTATGCGTTGTTTCCGCATATGACCGTCGCGCAGAACGTCGCGTTCGGTCTGGAAATGCGGCGCGTGCCGAAGGGGGAGCGCGACACACGCATTCGCGAGGCGCTCGACATGGTGCGGCTGACGTCGCTCGCCGAACGCTATCCGCGGCAGTTGTCGGGCGGGCAGCAACAGCGTGTGGCGATTGCGCGCGCGCTCGCGATCCGGCCCGACGTGTTTCTGCTCGACGAGCCGTTGTCGAACCTCGACGCGAAGCTGCGCGTCGAGGTCCGCGAAGAAATCCGCGCGCTCCAGCAACGCCTCGGTCTGACGACGATCTTCGTCACGCACGATCAGGAAGAAGCACTCGCGATGGCCGACCGCGTGGCCGTGATGCACAACGGACGCGTGCAGCAGATCGGCAGCGCCGACGAGTTGTACGAGCGGCCCGCGAATCCGTTCGTCGCGAGCTTCCTGGGGCGCATGAATTTCCTCGCGGGCCACGTCGACAACGGCCAATTCATCACGGCGAACGGCGAGAAGATCGCGCTCAACGCCGCCTCGCGCAATGCCAACACGCTCGGCATTCGTCCCGAGCGCCTGCGTCTCGCCGCGGCGCCCGAGCACAGCGAAGTATCGATTCCGGTCCGGCTCGCCGACCGCATCTATCTCGGCGCGACCGTCGAACTACGTCTCACGAGCGAGCGCGGCCAGAGCCTCGTCGCGCTCGTGCCGAACACCGCGCACGCGGGTGCCGGCGGATGGTCGCCGGGCGACACGCTGCACGCGTGCTTCAGAACCGAAGATTGCCTGCTTTTTTCCGCCTGAAGGACCATCAAATGAGCCATCCCATCACGCGCCGCACGTTTCTGAAAGCTGCATCCGGTCTGCTCGTCGCTCCGTCGCTCGGCTTCGATCCGCGCGCGGCATTGGCGGCCGACGCTTGTCCCAGTGTCGTCGTCGGCACGTGGGGCGGCGATTATCTGAACCTGCTCGAACAGAACATCGGCAAGCCGATCATCGCGGCGGCCGGCGGTCGCGTCACCTACGACTCGGCGGATCAGATCGGCCGCATGACGAAGCTGCGCGCGGAAAAGATAGCGCGGCACGGTTCGCTCGACGTCGCCTGTCTCGCCGACATCGACATGTTCGACGTCAACCGTTCGGGCGTGCTCGAACCGCTCGACACCAAACTGGTGCCGAACTCGGCGCGCACGATCGAAGCGCTGCGCCGCCCGTATTCGATTCCGCACATCTTCAGTGCGATGGTGATCGTCTACAACCCGGAGAAGTTTCAGGCGAAGCCCGACTCGTTCGCGGTCGCGCTCGATCCGAAACTGAAGGGACGGGTGGGCTTTTCCGACATTCTGTACAACTTCAACGTGCTGCAATCCTCCCTCGCGGCCGGTCAGCACAATGGCGACACGACGGCCGGCATTCAGTTTCTGCGCGAGGTGCGCAAGCAGCAGCCGAAGGTCTATCCGTCGAACGAAGCGGTCGCGGCGGCGCTGAAAAGCGGCGAAATATGGATGACCTGCATGTGGAAGGCGCGCGCGTTGCAGTGGAAGAAAGGCGGCGTGCCGGTCGATTACGCATTCCCGAAAGAGGGCGGCGTGCCGGTCACGTTCGAAGCCGCCGTGGCGAAGAACGCCCCATCGCGCGCGTGCGGTTTCAACTATCTGAACGCGATGCTGGATGCGCGCGCGCAGGTCGGCTTCGCCGAGACGATGGGCTATGCGCCGACCGTCACCGATGCGGCCTTGCCACCGACGCTGCAACAGAGCGTCGGCTTCACCAATGCCGAACTCGATCGCCTCGTGAAAGTCGACTACGCGCGTTTCACCGCGGAAAAACCGGCGCTGCTCGATTTCTGGAACAAGGAATTCAAGCCGGGACTTTGAACCATGACGACGAGCGCACCGAATGCCGCGCCGCGGCGCCGCGATTACGCCGGGGGCCTGCTTGCAACGCCTGCCGTGTTGGTCGTGCTATTCGTGATCGTGCTGCCGGGCGTGCAACTGGTGCGCTACAGCTTCAATCATTTCGATTCGGTCCAGATGATGCAGGCGGCGTTCACGCTCGAGAACTACGTCCAGTTTCTGACCGATCCGTACTACCACGCGGTGTTGTGGACCACGATCAAGGTGGCCGCGCTGTGCACGGCGCTGTCGCTCGTGCTCGGTTTTCCGGTCGCCTATGTGCTGGCTAAAACGCAGAGCCGCTACAAGAGCCAGCTGGTGATGCTGCTGGTGTTTCCGCTGCTGGTCGGCAACGTCGTGCGCGCGGCGGGTTGGATGGTCATGCTCGGCAACGCGGGTTTCGTCAATGCGACGCTGATCGCGCTCGGCGTCGTCGATCAACCGGTGCGGCTGCTGTATACGCCGTTCGCAGTGGTGGCCGGCACCACCGCCGTGGTGTTGCCGTACATGATCCTGACGTTACAGAGCGTGCTCGAAGGCCTCGATTTTTCGATCGAGGAAGCCGCGCGCAATCTCGGCGCGAGCTTAGCTCAGACGCTCGCGCGCGTCGTGCTGCCGATCGCGGCGCCCGGCGTCGCGGCCGGCACGATGCTCGTGTTCATTCTGTGCATGAACGCGTACGCGACGCCGGTTCTGCTCGGCGGTACCGGCATCACGATGATGACGCCGGCGATCTACGACCAGATCGCCAAGGCCAACAACTGGCCGTTCGGTGCCGTGCTGTCGCTCGTATCGATGGTCGTCACGTTTGCGCTGGCGCTGTTGTCGCACTGGATCATCCAGCGGCGCTACGCGAAGACGATGATGACCTGAACTGGCAGGGCGCGCCGCGGGCTCGTGTGTGGGATGCGCCTCTCTTCAATTCTTTTTACTGAAGGAATCACAGATGCCGATCCTCACCGAAAAGACTCGCGCTTACCGGCACGACCTGATGCAAAAACTGATGCAACGTCAGCGGGTCGATGCGCTGATCTTCACGTCCGCCGACTTCTTCCAGTGGGCGACCAATTTCCATGTCGACGTGCAGACCTGGGAGCGGCCGATCGCGGTGTGCGTGCCGCTGTCCGGCGAGCCGTTTGCGATCATGAACGAGCTGTCGACGCATCACGTGATGATGGCGCGCGAGCGCGGGCATCTGTGGCTCGACGATATCTCGTTCTATTCCGAGCATCCGCGCGTGGTCGAGCGGCAGCCGCTGCTCGCGGAAGTCCCGGAGCTGATCGCCGCGCGCTTGCGCGCCGCCGGGCTTGGCGCATCGCGAATCGGCGTCGAAGCCGCGGGTGGTCCGCTCGGCCGTGCGGCATCGCTGTTACCGGACGCGAAATTCCTGCCGATGCTCGCCGAGCTGCGCTCGTTGCGCTGGGCCAAGCACCTGGAGGAGATCACCGTGATGCGGGCCGCCGCGAGCCTCGCCGATTGGGTGCAGGACCAATATCGCGAGAACATCCGCCCCGGACGGCTCGTGCAGGAACTCGACTATCAGATGGCCGCGCTGATGGTGACCGAAGGCGCGCGCCGCTTTCCCGGCGAGAACCTCGAAGTGATGCGTTGCTGGACCTTGTCGGGACCGGCATCGGCGTCGCCGCATGGCGACGGTGCGTCGTGCGGCGCGAAGATCAAGGCGGGCGACGGTCTCGTCAATATCGTGATTCCGCGTTTGAACGGTCTCGTGATCGAGAACGAGCGCACCTGGTTCTGCGGCAAGCCGAGCACCGAGCAGGCGCGTTTTCACGAGGTCGCGCGCGCGGCCAACGAGGCGGCTGTCGCCGCGGCCGTCACCGGTCAGCCGGTGTCGGGTATCGACGCGGCCGCGCAGGCGGTGATCGAGCAGGCCGGCTGCGCGAAGTACATCCGGCATCGCACCGGGCATGGCATGGGCATCATCGGTCACGAGTATCCGGACGACATGGCGTTCAATCACCGCGCGCTGCTCGACAACGAGGTCTACTCGGCGGAGCCCGGCATCTATGTGTACGGCCTCGGCGGCTTCCGGCTCGACGATTCGGTCGTAACCGGTCCTACGCCCGAGCTGCTGACGAAGACCCCGCGCACGCTCGCGCACGCGACCATCGATTGAGTCGCGCGGCTCGCGACACCCCTCAACGTTGCAGATACCCCGGACCTGGAACCGGGAGGAGAGATGATGGAGTCGATTCTGTTCTCGCACTGCGCGCTGCTCGACCCGGTTGCCGGCGAGTTGCGCGAGGACCACGCGGTGCTGGTGGAAAACGGACGCATCAAGGAAGTCTCGGATCGGCCGATCCGTACCGCGTCCGCGCGCGAAATCGACGTGCGCGGCAAGACGCTGATGCCTGGCCTGATCGATTTGCACGTGCATGTGCATGCGACGCAGCTCAATCTCGCGGCACAGGTGAACCTGCCGAACGTGCTGGTCACGCTGAAGTCGTTGCCGTTGTTGCAAGGCATGCTAAGACGTGGCTTCACGACGGTGCGCGATGCGGGCGGCGCGGGTTTCGCACTCAAACAGGCGTTGGAACAGGGGCTGGCGGAAGGTCCGCGGCTCTTCGTGTCGGGCCGCGCGATCAGCCAGACCGGCGGACACGGCGACATGCGCGGCCGCAGCGACTACATCGGCACCGATAGCCCATGCGCGTGTTGCGCGCGGGTCGGCGCGATATCGCGTGTCGCCGACGGCGTCGATGCGGTGCGTCGCGCGGTGCGTGAAGAACTGCAGATGGGCGCCGACCAGATCAAGATCATGGCCTCGGGCGGCGTCGCGTCGCCCACCGATCCCGTTGGCGCATGGGGCTATTCGGAAGACGAGATCAGGGCGATCGTCCACGAGGCGCGGGCGCGCGGCACCTACGTGCTCGCGCATGCGTACACGGCCGAGGCGATTGCGCGCGCGGTCCGCTGTGGGGTCCGCACGATCGAACACGGCAACCTGATCGACGAAACGGCCGCGCGCGTGATGGCCGAGCACGGCGCGTTCGCGGTGCCGACGCTCGTCACCTACGACGCGCTCGCGAACGAAGGCGAAGCGCTCGGTCTCCCCGCCGACAGCGTCGCGAAGATCGAGAGCGTGCGTCAGGCAGGCCTGCGTTCGCTCGAAATCTTCCGCGCGGCAGGGGTGCCGATGGGCTTCGGCAGCGATCTGCTCGGCGAATCGCAGCGTCTGCAAAGCGATGAATTCCGCCTGCGCAGCGAAGTGCTGTCGCCGCTCGAAATCCTGCGCAGCGCGACGGTGGTCGGCGCGCAGGTGCTCGGTCAGGTCGGGCAGCTCGGGCAGATCACGGCAGGCGCGCACGCCGACATGCTGGTCGTCGACGGCAATCCGCTTGCGTCGCTCGACTGTCTGCTGGGGCAGGGTGAGCGCATTCCGGTCGTGATGAAGGGCGGTAAAATCCACGCCTTTGATTTGCCGGCGTGACATGCGCAGCGCTGCGGTGCGAGCGAGGTTGACAGCGGGGGGCGCCGGCGGCCCATGCAATCCGGAGAGAACGGATGGATTTTCGGCACATCGACGCATTCAGGGCGCTGATGCTCACCCGCACGACGACCCGCGCCGCGCAGGTCATCGGCACTTCGCAGTCGGGCATCAGCCGTCTGATTACCGACCTGGAGCGCTTGACCAGTTTGACGCTGTTCGATCGCAGCCGCGGACGGCTCGAACCGACCGTCGAAGCGCTGGCGCTGTTCGAGGAAGTCGAGCGGCGTTATGCGGGGCTGAACAACATCCGCGAGTTCGCGCTGAGCTTGCGCAATCCGTCGACCGCGGTGATTCGCGTGGGTTCGGTCGTGTCGTTCGGGCTCGGCTACTTCGCGCGCGTCGTCGCGAACTTTCATCGGCGGCATCCGGCCGTGCAGATTGCGTTGACGACCGGCGCGTCGTCGCTGATTCGCGATCAGGTGGTATCGCGTCAACTCGCGCTCGGTCTCGTCACGAATACGGTCGACGTGACCGGCACCGATTCGACCGCGTTCGCGCAGCTCGACGCGATCTGCGCATTGCCGGCCGGTCATCCGCTGGGCAAGCGCAAGGTCATCAAGGTGGCCGATCTGCGGAATCAGCCGATCGTGTCATACGATCTGCCCGACCTCGTGCGCTGGGGCATGGATCAGGTGTTCGCGACCGGTCAGCTGCAATCGCAGGTGGTGGCGATCGCGCCGTATTCGGTCAACATCGCGACGATGGTCAAGGAAGGGCTGGGCATCGGTTTGCTGCATCCGGTGTCGGCGTACGACTTTCTCGACTCGAATCTGATCCTGCGTCGCTTCGAGCACGCGATGCCTTTCTACACGCTGAAGATCACGCCGCGCGGCGCCGCACCGGCTCCGCATCTCGACGAATTGTCGAAGGTGATGGAGCAGACGCTCGAAGAAGTGCTGGCGGCCGTGAATGCGCGTTTGACTGCCGCGAGTTGAACTATTGGCCCTTCACGGCAGCGGCGTTCCCAACCTATCCAATGAAATACAGATCGGGCCACCGAGGCCTGGCGTCGTCTGTTGCGGCTTCTTTTCGAAAACGCATTTCTGCTGGAGCGAGTGTATGAATCACATCAACCAGCCACGCCGCCGTTTTCTTCGATCCACAGGGACGCTCGTCGCCGCCTCCGCGCTCGGGCCGTTTGCGTTGAAAGCGAACGCGGCGGGTACGTGTTCGGGCCAAGTGGTGGTCGGCACGTGGGGAGGCGACTATCAACGCCTGCTGCAACAGAACATCGATTCGCTGGTGACCCCCAGCGGCGATGTCGTCACCTATTCCGTGGGCAGTGCGCTCGCGCGGCAGACCACGATGCGCGCCGAAGCGCACGGTCGGCGCAGCACGATGGACGTCGCGCTGCTGCCGAACCTTGCCAACGTGATTCCGCAGTTTCGCCGCAGCTACGCGGTGCCGCACATCTTCAGCGCGCTGGTGCTCGTCTACGACACGGACCGCGTGCGCACGCGCCCCGATGGTCTCGCCGCGCTGCTGGACCCGCAATTCAAGGGAAAGATCGGCCTGGTCGATGACCAGTATGACTACCTGACGCTCGCGGGCGCGCTTGCATCGGGTGGACAGGTGAGCGATCTCGCGCTCGGGCAGAAGTATTTGCGCGCGCTGCGCGAGGCGTCGCCGCGGGTGTATCCGTCGGTCGATGCATTGGCATCGGCGCTCAAGAGCGGTGAAATCGTCGTGACCGTGACGTGGAAGGCGCGCACGCTGCAATGGAAAAAGGCGGGCCTCGCGGTCGATTACGTGTTCCCGAAGGAAGGCGCATTGCCGGCTACGTTCGAGGCTGCTGTGACAGCGGGCAGCAAGTCGACCGCCTGCGCGTTTCCGTATCTGAACGCGATGATCGATCCGCGGTCGCAGCGCGCGTTCGCCGAATCGATGGGCTACGCGCCGACGATCACCAATGCTGACCTGCCGCCGTCGTTGCAACAGGCGGTGGGATTCTCGGGCAAGGAGCTGGAGCGGATCGTGCCGGTCGACTTCGCGATGTTGATGAAACACAAAACCGAAATGCTCGACTTCTGGAACAAGGATTTCCGCGCTGGGCTCTGACCGAAAGACCTGAACACATGATCATTCTGACCAACAACGAAGGTAAATCGGGCATCGGCCTGACCGCGGAACTGCTGCGAAAAGGCGGTGCCGGACTCGACGCGATCGAGGCAGGCATCCGGCTCGTCGAAGACGACGAAGAGGTGCGCACGGTCGGTCGTGGCGGCTGGCCGAATCTGCTCGGCGAGGTCGAACTCGATGCGTCGGTGATGGATGGCTCGACGCTGCGCACTGGCGCGGTCGGCGGCCTGAAGGGGTTCAGGCATCCGGTCAGTGTCGCGCGCGCGGTGATGGAGCGGCTGCCGCACGAACTGCTGATCGGCGAGGGTGCCGCGCGCTATGCGGCCGAAACGGGTGCGGAGCGTTGCGAGCTGCTCGCCGAACATTCGCGCAAAGCGTACGCGCGCTGGTTCGACATCGAAGTCAGCGCGGCCGACAAGGCTGCGTGGCCGGACGTGCCGCTCGAACGCTATTGCCATGACGCCGTCGATCCGGAGATCGGCAAGGACACCACGGTTTTTCTCGCACTGGACAGCGCGCGCAATGTCGTGAGCGGTACGAGCACGTCGGGGTGGGGCTGGAAATATCCGGGCCGTCTCGGCGACAGTCCGGTGATCGGCGCTGGCTCATACGCCGATAGCCGTTACGGCGCCTGCGCCTGCACGGGCGCGGGCGAGATGACGATCCGTGCGGGCACGGCGCGCGCGGTGGTGCTCTACATGAAGATGGGGATGAGCGTCGAGCGCGCGGTCAGCGAAGCCGTCGACGATATGCGCGCGCTCAAAGGCGGCTTGATCAGCCGCGTGACGATTCATGCGATCGATGCCGCGGGCAATCATCGCGTGGTGGCGGTCAATGGTTTACCGGGCAATCACTACTGGGTATGGACGCCCGGCATGACACAGCCGGAGCACCGTGCTTGCGAGCTGATCCGGATCTCCGGGGGGGAGCCGCAGAGCAAGAGGATTGCGATGCAGGTTTATACCGACGTGTGAGGGTGACGCGCACCAATGCACCAGCCGTATCCCAGCAGCGCCGCCTAAGGCGTCCGCTGCCCGCCCGTAATCACCCGCTCCAACGACAGCTTCAAGTGGCGCTGCATCGCCGCCTGCGCCTGCAGCGGATCATGCGCTTCCAGCGCTTCCAGAATCACCAGATGTTCTTCAGGCACGGCGCCCCACGTCGTTTCGTTTTCGAAGTGGCCGCGCAGCTTTTCCGACAGCGGACTATGCCGCGCATCGAATAGCGAGCTGACGGTGCGCACCAGCACTTCGTTGCCGGACATCTGCGCGATCGCGAGGTGGAACGCGCGATCGGCCGCGACCGGAATTCTGCCGGCTTTCACTTCGCGCTCCATCTCGTTGTAGATCGCGCGCAGCATCTTCAGGTCTTTCGGTTTGCAGAACGGTGCGACGCTCGCGATGATCGAGCCTTCGATCAGGCAGCGCGCGCCGAGGATGTCGAGCAGGCTATCGCCGAGTTCGGCCTGCGACAGCGACGCATCACTCTGCGCGGACGGCGTCGCGCACAGATAGACGCCCGAGCCCATGCGAATTTCGACGAGCCCCTCCAGTTCCAAAGCGACCAGCGCCTCGCGCACCGACGGCCGCGATACGCCGAGCGTCTCCGCCAGCGCGCGCTCGGGCGGCAGGCGGCCGTTGGGCGCGAACTGCGGCTGAGCGATCAGAACGCGCAATTTTTCCGCGATCTGAAGATAGAGACGGCGCGTGTCGGCAGGTTTGGTGTTCACGAAACAATTCCCGGCAATGGAGCTTGTGCAAGCCCGATAGGGCGAGCGCCGATTGTAGATCGAAGCGCCCGGTGCGCAAATCGCGCGCGTTCGGCCGCGCGCTGACAGCACTCGGGGTTTCCCCGAACTCCGTGCAAATTGGCTTGACCAGTATCGCATGTGCCGTTACTTTTGCAAATTGGTAAGGCCAGATTGACGCGAAGTAGACGCCTGGCGAGCAGCCCTGCGGGCCGCTCCGCTCCCCGATACCCGATCAATTCCTCCATGACGATGAAGACAGTCATTTGCGAACAACCCGGCCAGCTCGCGCTCACCGAACGCGCGATGCCGAACGCCGGCCCTGACGACGTGCTGATCCGCATCCGCCGAGTCGGCATCTGCGGCACCGACTTCCATATCTTCACCGGCAATCAGCCGTACCTGTCGTATCCGCGCGTGATGGGCCACGAGCTTGCCGGCATCGTCGAAGCGGCGCCGGCCGGCGCGCGCGTCGCGGCCGGCGACCAGGTGTACGTGATGCCGTATCTGTCGTGCGGGCGCTGCGTGGCCTGCCGCGCGGGCAAGGGCAACTGCTGCGTGAACATCCGCGTGCTCGGCGTCCATACCGACGGCGGCATGACCGAGTACCTCGCGGTACCGCAGGCGTTCGTCTTCAAGGCCGACGGCGTGACGCTCGACCAAGCCGCGATGCTCGAGTTCCTGGCGATCGGCGCACACGCGGTCGCGCGCGCCGACGTGCAAACCGGGCAGCGCGTGCTGGTAGTCGGCGCAGGACCGATCGGCATGGCCGCGACGATCTTCGCGAAGCTGCGCGGCGCCGAGGTCAGCGTGCTCGATGGCCGCGCGGACCGCCTGTCCGTGTGCGCCGGCGCATTGCAGGCGGATCACACGGTGCTGCTCGACACCACCGAGGCCGCGACCGATGCCGCCCAGCTCGCGGCACTGACCGACAACGAGTTTTTCGACGTGGTGTTCGACGCGACCGGCAACGTGAAGGCGATGGAGCGCGGGCTGCAGTTCGTCGCGCATGGCGGCAAGTACGTGCTGGTGTCGATCGTCAGCGAGCGCATTTCGTTTGCCGATCCCGAGTTTCACAAGCGCGAGACGACCTTGCTCGCGAGCCGCAACGCGACCGTCGCCGACTTCGAAACGGTGCTCGAAGCGATGCGCGCCGGCAAGATCCCGACTGCCGCGCTCAATACGCACGTGGTCGAACTCGCCAATCTGCCGGGCGAATTTCCCACGCTGCTGAAACCGGATGCCGGCGTCATCAAGGCGCTGGTGGCCTGTTGAGCGAGCGGGGATAACGGACGATGGGTAACCCGATTCTTCAATTCGGCACGAGTCGCTTTCTGCAGGCGCACGCTGATCTATTCGTGTCGGCGGCGCTCGATACGGGCCGCGCGCTGGGTCACGTGACCGTCGTGCAGACGACGGCCAACCCCGAGAGCCTCGCGCGCATCGACGCGTTACGCGCGCATCGGCAGTACGAGGTGCGCATTCGCGGTCTGCGCCGCGAAGCGGTGATCGATACGACCACGCAATGTCATGCGATCAGTGAGGCATTGAATGCGAATTCCGATTGGCCAACGGTGGTGGAGCGCTTTGCGCGCGACGCGCGCGTCGTGATCTCGAACACCGGCGACCGAGGCTACGAGTGTTTCGCCGACGACACCGCCGAGCTATTGCGCGATGACACGAGGGTGCCGCGCGGATTCGCGGCGAAGCTCGTGGTGCTGCTGCATGCGCGCTTCAAGGCCGGCGCGGCACCGCTGACGCTGCTGCCATGCGAACTCGTGTCGGGCAACGGCGACACGCTGCGCGGTCTCGTCGTCGATATCGCGCGCGGCTGGGGTGCCGGGGTCGAGTTCTTGCGCTACATCGAGCACACCTGCATCTGGGTCAATTCGCTGGTGGACCGCATCGTGTCCGAGCCGATCCGGCCGGTCGGCGCGGTTGCCGAACCCTACGCGTTGTGGGCGATCGAGCGGCGTGCCGGCATGGTGCTGCCATGCGAGCACGAAGCGATGATCGTCACCGACGATCTGTTGCACTACGAGCGCCTGAAGCTGCTGCTGCTGAATCTCGCGCATACGTGGCTTGCCGAGCGCTGGCAGGCCGACGCTCGCGATCCCGACGAGAACGTGCTGCACGCGATGCGCGATCCGCTGCTGCGTGCCGATCTCGAATCGCTGTGGCGCGACGAGGTACTGCCGGTCTTCGATGCGCTCGGTCAGGGCAGCGACGCGCGCGCCTATCTCGACGACGTGCGCGAGCGTTTCGAAAACCCGTTCCTCGATCATCGCCTCGCCGACATCGCTCGCAATCACGAGCAAAAGAAAGAGCGGCGCTTCAAACCGGTCATCGACCTTGCGCACCAGCTCGGCGTGCGTGTCGAGCAACCGCGCCTGAATGCGGCGCTTGCCGCGTGCGCGCAACGCGGATAACGGCGCGGGCCGCAAATCCGCAGTCAGTCAGTAGCAACCCCGGCAGCACACCAGCGGCCACGTGGCCGCATGATTCATCCAAATAGATTAGATGCCAGCCTTGGAGGAGACGGTTTTTATGAAGAAGATGCGTTGGGTAGTGATTTTTCTGTGCTTTCTCGCGATCGCGGTGAACTACATCGATCGTGCGAATCTCGCGGTCGCCGCGCCGCAAATCGAAAAGGCGCTCGGCATCGGCCCCGCCGAGATGGGCTTCATCCTGAGCGGGTTCTTCTGGACCTACGCTTTGATGCAGATGCCGTTCGGCTGGTTCGTCGACCGTGTCGGCGCGCGCATCGCGTTGCCGCTCGCGGTCGGCTGGTGGTCGTTGTTTACCGCGGCCACCGCGGTCACGAGCAGCGTCGCGGGCATGTTCGGCTGCCGGCTGTTGCTCGGCGTCGGCGAGGCCGGCGCCTATCCGTCCTGCACGAAGCTCGTCAGCCAATGGTTCCAGCCCAAGGAGCGCGCGCTAGCAACGAGCATCTTCGATAGCGGCTCGCGGGTCGGCTCCGCGCTGTCGATTCCGGTGGTCGCGCTGATCATCGGCACGCTCGGCTGGCAGGCGGCGTTTATCCTGACCGGCTTGCTCGGTGCGGTGTGGATCGTCGGCTGGTTCGTGATCTATCGGAATCCCGTGCAGGACGCGATGGAGACCGCGCACAAAGCCGCGCCGGCGGTTCGAGCACGTGGCGGTCAGGACAACGTGACCTGGGCGTCGCTGTTTCGCCACCGCACGCTGTGGGGCATGATGCTCGGCTTCTTCTGCCTGAACTTCGTGATCTATTTCTTCATTACGTGGTTTCCGAGCTACCTGGTGCAGACGCGCGGATTCTCGCTGAAATCGCTCGGCACGCTCGGCATGATTCCGGCGCTGATCGCGATTCCGGGCGGCTGGCTCGGCGGCTATGTGTCCGACGCGCTGTTCCGTCGCGGCTGGAGCCTGACGGCCGCGCGTAAGACCTGCATGGTCGGCGGCATGCTGCTGTCGTCGGTGATCACGCTGTCGGCGTTCACGGAAAACACGTATCTGATGCTCGCGTTCTTCGGCATCGCCTACGGCAGCCTCGCGTTCGCCGCGGCGAGCATCTGGTCGCTGCCCTGCGACGTCGCGCCGACGCCGCGCCATGTCGCGTCGATCGGCGGCATCCAGAACTTCGCGTCGAACCTGGCGGGTATCGTGATTACGACGTTCACCGGCGTGATGGTCGCGATGACGAAGGGCTCGTTCACGATTCCGCTGGTCGTCGCGGGCGGCTTCTGCTTTCTCGGCGCGTTCAGCTATCTTTTCATCGTGGGACGCATCGAGCCGCTGTCGCTGGAAACGGACAGCCGCGATTTGCCGAAGGGCGCGGGCTCCACGATCTGACCTATTCTGTTTGAACGCATACGGCTAACCCTGTCTTCGAGGCTTTTCATGTCGACTCAAGCTAGCGTTGCATCCGCGATCATCCGCCTGCATCCCGCCGACGACGTCATCATCGCAACCCGGCAGTTGTTGCCGGGCACGCGCATCGACGCGGAGCAACTGGTCGTCGCCGGATTGATTCCACCCGGGCACAAGATCGCGACGCGCGACATCGCGCAGGGCGAGCCGGTCAAGCGCTACAACCAGATCATCGGCGTAGCGCGTGAGGCGATCGCGCGCGGCCAGCATGTTCACACGCACAATCTCGGCATGTCCGAATTCGCGCGCGAGCACGCGTTCGGCGCCGATGCGCAGCCCACCGTCTACGTCGACGAGCCCGCGCACTTCATGGGCATTCGCCGCGACGACGGCCGCATCGCGACGCGCAATTACATCGGCATTCTGACCAGTGTGAACTGCTCGGCGACGGTCGCGCGCGCGATCGCCGATCATTTCCGGCGCGACGTGCGTCCCGACGCGCTCGCCGACTATCCGAACGTCGACGGTGTGGTCGCTCTGACGCACGGGCTCGGCTGCGGCATCGACAATCAGGGCGAGGGCATCGCGATCCTGCGTCGCACGCTCGCCGGTTACGCGGTGCATCCGAACTTCGCGTCGGTGCTGTTCGTCGGGCTAGGCTGCGAGACCAATCAGATCGACGGTGTGCTCGCGGCGGGCGGCCTCGACGCCAGCACGGCGAAGCTGCGCAGCTTCACGATCCAGGACAGCGGCGGCACGCGCAAGACGATCGAACGCGGAATCGCGATGGTGCGCGAGATGCTCGCCGACGCGAACCGCGTGCAGCGCGTGCCGGTGCCGGCGGCGCATCTATGCGTCGGTCTGCAATGCGGCGGCTCGGACGGCTACTCGGGCATCTCCGCGAATCCGGCGCTCGGCGCCGCGGTCGATCGGCTCGTGCGGCATGGCGGCACCGCGATCCTGTCGGAGACGCCGGAAATCTACGGCGCCGAGCATCTGCTGACGCGCCGCGCGGTGAGCGCCGCGGTCGGCGACAAACTGCTCGCGCGCATCGCATGGTGGCAGGACTATTGCGCGCGCAATGGCGGCGCGATGGACAACAACCCATCGGCGGGCAACAAGGTGGGCGGCCTGACGACGATCCTCGAAAAATCGCTCGGTGCGGTCGCCAAGGGCGGCACGACGAATCTGGTCGACGTCTACGAATACGCGCAGCCGATCGCCGCGAAGGGCTTCGTGTTCATGGATTCGCCCGGCTACGACCCGGTGTCCGCGACGGGACAGGTCGCCTCGGGCGCGAACCTGATCTGCTTCACGACCGGGCGCGGCTCCGCTTACGGCTGCGCGCCGTCGCCGTCGTTGAAGCTGGCGACCAACACCGCGTTGTGGGAGCGCCAGCAGGACGACATCGATATCAATTGTGGCGGAGTGATCGACGGCAGCGCGAGCATCGACGAACTCGGCGAAGCGATCTTCCACATGATGCTCGACTGCGCTTCCGGTACGCGTACCAAGAGCGAACTGCACGGCTATGGGCAGAGCGAGTTCGTGCCCTGGCAGGTCGGCGTGGTGACATGAGCGGGTGCATTGCAGCGACACAACCAACAACCAGATAGACAAGTAACCACGCACTGGAGGATGTAATTGGAACGCCGCCTTTATGCAGGCCGCGACGTGAAGCGCGCGCACAGCATCGATGATCTGCGCGCGATGGCCCGCAAGCGTCTGCCGAATTTCTGTTTCGAGTATGTCGAGGGCGGTGCCGAAGACGAAGCGACGCTGCGCCGAAATCGCGACGTGTTCCGCGAAATCGCTTTTCTGCCGCGCACGCTGGTGAACGTCGAAAAGCGCAAGCAGAGCGTGACGTTGTTCGGCGAGCGCAGCGCGTCGCCGTTCATGATCGGCCCGACCGGCTATAGCGGCCTGATGTTTCGCGAAGGCGACGTCAAGCTCGCCAGTGCCGCGGCGGCGGCCGGTATTCCGTTCGTGCTGAGCAACGTGTCGACGGTCTCGCTGGAGGACGTCGTGCAGCGCGCGGGCGGCCGCGTGTGGATGCAGGTCTACATGTACCGCACGCGCGAATCTCTCGCGAAACTGGCGCAGCGCGCGAAGGCCGCGGGTATCGAGGCGCTGGTCGTCACGACCGATAGCGCGGTGTTCGGCAAGCGTGAATGGGACCTGCGCAACTACATCGAGCCACTGAAGCTCGACTGGCGCAACAAGTTCGACGTGCTGCGTCATCCCGGCTGGATGGCCAATGTGCTGTGGCCCAACGGCATGCCGCGCTTCGCGAACCTCGGCGACCTGCTGCCGCCGGGGCAGGACAGCGTGAAGGGCGCGACGATCACACTGGGCCGGGAACTCGACCCGTCGTTATCTTGGGACGATATCCGCTGGCTGCGCGATCTGTGGCCGCGTCGGCTGATCGTCAAAGGCGTGCTCGGTGCGCCGGATGCGCTGAAGGCGCTGGAGGCCGGCGTCGACGGCATCGTGCTGTCGAACCACGGCGGGCGCCAACTCGACAGCGCGGTATCGGCGATGGACGTGCTGCCCGAAGTCGTCGAGCAGGTCGGGGGTAAGCTGTGCGTGATGCTCGACGGCGGATTTCGCCGCGGCTCCGAGATCCTGAAGGCGGTCGCGCTGGGCGCCGACGCGGTACTGCTCGGACGTGCGACCACCTATGGTCTGAGCGCGGGCGGTCAGCCGGGTGTCGAGCGGGCCATCGAGATTCTGCAGACCGAGATCGACCGGGCGCTCGGCTTGCTGGGCTGCTGCGATATCGCCGGGCTCGACCGCAGTTATCTGCGTTGGCCAGGGCGGCAGGCGCCGCTGTCGCGCGCGCAAGCGCAAGCGCAAACGCAATCCCAAACGGTGCAGGCGCGCGTAGCGGCTCTGTCCGTCTGACGAACCGGAGATATCTGATGCAGCAACAACCGAACGCCGCGACCCGCGGTAACGAAGCCGTCGCCGCGCTGCGCGAAGCGCTCGGCGCGGACATCGTGAGTCTGCCGGCCGAATTTGGCGGGCGGCAGTTCGCGGACTGGAGCGGCACGCCATCCACCGATCCGATCGCGCTGATTCGCCCGCGCACGACCGAAGAGGTCGCCACCGCGCTCAGGATCTGCCATCAATTCCGCCAGCCGGTCGTCACGCAAGGCGGCATGACCGGGCACGCGGGCGGCGCCTGCGTGCTCGGCGGCGAAGTCGCGCTGAGCGTCGAGCGGATGAGCGGCGTCATCGACATCGATCCGGTCAGCGCGACGCTGACCGTGTTCGCGGGCACACCGCTGCAGGTCGTGCAGGAAGCGGCCGATCACGCCGGCTTCATGTTCGCGCTCGACCTCGGCGCGCGCGGCAGTTGCACGATCGGCGGCAACATCGCGACCAATGCGGGCGGCAATCGCGTGATCCGCTACGGGATGATGCGCGACCAGGTGCTCGATGTCGAAGCGGTGCTCGCCGACGGCAGCGTGATCGGCGGCGAGCGCAAGATGATCAAGAACAATACCGGCTACGACCTGCGCAACCTGCTGACCGGCAGCGAAGGCACGCTCGGGGTCATCACGCGCGCGGTGCTGCGCCTGCGCGCCAAGCCGCGCGCGATCTCGACCGCATGGTGCGGCATGCCGGACTACGCGGCGGTGACCACGCTGCTCGGCCGCGCACAGGAACGGCTGCCGGCCGGCGTGTCCGCGTTCGAGGTCATGTGGCCCAGCTATTGCGACTTCGTGCGGGAACGCCTGCCCGAACTGCGCGTGCCGCTCGGCAGCGATCACGCTTACTACGTATTGCTCGAGACGTGCGGCGCGGACCCGGAGCGGCAGTCGGCGGCGTTCGAGGACTTTCTCGCCGACATGCTCGACGACGGCGTGATCGCCGACGCCGCGATCGCGCAATCGGACGCGGACGCCGCGGCATTCTGGGCGATTCGCGACGCGCCGGCCGAATATCCACGGCTGATCCCGGGACGCATCTCCTTCGACATTAGCTTCGCAGTCGCGCAGGCGGGCGACGCGGCGCAGCGTTGCGACGAGCGGCTGCGCGCGCGCTGGCCGCAAGCGACGATCCTCGTGTACGGGCATCTCGGCGACGGCAATCTGCACGTGGTGGCGCAGGAGCCGGGCTGGACCGACGCGGACATCGACGACGTCAAGCGCGTCGTCTATGAACTCACCGGGGAAATGGGCGGCTCGGTATCGGCCGAGCATGGGATCGGCGAGGAGAAGCTGGGCGTGCTCGGCCTGTCGCGCTCGCCGGCCGAACTCGCCGCGATGAAGGCGATCAAGCTTGCGCTCGACCCGCACAATATCCTGAACCCTGGCAAGGTGATCGCGATGTAGTGTGGGGTGGTTTTTCGCTTCACGCGTCAATGTGGCGCGCTCAATCCTCGCGCGTTCCCGGTCGATCGGGAACGCGCCTCTTCGACGTGACATCCAATCCCATATCCGCACCGGAGTATAGGGAGATGTCATATGAAACTCACCATCCACACCGTGCTGGCGGCCGCGCTCGCGTTAGCGAGCATCGCGTCTGGTGCGCAAGGCACCGGACCGAGCGATCCGCAGATTGCCGCGATCGTCGTGACCGCAAATCAGGTCGATATCGACGCGGGTAAGCTCGCGGAAACCAAAACGAAATCGAAGGACGTGAAGGCGTTCGCGCAGCAAATGGTCACCGATCACACCGGCGTCAACAAGGCCGCGACGGATCTCGTGAAGAAGCTCAACGTGACTCCCGAGGACAATCCGACGAGTCAAAACATCAAGCAGGGCGGCGACGAGAACATCGCCAGGCTGAAGACGCTTTCGGGTGCCAGCTTCGATAAAGCCTATATCGATCACGAGGTCACCTATCATGAAAGCGTGATTGACGCGCTCGACAAGACGCTCATTCCGAGCGCGAAGAACGAGGAACTGAAGGCGCTGCTCGTGAAAGTGCGCCCGGCGTTCGTCGCGCATCTCGAACATGCGCGCCATGTGCAGGCGGAACTGGCGAAGAGCGGTGCGTGATATGCGCCTGCTCGTTTGTCTGATGGGCGTGCTCGTGTTGCACGTCGATGCGATGGCGGCGACGTACGTCGTCGTGATCGAACAGATGCGGTTCAATCCGTCCGCGTTGACGGTCGCGCGCGGTGACCGCGTGGTGTGGATCAACAAGGACCTGTTTCCGCACACCGCGACCGCTGATGCGAAAGCGTTCGATTCGCATGACATCGCGCCGGATGCATCGTGGAGTTACGTGGCGACCAAGGGGGGACGCTACGCGTATTCGTGCACGCTGCATCCGACGATGCACGCAGTTCTGAACGTACGATGAAGCGATGATGAATCTTCCAGTTGAGACCACTGACGACGACCTCGGCATCGCGCGCCGCATCGCCGCGGGCGACCGTGACGCGTTCGAGCTGCTGATGCGAAGGCATAACCGCCGGCTCTACCGCACGGCGCGCGCGACCTTGCGCAACGACGCCGAGGCGGAAGATGCGCTACAGGATGCGTATCTGCACGCGTACAGATCGATCGGCCAGTTTCGCGGTGATTCGCAATTGTTCACGTGGCTGTCGCGGCTCGTGCTCAACGAATGCTTTGCGCGATTGCGGCGCTCGGCGCGGCGCCAGAATGTGATTCCGATCGTGGACGCGCCCGAATACATCGAACATGACGATGCAATGACCACACACGACGACGATGCCCCCGACCGGGCGCTTGCGCGTTCGCAGGTGCGCGAACTGCTCGAACGCAAACTCGATGAATTGCCCGAGCCGTTTCGCGTCGTATTCGTGCTGCGCGCGATCGAGGAAATGAGCGTCGAGGAGACTGCGCAGTGTCTGAACATTCCCGAAGCGACGGTGCGGAGCCGGCATTTTCGCGCGCGCAGCATGCTGCGCGAGTCGCTTGCTCAGGCGCTCGATGTCGCCGAGCGCGACGTGTTCGAATTCGGCGGGGCGCAGTGCGATCGCATCGTTGCGAGCGTCCTGGCGAAAATATCCGGTGGAGCGTCATAGCATTGGCGACGTGTGCAGGGGCACCGTGAACTGAACGGCCGTGCCGCGCGGCGTTGATTCACTTACCCACAAGCGGCCGCCATGGGCGTCGATAATCGAGCGGCAGATTGACAGTCCCATACCCAGGCCCGTCGCCTTCGTTGTGTAGAACGCGTTGAACGCGTGCTCGGCACCGTTCGGGCCGAAGCCCGGCCCCGAGTCGCGCACGGTCACGACCACGCCGGCACCGTCTGCCTCGCCCGTGCTGACCTGCACGTGTCGAGTCCCCTCGAGACTGCCCATCGCCTCCAATGCATTGATGATCAGGTTGAGCAGCACCTGCTGCAATTCCACCCGGTCGCCTTCAATGGACGGCAAATCTTCCGAGAGTTGCATCTCCACTCTGGCGCCACTCTTTCTTGCTTCTCCCTGGACGAGTTCGGTGATCTCGCGGATCGCCTCGTTGATGTCCACTGGTTCCTTTTTCCGCGGCGCCTTTCTGACCAGTTGCCGGATCCGGCCAAGCACGTCTCCGGCGCGATTGCTGTCCCTGATGATACGGTCGAGCGCACGCCTCGCTTCGCCGAGGTCGGCGGGCTCGCGGGCCAGCCATCGCAATGCGGCCTCGGCATTGGCTACCGTCGCGGTAACGGGCTGACTGAGTTCATGAGCGATCGAGGCGGCGAGTTGCCCCATCGTCGCGACGCGGTTCGCGTGCGCCAGTTCGGCCTGCACGTCGCGATAGCGCTCTTCGCTCTCACGGATTTTCTTTTCCGCCTGCTTCTGCGCGCTCAGATCGAGAATGTAAGCGACACCTTGGTTCGGCTCATCTTCGAATGCTGCGCCGCCGATGAGGACGGGTACCCGGCTGCCGTCTTTCCTGTAGAACTCCTTTTCGCAGGGTTGCATGGCACCGGTCGCCGCAAGCTCTTCGAACTCGCGCGGCACGCGTTGTTGCCACTCGGGAGGCGTCATGTCGTACCATCGAAGCCCTGTCTGCAGATCCTCACGGTCGTACTGGAGCATGTGGAGAAATGAGTCGTTGGCGTCGATAAGTCGTCCGTCCAGGCCCCAGATCACGATGCCAATGAGATTGGCGTCGACGAGGCGGCGGATCTTCGCTTCGCGTTGCGCGACGTCGCGATACAGACGGGCGTTTTCGAGCGCAATTGCAGCCTGTGAGGCCACGAGCTTCAGCACGGCGATCCGGGCCGCGCTGAACACGCGGGCAGCGAGGTTGTTCTCGAGGTAGAGCAGGCCCATCAGCTTCGCGCCATTCATCAGGGGCAGGCACAGAATGGAACGGGCGCGATGCTGACGGACGTAGGGGTCCGCGGCAGCCAAGGGGTCAGCTGCGGCATCGTCCAGAAAGATCGTCTCGCGCGTCCGCAAGACCTGGTTGAGGATCGACTCCGGCAACATCGCTGCGATGACCGGCCCGTCGGATAGCTGCACGTGGAGCCCGTCGCCGGCGGTGGTGGCTCTCGCGGCAATCCGCAGGTCGCCCGCATCCGACAGGATCAGCAGGCCCCGTTCGGCGCCCGCCTGTTCGATGGCCGTGCGCATGACCATCCCGATCAGCTTTTCCAGGTGGATCTCGCCTGACGCCGCCTGCGACACCTTGATCACGGTTGCCAGCTCGAGGTGCTCGATGGGCGCTGCCATCGTATTGGTTGGTCCGGGCACCGCCTCTTCGGTCCTCAGATACGGGTACTGTTCCTCGAGTTGGCGCGCCTTGCCGATGGCGCCCCAACGCAGATAGCCATAGCGGGCGTCCTGCATAAACATGCGCGCAATTCTCCGACGACCGCGAGCCGCATAAAAGCGGGACGCGAGTTCGCTGGCCAGCGCCTCGACGTGGACGAATCCGCTATCCTGCGCCGAATCGATGGCCTGCTCGTAGAGCGTTTCTGCCTCTGCCACGTGGCCTTCGATGCGCGCGATCTCGGCGCCGACCAGTGCGGTATGACTTGCGAAGTTCTCCGCGCAGAGATCGGCCCAGACGCGCAACTGGTTGTGGTGGGCAGTCAGTGCTTGCTGGTGCTGCGGCCACTCGTCAGCGGCGATGGAATCACGCCGTCCAGCAGTCGCCAGCGCGGCATAGAAGTGATATTCGGCCTCGTCGAGGAACGAGTGCGAAGTCCACAAAAGCCGTTGCGCCTCTGACGCAGCGGCCATCGCCGCCTCGTGGTCGCCGGCGAGATAGCGCGCCTGGAGTTTGCGGATCCAGTACCAGCACGCGGCGGCCGACAGGGACGGTTTGTCCGGATCCAGATAGTGCTGTTCGGTGTCAGCTTCGTTGAACTGCGCGTCGTCGAGGCAGCCGAACACCGGCGCCAGGCCGCGGAGCGTCCGGATGACCGCAAGCTGGTCTTCGATAAAGTGAATGGCCAGGCCGAATTGCAGTTTATTGGCGTACGCCAGGCCGGTCTCACCCTGTCGTTGCACCTCGGCGAGTGGCTCGCCGATGAAAAGCAGGTTCGAGACCAGATGGAACCACGCGAACGCGCCGAACGACAGGTCGCCGGTCCGGTTCAAAGCGTCGAAAATGCGGCGGAAGTGGTCGCCGCAAGTCTGCCGCGCAGGGTGCACCCAGCGGGCGACATAAACGGAGAACGCAAGATGCGTGCGGGCTTCGAAGCGTACGAGGCCGCGTCGTTCGACGAGCTTGCAGCCGAGCCGGCCGAATTCGAATCCGGGCTGGTAGTCGCCGAAAAGTCGTCCGGCGAACCAGGGGAACTGGGCATAGGCCACGCACGACGCATCGGCATTGCCTTGCTCGAGGCTGAGACTGATTGCCTTGCAGATCGTCAGGCAATTGAGGTTCCCATCGGTGAACAAGGCGGGTGCGAAGAGCCTGGTCAGAACCTCGACGGTTGCCAGCGCGATTGGATTGTCCATCGGCGGCAAATCGATGAGTTCGTCGATGCTCCGGTCGCCAAGCAGTGACCAGATGCGCTCGTATTCGCGGCGCACGGTCGCGTCGTCCGGATGGGGTGACCACTCGATGCCCACATGACGAAGGAAGGCGAGGCCAACGGCGATCGCGTTTTCGCTCTGGTCGAGAATCAGGTAGGCATCCATCTGCCAGCATGTGACCTGAGCGCGTTCGAGCGTGGTCGTGGCACGCTTCGACAGCGTCCCCAGTCGCGTTTCGGCAGCCAGCAGTTGTCCCGTCAGGAATTCGCATTCGGCCCGATTCTGCTCCAGTGCAAAGGTCAACTGATGCCGACGCTGCCAGCAATCATCACTCAATAGCCCCGCGCCAGTGGTGAAATAGGCTAGCGCCGAGGTGTGGGCCATCGACGCCTTGGCGCGCTGGCCAGCGAGCAGATTGAGTTCGGCCAGTTGCTCGCGTTCGTCCGGCTCGGTGATCAGCGCGGCACCGCGATTGAGCTGCCCGACGATCTCGAAGATCGCTTCTTCGCGCTTTTCCGCAGGGGTCTGCGCGACGAGCAGCCGGCCGATGCGCAGATGGGCCTCGGCGCGCGAAGATTCAGGAATCAGGGAATAGGCGGCCTGATGAACCCGGTCGTGAACGAACGCGTAAGCGCCGTCCAGCCGCAGGGCCAGTTCCTGGCGAACCGCTTCCCACAGCACGGCGTGAACCTGGGCTTCGGGTGTGCCGAGCACGGCGGATAATGTCGCGATGGTCGCTACGTTCCCGAGGCAGGCAAGCTGCTGCAGCGCGTGCTGTGTCGCGGGCGGCAGCCGCGTCAGCTTGCCGGCCATCAGGTCCACGACGTTGTCGGTGTAACTGCTGGCATGGATGCGTTCGGTATCCCAGCGCCACTGCCGTGCATCGTGATCGAAAGCGAGAAGATTGCCTTCGGCGAGTGCCAGCAGGAACTGGATCACGAAGAACGGGTTGCCACCCGTCCTGTCGTGCACGAGGCGCGCCAGGGGCGCAATGTTGTCAGGCGCACAGTGCAGCGCGTCCGCGATCAGACTCCCGATGTGCGTACCGGTCAGCGGCGCGAGCCGGATTTCCCCGACCGTCGCGCCCGCGCTGCGGATAGCCTGGAGCCGGGCGGTCAGTGGATGGGCGGCATCCACCTCGTTGTCGCGATAGGCGCCGATGACCATCAGGTAGCGCAGGTCCGGCTGGATCAGCAGATCCGCGAGCAGGTCCAGGGTCGCTGCATCGAGCCACTGCAGGTCGTCGAGAAACAGTGCCAGCGGATGCCCGGCCTGCGCGAATACGCCGATGAAGCGCCGGAACACCTGCAGGAAGCGCTGTTTCGCCTGTTGTGGTTCGAGTTCCGGGACTGGGGACGGCTCGCCGATGATCAGCTCCAGTTCGGGGATCAGGTCGCTGATGAGCGCTGCATTGGGCGAGAGCGCCTCGACCAGTCTTGTGCGCCAGCCTGCCAGTTCCGTGTCGGATTTGCCCAGCAGCATGCGCACCAGGCTTTGAAATGCCTGGATCAGCGTCGCATAGGGGATGTCGCGTTTGTACTGGTCGAACTTGCCGGATGCAAACAGTCCACGTGGCGGCACCAGGACCTTGTGCAGTTCATTGACCACCGACGATTTGCCGATGCCCGAATAACCGGACACCAGCACGAGCTCGGGCACGCCGCTATCCAGAATCCGGTCGAAAGCGGCGACCAGGGTCTCGATTTCGCGCTCACGTCCGTAAAGCTTCTCGGGGATCATCAGCCGGTCGGGGGTGCCGTGCCCGTCCAGCGGAAAGTCGTCGATATGGCGCTGACGCTGCCAGTCCGCGAGGCACCGCCGCAGATCATGCTCGACACCGGCGGCAGTCTGGTAACGCTCCTCGGCTGTCTTGGCGAGCAGCTTCATGACGATGCGGGAGATGACGGCGGGGATGGCTTCCACCCGCGCGTTGGGTGCCAATGGCGTTCTGGCGATATGGCAGTGCACCCATTCCATCGCGTCCGTGGCGGCAAACGGCAGGACACCCGTCAGCATCTGGTAGAAAGTGACGCCGAGCGCATACAGGTCGCTGCGCGAATCGATCGAGCGATTCATCCGGCCGGTCTGCTCGGGCGCCATGTAGGCGAGCGTTCCGGCGATGGTTTCGGGGGCTTCAGGCGCCTGCCGCTCGCGGGGCAGGCGCGAGGCCAGGCCGAAGCCGGTCAGTCGCGGCTGTCCATCGGCGCAATGCACGAGGACATGCGCGGGCTTCAGATCCTTATGGACCAGACCGCGCTGATGAAGCTTACCGAGCGCGGCCGCAATGCCACTGGCGATTTCGAGGAAGTACCCGATCTGCAATGGCATGCCGAGCAGACGCGCGAGCGATTCACCACCAGGGTCCTCGAATGCCAGTGAGACCTGTCCGTCCTCACGCACCAGTCTCAGCGGACGCACGGCCCACGCACTGTCAAGCTCGTCCTTCAGCGCGAACTCGTGGGCAAGACGATCGAGACTGGCGGGCATCGGCTGTTCAGCGGCAAGCCGCGCGAACAGTTCATTCTGACCGGCTAGCGCGGAGGCCGGTCCTCTCCACAAAACTCGCTCGCCATCGTCCCACAAGATATTTGTTTTTCTATCCATCGCCGCTGCAAACCAAATTTGTTGCGGCAAGCATACACTTTCTTCGTTGCGACGCTATTGGTGATGTCGACAGCTACGCATCAAACTTATCGCGCTGTCTCCGTTTCGCATAGCCTTCGTCGAATTCTCGAATGCACTTATGAGTTGATCGAGAAACGAGAGTAACCGGGCGGCACATCTGCGGTGCATGAACGTGCCTGCGATTAGCGCCATCCACGCTGCTTTTGCAAGCAATACTCCGGCGATGTCTTCGTGTGACAAGTCGTGCCGCAAGCGTTCAGGCATTTTCCTGTACGAAAGATACCAAGGTATCGTAGATCTGCCGGCCGCCTTCGTGCATCCTTTGATAGCGGTGTAGCGGTCTCAACGAATTTTGATGGCGGGTAATCATGCGGGTAACGTTGGTGGATGATGACGAAGCAGTGCGGGAGTCGCTTTCCAATCTGGTGCGGGCATTTGGATTTGCTGTGAGCGTGTTCTCATCGGCAGAATCCTTTCTTGCGTCGGGCGTCGTCGATCAAACTGATTGTCTGCTTCTCGACGTCAGCATGCCGGGTATGGGCGGGCCGGCGCTCTTTCGCGAGCTGAAACGGCTCGGAAAAGGCGTGCCCGTGGTCTTCATTACCGCTCACAAGGACGGAGCCTTTCGCAATCACCTGACAGCGCAGGGCGCGTACGATTGTCTGTTCAAGCCCTTCAGCGATACTGTGCTTCTCGCCACGCTCAAGGGTGCGGCCTCAAAGTGAAATAGCTCAGCGTGATCGCTGAGCCGCAGCAAAATCGCAAGCGCAAGTAATAGAACGGGTCGCAAAAGCGATTTGAACGATCTCCATCACGCTCGAAGGCGACACCAACGGTGCGCCTCATCCGCAGCCGTCGGCTTGCCCTATGTTCATGCGACGCAGCGCTACCGAGTTAGTTTGCCGCCCGGGTGAATCGCCGTTGCGTGGAGTCATTAGAAACCTCGCACGTATCTGCCCTACAAAAATCGCGCGACACCGAAGAAACTTCGCTTCAATCGATTCGCTTCGCTCTTGACGTGGGCATGTGCGCACAAGGCTTCGCGAGATTCATGATGAATCGTGACCGGCGCCAAAAAGATGTAGCCCTCGTTGCGCAGCGTCTTGATGTAGCGGGCGGCGCGTGCGGTGTCATTCAATTTTTGCCGGAGCCGGCTCACCAGCAGATCGATCGAGCGGTCGAAGGGATCGGCGTTGCGACGCTGCGTCAGGTTGAGCAACTGGTCGCGCGTCAGCACGCGTTGCCCATGATCGAGAAACACACGCAGCAAGCGATATTCGGCGCCGCTCAGCGTCACGACCGTGTGGTTGGATTCGAGCAGATGACGCGCGCGGGTGTCGAGGCGCCACTCCCCGAAGCCGAGAACGGGTGTTTCGTCCACTTGCTGCACGTCTGGCGGCAGCATGCGCGTGCGGCGCAATACCGCCCGTATGCGGGCGAGAAGCTCGCGGGCCTGGAACGGCTTTGACATATAGTCGTCCGCGCCCATTTCGAGCCCGATGATGCGGTCGGTGACGTCGCTATTCGCGGTCAGCATCAGAACGGGCACCGCTCGATGGCGGTTGTCACGCAACGTGCGATAGAGCGCGAGACCGTCTTCCCCAGGCAAAATCAGATCGAGCAGAATCAGATCGGGGGCATGCTTTCCTAGAAGCTCATGCATTTCCCGTCCATTGGCCGCGGCCGAAACGCGCATGCCGTTTCGCTCCAGATACCCGGCAACCAGCTCGCGTATGCCGCGGTCGTCGTCGACAATCAATATGTGATCGGGTTTTTCCATGGCCTGTGATAAGCGCGTGAAGATGCGTTTTAAATACCGCTGCGAGCAGATTAACTAGAAGGAAGCGATCGAACCATTCCATTCATGACTGAGTTGGGAGATGTTTAAGGATAGGTTCTCATATACGTCGGTATAGGTTCGTGACGAGCGACTTTCCGGAAGCGCGCGTGAACGTATGGAGGCGGAACTCATACGTTCATATACTGGTGGACACCCTTGACGGGCACTATTCTGACGATGCCGAGCGAGGCGTACCGCGACGCAGCTAGACAGCGGGTCACCGTGGCGAATTCCGTCATGCTCATCGAGGCATGGTGCTGGCTGTCTGTCGATGGCGCGTTCGGCTGTGGTACGAAGCCGCCAGTACAGGAGAACGGATTTGAGCGCGCCCGCAATCGACCCACCCAACACACTCGGCGTATGCATGAGCAGGTCCGCGAGGCTGTCCTTTGCCGCGTCGTCGCGGGCGCTTTGGCTGCTGTTCGCGGCCGCCTGTGCTTACGCTCCGTATGCTGCGCATGAAGCCAGCTGGGACATGCTCGTGCGCGTCGGTCCGCCGCTCATGCTGCCGGCCGTTCTCGCAGTGGCCATTGCGGCCCTGAAAGTCGTGGAGCTGCGCGTGTACCTTCAGCGCATGACGGCGGTCATCGCGCGCAATCCTGGCGACGCAACGGAGTCGGTCTTGCCCGAAGGGATGGGACCGTCGGCCATCGCGCGTCTCGCTCGCGCGTTCAACGTATGTACGCGCCATCGCGCCCGGCGGCAGGCCGAATTGCTTCATGTGCTCGCCGCCTATGCACACGATCTGCGCACGCCGCTCACGCGCATGTGCATGCGCTCCGAACTCGTGGAGGACCGTGCGGTCAGAGACGCGCTGGCTCGTGATCTGGCCGAGATGGCGGAATTGGTAGAGGGCAGTCTTGCCTGCGCGCGCATGCAGTGCAGCGCACTGGAGCCCATGCGTTCCGTCGATGCGGACGGCCTGCTTGGCGTGCTGATCGCCGACTATCGCGACGCGGGACGCACCCTCGAACTCGAGGGGCGCGTAGGGCGTCCTGTGATGACGTGTCCTCATGCGTTGCGCCGCGTGCTCGCGAACCTCATCGACAACGCGTTGCGCTATGGCGCGGATGTGCGTCTTAAAGTGACCGTGCGCGCGCAGAGCCTCGTGCTTGCCGTCGTCGATTCCGGACCCGGCATCGCTCCAGCCCGTCTCGAGACAGTGTTCTCTCCGTGGTACCGCGCGCCCGAAACGGCGGCTTCGACGCACGGCTCCGGCCTCGGGCTCGCCATCGCGCGACGCCTGACGCTTGCCATGCACGGCGAACTCGAACTCGAAAATCGCTGCTCTGGCGGTCTGGAGGCACGTGTGACGCTGCCATTGGCGACGGCCTGACTCAGCGGGTGTTCAGGGGGTTACGACGCCCCGATTCAGGCGCCTTCGTCGGTTGCGAATACGCTGTTTTCCGGTTCGGTCTGTTCGACGTCGATGCATTGCACGCGCCAGTGGCCGCACATCAGATTGCGTCCGGGTTCCGCGCACCACTGCACGCGACCGACCTCGCCTTCGAACGGCCCGTCGGGCTGGTTCAGATCGAGTCCCTCGAGCACGCAGACCGGCACCGTGCTATGCGGCGCGCACACGAGCGTATTGCCGCAATCCACATGCAACGCGCCCCATTCGGGCAACTCGAGCCCGAAATGACCTTCGCGCGACCATTGCCGCGTGTCCTTGTCGAGCCAGAGAATGGCGAAGGCCATCGGGTTGACACGATCGAACGTGTCGAGATGAACGGTCAAACGCATGACAAGTCTCCGCAATATAAACGACTGATTCGCATTGCCGCCGCGATGACGCGTCGGCAGCGGGCCCGATGCGTGCGCATCGAGTCCTTATTGGCTGAGCACCCATTGCACGAGCGTGTGCGCGTCCTGCGCCGACAACGGCCCGCCGCGCTCGGCCGCCGGCGGCATCGGCGTATCGCCCCAGTGCGCCTTGCCGCCGAGCCGCAGCTTGTGCTCGAGCATCGGCTGCGCGTTCGGCACGTTGCGATAGTGCTCGGCGATCTGCTGGAACGACGGCGCCAGAAACGGCGCATCGCGCGTATGGCAAAACATGCAGTGCTGCTGATCGACGAGCGCGCTCGGCTCTGGTTCGCCGTAGGCGAGGCCGGCCGTCAGCGCGAACGCCGCGCCCACGAGCAGACAATTTCGGATTCGCGCAATCACGGCACGGCTCCCCTATCAGGAATAAGATCAGTGTACGGGCGGCGAAACGGCCCTTATTGACCTCGATCAAACGGTGCAGGGCAGCGGCCGATCGCGCGACACAATGGCGCGCCTATGCTGATGAGAGCGGTGTCGCCGCCGAAGCGTCTGAAGGAGAAACCCGATGCGAGCGATGGTGTTCGACGGCAGCTCGGCGACGTTGACCGAGCGGGAAGTGCCGGATCCGCGGCCCGGTGCCGGCGAGATCCTGATCGACGTTCATGCTTGCGGCGTGTGCCGCACGGACTTGCATCTGGTCGACCGCGAGCTCGAGCATCCGAAGCGGCCGGTGATTCCAGGCCACGAAATCGTCGGCGTGGTGGCCGAAGTGGGCGGGGGCGTCAGCGGTTTCGAAGTGGGCGAGCGGGTCGGCGTGCCTTGGGTCGGGCGCACCTGCGGGCACTGCCGCTACTGTCTGTCCGCCCGCGAAAATCTCTGTGAAGACGCTGGTTTCACCGGCTACACGATCGACGGCGGCTATGGCGAGCGCACGGTCGCCGATAGCCGCTACTGCTTCCATCTGCCGCCGCACTACAGCGATATCGAGGCCGCGCCGCTGCTGTGCGCGGGTCTGATCGGATATCGCACGTTGAGCACGGCGGGCGATGCCGAACGGATCGGCATCTACGGTTTCGGCGCGGCCGCGCATCTCGTCGCGCAGGTCGCGCGTCACCAGCAGCGCACCGTCTATGCGTTCACGCGTCCCGGCGATCACGCGGCCCAGCAACTCGCGCTGCGCCTCGGCGCGGCATGGGCGGGCGGCAGCGATGAGACCCCGCCCAGCGAACTCGACGCCGCGCTGCTGTTCGCGCCGGTCGGCGCACTGGTGCCGCTGGCGCTGCAGGCGGTTGCGAAAGGCGGCGTGGTGGTGTGCGGCGGCATTCATATGAGCGACATTCCGTCGTTCCCTTACGCGTTCCTGTGGGGCGAGCGGCGCGTCGTATCGGTCGCAAATCTGACCCGCGAAGATGGGCTGGCATTCATGCGCAACGCAGCGGAGACCCGGCTCGCGATCGAGACCACCACCTACCCGTTGCGCGACGCGAACCGCGCGCTCGACGACCTGCGCAACGGCAAGCTGATCGGCGCGGCCGTGCTCGCGATCCGCTGATGATCCGCTCGCGAGCCATTGGCGCTTGATACAGATCAAGCCGCCCGCCGCGCCCGCGTTCATCATGTAAGCGCGCACCGTTGGGGCCCCCCGTCACGGGCCGAGGCGCGGCGCGACGATCCGAGGAAAGCCGATGAACACTGCTGCCGAGCGCAACACCTTTCACCGCGTGATGATCGCGTCCGCGGGCGGCGCCGGACTGGCGCTCGCCACGCGCGTCGCGCAGCAGTTCGTCGCCGCGGATGCGCGCTTTCGTCTCGTCGATATCGTTTGCAACCCGGCCGCGCTTTATCCGACGCTGATGCTCAGCTATCCGGACTGGTGCGAGGCGCATCGCGCGATGCTGCACGGCGCGCAGGCCGCGCTGCGGGACGCGGTGATCGCGCTGCACGGCATCGTCGCGGCGACCGACGCCGAGATCGTCGATCTGACCGCGCTGCATCAGGGCGCGGCCGAAGCGCTCGCTCACACGGCGGCGCAATGGGACGCGGATCTGGTCGCGGTGGCCGCGCATCCGCGCGAACATCGCTGGGGCGGCCGTATCGATCCCGAGGAGTTGGTCGCGTCGATCGGGCGTCCGGTGCTGTATATGCCGGCGAGGTCGACCGATGCGACCGACGCGAGCGTTGCCGCGGCGGTGAACCGCGTGCTGGTCGCGATCGATGGCAGCGACACCGCGCTCGACGCGCTGCGCACCGCGCTCGCGGTCGCGCCGCCCGACGCATGCATCAAGGTCGTCTACGCGGCCGACGACCGGTTCGCGTGATGCGAATGGCTGCCGTTCGAAGTCGTGTCGCAGCATCGAATCGATGTGTTGCGGCGCGGTGCCGCGATGCTCGAACAGAGCCGGCGCCCGACCGAAACCGCGCTGCTCGAGTTCGACGACGATTCCGGCGATGCGTCGACCGCGATTCTCGACGAAGCGCAACGCTGGCACGCGGACCTGATCGTAATGGGTTCGCACGGCATGCGCGGCACGCCGCATCCGTTGCCGGGGCACGTGACGTCGCGCACGCTGCGTGACGCGGCTTGTCCCGTGCTCGTGTGTCCGCGCGATCCGTCGTCGTTGCGGGCGGATGCGGTGCTGCGCGGCGAGTGGCGGGAGCCGTATCTGGGCAGTGCGGGCGGGCCTTTTTATCTGTAGCAGGGGCGCGCCACGCGCGTTGACAAATCCAACCTCAGTGGAGAATCGGCATGTACCAACATATTCTCGTCGCGCTAGACGGCAGTAGCTTCTCGAAACGCGCGCTGAAAGAAGCGGTGAATCTGGCGGCGTTGACGAAGGCCGTCGTGCATCCGGTTTATGTAGTCGACAAGACGCCGATCTTTTCCTATGCCGGCTATTACGACCCGCTCGCGCTAGTCGAAGCATTGCGCCAGGACGGCCACTCGGTGCTGGAGGAAGCCGAGCAGGCCTGCGCCGCCGCCGATGTGCGTTGCGGGCCCGCGATGATCGAGTCGGAGAGTCTGTCCGACGACGTTGCCACGATCGTGCTGCGCCACGGCGAGCAGGTCCACGCCGATCTGCTCGTGCTGGGCACGCATGGGCGGCGCGGCGTGCGGCGCCTCGTGATCGGCAGCGTGGCGGAGCGGGTGCTGCGTTTCTCGACCTGTCCGGTGCTGCTGATGCGCGAGCAAAGCACCGAGGAAGAGCCTGCGGAGTAATCCGTACAGTGGGGCGCGGCAGCGTGTGAGCACTACACCAGCGCGTCGGCCGGTATCTGGATCGAGATCCTGAAACCCTGGCCCGGCGAGCTGGTGAACGACACGTTGCCGCGCAACTGCCGCACCCGTTCGCGAATGCCAAGCAGCCCAAATGAAGATGTTCCCTGCGGCTGATCCAGCGCGGCACCCACGCCGTCATCCTCGATATCGAGCGATACGATCGGGCCCGCGCAGGACATGTCGATGCGTACGCGCCTCGCCTTCGCGTGCCGCGCGACGTTCGTCAACGCCTCCTGAACGATGCGAAACAGCGCCGTCGCCGCGAATTCGCCGCATACCGGTTCGGCCGGTTCGAGATGCACGCTCGAGCGCACGTTGTAGCGCTTCGTGAAGTCTTCGGCCAGCCAGTCGAGCGCAGCGGCGAGTCCGAGGTCGTCGAGCAGCGGGGGCCGCAGATCGGCGGCGATGCGCCGCAGCGAAGCGGCCATCCAGTCGATCTGCTTCTGCAATTCCTGCGTCTGCGCGGCGAGCGGCTCAGTATCGGCTTGCTTATTCAGCTTCGCTTCGAGTAGCGCGACGCTCATTTTCAGCGCGGTCAGCCGTTGGCCGAGATCGTCGTGCAGTTCGCGCGCAATCCGTTTCTGCTCGTTTTCACGGGCGATCTGCACGTGCGTGGATACCTGACTCGCGCGTTCGAGTTCCGCGAGACGCATGCGCTCGGTCATGTCGCGGGTGACCTTGGCGAAGCCGAGCAGCGCACCCGACGCGTCGTGCACGGCGGACACGACCACGTTGGCCCAGAAACGCGAACCGTCGCGACGCACGCGCCACCCCTCGTCCTCGGCGCGGCCTACGGCTGCGGCGGTTTCCAGTTCGCGTGCCGGCTTGCCGGCCGCGATGTCTTCCGGGGTATAGAACTTCGAGAAATGCTGGCCGATGATTTCTTCGGGCGTGTAGCCCTTGATGCGCTGTGCGCCCGGATTCCAGCTGGTTACGCGGCCGGCGGGGTCGAGCATGAAGATCGCGTAGTCCTGCACTGCTTCGACCAACATGAAATAGCGATCCTCGACGGACACGTCCGACTCGGACGCGGCACCGGTGAAGCAGGAAGACTCGCCGCTCGATAGACCCATCGCTCCTCCGGGCGGTCACGCAAGGTCGCATACCGCAACGCACTGAGTTATATCAGTTCAGGAGCGCTTGTTCTACCCGGCATGTCCCGCGAACGAAGGCGAGGCGAGCGTCGCGCCGGCGCTCAAACCCGAGCCAGTCTTTCCGGGTCTTCGATGCGGATCGTTTTGCCGTTCGCCATGACGAGGTGCTCGCGCTGAAACTTCGAGAACATCCGGCTCACCGTTTCGAGCTTCATGCCCAGAAAGCAGCCGATCTCCTCGCGTGTCATGCGCAGATGAAACTCCGCCGAGGAAAAGCCGCGCGCCTTGAAGCGCTTCGACAGGTTCAGCAGGAACGTTGCGACGCGCTGTTCGGCGGTCATCGTGCCGAGCAGCATCATCTGGCTCGATTCGCGCACGATCTCGCCGCTCATCATCTGATAGATGTGATGCTGCATCGGCTTGATCTCGCGACAGATCGCCTCGAGCTGCGCGAACGGAATGATGCACACGACGCTATCTTCGAGCGCGATCGCATCGCAATTCTGCTTGCCCTCGCCGATGCCGTCGAGGCCGAGCGAGTCGCCGGCAATCTGGAAGCCGGTCACGTGCTCGCGGCCGTCGCGATGCATGACGACGGTCTTGAATGAGCCGGCGCGTATCGCGTAGATGCTTTGAAACTCGTCGCCCGCGCGGTACAGCGCATCGCCGCGTTTGATCGAGCGCGTCGAGCAGATCAACGCGTCGAGCCGGCTCAGTTCGTCCGGTGTCAGCTCGGGCGGCATGCAGATCGCGCGCATCGCGCAGGTGGAGCAACGCGTCACGGCGTGGCGTGCCGCCGCGGTGCCCGGCGCGACGTGGATCGGTACGACGTGCGAGGTGCGAGGCGCGTCGTGGCGGGGTTCACGGACTGCGGCAACTTGCATGATCGGCTCCTGGCGGTCAGACCCGATGCGCACGACGCGCATAGGCTATCGCTTCGATGGCACGGCAGGCGAGCTCGAACTCCGAGGTCTTGTCGAAGAAGAAGTCGGCGCCCGCCGCTTCGCACGCGCGGCGAAACGCCGTCGCGACATGATTGGTCAGCACGATGCTGACGATGGACGGCCGCACCCGCGATAGCGCAGCGAGCAGCAACAGGTTGGTCTTGCCGGAGAAGCACGGGTCCAGCACCGCGACATCGGCTCGGCTCGCGACGATGTCGTCGAACGCGTGCTCGACGCCCGCGGACTCGCCGGCGATTTCGATGCCCGGGATCAGCGCGATCAGGCAAGCAAGCCGGCGCCGGACCTCGGTCGCATCGTCGACGAGAAAAACTCTCGATAAGGTGGCTGACGGGGCGGTGTCCATACCGACCAGTATTGGCGACCCGATCCTGGAAATAAATCGGCGGCGCTTTAAGCGGCGCTAGGAGTTCAGGTAGTGGTTGTAGGAGTATTCCTAGTGTGTTGCTGGCGATGTCGGTTTCGTCGAGCGGCGGCCCATTGACCTGCGTCAAGCCGCGCGGCGGCGCGCGCTTCACACTGTCGGTGCACACGCGCGACGGCACCATTTCGGGTCATGCCAGCGCTTTCAGAGGGAGTCCGACATGTATGCACGAATTCTGGTTGCACTCGACGACAGTCCCAGCGCGCAGCGCGCCTTCGCCGAGGCGCTGAAGCTCGCGAAGCTGACGGGCGCCACGCTCGAAGCCTGCTGTGTGGTGGGGCACGGCAAGTGGTCGGACAATGCCGACGTGGCTTTCGAGCCGGAACCGGCGGGCGCGGCACAAGATTTCGCCAGCCGCGCGCTCGATGGCCCCCGCGAGCTGTTGCGCGAGGCGCAGGTGCCCGGCGGCGTGCGGGTGATCGACGCTTACGCCGAAAACGTGTCGGCGGTACTCGCGCGCGTCGCCGACGAAATCGAAGCCGATCTGATCGTGATGGGCACGCACGGCCGCCACGGCGTGCAGCGCTTTCTGCTCGGCAGCGTCGCGGAGTCGCTGGTGCGGTCAACCGACATACCGGTGCTGGTCGTGCGGCATGACGAACAAGGCCACCCGAGGCCCTGAAGCACCGCGTGGCGCAGCGGCCGGTTGCTAGCGGCTCAGGTGAGTCCGCCGTTGGCGCGGGCCGGGGCCGGCTGGACGCTCGCCGCGCCGCTCGCCTGCGCGGGAATCATCAGCACCGGGCAGCTGGCGCGGCGCAGCACGCGCTCGGCGACGCTGCCCAGCATCAGCCGTTGAAACCCGCGGCGGCCGTGCGTGCCCATCACGATCGCGTCGGCGTGCCATTCGCGCGCCGTCTCGACGATGCGATGCGCGACGTCTTCGCCGGCGGTCGCGGCTTCGACGGTGCGAGCCGTGCCCTTGACCCCCCGCGCGGTCATCCGGGCCTGGGCGTCTGCCGCGATCCGCTTGCCTTCCTCGATGAACGCGTCCTCGATGGTGGAAGGATCGAAGCCGGGCGCGTCGTAGGCGATGACGGGCACGTCGATCACGTAGAGCGGCATCAGCTCGGCGTCCGCTTCGGCGGCGAGGGTCAGCGCGGCGTCGAACGCTCGCGAGGCGGTGTCGCTGCCGTCGAGCGCGACGAGTAGGCGGTGAAACATGGCGGACTCCTTAAGCGCGCACTTCAGTGCGACAACAGCACTGGCACGGTCATCGACTCGAGCATCGTGCGTGTCGCTCCGCCCAGCACGACTTCGTGCAGACGCGAATGCGCGTAGGCGCCCATCACGATCAGGTCGCAGCCGAGGTCGGCCGCCTGCGACAGCAGCGCGTCGCCGACCGGCGTGCCGTCCGCGACGCTCAGCTCGCGCACATCGATCTTGACGCCGTGACGCGCGACGGTGAGTGCGATGTCGTCGCCCGCGGCGGTGCCCTGCGGCGGGCGATCGGCCGACGAATGAACCGTCAGCAGCGTCACTTTGGCCGCGTGCGCGAGGAACGGCAGCGCGTCGTGGATCGCGCGGGTCGCTTCGCGGCTGCCGTCCCACGCGATCAGCGCGTGGCGGCCCGGCGCAGCGAAGGTGCCGCTCGACGGCACCAGCAACACCGGCCGCCCGGCCGACAGCACGATGTGCTCGACGAACTGTTCGGCGACGAACGCCTCGGGGTCGGTCGGGTCGGTCTGTCCGAGCACGATCAGATCGGCGACACGCGCATAGGGCGGCACGACGTCGTTCGCGTAGCCGTTCGCGGCGATCCATTGGCCGTCGACGTTCGCGCGCGCGAGTTCCGCGCGAAACAGCCGCTCCAGCGCGCTGGCACGCTCGTGCCGCAGGCGCTCGTGCTCGGCGTAGTAGTCGGCGGTGCCGGCCATCACGAAGAACGCGTGACGCGGTGGCACGTACGTCGAAAACAGGCCGGTCAGCGTCGCGTGAAAGCGGTGCGCGAGCTGCAATGCGACCTCGAGGCGCGGATGTGCACGAACGCTCGTATCGAGGTGAACGAGAATGCTTTTGTAGCTCATCGCCAAAGCTCCGTGACAGAACGTGGGGAAACGGGCGCAGGCGGGCTCGCGCCCGCCGTCAAATGGAGTCTATTGGCCCGGCGGGCGAGGCTGTTGATGCAGATCAAGCGCGGGCCGTCGCGCGCTCAAGACGGTGGCAGACGCGCTCGACGGTTTGCAACCGCGCCTGGCAATCCTATGCTGTGCTCTGGAGGGCAGCGATGATGGCTTCCGAATCCGATGCGCCGCTCGGGCGCTTCGCTTCACCATGGACCTCGACGGCATCCGGACAACCCGCAGGCTGGTTCGATTACGCGTCGGCGTATCAGACCACGCAGGGCGCCGCGCGCGAGTACGCGGAGCGGAGCTTCGCCGACTGGAGCAGGTCGGTCGCCTTCGCCGTACAGCGCGAGGCGGACTGGTTCGACGAGGCCAACCGCGCTTGCGCCGCGTGGTATGCGTGGTGGCAGGCGGCGTACGGCATCGCGCCGGGCGTCGCGCCGCTCGCGGGCGGCCTGAGCGCGTGGTGGTGGGGCTCGCAGAACGCGCTGCCGTTCGCGGGCGTCGTTTAGCCGCGTGAGCCGGCAAAGCCGGCGCGCGCACCGTCAATGGCAGACATGGCAAGGAGGAGTTCAGATGGGAACGGATCGCGTGGCATTGGTCACAGGCGGGATGGGCGGTTTGGGCGCGGCGGTCAGCCGGGCGCTTCATGACGCGGGTATGACGGTCGTGGTGACGCACTCGACGCACAACGATCACGTGCCGACCTGGCTGCAGCACGAGCGCGACACGGGGCGCGACTTTCACGCATATGAAGCCGACATCGCCGACTTCGATTCCTGCGCGCGCTGCGCACAACGCGTGCTGACCGAACTGGGCGCGGTCGACGTGCTGATCAACAACGCCGGCATCACGCAAGACACGAGCTTCGCGAAGATGAGCAAGGAGCACTGGGACGCCGTGCTGCGCACCGATCTCGATGGCCTGTTCAACATGACCAAGCCGCTGTTGCCCGGCATGCTCGAGCGGCGCCATGGCCGTATCGTCAACGTGGGGTCGGTCAACGGTTCGCGCGGCGCCTACGGGCAAACCAATTATTCGTCGGCCAAAGCGGGCGTGCACGGTTTCACCAAGGCGCTTGCGCTCGAAACCGCGAAGCACGGCGTTACGGTGAACACGGTGTCGCCCGGTTACCTCGCGACCGCGATGGTCGAAGCGGTGCCGCGCGAGATTCTCGACACGAAGATCCTGCCGCAGATCCCGGTAGGCCGGCTGGGACGTCCGGACGAGGTGGCGGCGCTGATCGCGTTTCTATGCTCCGAGGAGGCGGCATTTATCACCGGAGCCGATATTGCGATCAATGGGGGGATGCATATGCATTGAGGAGTGTCCTAGACGGCGATAACCAGGTCTGTGTATTTCGACAGGTGGCCGTCTGAACTCAGCAAGCGCAACGGCTCCGAAAGAGCTTGTGCGACCAGAAGCCGATCAAATGGGTCCTTGTGAATATCGGGCAAATCTCGAACCAGAGCGGCATGCACTGCCCGCACCGGCAACTCCAGAAAGCCGCTCGCTTCGATCTCGGAAACGAGGAGATTGACGTCCACCTCGAGCTTTCCAAGACCGGCTTTGATCGAGGCCTCCCAAATACTCGCGCTGCTGACGAAAACCTCGCTTGCATCGAGTATCAGCTTACGGGCAGCTTTGGTTAGCTTGCGATCGTCCGTGACTGCCCAGAGGAAAACGTGCGTATCGAGAAGGAGTCGCATCAACGGCCTTCGAATGCCGCGATAACGTCATCGGGCAAGGGTGCGTCAAAGTCGTCCGCAATGCGAACTTTCCCCTTCAGTCCACCAAACCGCCGAACGGCCCTGGCCTGTTCCATCGGTACGAGCCGCGCTGCCGGCTTGCCGGCCTTTGCGATCACGATCTCCTCGCCGCTGGCCGCAGCATCGACGAGACGCGAAAACTGGGTCTTTGCTTCATGTATATTGACTGTCTGCATAACTGCTCCTAGTGGACTAAGTCCATATTAGTCCGCTCCGGTATGGCAGTCAAGCGACTATCACTAGTTGATTGTCACACTGCCTTCACTGCGCTTGACCCACGTCAATGACCGCCACTCCGACAGGAACAAGATAAGCCCATAGCGAGCGCCTGGACTTGCATCTGCGTGGAACAGGTCCGTTCGACACTGGCAACGGGAGGCGAACATGGGCATTGACATGCAGATCGTCTACCTTGGCTTTGCGGGTGCCGCTCCGCTCGAAGCGGAAGCTGGCGCGCAACTGGTGCGTCTCGCGCGGTTTAGCGCGCTCGTGTCGCACTGCCATCTCGCCATCGAGGCGTTGCGTCCGGGGTCGTCGCGTCCGCTGTATGACGTGCGGCTCGATCTCGTCACGCCCGCGCGCGAACTCAAGCCCATCGCGCACTGCGCTGACGACGACGCCAAAGCGGCGATTCGCCGCGCGTTCGACGTGGCGGAACTCGCCCTCGAAACCGCAATCGGCATGGAGCGCGGGCACTGAGCCAGGTTGCGTCGCGACGTGACGCGCGGACTGCCGACGTTTTCGCGGCCACCTCACGCCGATCTGCGGTTTGCAGAACCACTGGCCGCGCGGCGCGGCTGGCAAACCTCCGACGCGGCGTGTTCGACATCACGCCAGAATTCGCGGAGCCCCGGATGAACCGCATCGCGCCATCGCGGCCCGATGAACAGGTCATAGTGATTGCACTGCTCGATGGTGAGCTGCCGCGCGGGTCGCATCGGCGATGTATCGCACAGCGCATGCGCGCAATGCGTTTGCCCCGCGCCGGTGATCTCGTCGCTGTCGCCCTCGATCGTGCACAGCGGGGTATCGCGCAGCGCGGCGATCCGCACCCGGCGCCCGGCGACCGACCACAGATCGCGCGGCAACAGATGCTCGTGAAACACCACACGAAGCATGTCGAGGAAGTAGCACTCCGTCATATCGAGGACCGCCGCATACTCGTTTGCCGAGCGCAGCGCCCGCTGCGCACCGGGCATGTCGCCGGCGAGCCATCGGGACCAGTAATCCGCTTCGAGTCGCAACTGCCGCTCCGGATGCGCGGCAAAAATCGCGGCTTGCTGGATGAATCCCGGATACACGAGACGTCCCGCGCCGCGATAGGGCGGTGGAACGATGTCGATCACGTGATCATGAAACCACTCAAGCGTATGCGAACTCGCGAAGCGGTCTGTAACGGTCGGGTTCAAACGGGTATCGATCGGGCCGCCCAGCAACGAGATGCTCGCGATCGCCGCGGCCTCGTCCATGGCGAGCAGCGCCGCGGCGCCGAGCGCGGGCACGCTCGCCTGACAGATCGCGACCACATGAACCGGTGAGCCGAACGCGCGGGCGGTGCCGATGAAGCTATCGAGCGCCTGCACGTAGTCGTCGAGCGATAGCGGGCCCGCTTCGAGCGGTACGTCGCGCGCATCGGCCCAATCGGTCACGAATACGTCACGTTCTTCGAGCAGCGTCTCGACGGTCTCGCGCAGCATCACCGAGTGATGTCCGGCGAGCGGCGCGCACAACAGCACTGGCGGTTTTGTTTCGGTAGGTGGCGTGGGCAGGTTGCGCTTGAACCTGAGCAGCGCGCCGAGCGGCAACGAGGCGACGACGCTTTCGTCGACGCTCACGCGGCCGCCGTCGACGGCAACCGAGTGGATCGCGAATGGCGGCGTTCGCTCGAACGCGCAGGTCGACCTCAGCAGCCAGTGGCTGAACGCGTCGGCCGCATGATTCGGGCTGAGCCAGCCCGCTTGTGCGCTCGGCATCGACGCCGATTCGGTTAGAACTCCCCCGACCATCGCGCGAGCGAGGCGTTGTTGTGCATCGATAAAGGCGTACCACATGATGAACCCCGGCGTTCGTCGATCATGACGGCAGCGTTGCCGCACCGGCACCAACTCGTGACGCGGGTACGTCGCAAAAGCTTACCGCGAAACCTCGGCGCGAGGGGCGCGAAATCGATGCGCGCGCGGTGCATGGAGGCGCTCTCAGCATGTCGCATGCACGGGTCGTTGCGCGGTTTCCCGGCAGGGTTTTCACGCGATCGCGCGAATCTGAAGCGAAGCTGAAGGCATCGGCGAGCGATTGACGTCGAGCGTGACTCACGGGTCGCGTCGACGCTTGACCTGGATCAACGAGACAGGTGTTGCACGGCCTTACGCTGATGGTGGCAGCCGCTCGCGACAACCCGAGGAGCATCCAATGGCCATATCAGCAAACGCGCAGCAAGGAACCTGGTCCGTGAGTGTCCACACGGAGGAGACGCAAGAGGGCGGATTTCGGGCGACGATCCAAGTCAAACATGTGTCGCCCGAAGGTGACTTCGAACGCACCTTTCAGCAATCGCAGGTGTTCGCCGTGGAAAGAGAGGCGGTACTCGAAGGTCTGCGCGAAGGCATGACATGGATCTCGTTGAAGACGACGCGGACCATCGGGGTGTGACGCCGACGAGGCCCGCGCGGTGTCATGACAATGTGCGTCGTCAACCGAGCCACGTTTTGATCGATGTAGCCATCGCGTTAGTCGAGATGCCATAGCGATCGTGCAGCGTCGGCAGCGCACCGGCAGCGAGGAACTCGTCGGGCAACGCGATTTGCCGGAACGGCGGCGTAACTCCAGCGCTGAGCAGCGTGCGTGCTACGGCTTCGCCGAGTCCGCCGATCACCGTATGGTTCTCCGCGACGATCACCATGCGGCCCGTGCGCTTCGCTTCACGCAGGATCGTCGCGGTGTCGAGCGGCTTGATGGTCGGCACGTGCAGCACCGCCACGCCGACGTTGTCTGCCTCCAGAGTCCTCGCGACTTCGAGCGAGCGCATCGTCATGATCCCCGACGAGATCAGCAGCACGTCGTTGCCGTCGCGCAGCAGCTTCGCCTTGCCCAGTTCGAAGCGATAGCCGTATTCGTCGAGCACGGCGGGCACGTTGCCGCGCAACAGGCGCGCATAGACCGGCCCTTTGTGTGCGGCAATGGCCGGCACCATCTGCTCGATATCGAGCGCGTCGCACGGATCGATCACCGTCATGTTCGGCATCGCGCGCATCAGCGCGAGGTCTTCGGCCGCCTGGTGACTCGGACCGTAGCCGGTCGTCAGGCCCGGCAACGCACAGACGAGCTTCACGTCGAGATTGTCTTCGGCGATCGTTTGATGAATGAAGTCGTACGCGCGGCGCGTTCCGAACACCGCGTAGGTCGTGACGAACGGCTGCGCGCCTTCGTGCGCGAAGCCGGCGGCCGCGCCCATCAGCAGTTGCTCGGCCATGCCCATCTGGTAGTAGCGGTCCGGAAATTCCTTCGCGAAGATATGCAGATCGGTGTACTTGCCGAGGTCGGCCGTCATGCCGATCACGTTCGCCTTCGTGCGCGCCAGTTCGACCAGCGCATGACCGAACGGCGCGGAACGCGTGACCTGTCCTTCGGCCGCAATCGACGCGATCATCGCCGAGGTCTTCAGGCGCGGCTTATTTGCAACGGTACTCATGCTTGTCTCCCGGCTTCGAGCGCTTCGAGCGCGAGTTGCCATTCGTGTGCATCGACGCGGATGAAATGATTCCTCTCGCGTGCTTCGAGGAACGGCACGCCGCAGCCCATCTTCGTATCGCAGACGATGATGCGCGGTTGCGGCTTGTCGTGATGCCGCGCGTTATCGAAGGCGCGCTTCACCGCGTCGATGTCGTTGCCGTCCACGCGTTGCGTGTACCAGCCGAACGCTTCGAGCTTGTCGACGAGCGGCTCGAACGCCATGATCTGCGTCGACGGGCCGTCGGCCTGCTGGTTGTTCACGTCGACGAGCGCGATCAGGTTATCGAGCTTCCAGTGCGCGGCCGACATCAGGCCTTCCCAGACCGCGCCTTCGTCGAGTTCGCCGTCGGAGAACAGCGTGTAGACGAAGGAGTCCGACGCTTTGCGCTTCAATCCGAGGCAGCGGCCTACGGCGATCGTCAGCCCCTGGCCGAGCGAGCCGCCCGACATCTCCATGCCCGGCGTGTAGCTCGCCATGCCGGACATCGGCAGGCGGCTGTCGTCGCTGCCGTAGGTTTCGAGTTCATCGGCGGGCAGGATGCCGGCTTCGAACAGCGCTGCGTATAAAGCAATCGCATAGTGGCCATTCGACAGCAGGAAGCGGTCGCGGCCTTCCCATTCGGGGTCTTCGGCGCGGTAACGCATCGCGCCGAAGTAGGCGACGGCCAGCACGTCGGCGATGTCGAGCGCCTGGCCGATATAGCCCTGGCCCTGTACTTCGCCCATCAGCAACGCGTTGCGGCGGATGCGGTATGCACGCTCGGCGAGCGTGACCGACTCGGTGATGGTCTCAGTGTCCATCGGTAACTCCTGTAGCAGGTCGAAAGAGAGGTTCATCGGTTCACGGATCGCGCGGGCACCAGAAAGACCAGCAAGGCGCCCAGCGTCACCGCGGCGGAAATGAAGATCAGCCCGGCGGTGGACTTGCCGGTCAGATCGTTGAGCCAGCCGACGATCGCCGGAGAGAAGAAGCCCGCCAGATTCGCGAAGCAGTTCACCGCGGCGATACCGGCCGCCGCGGACATGCCGCCGAGCAGCGCGGTCGGCAGCGACCAGAACTGCGACGACGAAGCGAGAATGCCTGCCGACGCAACGCTCAGGCACACGATCGACGCGCCGACGCTGCCAAGCAGCGGCAACGTCGCGAAGCCAGCGGCGGCGACCAGCATCGGAATCGCCAGGTGAAAGCGGCGCTCGCGGCGACGGTCCGCGCTCATGCCGATCAGCGGCAACGCGACGATCGCGCACAGATATGGAATCGCGGTGAACAGGCCGACCCACAACGGATCGGCGACGCCGGCCTTGCGGATGATCGTGGGCAGCCAGAACGTCAGGCCGTACTGGCCCAGCACCACGCAGAAGTAGATCGCCGCCATCAGCCACAGGCGCCGGTCGCCGATGAACTCGCGGATCGACACGTGCGTGACCGTCTGTTGCGCATCGTTCGCGACGTTGCGTGTGAGCAGCGTTTTCTCCGCATCGTTCAACCACTTCGCTTTGGCGATGCCGTCATCGAGATACAGCAGAATCGCGATGCCGAGCACGAGCGATGGCAGCGCCTCGAGCAGGAACAGCCATTTCCAGCCCGACATCGACAACGCGCCGTGAAGCGAATGCATGATCGCGCCGGACAGCGGTCCACCGATGATGCCCGCGAGCGGAATCGCCATGAAGAACAGCGACAACGCTTTGGCGCGACGCTCCGCCGGGAACCAGTAGGTCAGGTAAAGGATCACGCCGGGCGCAAAGCCCGCTTCGGCCACGCCGAGCAGAAACCTCAGCACATAGAACGCCGTAGGTGTTCTGACGAACACGAAGCTCGCGGAGATGACGGCCCACGTCAGCATGATCCGCGCGAGCCAGCGGCGCGCACCGACGCGGTGGAGGATCACGTTGCTCGGCACCTCGAAAAGGAAGTAGCCGAGAAAGAAGATGCCGGCGCCCATCCCATACACCGTTTCGCTGAACTGCAGATCGTTGAGCATCTGCAGCTTCGCGAAGCCGACGTTCACGCGATCCAGGTACGCGCCGAGGTAGCACAGCATCAGGAATGGAATCAGCCGCCGGGCGACTTTCGCATAGGTCCGCGCTTCGAACGTGAGCTTGCCGTTTCGCGGTATCACGTCGCCTGCAACGGTCGCGGTGTATTTCGCTTTCATCGATGTCTCCTGGGTGGGCCACGGCAGGCGCTGCTGCGCGTGTCCGCGGCCACGTACCATGTGCCCCGGATAGTGTTCCGGGTGCGTTGCTTGCGCCGTGTGGCGGCGCGCAGTGTGTCAGTGAATCAGCATGCCGCCGTTGACGTCGAGCGTGATGCCCGTCAGGTAGCTCGACAGGTCGCTCAGCAGAAACAGGCACGCGTTCGCGACGTCCGCGGCGTCACCGAGCCGGCCGAGCGGAATGCCTTTGATGATGTCGTCGCGCATCGCGGGGGTTAGTTTGTCGCCGGTGATATCGGTATGGATGAGGCCCGGCGTGATCGAGTTCACACGGATATGGTTCGCGCCGAACTCACGCGCCATCGCCTTGGCGAGACCGAGCACACCCGCTTTCGCGGCGCTGTAGTGCGGGCCGCCGAAGATGCCGCCGCCGCGCTGCGCCGAGACCGAGGACATGCAGACGATGCTGCCGCCGTTCTGCTCCTTCATCGCCGGAAGCACCGCTTGCGACATGTACAGCGTGCCGCGCAGATTGACGTCGACGATCGCGTCGAAGTCCTTGCCGCCGATCTCGAGCGTGCGCACCGGCTGCGTGATACCCGCGTTGTTGACGAGACCGTCGATGCGTCCGAAGCGCTGCAGCGTCTCGCGCGCGGCCGCGATGCAGGCGTCCTTGTCGGTTACGTCGCATGCCAGACCGAGATGCTTCGCGCCGAGATCGGCGGCCGCGCTTTGCGCATCTTCGCGGCGCAGATCGAGGATCACGACGCGTGCGCCTTGCGCGGCCAGCGCGCGGGCCGTGGCCTTGCCGATGCCTCGCGGCGACGCCGCGCCCGTCACGATGATGGTCCGGTTCTCGAGCAACATGATTTGTCTCCTGTGTGTTGACTGGTGCCCAGAGTGTCGGCTCGCGAGGCGCCCGCATCAACGCGGAAACGCTCAGCAATAGCTGAGAAAAATTCAGATGACGGATGCAGCGCACGCCCCGCGCTATGCCAGGCGTGCAACCGGACGCAAACGAAACCCCGGATTCAGCCCCGCAAGTAGGCAGCCGCTTCGCGCTCGATCCACGCAAGGAAGCGCTCGACGCGCGGCAGGTCCGCGTTCTGCGCCGGATAGACGAGATGATGGGCACCGACTTCGACCGCGAAGCTGGCGTCGAACACGGGCACGAGCAGGCCTTCGCGTATCTTCACCGATGCGAGCATCAGGCTTTCGAGCGCGATGCCCAACCCGAGTGCCGCGGTTTCGAGCGACATGTACGAGCGGTCGAACGAGAAGTCGAAGGTCTTGTGCGCCGCGGAGACACCGGTCCTGCCGAACCACTGTTTCCACTGCACGAGCGGCGACTCCGAATAAATCAGCCGATGCGACAGCAGGTCTTCCGGCGTCTTCACAGGGTGTCGCGCGAGGTACTTCGGCGACGCGAGCGGCGCGATGAACTCGCCACGCACCGTTTTGACTTCGACATTGGTCCAGTTGCCGTAGCCGTGGCGCACGTCGATGTCGTAGAAGCCGTTCGAGAACGACACGTTTTCGTATGAGCAGGCGACGTTCAGCTGGATGTCGTCGTTCGCTTCCTGGAACGACGACAGTCGCGGCAGCAGCCACATCAGGCCGAAGCTCGGGCTCGAATGCACGCGCAGGATCTCGACGTCGGTACGGCTCGACGCGCGTTCGGTCGCGCGGCTCAAGTCGGCGAGCGAGCCCGTCACGTCGGCCAGATAACGCTCGCCGGTCGGCGTCAGCACGAGGCCGCGGCCGGAGCGCTGGAACAGCGCCTGCCCAATGATCGATTCGAGGTTGCTCAGCTGATGGCTCACCGCCGACGCGGTCAGGCCAAGTTCGTCGGCCGCGCGATTCACGCTTTTCGTGCGGGCAACGCTTTCGAACGCGATGATCGCCTTCAGCGGTGGGATGCGCATAGTGAAATTTCTTTCAGTTGCAGTTGCAGTTGGATGAAACCGCCTTGTTCGCGAGTGATGCGCACTGCCATTCTGTTCGTAAGCCGCACCGATACCGATATGGCGCAGTGCACCACTGCCCACGACGGACCGCCATGCATTATCCGGTTTTTCCTTCGCCGCCTTTTGCCTGTTTGGTTCGTGCGCCTTCGCCCCAATTTCGCGCGGGCGTCGTTGGGTGCGAAAACGCTGTCGACAGCATTCGCCCGTACGTGCTGTGCGCGATCGAGGCGTTCGGCATGGAGCGCTGCATGTTCGCGAGCAACTTCCCGGTCGACAAGCCGTTCAGCCGTTACGACGCGGTCTTCAACGCGTTCAAGCCTATTACGAAGGACTTTTCAGCGCGAGGGCAACGTGCGCTGTTTCACGACAACGCCGAGCGGGTTTATCGGCTTTGATGTGTGTGAGTGGCCGCCCGGCGGCGAGCGTGCGAATGCGGCACTTCAACGCGTCGCAGCTGCGTCTTCCGTCTCGCTCGCCTCGTGCGTCGAATTTATTGGCGGTGGTTGCTGATTCACGTCGACGACGATCTCTGGTTGCTTGTACTCCAGCAGGCCGGCGACCGGGTTCGCACCCTGCCGCCGCCCGGGACGCCCCGCATACGCGCAACACGCGCCGACCACGAATGCGCCCAGCGCGGGCAGCGGAAGCGCAAGGCTGAGAAACACCGAACCCGTGCCGATTGCCACCCACGCCACGAAGGAAATGTTCTTTCGATTGATTAGTGCGCGTCGGATCATCGTCGTTTCTCCTTTGCCGCACGCCGCGCCTCGTGTGCTCGTCGCAACAAGGTTGGCGTGCGTGAGATAGCGGTGCCGGAGCGCCGGGATGGGGGCCTTCAGAGCCCGGTCGTCGGATCGATACGTGCCGCGGGATCGCTTTCGACGACACCGCGCGTGGCTTCCCAGTACGGTTCGCGATGATAGAACTGGTGGACCGACGTGCCCCATTCGCGATCGGCCATCGCCGGCCAATGGTCCTTGTCGAAGCCCGGCGAGCTTTTCACCTGCTCGGCCGTGGCGTCCAGCTGGAAGCACTTGCGGTCCGTGTCGAGCGTCAGCGCGCGCCAGGGAATCGCGTGCAAGGTGCCGCCGAGGCCGAGAATAGCGCCCTCCGTCAGCACCGCATACGCGATGCGACCGCTGCGCACATCGAGCATGATGTCGGAAATCTTGCCGAGGTCCTGGTCATCGGAAGAAATTACCTTGTTGCCGTCGAGGGTGGCGGCGGCCATTACCTCGGGTCCGGGACCATCGCCGACGCCGCTGCCGGCGATACGTGCGCCGGTGGCCGTCTGTGCGGGAGTCACGGAGGCGTTCGGGTCGAGGGAATCGAGCGGGTCCATGTCGAAACTCCTATTTCCACGGAATACCTGTGGTGCGCAAGACCCGTACCTGATGCAAGATTCGACGACTAGAATAAAACCATGCCGTGTCGAGACGGCCGCGCTGCACCCGGATAGGGGAGCGATCATGCGTTGTGGAATCGTTGGTCTATGCACTGGCGTGGCGGGCGTATTTGCGCTGTGCGGCTGCGTCTATTACGGTCCTTATTCGTACTATCCGGGAGCGGGTGGTTATTACGCCTGCACCAGCGGTACGGCCACCGCCACCACGGAATCAGCGACCGGCAACGCGCCTACGCCGGCAAGCGGGACGGCCGCCGCGAATGGGGCGCCAAACGACCTGCCGTTGTCGGGACAGGATTGCACCTATGTCGCGGTTCCTGCGCCTGCTTATTACGGCTATTCCGGGTATTACGGTTATCCGGGCTATTACGGTTATCCCTACGGCTACCCATACGGTTATCCATGGGCTGGCTACTACGGATGGTGGGGACCGTCAGTGGTGATCGGAGGCTACTGGGGCGGTGGCTATCATCATGGCGGCTACTACGGCCACTGGCACGGCGGACATGGCGGGCACTGGCATTGAGCGGCCAGCACGCCACCAATCACGAAAACGTGCTGGGATAAAGGTCCTCGCTCATGTCGAGATTGCCAGTCTGCGCATAGATCAGCGGTTCTCCGCCCGCGCCGGCTAGCGCGCCATCGACGACACGCCCGATTACCAGCCGATGATCTCCCGCCGCGATGTCATTGACCATCCGGCATTCGAAATGCGCGAGCGCATCGACCAATAGCGGCGCGCCGGTCACGCCGGTACGCCAGCGAGTCGTCGCGAGCTTGTCGACGGCGCGGCCCGACTGCGTGCCGAAGTGTTCGGCGAGCTTCTGTTGATCCGCGCGCAACACGCTGATCGCAAACACCGCGCCGCTGCGCAGCAGTTCGTACGACTGATGCTCGGGACTGATGCCGAGCGCGACGAGCAATGGTGCAAACGAAACCTGCATCACCGAGCTCGCGGTGAACGCATTGCGGCGCTCGCCGTCCGCTACGCCGATCACATACACACCTGACGTCAGATGCCGGAAAAGCTGCGCGATCCTGTTGCTCATAGAGAAGGTGGACAATTCCAAGGTGTTGTCGTCGATCGCCGATTTGCCGCTATTGCAGAAGAATTGTGCGGAAGCGCGCAGATTTCCCCGATTGGGCTCGTATGCTTTGGAGCTATAAACGGAAGCCAAAATGACAACCAGATGGCTTCCAGAGGCCCTTCGCATTCAGCAATCACATGCGGAGCGTGGCACTCATCGTCGGGGGACATCATGAGAAATCAAGCGAAGAGCACCGTCGCGATTCGATCATATATCAAACGTGCCGCGTCATCGGTGTTAGGTCGATATGCGCCGGCTCGATACCGTTCAGTCACCCCAACTTCGATTCCCTGGCGCTAGCCGCGCCTTTGCGAAATTCAAGATCGCGTCCACCGAATCAGCGTCCGGAGCAGAGCGCAAGCTTTAGCGGCAAGGTGCTGTCGGTGATATTGCGTGACCGCCTACGGAGTCAAATGATGAACCTGAAAAAAAAGCAAAACGGCGTGGTGGCCGTTGAAACCGCGCTCGTGCTTCCGCTTCTGTTGCTGATCGTGTTCGGCATCGTCGAGTTCGGCCTGGCCCTGTACGACCAGGCTGTCATCACCAACGCCGCCAGGGAGGGCGCGCGGGCGGGCATCGTACTGACGAGTCCCAGGCCCACGACGACGGACATCACGAGCGTCGTGACCGGCTATACGTCCTCATACCTGATTTCGTTTGCGACGAAAAACCCCACGCCGTCGGTCTCGGTGACCAACGCAGGCGGGTCGTTCGGCACCGCGTTGGCGGTCAAGGTCTCGTACACGTTCACCGGGTTGCTGCTCGGCCCCCTGATGAACCCGCTGACTGGGCCGATCACGTTAAGCTCCACGGCCACGATGAACAACGAATAAGAAGAACATCATGCGTACCGTCCATACCATGCGTACTCAGCGCCGCGCAAAATCGATGAACAAGCAGAAGGGCGCGGTGGCCATCATGGTGGCCCTGCTGCTGCTGATGCTCCTAAGCTTCGCGGCGCTCGCGATCGACATTGGCAACCTGATGGTGGCCCGCACTCAGGCACAGACTGCCGCCGACGCCGCGGCGCTTGCAGGGGCACAGTGCCTGTATGCACAAGCCAGCAACGCTAGTTGCAACAACGCGAGCGCCGCCAATCCGGATTGGAACGACTCGCAGACCGTGGCTGTTTCGTTCGGACCGAAGAACAAAGTGCAGGGAGCGGCCGTGCAACTGCATTCATCGGATGTCACGACCGGCTATGTGAATGTGACCAATGTTGCGGCCGGCGTATCCCAGACAACCGTGCCGGTAGCAAGCGGAAACATCGTGCCCGCGGTCCAGGTGACGGTCCACAAGGACGGGACCGACTCCAATGGGAGCGTCGCGGTGTATCTGGCGCAAGTGCTGAACGTCGCGTCGCTGAAGACGAGTGCGACGGCGACTGCGGTCGTGGCTAGTCCGGGAACCGCTGAAACCGGGGCACTGTTCCCGATCGTGATGTCGCAATGCCTGTACAACTCCTACTGGAATTCGGCGACCAACTCCCCCCTTCTTGCTACCAGTACAACCGACCCCCAAGCTGCCAACAACGGCACGCCTATTCCGCAGACGATCGGTCAACCGTACATCTTCGGGATCAGAGCGTCGTACCAGGCCGCCAATTGCAACGCAGGGCAATGGACGTCCCTCTCTTCTGCCAACAGCCAGCTTGGTTCCGACGCCATAGTCGGGTTGATGACGAGCGGAAACGCGAGTCCGATGTCTATCGGCCAACCGATCTATGTCGAAACGGGCCTGAATAGCAATGCGTTCCACAATGTTGGAACGTGTAGTCAGATTCCGGCGGGTTCGGCGGGTAGTTGTGCCTGGGTGACGGTAGCCGTCGTGAGCAACGTCACGGGGGGACAGGGGACTACTCCGCCGATCGTCGCATTCGGGTGCCTGCACATCCTGAACGAGACAGGCAGCGGCTCCAACGCAGTGATCACCGTGCAGATGGGCAACGATCCCAACTACTGCAAGAACAGCCAGATGGACGGCATCGGCCCCAACTATGGGACGATCATGATGCCGCGGTTGGTTCAGTGACTTTGCCTTCGAGGCGCGCTTCACAGCATGGCAACTCTGCGGCGTAGCAGAAGCCCGCCTCAACATCATCGTCGATCCGGAAGAGGAGCGGCGCTTTGCCGAGGCTGTGCGCAAGAGCCGTTCTTCGGCCGCGGCCGAACCGAGCGGGGAAACCGTTTCCGCTGCCCTGAAAGCGCTGCTTCTGGACCCGGAGGCACTATCCGATGAACTGGTTGGCGTGCGCCTCGAGATTCACCGCGACCCGCGCATGAAGGCCCAATATGTTTCTCAGCAACGCCAATGCAATCGCCAGCACCGCACCGAACGCATGGCTCGTGGAAATCAAGGGCTGTGACCACTGGGCACAGTATGGATAGCCAGAGAGATTCAATCAGGAAAGCATTGCATTTCTGCAAGAAGCCTAAGCGGCCAGACGACGAGCGGCATAAAGCGGGTCGACCAGCACTTCAAGCTGACAATGGTCGCGAGCAATCTTACGCGCATGGCGCGAATAATGGACGCGATGCATACCGGAGCGGTGCAATGAGCCGCCGACGCGCGCGGCCCGCGAGGCCTGGCATCCCCGCGCAGGCGCGTTGCCTGCGCAAACTGATCGGCGCATCCCGATTTCAGTTGGAAATTGCACGCGAAACACTCCTACCATCGCTTCGGTCCTCATGACGAGGTGCTTTTCAACAACCTGTTAGATGGATTGCACCGAAGCATCGCGCCCGTTCTACGTGAACGTTGACTGACTTTGAAACCGATGTCACATTCCTCGTTGCAAACGACGGGGCTTTGGACATTCCGTCTTGCAACCGGTCCTGTGAGTTGCTCTGTTTCGTGTTTTGATCATGACATTCGAATTCATCAAGCCTGATCCGACCGTCCTCGACCCCCTACAGGCAGAGCACACACTGCTGGACCTGGCAGCCCGTGGCCGCACCGTTGCTCAATTGTGGGAAGCGCCGAAGTCTTTGGTGGTACCGCGCAGCTATCTGCGTTAGCCCGAGTTCGAATCCGCACGCTCCGCTTTCTTTCGCGACGGATGCCCCGTCTGGCTACGCATGTCGGGCGGTGGGCTCGTACCTCAGGGCCCCGGGATTCTAAATTTGAGTCTGGCTTATTTCGTCGCGCAGCAGCCGAGCAAAATGAGCGATCCGGTCTATCTGCACTTATGCGAAGTTATCGGGAGCGCGCTGCGCGTGATCGGTGTCACGACCCATCACCAGGCAGTGTATGGTTCATTTTGCGACGGTCGCTTCAATTTGGCTTGGGGAGCTAGCACTGACGCCCGCAAGATTGCTGGCACGGCGCAGTATTGGCGACGGGCGCCAGCCGCGATGCGGACGGGCGATGGGCAGGGCCATCTGGTGCTCGCGCATGCCGTATTGCTTGTCAGCGCCGATCCGGATGAGGCGAACCGGCGGGCCAACGCCTTCGAAGAGGCCGTGGGCAGTGGCCGTCGATATGAGGCAAACAAGATCGTCACTGTGCAGCAGGCGCTGGGAGGGGCTGTGAGCGGCAGTGAGTCGGTGATGCCCGCTGTGTTGGCTGCGATCAAGGACAGTCTCAGCGGCATTCCACTGCCAACAAATACGCAGTAACCTTCGCACGCGGCCAGCGCGACCGTCGTAAATCGACGGCAGCGGCGCGTTCATCCAGGTGCCTATCGGCGGTCTATGCCCGCGGCTTGCTGCGGCGCTTGCAAATCGACCGCGTATCCTCTCGGGCCGAAGCGATCTCGCACTGTAAGCGCCTCGCACGACGTATGCGCGCACACCGGTGATTGTCAGCACGGGCCGCTGAATCGGTGCGGTCACACGGCCGAGGTTGCAACGAGCAGCAGTTTAGTCTGCGCAACTGCGCGGGTTTGTTAGAGCAAAACCATGCCGTCATGGCAGTCGACCGACTGGTCTTCCGCTAAGCGGTCACTCGGCGATTCCGTACCCCGGCCTTTGCCGCGCATACAGCAAAATCTCATCGGCCACGGCCCGGCCAAGTTCTGACCAGTTCATCGGCAACGGCACAAACACGCTGTTATTGTTGTCCGACGACACACAGAGCTTGATATGACTGACCTGATGGTTGGCGCCGTATTGGACTTGAAGGATTCGCGTAGTCGCCGATGGGTGCCACATCACCTTCCCGAGAAAGTACGAACGGGCACTGCCCCGTTCGGCGGGGTCGAGGACCAGATCGAAATATTCGGTCAAGAATGTGTGAAGCGCTTCTCTAGTCATGTCAGAACGTAACGGGTCGCGTCGTGGGAGTCCGATATGGACTGCCATGACAATCATTCCCGCAGGAGCGTATCGTCTATCACCCGCTGACCCGCGCTACAGCCCGCCATGAGTGCAGCCGCTTCCGTTTCGAACGGTTTTTGGGTGTCTTTCATCAGGCGGGTAGGAGATACCAGCGAAGTTGGCAATCCCTTCGCGCCAATAGACACGATTGCGACGAAGCCCCTCGGAGGTGAGGGCACAGCACGACCTGAGGGCTCCCACACCGGCTCAAGTTCAACGGTTATTTCGAAACCTTTGTAGGGGTAAGTCCTTTGCATATAGTGTGGTAGATGGTTCTTCGGCGCACTGGAGTTTGCATATTATTGTCCTCTCAAACCTGAGGATAGCCTTAAGAAGCAGAGCTGGATAAATATAACGCAGTTCAACTGCTGAGCAGCGTGATGGAGTAGAGCGCCATCACGTCTGTGCGCAAGGGCACCCACTAGTTGAGATGTTTATTAACGGCCAGGAAAACCAACTGGGATTCGTTGCCTTTATGGCTCACAGTAAAGCCATTTTGCTCGAGGAACCGCAAGAATGCCAAACCGTGACCCCTATCAGATCCGCCTGCCTCGCCAACGATCACGCGAACTTTCTGCGACAACAATCGGCCGTGCGGAAACAATATGGCATGCTCCGAGCCTTCGACATCAATCTTCAACAGATCCAGGACTTCCGACGAAAAGCCCCCCAGTAGCGTCGGAAAATCCGTTACGGGGACCTCGACTGTCTCCACGGAGGAATGCTCAACCATGTTCAGCTTATTTCCGCCAGTGTTGTCGGAGCTAATGAACAGCGTCCCCACGCCAGACTCCGAGGAAACCGCCATCTCCCTAAGCTCAATCGAAGATTGCAGCTGGTTTAGCTCGATGTTCTTCCGAATCAACTGAGCATTACGAGGTGCCGGTTCGACAATGATTATCTGCATGGGCTGTTTCAACAGCGCACTGATCTGGACAGAAAACGAACCGATATGGCCACCGAGATCGAGTACGGTAGTGCCTTGAAAGTCGATTCCCGACAGTTGGTCGAGATATTCGGATCTCACCTCATCGACAATACCCTCATCCATTGTGCCAGTTCGTACCGCAAACTGAAAACCGTACTTGCTGACGATGACTACGTCACCCGGCGCCTTGTTGTTCGCCACTTGCTCCGCGAGTTGCCTCGCTGACTCGGGATTGGGCACGGTGCTGAGGCGCAGACTCCTGTCGGCAATAACGATATACGCGCTATTCGCAAACGGAACTTGCATCTGCGCTATCGTCTCTGCGTACTGTGGCGGAAGTTGATTCAACATCGCGCGGTTGACTACCATCAAGCTCACCTGCGGAGAATATTCTCCGATAGGACACAGTTCCAGCCTGCCGTTCAACAACAACGGACGAACCATTCCAAATACCTTTTTCCAGTAGTTTGGAACCGCAATGATCAACCGATCATCCGAATTCAGCGAATTGAGATTTGGAACGAGCCACATCAACATTTCGATTGATTGTTCGTCCCCTGCTTGCCTGGCAAGAATCTTTACGGCTGAATCATTCTTTAGTTTTCCGAGGAACGGTGGCGCTGCACTGAAGAGCTTCAGGCGAGCGCGTGTATCAATGTAACTAAAGGCACGTCTTAGCAAGTTTCGGGCACCGCCCGACTTATAAGCCGATGTTATTTGCCGAATCAGTTCCATCTCGAAATATCTTGTGCGATGAGTGCGTTAAGAATCTGGACGTGCGGCGGGATTTCGCGATTGTAGTTGTATTGCACACCCGTCGCTCCCGTTGCAACGCCGAGATTGTCGGCGTTTCCCGTAAGGGTGTCGACTGACTGATCATCGCCGGTCAGCGTCCGCTCGTTAACCGGCCTGCCAAGCTAGACCTCTGTCTGTTGCGTCATTTCAAGCGCGGCATCTACCTGGTGCCATGGTCGAGGACGGTACTGCCCGGCGTTCCGTGCCGATGTGCCAGACTGGACGCATGTCCCGAAACTCGGCGAGATGCGCGAACGTGATCATCTGGACAATGCTTCAGGAACGATGCCGCGCTCCGGCCGCGCTGAACGCAGCGCGGCGGCTGTCAACGGAATGTAACTTGAAGTGCTTAAGTTTGAAGGTTCGAGCGATGGGTAGCCGTGCCGGGTGCGTGACGCCGATCAATGGGCGAAACCTTCTGGAAAAGCTCAATACAGACACGGACGTGCTGGAGCGGTTTGAAATGCATCATCGCAAGAACACCGCGCGCCGGCGCAAGTTGTGCGTGTCCAGCGGAGGTAGCCTGGGCCCCGGGATGCGTAGCTGAGGAATTGCGTCGCGGAGCGAAGCTTGCTGCAACCATTGATCCGGTCAGTCAATCTCGTGGAGGCAAACCATGCTGTTCAAACGAGGAATTGCAGTTCTTGCCGTTGCTCTACCCCTTGCGGCCGCGCAAGCGCAAACCGTCGACATCACCGGTGCGGGCAGCACGTTTGCAGCCCCGATCTATAACAAGTGGGCTGACGCCTACCACAAGGCGGGGGGCGGCAAGGTCAACTACCAGGGCATCGGTTCAGCGGGCGGCATCAAGCAGATCCTCGCGAAGACCGTCGATTTCGCGGGTTCCGACGCGCCGATGAAGGACGACGAACTGGCGAAGACTGGCCTGTTTCAATTCCCGACGGTGGTCGGCGGCGTCGTGCCGGTCGTCAACCTGCCGGGCGTGAAGCCGGGCCAGCTGGTTTTGTCGGGCGCGGTGCTGGGCGACATCTATCTGAACAAGATCAAGAAATGGAACGATCCGGCGATCGCCGCGCTGAATTCGGGCATGAAACTGCCGGATACGGACATCGCCGTGGTGCGTCGCGCCGACGGTTCGGGCACGAGCTTCATCTGGACGAATTTCTTGTCGAAGGTGAACCCGGAGTGGAAGTCGAAGGTCGGCGAAGGCACCACGGTGAACTGGCCGACCGGTACGGGCGGCAAGGGCAATGACGGCGTTGCCGCCTTCGTGCAACGCCTGCCGGGCGCGATCGGCTATGTAGAGTGGGCGTATGCGAAGCAAAACAACATGGTCTACACCAGCCTGAAGAACTCGGCCGGTGCCGTGGTTGCACCGAAGACCGAAACCTTCAAGGCGGCCGCCTCCGGCGCGGACTGGAAGACGTCGTTCTACCAGATCCTGACCAACGAGCCGGGCAAGGACGCATGGCCGGTCGTCGGCGCGACCTTCGTGCTGCTGCACGCGACGCAAGACAAGCCGGCGCAGGGCGCGGCAACGCTGAAGTTCTTCGACTGGGCGTTCAGGAACGGCGGGCAGGCTGCCAGCGATCTCGACTACATCTCGCTGCCGGATTCGGTCGTGTCGGAAATCCGCGGGCAGTGGAAGACCAAGGTCAAGGATGCGTCGGGAAAACCGGTGTTTCAGTGAAGGCCTCGTTGCGACCCGCCTCAAACAGCTCTTGGTCGGTCATGGGCAAAATCAATTGACTCAGATCAAGTTACGGCCGCAGTGAGGCGGGTAACGTGCGCGTGACGGTCTTTCATCACCGCACGCTGGGAGCAAGCAATGGTCACGCGCAACGTCGAGGAAGTCATCAGGCAGATTGCCGCCGCTACCGACACGCCTGAGGAAACGGTCACGCAGATGTACGCGCAGACGTGGATTGAATACAGCGAAGGTGCACGAATCACGGACTACCTGACGGTTCTGGTTGCTCGTCGTGTGCAGGACAACCTACGCGGGCGGCAACGGAATTCGCATTGAGAGTGGGATGGTCAAGCGCCGTTGGGCGATGCCGCGTCAGCGCCGAAGCGCTCGACCATAAATTCAATAAAGCTCCGAAGCTTCGGCGACGTCTGCCGCTCACGCAGATACAGCAGGCTCAGCGGGCGCTCGGGCGCGGCAAATGCCGGCAGCACTTCGACCAGCCGCTTCGCTCGCAGGTCCGCGGCCACCAGAACCTCGGGCAGCATCGCGATGCCAAGGCCGCGCAACACCGCCCGTCGCAGCGCTTCCGAATTGTCGATCCTCAGCCTGCCGTCGACCGGTACGCTCACGCGGCCGTCCGGACCCTGCAAGCTCCATTCGGCCTGCGCCGCGTGCCATTCCGAGCGCGGTGGGTACGCGTACGTCAGGCACTGGTGTGAGCGCAGCGCGTCGGGCGAAGATGGCGTGCCGTGCGTTGCCAGATACGCGCGTGACGCGCACAACACCAGACGGTACGGCTGCAGACGCCGCGCGACGAGATCCGGATTGCCCAGCGCGCCGATCCGAACCGCCGCCTCGAAGCCGTCGTCGAGCAAGTCCGACAGCGCGTCGGTGGCGACGATATCGAGCTTCACCTCGGGGTAGCGCTCGCAGTAATCCGCGATCACCGGCATCAGGCATTCGTTGCTGAATACGACGGGTGCGGTCACTCGCAGGCGTCCGCGTGGCGTTGCGAGGTGATCGAGCGCGAGTCGTTCAGAATCGTCGACCAGCCCGAGGATCTCGATGCATCGTTCATAGTAGGTCTGCCCAAACGCGCTGATCTGCTGCTTGCGCGTGGTGCGATGGATGAGTGTCGCGCCCAGCCGCGTTTCCAGCGCCTGGAGGTGGTTGCCGACCATCGTCGGCGACAGATCGCACGCCACCGCCGCCGCCGTCAGGCTGCCGCTTTCGACTACGCGCACGAACACGGTCATCGCTTTGAGGAGGTCCATTCCGCAATAATAATTGGTTCTGTTGTCATTTGCCGTGCGTTTATCAATCTTCGCAGTGGGAATACAGTCCGCGTACACGAGGCTTGCGGCCCATCCGGTTCCGCATCCCCCGACTTCATGCACGGACATCATGCGCAAACAGCTCAGCTCACCGGCTCGGTCACCACGTCTTGCCCTGCTCGCGACGAGCCTCGGCTTCGTCATCATCTGTCTCGACGTCACGGTGGTGAACGTCGCGCTCGCACGAATGCGCGATAGCCTCGGCCTCGATTCGACGGCGCTGGAATGGGTCGTCAACGCGTACACGCTGGCGTTCGCGAGTCTGCTGCTGTCCGCTGGCGCATTGGCCGACCGGTTCGGCGCGCGCCGCATTTTTCTGGCCGGGTTCGTGGTGTTTACCTGCGCATCGGTGGGGTGCGGGCTGTCGGATGGCGCGGCGCTGTTGGTCGGGGCGCGAGTGGTGCAGGGCATCGGCGCGGCGCTGTGCGTGCCGTCGTCGCTGGCGCTGCTCGGCGCGGCGTTTCCAGACCCGCATGCGCGAGCCAGGGCGGTCAGCGTCTGGGCGGGCACCGCGGCGCTCGCGCTGGGGGCGGGTCCGCTGGTCGGCGGCGTGCTCGTCGACCGCTTCGGCTGGCCGGCCATTTTTCTGATCAACGTGCCGATCGGCGTCGTCGGCATCTGGCTGACCATCGCTCATGCGCCGGAGACGAAGGGGCACGCGGCGCGTCGCGTCGACCTGGCCGGCCAGACGCTTGCCGTCGTTGCGTTGGTCGGCCTGACGTACGCGGTTGTCGAAAGCGGCAGGCTGGGCTGGACTGGCATGACCGTGTTGACCGGACTTGGCGTCGCGGCCGTTGCGGGCGGGCTGTTCGTCATCGTCGAGGCGCGGCAGGCCCAACCGCTTTTACCGCTCGCGCTGTTCCGCCATGCCGCGGTGAGTGTCAGCGCTCTAACGGGGCTGTCGCTGAATTTTGGCTACTACGGACTGATGTTCGCGATGAGTCTGTTCTTCCAGAACGCGCGTCACGACACGCCGCTCGAAACCGGCCTCGCGTTCCTGCCGATGACGGCGGTGGTCGCAGTCGCAAACGTCGCGTCGGGCTCGCTGACCGCGCGTTTCGGTTATCGCCTGCCGATGCTTGTCGGCCAGGCACTGGCGTCGCTCGGCTATGTTTCGCTCGCGTTCGTGCGGGTGGATAGCAGCGCGCTAGCAGTCGCGTTGCCGCTGCTCAGTGTGGGCGTCGGTGTCGCGCTCGCGGTGCCGTCGATCAACACCGCGGTGCTGGCGCACGTGGAACCGTCATACATGGGTATTGCATCGGGCGTGTTGAACACCGCGCGTCAGATTGGCGGCGTGCTCGGCGTGGGGTTGTTCGGTTCGCTGGTGCGGCCGGAGTTCGGCCATCTTGCCGAAGGGCTGCATCGGGCGGCGATGCTGGCCGCCTTGGTGACGCTTTTGAGCCTCCTGAGCATAGTCACGGGCCTCAAGACATCCGGATCGATGGTCACGGACGGCGCGAGTTGAGAGCGTTGTCGCTGCTGCCCGACTGTTGCGCGGCAGAGGCGGCCATCACGCGCCAGCGGTCGCTTTCGAGTACGGTTCGAGCATCGATCCGCCCGAACATGTCCAACAGAGGTGCGACGAGGCCCGTCCAGCCCGTCTGGTGACTGGCCCCCAGCCCTGCACCGTTGTCGCCGTGGAAATACTCGTAGAACAGAATCAGGTCGCGCCAGTGCGGATCGTCCTGAAACTTGCTGGTCCCGCCGTAGACGGGACGTCTGCCATCCGCATCGCGCAAGAACGTACCCGTCAGTCGCCGAACGATTTCCTGCGTCACCTCGAACAGCGTCATGTACTGTCCGGACCCGGTCGGGCATTGCACCCTGAACTCGTCGCCGAAAAAGCTGTAGAGATTCATCAGTGCCCTGACTACGAGCATGTTTACCGGCATCCATACCGGACCTCGCCAGTTGGAATTCCCGCCGAACATGCCCGTATTCGATTCGGCCGGCAGGTACTGCACTTTGTAATCGGTCCCGCCGACGTTCAGCACATACGGATGCTCGAGGTGATAGCGAGAGAGCGAACGGATGCCATGCGGTCCGAGGAACTCGTTTTCGTCGAGCAGGTATCCGAGCACGCGTTCGAGCTTGCGCCTGTTCAGGATCGACAGGAGTCTGCGCTCCCGATGGCCGATGAAGCCCGTATCTGTCGGCGCCACGTGGGCGAGCAGCTCCGGGTAGCGTTTGCGGAATTGGGCGATCAGCTCCATCAGTTTCGGATAGCGCGTCACCGAATCGGCTTCGAACACCGTGGTCGCGCACAGCGGCAGTAGCCCCACCATCGACCTGATCTTCAGCCGCATGGTCTGGCCGTCGGGAAGCCGCAGCAGATCATAGAAGAAGCCGTCATGCTCGTCCCACATGTCGTCCGGATGTTCGCCGCGCCGATCCATCGCGTAGGCGATCCACATGAAGTGCTGGACGAACCTGAAAGCGATCTCCTCGTACATCGGATCGTATTCCGTCAGGATGATCGCCATCTCCAGCATGCACTGGCAATAAAACGCCATCCACGCGGTTCCGTCCGCCTGTTCCAGCGATCCACCCGTCGGCAATTGCGCGCTGCGGTCGAACACCCCGATGTTGTCCAGCCCCAGAAAGCCGCCGGCGAACACGTTGCGTCCTGACGGGTCCTTGCGATTCACCCACCAGTTGAAATTGAGCATCAGCCCCTGAAACGAGCGCTCGAGAAAGCGCGGATCGGCCCGTCTCAGCTCTTTGCCGTACCGGTAGAGCCAAAGCGTGGCGGCGGCATGCACGGGAGGATTGACGTCGCTGAAGTTCCACTCGTAGGCCGGGATCTGGCCGCTCGGATGGACATACAGGGTGCGCAACATCAGCAGCAATTGCTCCTGCGCGAAATCGAAGTCGACGAGCGCCAGAGAGATGGTGTGGAAGGCCAGATCCCAGGCCGCGTACCACGGATACTCCCATTTGTCCGGCATCGAGATCACGTCCGCATTCAGCATGTGGAACCACCCGGTGTTCCGCACATCGAGCCGCTCGCCGTCGAGCAACGGATGACTGCCATGCTCGCGCAGCCATAGTTCGAGATCGAAGTAGTAGTACTGCTTGCCCCACAACATGCCCGCCAGCGCCTGACGATGCACCCGGCGCTGGTCTTCCGTCAGCGATTTCGGCGCGATGCGCTCGTAGAACTCGTCCGCATCGGCAATGCGTTCGTTGAAGGTGTTCTCGAAACCGTCGAACGCGTTGTCGCGGCTCGCTGCGCTGAGGCGCAGCCGGATCGTCACGCTGTCGCCGCCGGGTACGTCGCATACGTAATGCGCCGCCGCCTTGGTTCCCGTTCTGGCGGGATTCACCGCCTCGCGTTGCCCGCTGATCACATACGCGTGGAATGCGTCCTTCACATAGGGCGAAGCATTGGGTTGATTCCATAGACGCCGTGCATTGCTTTCGTTTTCCGTGAACAGCAGTTCGGTCGCGCCTTCGCAATAGAGCCAGTAGTTGCCCAGTTCATGATGGCTCGCTCGAATGACGCCCGGAGCCTCTTCGCACAGCGATGGCCTGGGATCGTCGTGGTTCTCCGACCATGTATTGCGAAACCATAGCGTTGGCAGGATTCGTAGCTGTGCCGCATCCCGCCCGCGGTTGTGCACGGAAATGCGCACGAAGATATCTTGTGGATCGCGCTTCGCGTATTCGACGAACACATCGAAATACCGGTCGTCATCGAATACGCCGGTATCGAGCAGTTCGTACTCGAGTTCTTCTCGCGACCGCTTCCGGTTCGTCTCGATCAAATCGAGGTACGGATATTCCCGCTGCGGGTACTTGTACAGATACTTCATGTACGAGTGCGTGGGCGTGCTGTCGACATAGAAGTAATATTCCTTCACGTCCTCGCCATGGTTGCCCTCGCTATTGGTGAGCCCGAAAAGGCGTTCCTTCAGAATCGGGTCGCGCCCGTTCCAGAGTGCGAGCGCGAAGCAGAGTCGCTGCTGATCGTCGCATAGTCCGCCGAGCCCGTCCTCTCCCCACCTGTAGGCGCGCGAGCGCGCCTGATCGTGAGTGAAATAGTTCCAGGCGTCGCCATCCTCGCTGTAGTCCTCGCGGACGGTTCCCCATTGCCGCTCGCTCAGATACGGCCCCCACTTCTTCCACGGCACCTGTGCCGGATGGGCGTCGTTCAAGCGTTTTTGTTCCGTGACATCGACGTCTGCGAGAGCCATTTCTGCCTCCGTTACGGCCGGATGAACCTGCAACAGGGGAGCGGTCGCCCTATGACGATCGCCCGGCGAGCCCGGTGGATACGTGTTGCTGCGAAGCAAGCCTGATGTGCGACACGAACCACGCCGCGAGCACGAACCACCCCGCTGCGACGACGAACGCGACGACGTAGGCGGCTCCCGCACCGGCGAGCGCCTTGACCCACGACAGCATCCACCCGGTCGCGGCAGGGCCGAGGATCTGCGGCAGCACCATCGACACTTGCCAGATGCCCATGTCCTTGCCGCTGGATGCATCGTCCGGCAACACTTGCAGCGCGAGCGCCCAGTCGACGGCTTGATAGGTCCCGTAAGCGGCGCAAAAAACGAGTCCGACTGCGATCACCAGCAACAGGTTCGGATGCAACGCCAGCAGGACGAAGCCGATTGCGGCTCCGGCCATGATCCAGCTTGTCAGGCGGACGACCGGGACGGCGCCGTGGTGGTCGGCGAGCCGTGCGCCCAGCAGGCTCGCCGGGATCGCCAGCACCACGCCGACACCAAGAAGCCCGTTCATCACACCGGTCGGATGACGAATGCCGATTACGTCCTGCAGGTAGTACAGCATGAAGGTGAAGATCGACCAGATGCCCATGTTGCCGAACAGACGGGTTACCAGCACCCAGTAAAAGTTTCGGTGCAGGCGCGGATCGAGATAGAACGAGCGCATGAACGCGCGGAACTCGAACCGTTCATGGGATCTGACAGGCGTCGGCTCGCGCGAGCCGCGAATCGTCAGCCAAAGGCAGAGCAGCATGATCGCAATGAACGTGGCCACCGTCGGATACAGGCGGCCCGGCGAATAGAGCACGACGAGCACCACGTTGCCGCTGATGGTGCCGAGCACGGACATCACGTTGAGCCACGCGCTCGCGCGGTTGGTTTCCCGTTTTGGCACGACATCGGGCACCAGCCCGGCATACGGACCCGCCGCCCAGTTCCACCAGAACTGCAGATTCAGAAACGCGAGTGCATACAGCCAGAGGCTCGCCCCTCTGTTGAATGAAGCAAGCCATACCAGTGCAATCGCAGTGCCGAACACGCCGGTGACGAGAAACGATCGGCGACGTCCATGTTTTGCGGAGGAGCGATCTGACAGCGCGCCGGCCAGTGGCGCCACGATCATTGCAACGAATGCGCCGGACGCAATGACGGAGCCGGCCACCCCTTCCTTCAACGCGGCATCGGGTCCGAGCATCTCGGCGACCTGTGACGGCACCAGCACCGGCACGACGGTCATCCATTGGGTAAACAGCGCAAACCACAGCGACGCGATCTGTATGTGGCTGAGCGTCGTCAGGCGAGGGGCGGGCGGTCTGGTCGACCCATTCCGGGCTGGACTGGATAGAGGCATGTCAGAGGTCCATAGGCGTCGCGCGTTTTGCTGCCCGCTCAATGCTTCCCACCTGACGGGGCTGCAGAGAAAGAATAGAACACTGATCTGGCTTATGCATGCGAGTGCAGTGCGTTCCTTGCCGTCGGGCGAGGTCAGTGCTGCCGCCCGAAGGGGCGGGTGAGATTCATTGGCATTACGCGAACAAGCTGACTAGTATTCAGCGTGCGGACTAGCCAGGGTTCACGCGACTCCGGTCGGATTGCGGGCCGATGGCGTTCGCCTCCGCGGAAGGGGGACATATGACACCTCTGTCATTGAGTCGTCCGACACTGCGTGCGCGCTATCGCCGACATCCGTCTCAACACATCTCATCCCTCATCGCTGTCTTTCTTGCTGGATTGTCATTGCCGCATGTGGCGTCTGCCGGCGGGGTGCTTCCGCAAGGCGGCCACTATGTGGCCGGCACAGGAACCATCGCCGGTCAGGGCAACGCGATCACCGTCACGCAACCCAACTCGACTCGCGGCGTGATCGACTGGAACAGCTTCTCGATCGGCAAGTGCAACACGGTCACCTTCGACAACGGTTCGGGCGCAACCCTCAATCGCGTGACGGCCGGCGCACCTTCCGCGATTCTCGGCAGCCTGAAGGCAACCGGCAGCGTTTATCTGATCAACCCGCAAGGCATCGTGGTGGGTCGCAGCGGGACTGTCGCGACTGGCGGACGATTCGTCGCTTCGACACTCGATCTGCCGAATACCGCGTTCATCAATGGCGGGACGCTTACGCTCGCGGGTACATCGAACGGCAACGTGCTGAATCTCGGCAAGATCAGTTCCAGCGGAGGCGATGTTTTCCTGATCGCACGCGATGTCGTGATCAATGCGGGCTCGGTCAGCGCGCCGAACGGCACCGCGGAATTCGTCACGGGGCAGCAGGTGGCGTTGCTCGATTCGTCCGGCAGCAGGCAGGTTTTCGTGCAGATGGGCAGCAAAGGCACCGTGATCGATCGCGGTGCCACGCAAGCCGCGCAGATCAATCTCGAAGCGGCCGACGGAAATATCTACGCGCTTGCAGGTGGTGGCTCGCGGGTCCGCGCGACGGGCACGGCGATGCGCGACGGCCACGTCTGGCTCGTAGCCGACACGGGACACGTGACGCAACGAGGGACGATTGCCGCAACGAATGTCGATGGCAGCGGCGGCACCGTCGATACGCTCGCCAACACGCTCAGCTTCGCGCACGACGCAGCGGTTCAAGCGGGGCGCTGGAACGTCTCGACGCCAGCCTTCACCATCGATCGCGCCACGGCCCACGCTTTCATGCGCAGCCTGGACGCCGGCACATCCGTCGATGCGACCGCGACCGGCACGAATGGCGCAACCGGCGATATGAACGTGGCGTCGAATCTTCGCTGGAAGGGTCCGGCGTCGCTGTCGCTCGTGGCTGCTCACAACCTGACGATTGCGTCAGGAACGACACTGTCGAATAGCGGCAGCGGCAACCTGAGCTTGCGTGCCGATGGGGCGGGCATCGACAACAGCGGCAGCGTGGCCAACCAGGGCAAGATCGACTGGTCCGGCAGTACCGGTTTGGTGAGTGCGTTCTACGACATGAACGGCAGCTACAGCCCCGGGACGATCGTCGCGAACAGCGCATGGACGGCAGCGCCCTACAGCGGTCTCGTGACGCAAGTGACTGCCTACAAGCTCGTCAATTCGCTGACCGATCTGCAGAACGTGTCGCTCGACCTTTCCGGCAATTACGCGCTCGGCAAGGATATCGACGCGAGTGCGACGAATCTCACGTCATCTTCGTCGGGCGGGGTCGACTTCATTCCGCTGGGCAATGCGGCGACACCGTTCTCCGGTCAGTTCGACGGCATGGGGCATGTAATCGACCGGTTCGGTGAGAATGACACGTACTCGCCGTCGCGGACGTTGTCGCTCGGCCTGTTCGGCGTGATCGGCACCGCTGGCGTGGTGCGCAACGTCGGTATGACCAACAGCGCACTGTTCGCGCTCAATGACGACGTCATCGACAATGGGTCCCTTACTTACACGTACGGCGTACTGGCCGGCCGCAACCTGGGATTGATCACCTATACGTACACGACCGGCGGGCGGGGCTCCCCGCACTATGGCGGCGCTCCGGTCGGCGGTTTAGTGGGCACTAACGACGGGCTCATCGAGCGTTCGTGGAGCAGCGTTTCCGTGGGCGATGCCGGCATCGCGGGTGGGCTCGTCGGCATCAACTCTGGACGGATCGTTCAGTCTTTCGCGACCGGGAATGTCGAAGGGGGCGTCCGTATCTTTCCGGGGGGCCTTGTTGGCGCTAACTCCGGTACGGTGTCGCAATCCTATGCGACGGGCGAGGCGCTTGGCGACTTGAGCGCGGGCGGCCTCGTATATGCCAACTCCGGCGTGATCGAGCAGTCGTTTGCGACGGGGCTGGTTCGAGGCTTTTGCTGCACGCCTCCGGGTACTCCGATCAGTTTCGGCGGCATCGCAGCCGATAACTCGGCCGCCACCGCGACGATCGCAACCAACGTCTACTGGGATGCACAGACAACGAATCAAACCGTCAGCGCTGGGAGCGGCGCACAACTGCCCACGTCGAATGGCCTCACGACCGCTCAAATGGGCAACCCGGCGAGCTTCGACGCATCGTGGGATTTCAGTCCAACCGGCGCGTGGATCATGCCTGCCGGCGCGACGCATCCCATCCTGCGCTGGCAACCGGGCCAGTAGGCGCCATCTTCGGGAAGGCGGCGGACGGGTTCGGCGTTTGCGGTGAATCACCGGATCGTCGACAAGCTCAAGCCACGAGGTGTTGCCGCAGATACGCGGCCGTGCGGCTCTCCTTGTCGCGCGCGACTTCGGCCGGCGGGCCGCTCGCCACGATGGTCCCGCCGGCGTCGCCGGCGCCCGGGCCGACGTCGATGACCCAGTCGCTTTGCGCGGCTACCCGCATATCGTGCTCGACCACCACCACGGTATTGCCCACGTCGACGAGCCGCTGCAGTTGCACCATCAGCCTGTCCACATCGGCGGCATGGAGGCCGGTCGTCGGTTCGTCGAGGATGTACAACGTGTCCCCGCGCTGCGCGCGTTGGAGTTCGGTGGCGAGCTTGATCCGCTGCGCCTCGCCGCCCGAAAGCTCGGTGGCGGGCTGGCCGAGCCGCAGATAGCCGAGGCCGATGTCGCGCAGGGCATTCAGCGCGCGCATCACGCCTGGCTCATCGGCGAAGAAACTGCACGCGGCATCGACGGTCAGGCCCAGCACCTCGGCAATGTTCTTATCGCGCCACGTGATCTCCAGCGTCGATGCGTTGTAGCGGGTGCCGTGACAGGTCGAACAAGGCGCATACACGCTCGGCAGAAATAGCAACTCGACGCTGACGAAGCCTTCGCCTTCGCAGGTCGGGCAGCGGCCTTGCGCGACGTTGAAAGAGAAGCGCCCGGCACTGTAGCGACGCTTGCGCGCGCTGGGCGTGTCCGCGAACAGCTTGCGCACATGGTCGAAAAGGCCCGTGTAGGTCGCGAGGTTGGAACGCGGCGTGCGCCCGATCGGTTTTTGATCGACACGCACGAGCCGCCGCAGTGCGTCCATGTCGTCGGCGATATGGCCGCTCGTGGGCGTGGTCGCGGTGGCGAGCAGCGGGTCCGGTTCGTCATCGTCCGGGCTTTCGATGATCTTTCCCAGCCGCCGCGCGACCAGTTCGGGCAGCGCCTGGCTCACGAGGCTCGATTTGCCCGAGCCCGAGACGCCGGTGACCGTCGTCAGGCAGCCGAGCGGGAACGCGACGTTCAACCCGTGCAGATTGTTGCGCGTGATATTGGCGAGCCGCAGCCAGCCGGACGCGTCGCGCGGTACGCGATCGACTTGCGCGGTCGGAGCAAACAGATGGCGGCGCGTCTGTGATGCTTCGACCGTCGCGAGTCCCTGCGGCGGCCCGCTATAAACCACGTGTCCGCCCGCTTCGCCGGCCGCCGGACCGACATCGACGAGCCAGTCGGCGCGCCGCATCATCTGCAGATCGTGCTCGACGACGAACAGCGAATTGCCCGCTGCCTTCAGTTCCTGCAGCGCGTTGAAGAGCGCTTCGCCATCGGCGGGATGCAAGCCGGCGGATGGCTCGTCGAGCACGTATACGACGCCGAAGAGCTGCGACGACAGCTGCGTGGCCAGTCGCAAGCGCTGCAGTTCACCCGACGACAGCGTCGGCGTACTACGTTCGAGCGCGAGATAGCCGAGGCCCAATTCGACCAGCGTGCTCAGGCGTTCCAGCAGTTCGGCGGCAATGCGCTGTGCCGCGAGGCGTTTTTCCTCGGACAGATTCGGCGTGCGCCGGACATCGGGTGACGCCTTGTGCGCGGAGCCGCCGGCGGCGACCCGCCTGTCGACGGCATCTCGCATGGCGCTTTTGCTGAGCACGCTGCCCTGGCCGGTCGTCGCCGTCTCCGGCTCCGGCCATTCGCCGCGCGCAATCGGCGCGAGAATCGCGGCGAGCTCCGCGAGCGGCAACTGTGAAAACTCGCCGATATCCAAGCCGGCGAATTTCACCGACAGCGCTTCTTTCTTGAGCCGTTTGCCATGGCAAGCCGGGCACACGCTGCCGACCATGTACTGCGAAACACGCTTCTTCATCAGCGCGCTTTGAGTGGTCGCAAAGGTGTGCAGCACGTACCGGCGCGCGCCCGTGAACGTGCCCTGATAGCTCGGCTCGTCCTTGCGTCTGAGCGCCGCGCGGGTCTCCTTCGGCGTGAGGCCGGCATAGACGGGAACGGTCGGCTGTTCGTCGGTGAAGAGAATCCAGTCGCGATCCTTTTTCGGCAGATCGCGCCATGGCGTGTCGACGTCGTAGCCGAGGGTCACCAGGATGTCGCGCAGATTCTGCCCGTGCCACGCTGGCGGCCACGCGGCGATCGCGCGCTCGCGGATCGTGAGCGAGTCGTCGGGCACCATCGATTTCTCGGTGACCTCGTACACGCGGCCCAATCCATGGCAGGTCGGGCAGGCGCCTTGCACCGTGTTCGGCGAAAAATCCTCGGCGAACAGCATCGGCTGTTTCGGGGGATAGTCACCGGTTCGCGAATACAGCATGCGCACGAAGCTCGACAGCGTCGTCACGCTGCCTACCGATGACCGCGCGCTCGGCGCGCCACGTTGCTGTTGCAGTGCGACCGCGGGCGGCAGCCCTTCGATCGCATCGACTTCGGGCACGCCGACCTGTTCGATCAGGCGCCTCGCATACGGCGCGACCGACTCGAAGTAGCGTCGCTGCGCCTCCGCGTACAGCGTGCCAAACGCCAGCGATGATTTGCCGGAGCCCGACACGCCCGTGAACACGACGAGCGCATCGCGCGGAATCTGCACGTCGACGTTTTTCAGATTGTGCTCGCGCGCGCCTCGCACGCATACGAAGCCGGTGCGACCGCCGGACGGCGGCGCGTTTGAGCGGGGTGGGGTGCGGGGAGCGTCCATATCGATCGGTAATAGCTGAGGGCGCTGCCTGGAGGGCTGCGCAAACGGTGGTGTCGGTCGCACAGACTATGCCAGACACAATGGAGATGGCATCAGGCGCGCAATGTGCTTGGAGATAGATCCGTGGATCATGGAGAACAACGATGACCCTACTCATCTATCTGGTCGGATGGATCATTTTCATTGGCGGCGTCGCGTGGGGATTGATGGCGCTGCACGTCGCGCAGCACATCATCGCCATCGTGGCCGTGATACTGCTAGGTATCGCGGTGATTACCGGCGCCACGCGAGCGAGAAATCGAGATCGGTCGTCATAGCGAAGTTCCCTCATGCGCCACCGCACTCAGGTACGCTACGGCGCGCTCGCGATGTACCATTTCCGCGTGATCTCGCACCGGACATCGTGGAGTACATCATGGGAAGCGCATGGAAACGTCGCTTCAAACTGCTTGTCCAGCGTTTCTGGCAGCCAACCAGCGCGTGCATGACCTGTATGCCGGGGAGCTGGGGCAACGTCATGAGCCTCACGCACTGGGCGATCGCATTCAAGACCGGGCTGCTCACCGGTGTGCTGGCGCTGCTGCTCACCTTCACGCCGGCGGCGAAGTGGTACGGCAACCGCTATAGCAACGCACTGCTCGTCGGTTGCCTGACCGCGATCGGCGATGCCTACTCTCACTTGAGCCACTACCGCTTTCATGCTCTCGAACACATCGCGACGGGGGTCATGTCAGGCCTGTTTGCACTCGCTGCGTCGTATCTGTTCGAGGATCGCGCGCGCCGCGTGCGCGCGGTATGGTCGCGCCTGTTCGGACAATCAGTGCGGTGACGAAAGCAGTTTGAAGCGCTTCCACAGCTTCTTCAATGTCTGATGATCGGCAGCGACGCGCGACGCGAGGAAGCCACGAGCGAAGGCCGCGCCCGAGGCCGCCTCGGGCGCCGTTGTCAGCAGTGACTTCAGAAGCTGATCGGCGACGACGGCATCGTTGCGCCAGCCGAGATCATCCTGAAGCGCGGTGAGCGCCTCGACATAGTGGCGCACGACCCGCCGCGGGCATAGCGACGCGAAGAACTCGGTGGCGTATCGAACCTTCTTCGCGGCGATGCGGGCGCGGTGACGGCTGTGATCGTCGAGATCGGCCAAATCCTTGCCCCGTTTGATCAGCTTCTTGTGCCGACGGCGCAAAACATCGGCGGCGAATGGCTTCACTGGGCTGCCGATCGCGTTTCGCTGTTCGTCGGACATCTCATCTCGCCAACCCTTGCGGCTCAACCACAGCGCCAACTGGAGCGCGAGCCGTGTATAGCGAACCGATTCGACGGCGGCAGCCGCGCGCTGCCGGTTGTTGACCGCAATCTGCTCGCACGCTTCTCTGACCGGGCGGATCTCGTTCGTATTGCCGTTGGCGCCGGCATGTTCGAGCGTCGATCCCGCAAGCACCTCCCAGTCGCGCGCTGCGCCGAGTTCCGAGGCGATCCAGCGCAACTCCTCGTCGAAACCGGGCGTAGCGGGGATGACCTTCGCAAACAGATCGAGTGCCGAACGCAAGCGGCGAAGCCCCACGCGCATCTGATGGACGCTCGATGGATCATGGCCCGACACGACGCCCAGTTCGTTCGCGTGGACCTGGTCCAGACAGTTGCGCACGATTGAGCAGAATGCATCCTCGATCGAATCGCGCTTGTCTAGTCGCACCGGTTGCGCTTTCACTGCCTCGCTGTGCTCGGCTACCAGCAGTGCATACCCGATATCGGCCTTGCTGCGATGATCGATACGCAGCGGCACGGTTTCGAGCATTTCCAGCGCGACGCGGTACAGTACGTCCGGATCGCCCTGTTTCAATTCCAGTTCGACAGCGGCGATCTGCACTGAGCCCGACTCCGCCTCGATGCTTCCTTCGTCGAGAGCAAGCTCGAGTTCGTCTCCGGACGGCTGGCGCAGCGCAAACGCCGAGCGGTTAATCCGAGTGACGAACACGGGCTTCAGTTGGGCGGGAATGGTTTCGTCGCGAATCAGCTTCCCGCAGTCGCTGTCGTCGGGGATCTGGTCGCACAGCAGCTTCAGATCGGGCGTGTCGCTATTCACGGGCATCTCGAACTCGTCCCTGTCGAACAGCCCCGCCTTGGCCGATCCTTCGAGCTTCAGCGTCTGGATTTTCTTCTTGCCGACGCTGCGCACGCGCAGCGAAGCCCCGCACCAGTGAAATGAAAACTCGGGCGTATCGAAATAGGTGCTCGTCAGCAGGCGAGGCGTTCCTGCTGTGGCTTCCGATTGCGCAAGTATCGACGCGTTACGCAATTTGCCGACATCTTCGTTCGCAACGCGCAGCTTCAGCTCCCGTTCCATGCCGCCTCCGAAATGAGCACGATACCTTCAGACTACACCGGATTCGCTGGGCTGCGCCGCAGCCGATCGTCCCAAGTGGCCGCTCCGAACCCAACGTTTCCTGGAGACGGGGTGGGTTAGCAGCGCAAGCAGGCATTCGTGCAAAACTTGTCCACCGTCTTAGCCACCTCTTTGCACAACTTTCGTCGTGCTTAAAACGGTGATGCACGTCGACCCGATACAAGCTCACAACGACAAATAGCGAGTGTTCCCAAAGTAAATCGGGGAAAACGGTATGCGCAACTATGGACCGACATGTTGGAACCGCCAGGCTAACGGCCCGCATTTCTGGTCGACGCCATTCGGGTCCGAATGAGGATGTGCAAATCTTGACAGCATTTTGCAAATTCCCCCGAGCATATAGGGTATGCCGAAAAAAGACTCAAGAAACTCCCAGAAGTCGGGCCCAAAAATATTTTTGGAAATGACATTAAAGCACGTTACCCCAATTCTTCGAAAGAGTAGGGGAATTATATGCCGAACAGAGTAAAAACGATCACTCTCATGGCGCGGTAACGACATTAATCGATGTGATGCAACGCGCCACCAGACGATGCACGTAACGCAAGCGGAGCACCAAACAGGTGAGCGAATACGAGCAGCTCATAAGCAATGATTCAACAAAGAAGATCAATACATATATCTATGGCGGAAGGGCCGTCGATAACGAAACACTTTTCATTTTCATCGCAACCGAAGAAGCTTGCAAACACTTTGGAATTAAGGACTACAGTGGTGTGCTGGCAATCGTATTGGTACTTGCTGGACAACCGTTAATTCCAACTCGAGCAAAGCCAATGGGGACAACACGTGGGACATCTATTGCATCGCTGGTCCTTCGCGCACTCGTGAACGTCAATTTAAAAGAAGCAATTCTGCCTACCCTCACCAATCAATCAATGAATAACATCAGGTTTTCCATGACGAGAAATCTAGGTGCATTCGTAGGGCGCTGGATTCCGCAGCTAGGTATTACATTAGCAGCTTATGACGTTATAAGGATCGCCGCCTCATCTGTCATGCACTACAATAAAATGGTAAAAAACGAGGATCGTATAAATGATGCCACCACCGGAAGTTTCGGCTGAGCTGGAGGAATTCTTGCGGGAGAAAATCGGAATTCCGCAAAAAATAGCAATAAAACCATCCAGTTCATTAGAAGACGATTTTGGCGTCACAGGCGACGATGCGAGCAAGCTCATCAACACGTTCGCAATAACATTTAACGTTCAACCCGGCGATTTCGAATTTCTTAGATATTTTAATATGGAAGGATTCAGCGTTTGGCCATTTTCGATTCTTACCCGGTATCTTCTAAAACTCAGAGGCGTGAAAGACTACAAAAATAAAGAGCCAATTACAGTCGGAATGCTGCAGCGTGCGATTGAGCTAGGCGTGTGGGACAGCCAACGCGTATCGGAAGCGCGAAGCGCGTCGCCCGGGGAGTGACCGCCAATGGGAGTCATTGCGGCCTGCTGCGGAGACATCTTGATTAGGAAATGATCATTTCCTATAATCGCGCCATGACTGTACGCCACCATCCTGCCAGACAGCCTCGAGCTCCAGGTCGTCCTCGCGAATTCGATATGGACATCGCGCTGGACGGCGCAATCCAGATTTTTCGCGAACGCGGCTATCAAGGGACGTCTCTTGGCGATCTCGGTTCCGCGATGGGCCTCACGGCCGGCAGTATCTACAAGGCGTTCACCGATAAGCGAGCGGTGTTCCTTGCCGCACTCGAGCGCTACATCCATCTACGAAATGGCCAGTTGCAAAGCCTGCTCGACGCGGAGCAAACCGGCCGCGACAAGGTGCGGGCCGTTCTGCGGTTTTATGCCGAGTCTGCAATTGGCGACGAGGGCAAGCGGGGCTGTCTCGTAGTCGGAAGCGCAATCGATCTGCTGGCCTTCGATGATGAGGTCGCCGGTCATGTCGCCGCTTCTTTGCAGCGAACGGAGCGTCTGTTGTGCCGTCTGATCCGGCTGGGCCAGACAGACGGTTCGATCGCGTCCGCCGTGGATGCGGACGCTACCGGCCGCGCCCTGTTGAGTTTGACGCAAGGGTTGAGGGTCGTCGGCAAAGTCGGGCGGCCCCGGGTACACATGATGGCGGCGGCGGAGCAGGCCATGCGTCTGCTGGACTAAGCACAGCACGACATAACAGCGCATCGCCTTCGTGTGCTGCTCGCCAAATTAGGAAATGAGCATTTCCCAACCTGACCCGCCGATGAGAAACAGCGGTTCAACGATGTAATCACCCAACCCTAAGGAGTCTCGTTCGTGAAAGCACTTAACTCGCCCATGCCATCTGTGAGTTCCGAAGTCGTAAGCACGCTGCCAGCATCAAGGCCCGTTCCGGGGCTGGAAGGATTCGAGCACAAGTTCGCGACCGTAGACGGATTAAGACTGCACTACGTCACCGGGGGAAACCCACAGGGCGACGTGATCGTGTTGCTCGCGGGCTTTCCGCAAAGCTGGTTCGCGTGGCGCAACGTGATGGCGCTGCTTGCGAAGACCTATCGAATCGTCGCACCGGACCTTCCCGGACAAGGTGATTCGGATCGTCCGATGGACGGCTACGATACACAGACCCTTGCGAGCCATGTCCACGGTTTGCTCCAGCAACTCGGAGTGAGCCGGTACTTTCTCGCCGGACACGACATTGGAGCGTGGGTGGCTTTTCCTTACGCGGTGATGTTCGCCGACGAGGTCCGTCGCGTCGCGCTGCTGGATGCGGGGATCCCCGGCGTGACGTTGCCCGATGCGTTGCCGATCGCGCCCGAGCGTGCATGGCGTACCTGGCATTTTGCGTTTCACGTCCTACCGGATCTGCCGGAAGTGCTGCTAGCCGGCAAGGAACGCGAATACCTCGACTGGTTTTTGCGGCGAAAGACGGCCAATCCCGACACGTTCACTGACGCCGATATCGATGAATACCTGCGGATTCTGAAGAAAGACGGCGGCTTGCGCGCCGGCCTCGCGTATTACCGCGCCGCGCACGTGTCCGCCCGGCAGAACGCGGAATTGAAGCAACGAGGCATGCTCGATTTGCCACTGCTGACGCTCGGTTCCGATCAAGGGTCCATCGCCGATATGGCGACCCCGCTGCGAGCCTTTTTCACCGACGTCCAAGGCCGCACCATTAGTCACTGCGGGCATTTCATTCCAGAAGAACAACCGCGCGCGGTCGCCGACGAACTCACGGCGTTCTTTGGAAGCGAAAGGGGGTAACGGGGCAGGAGCGCGCAGGCTGCCGCGCACGGCTCAGACGATGCGGGCGTGCTGTACGACGATCCACGCGGACCACGCAAGCAACGCGACGCCGAGCGGCTTGCCGATCGACCTGCCCCAGCGGAAATTCTTCTCGGCCGACATGACCGCGCCCAGCGCCAGCATCCAGCCGACGCTGCCCGTGCCGACCGCGAACATCAGCAGCATCAGCGCCCAACAGCAGCCGATGCAGAACGCGCCGTGACTGATGCCGAGCACAAAGCTCTCGCGGCGCGCGCTTTTGCCCCGCCAATGCTCGGCGATGAACATCAGCGGCGAGCGGCATTTGTCGAGACATCGATGTTTGAGGCTGCTGAACTGATAGAGGCCCGCGAGCGCGACGATCGCGGTACCGATCAGCCAGCCGTTCACAAGCAAGCTCGGAACTTTGTCGGCGACCAGATGGAGCGCCGCGTCGAAGCCGTGCGCGACCACGCCGAACAGCGCCCATGTCGTCGCATAACCGACGATCACAAGCGCCATCAGCGTGCGCCGGTTTTCGCGCGCGACGGTCATCCGCCGGAAGGTATCGAACAGCGGGAAGGCGCTCGGCAGCATCATCGCCGCGATCATCAGCAGCCATGCGGCGCTGTGCAGCAGCGCCGCGATCGTGAGGCTCGCGCCCGGCACCTCGCGGCATATCGTGCCGACGAGCGGCAGTTCGGCCCAGCTCGCGTGACGCAGATAACGCGCATAGGGTCCCGCGTCCCACACCCATAACGCCAGCCACGCGCTGCTCGTCAATGCGACGAACAGCGGCGCGAACAGCCGCGAGCGTGCGAGCATCTTCACGACGCGAAATTGAACGATCCCTGAATGGCGTTATGTCCGCTCAACGCGAGGTCGAGATCGAGCTTTTCGTGCCGCAGGCGGAAAGAGTTCGCCTTGCCGACGAAAGCAGGGGAGCCCGGTATCGTCGAAAAGATGCTTTCGACCAGTTTGGTCGGCTCGCCGGTCGGGCCGCGATAGGGCTCCAACTCGGCATCGATTGCTTCGCCGACTTTCATCCTGCCCTTGCCATCGACGACCGTATATTCGATCGGCACGCGTTCCACGGACACGACTTCGCCGATCAATTGCACGAGATCCGCCAGGGGGCCGCCGCGCTCGCCACGGTGCACGCTTACCAGAGCGTCGAACTGAGCGTCGCTCGCGCGCTCGTCGACGAACATCGCGACGCGCCAGCCGCCTTTGAGCACATTGCCGGGAATGAACGCCGCGAAGGCGATCGTCAGGCCCGATACATCGACGCCGTCGATCGTGCCTTGCTCGTAGTGGTAAGCCATCGCACTACGGCACGAGCCGTTATCGGGGTCTTCTCCGATCCAGCAAGGACACAGCACCTTGCATTCACACACTTCGAGGATGCTGCCCATCAGTTGATAGCTCATTTGCGCCTCCGCTGCCGGTTGAATCCGGCCGGGAAGAACATCGCCGGACATCCTCTGTTGTAGGCGTTAAGCGGGCAGTAAGCAAAGCATTCGAGCGACGGCGAATGATTGAAACGGCTTACACAGTCGGTGCTTTTGCGATGGCGGGGAAGCGTGCGCCCAGCGCCCGAAGCGCATCACGCATCGCCGGTTTCCGCAAACCAACTCTTATATAAGACATAAGACATTTGACCGTGGAGGGGTATTGCAATTAAAATCGCGATCAAAGCAGTGCCCGGCACAGCTTGGAGTGCCTAAAAAGCCTTTCCCTGAAACGCAAATACCAGCAGGTCCCCCATGCTTGAAAACTTTCGCGCTCACGCGGCCGCACGCGCCGCGCTCGGCATTCCTCCCCTGCCGCTGACGGCTCAGCAAACAGCCGAGCTGGTCGAACTCCTGACGAACCCGCCCGCTGGCGAAGAGCAGACGCTGCTCGACCTGATCACCAACCGCGTCCCCGCCGGCGTGGACGAAGCCGCCCGCGTGAAGGCCGGCTTCCTCGCCGCCGTCGCCAAGGGCGAGACCGTCTGCGCGCTGATCTCGCGCGCCCGCGCCACCGAACTGCTCGGCACGATGCTGGGCGGCTACAACATCCAGCCGCTGATCGAACTGCTGTCCGACGCCGAAGTGGGCACCGTGGCCGCCGACGCGCTGAAGAAGACCCTGCTGATGTTCGACCAGTTCCACGACGTCAAGGAACTGGCCGACAAGGGCAACGCCAATGCGAAGGCCGTGATGCAAAGCTGGGCCGACGCCGAATGGTTCACGAGCCGTCCGGAAGTGCCGCAAAGCATGACCATCACCGTGTTCAAGGTGACGGGCGAAACCAATACCGACGACCTGTCGCCGGCTCCGGACGCAACCACCCGTCCGGACATCCCGCTGCACGCGCTGGCGATGCTGAAGAACGCGCGCCCCGGCATCACTCCGGAAGAAGACGGCAAGCGTGGCCCGGTCAAGTTCATCGAGTCGCTGAAGGAAAAGGGCCACCTGGTCGCGTACGTGGGCGACGTGGTCGGCACCGGCTCCTCGCGCAAGTCGGCCACCAACTCGGTGCTGTGGTTCACGGGCGAAGACATCCCCTTCATCCCGAACAAGCGCTTCGGCGGCGTGTGCCTCGGCGGCAAGATCGCCCCGATCTTCTACAACACGATGGAAGACGCCGGCGCGCTGCCGATCGAACTCGACGTGTCGAAGATGGAAATGGGCGACGTGGTCGAACTGCGCCCGTACGAAGGCAAAGCACTGAAGAACGGCGAAGTGATCGCCGAGTTCCAGGTGAAGTCCGACGTGCTGTTCGACGAAGTGCGCGCCGGCGGCCGCATTCCGCTGATCGTCGGCCGCGGCCTGACCGCCAAGGCGCGTGAAGCGCTGGGTCTCGCTCCGTCGACGCTGTTCCGCCTGCCGCAACAGCCGGCCAACAGCGGCAAGGGCTTCTCGCTGGCGCAGAAGATGGTCGGCCGTGCTTGCGGTCTGCCGGAAGGCCAGGGCGTCCGTCCGGGCACGTACTGCGAACCGAAGATGACCTCGGTCGGCTCGCAGGACACCACGGGCCCGATGACCCGCGACGAACTGAAGGACCTGGCGTGCCTCGGCTTCTCGGCCGACCTGGTCATGCAGTCGTTCTGCCACACCGCCGCTTATCCGAAGCCGGTGGACGTGAAGACCCACCAGACGCTGCCGAACTTCATCAGCAACCGTGGCGGCATCGCGCTGCGCCCGGGCGACGGCGTGATCCACTCGTGGCTGAACCGCATGCTGCTGCCCGACACCGTCGGCACCGGCGGCGACTCGCACACGCGCTTCCCGATCGGTATCAGCTTCCCGGCAGGTTCGGGTCTGGTCGCCTTCGCGGCCGCCACCGGCACGATGCCGCTGGACATGCCGGAATCGGTGCTGGTCCGCTTCAAGGGCAAGATGCAGCCGGGCGTGACCCTGCGTGACCTGGTCAACGCGATTCCGCTGTACGCGATCAAGCAAGGCACGCTGACGGTTGCCAAGCAAGGCAAGAAGAACATCTTCTCCGGCCGCATTCTCGAAATCGAAGGCCTGCCCGATCTGAAGGTCGAGCAAGCGTTCGAACTGTCGGATGCGTCCGCCGAGCGTTCGGCCGCCGGTTGCACGGTGCACCTGAACAAGGAACCGATCATCGAATACCTGAACAGCAACGTCACGCTGCTGAAGTGGATGATCGCCCAGGGCTACCGGGACCCGCGCAGCCTGCAGCGCCGCATCAAGGCGATGGAGCAGTGGCTGGCCGACCCGCAACTGCTGTCGCCGGATGCCGACGCCGAGTACGCAGCCGTCATCGAGATCGACCTCGCCGACATCCACGAGCCGATCGTGGCCTGCCCGAACGATCCGGACGACGTGAAGACGCTGTCGGACGTGGCCGGCGCGAAGATCGACGAAGTGTTCATCGGCTCGTGCATGACCAACATCGGTCACTTCCGCGCGGCGTCGAAGCTGCTGGAAGGTAAGCGCGACATCCCGGTCAAGCTGTGGGTGGCTCCGCCGACCAAGATGGATCAGAAGCAGCTGACCGAGGAGGGCCACTACGGCGTGTTCGGCACGGCTGGCGCGCGCACCGAAATGCCGGGCTGCTCGCTGTGCATGGGTAACCAGGCACAGGTGCGCGAAGGCGCGACGGTCATGTCGACGTCGACCCGCAACTTCCCGAACCGCCTCGGCAAGAACACGAACGTGTACCTCGGCTCGGCGGAACTGGCGGCGATCTGCTCGCGTCTCGGCAAGATCCCGACCAAGGAAGAGTACATGGCCGACATGGGCGTGCTCAACGCCAACGGCGACAAGATCTATCAATACATGAACTTCGATCAGATCGAAGACTTCAAGGAAGTCGCCGACGGCGTGACGATGTAAGTCAGCCGTCGGGCTACGGCGTGTCGTTCGCGTCGTAGCGCCACGAAATGGCGCCTCGGGCTGAATGCCTGCGGCGCCATTTTTTTTGTCGGGTTCGTTTCGCAGTTCCCGATCCCGGCCTCGCCGCGCCGCAGCCGATCCCAGGTCGACAACGCAGCTGACCCGTCCGAAAATGCTTTGCGAAACACGCTCGAACCGGCTGCGATCCAAACGTCTTTTTCCAATGCAGCGTGGGTCCCAGCTGGCCGTGCGCGAATTTTTTTTACGCCACCTGTCCGTCCGCATACGGCCCGCGCGTCATTGATATGGCGGCCGATGCAATTCATCCGCCTCAACCCCATGACGGAGGCTCAAATGGAATACCTGTTGATGATCTACTCGGAAGAAAACAGCTGGAACAAGATGACCGACAGCGAGCGGCAGCAAGGCGTCGCCGCCTATCACGCGTACACCGAATCGTTGAAGAAATCCGGGGCTCTGGTGGGCGCCAACCGGTTGCAGCACTCGAACACGGCCACCACGGTGCGGCTCGTCGACGGCAAGCCGCAGGTTCTCGATGGCCCGTTTTCCGATTCGAAGGAGCAACTCGCCGGCTACTACCTGATCGACGTGCCTAATCTCGACGCGGCGATGGCGTGGGCGTCGCGGTGTCCCGGAGCGGCGCACGGCGTCATGGAGGTGCGCCCGGTCTGGACCGCTCCGTACGAAGCGCCGTCTGCATGAGCGGCTCCGGCGACGCTCGTGGCGATGACGGCGTCGCGCGTTCGATGGCCGAGGCGGTCGCTCGCCGCAGCTACGGTAAGCTCGTCGCGCTGCTGGCGATGCGCACGCGCGACGTCGCCGCGGCCGAGGACGCGCTCGCCGACGCATTCGCGGCGGCGCTCGCGGACTGGCCGGAGCACGGCTGTCCGGCGAGTCCCGAAGCTTGGCTGATGACGGTTGCGCGCCGCCGGGCGATCGACGGCGCGCGTCATCGCCAGGTCGGCGACGACGTGGCGAACCAACTGCTGATTCTCGCCGACGAAATCGACGAGTGCGCGGCAGACGCGCTGCCCGACCGGCGGCTGGCGCTGCTGTTCGCGTGCACGCACCCCGCGCTCGAGGCCCCGATCCGCACGCCGCTGATGCTGCAAGTGGTGTTGGGGCTGGAAGCGAAGACGATTGCGTCGGCGTTCCTGATGTCGCCCGCCGCGATGAGCAAGCGCCTCGTGCGGGCGAAGACCAAGATCCGCGAAGCGGGCATTCCGTTCAGCGTGCCCGAGCGCGAGGAACTGCCCGGCCGGCTCGACGCGGTGCTCGAAGCGGTCTATGCGGCGTATGCGGAAGGTTGGACGGACCCCATCGGCGGCGATACCGAACGGCGCGATCTTGCCGACGAGGCGCTGTATCTCGCGCAACTGCTCGTCGAGCTGCTTCCGGAAGAACCGGAGACGCTAGGCCTGCTCGCGCTGATGCTGTTCGCACAGGCGCGGCGTGATGCGCGACGCGATGCGGCTTGCGACTACGTGCCGCTGTCGGCACAAGACCCAGCAACATGGAATGCACCGATGATCGACACGGCGAACGCACTATTGCGGCGCGCGAACGCGTTCAACGCAATCGGGCGCTTTCAGCTCGAGGCCGCGCTGCAATCGGCGCATGTGGATCGCTGCCGGACGGGGCGCCCGAACTGGGACGAAATCGTGCAGCTCTACGATGGACTGCTCTCGATTGCAGCGTCGCCGGTAGTCGCCGTGAACCGCGCGCTCGCCGTGGCGGAGCGTGACGGCCCGCAGGCGGCGCTCGATGCGCTGGAGCCGTATGCGGACGATCCGCGGCTGGCCGACTACCAGCCCTACTGGGCCGCACGCGCCAATCTGCTCGCGCGTGCCGGCGCGACGGCGCAAGCGCTCGGTGCGTACGATCTGGCGATCGGCCTCGAGCGTGACCCGGCAGTGCGCCGCTTCCTGCAGCGCAAGCGAATGGAGCTTGGATCGGGGAGTAGTTAGCGGAGCGCGATCTGCTGGCAACGACCCGCGCGGCCCGCGCCTGAATCTCACCGCTCCCGCTGCAACAGCCCCCAGCTGACGAGAATCGCCTGGATGCTGCGCGCGTAGGCGTCACGTTCACGCGGCGATTCCGAGTGATACGCGCCGATGGCGCGCCATGTGTTGCCGTGGCGCACCATCTTCTGCTTGAGCAGCCAGGCGGCCACGAAGATATTCACGCACGGGTCCGTGAGCGCGCGGTGCGGAATGCCCTGGCTCGCGAGTTCCGGAAAGTGGATCGAATTGATCTGCAATTGGCCCACGTCGATCGAACCGTTGGCGTTGCGGTTGATGGCGGTCGCGTCGCCTTTCGATTCGCGCCATGCCACGGCGCGCAGTACGTGCGGATTGACACCCTGGTAGGCGCCGGCCTTGTCGAAGCAGTCATCGGCGGTCGGGGCGGCCTGCGCGCCCGAACTGCCGAGGACCACCAGCGCCGCCCAGGCGCAGATGGCCCACGACCGCAAAGGGCCGAAGGCGTTGGTCTTGTGCTGGTCCATGGGTCGGCGCTCCAGGTCCTGCTTTATTGCGCCAGCGCGGAATCGAGCTGCCGCTCGATGTCCTTCAGGTAGGCGCGTGATTCATCGGAGACGACGAGGCGCGGCGTCGGCATCGCACAGTGGCAATCGCGCTTTTGTGTCTTCTTCTTGTTGCGCGACGTCGAGCGCGCCGCGGGAAGGTCGTCATCGTCGCCGGTGGAGGGCGGCAGCATCGCGAGCGTGGGCAGCGGCGGGTAGACCTTGTCCGTGGAGGCCAGGTTGGCAGAGGTGGCCGCGGTTGCAGGCGCGCCGGCGGCGGGCTGGCCCGCCCACGCGGCCGAACACAAGCATAGCGATGCCGCGACGAAAGCAATCAGGCGCATCGTGTCAGCTCCCCGCACGTAGCGGCTGGATCGAGACGCTGTACGTCTGGTTCGCGCCGGTCGTCAGGTTCTCTAGTGCGGGTTTGAGCCCCTGCTGCGGCACACCCCGCCAGATCGCCTCGTTGATGTACTTGAAGTCCTGGCCCAGCGCCGTCACGCGGATCACCGTGGGCCGCTTCTGCGCGGCGGCGAGCGCGCCCGCCTTGGCGAGCACCGTGGCCAGTTGCGGATCGCGCGCGCCGAGGGCATCGGCGGGAATGTCGAACTTCATGATCACGTTCGACACCGCCGGTTTCTCGGCTTGAGCCGTAGTGGGCTGCTGCACTTGTGCGCAGCCTGTTATGAACATTACGGCAAGTAAGAGCACAACGCGCGTCACATCGGGTCTCCAAAGTTTCGAGGCGATGTACGCGTTTTCGGCTTGGGAAGCTGAGACTTGATACCCGGAGGCAAACGTTTGCGAAAAAGGAAGAGTTCGCTCTCGCGGCGCCCGCTTCGCGGAAAGTCACTGCGGGCATCGCCGCCTTCGAGCAAAGAACTTCTTGCGTTGACGGGTAGCGCCGCAGCAATCCCAACCCGACAAACCTCACGCATAACGCGCGAGGAACATATCCGCCGCCGCTTCCGCGATCCGCTTCTGCTCGCCGGCATCGAGCGGCACTTGACCCATCGCCACTTGCGGCCAGAAGGCGAAAGCCTTCACGAGCCCCTGCAACTGCAGTGCGGCGAAGACGGGGTCCTCGGTCTTGATGCGGCCGTCCGCGGCAGCCGCCCGGACCCATGCCGTCAGATCCTCCTCGCGCTCCCCCATGCGAGCGACCATATCGCGCGCGCGCTCCGGCGAATGGATGCCAGCCGCGATCGCCACCCGTGCCAGCGACAAAAAGGATTCGTCGTGAAGCAGCCTCAGCTTGCGCTCCAGCAGATCGAGCAACTGCCCGCGCAATGGTTGATCGGCGAGGTAGGAGGGCGCATCGCCGTCGTGGCTCGCGTCCCATAGCTGCTGGAGGATCGCCGCGAAAAGCGCTTCCTTGCTCGGGAAATGGTTATAGACCGTGCGCTTCGAGACGCTCGCGCGGGCGGCGATGCGGTCCATGCTGGTTGCGTCGTAGCCGGCCGCGAGGAACTCCTCGATCGCGGCGGTGACGATCGCGACGCGCTTTCGGTCAGTCAGACGTTGGGGGCGGGCAGGCGATTCCATCCCCTAATTTTACACTGGTCAGTTTACTTTTCTTGAAAATAAACTACACTGCCGGGTGTACGTTTTCTTCGAAAGGTCAACTTGATGACGTCGCTTCCCGCCTATGTCCGCCGAATGCTCGGCGTGAACGCCGCGCAACGCAGCCGCGCGAGGTTCGGCCTGTCGCCGCAGCATGACGGCGAGCGCTTTCGCAACGTCAAGCCGCGTCCGGCGGAAAGCCTGCGCAAAACGCTCGGCCTCGCGTGGACGGTGCTGTTCAACAAACCGCGCGGCACCGTGCCGGCCGACGCATTGCCCGTCGAAACGCTGACACGCGCGCAACTCGATGCGGCGCCCGATCGCAGCCTGTACCGGCTCGGTCACTCGACGATGCTGCTGAAGTTGCGTGACAAGTACTGGCTGACCGATCCCGTATTCGCCGAGCGGGCGTCGCCGTTCCGCAATCTCGGTCCGAAGCGCTTTCATGCGCCGCCGATCTCGCTCGACGATTTGCCGCCGCTGCACGGCGTGATCCTGTCGCACGATCACTACGACCATCTGGACCGCGAGACCGTCCTGCTCCTGGCGCAGCGGACCGAGGTGTTCCTGACGCCGCTCGGGGTCGGCGACCGGCTCGTCGAATGGGGTATCGACGCGGCGAAGGTCCGGCAGTTCGACTGGTGGCAGGGCACGGTGGTCGAAGGCATCGAGTTCACCGCGACACCCGCGCAGCATTTCTCGGGGCGCAGCCTGTTCGACGGCAACCGCACGTTGTGGGCGTCGTGGGTGATCGTCGATAACGATCTACGCGTGTTCTTCAGCGGCGACACCGGCTACTTCGATGGATTCAGCGCGATCGGCGAGCGCCTCGGACCATTCGACGTGACGTTGATCGAGACCGGTGCGTACGACGCGATGTGGCCATATGTCCATATGCAGCCTGAAGAAACCGTGCAGGCGCATATCGACCTGCGCGGCCGCTGGCTCGTGCCGATTCACAACGGCACCTTCGACCTCGCGATGCATCGCTGGCAGGAACCGTTCGAGAGGGTGACGGGGCTGGCGCTCGCGCGCGGCGTCGCGCTGTCGACACCGCGCATGGGCGAGCGCCTCGATCTGACCGCGGTGCATCGCGGCGAACGCTGGTGGCGCGAGGTGGCGCAAACGGTCGCTGCGCCGAAGGCTGCGTGGCGGATGTGTGCGTCGTGCCGAGCCGGCGCGGAGGAGTCTTCCTGAAGTCTTCCGGGTTAATTCTTCAGGTCGGCGAGAATACGTTCCGCGAGAAAGTCACACACAGGCCGCTTCGAAGCCGCGCTTCGCGCCAGCACGACTTCGAGTGTGCCGATTTCCGGCAGGCCATTCGCGGCCCCCAGCAGCGAGAAGTGAGCCGGTACCGCGCACTTGGCCAAAGGGGTTACCGCGAGGCCGGCCTCGGCCATCGTCAGCAGACCCAGCAGACTCGGGCTCTCATACGACGTTCGATACGTGATGCGCGCGCGCTCCAGGCTCCGGATGGCTTTCTCACGCGCGACGCTGCCCGGCAAAAACACGGCGATGGGCAAGGGCCTTTCGCGCCAGATCTCGGTCGCGCCCGGGGCGGCGGCCCACACCATCGGTTCGTGACGCAGGAACTCGCCGTGCAATCCTTTCACGCGCGTCGCGCAGACGAGATCGACCGTGCCGTCCTTCAACATCGGCTCGAGCGCGACGCTCGGCAGCCCCACCACCTGAATCTCCGCCTTCGGATAGGTCGCCGAAAATTTCTTGAGGATCGGCGGGAACAGTGACGTCGCATAATCGTCCGGCACGCCGATCACCACGCGTCCGGTCACGTCGGGCCGAACCACCGCTGCCCACGCTTCATCGCGCAGCGCGATCATCCGTCGTGCGTAGGTCAACAGCATTTCGCCGTCCTGCGTCGGCACCACGCTGCGAGGCTTGCGCACGAACAGCGCCTTGCCGAGCGCCGTCTCGAGCGTCTTGATCTGCATGCTCACCGCCGATTGCGAGCGATGCACGACCTGCGCCGCGCGACTGATCGTGCCGGCGTCCGCCACCGCGATGATCATCGACAGCACGTCCAGATCGAGCGCTTTCATTTCCGTTGCCATGATGGTTCGTATCAGAAAAGTAGATCGATTCCATCAATATTATGCGATTTTCTTTTGCCAGAACACCATCGATAGTGTCGCCAAAGGAGCCCTTTGATGAATGCACGTACCAGCCCATCGATTCTGGCCTCGGCCTATGGCGCGGCCGCGCCATCGTTCGTGACCACCGCATCGAGTGTTGCCATACCGTATGTCGAGTCCGGGCGCGGTGAGCCGATGGTGTTCGTGCACGGCTCGCTTTGCGACTATCGCTACTGGGACGCCCAGGTGGCCTCGCTGTCTGGCCGGTTTCGCTGCTTCGCGCCGAGCTTGAGCCATTACTGGCCCGAGATCGATGCGTTTGGACACAGCGACTTCAGCTGGGAGACGCACGTCGAGGAAATGGCCGGATTCATCACCGCGCTCGACCTGGCTCCCGTTCATCTGGTCGGTCATTCACGGGGTGGGTGCGTGGCTTTCAATCTTGCGCGCGAATATCCGCGCCTCGTCAAAACGCTGACGCTAGCCGACCCTGGCGGCCCGCTGCAAACCGAACCGAGGGGGCAGCCCGCGTTCATGCCGCCGGCGACCAACGTGTTGCGCGCCCGGGTCGCGGAACTGATCGAGCGGGGCGAGTTCGACACCGGCTTGTCGATGTTCGTCGACTCCGTGAGCATGCCGGGGTACTGGAACAAAAGCCCGGAGAGCTTTCGTCGTATGGCGCTCGACAACGCGCTCACGCTGCCGAAGCAGTTGCTCGATCCGCTTCCCGCCTATACGCCGGAAGCCGCGCGCGATATCAAGTGTCGGACGTTGTTGATCGACGGCCAGAGAAGTCCCCGCATGTTCCGCAATACGGTCGACAAGCTCGAACAGTGGATCGAGTTTGCCGAACGCGAAACGATCGACGGTGCGTCGCATGGGATGAATGTCGCAAGACCCGATGCGTTCAACCGGGCGGTCGCGACTTTCGCCGCGTAGACCACCCACGCATCGCGAGCCGCTCAGTGTTGAGACACGGCCAGCAAGGTATCGATCTTGTGATCCTGGGCCAGCAGCTCGGCCGCCGTGCTCGAATGAATGACCGAGCCGCGCTCCAGCACCACGGCGTTGTGCGTGATGCTCAGCGCCTTGCGCGCGTTCTGCTCGACCAGAATCACGGACAGGCCTTCGTCGCGAATGATCTCCGACAGGATGCGCATCAAGTCCTGCACGATGATCGGCGCGAGCCCTTCTAGCGGTTCGTCGAGCAGCAGCACCCTCGGATTGAGCATCAGCGCGCGGCCGATGGCCAGCATCTGCTGCTCGCCGCCGGAGAGCTGGTTGCCCATATTGGCACGGCGCTCCTGCAGGCGCGGGAACATCCCGTAGATGCGGGCCAGGTCCCAGGGACCGGGCACCGCGATCGCGGTCAGGTTCTCTTCGACCGTCAACGACTTGAAGATATTGCGTTCCTGCGGCACCCAGCCGATGCCGGCCAGCGCGCGCTGGTGCGGCCTGAAGGCGGTGACGTCCTTGCCATCGAGCCAGATCCGCCCGCTAAAACGACGCGTGTGACCGACGATGCTGTTGATCAGCGTGGTTTTACCCGTGCCGTTGCGGCCCAGCAGCGCGAGAGCCTGGCCTTGATCCAATGCCAGATCGATACCCGTCAGGATCCTGGCTTCGCCGTAGCCCGCTACGACTCCTTCCAGCTTCAGCAATTCAGACATATTCACCTCCAACCAGCTCCTCGCCCAGATACACGGCCTTCACGCGAGGATCGCGGGCGATGTCGGCGCATGCGCCCTCGGTGAGCAGACCACCGCTCACCAGCACCGAGATGCGGTTGGCGAAGCTGAACACCAGGTCCATGTCGTGCTCGATCAGCAGAATGGTCACGTCGTCGGGCAATGCGGCGACCGTATTGAGAATCTCGCGACGTTCGCCGTCGGGAACACCGGCCACGGGCTCATCCAGCAGCAGCACGCGCGGCTTTGCCGCCAGCGCCAACGCGATTTCGAGCAGGCGCTGCTTGCCGTAGGGCAGCACGCGCGTTTCGCGACTCATCACGTCGAGCAGCTTGCACTGTTCGAGCAGTGAAGCGACTTCGTCCATGATTTCGCCGCGCCGACCGAGCGCACGCCAGAAGCGCGCGCCCAGACCGTCGCGCTCGGAGATCGCGACGGACAGCGATTCGGCCGGCGTCATGTGCTTGAACAGCTGGTTGATCTGGAACGTGCGGACGAGCCCGGCGCGAGCCCGCTTGTGCACGGTCAGCGACGTGATGTCGTGGCCTTCGAGCTCGATGCGGCCCGAAGTCGGCGACAGCACGCCCGTCAGCTGATTGATCAGCGTGGTCTTGCCGGCGCCGTTGGGGCCGATCAGCGCCTGGCGGGCGCCTTTCTCGACGGTGATCGACACGTCATTGGTGGCGACGAGGCCGCCGAAGCGCTTGATCAGATTGAATGTTTGCAGTGCGATCGTCATGCGTTGCCTCCGCTGCGACGGAACCACGTCCACGGACGCACGAGCCGCTCGTGACCCACGATCACGATGATCACCAGCAGCAGGCCGATCCAGAACTGCCAGTATTGCGGCGTGATGTCCGCCAACCGGTCCTGCATGAACCGGAATACGACCGCGCCGATGATGCCGCCATACAGATAACCCGCGCCGCCGATCATCAGCATCAGCAGCACGTCGGCCGAGCGGTGGAAGTCGAGCACGTCGAGCGATGCGAAGCCGGTGGTCTGCGCGAGCAGAGCGCCGGCCACGCCCGCGTACGCCGCGCTCAACGTGTAGACGGCAGTGCGGCGCAGGTTGACCGGCACGCCCATCGCCGCGGCGCGAAGCGGATTCTGGCGGATCACCTGCAGCGACATGCCGAACGGCGACTTGACCACCGCGCGGCCGATCACGAACAGCACGAACAGCGTGACGACCGAATACGTGTAGGCCACCTTGCCGAACAGATCGAACTCGATGTGACCAAAGAGCGGCACCATCGGCACGCCCGTCATGCCGTCGGCCCCGCCGGTGAGCCAGCCGAGCTTGTTGGCCAGTTCATGCAGGATCGAGGCCACGCCGAGCGTCACCATCAGGCGCGTGAGGTCCGAACCGCGCATCACCAGCACGCTGGTGACGAGGCCCGCCAGCGCCGCGACCCCGCACGAGAGCAGCATGCCCAGCAGCGGATCGACATTGAAGTACTTGGCCAGCAATGCAGCCGAGTAAGCACCGAGACCGAAAAAGGCCGCATGGCCCAGCGACACGATGCCGGCGTAGCCGAGGATCAGGTCCAGCGATACCGCGAACAACGCGAGGATCGCCATCTCGTTGAGCAGCAGGTAGTTATTCAGCGGCATCACGCAGACGCCCAGCGCCGCGATCCAGAAGATGATTTCCACGGGGCGCCAGCGCGACCACTGCCTGCCCATGCTGCGGACCTCTGGCACGATCGTCGATGTCCTCATTTCGCTAGAAGTTGCCGACTTCATTTGCCCCCCGCCCTGACGAATAGACCCTGTGGTCGCCACATCAGGGTGATGATCATGACGCCGTAGATGATGAACGCCCCGAGATCGGGGATGTAGTACTTGCCCGCCACGTCCGCGATGCCGAGCAGCAGCGAAGCCAGCAGCGGACCGGTCAGCGAGGTCGTCCCGCCAACCGCGACCACGACCAGGAAATAGATCATGAACTTGAGCGGGAAGATCGGATCGAGGCCGAGCATGTTCGCGCCGAGCGCGCCGCCGAGGCCGGCGAGGCCAGAGCCGAACGCGAAGGTGGTCAGAAACACGAAGTTGATGTTGATGCCGAGACCGCTCGCCGCGCGCGGATCATCCACCGATGCCCGCAGGCGGCTGCCGAAGCGGGTCCGGGTCAGAATCAGCTGCAGCGCGATGACGAGTACCATGCAGACGAGGATCACGAACAGCCGGTAGTAGCCGATGCCGATGCCGGCGAACACCGTGCGGCCCTGCAGCCATTGCGGCAAGGTCAGGAACTGCTGGGTCGAGCCCATGAAGTAGTCGACCGTCGCGATGGCCATGAAGGTCAGGCCGATCGTAAACAGCACCTGGTTGAGTTCGGACTGCCCGTACACGCGCTTATACAGCGTGCGTTCGAGAATGCCGCCAAGCACCGCGGACGCGACGAACGCGATCGGCAATGCGCACAGGAAGGGGATGCTCAGACGCGACATCGCCAGCACGGTGGCGTAGCCGCCCACCATGGCGAAGGCGCCGTGAGCGAGATTGACGAAGTTCATCAATCCCAGCGTGATGGCCAGACCGCTCGCCAGCACGAACAGAAGCATGCCGTAGGCAATACCGTCGAAGAGAATGGTTAGCATGAGTTTTTAACGCCAAAACGCCGCGACCCTGACAGTGCCAGGGGCGCGGCGGGCAAATCGAAGCGATCCGGATACGGCTTGCCTCGCTTTCGCGAGCTTATTTGACCTTGGCCGGGTCCTTGACGGCGTCGACCTTGTCGAACGACACGTTGAACAGCTGGCCATTCACGCGTTCGGTCCGGGTGATGTACACGTTCTGGACCATTTCACGCGTCTGCGGATCGAGTTCCACCGGGCCGCGCGGGCTGTTCCATTTCTGGCCCTTCATCGCGGCCAGCAGCTTGTCGCCGTTGGTGTCGCCCTTGGTGGCTTGCAGCGCCGCGTAGATCAGGTGCATGCCGTCATACGCGCCGACGCTGTGGAAGTTCGGGCGCATGCTGGGGTTGGCTTTTTCGAAGGCGGCCACGTAGGCGCGGTTCTCGGGATTGTCGAGAGCCGCCGAGTAGTGCATCGATGTCACCGTGCCCAGCGCGACGTCACCCATGGCGTTCAGGATGTCGTCATCGACCACGTCTCCGGTACCGATCAGTTTGATGCCCTGTTTGCTCAGGCCGCGCTCGGCGAACTGCTTCATGAACACGGCGCCGGCGCCCGACGGCACGAAGATGAACAGTGCGTCAGGCTTCAGGTCGGCGACTTTCTGCAGGAACGGCGAAAAGTCCGGGTTGGCGACCGGCACGCGCAGTTGCTCGACGACGTTGCCGCCCTCCGCTTCGAACACCTTCTTGAAGGAGTTCTGCGCGTCGATGCCGGGACCGTAGTCGGCGACCAGCGTGACCACCTTCTTGATGCCGTTCCCGGGCGCCCAACGCGCGATGCCCAGGGTGTTCTGCGGCAGCGTGAAGCCCGTGCGCACGATGTAAGGCGACTGCTCCGTGATCATCGCGGTGGCCGCGTTCATCACGATCATCGGCACCTTCGCCTGGGTCGCGAGCGGCGCGGCGGCGAGCGCGAGCGGCGTGAGCCCGAAGCCGGCCAGCACCGACACGTGATCCTTGACGATGAGTTCCTGCGCGAGGCGCTTGGTGGTATCCGGGACGTTGGTGTCGTCCTTCAGGATGACCTGGATCTTCTTGCCCGCGACCGTGTCGCCATGCTGGGCCATATACAGCTTGACCGCCGCATCGACCTGACGACCCGTGGACGCGAACGGACCGCTCATCGGAACGATGAGCCCGACCTTGACCACATCGTCCGCATGAGCGACCACGCTCGAACCTGCCAGCACGAGCGCGGCGGTGGCCTTAAGCAAAGTGCGCTTCTTGTTTTGCATTCGATTTCCTTGCTAACGAACCACGTAACAGCGTTGAAAATCGGACCCCTTGTTCATTGCTGGGAGAGCGCTGTGAGCGGGGTCCGGCGTAACGGTTTGCACACCCGAAGCCGAGGGATCGATTGATCGGTTGGGAGTAGCGGCGGTCATGAAATGCGGCAGTGAGCCTGCCCGTGGCTAATGACCGTACTGTGTCGTGTCGTGGGGAGTGCGCACGGGATGGACGTGGCGGTGATGCGATCGGCGCGAGCGCCGCTGGACCGGCGCTCGGGCGGGTCGGGCGGATAATGCGTTGACGTCAATCAGCTTGCATCCGAACATCTTTTGTCCCCTCTACGGAGGCCTCTCGATCGTGGCCCGCTCGGCTGCGAACCGGTCCGGCCATGCCGGCGGTGCAGGTATCTGTTCGTTTCTGAGTGCGCTTTTCGACTCGCCGATGTGACGGTCGCCCCGGCGCCGCAGAAGACGTTATGCGCTGTCTTACGCGCGTGTGCGATGGTAGCGGCTGGCGGCTCGCGAAGCTGCGCTGACTGTGTCTGCCGTCGACATCCCGATCCAACCAATGACGGCATGCTGCTTGATCTTGTTGGCCTGCCGTTCGCACCCAGCACGATAAGCACGCGCGGCGCGGGTTGAAAGAGCGGGTTAACCACATACGCATTGTTCTATACGCATCGCGCATTGCCGGGCCCGCCCGCGGACGGTGTTGATCTTTGTTGCGCGCAGCCTCGCCCCTGGCAGGCTTCGACGAACATCGCGAGTGAAGCATCCAGGCCTTGTCTGGCGCGGTCTCGCGTCGAGCACGATAAATGGATTAGATGCCTTCTGAAGGAAATCGCAACCCTTGAAAGCGTGCCGCCGTGAGACTTCGTCCTCTTGGCCGGAACGCCGCGGCAGCGAATGTCAATCGACTGATACCTCTAAACCGGATGCCCGAATGGAGCTTTCTGGCGCTGCCCGCTGCGCGGTCGTATCGGGCCGCGATGGTGACGAAGCGACCCGTGACCCGGAACCGACGTTGCCGTATCAGTCGACAGCGAATACTGCTACCTGTTGCACCAGCGTGCCTGATTGCTGCTGGAGCGAACTTGCCGCGGCGGCCGCCTGCTCGACCAGCGCGGCGTTCTGTTGGGTGACCTTGTCCATCTGCACGATCGCCTGATTGACCTGCTCGATGCCCTGATGCTGTTCACGGGACGCAGCGGTAATCTCGCCCATCAGGTCGGTCAGGCGACGCACGGCGGACACGACTTCGTCGATCGTGCGGCCCGATTCGTCGACCTGGGCTTGACCGGTCTTGACGCGAGCGACCGACTCGTCGATCAGTTCCTTGATCTCCTTGGCGGCGGCTGCGGAGCGCTGCGCCAGGATCCGCACTTCATTGGCCACGACGGCGAAGCCCCGGCCTTGTTCCCCGGCTCGAGCTGCTTCGACCGACGCATTCAAGGCAAGAATGTTCGTCTGGAACGCAATGCCTTCGATCGTGCCGATGATGTCGGCCACCTTGCCTGAACTGTTCGAGATCTGGTGCATGGTCTGAACGACACGCTCCATCACCTCGCCGCTGCGCGCCGCAACCTCCGACGCATTGGCGGCCAGAACGTTGCCCTGTTCGGCGCTTTCGGCGTTGCGGCGGACCGTGGCGGTCAGCTCTTCCATGCTCGAAGCGGTTTCTTCCAGCGACGCAGCCTGCTGCTCGGTCCGCGCACTCAGGTCGAGGTTGCCTGCGGCGATCTCTTTGCTTGCCGTAGCGATCGCGTCGGACCCCTTGCGTACGTCGAGAACCACTCTACTCAAGCTGTCGTTCATGTCCTTCAGCGCGTTGAGCAGATGGCCGGTTTCGTCTTTGCTGGTGATCTCGATCTTCTGGGTCAGGTTGCCCTTCGCGACAGTCGACGCAATATTGACGGCTTCCGCGAGCGGGCGGGTGATGCTGCGTGTGATGACCCAGCCAAAACCGACGCTCATGGCAAGGACAGCCGCGCCCAGAGCGGCCAATATCAGGCAGCTCTTCTGCGCGATGTCCGTGATGGCGGCGGTGGCTTTGGTCGTCCCGGAGACCTGAAATTGGTTTATGTCGTCGAGTGTCGCCGTGTAACCGACGTAGACCGGCAGCAGGTCTTTGTTCAGGGATTGGATAGCCTGGGTGCGCAGCCCTTCGGCGTGCAAGCCGACGATCTTTTCGATGCCGTGATCGTAGTCCGCGCTTTGCTTTACAAGCCGCTCGCCCACTTCGGGACGCGCGAGCGATTTCGACAACGTTGCGATCGTTTCATGCAGCGTGGATCTGGTGGCGGCGATTGTATCCAGCGACCTCTTTTGAACTTCCGGATCGTCGTTGAGAAGCAGGTTCCGGACGGCGACCGCGATCGCGTCCAGCTGATGTCCGGCCGCGTTCACGTTCAACAGACGCGGCAGGTTGGTCTTGTCGACAGCGGTGGCCTGGTCGTTCAGACGTTGAAGCATCAGGATTCCGATGCCCACCGTCATTGCGGAAAGTAACAGTACTACCACGAAGCCTGCTCCGATTCTGCTACCGATCTTCATGTTGGAAAACTGCATGGTTTTTATTGCTCAGTTCTGTGTCCGGCTGGAATAGGGGAGTCGTCTGTGCGACGACCAGGCTGGGCAAGCGAGCCAGATGCTTGTTGGGCCTATTCCTTATGTCGGCTTCTGTTTGAAGAACTGAAGAGCGATTTGAGCTGGCGATACGTGCGCGACGGCGTCGTATTGTCGCTGCGTGAAGCGTTCGAATCGCCTGTTACGCCTGCGAATATCTGCTGACGGGCGGCATCGGTACAAATTGCCTCGTGAGCGGCAACGGGATTGCGAGTCCGGCTCCACTCGAAACACTGGCAGCCAGCGACGGCCGGACACGGATTTTGCTCGCGTAAAAGCGGGGCCGGGGCCTCGACCACAAGGAGGACTTTCAATGAAAGACATCGATTTGAACCAGCGCGTCGAAGAAATCGAACTGGCTCTTTCCACGCTATTCGAGTCGCCGAAAGCGCCGGCGATCAGCGGTTACGACGACGGCCGGACCTTCTTCATCCAGGCCTCCTGGGTGATCGAGTCACATGGCGACACGACGCTGGACGCGCGATGCGTGCTCACACTGCGCTTTTCGGCTTCGCAGATTCAGCGTTACGCGCAGATGGACACGGCACAACGTATCCTCGTGCGCGAACGCCTGTGCCAGATGGTTCGCGATCGCCTCCGAGCGCAAGGCAAGGAACTGCCCTTGCAGGGAGAGTGCGCCGAAGATCTGCATGTGGAGGATCGGCTGCTGGATGTCGACGATCAGCTCTGATCCGTCGCGGACGGTGTACGTCCGCGTCGACAATTGACTAGCACGACTCTGCGCTCGGGACCGGGGGATGCAGCGACTCGAGCAGCTTAACCAGCCTTGCCTGCTGGTGCGGAGTCAGTCCTTGAGTCGCACTCACCTGCTGGACACGCGCGCGCCAGTAGGTCCGGCTGAACAACGAATCCACGCCATCGTGAGACAGGATCCGTTCGAGATGGGAAATCGCATCTCCAGCAGTCAGGGGTGTATAGGGGCTCTCCCGGTCCGGGGGCCCTTTCTTGATTGTTGTGTTCATCCACTTCTCTCTCAGGTGGTGACCGGCTGGGTCCGGTCGTGTACGTCCGACTTTAATCGGCCAGTTTGTGCCAAACCACGCTTGCGAGACGCTGCGCCCGCCAGCTACCCGGCGAGCCAGATAGCGTGACGCGCGCCGGTCCTCGTAGCGACGCGACCCATCGCAAGCGGCACGGCCCTCGGTGATCAGCAAAGCTCCGCGGCGGCCACCCACGGCATCGTCTCGAACTGCCTGAGAACGGTGTGCAGCGATCCCGAGAACTTGTCGGCAAACGCGATCGTCATGTCTTCGACATCACGTTTGCGGTTGCTCGTGATCCGTACGTCCTCGATGGCATCGGCGACCGGCATCAATACCTGCCACACTGCGGCGACCCTCATGCCGCCGCGCCTCGTACGAACCGTGATCTGATGGCCTGTGGCCTTTTGTTGTCCGGTGATTTCCGGTGTCATTCTTCAGCCCTCTCGATGTATCTGATTTTTTATTGATGCGGTCGACGCACTAACATTCGCCCGCGCGGTTGATGCCACCACTCATGATGATCCAGGTGCCGTAGCAGTCTTGCCCGTCTGCGCTCACGGCGATAGTGATCAATCACCATGAGCATTGCGATGCTGAGGGCCGAGCCCCCAATGATCAGGCCCATCCAGGTCTCACTCATGACACGTTCCTCTCTCATGGAAGCACAGGGGTGTTGCGTGAATGGTTAACGCCGATTCGTCCGGTGTTCCGGCGCGTACCGGCGCGGTATGTCGCGTCACTGCATGTGCTGGCCGCCGTTGATCGCGATATTGGAGCCGGTCACGAAGCCGGCATCTTCCGAGCACAGATAGAGCACGAGCGCCGCGACTTCGTCGGGCTTGCCGAGACGTCCCATCGGGATATGCGGCAGGACCTTCGTGTCGAGGATCTCCTGCGGAATCGCGGTGACCATCCTGGTGGCCAGGTAGCCCGGCGAAATCGTGTTGACGGTGACACCTTTGCGCGCCACTTCCAGCGCCAGTGACTTCGTAAAGCCGTGCATCCCGGCCTTGGCGGCGGCGTAGTTGGTCTGGCCGACCGAGCCTTTCGAGCCATTGACGGACGAGATATTGACGATGCGCCCCCAGCCTCGTGCGACCATCTCCTCGCACAGCGGCTTGGTCATGTTGAAGACCGAGTCGAGGTTGGTGCGAATCACCGCATCCCAGTTCACCTTGTCCATCTTCCTGAGGGTCATGTCCTGGGTGATGCCCGCGTTGTTGATCAGGATGTCCACCGGGCCGACTTCCGCCCGAATCTTGTCCGCGCAACGTTGGCATGAGTCGTAGTCGGCCACGTCGACCGGGTAAGCGCGAAAGCTCCGACCCTGACTTTCCATGTCCGCCAACCATTTGTCCGCACCGGTGTTGCTCGGCGAGTGCGTGACTACCACCGCATACCCTGCGTCGTGCAGTTTCGTACTGATCGCTTCTCCAAGGCCGCCCATGCCGCCCGTTACTACTACGATTCGTTTTGTCATCCTTTCCATCCGTGATCGAAATGTCTGCGAGGTTCGTGAATACCCAATGGCCGTCTCGCACAACCCGCCATTGCTTTGCCACAACGCGTTGCCGCCTCCTGCGCCATGGGAGGAACGGCTTCGGCATTGATTGAACTGCGCGGGTTTTTATAGGCTTGTGGTATTGCGCGAATGGAGCTCGGTGCGTCGGCTAGCGGCGCTACGCCGCGCCGGCGCACTGCTCAAAGATTCCAGATGCCCCGAATGGTGCTCCCCGCCTGCCGGTCCAGGCCAGTGAGTTTCTGTGTTCCTTCAAACGCTTTGGTGGCGGAAGAAAAGAACGTCGACACTTTCGTTCGGCAGAATTTCAGTAAATCTTCGGACGAAAGGTCTTTCATTGCTTCTCCTGGATTGAATTTCGAACCCGCCTGCCCCGGAAACCATATCCGCCATCAGTATGCGGAAAGTTGTCGGTGAAAATTCCGGAGTAAAAGTCTTATTAGTAAGACTAAATAAACACTGAAAATGAGTTGTGCCGAATCGCATTTTCATGTCTGTATTCATCGGTCGAAATACGACATGCTGTTTTTCCAACGGGTCACAGCCGACCAATTGGCCCGGTCCCGCGCCGGTAGGTCGTACGGCTGCTCCGACGCTTCGATCTCTATTTCAACTGTCATCAGATGAGATAAACAATCGATTTTAGAGGGTTCATTCTAACTTCAAAATGTTAAATTTTCGGGAGGAAGGGGTAGGTGAATACCCTAATTCAGAAATCGCCGCCATCGCAGATGGTTGCCGGCCAAGCCGATGTTTTGAGCGTCGAAACAACGGACTGGAACAGCCGGCGGCGAGGAGTGGGCGCTTCGACTGATTCCCAGGGCATCCCAAAATGTCAGCAACGGCCGGAATGACACCACCCCGCACCGGGATGAATCATTGCATGACGTGCAAGAAATGACAATTCCGCCGACGCTTCCTTGCAACGCGGCTGCCGCCCGACCGAGTCGCCAAAATCGCTCGCGAATGTATGCACAAATACGCTAAGCAGTACGTTACCGGGCCTTCAGCTCGGGGGATGAGGAATGCTGCGGCGCGACACGGTGGGTGAGTGCGCGTCGGTGGTGGTGCGCGGGACCATGCGGTGCGAAGGCGAATGCAGGCGCACATAGAACATTTATCGCGCGCGAGCGTAGGATGGAAGCGATTGATCGATGCGTTTGTAGGAGGCGTCATGAAGGCGGTGTGCCCGCTGCACGGCCCAACGACCATCGTCGGCACGAACGCGTATGGATTTCCGATCTATGCGTGTTGTCGCGACGACGTTCCCTATGTCACGCCGCCGGACGCCTGCACGCGTGAACCGGTGAGGCGCGGACCAGAATCGAGGTCGCCACCGCGGCAGCCGCGAGCAAAGGAATCACGCTGAGATTCGCCGGCAACGTCACGCCCGCAGCGAGGCGCTATCGGCTTCCGTTGCAATCGATCAACGCATCAACGAGGCGCCAGTCCCGCCAGTCGCAAAAGTCGAGCAGCATTGTGCCGCATGCTTGCGGACGAGTCGCGAGCCGCTCGGCAAGCTGATCGTGAATACCGCGATGCTGTGTATCGCCACACGCCACGACGACCGGTGGTGCCGCCATCCCTGTGCCGCTGCAAAAGTTGATGACCCAACGCTCGTCGCACAGGCCAGGCGCGAGATCTAGAAGCGAATCGATGGCACGCCATTTGTAAGCGATCGATGCCGGCACTGGCACGCGAAACTCATCCTGAATGGTGAACGGAGCCGGCATGTCGTCGATATCGAACGTTTCGTTGTCAGGCCACGCAGTCAGGTCGATGCCGAGCGGCTTGTCACTCGCAAAGCGCCGCAGTAGCACGATGCTCCCGCGCACCGCCTCCAGCAGCGGCAGGTCGGAAGCAAAGTGCCAGCGCACCGCCGCGTGTCGCTCCACATACCATTCGAAGGTCGCGGCGAACGCGCGGACGCAGTCACGCGCGGGCCATTCGTCCTTGACCGACATGACGATGGATTCGCTCGGGTGACGCGCGAGAAACTGAGCGCATGTCCGTATCACATCGTCGAAACTCAGACCCAGCGAGATGCCGCCGTGATGAATCGCAAAGCGATCGCGCTGATGACGGCAGCGGATGTCGAGCACCCGCACGCCATGGTGCAACTGATCGTCGAGCGTGGCATGTTGTGTGCGCGCGAGCCGGTCATCGACCGTGTAGGCGCAGGTGTCGTGGCTGCCCGGCAAGGTCAGTGCAGACAGCAAGCGGCTGCCATCGATGGCCGACATCCAGTCAATCGGCGAAACGGTCGGTTGGCTCAGGGCAGGACGCAAGAAAACCTCTGGAAAAGCAAAGCGTCGGCTGCAACGGCGACGCGAAGTTGGAGCGCGTTACTTCAATCCGCCCGAAAAGCCCTGCAGCAGATAGCGCTGCACATAGCCCGCGAGCAGAAGCGTCGGCACCGACGAAATCAGCCCCGCGCTCATTAGTTCGCCCCAGTCGATGCCGTTCTCGGTCACATAACCCGCCATCGTGAGCGGTAGTGTGAAATGACTCGGCGACGAGACGAACAACAGCGCCAGCAGAAACTCGTTCCACGCGATGATGAACACGAAGATCGCGGTGGCAACGAGACCTGGCGCGCACAGCGGCACGACGATGAAGACGATCCGCTGCGCGAGGTTCGCGCCGTCGAGCGCCGCGGCCTCCTCGAATTCGATCGGCACGTCGCGCACGAACGGCAGCAACATCCAGATCGCCATCGGTAACGCGTACAGCTGATAGGCGAGTACCAGCCCAAATAGCGAATCGAGCAGATGAAGCCGCTTGGACAGCGAAAACAGCGGTACTGCCACGGTGATCGGCGGCATCAGCTTCAGTGCCAGCACGAGCATCAGGAACAGCAGATCGAGTCGCGCCGGAAACGCCAGTCGCGCGAGCGCATAGGCCGCCGGAAAAGCGAGCGCGAGTGCGAGCAACGTGGCGCCCACCGCGACCCACACGGAGTTCAGCACCGACTGGGCCATGCCGCTTTCCCAAACCGCCGCGAAATGCTCGAGCGTGGGCGCCGAAGGCCACAACGAAAGCGGATGGGCGAGGCGTTCCAGCGTCGGCGTAAAGGCCGCGCCAGCCATCCATATGCACGGCAGCAGCAACATCGCCAGCGCAGCGACCCGCAACAGTCCTCGCAGCGCGGCACCGGACGAGCGTCGCGCGAAACCCCGCAAGCGGGCGAGCGGCATCAACGGTCGCGCTTGATTGCCGATTTCCATATGTATCCCGAGACCATCACCGCGCACGTGAGCAGCATCAATACCGAAGCCGCGCTGGCGGGTCCGACGTTGAAGAAGCGGAAACCCGTGTCGTAGATGTACGTCGATAGCGTCTGCGTGGCATTGCCGGGACCGCCGCCCGTCAACGCGTACACTTTGTCGAACAGCTTGAAGGTATCGATCGAGCGCAACAGCATCGCGAGGGCGACGTGCGGTGCAACGAGCGGCAGCGTGATGTAGCGCAGGCACTGCCATTCGTTCGCGCCGTCGGTGTGTGCCGCCTCGGCGATTTCAGGCGGAATCGACTGTAGCCCCGCGAGAATGATCAGGAATGCCATCGGCGTCCACTGCCAGACATCGACCAGCATCAGCGACCACAGCGCGAGGTGCGGATCGGATAGCCAGGGCACCGCCGGCAGACCTACCGTCTTGAGCAGCGCATTCAGAAAGCCGCGATAATTGAGCCAGTTGCGCCAGATGGCGGAGCACACGAGCGTCGAGAGCATCATCGGCAGCACGGCGAGCGGCAACGCGATGCGCCGGCCCGCAAACGCGCGGACGAACAGCAGCGCGAGCGCGAGTCCGAACAGCACTTCGGCGAGCGATGCCACGATCATGAACTGGATCGTATTGACGAAACTCGTGCCGAATTCGCCGTCAGCGATGACCGATCGATAGTTGGCGAGCCCGATGTACGAGCGATGCCCCGACGCGTAATCCACCGAGAAAAACGAATCGATCAGCACGCGCGCGACCGGGTAGAGCGCTAGCACGCAGAGCACGAGCGCGGCTGGGCTCATCAGGACGAGCAGGGACAGATAACGTCGCAACCGGCTCATCGACTCGTTTCCACGCTTGCCTGCGCTGTCACTGCCGCTATCACTGCACTGCGGCGTTGGCCTGGGCGATTTTCTGCGCGGCCTGATGCAACGCTGTGTCGGGCGCGGCCTGCCCCGTCAGCGCGAGTTGCAACGCGTCGCCGAGAATCGCCTCGATCTGCTGCCAATCCTTTACGCGAGGCCGCGCCCGGCCCGCTTCGAGCGCCTTCAGCTGGTCCGGATACCAACGATATTGCTTGACGAGTGCCGGATTGACGAAGACGCTCTTGCGCGTCGGCGGAATGCCGAGCACGGCCAGTTGTGTTTGCGTCGCCGACGAAGTCAGGTAAGCGAGGAAATCCGCCGCCACTTTCGCATGTGCGGCATCTTTCGCGATGCCCATTTGCCAGATGCCGAGCATCGGCGCTGGCCCCTTGACCTGTCCGGGCGGCGGTTGCAGCGCGACCTGGCCGACGACGCGCGACTTCGCCGGATCGTCGAGCGCCGGCAGCCAGGCGGGCCACACTTCGATGGCTTGCGCGGCCGTGCCACCTTGCAATGCGTCGCGCACCTCACCGGCGCCATACACGTCGACGTCTTTCGGTGCCCACTTCTTCAGCGCGAGCAGCATTTTCAGCGCGGCCAGTGCTTCGGGCGAATCGATCGTGACCTTGCCGTTCGTGTCGACGACTTCTCCGCCATAGGCCCAAAGGATCGGCAGAAAACCGGTGACTACGGGGTTGCCCTTCACGCCGCGAAACACGACAGCCGACACGTCCTTGTCGGCGGTACCGATGGTCTGTGCGATCTTCAGTACCTCGTCCCAGTTGCGCGGCGGCTGCAGGCCGCGACTCGCGAGCAGATCCTTGCGATAGGCGAACATCTCGACATTGCCGACGACCGGCATCGCGTACAAGGTTCCCGTCGGCGCGCGGCCGAGGGAGATCGTCGACGTTACCATATCGGAATCCGCGAGCGTGGCGGGCAGCGGCTGAAGCCATCCGTTGGCGATGAATTCGGGGGACCAGGTGTCGTCCATCATCACCAGGTCATAGGCGTGCGTGTTTTCGCGTAACGACAGCTTCAGCTTCTGATACAGGTCGTTGTTCGGCAGCTTCAGCAACTCGATATCGACGCCCGGGTGCTGTTTCTTGTAGCCGTCCACCGCCAGCGCGAGTCCGCGGCCGTAGATGTCGTCCCGGCCTGCGATCACGAGATCGGCGGCGTGCGCGCCAAGGGCGGCGATGGACAGGCAAGCCGCGACGGAAGCCGCGCGCAGACAGGCGAACAGGGTCGTTCGCTGGATCATTGAAGCCATGGCTCTTGAATTCCTCTTGGGGAAAGGCGTATGCGTACGATGAGTCCAGATCAACCCATCCCGCTTTTTTTAACGCGCGCGTAGCGTTGCGAAAATAGATGCCAGATGCGGCAGCGGGAATTGCAGCAACCTATCATGACGTACATATGTCAGCAAGCAGGGTTGCCGCGTAATGTTCGGACCCGCACGCAGGCACGCTTGCCATCTTCAAGCTGATCGGGATGCTAGTTGATGCGCTGCGTCGCGAGCGATCGGGAGGTGGCAGGACGTTGGTCCATTGAACCGTCGCACGAAGTTCGCAATGCTTCGGATGACGAATAAGGGAGAAGAAGAAGGCCGCTAATTTCACGCTACATAGCGATAGCTCTCACACGGAAAAGCCCGCTTCCGGGCGGCGCGAGCGGCAGAATTTTTTCCGCTATGCACCATGAAGTCCGTAGGGACCCGGTCATCGTTTGTACCGATTGAGCGCCGCAAAACGGGTGAATATTGTTGTGTGCGCATTCTTAAGATGCTGCAATGTGGCGGGCAATTGTTGCTCAACGATCCATTCGAATCGGAGATGCATGATGTCCAGTAACAATGTGTGGCGAAACCTTCATTGCGTCGTCGCGACGGGGATGCTGGCGGCGGGGCTAGGTCTGGCGGCAGGCGCCCATGCGGCGGCCGAGCCGATCAAGATCGGCGTGATCAGCGAAGAATCCTCGGTAGCGGGCGCTTCGATCAGCAAGGCGGCGCAGCTCGCCGCGGACCAGATCAATGCGAGCGGCGGCGTCGACGGCCGGCCCATCCAGATCGTCGCGTACGACGACCATTCATCGGCCTCTGACGGCGTGCGCGCCTTCCAGCGCGCGGCGACCCAGGACAAGGTGGTCGCCGTGATCGGCAGCTACATCAGCGAAGTGGCGCTCGCGATGGAACCGTGGTCGGGACGCCTGAAGGTGCCGTTCATCACCCCCGGCGCGGCTAGCAACGATATTTCGAAGCACGTTCACGACGACTACGACCACTACAAGTACACGTTCCACGGCTGGATGACGTCGGCGTTCATCGCGCAGTCTATTTGCGACTTCTCGCACGACGTTCTGGTCGGCCAGTTCAAGATGAAAACGACGGTCGTCATGAGCGAGGACGCGGCGTGGACCAAGCCGCTCGACGAACGCTACCTCGAATGCCTGCCCAAAGCGGGACTTCAGGTGCTCGATCACATCCGCTTCAATCCTGATACCTCCGACTTCACGCCGATCTTCAACCAGATCGAGGCGAAGCACCCCGATACGATCACCACCGGTATCAGCCACGTCGGCGTGCAACCGACCGTGCAATGGCACGACCAGCAAGTGCCGATCCCGATGTCGGGCCAAAGCTCGCAGGCCACGACCACGAGCTTCTGGAAGGACACGAACGGCGCGACCGAAGGCGTGATCACGGCCTCGGCCGCGGCGCCGGGCGTGGCGATCACGCCGAAAACGGTGCCGTTCACGGATGCGTACCAGAAGAAGTTCGGCGTTTCTCCGGCGTATTGCGGCTTCACGAGCTACGACCTCGTCTACATCGTCGCGGACGCGATCAAGCGCAACAAGGGCTCGACCGATCCGGACCAGATGGTCGACGCGCTCGAGAAAACCGACTACGTGGGCACGATCGGACGCTGGCAGTTCTACGGCAAGAGCGATCAGTTCACGCACGCGCTGAAGTACGGCCCCGGCTATATCACGGGCATCAACCTGCAGTGGCAGAACGGCAAGCAGGTCGCGATCTGGCCCAAGTCGATTGCCAACGGCACGGTCAAGTTCCCGACCTTCATCAAGGTGCAGCAGGCAAGCGCGAACTAGCCGCGCGACGATCGCCACTGTCCGGATCTGCGCTTAGCGAAGGTCCGGACAGAGCAAGAATCGACACCCTAACCAACATGAAAGGCCGCGCATGTTGCTACTGCAGATTCTCATCGACGGCTTTGCAATCAGTTCCCTCTATGCGCTGGGCGCGATCGGCTTCACGTTGATCTTCGGCGTCTCCGGCATCCTGAATCTCGCGCACGGCGGCGTGATGCTGGTCGCGGCGCTGATGGGCTGGATGCTCGCGGGCGAGGCGGGTCTTGGCACCTATCTCGGCACGCTGCTCGGCGTGTTGGCGGGTCTCGTGACGGCCTTCATCACCTACCTGTTGGTGGTGCGGCCCATTCAACGCTCGGCCGCGATTCCCGGCGAAGAGAAGGAGATCTTCGTGCTCACCGGCACGCTGCTGTGGGGCATCATGATCCAGCAGGGCATGGCGTGGCTCTTTACCGACAACCCGGTGACGATGCGCCCGCTGATCAGCGGTGTGGCGATGGTGGGCAGCGTGCGCGTGCCGTACAACGAAATCATGATCGCGGTGGTCTGCTGGGCCGTGATCGGCATGTTGTGGCTGTTCGTGAATCGCACGCGGGCTGGCAAGGCGCTGCTCGCGGCTTCGATGAATCCGCGCGGTCTCACGCTGCTCGGCTTCGAACTCTCCCGGATCTATCTTCTCGCGTGGAGCATCTACGGCGTGCTGGCCGGCATCGCGGGCGTGCTGCTCGCTTCGTTCCTTGGCGTGAGCACGAACAATGCGGGGCAGCTCACGGCCAGCGCGTTCTCGATCGTCGTGCTGGGCGGGCTCGGCAGTGTATCGGGCTCGTTGATGGCCGCGTATGTCGTGGGTTATCTGGAAACCGTCACGGCCTATCTGATCGCGCCGACGCTGCGCCCGCTGCCCGCGTTGCTGCTGCTGGTGCTCGTCGTGTACGTACGACCCCAAGGCTTTCTGGGACGTCGCTAACAGTGTGAATGGAGCGTACCTCTATGTCCGTTATTCTCCGTTCGCGTGGTGCATGGATCGCCGTTGCGCTCGCCGTGATCGCCGCGACGTTGCCGTGGTGGCTTTCAGGCTACATCCTCGGCGTGCTCACGGTGGCGTTTTACTTCGGCGTGTTCGCGATGTCGTGGGACCTGTTGTTCGGTTTTGCCGGCGAGGTCAACTTCGGGCCGACGTTCCTGATCGGACTCGGCGCCTATTCCGCTGCGATCCTCAACGCCAGGTGGGGCCTGCCCATACCCGTTTGCGTGCTCGCGGGCGGCGGCTTCGCGCTCGTTGGAGGTCTGCTGCTCGCGGTGCCCGCGCTGCGGCTGCGCGGTCCTTACTTCGGTCTGGTTACGCTCGTGGCCGTGCTGCTGCTGCAGAACGCCATCGTGATCTTCGCGGGCATAACCGGAGGCGAGATCGGCATGACGGTGCCGGACGTGATGTCGGTCGATGCGAACCATAACTACTGGATCGCGCTCGCGTTCCTGATCATTTGCGCGATCCTGCTGTTCGGCCTGTCGCGTTCGGCAGTCGGTCTGATCCTGCAGGCCAGCGGCCAGGACGCGACCGGCGCGCAGGCGTTGGGTTTCAATGTCACGCGGCACAAGCTCGTGGCCTTCTGCATCAGCGCCGTGTTCTCGGGCGTGGCCGGCGCGATGCTGGTGTTCTACCAGGGCACGGCCTCGGTGAGCACGGTGGTGGATCTCAGCGTGGGCGTGCAGATCATTATCGCGGCCGTGCTCGGCGGACGCCGCACGATACTCGGCGCGGTGCTCGGCTCGATCTTCCTGATCGTCGCGGGCGAGTTCCTGCGTCCGCTCGGTCAGCTCAACACATTCGTCGTCGCGGCGGTTGCGCTGGCCGCGCTGCTGTTCTTTCCAGACGGTCTGCTCGGCAACCTGCTGCGCGCGAGGGAGCGCCAATGAACGACACGCCGCTGCTGTCCGTACGCGGGCTGACCAAGCGCTTCGGCGGTCTCGTCGCCGTCAAGGATATCGGCTTCGACATCCGGCCCGGCGAGATCCTCGGTCTGATTGGACCGAACGGCTCGGGCAAGTCCACGGTCATGAAGCTGATCATGGGCATCGAGCGGCCGAATGCGGGGTCGGTCAAGGTGAACGGCGTGGAAATGGCCGGCTGGGCGCCGCACCGGATCGCGCGCGCGGGCGTGGGCATCGTGTTTCAACATTCGCGGCCGCTGCATCGGCAAACGGTGCTGGAACATATCAAGCTCGCGCTTCTGCCAGACTCGCTCGTCAAGCTCGCTGCCGAACCCCACGTGCACCAGCGCGCGCAGGAAATCGCCGAGCGTGTGGGCCTTGCCGGCGTCATGCATCGGCATCCCGCGACGCTGCCGTTCGCCGACCTGCGCCGCATGGAGATGGCCAAGGCGATTGCGCGCGACCCGCAGGTCGTGCTGGTGGACGAGCCGTTCGCGGGACTGACGGTGGCCGAATCGCACGCGTTTTCCGAGCTGATTCGCGGCTTTCGCGCCGAAGGGCGCGCGGTGCTGCTGGTCGATCACAACGTCAAGAGTCTGTCCGCGCTCGCCGACCGCGTGCTCGCGATGTACCTTGGCGAGCGTGTCGCCGAAGGCACCGCCGAACAGGTGATGCAGAACGAGACGTTGCGCCGCGTCTATCTGGGCGGTAAGCTGGAGCTGCGCCAGCGTACCGGAGCCGCGAGCGATGCGAAGCCCATGATCCTCGAGGTGAGCGGTGTGCGCGTGCTCTACGACAAGGCGTGCGCACTCGACGACGTCAGTCTGCAAGTGCGCGAGGGCGAATTCGTCTCGGTTGTCGGTCTGAACGGCGCGGGCAAGACGACGCTTTTCAATGCGCTCTCGGGCCTCGTGCCGTACAAGGGGACGATTCGCTTCGACGGGCGCGATCTGCGCGGTATCAGCGGTGCCGCGATCTCGCGCGCCGGTCTCGTGCAATGCCCGGAAACGCGCGAGCTATTCGGCGACATGACGGTACGCGAGAATCTCGAACTCGGCGGATATCATCTCGCCGACACGGTGCGCGCAAAGCAGCTGTCGTGGCTGTTCGATCTGTTTCCGATCCTGAAGTCGCGCCAGGGCCAAACCGCGCGCACGCTGTCCGGCGGCGAGCAGCAAATGCTCGCGATCGCGCGCGCGCTGATGACCCAGCCGAAGCTGCTGATTCTCGACGAGCCGACACTCGGCCTCGCGCCCGTGATTCTCGAGCAATTGTCGAAGGCACTGGATTCGCTGCAGAAGTCCACGCCCATTACCGTGTTGCTGGGCGAGCAAAACGTCAGGTTTGCGCTGCCGCATGCCGACCGCGTCTACGTGCTCGAACACGCGCGAATCATCTGGGAGGGCAGCGCTGCGCGTTTCGAGGCGGAGATGGGACGCGGCTTTCTCGAGGCGGTGCCTACCAATGAGACCGACACCACGGCCTCCGGCGCCTCGAGGACCTAAAGCGCAGAGCGGCAGGCGAGTCTCTAGCGTGGCATCAAGCCACGGAGGCAAAGCGGAATCGGCCGGCCGCCTGCGTCAACAGGCCAGTCTGCTCGGTTAGCGACGCCGCAGCGGCAGCCGCCTGCTCGACCAGCGCGGCATTTTGCTGCGACATCTGATCCATCTGCGTAATCGCGCGATTGACTTCCTCGATGCCATCGCTCTGTTCGGCCGAAGCCGTCGCGATGTCGCTCATGATCGACGTGACGCGACCGACGGCCGTCTGTACTTCGCCCATCGTCTCACCGGCACGGCCGACGAGGCGCGAACCCTCGGCGACGCGCGCGGTCGACGCGTCGATCAGCTCCTTGATTTCCTTCGCCGCGGTCGCAGAGCGCTGAGCGAGATTGCGTACCTCGCCTGCGACGACGGCAAAGCCGCGTCCTTCCTCCCCGGCGCGAGCGGCCTCGACAGCCGCATTTAAAGCGAGGATGTTGGTCTGGAACGCGATGCCTTCGATTACGCCAATAATCTCGCCCATTCTCTTCGCGCCGTCGTGAATGTCGCTCATCGCGGCGATGACCTGGCGCACCACGTCCGCGCCCGCACCGGCGGTCGCCTTCGTCGCATCGGGTAGCTCGCGCGCTTCACGCGCGTGCGCCGCGTTCTCCGTTACAGCGTTTGTCGATACTACCGTCGAAGCTCCGGAAAGGAAGAAGAGGGGCTCGCGAAAGTGACGTCCATGTCGACTGGCGTCGCCGCGACAGGTGCATAGCACTTGACGGCACCAGGCTTTCGATTACCCGACTAAGCTACTCAGATAACCTCAATATCTGGGAGGTATTGCCGTTAGAACGTCCATTGACCGACATCCCGGCGCCTTCAGCAGAGCGTGGTGCCTCGCTAACGACTTTCATGCGCAATAACCAGCCCGTAACACAACGCGAACTCGATTTCCCCGCCTCTGAGATGCTCGTCTCGGCGACCGATCTGAAAGGAAGGATTCAGTACTGCAATCCCGCATTCATCGCGATTTCCGGCTTCACGCGAGAAGAGTTGCTTGGCGCGCCACATAATATCGTCCGGCATCCCGACATGCCGGCCGACGCGTACGCCGACATGTGGGACACGATCCGCGCGGGTCAACCGTGGACGGCGCTGGTGAAAAACCGCCGCAAGAATGGCGACCATTACTGGGTATGCGCAAACGTCACGCCGGTGATCGAAAGCGGTCAGACCGTCGGTTATCTGAGCGTTCGTACCAAGCCTTCTCGCAACGAAGTGCGGCTTGCCGAGTCAACCTATGCGCGGATGCGCGAAGGCACGTTGCGCTCGCACAAATTGCGCCGCGGCAAGCTGGTGCGTACCGGGATCGCCGGCAAGCTGCAGGCACTGACACGCTTGTCGGTGGTGGCGCGTATCGGTATGGGCTATGTGATCGCGCCGCTGGTCTTCCCGCTCGTCGGTGCGGTGCAGTACGGCGGGATGCCGCCGTTGCCGTTCTGGACCGCGGCTGCCGTCTCCCTGGTGCTGGCCGGCTTGGCCTGGTTGGCGGTGAAAAAGCAATTGGGTGCGCCGCTGGCGGGGCTGTCCAGTTTCGCTACCCGAATGGCTGCCGGTGACCTGACCGCCGAAATGAGCATCTCGAGGAACGGCGATTTCGGCGACGTACTGAGCGCGCTGAATCAACTGAAGGCGAACCTCGGCGCGATCGTGCTGGACGTGCGTGGCCAGATCGGCGGGGTGGTCGACTCCGCTCGTGAAATGTCGAGCGGCAATGAGGATCTGGCGCGCCGCACCGAATCGCAAGCGGCGTCGCTGGAGGAAACGGCTGCGACCATGGAGCAATTCACCACCAGCGTGAAGGCCAATGCAGACGCCGCCGCGTCCGCGCTCGGACTTGCCCGGGAAGCACAGGATGCCGCGGCGCTTGGCGGCGAGATCGTCGGTCACGTAGAGCGGACCATGTCCGGCATCACGTCGGCGTCGCAGCGTATCGCCGATATTACCGGGGTGATCGATGGGATCGCCTTTCAGACCAACATCATTGCATTGAACGCGGCGGTCGAAGCCGCCCGTGCCGGCGACGCCGGCCGTTCGTTCGCGGTCGTCGCCACCGAAGTGCGGATGCTGGCGCAACGTTGCGCGGAGTCCGCAAGGCAAATCAAGTCCGTGGTGGATCTGACCGTCGCGGAAGTCTCGCAGGGTACGGAGCTGATCGACCGTACCGCGTCGCAGATGAAAGTGATCGACGAGACGGTCAGACGCGTGCTGACCATCATCGACGATGTCTCCCATGCAAGCGACGAGCAGGCCAAAGGCATCATGCAGGTGAATCAGGCAATCACGCACCTTGACAGCGCGACCCAGCAAAACGCCGCGCTGGTGGAGCAAGCGACGGCCACCGCGCAACGGCTGATCGACTCCGCTCAAGTGCTCGATGAGACCGTGCGCCTTTTCACCATTGCCGGTCAGCGTGAGGCGTCGCTCACGGCCGCTCGATGATCGTTCTGTTGCGTTGCAGTCAACCTAGTTCGAACGTACTGACCCCGAACACGCGCTGCACGGGAATGGCCGGCGCGGCGCGCGTGTACATGCGCGCCGTTTCGAACGCGCTCACCATGCCGTAGCGTTCAGCGAGCGCTACGGCAGCCGCGTTGACTTCCGGGACGTCGAACGCGATGACTTCGCCCGCGGCGCTCGCGACCAGTCCGTCGAACAGATCGCTGGCGATGCGTGCGTCGTCGGCAAAAAGCGGACCGATCTTGTAGCCGCTCCTGCAACGGCGCAGCACACCGTACCCTCGTATCTGAGCGTTGCGCACGTCCGCCAGAGCCAGCGCCTGTGGTTGCGCGATCCAGTCCGCGAGGAAGCCGGAACGGGTGGTCGAAAAACATGCGCTGTCGTAGGCGAGCAGTTGCGCGAAGGGCACCTCCCGCGCGTTCGTCAGCGTCGGCGTCGACGCAGCTTGCACGGCGCCCTCGAAGCGGATGTTGCGATACGCGAGTTGGAAGCCGGATTTCTTATAGTTCCGCTGCTGGGCAACGACACCATCGAGGCCGATGGTGCGATCTCCCAGATAGCGCATCGCGTGCTGCCAGGTGCGCAAACCGAAACCCCTGGCGCGAAACGCTGGCTTGACGATGTACAGGCCAATGAAACCGAAACGCTCATCGTAGGGGACCGCCGAGATGCATGCCACCGGCTCGCCGCGCCAGGTACCGACGAAAAAGCCATTGGGGTCGGCATTCCAGAAGCATCGCGCGTCGTCGAGGCCCGGATTCCATCCCTCCGCCGCAGCCCATTCGATCGCCAGATCGACCTCGCTGGAGGACATGTTGCGCACTACGAAATCGCTATGATCATCCATGCTCAAATGCGGCAACGTGATTGGCTGCGACGTCTACGCAGGCGTGAAGACGACAGCGCCATGCCCGGCAACTTGCGCGAAAGTCCGGGCGAAGCGGTAGGCCTGTCCTTCGATGACCAACTGGTTGAATCCTGACCGGGTGGTCTCCAGAAGCGCGTGGACGATCGTGTTCGGAATGGCCGCGCAGCTTGTCCAGTCCGCGTCCGGCTCGCCGGGGTCCCCAAGATAGACTTCGCTGTTTTCGCCTTGAGAGAGCACGAAAATCAGGCTCTGTCCTTTGTCTAGCGACAGCTCCAGGTACTCCGAAAGCGTGGATGCCGCCTCAGTCGCTATATCGAGCGGGGCGCGAGAGGAAGAGTTCATAAGTGGCCTTTGTGGTCGGGCGTGGCATCCACAGGTAAGAAGACATCGCATACCAGCAAGATGTTCAGTCCGGCAACTGCCCGGGCGCACCATCCAGAATGCGAAGCTTGTCGTCGAGATCGGGAAGCTGATGGCCGGCGGCGCGAAGCTCGTTGACGAGCCGATGCGCAGTTGCACGACACTGCGCAAGCGTCTCATGCAGTCGCGGTTCGCCCCGCAGACCTGTCACCACCTTTTCCAGCTCGGAAGCGGGCTCGCTCAGCAGGGCGGGCACCACCTCTTCTGGCGGAATCAGCGACCCGTGGCTCAAAAGCTGAGCCGTCCAGTCGCATCCATACAGCAGCGTGCGTCGCTCGGTCCGTTTTGCTTCGTCCTGCTCCAGGGTCGCGAGACTGTGCCGGTTCTTGTGAATCGACGCGCGCCAGGTTGCAAGTATGTCGGCGCGCAACTCCGCAATTGCATTGCCGAGGGACGTGCTCTGTCCACCAACGACGAGCCGGCGTTCATCGAGCCGGTCGACGTGGTCCCGGTATCCTTCGAGGAAGGGCTGCCAGTTCAGCGGCAATTCGGTCGTCTCGGAGAACGACCGGCTGATCTCATTGAGTTCGCTCCTGACCTCCTCGATGGCCCGAGCGTCGGCAAGCCGCGCCTCATACACTTCGTGAGCCGTCACCATCTGACGATGAAGGGCGAACAGCGGATTCTTGTGGCGGCGTTGCAGGTGTCGTTCGGCAGCGCCGGGATGAGCGCTCCATTTCCAGTTCGGCAGCGATTTCGCGTCGAAGTCGACCGCGTCTACCATCGGCCGGAATACCGCCAGTCCCTCTTCGGTTGCATGGCGAAAACAGTCGGCCAGCTTGAAGTCATTGCCTTGCAGGTGTGTGCCTTCGGTCCCCGCATACGGAGAATCCGGCGCGAGCCGCAGGAAGGCGGTAGCGAGGAAAAACTCCATCGGCAGTTCGACGGACAGGCCCTCCAGACGGAAGGTGCGCTGTTGAGCGGAAAGGTCTTCGACAGAATGCGCGAGGCGATTTTCGAGGTCGAGCAGCGAGTCGATCTTGTCGCCGGACGACGGCTGCATCGCGTCGGCGAGCAGGCAAAAAGATTCGCGCACCATTTTTGCCGCGATGGTGCCGTGCTTCTCGGCGAAAAGCCACAGCCAGAGGGCAAGCTGATAGCCCCGCACGCCGTTTCGGGCGAGCGTTTCGAGTTCGGGCGTGAAGGTGATCCCAGGCGCGGCCCAGTTCGCGAACGGTGGCGAGTCGCTGACCAGGTACATGTCCAGAAGCTGCTTCAACGACTCATGCGTCCCGCTCGGCCAGCTTCGCGTCTCGTCGTTCTGCTTGTCGGTCTTCCAAAGTTTCCAGGCCATCGTGGACCTCGCAAGAGTGTGCGGGATGCGGCTTGGTGAAGATACTTGCACACTCGGTCGGGGGCGTAAACCGGCGCTTGACCTTGTTGACTCGGAGCGGCTGCTTCGGCGCGATCGGGGTTTAATGCGGGTCGAAACGCTATGACGGAGACGCGACTTCCGGTCGATCGATGCCGCCATAAGTCAGGCTTTCTCTGCCTGTTCGACGTCCTTGACGGTTTCGCCGCGGCGCGGATCGTGCGCCGCGACGACGCAGGCTTCCTGGATGGCGGGATCGCTTGAGGATAGACCCGCAACGAGCCACGTGCGGTACGCGACGGGCTCCGGAATTCGGGAATTCGTGGCGTCGTTCGCCAGACGCCCGGTTTTCGTACTAGGCTAGAAGCCGGATCGACGAAGACCGGCCGACGCGCGAACCATCCGCAGTCGGGTTGGCCTGTGTTCGACGTGTTTTCGGCGTGTTGCCGCAATGGAGCGAGGTCCCCCATGCAATTGTCCGCCGTCAAGGTCGTCAAGCCCGAAGCGACCAACTTCATCCTCGGGCAAAGCCACTTCATCAAATCCGTCGAGGATATTCACGAAGCGATGGTCGGCACGGTGCCCGGCATCAAGTTCGGCCTCGCGTTTTGCGAGGCCTCCGGCAAGCGCCTCGTGCGGCGCTCCGGCACGGATGACAGCCTCGTCGAGATGGCATGCCAGAACGCCACCAACGTCGGCGCGGGCCATAGCTTCTTCGTGTTTCTGGGCGACGGCTTTTTCCCCGTCAACGTGCTGAACACGATCAAGGCCGTGCCCGAGGTCTGCCGCATCTTCTGCGCCACGGCGAATCCCGTCGAAGTGCTGGTCGCTGAAACGGATCAGGGGCGCGGGATCGTCGGCGTGATCGATGGCTTTCCGCCCGTCGGTACCGAAAGCGCGGAAGACGTTCAATGGCGCAAGGATCTTTTGCGCACGATAGGCTACAAGCTGTAGCGGCTGCCGCGCTTTGACTCGCTTCACTCGCGCCGCCATACCTGCCGACATGCTATGGAACGACAACGACGCCTGATTCCGGGCACGCTGTGGCCCGCCATTCTGCGACAGACCGAACATGCGCTCGGTTGTGGCGCGCTGCGACCGATCGACACGCAACAGTCCGTGATCGACAGCGGTGGCATCCGCTTTCTCGTGCGTCGGGTGTCGAGCCTGATGCACAAGGAACAACAGCGCGAGCAAGCGCACAAGCTGCAGACCGCAAAGCGCCCACAGAACCCATTTCTTCCCCCCGATCCAGATCTGTTCGTCGCCGATATCTCCGATACGCATCTCGCGTTGCTGAACAAGTTCAACGTGATCGATCATCATCTGCTGATCGTCACGCGTGAATTCGCACCGCAGCAAGCGCTGCTCGATCTTGCCGATTTCGAAGCGCTGCTCGCGTGCATGGCCGAATTCGACGGCATCGGCTTTTACAACGCCGGCACGGAGGCGGGCGCGAGCCAGCCGCACAAGCATCTGCAGATCGTGCCGCTGCCGCTCGGGGACACCGATCTGCCCGTGCCTATCGAGCCCTTGTTGGGCGCGCAGGACCGCTTGCCGGAGCTGCCGTTTTGGCATGCGTTCGCGCGCTTCGACGCGGATGATCTGACGCGCGCGGATGCGCCGAAGCTGGCGCTGTCCCGCTATCGCACGCTACTCGAAGCGGCGGGTATCGGCGCGCTCGAAATCGATCGCGTGTGGTGTCATGCGGCGCCCTACAACCTGCTGGTCACGCGGCGCTGGATGTTGCTCGTGCCGAGATCGCAAGAGCGTGTCGAAGGCGTGTCCGTCAACGCGCTCGGGTTTGCGGGTTCGCTGTTCGTGCGTGACGCGGCTCAACTGGACGTGATCGAAAGGCTCGGCCCGATGACGGTATTGGAACGCGCCGCGCTGCCTGCGAATACATAAGGACCGAGCGACGACCTCACGCACCGTCCGACTGCAAATACCTGTGCGCGAAAGCAATCGCCATGCTGCCCTCGCCGACGGCCGAAGCGACGCGCTTCACAGGGCTCAGCCTCACATCTCCGCACGCGAACACACCCGGCACGCTCGATTCGAGCAGATAAGGATCGCGGTGATGATGCGGCCAGCGTGCGGCCTTGACCACGTCGTCACCGGTCAGAACATAGCCGCGTTCGTCGCGCGCGATTTCGGACGGTAGCCACTCCGTTTGCGCATCCGCGCCGATGAAGACGAACAGACCGCCGCAGTCGTGCCGGCTTACTGAGCCCGTCGTCGAATCGCGAATGTCGATGGCAGTCAGATGCGTATCGCCATGCGCGCCGACGACATCCGAGCGCAAGCGCACCGCGACATTCGATTTGCCCGCAAGCTGTTCGACCAGATAGCGCGACATGCCCTTTTCGAGCGAATCGCCGCGCACGACGAGCGTCACGCTGCGCGCATGATTGGCGAAGAACAACGCCGCCTGGCCGGCCGAATTGCCGCCGCCGATCAGATGGACATCGAGGCCGTGCGTCGCGCTCGCTTCGCTGCGCGCCGCGCCGTAGTAGATCCCCTTGCCGATAAAGCGGTCGAAGCCGTCGATCGCAAGCCGCCGCCACGTGACGCCCGTCGCGAGAATGATGGTTCGGGCGTGCACGGCGTCGCCGCCATCGAGATGAATCCGCCGCGTCTCTACGTCGATGCGCTCGACCGAGCGCGTCACGAGGATTTCCGCGCCGAGCCGCCGTGCCTGTTGCAGCGCGCGGCTCGCGAGTTCGTCGCCGGAAACGCCATTGGGAAAGCCGAGGTAATTCTCGATGCGCGAGGACGTGCCCGCCTGTCCGCCCGGCGCTTCGCGCTCCAGCACCAGCGTGCGCAGCCCCTCCGATGCGCCGTACACCGCCGCAGCCAGCCCCGCGGGGCCGCCGCCGATGATCGCCGTGTCGTATCCGGCGAGGCGCGGCTGTGTCTGAAGGCCGAGCAGTCCCGCCAGTTCGCGGGTCGCGGGCCGGCTCAGCACCGTGCCGTCGACGAGGCGCAACGCGGGGCATTCGCTTTCCGTTGGACAGGTACCGGACCAGCGCGCGGCCAGTTCGGGTGCATCCGGTGCCAGCCAGTCGGCGCTGATCTGATTGCGCGCGAGAAACTGGCGCAGCAGCGTGCACGCATCGTCCCAACGATTGCCGACGATCGTCACACGCGCTTTCGGCGGCTCGGCAGAAAGGCTTTGCAGCCCGCCGATGCGTTCGCGCGCGAGCGCCCCCATCTTGAACGCCACTTCGGGCGACGCTGCCGCGAGCGCATAGTATTGCGGCGCGTCGACGCGCATCACGCGCGAAGCCTCGGCCGCTCGATAGGCGCCCGGAAACGGCGAACTCAGCGCAAGCGGCACTTCGCCGAAGATCGTGCCGGGCAGACGCCAGCCCAAGGTCCGCTCGATGCCGTCGAACGTCTTGATGACTTCCATCTTGCCCGACAGCACCGCGTATAACGCGCGCTCGCCGCCTTCATGAACCGCGAATTCGCCCGCGCACAGATGCAGGTCGGCGGCCGTGTGCGCGAGGTTTTCCAGTTCGCTGTCGGGCAGGGTCGAGAACAGCGGCACGGCGCGAATGTCGTCGATCGTCAGCATGGCTTTGTTTTCCGTTTGTCGGACTCGCGCCAAGGCATACGCGGACACGCGCGTAGCCAACAACCGCATCGACCAAGTATAGGATTTTCGGATCGCGATGCAGACGATCGAAAGTCCTAAGATGGATAAAGAGCCTTGATGCGAGTGCCGTATTTCGTCGCTGCCATGCGACCAGTACCAGGCGATCAGTGCGGAGGTGCGCAATGGTGTTTCGATGGGTGCGAATTGTCGGTCTGGCGACGTATGTGTGTGCCGGCGCGCAAGGATGTTTGGCGGCGGATGCGTCGGCAGCGCTCGCGGCTCCTGTTGCATCGCGGGTCGTCTATGTCGCCGATTTCGATCTCGACGCCGCGAATATCGCCCCTGACAGCGGGCCAGGCCACCGCGCGCGAGGCATCGTGGGCAATCTGGTGCCGGCGGGTCCGCTGCGCCAGCAGCAGGACCCGCAGGCGCGGGCGCGCGAGATCGTGGCGCTGATGGCGCAATCTTTGACGGACGATCTGAAAAAGGCCGGAGTAGACGCGCGCCGTGTCGCGCCGGGTGAGCCGCTGCCTCACGACGGCTGGCAGGTGCGCGGCGTTTTTCTCAGCGTCGATGAGGGCAACCGGCTGCGTCGCGCGATGGTGGGAATGGGCGCGGGCCAAAGCCAGTTTCAGGTCGCGGTCTCCTGCGATAACCTGGCTTCGCCGGAGTTGCCGCCGCTTTATGAAAGTGTTGAAGAGGGGAAGAGCAGGGATATGCCGGGCGCCGTGATCAAGCTCAATCCGTACGTGATCGCCGCGAAGGTCGTTCTTTCCGGCCGCGATGAAAAGACGGCGGTCAGGAACAGCGCGCAGCAGATAGCCGACGAACTCGCGCGACGGCTTCAGACTGGCGCCAGATAGAAGACTCGGCTTCGTTGCGACGACTTCCGCCCGGAATTGCGCGCGCGGGGCAGCAGCGCAGCCCCCGCCCGATAGGCGGCCGAAGCCGCCCGATCAGCAGCCCGTCTGCTTGACGCGCTCGACCGGAAGGCCGAACAGCGGACGCAGCTTCGTGCCGACCACGTTGCCGAAAAATGCCGCGACGAGCCACAGCCAGCCGTGCAGGCTGCCCGATACGATGCCGCTGAAGTACGCGCCGATATTGCAGCCGTACGCGAGACGCGCGCCGTAGCCGAGAATCAGACCGCCGACGATCGCCGCGAGCAGCGAGCGCAGCGGCAGACGCCACACCGGCGCATAGCGGCCGGCCAGCGAAGCGGCGACCATCGCGCCGATCACGATGCCGATGTCCATCACCGACTTCATGTCGTGGCTGATCGGTGCGGCGAGGGCGGCTGCGTTCGGGCCGGTGCTCCACACCGGCCAGCTCGCGACGTCGACGCCCATTGCGGAGAACGCCTTGGCGCCCCACAGCGCGAACGCCGACGTGATGCCCCACGGACGACCCGACAGCGCGAGCGTCACGAAGTTGAGGATCGCGAGCACGACGCCGCCGGCGAGCAGCGGCCACGGGCCATGCAGCCACGGCGATGCGTTCGGTGCGCGTTCCACCTCGCTGACGAGACGGCCGTGACGGCGTTTCTCGATCAGCACGGTCAGCGCGGCGATGGCCGCGAACACGACGAGGTTCAGCGCGATGCCCGGGACGACGCCGAGCGTCTGCACGAGCGAGATCGGCGGCAGATGCGGCATCGCGGACCAGAACGGCATATGCGCGGTGCCGATCACCGAGCCGATGATGAACGCGATCAGCGTGACCACCATCCGCGTGCTGCCGCCGCCGACCGTGTACAGCGTGCCGGACGCGCAGCCGCCGCCGAGCTGCATGCCGATGCCGAACATGAACGCGCCGACCACGACCGAGGTGCCGACGGGCGACACTTCTCCGACCACCGGATGACCGAACAGCGTGCCGGCGGAAAGCGCCGGGAAGAACAGCAGCACGCCGACCGCGAGCATCAGCATCTGCGCGCGCAGACCGGCGCCCCGGCCGTCGGCGATGAACACGCGCCACGCGGACGTGAAGCCGAACGCGGCGTGATAGAGCGTGATGCCGAGCAGCGCGCCGAGGACGTACAGCGCGGCCTGCTTCACGCTGACGGTTTGCGCGAGATAGACCGCGCCGAGCACGACCAGCGCGAGCGCGACGGTGAGCGGCTTTGGATTGATGTTGACGGCACGGCGAGCCGCGCCGAATGGCGTGGAGAGATCGGACATGATGAGTGGGGCGGACGCGCTTGTCGCGCGAGGGCGGCGCGCCGGTCAAATGGCGGTCGCTGCGCGGGAGGGGCCGCAAATAATCGTTTCGGGAAAGCCCGAGAGTATACCGAAATGTCGGATCGGGGCCGCTGCCGGCCGGGGGCGCGGTGCTCGATGGCGAGTCCGGGCGCGGGCGGTGTCGCGAGCCTGCAGGGCCCACCGCACGGGGTTTTGCGGAAATCGACGGCGCCTGGTCGTTCGCCGCTTAATAACCTCTCGTAATAACGGTATTTCAAACTTGCGTTGAAACTGTTATCAACGTGGAAGCCGATGGGCGCGAACGGCACATGGCTCGCGAGCTATCCGGGGCCGGAGTTGCGCTGGCTGGCAGGGCCCTGACATCGAGCGCATCGCCTACCATATAACCATGGTCGCAACCTAGAAGGGAGGCTGCCATGACTCAGTCAATGATGGGCCTTGTAGTGGCGTTGGCAGCGCTGCTGGTCCTCGCGTACGTGTTCGCGCGGCGATACAGGCACGCGCATCCGGAAGAGACAATGAGCCAGTGGCTCGACGCGCATCACATGGGTTGGCTACATCACAGGCACTGACTTCGGATCCTGGCGGGTAGAGTCCCCAATGACATCCCGGCGATCGAATTCATCGCGATCGGCATTCGGTCGTGCCCGTCACACACGCGTCGCGCTGCTTGGCGCGGCGGTATTGGCGCTTGAGGCCTGCGCGCAGCCGTGGGAGGCGTTCCATGCAGGCGAACCGGAATCTGCCGTCGTCGCCAGATTGGGACAGCCGCGCGAGGTGTACAACCTGCCCGACGGTTCGCGGCGGCTGATGTGGCCGACGCAGCCTATGGGGGAAGTCACCGTCGCCGCGGACATCGACCCAACCGGCAAAGTGATCCGCGTCCGGCAAGTGCTGCAGCCGAACGAGTTTTACCGCGCGGAGCCTGACAAGTGGACGAAGAACGACGTTCTAACCAACTTTGGCCGCCCGGAGGACACGACATACTTTCCAATGTTGAAACGCGAGGTATGGAGCTATCGCTATCTGGAAGACAACGTGTGGTACCTGCTGTTCAATTTCTATTTCGACGACACCGGCGTGTTGCGCTCAACCCAGAAGAGTCCGGACCCGCTGCACTTGCAGGGCGGCGACAACAAGCCTATGTGACGGCTGCCGGCTCGATGACATCGCGCGTGGCGATTACAGCTTCGCTAGCGGTTCGGCGACTGCTCGCGCAGGAACGCCTGCGCTTCCGCCTCCGTCTCATAGACATAAGGTGACAGCCCGCGCCGCGTCAGTGCGCCACCCAGCTTGGCGCGCATGAAAGCGCTGGTCGTAAAGCGCGTTACGCCGAGATAGTAGCGCTGCACCATATCCTCGACCATTTCGACATACGCGTCTTCCAGCGCGGGGTCCAACACGAAGCCCTCGTAGTTCACCACCGCATAAACCTTGTGGTCCAGTGGTTCGCAGATGCGGCATACCTGAGTTCGGATCGCGGCGATGTCGTCGGGACGCTTCACCTCGAGACGCGAGAAATTGAGAAACATGATGTTCTTGTCGTCGTCGTAGATGAAGCGCGCTTCCAGCGGCAGTCGCAATACATTCGAGCGCAAACCCATCGGTTCCGGCAGGAAAATCCGCTCGTCCATCTGCTTCGGCGAACGCAGGATCGGTGCGAAGTCCATCCTGGCCAGAATATCGCGCTCCAGATCGACGCCAGGCGCGATCTCGATGAGTTCCATGCCCTCGGCGCCGAGTTCGAACACGCAACGCTCGGTGACGTAGAGGACCGGTTGTCCCGCTGCCGCCGCATACGGGCCAGAAAACGTGCGATGCTCGACTTCCTCGATGAACTTCCTGGCCGTGCCGTCACGGTGGATACGCAGCTTGCCGTCGGCGACTGAAATCTGGCTTTGGCCCGCCATGAAAGTGCCGACGAACACGACTTTCCTGGCATTCTGGCTGATGTTGATGAAGCCTCCTGCACCGGCCAGGCGCGGCCCGAATCTCGACACGTTGAGGTTTCCCATCCGATCGGCCTGCGCGAGGCCGAGAAACGCGATGTCGAGTCCGCCGCCGTCATAGAAATCGAATTGCGCGGGCTGATCGATGATGGCCTGCGGGTTGGTCGCCGCGCCGAAGTTCAAGCCTCCCGCCGGAATGCCGCCGATTACGCCGGGCTCGGTGGTCAGCGTCAGCAGGTCGAGAATTCTTTCCTCGTTGGCGACGCTGGCGATGCCCTCGGGCATGCCGATTCCGAGATTCACCACGCTGTTCGGCTGGAGTTCCATTGCCGCGCGCCGCGCGACCACCTTGCGCTCACTCATCGGCATCGGCGCCACACTGCTCGCGGGGACCCGGATTTCGCCGGCGAACGCCGCGCTGTAGGGTGTGGCAAAGGTCTGCTGATGGTTCTCTGGCGGCGCCAGCACGACGCAATCGACCAGCACGCCGGGGATCTTGACCTGGCGCGGATTGAGCGAGCCGCTTTCGGCGATGCGCTCCACCTGGACGATCACCAGACCGTGGCAGTTGTGCGCGGCCATGGCGATCGCCAGCGCCTCCAGGGTCAGCGCTTCGCGCTCCATCGTCACATTGCCGTCGGGATCGGCGGTGGTGCCGCGCACGATCGCGACGTTGATCGGGAACGACTTGTAGAACAGATATTCCTCGCCGCCGATCTGCATCAACTCGACCAGGTTCTCGGTGGTGCGTTCGTTCAGTTTGCCGCCGCCGAAGCGCGGATCGACGAAGGTGCCGAGGCCGACTCGTGACAGATGGCCGGGTTTTCCGGACGCAATGTCGCGAAACAGGTGGCTGATCACGCCCTGCGGCAGGTTATAGGCTTCGATCTGGTTATTTACCGCAAGCCGCTGCAGCTTCGGCACCAGACCCCAGTGTCCGCCGATCACGCGTTTGACGAGTCCCGGCGTCGCCAGGTGGTTCAGTCCCCGGTCCTTGCCGTCTCCCTGGCCGGCCGCATAGACCAGCGTGAGGTCGCGCGGCTTTGGGAGGGTCACTAACGCATCCTCGTCACGCGTCGTACAGAGTTCCTCGAGGGCAATAGCGATGTCTTCGGCGAAGCCGATGCCGACGAAGCCACCTGTCGCGACCGTATCGCCGGCGCGGATCAGGCGCACGGCATCGCGCGCCGATGCCACTTTTCCGGACGAGCGGGAAAGGATGGCCGGTGCAGGCGTCCCCGCGGTTGATTGCGTGCTCATGTTTCACCTCGTCTGATTCGAGCGCGACTGTCTAATAGGCGCCGCCGGTATCAATGGTCAGATGGAGCATGTCGTCCTCGAGAACCCGGATGAAACGCTCGTCCTCCTGCAGGAGTTCCTCCAGCACGTCACTGTTGGAAAGCACGCCGATGACGCGCCCGGATTCGATAACAGGCAGGTGCCGGATCCGCTTCGTATGCATCGACGCGAGGCATTGATCGCAGGTATGCTCGGGCGTCACATAAAACACCTGAGTGGTCATGATGTCGCCAACCCTGGTGCTGGCAGCGTTGCGGCCGAGCACGTCGACCTTGCGCGCGTAGTCGCGCTGAGACAGCACGCCAACCAGATTGCTGCTTTGCAGCACCAGCACCGTCGTCACATCCTTGTCGGCCATCAGTTGCAGCGCGCTGAGCACCGTGTCGTCGGGGCCGACCGAAACAACCTCCCGAGGGTTCGCGGACAGAATTTGCCGTGCTGTCTTCCTCTCCTTTTTCATGAGCGCCTCCAGACAAAAAGGGGAGCATGTACGGACTCCGCCTGATCAAAGCGAAATCGGAATGCGATCGTCCGGATCCAGCTAAGTCTGGCGATCTTTTTTGTCTTCGTTGAATTGCAGTGTAGGTCGCTTGGTGTGCGCCGAACGAACATTTTCCGGTCCGGCTCATGTGGAAGAGTGAGCCGCATTGAGGAAGCCGGGCGTGGAATTCGCTGCCCGCGTACTGATTGACGGGGAACGAGCGGTGCCGCGCGCCACACGCGGGCCCGTGGCGGGACGAATTGCGCGCGGGCGTCCGATGACGATCGGCCAATGTGTCGAATTGAGCCGACGCGCTCTTGCATGGCTCATGGCGTCTAACCGAAGTCTTATCCCGGCTGATTTATCGCCTTGTAGTAGTTTTCACCCCTGCTATAACGACGTCATGCAATGCAAATCTTATTGGTTGCATGACTCATGAAGTCACCACGAGCAGACTTCCGTGCAAAACTTCTGCACGCATCTGCGACCACTCAGCTCATTGCGTTGGCTCAGTGACGAAGTAGTCCTTCCTATATGTTGGTTCCGGTCGCGGACAGCGAATGCGTGGCTCCGCGCGCTCAACGATGCGCCCATTTTCACATTCGCCCGATCAGGTGAATTTCGGTGGGACCTTTTATTGCCTTTCGGATTTTGCGAATGTTTGGCGGCAAATTGACCCGCGGACTTTCGCTCGATATTGCTATTGAGTTCGCTCGCGACAGCGATAGCGACGTCATAGCGATTGGAGAAGATGTCTTTTGTGGCTGGTCGGTTTGCAAATCCGGGTGGCTCGTTAACGTTGCCATCGACCGAGTCGATGACTCCCAGTTAAAGAAGCACAAATACGTTGGAGAGCGTCATGAATGATCAAGATGCAGGAACAGATATCGCGGCCTTCATTCCACGACTCAAAAGAGGATTGCAGGCATCCGCGATTGTGATATCGATTGCAGCGGCATTGACCGCATGCGGTGGAGGAGGCAGTGATAGTGCTGGCGAATCGGCAGTAGCGCATAAAGCTGCGCCGCCCGCGGCGTCTGCGAGCCCTCACGTGGTGCCACTCAATGCGCGCTTTAGAGGCAAGACCTACGCGCAGTGGGAGGCGTCGTTCTGGCAGTGGGCGTTAGCGTTGCCTCTCGGTCCGCTTCCGCATCCTTTTAATGACTGCACCAACCGTCCTATCTCGGCGGGGCAAACGGGCAATGTTTGGTATTGGTCGGCGCCCGATCTCCCGGACCAAATCTGCAATCAGTCCGCAAACGTTATTCCCGCAGGGACGGCGATCTTTTTGACCACGCTTGACGTAGAGGCTTCGTCGCTCGACCCCGAGCCTTTCTATGCAGCGACGGCGGCCGGTCAACGGGCGATTGCCCATCAGTTCGCCAACTACATCCAGAACGTGTTTGTGAGTGTCGACGATGTCCCAATCGCCAACGTCAGCGCATATCGGACGATGACTGACCAGTTCCCGTTTACCGCTCCTACTCCTTGGGTTTTTAACCCTACGGGTACCGGCGGTAACGGTACGGCCGCAGGCGACGGCTACTTCCTGCTACTAGAGCCGCTATCCGCCGGCTCACACAAGATTCACTATGGCGGCAACATTCATATTCCCGCGGGTGTGCTCGGGCCGGACCCGGTGGACATTCCGAAAGACGTCACGCTTCTGATAACGGTCGGCTCCTCTCGATGATCACCTGACCAATTTGGTCAAACGTACAAGCGTCGTCACCGCTGCGACACGGACCCGCCCCGCTCCGTCCGCCCCCTGCTGCCGCGAACTGTCGGCCGTGAGACCACCTCGTGGTCCACGCGCGGTTCGTCCTAAGCAGTGGCGACGGCCCGCAGCCCCTGCCGGACGCGGTCGATAACGTTGCCTTCCTGTCGTCTGGCGTACACCACGTAGGCCGACCATGAGAATTCCGGCGCGCCCGTTGCGGACGAACAGCCGGCGTTCCAGCTGCTCCTCCAGCGTGCGGATGCGCGCGCTCACCGCCGTCTGCGTCAGGTGCAAACGCTCCGCAGCCGATATGAAGCTGCCACTTGCCGAGACTTCGAGAAAAGGTGCGGGCCAGCGTGATATCCATCGTTTCATATCAAAATTTTTGCTATCAATTGCAATGAGTATCCATTTGCGTGCGGATAACCGGTGCCGGAAAATGGTTGTCGGTTCATCACCAAGCTGACCTGTCGAGGCCCGCGCGACACGCTCACGCGGGCGTCCCGGGGCAGCGTACGTCTGGAGTCGATAGAGAGATGGCTGTTGCGGAATTTCGGGACCCGGTGCTGACCGAGGCCCAGTGGGAACACATCAAGGCCCTCACGACCTCGCTCGACTCCCGGCAACTCGTCTGGGTCAGCGGATATCTCGCGGGGTTCGATCAAGCCAGCACACTCCGAGCCGAAGCGCGCGCACCGGCTGCTGAAGCCGATCTCGGCGGCACTTCGGCACGCCGGCTCAGCGTGCTCTACGGCAGCGAAACCGGCAACAGCGCGGCGCTCGCCCGCTCGCTCGCCGAGCAGGCGGCGCAACGCGGCCTCGTCGCATCGCTGCATGACTTGGCCAGCTACAAGGTTCGTCAGTTGAAGGACGAGCAGGATGTCCTCGTCGTCGCGAGCACTTATGGCGAGGGCGATCCGCCGCAATCGGCCACCGACTTCTTCGAGTTCATCGAAGGACGCAAGGCGCCGAAGCTCACTGGCGTGCGTTTTGCCGTGCTGGCGTTGGGCGACTCGACCTATGAACACTACTGCGAGGCGGGCAAGCGGCTCGACCGCCGTTTCGAGGAACTCGGCGCCGAGCGACTCGCGCAGAGAGTCGATTGCGACGTCGATTACGAACAACCGGCAAACGCCTGGATCGAACAGACCCTTGCGCTTCTGGTCAGCGACGCATCCGCAGCCGGTCATCCGCCCAGCGCCGAACCGCGCGCGCCCGCAGGCGCTTTGCCGCAGCGGCGGGCGGCGAGCGACAGGCAACATCCTTTTCACGCCCGCGTCATTGAAAACATCGCGCTGACGGGACGTGGATCATCGAAGGAAACCCGGCATATCGAACTGTCGCTCGAAGGATCGGGCCTCAGCTTCGACCCGGGCGACGCTTTGGGCGTGGTGCCGACGAATGACCCTTCAGTGGTTCGCGCGGTACTGCAGGAACTCGTTCTCGATGACTCGCAAGCCGTCGACGTAAAGGGCAACGACACGACACTCGGCGATGCGCTCGGTGCCGGCTTCGAAGTCACTGCGCTCACGCCACGCTTTCTCGAGCACTGGGCACGGCTTTCCGGTGCGGCAGAGCTCGAACGTCTCGTCGACAACGCGCACGCTGACGAGCGAACCGCCTACATGCGCGGCCATCACATCATCGACGTGGTACGGCGGTTTCCCGTCAAGGGGATCGACGCGCAGCACTTCCTCGCCGCGCTGCGACCTTTGCAGCCGCGCCTCTATTCGATTGCATCGAGCCTCGCCGCGGCGCCCGATGAAGTGCACCTGACCGTTTCGGCGCTGCGCTACGAACTGCACGGCGAACCGCGCGCGGGCGTGGCGTCGGGCCAATTGTCCGAGCGCATCGAGCTCGATGCTCAGTTGCCTGTGTACATACACCGGAATTCGAACTTCCGGCTGCCCGCGGGCGACGTGCCGATCATCATGATCGGCGCCGGCACCGGCATTGCGCCATTCCGCGCCTTCATGCAGGAACGCGAAGCACGCGGGGCGAACGGACGGTCATGGCTCTTCTTCGGTGAACGCAACTTCCGCACCGACTTTCTCTATCAGACCGAGTGGCAACGGCTGCTGAAGGACAACGCGCTGACGCGGATGGACGTTGCATTCTCGCGCGACCGGCGCGCGAACGGCGAAGGGAAGATCTACGTGCAGCACAGGATGCAAGCGCAGGGTCACGACCTGTTCGCGTGGCTGGAAGAAGGCGCGCACCTGTACGTCTGCGGCGATGCAAGCCGCCTCGCGCCCGACGTTCATCACACGCTTCTCGAGATCATCGGCAGCGAGGGCGCGCTCGATACCGAATGCGCGCAAGCGTACCTTCAACAGCTTCAACGCGACGGGCGCTACCAGCGCGACGTCTACTGAGCGACATGATGAGCAATCCACCTACCGAACCGGATCGCAGCCGCGACCTGTCACAGCCCGTCGAATGCTTGAGCGCGGACGAACGTCTGAAGGCCGCGAGCGACCAATTGCGCGGCACGATTGGCGCAAGCCTGGCCGACCCGCTGACGGGCGCCGTAGCCGATACCGACACGAAGCTGCTGAAATTCCATGGCATCTATCAACAGGACGACCGCGATCTGCGCGACGAGCGCCGGCGGCAAAAGCTGGAACCGGCCTTTCAGTTCATGATTCGCGTGCGGATGCCAGGCGGCGTCTGCACCCCCGCGCAATGGCTGAAACTCGACGAGCTCGCGCGCGCGAACGGCGGCGAAACATTGCGGCTGACGACGCGGCAAACGGTCCAATTCCATTGGGTGCTCAAACACGACCTGCGACCCGTCATCCAGGGCCTGCGCGAAGTGCAGCTCGATACGATCTCTGCCTGCGGCGACGACGCGCGCGGCGTGATGTGTTCGATCAATCCGCATCTGTCGTCACTCCATGCCGCGGTCTATGACCTCGCACGCCGCGCCAGCGACCAGGCCATTCCACGCATGCACGCTTATCACGAGACCTGGTATGGCGAGACACGCATCGAGGGCCCGGAACCCGAGGAGCCGTTCTACGGCAAGACCTACATGCCGCGCAAGTTCAAGATCGGCTTCGCGGTTCCACCCGTCAACGACATCGATGTCTACACACAGGATCTCGGATTCATCGCCATTGCCGAGCACGGCGAACTGAAGGGATTCAACGTCGCGATCGGCGGCGGAATGGGGCGCAGCGATCAATCGGCGGCGACCTATCCGCGGCTCGCCGACGTGATCGGCTTCGTCACGCCGGATCAGGTGCTGGCCACCTGTGAAGCCGTGATGAGCGTTCAGCGCGATTACGGCGACCGCAAGGAACGCGCGCACGCGCGCTTCAAGTACACGATCGACGATCTCGGTCTCGACTGGGTCAAAGCAGAGATCGAACGGCGGCTGGGCTTCGCACTCGGAGACGCACACCGGTTTGCCTTTACGACGAACGGCGACGCACTGGGCTGGCAGACCGGCGACGACGGCGCGCATCACCTGACGCTGTTCATCGAGAACGGCCGCCTGAGCAACGGGCCGGACCATGCGCTGCTCGATGGTCTGCGTGCAATCGCGCGCGTGCACGTCGGCACGTTTCGCCTGACGCCCAATCAGAACATCGTGATTGCTCAGGTACCCGACACGAACCGCGAGCAGATCGAGCGGCTCGCCGAACAACACGGCCTGCTCGCTCACGTGCGTGATAGCGCGTTGCGCCTGAACTCGATGGCCTGTGTCGCGATGCCGACATGTGGACTGGCGATGGCCGAAAGCGAGCGCTACCTGCCGTCTCTCGTGACGAAGATCGAAGCCTTGCTCGAAAAGCATGGACTGGCGGATGTCCCGATCACGATGCGCATGAGCGGTTGCCCGAACGGCTGCTCGCGGCCCTACATCGCAGAAATCGGACTGTCGGGACGTGCGCCTGGCAAGTACAACCTTTACCTGGGTGGCGGCTTTCACGGGGAAAGACTCAATCGCCTGTATCGCGAGAACGTCGGCGAACAGACGATCCTCGAGTCGCTCGACACGACGCTCGGCCATTTCGCCAGCGAACGTGTCGAGCACGAGCACTTCGGTGATTTCGTCATTCGCACAGGTTATGTCGATGCCGTGATCTCGGGCCGCGATTTCAACCGTTGATCCGGCGTTTTGCACGGTCTGCATCGACGATGTCGCTTTACTTGCGGTCCATGAAGGAGAACTGGAGGTTCGAGCATGGGGGGCGCCAAAACCTGGCCGGATACTTCGCACACGTAGAAGGACTGCTCGCCGAAGATGGCGTGCTGATGAATCACGGCATCACATCCAGATCGTCGCGCGTAAGGCGGGCATCCGTGCTAGCAAGCTTCCGTGGTCACGCCGCTATATCTGCGCGCCGAACTGATTCATTCCGCAGGTGCAGGGGTTCCTGCCAGCTCGCCCGCAGGGAGGGACGGTATGCCGAGCCACGCAGGCGTTCGCACCGGCCTCAGGAACGAAGAATGCTGCGATCCTATGGATTCAACCACTGGAGCGCACAATCATGTCCCATCGACTGAAAACAGGTGATCGCGTCACGTGGAACACTCCGCAAGGCGTGACGACAGGCACGGTCGTCCGCAGGATCATCAGGGATACGGAACTGGACGGTCAGGTTCTCAGCGCGTCGAAGGACGACCCCCGTTACGAGGTCGAAAGCGAGAAGAGCGGCCAGCACGCGGTGCATCGCGCGGACAGTCTGGAGAAGGTGCACAGGCACTGATCTGCTTGGGATCGGCAACGACGCTATTGCACCGGTCTGCGTCGTTGCAAAGCAGTCCATCAGGACCCGCAGGGCATGATTGGGCCGGCAGGGCGCCGGCCCGCCATGCATGCTAGACGACCTTCTTCGCCTCGTCGCGCCAGTAGTGTTGCTGTTTCCATCCAAGGAGGCGCTTGAGCTTCTCATTACTGAGCAGGGTCTCGAACTCGCCGAGCTGCTTCCTGAGCGGCACGCCCGGGTAGTAGCGCCGGAGCAGTTCCGTCGTGGGTACGTCGGACGATACGTCGTCGGCCGCGACGTTCATCACCTGAAAGCCGAGACCGTCCTTTTCGATGGCGAGCCGGCACGCGCTCGCGAGATCGCGGCCGTCGATATAGCTCCACGCAATCCTCTTGCGCAGTGCCGGATCTTTGAGCCACTGCGGAAACTTCGCGTAGTCGCTGGGTTCGAGCACGTTGCCGATCCGAAAGCAGTAAATGTCGGAGCCGGTGCGTGCGTGAAACGCTTTCGCCGTCACTTCGTTGATCACCTTCGACGTCGCGTAGCTGTCCATTGGGTCCACCGGATATTCCTCGTCGAGCGGGAAGTATTCAGGACTGCGGTCGCAGTGCGCGAACACGATGCCATAGGTGGTTTCGCTCGATGCGACGATCACCTTGCGAATGCCAAGCTTCGACGCTGCATCGAGAATGTTGTACGTGCCCATCACGTTGATCCGGTACACCTCGTTGTCGGGCGTGATCATGATGCGAGGGATCGCCGCGAAATGCACGATCGCGTCGATCGGCTTTGGTTCGAGGTCGTTGGCGAATTCTCCCGGCGCCGTGCTCGATGCAAGCGCATTGAATACCTGGCCCGCATCGGTGATGTCCGTAATCAACGTGCGCGCCGTGCGCGCTGCCATCGGCACGCGATCGACATTCATCACCTCGTAGCCGTGCTCGACCAGGTCCTCGACGACCCATTTTCCGGCCAGGCCGCTGCCGCCGGTCGCAATCACTCGCTTCGTCATGTGCTCCTCTTCTCCTGTTGTGCTTCTTGCGTGGGTGGCGCTGCGTGTTCCTGATGCGGCAGTACCGGTCTCTGCTCAATGCGTTCGGCTGAAGACGACGTTCAGGCGTTGATCCAGGCCCGCGCCTGTTCCAGTTCGTTGACGCGAAACGCCTTGATTTCAGCCTTTGTAAAGAACCGCGCCAAATGCATCGACGCGTGAATCCAGCCCGCGTCGGCCACCACGGCGGCGCGCGTGACCTTGCGGGCGACGGCGACGCCGAGCGTCAGGTCGGTCCACAGCGCCTTCGGTTCGATGCCGCTGAAATGTTCGATGCGTTCGAGCACGCGGGTCTTGCCGTTCAGCTCGAGATCACCACGCATGCGTTCGATGGCTTCGCGCAGTTCGTGGTCGGTGATTTTGCCTTCGACGGATATTTCGATGACCGGTGAACCGGGTACGGTGTGATACACGATCATGGCAGGACCTTTGGCGAGGAAGACGTTACACGCTCAGGCACGGATCAGCCTGGCGTGGGATGGTGTGCTCATGGTACCCCTTTCCACTCGCTCGGTTAGCTTGCGAGCGCATTGCAGAAGGTGGGAGGGCGGCCCATCAGCACAGGCCATCCGACACATGATCGCCCCTCTAGATCGCCATCCAGAAACACGCCGCGCAAAATGCGATCGTCAGCCGCGGCCGGCCGTGCGCTCGTGCTCGCGACCGCCACTCACCAGCGCTATGCGCAGGCCATCGAGATCGACGACGAGCGGCCGGCCGCGGTCCGGCGTGATCGGCGCGTGGCTCACGACTGCGGCACGATCACGAACAGTTGGTAGGGACGCGCGGGCAACTCCCGTCCCCATGCGGTCTTGCCCACCTCGAGCGCAACCGGTGCTGCATGACTTAGCGACGATGCCGTCGTGATGCAGTCCGAGTCGTCGCCACGGCACACGATCAGCGCGCCCTGGCGCGCGAAATCGGCGGGTGTGAACCAGGGCGTTGCCGCCGGCCAGTGGAGATCCCAGAAGCGGGCGCCGCCGCCGTCATAGAACACCATCGAAGCGGCTTCATGCGTCGAGCCCGCCACGATCGACAGCGGCCGGCGGGTGTGTTCGTGCCACACCGCCTGCGCGGCTGCCGCGAGTTCCGCGCGCGGCTCGGCCGCGTCGTCGGTATTGCGCCGCGCCCCCATGTAGCCGACCACTGCCGACACCACGAGCACCAGCGCCCAGTACACCGCCATGGCGCGTATGGCACGCTGCGGCGCGAACTCGACGCGGGCTTGCGTGAGCACGGCAAGCCAGAGCGGCACGATCGCGAACCATTGCGCCATGCCCCAGACCGAGGCCATCTGCGTCTTGCCGATCACCGACAGCACGCCCACGGCGAACAGCGGCCCCAGCGCGAGCCACCACAGATCCGGGTGCGACCCGCGCCGAACCACGCTCAGCGCCATCAGCCGCGCGGCCCCGCGCGTGCGCACCATCAACAGCACGAAAATGAAACTGAGCGCGAGATAGCCGATCTGCGCGAGCGTGTAGATGCCAAAGCGCCCGACCGCGGCGACCAGCGTGCCGCCGGTGCGTTGCGCGGCGTACTCCAGCGTCGGGAAATGATTGACCATCATCCAGTGCACGTGCGGGGCCAGCACGGCGACACCCGCCGCCACCGCGAGCAGCGAATCGACGCTGAAGAGGCGCGCACGCCATGCGGGACGCGCGAGCAATGCCAGCAACAGCCCGAGCAGCAGCACGACCGTGAAGTACTTGCCCAGCACGGCAAGCGCCGCGCACGCCCCGAGACCGAGCGCCGCGCCGCCGCGTGCGAGGCGGCTGCCCGGCTGCACGTAGCGGACGAAAAAGTAGGCGGTCCACGGCCAGACCGACAACAGGATCGAGTTCGGATTGAACTTGATGGCGAGATTCGAGTAAAGCGGCGATACCGCCATCGCAAGCCCGGCGAAGATCGCGATCTGGCGCGGCACGAAGCGCCCGGCGAGCGCGACGATGCCGACGAGGCCGACCAGCACGTTCACCGCCGACAGCGCGAAATACGCGAGATCGGTATGCGGGAACACGCTGAACCAGGCCGCTGCGACCCACGACGAAAGCGGCGGGTGCTTCGCGTAACCGGCCTGCCACTCGAGGCCCCAGACATAGGTCTCGACCATGTCGCCCTGGATGTCCAGGTTGCCGCGCGCGAGCCAGGCGGCCAGGGTCCAGACGAGTGCGTGGAAGGGGAGCAGCCAACCGAGTGATGCGATGCCTGCGGCGGCAGGTTTGTCGGAGGCCGAGGCGAGCGACGTAGGATTCGAAAGCTGGGTCGACATTGAGCGTTTTGATCTGTGTGCCGCCGTACCGGGCAGCGTTTTTAGCCCGGCATTGTAATATGAGCTTATGTAGGAAGTCGGCGAACCTGACAGACCACCCGGCAACCCCTGGCGCCGATCAAACTAAAAAGGCTTGATGGAGGAACGACGTTGGCGGCGAAAATTGACGCGTGAAGTCGGCAAGACCTGCCGATTCTTGGGGCGGGGAGGGCTGTCAATCCTGAGATCAACCCGCTTACTGCGGCTTGGTCAAATCCTGCCCAATTGCTGCGACAACCGCCTGTTCGCAATCCTTGAGGCCTGCCACCGACTGATCGAACTGGTCGGTCAGCGTGCCGAAGCTGCCATAACGATATTTGGCATCTGCTTCGATATGAACCGAATTGGCCTTGATGTCCCAGCCGCAAGCGAACGTCTTAAAGTACATGTCCTGCTTCGACTTCGAATCGAGCAGGCGCGCACGGATAACGACCCACGGAATGAAGTCGCTCGTATCCGGTGGGGATGCATAGCCAAACGAAGTAATCCACACGTTCAAGATGGCATCCGCGTCGGTCTTGACGTCTGAGAAGTCGTCGGACTTGCCATCGCTTGCGAGCTTGACGCTCTGGCCGTGCAACGCAACGATCTGATAGCCGCCGCTGGAGAGTCTCGCTGTAAGGCCATCGTCAACAACGGGGGCGAAAACGATTTTTTCGCTCGCCACGCGCTGCGTGTACGTACTCGTATGATTGGCGTTGACCCCGGCTTGCACCAATCCACCAATCAATCCAAATGCTCCGGCAGCGCCGCCGAAGTTGACCACGCTCTCTCCGCGCGGTTCCTTGACGTCCAGCATGCCGATCGTATGTAGCTTTTGCCGATTGCTGGCGGCAAGGTCGGTTTTCGGAAGGGAAGCACAACCCGTGAGCAGTGCGGTAACGACAAAACCCGCGGCGAGCGCGGACTTTGAAAGTGCTTTGGTCTTCATGATTCTTTATTTGTGGATTGAGAGCGTCGACGCGCAACAGCCCAGCGCCTTTGAATAATGGCCATCCCGTGCAATCAGTGACCAGCAAGCCATTTATCGGCATCACTGGTATGAACTTTAGAATTGCAACGGCGCTGCGTTGATCAACGCGACGGACATCGCCTTCGACCGCTATGGAAACCTCGTCATCAGCGATTTTGGCAACGACCGCATTCCTTGCGTCGACCGTCGCACCGGGATCATCACGACGGTGGTGGGCAACGGCACCAACGGAGCAGGTCCGGCCAGCGGCCCCGCGGCCGCAGCCGGCTTCCTCTACTTCATCACTATCGCGTTCGACCGTCGCAATAGCATGTTCTTTGCCGACTCTGTTCTGAGCACCGTTCGCGAACTCACCACCGCTGCGATTGCCGCGACGACCGTCGTTACGGTCTTCACCGCGACGACGGTGACGCTGACGACGACCATTGACGCCTCGTGAGCGCGCCCAGTCTCATCGACAGAACTGCAAGATGGAATCGGCAACCTCCCGAGGCGCTTTGCGCTGCGGAAAGTGGCCCACACCATCGAGAACCTTCCTCTCATAGCGCTCAAGGAAGTAAGACTGCCGTCCGCTCGAACTATCGGGATGGTTGCAGGTGTCCGCACCGCCGTGCAACACCAGCGTTGCGACCGATAGCGCCGGTGCGGGATTCAGACGCGCTTCGTCGTCGGCATAGGCGGGGTCGCCGTCGACGAAGCCCCAACGGTGGCGGTAGGAATGGAGCACGATTTCGGCCCAGTCGTCGCCCGCGAATGCCTGCGCCGCTTCGTCGAAGTCGGCCGGCGCATACCAGCCGGCCGGCGCCCAGCTATCCCACATCTGCCGAGCGAAGGTCTCGCGGTCGTCCCGTACCACGCGTGCGCCGCGCGGCGTGGCCATAAACCAGTGGTACCAATAATTGCGCACCTGCTGCAGGGTCAGTATCTGGTCCGGGGCATTGGTGCCGTATCCCACCGATAGCATGACCAGATGTGAAGCCACGCCGTCTCGCAGGCCGCACGCATCACCGACCGCGCGTGCGCCCCAATCATGTCCGACCAGGATCGGCCGCTCGACTTCCAACACGTCGATGAAATCCAGAAGATCGCGGCCCAGCGCGGACAACTGGCCGCTGCGAGGCGTGCTCGCATCGAGAAACCGTGTGGGCGCGAAGCCCCGCAGTGCGGGTGCGAGCACGCGGTAACCCGAATCGGCCATTCTCGATCTGGAACGCGAGGCCCGCGCGAAACTACGCGGCGCGCCGCTGCCTGGGTTACTGCGGGTCGGTGCATCGGAAGATTTTGCCGGCGCCTGGCTACCCCAGGTGCTACAGCGTTTTCGACAGCGACATCCCTAGGCGACGATCGACCTGAAAGTCGGCATCACAGCCGATCTGTTGCGCCAGCAGGAGCGCGGTCGTCTGGATCTGGTGTTTCGGCAAGCAATGCAGCCGCGTCGGCGCCTCGTGTTCGAGAGCAGCAGCATGGCGGGCTGCCTGTCGGCGGCGCGTGCGGGTTTTGCTGTCACAGTCATCGCCGATAGTCAGCGAGTCGAAGGTTTGCGCCTCGTGGGTCGCAAAGAAGGACTGCCCGCGTTGCCGGTTGTTCGTTTCTATGCGTTTCCTCGCTCCGACTCGCCCGCGTGCGCGGATTTGATAGCTGCTGCACGCCGCGCAGGCCAGCAAGGTCGCTTTAGTCCACGCGCACTTCGCGGGTGACGGGTCCGTCGGTCGCATGGGATGGCGCCGGCGCAGACGGCGCGGCGATCCGCGCTCGCTGCGCCTTGAACACGTGGGTCCGTTGCCGTTACCCTATGTGCTGCTGTGGCCCGAGACAGGTCTCTCCATGCGCGCCGACCATGCTTTGCCTACGCAAACTGGCATGCCCGCTTTCCAGACGACGGGCCATATCGCCTCATTCGGCAACGACGCAATTGCATTGCGCTGGACGCACGAGAACGAGCGTCTCGCCGGTTTCTCGCTGATCGATTGCGAGCGCAAACGCACGCTGCTGATCGTCGCGCCGTTCACGCTCACGCTTGCTGACGGAACCACCACGGACCTGTCCGGGCTGAGGGTCGTTGCGCCCGTGAGCGACGCTGCGCTCGAACCCAACCCCGATGCGTCCCGCCTCGGCGAACGAATCGCAGGGCGGCGCGCCAGCGTCTCCCTGGTCGATACTGATGGACGCCTAAAGGTGCAATGGAGCGTCGAGCAACGCGAAGGGTCACGATATCTGCGCGTCCAACTGGCGGTTACGGCGCTTCTTCAGGACGAAGCGATCACCGCCGTGTCATTGCTGCAGACGCGCGCTGTTGGCGCCAAGGCCAGTAGTGAGCGGAAGGGCACGCCGGCCATTGCGGGCAACTTTTATCTGGGCTTCGAGCATCCGCTGGCGACGAGTCAAGTGGAGAGCGACAGCCTCGGCTTTACGCTGCATCGCGCGTTACCGCTGCGGAAAAACAGAACGCTCGTCTACTCCGCTGTGGCAGGTGTAGCCTGCGACGGCCAGATTCGGCGCGACTTCGGCATCTATCTGGAGCGGGAACGCGCTCGTCCGTATCGCCCGTTTCTGCACTACAACAGCTGGGGCGACATCGGCTACCTGACGCCATATACGCAGGAACAGGCGCTCGAACGCATCGCAACGATCGGCCGCGAGTTGCACACAGCGCGCGGGGTGCAAATCGATTCGCTTCTGTTCGACGATGGCTGGGACGACCTTGGCGGCGGCTGGCAATTCAGCAACGCATTTCCACATGGCTTCGTTCCGCTGCGCGACGCTGCCGCGCGATTCGGCGCCGCTCCCGGCATATGGCTTTCCCCGTGGGGCGGCTACGGTACGCCGAAACAGGAACGCGTAGCGCGAGGACGGGCCGCTGGTTACGAGGTCATCGACAACGGTCTCGCATTATCGGGGCCGGCGTATTACCGGCGCTTTCATCAAGTCGTGATGGACTTGCTCGACAAGGGCGGCGTCAATCAATTCAAGTTCGACGGCACAGGCAATGCCGACAGGGTGTTTCCCGGCAGCCTGTTCGATAGCGATTGGGACGCGGCGATTCAACTGATCGGGGACATCCGCGCGGCCAAACCCGAAACCTTCATCAATCTCACGACAGGCACGCATCCGTCACCGTTCTGGCTGCTCCATGTCGATTCCATCTGGCGCGGCGGCAGCGACGATGGCCTCGCGGGCAGCGGCACGAACCGCGAGCGCTGGATCACTTACCGCGACACGCAGACGTACCACAACGTCGTGGAGCGCAGTCCGCTCTTTCCGCTCAATTCGCTGATGCTGCACGGCATCCTGTACGCGCAGTGCAATCGACGGCTCAATACGTCGGCGGCCGATGCATTCGGCCACGAAGTGTGGTCGTACTTCGGGACCGGCACGCAGTTGCAGGAGTTGTACATCACGCCGGCGCTGCTGGGCGAGCACGACTGGGATGTGCTTGCGCGCGCCGCGCTATGGGCGCGCGAAAACGGCGACATTCTGCGCGACAGCCATTGGATTGGCGGGGCGCCGGACGAACGGGCGGCTTACGGTTGGGCAGCGTGGTCGCCGCACAAGGCGATCGTGACGCTGCGCAATCCTGCCGGTCGCACGCGACGCTTCACACTCGACCCGCGGCGCCAACTGGAGTTGCCGGATGGGGCGGTGGCACGATTCGAATTGCGCAGCGTTGGGCATGCAAGGGCTTCCGGTATTCCCGCTCGACTGGACGCCGATGTGCCGCAAGCAGTGCAGCTTGCGCCGTTCGAAGTACTCACGCTCGAACTGCTGCCGGTTGCCGCCGCGAAGCGGTGAAGGGCAGGAGGCTTGCGCGCTAGTACAACCTGTCGGCCAGGGGTATCGGCTTTGCCTCGATCTGATGAAGGTCGAAGACCAGCACCTCGTTGTTACCTTGCGCGAGCCACGGCGCGGGGCAGTACAAGCGCCTTTGCGGGCCGATGTTCCAGTAGCGTCCGAGGTTGTGTCCATTGACCCAGACGATACCCTTGGTCCAGTTGCTCATGTCGAGCCACGTGTCGCCGACTTCGGTCAGCAGCACATTCGCCTTGAAAAAAAGACCGGGTTTGCGCGGGTTCGTGCAGACTTCGTTGAGATTGGCGATGAACGTTTCATCCATCGGCAGCAGGTAGACGTCCCATTCACCGAGCAACGAGACCGAGCCGTCGACGTGTTTCATCGTGACCGGATCGAGCAGACCTTTGCGGTCAACGAGCGCGGGTCCGAAGTTGACGCGCCCCATGGCCTCGACGAGTATCTCCAGCGCTCCCTGGCCGTCCGTGTTCGCCCCTTGATTCCGCCGCGCCGAAGGCAGGACAAGTGGCGCGCGATGCATCATGTCGAGCGACTGCGCGTACTTCCGCGGCAGTTGCGCTCTCGATACGCCGCCCGCGTACTGTTCCCCAAGGAAAACGGTCGCATAGTCGTGAACGCCGCTGATATCCAGCACACCGTTCGCGTGCGCCGGTAATGGCGTGCGATACAGCACGAAGCCAAACGCCTGACCGTAGTGTTCAAACGACTTCGGATCGACGCCATGCTCGCGCGGCAGTGCTGCGGGCAGGTTGTCCCAGATCGACGCGTACAGCGTTGGCATCAAGGCCCCAACGCCGGTGCAGTCAAGCGTGGCGATGGCATCGGGTATGGCTGGCAACGATTCGGGCAGATAGCTGGCGATCAGGTCCCGATACTTGAGGTACTTCGGTGTCGCCATGCCTTGCTCGTTGATCGGCGCGCAATAGTCGTAGCTCGTGATGTCGGGCTGATAGTTGCCTGAATCGTCGACGTTCGCGCCGGCAAAAAAGCCAAAGCTCGTGCCGCCGTGAATCACATACAGGTTGAACGACAGTCGCGCCTGCATGAACGTGTCCAAGGTGCCGGAGAGATCGTAGTCCACGCCCGCGAAGCCCGCTTCGCCCCAATGCGTGAGCCACCCCGGGTACACCTCGCCAGCCATCGCGGGCACCGAGGGGAATTTGCGGCGCACCGTTGCGATTTGCGCTGCGTTGCCATTGCTCAGCGCGATCGCGCCGCCCGTCACCGTGGTGTGATTGCGTTCGAGTTGCGCGAGACCGTCTTCGGTGTAGAACGGCCCGCTTATGCCTCCTCTGAGCCAAAGCTGCCTGAGCTCTTCGAGGTAAGACGGATTGCTCGCATACGAACCGAATTCGTTCTCGATCTGGATCATCAGGATCGGTCCGCCGTGCTCGCTCATCAATGGCTTGATACGCGGAACCAGTTCGTCGATATAGCGGGCCACCGCCGCCATGTAGTGAGGATCGGTGGCCGAGTCGGTCCGCAACTGGACGTCCGGATCGCGCAACAGCCAGCAAGGCAGGCCGCCCAGATCCCACTCTGCGCAAACATAAGGCCCGGGGCGCAACAGCACCCACATCTGCTCGGATTGGCATAGGCGGATGAAGGCCTCGATATCGCGGTTACCGCTGCGGAAGTCGAACACGCCTCTGTGCATCTCGTGGTAATTCCACATGACGTACAACGCGATGCAGTTCATCCCCATCGCCCTCGCCATGCGGATTCGGTGTTGCCAGTACTCGCGCGGGATGCGCGCTGGATGCATCTCGCCGCTGCGAATCTGGAATGGCATGCCGTCGAGCAGGAAATGTTCGCCGTCGGGGCTAAAGGAGAAGGTGTGGCCGCGTTCGAGGTTCACGATGGGCGTCGTCAAGTTGGCGAATGTAGGCTACTTGTAAATCGGCGGCGCGCCTGCCTCGCACGGTAATGGCTCAACTGTATTCGATAGAATAAATACACGCGATGGCATTGCGGCGTTCCGGGCGAAGCGATGCGTCGCGCAACGCTGTAGCGGTAGTTCTGTAGGCCTGACTGGAAATGAGTACGGGCAAGGTTTTGTCCGGCATCGCGATGGCCGCGCTGTCCACCGCGTGCGCCGCCGCGGGGGCGGCCGGTGCGTGTGTGCCGTCGTTCTCCGAGGTCGCCGTCAAGGATGGACTCGAAGTGCGGACCCGCTGCGTTGTCTCCGCGCCCGCGCTCGCACGCGTGACGGAACGCCTGAACCGCGCGGTGAAGAGCGATGGGCTCTCCGCCGAGCAACGTGCCGCGCTGGCGGCAGCGGCCAACACGATGCTGCACGCGGTGTTCTCGCGGACAGATCAAGACGAAGCCACCAATGACGCCGCGCTCGCCAACTTTGAACCGATCCTCGAGAGCCTCGCATCGCAGATCAGGACGCGCTCCGACATCGACCTTATCGCCGAGGCTTCGGAATGGAACGCGCGTTATCAAGAGCTGCTGCGCAGGTTGTCCATCACGCGCAGCACGGACCCCGCCGAACTGCAAGCCGCTGCCGCCGTCAGGCGTCTCGATCTGGATCACGCTTCTGCGCTGCTCATGCGGCTCATGGCCGAGGCACCTGGTACCGCCCAGCTCAGCGCCGCGCGCAACTACGAAGCGGCGAGCGTCGAACTGCTTCGCTTCATGCCATGGAACGCGCTGCCCTACCTGGAGCATGCCCATACGCTGCAACCCGACGACAGGGACATCGCCACCGCATTTGCCGACACGCTGCTCTTGCAGCACCAGCCCGAGGGCGCCGAGCCGGTGTATCGGGCGCTGCTGGTCCAGTATCGGGCGCTCGCGCAACAGCGGCCCGCCGCATGGCAGCCGTCCATCGCGCGTACGCTCGGTAAGCTCGGCAGTCTGTATGTGATGCGGCAGCAGCAGAAGGAAGCCGAAGCCGCATGGCTGCACGCGCTCGAAATCTACTGGGCGCTCGCGCGCGTGGACCCTTCGGCCTATGGTCCCGCAGTGGCGAACACCTTTGATAGTCTCGCAACGCTGTACCGCGACACGCAGCGTTTGCAGGATGCGGCAGACGCATGGCGCGAAGCTCTCGCCCTCGATCGTGCGCTGGCACGACAGGACCCGGCAAAGTACCGACCGGCGGTCGCGATGACGCTCAACGACCTCGGCATTCTTTACAGTGCGACACAGCGCACGCACGACGCGGAACTCGCCTATCTCGAAGCGCTCAGCATCCAGCGCGCACTCGAACACGACAATCCCGCCGCCTGGCGTCCGGCGCTTGCGCGCACGCTGAATAACCTCGGGAACTTCTATAGCGCAAGCGAGCGCCTGCCGGACGCGGAGCACGCCTACCGGCAGGCTCTAAAAGTCCGACAACAGCTCGCCCGCGAAAACCCCGCGCTTTACGAGCCCGATCTGGCGCATACGCTGGGTAATCTGGGCGTGCTGTACCGCCTCCAAGGGCAGCCGGCCAAGGCGCTGCAGGCGTACCAGGACGCGCTGCGGATCGTTCACGCCCTGTCGCGCGATGCGCCGGTCACGTACCAGCCTGACGAGGCACGGATACTGAACAATCTGGGCGTGCTCTACAGCCGCACGGGCAGGCCGCGCGAAGCGGAAGACGCGTGGCGCCGAGCGCTGGATCTGTACCGCAAACTCGCACACGATGATCCGTTGACCTGGCGGCAGGATGAAGCACGCACGTTGCGGAATCTGGCCGCGCTGCTCAGCCACACGCAACGTTCGGCGGAAGGCGACGCATTGGAACGCGAGGCCGACGAGCTTATCGATTCGACGCGGGCGCAATAGGTTCCGAGGCACGCGGCCGGACCGCGAACGAGACGCAGCAGTGGGGAAACCGTCGCCTGTCGGCGCTCATCCGAATACGCCCCGGACCACGTCTTTCTCGAATTCGACTGTCCACGCGGTGCCGTGTCCGGTCTGGTACTCCCGTTCCCGCAGTGACGACGTGCGAACGACGGTGACACTGCCCCGAAGCGGGTAGACCTCGTCCACGATATCGGTCGCCCCGGTCTCCTGAAGGACGAAGTCGGACTCGGCGAGATGGTGCCGACGCAGGACGGCGAGAAAATCAGCCCTTTCGTCGGGTGCGATCACTGACATTGGGCGCCTCCTTTGGGCTCGGTCTCGCCGAAAAACCCGTGATCGATCGAGACATAGCCGGCCCCTTATAAGGTACAAACCGTGCTTTCATTCTAGGCCTTTGCGCTAATTGTCACCCGAAGTTGCGGCGCCGCTCACCGATGCACGCTCCGCTTGCGTCGGACTGATCCGCCGCTCATTTCCGCGCGCTCGGCTGGCGTGCGGTTTGCAAGTGCGTGAACTATTCTGAATAGATCGCAAGTGTTCATTCCTTTTCAGATATTCGACAGGAGGTGTGCCATGGCGATGTCACCAACCTTGCAGGAGTGCCTGCGCAGCAAGGGTTCCCGCTACGAAGTCGTGCGTCATCCATACAGCCACTCGAGTATCGAAACGGCTGCCGCGGCGCACATTCCGGGTGACCGCCTTGCCAAGACCGTGCTCCTCGAAGACGAACACGGCTATGTGGCCGCCGTGCTGCCGTCGACTTATGCCGTGCAGCTTTCCGAGTTCTGGAGCAAGACCGGGCGCCGGCTTGCTCTCGCCACGGAAGTCGAACTGCGCGAATTGTTCAAGGACTGCGATGCGGGAGCGGTACCGCCGATTTGTATGGCGTATGGCATGAAAACCTACCTGGAATCGAGCCTGGCAGGCCAGCCCGACGTCTACTTCGAGGCGGGCGATCACGAAGAACTGATTCATATGGAAGCCGATCAGTTTCTCGCGCTGATGGGCGATGCGGAGCGCGCGCATTTCGCACGGCGGATGCGAGGGTTGGGCAGCGGCCGGGCCTGAGGCGGGGCCCGGGTGGCGTCGCCATCAGTCGCAAAGCAGCCCTACCATCGGAATCGCCGGAGTTCGTCCCGCGATCAGGTCGGCCGTGATTCGTGCCGACCCGTGTGACATCGTCCAGCCGATATGACCGTGACCGGTGTTTAGATAAAGATTGCGGTACTTCTTGCGCCCAAAGAACGGCAAGTTCGTCGGCGTCATCGGCCTGAGCCCGGCCCACATTTCGGCGCGATCGTAGTTGGCGCCGGCCGGGTAGAGTTCCTGCGTCACGCTTTTCATAAACGCAAAATCAGAAGGCTTGTGGCTCGTGTCGTAGCCAGCAAACTCCGCCGTTGCGGTGACCCGGATACGGTCGCCGAAGCGCGAGATTGCGACCAGGTTATGCTCGTCGACCGCTGCAATGGCGGGTGGCAAGGGCCGGCCCTCGATGGGAATCGTCAGCGAGTACCCCTTGATCGGATAGATCGGAAGATCGATGCCGATCTGTCGGGCGAGAACAGGACTATAGGGGCCGAGGGCGAGCACGTACGCGTCGCCTTTTATAAGGCCTCGACTCGTTCTGGTGGCCACTATGTCCTGCCCGGCGGTTTCGAAGCCGGCGATCGTGGTGTCCGTCAGAAGCGTACCGCCGCGCGCGACGATCTTTTCCGCAAGGGCGCGGGTGAACTTCGCAGGGTCTCCGGTCTCATCGGTCGGGCAGTGAATGGCGCCCGCTATCCGGTCTTTTGCCGAAGCTAGCGACGGGTCGAGTGCGACGACCTCATCGGGGCTGAGGACCCTGATGACTTGCCCATCCGATTCGAGCAGCTTCATGTGCTCGACGCCGCGGTCCTGCGCTTCCCGGGTCCGATGGAGATACAGAATTCCGCGGTCGTTTCGATCGTATTCGATGGCCTCGTCGGCGATCACATCCTGTAGGACCCGTTGCGAGTACGCGGCAAGCCGATGCTTGAGCAGGGTATTGCGGCGTGCCTTCTCCGATGTGCATTCCATCAGGAAGCGCCACGACCAGCTGTAAAGCCTCGGGTCCGCCGAGAACTTGAAGCGCAACGCCTGATCTTTCAGCACCAGCGATTTGAGCAGAATCATCGGCGCTTTCGGCGAGGACCAGACAAAGGAATGCCCGGGCGCGATCATGCCCGCGTTACCCCAGCTGGTTTCCGCCGCGACCAAGGGCTGTCGCTCGACGATGACGACCTCATGGCCATCTTTCTGCAACTGGTACGCGGTCGTCACACCGACGACCCCGCCACCGAGCACGATGATTTTCATAATGTCCTGAGATACAAGGGCGCTGCGGCGCTGTCACTTCCATTGCGGCTGATTCAGCACCATGCCGTGCTGCCCCTTGTAGGCAGCCACGGCCGGCGGCGTCCATCCGTCCAGCATCTGTGGCGCGAGTTGCCAGACCTCGATGCCGAGCGGCCGGCACACGTCCAGCGGATCGCGCGCGTCGGGTCCCCACATCGGCACCGACAGATCGCCACCCGGACAGGTCGACAGTGCGCACAGCAAGTCGATCTCCGCGAAGAATTCGAGGTAATCGCCTTTCTTTGCCGGACACGCCTTCATGAAGTATTTGTCGTCGAGATTCAGGCCGGTGCACTGGAACACGTTGAGCACGTCGTGGACGTCGTACTCGGTCAAGCCATACGGGGCGATGGCGCGCGTCAGGTTGGAGTGGCAGTGAAAATGAAAATCCTCGCCGGTCAGCATGCGGTTCACGTAGGGGTCGCAGCGCGTGCCGAGCAGATCGTGGACACGGCCGCCGTGCTCGTCGACGCCGTAGCCGGCGAGACTGTCATCGGTGATGGTCACCATCGGACGGAGGAATGGCAGCGTCGACCACAGACGGTCGAACGTGCTCACGTGCGCCTGCTGCAACTGGCGCGTGCGCGATGCCCACATGCGCTCGCGTGGGTTGTGCCGGTTCCACATGTTCAGGTCGGCAACCTGCGGGCCTTCGATCGTGACAATGCGAAACACGTGGCCGGCGGGCACGGTCCACGCTCGCCCCGAGCGGATCGGCACGACGATCGATTCGACCAGCGTGCGAGTGTCGTGCTGTGAGGCGATGCGCTGATAGAACGTCTTGTCGACGTCGAGCGCCGAGCCTTTGGTGGACTGATAGGCAGCAGGGTAATTCAGCATCATGCATTCTCCCTCGAATTCAGGCCTGAGCCTGTATTAAGACCTCCTCGCGCTGCTCGGTTGGCGGGTTACTCTGCCGCGATAGCACTGCCTCCCAGATAGGCAGCGCGGACCCGGCTATCCTGAGCCAGCTCGCGGGCGGACGCCGCGAGCGCAATGCGCCCACTTTCCAGCACGTAAGCCCGATGCGCGATTCGCAGCGCCTGGCGGGCGTTCTGCTCGACCAGAAGTATCGAAGTGCCTTCCCGGCAGATGTCGGCGACCATGCCGAAGATCGCGCGGACCAGCTTCGGCGCGAGTCCCATCGACGGTTCGTCCAGCACGACGATACGGGGGCGCAGCATCAGGGCTCGGGCAATCGCCAGCATCTGCTGTTCGCCGCCGCTGAGCGTGCCTGCGAGCTGGCTGCGTCGCTCGCCGAGCCGCGGAAAAGTCGCATAGAGCTGATCCCTTCGCTGTTGCAATGCCGCACTGTCGCTTCGGATCAGATAGCCGCCTAGATGCAGGTTTTCCTCCACCGTCAGCGCCCCGAAGATGCGCCGCCCCTCCGGCACATGACCGAGGCCCAGCGCCACGATCTGGTGTGCGCGCAATCCCGTCAGGCGCTGACCATCCATCGTGATGTCGCCCGCGCGCGGACGGATCAATCCGGAAATCGCCCGCAGGGTGGTGGTTTTTCCCGCGCCGTTGCTGCCGAGCAGCGCGACGACCTCGCCCTGTGCGACGTCCAGCGAGATGCCGTGCAGCACTTCGACAGTCCCATAGCTGACACGGAGATCGCGGATTTCTAGGAGTCCCACAGCGATTTCTCCCCGGCGGTATCGTCGCTCGCCTCGTCCTTTTCGGCTGTGCCGAGATAGGCATCGATCACATGTGGGTCCGCCTGGATCGCGGCGGGCGGGCCCTCGGCGATGATGACGCCGTGATCCATCACGATGATCCGGTCCGACACGCCCATCACCAGCATCATGTCGTGCTCGATCAACAGCACCGTCACGCCGTGATCCCGGATTCGCCGGATCAGTTCCATCAGCGCGCGTTTCTCTGTCGGGTTCATGCCCGCCGCCGGCTCGTCGAGCAGCAGCAGGCGAGGGCTGCTGGCGAGCGCACGGGCGATCTCCAGTCTGCGTTGGTCGCCGTAGGGCAGATCGGCGGCGCGCTCGCCGGACCTGCCGGCAAGACCGACGAAGGCGAGCCAGCGCAGGCCCTCGGTGGAATGGTCGGCCGCCTCGGCGCGCGCGGACGGCAGCGCCAGAAGCTCGGCTGCGAGCGGCGTCCGAAGCCGATGATCCATGCCGGTCAGCACGTTTTCGAAGGCAGTCATATGGCCGAACAGGCGGATGCCCTGGAAGGTGCGCGCCATGCCTTGATGGACGATGCGATGAGGCGCGCCGCCGGCAAGCCGTTCCCCGCACCAGACGATCTGGCCGCCAGTCGGGCGGATCACGCCGGTCAGGCAGTTGAACACGGTCGTCTTGCCGGCGCCGTTCGGACCGATCAGGCTGACGATCTCGCCGCTCCGCACCACGAAGCTGACACCGCCGACCGCCAGCACGCCGCCGAAGCGGCGCTGCATGTCGCGCACCTCCAGCAGGGTCTCATCGGTGACGGCGTGGCTGGGCACGGGAGCCCGATCGGCGTCAGCGCCCTTGCGCGCCGGCGCGACGCGGCGCAACGGCACTGGCCACAAGCCCTGCGGCCTTAGCAGCATCAGGATCACGAGCCCGATCGCGAAAGCGAAGATGCGCCACAGGTTCAGAAAACGCAGTATCTCCGGCAGGCCGGCGACGATGATGGCGCCGAGGAGCACGCCGGGAATGCTGCCGCGGCCGCCGAGCACGACGACGATCAAAATCGTGACGGACTGCAGATATGTGAAGCCGGTCGGATCGATGGTGCCGAAGCGGGCGGCGAACAGGCTGCCGCCCAGGCCGCCGATCAACGCGCCCATCACATAGGCGAGCAGCTTGACGCGCAGCGTCGGCACGCCGACAGCCTCGGCAGCCGCCTCGTCCTCGCGGATGCTGGTCCAGGCGCGGCCCAGCCGTGACTGGCCGAGCCGGATCGCGAACACCAGCACCACCACGAGGAACGCCATGCCCAGTTCGTAGAGCGCTTGCGGCGAACTGATCTCGAAGCCGAACAGGCTCGGACTCGCGATGCCGAAGATGCCGTTCGGGCCGCCCGTGATGTCGAGATTGGTGGCGACGATACGCGTAATTTCGCCGAACCCCAGCGTGACGATCGCCAGGTAATCGCTGCGCAGGCGCAGCGTGGGATAGCCGATGACGATGCCCGATACCGCGGCGAACGCCAGACTGAACGGCAGCGTTTCCCAGAACGAGAACTGCAGCAGGGTTTCCAGCAACGCTGTCGTGTACGCGCCGATCGCGAAGAAGGCCGCGTAGCCCAGATCGAGCAGGCCCGCATAGCCGACGACGATGTTCAGCCCAAGACCCAGGATCGAATAGGTGACGATGGTCAGGCCGACATCGATGACATAGTTGCTGGCGACGGCGGGCAGCGCCACGGCGGCGGCCAGTAGCGCCGCGCCGACTGGCCTGGCCCAACGCGCGGAAGCCTGACGGGCGCTCATGGGCTACATTCTCTCGACGACGCGTTCGCCGAACAGCCCGGTCGGCTTGATCACGAGCACGGCGATCAGCACGCCGAACACGAATACGTCGGTCCATTGCGAAGAGACATAGCCCGCGCCGAAGGCTTCGAGCAGGCCAATCAGGATGCCGCCCGCCATCGCGCCCGGAATGTTGCCGATGCCGCCGAGCACGGCGGCGGTGAACGCGCGCAGGCCTAGCACGAAACCCATGAAGAAATTGATCTGCGTGTAGTAAAGCCCTTCCATCACGCCAGCCACGGCGGCCAGCACCGAGCCGAGCAGAAAGGTGAGCTGGATCAGGCGTTCGACGTCGATGCCCATCAGACGCGCGGCGTCCTGATCGATGGCCAGCGCGCGCATCGCGGTCCCGAGGAACGTGTGATGAACGAAGAAGTACAGTGCCAGCATCAGGGCCAGGCTTGCGACGATGATGCCGATTTGCGCGAAGGTGATCTGCACCCCGTGGAGTTCGAAGCCCGCCTGGCTGAGCACATGCGGATAGGTGCGAAAGCCCGCGCCGTAGATCAGCAGCACCCCATTTTGCAGCGCCAGCGAGACGCCCAGCGCGGTGATCAGAATCGACAGCCGCGGCGCGCGCAGCAACGGCTGATACGCGAGCCGCTCGATCAGCAGGCCGAGCGCGCCTGTGACCGTCATGGCGGCCACCACGGCGATCAGCAGTGCGAGGGCGAGCGGCAGATGCGCGGACGCCAGCACCATCAGGCCGGTCCAGCCGATGAACGCGCCGACCATGAACAGGTCGCCATGAGCGAAGTTGATCAGCCGGATGATTCCGTAGACCATCGTGTAGCCGAGGGCGACGAGCGCGTAGAACGAGCCGGTCGTCAGCCCTTCGATGACGAACTGGAAGAAGTCGCTCATGACGGCGCGGGCTGCGCAATCGCGCCTACTTCATCGCCGCCCAATGTCCGCTCGCATCCTGCCTCTGGTAGGGCTCGAACTTGTCGTCGTGCACGACGATGGTGATGTACACGGCTTTGCTGCGGTCTCCCTTCGGATTGAAGGCAATCGTTCCGGTCGCGCCCGGGTAGTTCTGGATCTTGTGCAGAGCAGCGGTGATCGCGGCAGGCTGTGTCGATTTTGCGTCCGCGATGGCTTTCGCCGTGACCCCGACCGCATCGTATTCATAGACCGAGTACGGTCCCGGCCCTTGCCCGTAAGCCTTCGTATAGTCATCGACGTAGGCGTGCGCGCCACTCAGGAACTGTGCGAGCGGGGCGGTCGTGATGATCATGCCGTCGGCGGCGGGACCGGCGGTCTTCATCAGCGTGGGGTCATTGGTGGCGTCGCCGCCCATGAAGGTCATTTTCAGACCCAGTTGCCGCGCCTCCTTGACGAGCAGGCCGGCTTCGGAGAAATAGCCTGTGTAGTAGATCACGTCGGGCTTCAGTGAAGAGACCCGCGTGAGCGTCGGCGAATAGTCCATTTGCCCGGGCGTAATCGAATTGGCGTACACGACATCGACACCGTCCTTCTTCAGGGCTTGCACGGTGTTCTGGGCGAGGCCTTTGGAATAGGTCGTGTTGTCGTCGATCACCGCCACGTGCTTCGCGTGCAGCACGTCTTTGATGAAGCTCGCCGCGAACGGGCCCTGCTGGTCGTCACGGCCGATCGTGCGGAACACGTTGTCGTACCCCATCTCGGTCAGTTGCGGATTCGTGGACGCATCCAGCACGTAGGGAATCCCGGCGCGATGAAAAGTCGTCGATTCCGGCAGCGCCGCGCTGGAGCAATAGCCGCCCGCTACCGCGACAACGCCCGCATCGACGAGTTTCTGCGCCGCCTGCACCGCGGTCTGCGCATCGCAGGCGTCGTCCTCGGGCACCAGCTCGATCTGCTTGCCGAGCACGCCGCCGGCCGCATTGATCCTGGCGGCGGCGAGCTTCGCGCCATTGACGATATCCGTGCCGGCATTGGCACTGCTACCCGACAGTGGAACCGGCACGCCGATCTTGATGGTGGCGCCCTGGCTCAGCGCCGAACCGGGAGCCATGCCGGCAAGCAGGGCCGCGGCGGCCGCCATGCCCGCGACAGCCGTTCGCCGCGAGCCCCGCTCTGCACCGGACCAGCCAATCGTCTGAGCAAACATGTTAGCGACTCCTTGTTGTGAGAGGGATCGGACGATCCGCCACACGGGCATACCGGTGACATCGAGAAGCGGACGGAAATGGCGCGATTGCGAGTGATTCATACCCACCAGGTCAACGGCGTGACGGCTGGCTTTCACCGGAGCGCTGACACAAAAGCGCTGCTTTCATGATAGGAGCCGGGTTCGATGGGACGGTATAGGGTATTTGCGTATAAACCGTTACACACAGGCGCCTTCGATCCTCTACCTTTAAGAGGCAGTGACGGTGAAGACTCGCGACCCGAACGCGACAAGACAGGACGACTACCAAATGAGTGCGATTGCCCAGCATGACGACGTGTACACGAGGCTCGATTTCACGCTGGACGACGGCATCTGCCGTCGTGCCGCGATTGGGCTCGTGGTGCTCGCCACCGATCATACGATTGAGCATGAGTGGCGGGGCTTGATGACGCAGGACGGCGTGGCGTTCTACGAAAGCCGTGTGTATAACTCGGCGGACATTACGCCTGAACGGCTGGCGGAAATGGAGGACCGTATCGCACCGGCGGTCGCGCTGATCCGGCCGGCCGAGCGTATCGACGTGGTGGCGTTTGGCTGCACGTCCGCGTCGATGGTGATCGGGGAAGAAAAGGTATTCGCGCGGATTCGCGAAGCGCGTGCGGACGCCGCGTGCACTACGCCGATCACCGCGGCGCTGGCCGCGCTCCGGGCGCTAGGCGTCCAACGTACGGGCTTGCTCACACCCTACGTGCGCTCGATCAACGAATACATGCGCGACTATATCGAGTCGCGTGGTCACCGCATTACGCGCATGGCGTCGTTCGAGCATGCGAACGACAACGAAGTGGCGCGCATCGATGCGGTGTCGTTGCGAACTGGCGTCGAGCGACTTGCGCGCAATCGTGACGTCGACGCGATTTTCGTATCGTGCACGAGCCTGCGGATCGCCGGGTTGATTCCGGAACTGGAGGCGGCGATCGGCAAGCCGGTGATATCGAGCAACTACGCGATGGCGTGGCACGCATTGCGGCTCGCCGGGGTGGGGGACTCCGAACCGCATCTTGGGCGGCTGTTTGCGCTGTGATCTTGTAGCTTGAAACGCGACGCAGCGGCACGCTGCTGGCGCGAGCACGACCGCTTTGATCGTTTCACAGCAGAGGAGGACTTCCATGCCAGCCCATTCGCCCGATTTGAACGATCGTGTCGCCCTCGTGACCGGCGGATCACGAGGAATCGGCCGCGCCGTTGCCCTGTCGCTTGCGTCTGCTGGCGCAGCGGTGGCGGTCAACTATCGGCAACGCGAGAGCGAGGCTGCTCAGATCGTCGAGCAAATCGAAAGTGCGGGAGGCCGTGCGATCGCGGTACAGGCCGACGTTTCGGTTGCGTCCGACGTCAAAGCAATGATCGATGAGGTGGAAAACCGCCTCGGCGTCGTCGATGTTCTCGTCAACAACGCAGGCACCGGTACGATCGTCGACATCGATATTCTGACGGAAGCCGAATTCGATCGGACGCTTGCGGTCAATCTGAAATCGGCGTTTCTGTGCACGCAGGCGGTGTTGCCCGGAATGCGCGCACAGCGCTGGGGTCGCATCGTCAACCTCTCGTCGGCCGCTGCCCGCGGTGCTGGGCTGGTAGGCGTTCACTACAACGCCTCGAAAGCAGGCCTCGAAGGGTTGACACGCGGTTACGCGGCGCGGCTGGCCCGCGAAGGAATCACCGTGAACGCCGTAGCCCCGGGACCGATCGACACGGAAATGGCCGCGCCGCTGAAGGCTGCCAACGTCGCGGAACGGCTTCCCGTTGGACGCCTCGGTGAAGCCGACGAGGTCGCCCAAGTCGTGCTAATGGTGGTCGGCAACGGCTTCGTTACCGGCCAGACGATCCCCGTCAATGGCGGCGCGAGCTTCATATGAGCCTCGGGCGGCATCAGCGCGAATGATCGCTGATGCTATTCGACACACGTTCTTGGCGACTTCCTGCGGTTACCGCTCCGCGGAATCGTCGTGCTGTGAAGGTCACCGCCCCGTCATCGTGCGGAGGATTTTCTGCACGATGCGCTCATGCTGCTCCAGCGCCTCGGCGAGCGTTCGTGCTCCGTAGCTCCTGTTGTCTTGCGCCTGCATTCCTGCGACGCGCGTCACGAACAGCAAAACTTCCCCATTTTTCGGTTTGGACACGCCACGGAAGCGGGTCGTGACGGTCACACCGTAGTCGTCCAGCAGTGTGCGGCGGAAGATCAGTTCGTTTTCCGTCATCCAGCGCGACCACGCGTCGTGGTCGAACACCTCGACAGGCCTGTTCTTCGCATCGAGAACGAAGATGCGTTCCGAACTGGACGGGGCCGGTGGCGTCTTCATATTTCAATGCAAAGGCGTGAGCAGGAAGTCGGTCGCCTCCCGCCACCAGGTTTCGTCGACGTGGCCAATCCAGTCGTTATGGTCAGCCGCCTTCACCACCATCAGTTTTCTCGGTCCGGACAGCGAGTTGTAAAGCGCCTCGCCGAAGCGCGCCGGGACGATGCTGTCGCGTTCCGCAACCATCACGAGAATCGGGCGGTCGAACGACGCCAGGTGGGTCACGCTGTCGTATCGGTCGCGCAGCAGCCACCTCACGGGCAGCCACGGAAAGTGATGAGCGGCGACGTGCTCGAGCCGATCCCATGGCGTGATGAGCATCATGCCTGCGATCTTGTCGCGTTCACGCGAGCCGGCCGCAGCCGCCACGCCGGCCCCAAGCGATTCGCCGATGAGCAGCAGCGGCGCTCCATAGAAGCGATGCGCGAGCGCGATGGTTTGTTGAGCATCGTCGACCAGACTCGCTTCGCCTAATGCACCGGTGCGCGGCCCGTAGCCCGGATATTCGGCGAGAATCACGCGCAGCCCGAGCCGGGTGAGCGCCGCGGCATAGAACGCGCGATGCCCGGCATGCCCGGCATTGCCATGAAAGACGATGACCGTGGCGCGCGCGGAACCGTCCGGCTCCGCCACGAGGCCCCGGTATGCCTCAGGTGTCGGCCAGGCGCGCAGTCCGCCGGAGGTGACCTCCTCGATGGTGGCCTTTTGAGGGAAGTAGAGAAAACGATCCTGCAAGATGGCGACTCCGGCTAACACGATCATGTACGTGACGACGAGGCCGACCATCATTCGGGTGAATTTCATCGTCTTGCGCTCGACGCACCGAACTTTTCGATAGCACGCACGCAGTTTAGCGCGCAGTCGCCCCGGCAACGGATCAGGGTTGGCGTTTGCCGCGGCCACCAGCGGGCTTGCCGGCCGGCTTACGTGAACCCGCGGCGGGCTTGCCGGCGGGCTTGCTGCGTGGCTTTTGCACGCTCATTGAGTTGCCGCCGGACAAGCGTGCGCCTTTACCCGCGGCCACGGCGCGCTGCGCCGCGGGCTTGCGTTTGTTTTCGCCGCGTTGTGAGGCCGTTTTTTTGCCGAGCGGCCGCATCGCGCCCGGTGCGGCGTGCGGCACTTTGGGCGCCTTAGGCTTTTTGGGTTTCTTGATGATCTGGCCCGTCGCGCTGGTTTGCGGCACGCGGTGTTCGGCCTCGAAGCCCGGCTCTTCTTTGCGGGGCAGCGTTTGTCGGATCAGCGCTTCGATCGCGGCCAGTTGCGGCGCTTCATCGGCACACACAAGAGACACCGCCACGCCGCTGGCGCCCGCGCGGCCGGTTCGGCCAATACGGTGCACATAGTCTTGCGCCACGATCGGCAGATCAACGTTGATCACCAGCGGCAGGTCGTCGATATCCAGCCCGCGAGCAGCCACATCGGTGGCCACCAGCATTTGCACTTCGCCCGCCTTGAAGCGCTCCAGCGCACGCAGGCGCGCGGGTTGGGGTTTGTCGCCGTGGATGGTGTCGACCGCATAGCCCGCTTCATCCAGCATGGCCGCCAGGTAATCCACGCCATTGCGGGTCTTGACGAACACCAGCGCGTGCTGCCAGCCGTTCTCAGCCACCAGGTGCATGAAGAGGTCAGGCTTGTTCTTTTTGTCCACCGGCACCACCCACTGCTTGATCCTGCTGGCGGTGGCGTTGGGCGGGCTGACGCTGATATTGACCGGGCCGCGCAGAATGTTCGCCGCCATCGCGCGGATATCATCGGTAAACGTGGCGGAGAACAGCAGGGTCTGGCGCTGCGCGGGCAAGGCAGCGAAGACGGCGTTGAGTTCGCGCGCAAAGCCCAGATCCAGCATGCGATCGGCTTCGTCCAGCACCAGCGTTTGTACCTGATCAAACTGCACTGCGTTCTGGCGATTGAGATCGAGCAAACGGCCCGGCGTGGCAACCAGCACATCCACGCCTTTGCGCAATTTCATCATCTGCGGATTGATGCTTACACCGCCGTAGGCGGCCAGAAATCGTAAGTCGAGGCCTCTGCCGTAAGCGATAAAGCTTTGCAGCACCTGTTCAGCCAGTTCACGAGTGGGCACCAGCACCAGAACGCGCGCGCGATTGCTGGACACCGCCGGGCCGCGTTGCACCAGCCGTTGCAACAGCGGCAGCGCAAAGCCGGCCGTTTTGCCAGTGCCGGTCTGTGCGGCAGCCATGACGTCCTTGCCACCGAGCACGGCAGGAATCGCCTTGGCCTGCACCGGCGTAGGTATCTGGTAATTGAGGTCCTGCACATTACGCAGCAAGGGATCGATCAGGCCAAGCGAGGCAAAAGACATCGGCGTATTCCGGGCTAAAACCGCAATTCTAGCGGTTGCCCGACGGGCTCAAAGGTATGCCGTCAAAGGTGGGGCAAATCGTCAATGCATTTTTCGACATGATCGCCAGGGACATCCGTGTCGATCCCGGCGGGTCCGTCGGTGTGAGCGACAGACACAATTTTTGGCCCGAAATACCGCGTGCCACCAAGTGTAAAAAGGGACCAAACAACATCTCCCCGGCGGATCGCGGCGACGACTTCGACCACCTCCACGATTGCAGGGGGGGACAGCCATTCACGCGTCGACGGATCGACGGGAGCCCAACGCACATGGGTAAACCTGTCGTTCGTCGGATTGATGCGAACGGCGTCGATAGCAAAGGTTGTCACATTCACCTCCATCGTCCTGACAAAGGGATGTTTGCATTATGCGCCGCTTATTTTGCCGGGGATCAGCGGGACCCAGGAACAGCCTGACGCTGGATAGCGAAGCCTAAGCGGAGTTCTCGTCGCACCACTGAATCGCCCAACGCTGCGCCGCCTCCATCGCATCCACGTCGGAGGGATAATCGCCGAGGTCGCCCGAATACTTGACCTCGACGGCATCGCCACTCGCCGACGCGCGCCGGTAGATCTTTGCGCGAGCGTAATAGCGGCCGCCTTCATCGAGAGGCGACGCGTCGATGTGGAACTGCTGGTAGTCGAAATGCATGGCTGTCTCCAAACGATTGCCCTTAATCGTCGTCGCGCAGGACGAGCCCGACCTCGTTGTCGCCGCCAAGGTCGCTCTGTCACTCTGCGAAAGTGATATGTACATCGTAGGCAGTAACAGCAAAGCTCGCTGACCAACGACAGCAGGACGGCCACGAGAATACGCATGGGAACGCTCCATCCAATAAACCAATGGGCCAATGGGCCGCTTCTGGCCGGCAGTACGCGTTCACCCACGCGAGAGAGAACTGCCGGTGAAGACTCCAACGTCAGCTCTATGAAACGTCCACGGAACTGGTACTCTCTGCCATGCGCAAGCTCCGTTCTTGACGACGATGCGCTTAGCGCACCGGCCAACTACAACGAACCATGAATCCCGGCATCGTCTACGCCTTTTCCGCCTTCGTCATCTGGGGTCTCTTTCCCGTCTACTTCAAGACGCTCCACCAGATTCCCGCGCTCGAGATGCTCGCCCACCGCATGGCGTGGTCGCTCGTGTTCATCCTCGCCGTGCTCGGCGCGCGACACCACTGGGCGTGGCTGCGGCCCGCGTTGCGCGACAGGCGCCTCATCGGACGCTTCTCTGCGAGCGCCGCGCTGCTCTCGGCCAACTGGGGCATCTACATCTGGGCCGTGAACGCGGGCCATATCGTCGAGGCGAGCCTCGGCTACTTCATCAATCCGCTGATCAACGTGTTGTTCGGCTTCGTCTTCCTGCATGAGCGGATGCGCTGGCTGCAATGGTGCGCGGTGGCGCTTGCGGCGCTCGGCGTGGCCTGGCTCACCTGGCAAAACGGCGCACCGCCGTGGATCAGCCTCGCGCTCGCGCTGACGTTCGGCGGCTATGGCCTGTTGCGCAAGACTGCAAAACTTGGCGCGCTCGAAGGCCTCGCGCTCGAAACGGTGCTGCTGTTTCCCGTGGCGATCGTCTATCTGATGATCATCGGTCTGGCCGGCGCGAGCCATTTCACGCATGCGTCGCTCGGGCTGCAACTGCTGCTGGCCGCCGCCGGACCTATCACGGCCGTGCCGCTGCTGCTCTTTGCGGCTGCGGCGCGGCGCATCCCGCTCTCGATGCTCGGCCTGATCCAATACGTGACGCCCACGCTTCAACTCCTCGCTGGCGTGCTGATCTACGGCGAGCCGTTCGGGTCCGTGCGCGCGATCGGCTATGGCGCGATCTGGGCAGCACTCGCGCTCTACTCGTTCGAAGGCTTGCGCGGCACGCTGGCCGCTGCGCGGCAGGCGCGCAGGGCAGCCTGAAGAGCTCGAAGGATGGAGCGTTGGCCGCCAGACCCCGCAAGCGCGAACGACCGCTGAACGTTGGAAACAGAGAAAAAAATCCGCCGAAGCCCCGCCAGAAGCCAGCCCCAATCCCATGACACACGGTGAAATACCTTTTGCGTAGCCACGCATGAGAACCCTGTCTAAAGTGCGCGTATCGGATGCGCTGCACTGACCGCTCACCACCGCAGACGATACCTCCCGCCACCACACCATATGGCATCGTCATGGAATCCTTCACAAAACTTCTTCTTTTCGTCACCGGTGTCGTCGTTGTCGTTTCGCTGATCGAAGCAGTCATGCTGAGTCGCAGGAAAAGTGCATCTTCACCATTTGCGTGGTACGAGGTGTGGATTTCACTGTTCGACCTGGCCGCGCGCAGGCTGATGTCACTGCTGCCGATCTCGGTTGCGACGCCGATTTTCAGCTTCGTCTACGACCATCGCATCTTTACGGTCGACATCAATAGCGCGCTCATGGTGTTTGCGCTCTTCATCGGCATGGAGTTCTGCTATTACTGGTACCACCGTGCGTCGCATCGGGTGCGCTTTTTCTGGGCCACGCATGCCGTGCACCATTCACCGAACCAGTTGACGCTTTCCACGGCCTATCGCCTCGGTCTGACCGGCAAACTGACTGGCTCGACGTTGTTCTTCGCGCCGCTCGTATGGCTGGGGGTCAAGCCCGAGGTCGTGCTGTTCACGCTGTTCCTCAATCTTATGTACCAGGGCTGGTTGCATACCACGTACATTCCCAAGCTGGGCTGGTTCGAATATGTGTTCAATACGCCATCCGCGCACCGTGTGCACCATGCATCGAATGTCGATTACCTGGACGCGAACTACGGTGGCGTGCTGATCATCTTTGACCGGCTGTTCGGCACCTACGTGGAAGAACGCGCTGACGAACCGTGTCGCTACGGTCTCGTGACGCCGACCACGTCGCGTAACCCGCTCGTCGTCGAGTTCGAACACTGGGCCACGCTGATTCGCGATGTCGTCAAGGCAAAGAGCCCATGGATCGCGATCAACCACGTGATCCAGCCGCCGGGGTGGCTGCCGGACGGCGGAGGCGAAACGACGGAAGAACTGCGCCGCAAGAGCAAACAAGCCGGCGCGACGGGAGCCGTGAACGGCTAGTCCGATCGCTGCACGGCGGAGCGTGGGCCGTGCAGTGAACAGACAAGGCGCGGGAAACTAAATCCTCGAGAAGTCGTAGTCTCGCTCAACAAGGCAAATGCGGGTTTTGTAGGATTCGTACCATTTTTCCCGTCCGGCCTGTTGCGCTACCAGATGCATGGAATTCTGTTTCCACGCGGCGATGGATTCGAGGCTATCCCAATAGGAAACCGTAATTCCGAGTTCCTCCCGCGCAGACTCGACGCCCAGGAAACCGGGCTGTTTTGCGGCCGCTTCGACCATCGCATCGGCCATGTCTCCGTAGCCGTTGTCCCCAGGGGTTCGGATGGATGTGAAGATCACCGCGTAATAGGGAGTTGCTCTCGTGTTCGCTATAGACATTGTTACCTTCCTTCGGTTTTTTGCTCGGTCAGTGCCAACACTTTGCGTAATCCAGTTCACGCAAATTTCTACCGGCATCGTCGTGGCCAACCATCTGGAAGCGCTTAGCCACTGTCCCGTTACACGAGATGAGCTGCGAGCGGCCGCGCGAGAGGCCGACATTGCATCATGTGTGCGTATTCCCGCAGACGGAGAAACACTCGAATTTTCGACAATCGGCTAGCTGTCGCGAGTTTCACCTATTCCGCAATCGTTCTCCCCGCACAAAGGCGGAAAGCCTGCCTTTCCAACGGCGCGCAAAACGATGAAAGGGGTGGCAGCACTACGCCGACTGCCCGTCATTTCCGAGCATGGTTCGACGACATGCCGGCGCGCCGCAATGACACGCGTACTGGGCGCGAATGTCGTCGGTGACCGCGCCGTCCACTGACAGACCGTAATTGATGAAAAGCTCCTCCCCGGGAGCGATCGTGGCGAGCGCATGGATGAACACCCGGTCGCCCGTCTCGATGGCCTCGCAGTTGGGCGCGCATGCATGGTTCAGGTAGCGGGCGCTGTTGCCGCCGCGGCTGCCGTCGATCACTCGTCCGTTGGACAGCCCGAACACGAACGTGTGGCCAGCGTCGGCTCGCTGACGGGCGGCGGCGCGCCGCCAGCTGGTCACTTCCCCCTTGTACTCGATGACCCGTTCGCCCGCGGCGATCGGCTGCAGCGCGAACAGTCCCATGCCATGCACGGGTGAGCGTCGTGCGGTGATGCGTCGCAATCGCATGTTGTCGTTTCCTTCGCGACCCTCGGTCGTTGCATGTGGTTTAGCGGCGATGCGAAGCATATCGCCACGCACTCAAGCGCTCAATAGTTTTCTTTATAAAGCTGCAACTAACTGTCAAGGACCGCCACGCCAGGAGTTCCGGCTTCGCCGCAAAGAGGCCGGCAACGCTCGACGCTCAGAGGGAAGCCATCAAGTCGCATGTCCACGCCATCACACTGGCGCAACAGTCGGCTCAGGCAAACGAGCGGCTAGCCGCCGCCGCGCGCTTGCGCAGCCAGTTCATGCAGGCGAACAGGGCGATCGCGAACGCCATCAGCAGTGTGGCCACGGCGAGGATCGACGGGTCGATCTGGTCACGGATGCCGCTCCACATCTGCCGAGGCACGGTGCGCTGCGCGGGGCCGCCAATGAACAGAATGACGATCACTTCGTCGAACGACGTCGCGAATGCGAACACGCTGCCCGTTGCGACGGCGGGCGTGATCAGCGGGAGCGTGACGCGACGAAACGCGACCCACGGTTGCGCGCCCAAACCCGACGCAGCGCGAAGCAGGCTTTGATCGAACGACAGCAGCGAAGCCGTCACGGTGATCACCACGAAGGGCGTACCGAGCGCGGCATGCGCAAGCACGACGCCGGTATACGAATTGACCAGCCCGAGCGGCGAGAAGACCAGATAAAACCCCGCCGCGACGACGACGATCGGCACGATCATCGGCGACACGAGGATCGGCATGATGATCGAGCGGTAAGGGAACTGCGCGCGGCTCAAGCCGAGCGCGGCCAGCGTGCCGAGCACCGTCGCGATCAGCGTCGACGCCGCGCCGATGCCGATGCTGTTGGCAAACGCGCGTTGCCAGTCCGGCGAACTCAGCGCCTGCGCGTACCAGCGCAGCGAGAAGCCTTGCATCGGGTACGAGAAGAACGAGCCGGAGTTGAACGACAGCGGCACGATCGCGAGGATCGGCGCGACGAGGAAAAAGAAAATCAGCGCGCAATGCACGCGCAGTCCCGCGCCCGCGATGCGTTCCGAGACTAGCCGGGTTCGTGCCTCTTTCATCTGAGTCTGCCTGTTGATCAACTATCCGAATGAGCGACAACTACCTGGCGGCGCTTGCGCGGCGCGTTAGCCGAAGCGCAAGCGGTCGATACCGACCAGCCGGTTGAAGATGAAATAGAACACCGCTGTGAATGCGATCAGATAGCACGACAGCGCACCCGCGAGTCCCCAGTTGAGCTGATCGTTGGTCTGCGACGCGATCAGCTGGCTGATCATTTCGTCGCCGGCGCCGCCTAGCAGGGCGGGGGTGATGTAATAACCGAGCGCGAGCACGAACACGAGAAAACATCCCGCGCCGACACCCGGCAGCGTCTGCGGAATATAGACGCGCACGAAGGCCACGGCCGGATGCGCGCCAAGGGACTTCGCCGCGCGCATGTAAACGGACGGGACGCCTTTCATGACCGAAAAGATCGCGAGGATCATGTAGGGCAGCAGGATGTGCGTCATGCCGATCAGCACACCCGTGCGATTGAAAATCAGCGGCAGCGGATGATTGATGATGCCGAAGCGGAGCAACGCGCTATTGATCACGCCACCGGGTTGCAGCAGCACATACCACGCGGTGGTGCGCACCAGCAGCGATGTCCAGAACGGCACGATCACGAACAGAATCAGCCGGTTACTCTGGTTCTCCGGCAGCGTCGCGAGCAGATACGCCACCGGGTAGCCCAGCACCAGGCACAGCAGCGTGACCGTCGCACTGATGGTGACCGTGCGCCCGAACGCCGCGCGGAAGATGGCACTGTCCGCCGCGACGGACGTCACCGAGCCGTCAGGTGCGACTTGCGCGTCGACGGCGTTCAGCAAATAGTCGGGGGTGGGCGAGATCGACGCACGCTTGAGCAGGCGCCAGGTTTCCGGCGCGTTCCAGCGTTCATCGAGATCGATCAGCGCGGGTTTCCATTGCGCGGGCATTTCCGAACGTGTGGCGCGCGCCGTCTTGAACAGCAGGCTGCGGAACTCCGGTTGATAGAAGTTCATGCGCCGCGCGATATTGCCGAGCTGGCCGGATTCGCTGGCGTCCTTCAGGTCGTGCGCGAGTGCGGCGAAGGCCGGTTCGCCGGGCAAGCCCGCGCCGTCCCATCCGGCCAGTGCTGCGCTCAACTGCGGCATACCGGTGCGCACTTCAGGATTTCGCACACTGCGCGCGAGCAGGCTTGCGATCGGTGCGACGAACGTCACCAGCAGAAAGATCAGCAACGGCAAAGCCAGCAGCAATGCGCGCATCGCGGCTTTGCGGCGCGCGGCCCTGAACGACTCGCGGTTCGCGGCCTGCGGGCCGCGGCCGAAAGGGGCGGTGGATGGCAGCGGCGTGTTCATCGTGCTCGATCTCTCGGGTGACGTTCGTTCGATCCGGCGTTACTGCGTGAGCCAGTTCTGGAATCGCTTGTTGATCGCATCCGCGTTGTCGGCCCAGAACGTCGCGTTGATTTGCAGCGGACGCTTGAAGTTCTCCGGCGCCGTCGGCAGATCGTTCAGACGCGCCTTGTCGATCAGCGGAATGGCGTCCTTGCGCGGCGGCGCATACGCGATGTACTTCGACAGGTCCGCATAGGCCTGCGGCGTCGAGGACGCGATGATGAACTTCTGCGCCGCGTCGGCATGCTTCGCGCCGTTGACCACCGCCCACCATTCGTAGTCGTACACCTGCGCATCCCAGACGATCTTGAAGGGCTTCTTGTCCTTGTGCACCGCGTCGTCGATGCGGCCGTTGTACGCCTGCGTCATCACGACCGCGCCGTCGGCGAGCAGCTGCGGCGCCTGCGCACCCGCCTCCCACCAGACGATGCTCGGCTTGATCGTGTCGAGCTTCTTGAACGCGCGATCGACGCCGGCCGGCGTGGAGAGCGTCTTGTAGACGTCCTTGGGCGCCACGCCATCGGCGATCAGCGCCCATTCCATTGCGACCTTCGGCGACTTGCGCATGCCGCGCTTGCCGGGGTACTTGTTCAGGTCGAAGAAATCGTTGATGGTGGTCGGCGCGGTTTTCAGCTTGCTGCTGTCGTACGCGTAGACGGTGGACCACACCATTGCGCTGACGGCACAATCGCTGATCGAGCCCGGCAGGAAGTCGCTGGTGTTGCCGAGGGCCTTCTTGTCGAACTTGGCGATCAGGCCTTCGTCGCAAGCGGTGATCGCGTCGTTGGTTTCGAGGTCGATCAGATCCCAGGTCGGGTTCTTCGACTGCTCCATTGCCTGCAGCTTGGCGAGGCCGCCATCGTAGGACTCGGTGGAGAACTGGTTGCCGGTCTTCGCGGTGAACGGTTCGAACCATGCTTTTTTCGCGGCCGCTTCATACGCACCGCCGAAGGTGACGACGGAAATCGTGTCGGCCGCGTGAACCGTGGCTGTGGCAAACATCCCGAGCGCGCATGCCCCGAGGGTGGTCCGGAATGACGAGAACGTGGTCTTCATTTCTAGTTGGCTCCTGCGATAAGTGGCGAAGCGGACGAGGGAACGGCAACAGTGGAATAGTCGGCGCCGCCGGACGCGGCGGACGATTTTGGCGCGGCCGCCATCGCGGGCAGCACCTTGCAGTCGTCGCGTCGCCAGGTCACGGCGGTCTGACGGCCGAGTGCGGGCAGATCATGGTGCTGTGTGTTCGGCACCTTGACGACCATGCTTTCGCCATGGCCGAGCTTCAGATGCACGCGATGATGATCGCCGCAGTAGACGAGTTCCTCGACCAGCGCATGCACGACGTTCATGTTCTGCCGGGTCGCTTCCTGCACGGCTTCCGGCGTCGCGGCGATGTGCGCGCGCTCGGGTCGCAGCGCCAGCATCGCCGCGTCGCCTGACGCGAGCCCGGCGCCAGGGCGTCCGCGCACCGTGCTGCCGTCGGCCAGCTGCATCGCGGCCCATTCCCCGCCATCGGAATTGACGCGGCCGGTCAGTCCGTTGTTCTCGCCGACAAAATTGGCAACGAATGCATTCGCCGCGTTTTCATAGAGTTCGGTCGGCGTGGCCGCCTGCTGGATGCGTCCATCGGAAAACACGGCGACGCGGTCCGACATCGTCAGTGCTTCGTTCTGGTCGTGGGTCACGTAGACGATCGTCAGCGACAGCTCGCGATGCAGCCGCATGATTTCGTATTGCATGGTTTCCCGCAGGCGCTTGTCGAGCGCGCCGAGCGGCTCGTCCATCAGCACCACGCTCGGCTCGAAGACCAGCGCGCGGGCCAGCGCGACACGCTGCTGCTGGCCGCCCGATAGCTGCGACGGACGCCGCCCCCCCAGATGCGATAACTCCACCATGTCGAGCACGCGCGTCACGCGCGCTTTCTGTTCGGTGCGGCTCACCTTGCGCACGGACAGCGGAAACGCGACGTTCTCGGCGATCGTCATGTGCGGGAACAGCGCATAGTTCTGAAACACCATGCCGATATCGCGCCGATGCGGCGGCTTGTCGTCCAGACGCTTGCCGGCGAGGCGGATTTCGCCACGCGTTGGCGATTCGAATCCCGCCAGCATCATCAGTGTCGTGGTCTTGCCGGAGCCGGACGGACCCAGCAGCGAAACGAATTCACCGTGCCCGACGTCGAGATCGAGTCCCTCGACGACGCTATGCACGCCGTCGTATGACTTGCTGACGCCGTCGAACGAGATAAATGGTTGGCTTGACATGGGCATCTCGGCAGAGTGTTGGCGGTCTACGTGGGGCGGTGGGTCACGTCGCGCCCACGCGCCCCGCCAGATAGCGGGCGAAGTCGTAATTCGGCCGTTCGAGAGGGCTCAGATGGCCGGGTTTCGCGAGTGGCGCGTGCACGCCGCGAAACACGGCCTCGACGCCGCGCCGGTCCTCGGCGTTGACCTCGTCGAGCAGCGTTTTCAGCGTCGCCATGTAATCGGCGGCGCGTGGATCGTCGACGAATTCCGGCGCGAGGCCGCCGCCGAAGCGGATATGCACGCGACCGACGCCCCGCGGCTGCAGGATCAGATACCAGAAGTAGCCCGGCGTCAGCGTGATCAGGTGAGTCGGGTAGATCGCCAGCAGCGCGGTGGTGCGGCGCCAGTGCCCCTGCAAACGCGTGTTGGCGGGATGCGCGTTGCCGATCGGCAGCGATGCTTCCTTGGTGATCCAGTGATAGTTGAACGCGGGCAACCCCGGCGGACATTCCATCTCTTCGAGCTTCGAGTGCGGTCCGACCGTTGCGCGATGCAGCATCGGCAGGTGGTAGCTCTCCATGAAATTTTCCGCGAGGATCTTCCAGTTGGTGTCCCACACGTGCTCTTCGTGGAAGGTCTCGACATAGTTACCCATGCCGTACGGCGCGATCAGCTGCGTCAGCCCGGACAGATGTGATTCCACCGAAGGCGCGTGCGCGTTCAGCGTGACGTAGATCCAGCCTTGCCACGTTTCGCAGCGCACGGCAGGCAGCCTGTATTGGTCCTTGCAAAAGCCCGGCTGCTGATCCATCAACGGCGCGCCCGCGAGCGAGCCATCGAGCGTGTAGTTCCATGCGTGATACGGACACACGATCCGGCGCACGTTGCCGCGCCCTTCGAGCAATACCGACATCCGGTGCAGGCAAACATTCGAGAATGCGCGCAACGCGCCGCTCGCATCGCGCACCACGAACACCGGCTGGTCGTCGAGCTGCGCGCTCAGGTAATCGCCGGTCTGTGCCAGCGCGCTGGCGCGGCCCACGCACAACCACTCGTTGCGAAACACGTCGCGCTGTTCGAGCGCGAGAAACGCCTCCGACGTGTAGACGGCCGGCGGCATCGCGTGTGCATCCTCGAACGGACGCTCGCAGTTCTCGCGCAGCGCGTGAACGATGTCGAGCTCAGTGTCCGTCGACTGAAGCATGGCTGACATAGGGGCCCCCCATCAGTGTTTGCATCCGATGAGCACCAATCTAACAATCCAAATTGCTAGGTAAAATATTGTTTTTACATGCAGTGCATATCAGATGCCTATGCAGTGAAGCTTTCCCGGCTGCTAACCGATGTGCAGACGCCGGATATACGTTTCACAGAATGCCGAAAAGCGTTTCACAACCTCGCGCGGCTTGACGGCGGCCGATAGCGCAATGCCAAGCGTCGTCGCATTGACACTTTCCCTGAAATGTTTAATCACGAAGTCTTCGCCGTCCACAGTCCGGGTCGACTTCAGCGGGAAGTTGAGTATGCTGTAACCCAAGCCGTTGGCGACCATGCCACGCACCACTTCAGGCTGTGACGAGCGGAAAGCCGCGGTAGGGCGGCTGCCGACCGCGTCGAACAGCGCGGAGAAGTACTCGCGGCTATGCGGAAGATCCAGCATCACATAGGGCTCGGGCAGTAGATCGGCCAGCGACACCTGGCGCGCCCGTGCAAGCCTGTGTGTTTTGGGCAGGATGACATACGGTGGCAGCGAAAGCAGCGGGGTAAACGCGATTCCATCGGTGATATCGAGGCTGTAGGTCAGCGCGATATCGAGCGAGCCGTCGTGCAGGCCGTTCAAAAGCGTGTCCTGATGCGCTTCCGTCGTACGGAACGTGATCGCTGAATAATCCTGCACGAAGCGGCTGATGATGCCGGGCATCAGCGGCGGCGCCAGCGACACCATGCAGCCGAGCGAGATGGAGCCCGACATGCCGCCGTCGATTTCGGTTGCGGTCAGCTGTAATTCTTCGGCGTTCTGAAGCAGATTGCGAGCGTGGCCTAGCAGATCGCGGCCCGATTGCGTGAGCGAAAGCCCGCTCGCGTGATGGCGGATGAACAGTTGGACGCCGAACGATTCTTCCAGATCCGCGAGCGACGTCGAGATAGACGGCTGCGAGATGTGCAGCCGCTTTGCCGCGGCGGTGAAGGAGAGCGTCTCGGCCGTGACGACAAAATACCTGAGCTGACGCAACGAGTAGCGGATCGAAGTGCCGTCCATCAGTTGCTCCGTGTTCGGTCGAACCGATTGTCGCTCGACAATTGTCGCTTGCATAGCGAAAAACGATGCAAAGCATTTTTAAAATATAGTTTTTGTTGCCCGCCGCGCGGCGTACATTCTGTCCGACCGAGAGACCCGAACCCAGAGCGCATTTCAGAAGGAGAAGGCCATGGCGGCTGAAGAATTGTCGATCGACACGCTGGTCATAGGCGCGGGTCAGGCTGGCGTGGCAATGAGCGAACATCTGAGCAAACTCGGCGTGCCCCATCTCGTGCTGGAGCGCGAGCGGATCGCCGAACGCTGGCGTACCTGCCGCTGGGATTCACTGGTCGCCAATGGTCCCGCCTGGCACGACCGCTTCCCCAATATGGAGTTCGAAGGACTCGATCCTGATGGCTTCGCCGGCAAGGATCAGGTGGCCGATTACTTCGAGGCCTATGCGCGCAAGTTCAATGCACCGATCCGCACAGGGGTCGAAGTGACGAGCGTCGAGCGTCTGAAGGGCCGGGCCGGATTCGCGGTCACAACCTCCGATGGTGCGATCGAAGCCCGTCGAGTCGTCGTTGCGACCGGGCCGTTCCAGCGCCCCGTCATTCCCCCCATCGCGCCGCAGGACGCGGAGCTCACGCAGCTTCATTCGGCCCACTATCGGAACCCCGAGCAACTGCCCGAAGGCGCGGTGCTGGTGGTCGGCGCGGGGTCGTCCGGCGTGCAGATCGCCGACGAACTGCAACGCGCCGGCCGCAAGGTATATCTGTCCGTCGGTGCGCATGACCGTCCGCCGCGCGCCTATCGCGGTCGCGATTTCTGCTGGTGGCTGGGCGTGCTCGGCGAATGGGACAAGGAAGTCGCCGTGCCGGGCCGCGAGCATGTGACCATCGCCGTCAGCGGCGCATACGGTGGCCAGACCATCGATTTTCGCCGGCTCGCGCATCGGGGCATGACGCTCGTCGGCACGACGAAATCGTTCGCGAATCGCGTTGCGAGCTTCGAACAGGACCTCGCCGCCAATCTGAAGCGGGGCGACGAATACCTGATGTCGCTACTCGCCGCCGCCGACGACTACATCGAGCGCAACGGCGTGGACCTGCCGCAGGACCCCGACGCACGGCTGATTCCACCGGACCCGGAGTGCGTCACGCATCCTCTGCCGGAACTGGATCTACGGAAGGCGGGCGTAAGCACGATCATCTGGGCCACCGGCTATGCGGTCGATTTCAGCTGGCTGCACGTGAACGCGTTCGACGATAAAGGCAAACCGCAGCATCAGCGCGGCGTATCGAAGGAGCCCGGCGTGTATTTCCTCGGCCTGCCGTGGTTGTCGCGGCGCGCGTCGTCGTTTATCTGGGGCGTCTGGCACGACGCAAAGCACATCGCCGATCACATCGTCACGCAGCGCAAATACCTCGCCTATCGCGACGCGTCGCAGCGTCAGCAGGACGCGCGCGGCGTGCATGGCGCGAATACACCCGATACCGCGTGCGACGAACCGCACGCGCCGAAGACCAAAGAAGTGGGAGTGAACTGATGCCTACGCATACCCGCATCCGCATGTTCAACACGAAGGACACGTACCCGAACCAGTCGCTCGATAATGATCTTTGCCAGGCGGTTCGCGCGGGCAATACGGTCTATGTGCGCGGCCAGGTCGGTACGGATTTCGACGGCAACCTGGTCGGTCTCGGCGATCCGCGCGCGCAGGCCGAGCAGGCGATGAAGAACGTCAAGCAGCTTCTCGAGGAAGCGGGCAGCGACCTGTCGCATATCGTCAAGACGACGACTTACATCACCGATCCTCGTTATCGCGAGCCGGTGTATCAGGAAGTCGGCAAGTGGCTGAAGGGCGTGTATCCGATTTCGACCGGGCTTTGCGTCAGTGCGCTCGGCCAGCCGCAATGGCTGATGGAAATCGACGTGATCGCCGTGATTCCGGACAACTGGACGCCCGCGCAGGCTTAAAGGATTCCCATGACATTCTCGATCGTCGGACGTTGTGGAAACACCGGTCAGCTCGGTATCGCAATCAGTTCGTCGAGCATTGCGGTGGGTGCCAGGTGTCCATGGGCGCGCGCTGGCGTCGGTGTGGTGGCGACGCAGAACGTGACGCTGCCCGCGCTCGGGCCGCAGATTCTCGATCTGCTGGAAAGCGAGCGTATCGCGCCGGACGCCGCGCTCGAACGGGCGCTAGGCGCGAGCGAATGGAGCGAATACCGGCAGGTGACGGTGGTCGACAGTGAGGGTCGAACCGCGCTGTTCACCGGCAAGGAAGCCCTCGGCGTGCATCACGCCGTCGCGGGAAATCAGTGTGTGGCAGCGGGCAATCTGCTCGCCGGCAAACCGGTGATCGACGCGATGGTGAAAGCGTTCGAGAGCGCACACGGCGCGCTCGCCGATCGGCTGCTGCACGCGATGCATGCTGCCGTCGAAGCCGGCGGAGAAGCCGGGCCCGTGCATTCGGCGGCTCTGAAGATCGTCGATACACACGTGTGGCCGATCGTCGATCTGCGTGTCGATTGGGCGGATGACGACCCGATCGGCAAACTCGACGCGCTATGGCAAGCGTATCGGCCGCAGATGCGGGACTACATCGCGCGCGCGTTGAATCCGACCGCGGCGCCGAGCTACGGAGTGCCCGGCGATGAGTGAGCTGTCGAGCCGTGCGCTGCTCGAACGGCTGATCGGTTTCGCGACCGTCAGCCGCGACTCCAATCTGGAGCTGATCGGCTTCGTGCAGCAATACCTCGCGGATCTAGGTGTGCAAAGCGAGCTGTTCCATAACGACGATCGCACCAAGGCAAATCTGTTCGCCACCATCGGGCCGCGAGACCGTGGTGGAATCGTGCTGTCCGGGCATACCGATGTAGTGCCGGTCGACGGTCAGGCATGGACCGTGGACCCGTTTCGTCTCAGCGAGAAAGAGGGTCGCCTGTACGGACGCGGCACGGCCGATATGAAAGGCTACATCGCGTCCGTGCTGGCGGCAGCGCCCGCTTTCCTGAGGATGAAGCTCGAAGTGCCGGTGCATCTCGCGTTTTCATATGACGAGGAAGTGGGCTGTCTCGGTGTGCGGCCGATGCTGGCCGAACTCGAAAAGCGCGCGCACAAGCCGCGCATGTGTCTGATTGGCGAGCCGACCGAATTGAAACCCGTGCTCGGCCACAAGAGCAAGCTTGCGATGCGCTGCCACGTGAAGGGCGCGGCATGTCATTCCGCGTACGCGCCGCAGGGCGTCAACGCGATTCAATACGCGGCGCGCTTGATCAACCGGCTGGAACAGATTGGCGACCAACTCGCGCAGCCGGAACATCACGACGCGCGTTTCGATCCGCCGTTCTCGACGGTGCAGACCGGTGTCATCAACGGCGGACGCGCGCTGAATATCGTTCCCGCCGAATGCGAGTTCGATTTCGAAGTACGCGGCGTGCCGGGCTTCGATCCCAGTAGCGTGGTGGACCAACTGCAAACCTACGCGGCAGCCGAACTACTGCCGAAGATGCGCACAGTGCAGCCCGATACCGATGTCCGCGTGCAGATGCTGAATGCCTATCCCGGGCTGGCGACTTCGCCCGATAGCGACGCGGCACGCCTGCTCGCGATGTTGAGCGGATCGAAGGAATTCGAAACGGTCGCCTTTGGCACGGAAGGCGGACTCTTCACGCAGGCGGGCATTCCAACCGCGGTTTGTGGACCCGGCAGCATGGATCAGGGCCACAAGCCGGATGAGTTCATCACGGTCGAACAACTTAACCGGTGCGACGCGATGTTCGCGCGCCTCGCTGAACATCTAGGGAGCGCGAGGTAGCCCAGGCTCATCGCGAGACACGCTCTACCACTTCGAGCACGAAGTGCGCGACCACGACCACGCCGGTGGTCAGGGTCGCGAGCCAGCAAAGCGCGCGTAGTGACCAGTGCGCGACGAGTTCGCCGACCGCTTCGCGTTTCGCACTCAATAGCACCAGAAGCACGAGCACGGGCGTTATCGTCATACCGTTGACGACGGCGCTCCAGTACAGCGCCTTGACAGGATCGACGTGCCATAGGCCGAGTGCGAGACCGAGCAACGTTCCGAATCCCGAGAGCGCAACGAGCAAAGCGGCGATGCGGCGATCACGTTGTTTGCCGCGGGGCCAGTCGAACGAACTCGCGACCGCTTGCGCGGCGGAACCGGCAAGCGAAGGTAATGCGAGCAGCGCCGAGCCGATCAGCGCAAGCCCGAGCAGTGGGCCGGCATAGCCCTTCAGGAGCGGCTCGAGCGCCCGCGAAAGTTCCGTAGGTTCACCAGGCTGCGTTTGTGCGACATGCAGAGTCGCCGCAGCCGCAATCATCATGCATAACGCGGCCACGCTCGATAACGCTGTGCGCACCAAGGTCTGCTTGCGCACTCTGCGCAGCTGCTCCGACGAACGTCGGTCGCCCCGTGCGGCGTGCTGTTCGTGCTGCCGATGTTCCTCCTGAGCTTCCTGCTCGGCCTGCGAAAAAAGCAGATAGGGACTCATCGTCGTACCGAGCACGGCCATCAGCATGGTCACGAAATCTTCCTTCCACTCGACGTGTGGCACGAGAGAGCGCAGCACGACCGTGTGCCACGGCACATCGACGATCAGCAGCACGCCGACGTACGCGAACATCGGCAGCATCAACCATTTGAGCGCCTGCGCATAGCGCGCATACGGGATAAACCACTGCAGTGCGATCGACGTGCAACCGCACGCGAGCGCGAGCAACCATAGCGGCCCATGCGTGAAGCGTTCGATGACTGCGGCCATCGCCATTACATTGACGGCGATGTTCAGCGTGTTCGCAATCACGAAGCGCGCCACTGCGAAATAGAAGAACACCGGCGAATAGTGCGCGCGCATGTTCGCCGTCAGGCCATGTCCGGTGACGGCGGCGACCCGCGCCGAGACCAGTTGCAGCGCAACCATCGACGGATACGACAGCACGCAGGTCCACAGCATGTCGTAGCCGTACCACGCGCCCGCCAGTGAATAGGTGGCAATGCCGCTGGGATCGTTATCGCAGCCGAGACTTGCCAGCCCCGGCCCGAGATCGGCGGCCCATGAGCGGGCAGGCTGCGACGACGAAGCGGGCGTACTACTCTGTGCGGCGGGGGACGTGGTGCGTCTGTCGGGGGGAGAGTGCATGCGGCTGATCGTCGGGAAACCGGAGATGCTGTAGCGCTCGCACGAAACGTTCCTTCGGCGAATCGTTTTGCGGCTCGCGTATACGAGCGTTTGGGCGAGGGTTTCCTCCCAGGCGTAGGTCGGCGATGTAGGACTTTGGTCGTATTGACCCACGCCGGTTGCCGCGGGTCTTCGGCGGTTCAGGTCGATACCACGACAAGCATCAGACCAAAGTCTCATATCAGAGGCGATTTTCCGTCGCTACTCTTCACTAGCACCGTGCGCGGTCAAAAGGGCCAGAGCTTGTTGCTGCCCCGCCCAAGCCACGAACCGATCCCGGCTGCAGACCAGGATTCAGCGCGCTGGCGTCACGACAGTCGTCCCGGCGCTGTTGCCGAGCGCGGCGCTCGCGCTGCACATGCGCATTGGCGACCCGGTTGCCGCGGCGATCGATGGCCTCGATGGAGCCCAGGCAAACGCGCACATGGCTTCGCAAGGGGCCGCGCTCGACCGGCACGATTATCGGCAGGCTGAAGCGTATTGGCGGTGTCTGAAAGCAGTTGCAAGTCCCGAGGTCGCGGCGCAGGCGCAGCACAATATCGACATGATCGAGAGCTTCACAGCGAAGTCTCAACGCGAACAGAGTCGTTAGGGAGCCGGCGTCGACACCACCGAAGCGCTGAGCGATGCTATATTTTTTGCGTCTTCAATCATTCTTCCCATCTCGCGCCACATGCAGCAGACCACGTCGACGGTAAAGCCCGCCGTGGCGGAGATTCCGCCATTAATGACACTTGAAGAGAACGTGCATCGCGTAACTACTCGCGCCGCAACCGTCAGGGTCGTGCGCTAATGGAAACGAGCGACTACGACGGGTACACGTTGTGGGGGCATGCCATCCTTCAGCAGGAAGGCGAAGGCATCCTGCAACCTGAGCGCTATGCGGCGAGCGGAACCATTACCCGGGGCGGAAAGCTGATCGAAGCATCGGGCATTCTCGGACTATTCGATAGCGAGGAAGAAGCCCACCATGCAGGCCTCGATTGGGCGCGCGCGTGGGTGGATGCGCATGGGTGAGCGTGGCTTGAGCGTGGCCGTGGCCTACGTTTCCCGCTTGCTGCGTCCATACAGCAGCAACATCGCCGCTATCACCACGCCGTAGATGATCTGACGTCCGGCCTCCGGCATCTGCGCGACTGAAAGGATCGACTGCAGCAGCGTGATCAGAATCGCGCCCGCCACCGTGCCGAGGTAAGAGCCTCGTCCCCCCAGAATCGACGTGCCGCCGAGCACGACTGCCGCGATCGCCGGCAGCAGGTAGGCATCGCCCATCGACTGTGCCGCCTTCGATGCATAACCGGCGAGCAAAACACCACCGAATGCCGCGAATCCGCTGCACACCGCAAATGCGGCCACGGTCACGAGCCGGGTATTGATGCCGGACAGATACGCCGCGCGCTCGGTATTGCCGATCGCGTACAGCGTGCGGCCGAAAGTCGTACGCGACAGCAGAAATACCGTGGCGCCGCCGATCACCACCCACAGTGCAACCGCATTCGGCACGCCCGGTACGAGCCAGCCCGCCGCGAGCCATCGCATCACCTGTGGTGCGGAGTCCTGCGGCGACGATCCGCCGGTATAGACGATCATGATGCCCTGCGCGACCGCATTGGTCGCGAGCGTGGCGATCATCGACGGAATGCGCAGCAGCGCAACCAGGATGCCGTTGACGACGCCGATCAGCACGCCGCAACCGATCCCGACCGGAATCGCGAGGATCTGTCCGAGTTCGCCGTGTCCCGCTACCGCGCACGCCATCATTGCGCCGACCGTGATCGTCCACGGCAGCGACAAGTCGATGTGGCCGAGCAGGATCACCATCATCAGGCCGGTCGCGATGATGCCGAGGAATGCGCCGACCTTCAGTTGCAGCAGGATGTACTCCGGCGACGTGAAGCTGCGCGAAAACATTCCGCCGACGAGCAGCAGCGCGACGATGCACGCGAACGCGATCACGATCGGTTTGTCGATTCTGCGGGTGAGCCTCGATACGAACGTGGTGCGGCCGGTTGCCGAGACGTGGCTCATTGAAACCACTCCAGACGGTTGCGTACCCTGAACAGCCCGCATGCACCGATCGCGACGGCGAGCAGAAGAATCACACCCTGAAATAGCGGCTGCCACAGCGCATCGACGTTGAACACGAACAGCAGGTCACCGATCGAGCGGAACGCGAATGCGCCGAAGATCGCGCCGATCGCGCTGCCCTTGCCGCCGAGCAGCGACACGCCGCCTATCACCACCGCGGCGATCGAAAACAGCGTGTACGAGTTGGCGCTGCCGAGGCTCGCTTCGCCGGTGTCGGTGAAGAACGTCAAAAACAGGCCGCCGATCGCAGCGAGCAGGCCGGCTAGCGTATAGCTCGCGAACTTCGCGCGGCGGATCGGCATGGCGGACAGAAACGCCGCGGGTTCGGACGAACCGGTCGCGTATGCCGCGCGTCCGATTGCCGAGCGTTTGAACGGAACCCAGACGAGCAGTGTGGCCGCGAGCAGAATCAGCAGGCTCGCCGGCAGCACGCCGGCGACCTTGCCGGTCAGTGCGTCGGCGAGGGCCTCGTTGATCGAGCCGCCGGGCACGGGGCGCAGCAGCAGCGCGAGTCCGTAGAAGACCGCGCTGGTCGCGATCGTCGTCACGATCGGCTGCAGCCGGCCGAAAATGATGATCACGGCGTTCAGCGCGCCGCACAGCGCGCCCGCGGCGAGCACGCCGACGATGCCGAGCGCGCTGTGCAGCGCGTCGCCGGTGACGATCCACGAGCCGATGCAATTAGTCAGCACCAGCGTCATGCCGATCGACAGGTCGATGCCGGCCGTCAGCACGACGAGCGCTTGCCCCATCGAAACGAGCGCGAGCAGCACCGCCTTGTTCGCCGCCGTCTGAAACACGTTGGCCGACAACGCCGACGGATAGTTGAACAGATAGATCGCGAACATCAGCACGAACAGGCCGAACGCGAACACCGCCCCGCGATTCTCCGCATACCAGTAACGCAGTCCGCTCATAGCGCGACTCCCGTGGAAGGCGAAATCTGTCCGACGGGCAGGTCGAGGGCGCTGGCAATCAGGTTCTGCTCGGTGATCGCCGAGCCGACGAGTTCCTTCTTGATCCTGCCTTCGTACAGCACGAGCACGCGGTCGCAGCAGCCGATCAGCTCGTCGTAGTCGGTCGAATAGAACACGATTGCCGCGCCTTCGTCGGCGAGGCGTCTGAGCAGCTGATACAGCTCCTGCTTGGTGCCGACGTCGATACCGCGCGTCGGGTCGCTGAGCAGCAGTATTCGCGGCTGGCGGATCAGCCACTTGGCGATGACCACCTTCTGCTGGTTGCCGCCCGATAGCGAGCCCACGGGCGCGTCGACGCTGAACGACTTGATCGCCAGCAGCTCCATCATCCGGTCGACCAGCGACTGCTGGCGGTCGCGATCGATGACGCCGGCGCTGGACATGCGATCGAGCGCGGCAAACGACAGGTTCTCGCGTACCGACATCGGCAGCATCAGGCCTTCGGTCTTGCGGTCCTCCGGGATCAGCGCCATGCCGATGCCGTTGGCGCGCGCGGCCATCGGGCTGCCGATCGACACGGCTTTGCCGTCGACCTCGATCGTGCCTGCGCAACCGCGCAACACGCCGAACAGCGCGAGCAGCAGCTCGCGCTGGCCTTGTCCGTCGAGTCCGCCCAGGCCGAGAATTTCACCGGGCTTCAACGAAAAGCTGATGCCTTGCAGCGTGTCGTTCCACGCGAGATCACGACACGCGAGAATCGGAGCGGCGGCGCGGCGGTTGGCGGGTTTGTCCGGAAACACATGCTGGTACTTGCGGCCGATCATCATTTCGACGACCTCGTTGTCGGTGCGCGTGCCGGCCTCGAAGCTCATCACATGACGGCCGTTCCGGTAGACCGTGCATTCGTCCGCGAGCGCCTTCACCTCGTGCATCCGGTGCGAGATGAACAGCAGCGCGAGCCCCTCGTCGCGCAGGCGTTTGAGCACTTCGATCACCCGCGCGACGTCGGCCGCGGTCAGCGCCGACGTCGCTTCGTCGAGAATCAGGATGCGAGGCTCGTGCGCTAGCCCCTTGGCAAGCTCGACCATCTGCTGGCGCGACAGCGGCAGATCGCGGACTTTCGCAAGCGGATTGATGTCGGCAGCGCCCGCCCGGGCGAGCGCCTCCTCGGCCTGGCGGCGCTGGGCCCGGCGGTCGATCATGCCGAAACGTCGTGGCGGGTTCGACGCGAAGATGTTGTCCGCCACGCTCAAGTCGGGGATCAGCGACAGCTCCTGATACACGCACACGATGCCGGCCGCGTTCGCCTCGGCCGGCGAAGCGAACGCGACCTGCCGGCCCTCGAAGTGCATCGTGCCCTCGTCCGGCTGCACGACGCCGGACATCACCTTCAGCAACGTGGACTTGCCCGCGCCGTTCTCGCCGAGGATCGCGTGAATGCGGCCCCTCTTCACCGTGAGCTCGGCGTGATCCAGCGCGACCGCGCCGCCGTAGCTTTTCGACACGCCAGACATCTGAAAGAACGGCTGCGCTGCATCCTGCGGCATGCTTCGTCTCCCGTCACATTCCGGCCATCATCCGATCACTGGTTGCCCTGGGTCTGCTTCATGATCTCCTGCGCGGAGAAATTGATGCCGCAAGTCGGAAACGAGTTGCCGACGAAAAAGTTGTCGGAGTCGTTCGGGAAATAGTTGACGCCCGACTTCAGCTTCGAATCGTCGGTGACGTCGAGCGGCAGCTTGATCGAGACCGGGACCGTCTGGCCGTCCAGCGCGGCGAGCGCCGTCTTGATCGCCACCGCCACCTGCGCGGGACCGGTGCCAGCCGACGTGCACTTCAGGCCCTGGCCCCCATACTGCGCGCAGAACTTGCGAAAGCCGTTCTCCGTCTCGCCGCCGAAGGGCACGAACGGATGCTTCGCATCGATCATCGCGCGCACGACGCCCGTGTCGCCGCCTTGCGCCGAGATTCCATCGAAATGACCCTGCACGGCAATCGCGTCGGCGGCGGCCTTTTGCGCGACCCCGTCGTCCCACTTGCCGTAGACCTGGACGACGTTCCACTTCTTGCCGGTGTCGTCCAAGGTTTTCATGAAACCATTGTGCCGGTCCGTGTCGACCGACGTGCCCGCCACTCCGCGAACCTCGAGCACCTTGCCGCCGTTCGACAGGTGGTTCGCGAGCCACTTGGCCCACAGCACGCCGAGCCCGTACTGGTCGACGTTGACGTTGATCGCGTCTTCGCTGTCGAGGATGTTGTCGAACGCGATCAGCACGACGCCGGCGTTCTTCGCGCGGCGGATCGCGGGGCCGAACGAGGTGGGATTCTGCGCATCCACGATGATCGCGTCGTAGCCGGCATCGATGAAGTTGTTGACGGCCGAGATCTGCGCCGGCACGTCCTCGCCGGTCGAGACGACCTTGAACTCCTTGAGCTTCGCGGCGACGGCCGGCTGTGCCGCATAGGCTTTGGCCGTCTTGATCATCTGGATACGCCAGGTGTTCGCGATATAGCCGTTCACGAGTGCGATCCGGTAGGGCCCATTCTTCTTCGGATATTTGATGTACTTCGTGTCGCTCTTCCAGGGGACCATGCATGTGGGATCGCTGGACGGCCCGGAAACGATCGTTGCCTGCGCGAAGGCCGCGCTTGCGCACAGCGTGAATGCCGCGGTCGCCGCCGCTCGAAGCACCTGGATTCCTGAAAGCATGTCGTCTCCTTTTTGTTGGATTGAACTTGCCGATTGCCGGCGAACATGGCGGTCATGAATCGCCGCCGAATTCTATGCGTGAAGCAGGGAATCTTGCGGAATGTGCTGCAGCGGGGCTGACTCGGACTCGCCGAAGCAGCGGAACGACTTCTTCAAAGGCGTCGCCTACGAAGCAAAACGAAGGGACGGCGCGAACTCAGTCACGTCTGACAGTACTGGCATACCAATCCGCGCGCGATAGTGGTTTACCACGGCGTCGCGGCGGTCTCGAACGGTCTGAAACCCCTGCTGAATCGGTTCGAGGGCCAACAAGGTGGCGCTCGGCCCGAGGCGGCCTGATCCGTCAATTGGTGTACCATTTTGTCGAACTCGAACCGATCATTTGGCCGCTTCGAAGCTTTCTGGAATCCTGATGGACGAGCTTTCACACACGTCAAACGGCCGCGGCGCCGACGAGGACGCGACCGACCGTTCCTATGTCGGGCTCGCGAAGCAGATCCACGATCTGATCGCCGCCGGCGACGTCGGGCCGCGTGCGCGCCTGCCTTCCGAGCGCACGCTAGCCGACCGCTTTGGCGTGAGCCGCACCCAGGTGAGGGAGGCGATCATCGCGCTGGAAGTGCAGGGCGTGGTCGAGGTTCGAGTCGGGTCGGGCATCTATGTGGCAGATGCGCCCGACGCGCGCTCCGCCATGTTCAAACTGCCGCGCGGGCTAGGCCCAATCGAGACGCTGCGCGCGCGGGTAGTAATCGAAAGCGGGATCGCCGCGTTAGCCGCAACCGAACGCAAAGATTCAGACCTCGACCGGCTGTTCGCCGCGTTGCGCGCGATGCGCGAAAACATGCACGACAAGGCGGCGAACGAGGCCGCTGACCGTGATTTCCATCTGGCGATTGCACGAGCGACGGGAAACGAAATGCTCCGGCTCGTGGTGACCGCGATGTGGGACAACTCGCGCGCCGACCCGTTGTGGAAAAAGATCGAGGAGCACTTCCATACTCCCGAATTGCGGGCGGCTTCGCAGGATGAGCATCAGCGCATCTTCTCGGCGATCATGGCGCGAGATGCGAGCGCAGCGCGCACGGCGATGCAGGCGCATCTGACGCGGGTCATCGGCGAGTTCACACAGGCGTGGCGTTAGCCCATGTTGTGGCGGCGCGCGACCTGCTCCGTCACGGCTCTGTTTCGTCGCCGGCAACGTTGTCGAGGAACCGGGCCAGCCGTTTGGTGTCGGCTTTCGTCCAGCCCTCGGGCGGCATCACGCTGGCCCAACCGTTGACGTAGTCCTCCGCGGAGTAGTTGTGGCCGAACCCCGGCGGCACCGCGAGCTGGTGAATCATATCGCCCACCGCCTGCACGCCCGAGACGATCGGAAACCAGTGCATCGCGCGAGGCATGTCGAAGCCGCGAGGCGGAGCCATCCATTCCGGCGGCCACCAGAACGCCCTGACACTCCAGAACACGGCCGGATCGGCCGGATGCTGAAGGTACACGATTCGCGGGGCCGGCCAGTCGGTACTCAATGCCACCTGATGCGGGTCGCGATTCAGGAACCGTACGACACGCCCCCCATTGAAGATCGGCTGCCAGTAGGGCGACCCGCGATCGCGCTCGCGGGTGAGTTGCGCATGGATGAGGTTGCTTTGTTTGGCGCCGGCGATCAGCACGCCATCGGTCGCGGCCACCATATTGGCCACCGACGCGGATGCGTCCGCTCCCACGAAAGGCGCTTCCACTCCCGCGGCGCCGAGGCTCTTGCCGAACAGAACGAGCTTCGGCCGCTTTTGCGGTGGCAGCGTCGACCAGCGGGCGCGAACCGCGTTGAAGAGCGTGATGCCCGCCTCGTCCGCGAGCCCAGCGTCCATGAAGATGGCGTAGCGGCTAGGCAGGAAAGAGTATTGAATCGCCACGATGGCCGTGTCGCCGCGGTGCAGTTCCTCCAGCGAGGCGGCGGCTTTGGGCACGATCCAGCCCGTGCCGGTGGGTATCCACACGACCAGCACTTTCCGATCGAACCCGCCCGCGCGCTCGAGCTCGCGGACCGCAATCCGGGCCCGCTGTTCGAGGGACTCCGCGGAACGCACCCCCACGTAGACCCTCACCGGATCGACCAGCCTCGCATCCGCCCCGTGGAACTTCGCAAGCTCTTGCCTGCTTGTCGCGGTTGCCACGAAGTCGCGCCCCATGCGTCCCAAGGTGTCCCATGCGACCAACGACAAGCTGCTGCCGGACACCGTGGGCGACGTGGGGGACAGGGTTCCCTCGGTCGTGTTCTCGTTCCTCGGCTCGTGGACGAGATCGGAGCCCGTGGCGAGAGCGGGAAAAGCCACTCCGCGACCGAGCGCTGCGCCAATCGCGATGATGAGCAGCGTTGTTGCCGGCACCGACACGATAGACGGCACGTGGCCCCCGACCACCCGGTTGACTGCGGCGACGCCACGAGCCGTCATTCGCCCGATGACCACCAGCAGCACCGCGGCCAACGACGACAACGCGCTCATCAGCACGCCGTCCAACCAGCCGATGGATGCCATCCCCATGAAACTACGTTGCTCGTTCTGCCAGTCGAGCCATAGCTTGGCGCCATCGAATAGTGCAATGAGCCACGCCGCTGCCAGAAAGATCCCGATGCGCCGGCGGATCTCGCTGCCGGGCACGCGCCCCCATCGCTGCAGCAGCCGAAGCACGCCGCGGCCGGCCGATGTGCCTATCCCGTAGCCGATGGCCAGACAAAACGCGCCGACCACGGTTTGCGTCAGCCACGACCGCGGAATCAGCGTTGGCGTCAGTGACTGCCACCAGAACACGAGCGCGAGCAACGAGCCGCTGAGCGTCGGCGTCCGAAGTGCGCCTCGGAGCCCGGCAGCTATTGGCTCGTGGGAATTCCGCATGCGTGCTCGCTCAGATTGGCGCAACTCGCACCTCGTTCCTGCGGGTCATCCGCAAAGGAGTCGAAGACACGAGTGCTGATTTAGACGGTGCTTCGGGCCATGCATCGCATTGTATTAAGCTTTCTCTGCGTCGAACAATCTCGTGGCCTGCCAGTGACTCTACCGGGCCAGCGCGCACGCTGCTTGCTCGTCGTGCTGCGATCGGCTCCCACGACTGAATGCCCGCCACTCAAAATGAAAGATCGATCCACAATCCTATGCGTGCGCGACAGCAAGCTGCTGCTGGTCGCTCGCTCGCGCTCGCGCTGGTCGCTGCCCGGCGGCACGATAAAGCGGCTCGAAACCCCGCTGGACGCTGCCCGACGCGAACTGGAGGAAGAAACGAACGTCGTCGAGGTCCACCTGACGTATCTGTTCCAGTTTGGCGGACTGAACAAGCGGCATCATGTTTTCCTGGCCGAGTTCGCGCGCGACATATCACCTGAGCCCGGCAATGAGATCGCCCAGTGCCGATGGTTTACTCCGATCAAGATCCAGACCTTGTCAGCCAGCATACCCACCCGAGCGATTGTCGGTCTGTTCATTCGATTTGATGATCGCGGCTATGGGCGCGGCAGCGGACATGGGCGCTTCGTCGGTCAGTAGCATGACTGTGCATCGATGCGGCGCCCGCTGAAAACAGGGCAGCATGGCTGAATTGACCGCCGAAGCGGAATATCTGGAGCACTGCCGACGCTACGCTGTTGACCGGCGGGGCGCACAGGTCAGATAGCGCGAAGCTCCCGACGACGCGCCGGTGAGCGGCAATGCACGTCATTTCCGCTTATGAACGCCGGCCAGCACCGTCGCGAGTTCGTCGATGGTGAACGGTTTGCTCAACGCGGTCCAGCGAAATGGCAGCGCTGGCAATTGCGGGTTGGCGTATCCCGACGAAAACACGACATGCAGTGAAGGCGCTCGCGCGGTCGCCTGCTTCGCCAGTTCTATACCGTCGATATCCGGCATCCGCAGGTCCGTGATCAGCACGTCGAAGGGTCCATTTGCCAGCCACTGGAGCGCCTCACGCGGCGACGTGGTGAATTTCCCCGAATGGCCAAGCAAGCCGATCAGTTCGTTGGTCGCTTGAGCCAGGTTCATGTCGTCGTCGACCAGCAGGATGCGCAAAGGGGCGAGAGGGCCGCCGAGCACCGTATCGCGCGAAGTTTTGCTACGCGCGGGGGCGCCACCATCGAGCACCTGACGGATCTTATGCGCAAGCTGCTCGCGGCTATACGGTTTGCTGAGCAAGTCGACGCCCGGGTCGAGCCTGCCGCCATGGACGATCGCGTTCTGTGTATACCCCGATGTGAAAAGAACCTTCAGATGCGGCAGCAGCCGTAGACCTTGCGCGACCATGTCCGTGCTGCGAAGCGGACCCGGCATCACGACATCGGAGAAAACCAGATCGATATGGACACCGCTGCGCAATACGGCGAGCGCTTCCTCCGCGGCGTCGGCTTTCAGGACCCGGTAACCGAGGTCCGACAGCGTGTCGAGGGCCGTCGACTGCACGTTCCTGTCGTCTTCAACCACGAGGATCGTTTCCGATCCTCCCTTGGGAGCCGGTGTGACGCGTGGCGGCAGCTCGACTGCAGGACGGCTGGAGCGAGGCAGATACAGTTTGACCGTCGTGCCGTGCCCGACCTCGCTGTAAATCTTGATATGGCCGCCGCTCTGCTTGACGAAGCCGTATGCCATGCTGAGCCCGAGACCCGTCCCTCTACCTTCCGGTTTCGTCGTAAAGAAAGGATCGAAAGCGCGATCCACCACGTCCGGCGACATGCCTGTGCCGGTGTCGGTGACGGCAAGCAGCACGTACTGGCCGGCCTGGATGTCCGGCACCGAAGCGACGTACTCGTCGTCCAGCATCGCATTGGAGAGTTCCATCGTCAGCTTGCCGCCCTCGGCCATCGCGTCTCGTGCGTTGATCGCGAGATTGAGGATCACGTTTTCCAGCTGGTGAATATCGACGAGCGTGTTCCACAAGCCGCCGGCGACGACCGTTTCCACGTCGATCGTTTCGTCGAGAGCCCGGCGCAGCAGATCGTCCATGCCGCGAAGAGCGGAGGCCAGGTTGATAACGACCGGCTGTAGCGGCTGCCGCCGTCCGAACGCGAGCAGTTGCGACGCGAGTTTCGAGCCGCGCTCGACGGCTGTTATCGCCTTTGCCACGCGTTCGCGAGTCCATTCGTCGCGGTAATGCCGGCTGTCGAGCAATTCCAGATTGCCGCGCAGGATTTGCAGCACATTGTTGAAATCGTGAGCAACACCGCCGGTCAGTTTGCCGACTGCTTCCATCTTTTGCGACTGGAACAGCGCCTTGCGCGTGTCCTCCAGCATCCGGCTGGCTTCCATCCGCTCGGTGATGTCGCGCGTGATTTTCGCAAAGCCGGCTAGCGTGCCATCTTCGTCGCGGATTGCATCGATCACCACGTGCGCCCAGAAGCGCTCGCCGTCCTTACGCACCCGCCAGCCTTCGGCTTCGAACCGGCCCTCCCTGGCCGCGATCGACAGCCCCCGTAGCGGCAGGCCCGCCGCGGCATCCTCGGGCGTGTAGAAACGCGACAGGTGCGAGCCGATGATTTCCTCGGCGCTGTATCCCTTGATCCGGCGAGCGCCGGCGTTCCAGTTCGTGACGATCCCGTCGGGAGAAAGCATGAAGATCGCGTAGTCCGTCACTCCGTTCACGAGCATGCGAAAGCGCCGTTCGCTCTCGACGACGGCATCGTGCACGGTCTTCTTGTCCGTCATGTCGCGCACGATCTTGCCGAAGCCGAGCACATGCCCTGTGTCATCGGTCAGAGCGGTGATCACGACATTGGCCCAGAACCGTGATCCGTCCTTACGGATGCGCCAGCCCTCGGACTCGGAGCGGCCGGTGCTTCGGGCGATATCGAGCAACGCTGCGGCGCTGCCTTTGTCGCGATCGTCCTGCGTGTGGAAAATGTCGAACCGCTTCCCGATGACTTCGTCCGCCAGAAAGCCATGAATTTTCTCGCCGCCGACATTCCAGGTACGAATGATGCCTTCCGGCGAAAGTCCGATGACCGCGTAGTCGATGACGGAGTCGATCCATCGCTGGGTCCAGTCGTCAGGCATTGATGGCTCGCCTTGCGCGCCGTCAGGTGCTCGGTAGTCGCCGGGTTTCGGAAGTTTCATGCTATGCGATCCTGGGGAATATGATCTCGTAGCACGTGTTATGCCACACCTGGGGCGGGGTCGGGAAGTCGGTTCACGAACGCCCCTGAGCCGCTCGGCACCGAGCCAGCCGCGTCACGCCGACCGGCTCGATCAGTTTGACGGCACCGGGTTATCAGGGCGCGGGAAGGAACTGCACGTCCCCGTACCAGGCGCGGGTCGTGGTAGCGGTATTGTCGGTATCGGTCAGCAGCCCGTAACCAGTGATTCGTCCTGGCGGTTCGTGAAAGACCCGCTCGTAGTCTTGCACGATATTGCGGCGCAGACTTTGCCACTGACCCGCATCGCCTGGCCGACCGGAGACCACGATCATCTGTACGCGGTTCGTGCGGGGGTTGGCAATGACGGTGCCCGGCGCGGCGTTGGTCGACCAGACGTACATCAACGTGGCATAGGGCAGCTCTTCGCCGCTCAGTTGCCTGGCCAGCCCCATCTTCGCCCGGTCGAACATCGACAGCTTGCTCTTGTCGCCGTCGAACATGAACATCAGCCGCGCTGGCGCGTCTTCCTTCGACGCGACCCGGTTATCGGCGCCCTCGATCGGCCCATCTGCTTTCCAGCGCCATGCCACCACGGGTGTGCGCGCGAGGTCGATATCGCCCTCGTGCATCAGCGCGGAAGCCGAGCGGTTCGCGTCCGCCTGCAGCACGGTGGTGTGGTCGTCGTGAACCAGCGTGTATTGCGTGATCGGCTTGCCGCGCACCACCGGCAGATTCTTCCAGCCAGCGGGCAGCGATGCGCCGGGCTCGCTCGTGGAAAAGGCGATACCGGGCTTTTGGTCCTGCGCAAGAAGGGGGGGCGGTAACAGGAGCGCGACACATGCGGCGATCCAGGCTGGCGGTGCCGTTCGTTTTTGCGCTCGGCGGCTCGAGGGAAGGTGCATGGCGGTCGCGTTCGTCTTTTGGATAGCCACCATTGTAATGGCCGGCGCTGGCGATATTTCCGCGGCCGCGTACTTGCGGGAAGGGTCGGCCCCAGCGGCGCCAGAGCGTCTGAAAATCCTCCGCGACCGTTGCCGGCTCGCGGGATTCAGGATTTCCTGACCTCCGGATCAGGCTTTGCCGTCGTCATTTGCAGCCGCCGACGACTGCGCGCTATCGGCTGTTCATCCATCATCGGTGGGGCTTGCGAAGATCGAAAGGCGACGTGCAAAATGATTGCGGACTTTCTGGACCGACGCAGGCGCTTGCAAGAGATCGACAGAATTTGCCAGCGCCTGTTCGAAACGTGGTGCGAGGCGCGCAGCCTGACACCGCTGACATACCTGCTGTTTTGCTGGCCCTTGCGCGACACGCGTCCTGTCGCGATACGACGTTTGCAGCAGACGTTGAAGGAACTGCGCCGCGATCATGCGGAAGGCTTCGATGCGGGCACGTTCGTGGCGCTCGATCAGCTCGTCGACCGGCTCGACGAACTGATCGATCGGGCAGAAGTCCCGGTGAAGTTTTCGCTGGTCACCTAGCCGGGCGCAACTTGTCCGCCGCGAATCCTGCGAATGCGAGACGAACGGACAATGGCTTCATCAATCGGACGCCTCACGCGAGTTCGGATTCGGGACATGATCAAGATCCTCATCGCCGACGATCACGCGATCGTGCGCGGCGGCCTCAAGCAGATCATCGCGACTACGGCCGACATGATCGTGGTGGAGGAGGCTGGCCACGGCTCCGAGGTGATCGACAAACTTCGCAGCTGTGACATCGATCTGCTGTTGCTTGACATGACGATGCCCGGCATCAGCGGCGTCGATCTGATCCGCCGCGTGCGCTCCGACCGACCCGGGTTACCGCTGCTCGTGCTCAGCATTCACAACGAGGCGCAGGTGGCGTCCCGCGCACTGAGGGCAGGCGCCACCGGTTACGTGACCAAGGACAGCGATCCCGATGTGTTGCTGGCGGCAATCCGTAAGCTCGCCGACGGCGGACGTTTCATCGACCCGAAACTGGTCGACGCGATGGTCTTTGAAAAGCATGCGGGAGACGTGCCGCCGCACGAAGTCCTGACCGATCGGGAATTTCAGGTGCTACAGCTGATCGCCAGCGGCCAGAGCATCAATGACATCGCGGAAGCGTGTTCGCTCAGCGCCAAGACGATCAGCACCCACAAGATGCGGTTGATGCAAAAGCTGGGTCTTTCGAATAACGCGGAGGTGATTCGTTATGCGATCCGGCACGGCTTGATCAGCGAGTAGTCGATGAAGCTGGACCAACGCATTCGAACGAACCCGTCGCGCGGGTCAAACTGATGTAGGAGAACATCGCATGGAAGTGCTGTCGGCGAGTGAAATCGAATTGCGCGCGTGGATAAGCCGATGGTATGACCATGCCGTCGCAACGGGCCTCGTACGGCCGCCTTATCTGCTCGACGACGCAAAGGCCGTGCGCCTTCAGGCCTATTTCGCCGCGGGGTTGACGCCGGAGGAGGGCGCGCAACTGTTCTTCGGAACCGTGCATTAAACCGCGCCGCTCCTGGCGGTTCATCGACCGCTAACTACCTTCGAAGCTCGGTGCCAGGCGCAAGCATCTGGCACCCGCCTGGCCGCCCGGCGGCCGCAGTTCCGGTTGACTCGCTCGCGTCTCGCCCGCTCATCATAGGCGCACATTTCCCACATATTGGGGAAACTCCCTGGCTCTCGAAAATCGGAATCCGACTTAACAAAGTTAGAATGGCTGCTCTAAGACGGCTTCAGACCGTCTGCCCGACCGACGGGCCCGGCGTGGGAACGACCTTCACGAATCGCAGTGGCAGCGATCACCGTGTCCGCGAGAACCTGAGAGATATCCCGTGAGCAGCCAAGAACAGATGCCATTCCTCCTATCCGTTTCGACCGACGCGTCGCAACTGCCGAACCAGCTCGTCGCCGGTTTTTGCGCGTTGATGCGGTTGAACGTGGATACGTGCAGATCCGCGGTCACAGGTGCCGCGCTGCACTGGGAAAGCGTATTGCGCGCCCAGACACCTGAACAGTTGATCAGCCGCCAGGCCGATGTGATGCCCTGGCTCGTCCTGCAGTTCGCCGATTACACGCGCGGCTGGATGGACATCGCGTCGGAAACCATCAGACCGTGCCACCCCGACACCGATCACGACGACGGGCTTGAACTGCACGAAGGCACAATGTCCGCTGAGCAGCCGGCCTGCGCAACGGGCGTCGACACGACGATGAGCGAGGACATCGTGCCGCCGGAGGAGCAACGGGACGGCGAGTCCGTCACCGAGGCGAACGTAGGCGAAATGGTCCGTGCCATTCTCGAGCGTTGCAAAGCCGACCCCTGACACGCCGGAACGCCGAAGTCCGCCTCGCGCACGTCGCTCGTCGACCCGAAAGGCGACAGGCTTCCACCAATCCTGCCGGGCCCGGTTCTCGCGTGCTGCCGATGCAGCCGCGGCCGGATCCGGTCACCCGTTGTTCGTTCCCGCCGTGAGGTACACGATATGTTGAGTCCCCACGAAGTGGCCACGCTGCTTCTGTTGAAGGATGCGCCTGAACGAATCGATTCGGATCGGGCAGAGCTTGGCGCGCTGCGCGAACTGCAGTTGATCGCGAATGAGCCAGCTGATTCGGGATTCCGGCTTCCTCACGTGACGCCGCGTGGCGACGCCGTGCTGCGTGCGTTTGCAAGAGTCCGTTGACCGGTGCATAGACAACGTACCGGTACGATCGATACACGTTGTTCGTGCCGCCGCGTGTGAATCTGCTGCGCGCGACGGACCCGTCATTGGGCGTCCAACGCGCTTCCTTGCCTGAAGCAACGAACGTGACTCGAACGTCTCGCTGAGCATCCAGGCGCATTCACGATCTCGGTACGTTTATCCAGGCTCCGCTCGATCAGCGCACGGAAGTCGCACGCACCGTCAATCCGAGAGGATCGTCGAAGTGTGGCCATTCGAATCGAAGCCAGGCGGTGTGGCCCGTGGCCGATGGGCGCGGGGAACGAATTATGCGGCAGCTCGAATCGAGGCTCGCGGTTCGATACCTGAAAACAACCGACACTACGCTGCCACCAGCTTATGAAATATCTTGCCCGGGTTGCCGCCCTTGCCGGCCTGGCAATCGCGGTCTGGCTCGTCTGGCACGTCGACGCGCAGAAGGTGCTCGGTTTGATGCGCGCAGCCGGCGCCGGGCTCGCGCTTGCAGGGTTGGTCCATGTTCTGCCGATGCTCGCTAACGCAAGGAATTGGCAGATGCTGATGCGCGGCCCGATCCGCCCGAATCTGTTCGCCGTATTGCGCCTCGTCTGGATACGGGAGTCCGTGAACGGCATGTTGCCCGTTGCCCGAGTGGGCGGTGAAGTCGTGACGTTTCGCATGATGCGCAAATGGGGCATGCAGCCGGCCCCTGCCATGGCGAGCCTCGTCGTCGACCTCCAGCTGACGCTGATCAGCCAAATGCTGTTCGCCATCGCGGCCATCGGCTATCTGATCGCCCATGCCGGCGCTAGCGCGTTGCACCTTGCAGCCAGGCTCGGAGGCGGTATCGCCATTCTGGCGGTTCTGCTTCTGGCGTTTTCGTTCGTGCAGCGAGCGAGTCCGTTCGCCCGTCTGACGAAGACGTTCAATCGCATCACCAGCGGCAAGTTCCGCTCGCTCGTCGGCGAGTCGGTGCGCATCGATCAGTCGATCAGTGACCTGTGGCATCAGCCCGGCGTGATCATCCGTTACCTGCTCGTCTGGCAATCACTCCAATGCATCGCGACCGCGCTCGAACTGTGGCTCGCGCTCTATTTTCTGTCGGCAAAAGCAAGTTTTCTGCAGGCACTCGTGCTCGAGTCGCTGATTCAGGCGCTCAGCAGCGTCGCGTTCTTTGTGCCGGGCGCGCTCGGCGTTCAGGAAGGTGGATTTCTGCTGATCGGTACGGTGCTTGGTTTTCCTCCGCAGCTTTGCCTCGCGCTCGCGGGTGCGCGCCGCTTTCGTGACATCATCGTCTTTCTGCCAGGGCTGCTTGCCTGGCAGGTGGAGGAATGGCGCGACAAGCGGCAGGCTCCGGCCGATGCGAAGGCCGGTGGCGCCGCAGCGGACCCCGGTGAGCACCGTAGCCGCCCTTAGCAGAGGGCCGGTCGCAGATCATGATGCGAGACACTGGAAAACATGATGCGGTAGTGGTGTTCGGCGCCTTCGATCGCAACAACCTGGGTGACCTGCTGTTCCCTCACGTCGTCGCGAGACTGCTTGCGTGCGACGACGTGATCTTCGCCGGGCTCGCGCAGCGCGACCTGCGCGTCTACGGCGGCCACGCTGTACAGGCGCTCGCGCAATTGGCAGCCGAACGCGGCAAAGACCGCTTGCATATCGTGCACGCAGGCGGCGAGATCCTGACTTGCGGCGACTGGGAGGCGGCGGTGATGCTGCTGCCGCGGGACGAGGCACAGAAGATCATCACGCGACTGGATACACATCACGATCAGCGACGCGCGTGGGCACGTGCGCTGACGGGTCTCGATGCGCTTGCCCCTTACATGGTGTCTCGTGACATGTTTCCCTTTGCGTCGAGCGTCATTTATCAAGCGGTCGGCGGCGTCGATGTCGAGCGGCTGGACCCCTGCATGCGAGCAGAAGTCCTGTCGAAGCTCACGCAAGCCGACGACATCAGCGTGCGCGACGTCCAGACGCAAAACGGTCTCGCCGCGGCAGGCGTTTTCGCGCGGCTCGTGCCGGACCCGGCGGTGATGGTGGCCGAGTTATTCGGCGCGAACATTCGCGCGCACAGGGAGCGGAGCGGCGTGGCGGATTTGCGGCGGGCGTTTCCCGATGGATATGTCGCCGTGCAGTTCAGTGCGGACTTCGGCGACGATCAAACTCTCGGTGTGCTAGCTAGCGAGCTCGATCGCGTGTCGAGCGAAAGCGGGCTTGGTATTGTCTTTTTCCGGGCGGGTGCCGCGCCCTGGCATGACGATATGGCGTGCTACGAACGCATAGCGTCACGGATGAAGGTCTCACGTACGCAACTCTTCGGTTCGCTGCAGATATGGGACATCTGCGCACTGATCGCGGATGCCACGGCCTATGCCGGAAGCAGCCTGCACGGAAGGATCGTCGCGATGGCGTTCGGTTTGCCGCGGCTGAATTTCGTCCATCCGGCGCGCGCGCATGACACGACGAAGCAGTCCGCGTTTGCCGCGACGTGGGAGCCAGCGTGCGTGCCGGGCAGCGTCGGGATCGAGGCGCTTTCGGAAGCAATGCTCGATGCGCTGACGATCGACCGGGCGTTGCTGGGGCGGACGGCCACATCCCTCGCCGCTCGCTATCGGGAGGGGTTCGCGCAGATGCGAGCGGCGATGTGTTCCACTTGAACTGCGGGGCCTTGCGCGACGAGTGCAAAGCCTTGGCGGACAAATGCTGCTAGCAATGCGGTCAGATTTTCAGTCGAGAAACCTTCGTGCCGGCCAGCGACACGTCGCCCATCAGACCTGCATTTGTCAGCACGATCGCCTGGACGGGTTCGGTGGCCGTTGTCGTATCGATCGTGCCGTTTGCTCCGACCTTCACGAGCGCGACCGAACCTTCACCACCGACCGACCATCCGTTGGATTTGCGAAAGCTGTCGAGCGCCTCTTGCGTCATGAACAGAAAGACCATGGCTTTCGACTGTGCGCCCGCCTGCAAGCCGAATGATCCCGATATCGTCTTGAAGTAGCCGACCGATTTCCCGTGCACCCGCAAAGCGCCTTCACCGTATTGCCCACCCGCGATGAAGCCAACCTTGAGCACGGACGGGAACACGAGCACGCCGTTCGCCTTGCCGACGAGTTCTCTTGAACCTTTGACCGTCTCGAACAGCCGCGACAGGGTTTCGTCGACCTTGGCATCGATGACCTGCCGCTTCGATGCGTTGGATTCGGCGGCAACGGCGTCACTCATCGTCGCCGCGGACCCGCTCAGCGCCACACCCGCGACTGCCAGAACCGCGGCACCTGTTTGTAAGAAGCTTCTTCTGCGCATGGCTGCCTCCATCGTGGTTCACGGTCGAACCCGTGATGCTGCAATGGTTGAAGGGATGTATTTCACCGACACGTGCCAATTGCGTTGACTCCTCCGGGACCGACTGCCTGTCGCCTTGAAAAAAGGCCGTGCATTCGGTCACCACCTGATCGTAGAAGATGGCCTCGCTATTGTATGTAAGGGGCAGCACTGGTATTGCGATCGGGTAGCGGAAGGTGGGTACACATTTGAAATCATCCACATCGACCGTTTCTCGGAACGTGATCAAGGAAGTGCGCCACCAACCGGGTATCGCTTACGCGCTGGAGGAAACTGCGTTGGACAATGGACTTCACGTGGCCGCGGAAATGGCGGAACAGCAGAAAGACCGAATCCGTTTTGTTTCTCCTTTGCTTAGCCCACGTGCGCGAGCGCGCGTGGCGTGCGAACCGCGGACGGCCGGTCGCGCAGCAGTAGTGGCATCAAGCGCCGATTGGCTGTCCGCGCCGCCCACTCGCAATACGCGGCGCTGCCGAGCACCCAGCCGTTGAGCGTCGACTGCATCAGGTTATCGACATCGCGTTCGTCAAGCGGCTGTGCGCCCAGATCGCGGTAAGCCTGCTGGCGCTCGAACGGTGTATGGCCGAGCGCCCGGTACAGTGGGTGATCCTTGATGAAGCTATCGACACGCAGCCCGTTGTGGTGCGCGCAACTCGACCACTGGTAGTTTGCCGGTTCGGTCACAAGGCGGTTGCGCACCGGCGCCTGATCGATGACCTGGCTCGCGAGCAGGAAATACCGGTCGGGCTCGATCACTGTCGCCCGGTATCCGCCACGCCACACCGCACCACGGCGTCCATGGCGGCGGTTGAAGGTCTCGACGTAGCGACGGCTAACCGCCTGCATCGCCATGGCAACGCTCGATTCGTATGAAGGCGTGACGAGGAGCTGGACCGCGTCAGGCATGAGTACCCACGCGTGGACTGCCAGATCAGCGACGCGCGCGGCATCTGCCAGACAGGCGAGGAAGTACAGGTAGTCTCCTTCGTCCAGAAATGCAGGGCCCGCGATTCCCTGCAAGATAACGTGTTGCGGTTGTTCGGGGACGTAGTGCCGTGCGAGCCGTGTCATGCTGAATTAACCGGAAATCCGATGTGAGAAAGCGATCCCACAGATATCGGACGCGTCATGGTGCGTAACGCGCTACAGAAAATTCTATCGATCATCTCCGCGCTCTTGCATCGCGAACAGGCCTTTTTTCTGGCCTCTTTTCGCTGATTTGCCGGTCGCAGCCAGCGGTTTTATGCCGTCGCTGAATAGCGGCACCGCTTCGCATCCCAAACGCTATCCCTTGTTGAAAAGACTTAAAACACGCGAGACCGTCTTCGTGGCCAGCACCAGCAACGCGCCGCCAACGCTGTAGTCGACGTGATGCATAACGTCGACCAGATAGAAAACGGAAAGCGCAATGAACGGGTGGTAGATCGCACGGCTTATCAGGCTTTTCATCGGTATCTCACGCTGTTGTGTTCGCGCGAAGCGGTCAGTTGGGCGGCGCGCGAGGTTTTTGAAGTCCGAGGAAGGCTTGACTGCGCAGTGCGGATGACGTCGATCCGTGATGTTCCTTCCTGTCGTGAACTGTGCCTGCGGCAAGCCGCTGCCGTCCTGCCCGTGCGTCGATGTTTCTTGACCGATCGTCCACTTCTTGCCGACGCTTTGCGCGAGTCTCCAGCGGACCCGCAAAATGCTTCATAAGCCTCGCGACAAACATCAGTAAGGGATTTGTCATCGAGCGAGGTTGCAGGTATAAGATGTAGCCCTTGGCCATCCTGACGATTGAGCGGCGGCCAGGTTTATCGCCCGGGAAATCGCAATTCACGCGAGCTATCCATGGATGCAGTCTCTGATGTTCTGCGCGCCGTTCGTCTGAGCGGCGCTGTATTTCTGAACGGGACATTCACCGCGCCCTGGTGTCTGATCGGTCGCACGGATGCATCGCTCTGCGGCGCTTATTTGCCGCCTTCCGAGCGCGTCATTTCCTATCATCTGATCATCGAGGGGAGTTGCTGGGCGAAGCTGGCCGGCGATCCCGGTTCGGCTATTCACGTCCATGCCGGCGAACTGATCGTGGTGCCTCAGGGTGAAACGCACATCATGGGCAGCGCGATCGATTTATCCCCGGTGCCGTCGGACTCGCTGTTGGCCGGGCAGATGGCGACAGCACCCGGGGAAGTGATGACGCTGTCCCATGGCGGCGGGGGCGCTGTGACGCGCATCGTGTGCGGCTTTCTGGCCTGCGACGATACTTTGAACAATCCGCTGCTGTCCGCGCTGCCACGGCTCTTCAAGATCGACATGCGCCAGGACCCGCGCGCGGCATGGCTCGAGTCGTCTCTCAAACTTGCCGCCGCCGAAGCGGCCGAGTCGCGCGCGGGCGGCACGATCGTGCTTGCCAGGCTATCGGAACTGCTGTTTGTCGAAGCGATCCGTAGCTGTATTGAAGCGCTGCCTGAGAACCAGACCGGGTGGCTTGCCGGCGTGCGTGACCGCTACGTTGGACGCGCGCTTTCGCTGCTTCATTCGCAGGCGGCGCATGCGTGGACCGTCGAGGAACTTGCGCGCAAAGTGGGCCTGTCGCGTTCCGCGTTGGCGCAACGGTTTACCGATCTTCTGGGGCAGCCGCCAATGCAATATCTCGCGAGGTGGCGCATGCAGATTGCGGCGCACGAACTTCGGATCGGGAGCAAGCCGCTCAACGCAGTGGCGGAACAGATTGGCTATGAGTCGGAAGCCGCATTCAGTCGCGCGTTCAGACGCGAATTCGGCATGCCGCCTGCCGGTTGGCGCAAGAGCAAAGGACAGGCCGACGGCGCGGCAACATCAGCGCAGCTCTCGCAACATACTAGTGGCGTTGCCGCAATGCCGGACCAGTGATGCCTGCCACGAGGCGCCGTGCCGGCTCGACAACCTCGTCTGTCGATCTGTGCAAGCAAACGACAAGAAACGGCGTTTCAGTCATATCGCGCGGCGACTCGATCATAGAACCCCAAGACTCCCAATCGTAAATTGAGCGTGCCGGAAAGCCAGATCATTCGATTGGCTTTCCCCGGTGAACCGACGCTAAACGCCAGACCGCGTGGCGGTCCATATTGGGAGAACTTCTATGAACGCAGTATTGCGACAATCCGATCGCGATCGCTACGCCCGATGCATTCGCGCTTCGAAGATGGTCAATTGGGACATCGACCGTGATGTGATTGGAGACCGTACTTTCGATATGTCCCAGAAGTATTTGCCGGACGGACTCTCGCTGGTGCCGGATTTCATCACGCTCTCGGAGGGTGAGAAGCGATTCGTCAGCCAGATTCAGGGGCGCACCTACGCTAACGTGTTCGGGCTGGTCGAGCGCTTCATCAACGCCAAGGTGCTGGAAGTGAGCCGCGACTACTGGCTCGGCGATCAGGTGGCGCTCGAAGCGCTCGTGCGCTTCAGCGACGAAGAGCTCAAGCACCAGGCGCTGTTTCGCCGCATCGAACAAATGATCGGCGAAACGCTGCCCGCGGGTTACCACTTCGACGTCGATCCCGATGCGCTGGCCGCCGTGGTGCTCGGCAAGAGCACGTGGGCGGTGCTGGCCATGACGCTGGATATCGAACTGTTCTCGCAGATTCACTACCGCCAGAGCATTCATCGCGACGAACAGCTATCCGAGCTGTTCAAGAATGTATTTCTTTACCACTGGAAGGAAGAAAGTCAGCACGCGATTCTCGACGAACTCGAATGGAAGCGGCACGACGCTACGCTGACGGATGCGGCGCGCGATCACGCGGTCAATGAGTTCATCGAACTGCTGACTGCGTTCGACGGCATTTTACGCGTGCAGGCGGCAGCGGACTCGCGCTATTTCATCGCGAACTGCGGGCGTGCCGTCGTCGAAGCCGAGGTCAGGTCGATCGAGGCGAATTTCCATCACGCTTACAGGTGGCAGTACCTCCATTCCGGTATGCATCATCCTCATTTCGTGGAAGTGCTCGATGGGCTCGTCTCCGAAGAGCAGCGGATGCGCATCCGGGCGGTACTCGACACGATGCATTGAGCGAGTGCGTGCCGCGCCGTTTCACGATAGAAATCGACGAGCCTTGCGAACTCGTGCGGTTCGAACCGGTTTGCGAATCCTCAGGAACATCGGATTGCGGCGTTGAACGCGTGCATGACGGTGGGCGACGTCTCCGAACGTCTACAACCCGGCGAATGCGGTTGCATTGAAAGCGACGCTCGTGGTCGAGTGAATGGCAACGCGTGACGCGCGCGGCGAGGACCGGATGGCTTTCGTCGCGCCGCGTTTGCCTGGCGTGGACCTTATCGGGCGGTGAAGACGATTGTCGGCGGGCGCGGCGACGATCGGTGCTTCATCATTCCAGTCCCTCGTGCTTCATCGCAAGCTGGACGGCCGGACGTGCGCGCATCAGTTCGGCAAAGATTCCCAATTTCTCAGGCACTTCGATACCCACCTTCTTGGCCCAGAGCAGCATGGTGAACAAATAGGCATCCGCTACACTCGCTTCGCTGCCGAACAGGTAATCGCCGTTGAACATGGTGGCGATCAACTGAAAGCGTTGGCCGAGCTTCTCACGCGCTGCCGTTGCTTCAGCGTCCGAAGTGGGCTTGAAAACACGGCCGAACTGCTTGTGGATTTCGGTCGAAATGAACGCGAGCATCTCGAGCAGGCGCAGGTTGCCCGGTTCGCTATTGGGCGCAAGCGCAGGTTTGCGCTGTGCGACCCACGAAAGAATCGCGATATTCTCGGTAAGCCGCTGACCATCATCCATCTCGAGGGTTGGGACGTAACTCTTTGGATTGATCTGATTGAACTGCTCCCCCGTTTCGGTCTCCTTCGACTTCAAGTCGACGCGAACCCTGTCAAAAGTGAGGTCGGCCTCATGCATAGCGATATGGTCGGCGAGGCTGCAGGCACCAGGTGAATAGTAGAGCTTCATGGTAGGGGTCCCCTTTTCGTGAAATGAACCAAACCGTTTCATCGCAGCAAAGGGTGTGCCGCCGCCATGGAAACGGTCCGGCAAACTCGATCGCATGTAGAAAGTAGGGCCACTAGTATTCTGACTGTGGCTCCGCGCGCGGGAAAAGCGAGCCCCCAGACGAGTGGCCACTTACCGGTGGTGCCAATGTCAATAGCCACACCGAACTACAATGATTCAAGCTGTCTGAACCGGCTCCATCCGAACCAGGATCACCACCGCAGCAGGGCATCGGCGACGGCCAGCGCAGGAGGAACCATGCGGTCGGGAGTGAAGTCCGGCGTGCGCCTGAGACGCTATGCAATCATGGTGACGGCCGTCGTCGTCGCCCTGATCGTCGTCGGACGCATCACCGGCATCCTCGTCGACTGGCTGTGGTTCTCTTCGGTCGGCTATGGTGGCGTTTTCTGGACCATCCTTTCCGCGCGGGTGCTGCTGTTTGCGACGGTGTTCGCAGTCTCGGGTTGCGCGATCTGGCTGTCGGGGATGTTGGCGCATCGTTACGCGAGGCGCATCGATGTATTGCGAGCGCAAGCAGCCGATCCGTCGCATGCGAGCGAGGTTGCCGTCGAACTGTCCGAGCTGATCGCGCCGCACGTTCCCTGGCGCGCCAGTATTGCCTGCGCCGCGGCCGTCTTGGGCCTGGTTATCGCCGCTGGCGAAGTCTCGAACTGGGATGTCGCGCTGCGCTTCATTTATCAGGTGCCTGTTGGCGAGCGCGATCCGATCTTCGACCGGGATATCGGCTTTTATCTGTTCTCGCTCCCAGCGTATGTCGCACTGAAGAACTGGCTGCTGCAGCTGGTCTTCTGGAGCGCGATCGTAGCAGGTGCTGTCTACGCATTGCGCGGCGACATCGCGCTGGAGCGGCCGCCACGCACACTGTCGGCCGCCGCCATCACTCATGGCTCCGCACTGCTCGGTTTGTTCTTTGCGGTGAAGGCCTGGTCGTGGTGGCTCGACCGCTTTCTGCTGCTCTATGGCGACAACGGCGTCGTGGTCGGCGCCAGCTATACCGATGTCCACGTCGAGTTGCCGGTCCTGTGGATGCTTGTCGGCCTTGGAGCGGCCTCATCCGTTGCTCTTTGGATCAACATGCGCCGGCGCAGCCATCTGCAGCCCGTCGTTCTCGCGCTGCTCGTATTCGGCAGTTCGATCGTGTTCGCCGAGATCTATCCATCGCTGTTTCAGCGCTTCTATGTCAAACCGAGCGAGCTGAAACTGGAAACACCCTATATCGAACACACTATCGCGCTAACGCGACAGGCTTACGGCCTCGCGAAGATCGAGGTTAAACCGTTCGAGGCCGAGCAGGGACTGACTCTCGACTCGCTGCAGGCCAATCGGGCGACCATCGACAACATCCGGCTATGGGATGTACAACCGCTGATGGATACCTACGCACAGTTGCAGGAGATCAGGACTTACTACAAATTTCTTTCAGTGGACATCGACCGCTATCAACTGGATAGCGGATACAGGCAGGTGGTGCTGTCGGCGCGCGAACTGGAACCGGCGATGCTTCCGTCCAACGCTCAAACCTGGGTGAACCTGCACCTTATCTTTACTCACGGCATCGGGGTCGTGATGTCGCCAGTCACAGAGAAATCCACTGAAGGTTTACCGTCTTTCTGGAGCAGCCCCACGTATCTGAGGACACAAGGACTCTCTTAAAATAAGGGATAGTCTTGTGCCTAACAGTAAGCCTAGTCATTACGTGGAACCCATCGAAATTCTGAGTGAGCCGGAGCGCCGTCGGCGGCGCACGGCGCAGGAAAAAATCGCCATCGTCCAGGAGACGCTGATATCTGGCGCATCGGTATCAGCCGTTGCCCGGCGGCATGGCGTGAACCCGAACCAAGTGTTCGGCTGGCGCAAGCAATACCAGGAAGGCAGTCTGGCGGCAGTGAAAGCGGGCGAGACCGTCGTGCCGGCATCAGAGCTCGCCGCAGCCATCAAGGAAATCAAGGAACTGCAACGACTACTCGGGAAGAAGACGATGGAAGTCGAAATCCTGAAGGAAGCCGTGGAATGGGGCCGCTCAAAAAACCTGATTGCGCGCTCGCCCTTGCTGCCGGGGGACGACCATTGAAAACGGTCTGTGAAGTTCTCGGCGTGGCGCGCTCTGGCGTAGCAGCGAAACTGGCTCGCTCGTCTGACTGGCAAGATGGTCGTAGCGCCAGACGGACCGACGACACGAAGCTGGTGGAGGAAATTCAGGCCCATGTCGCGCACCTACCGACCTACGGCTACCGACGCATCTGGGCACTGCTGCGCCGCAGTCGGGAACAGACCGGCGCGCAGTGCGTCAACCACAAGCGCGTGTATCGGGTTATGCGCGAGCACCAGTTGCTGCTGCGTCGTCCCGGCGTGCGGCGAGACAAGCGGCGGCATGACGGTCGCGTCGCCGTGGACCGCAGCGATACCCGCTGGTGCTCCGATGGCTTTGAGTTCCGGTGCGACGATGGCACGCCGCTGCGCGTAACGTTCGCGCTGGATTGCTGCGACCGGGAGGCGATTAGCTGGGCTGCGACCACTGGAGGCCATAGCGGCGACGTGGTGCGCGACGTGATGCTCGCTGCCGTCGAACAGCGCTTCGGCACTACGCAGGCCGCGCAGCCCATCGAATGGCTGACGGACAACGGCTCGGCCTACATCGACCATCGCACGCGCAGCTTTGCGCGCGAGCTGGGCCTGCAGCCGCTGACCACGCCCGTGCGCTCGCCGCAAAGCAATGGTATGGCTGAGTCGTTCGTGAAGACCATGAAGCACAATTACGTCGCCTATATGGATAAGCCTGACGCGCCAACGGCCCTCTCGCGTCTGGCCGTTGCCTTTGAACACTACAATGAGCGCCACCCGCACAAAGCATTGAAATATCGCTCGCCTCGCGAGTTCAGGCGTGCAGCGGAGTCATCAATCTAACGGTGTCCGCGTGTCCTCAGTTACAGGGGCAACTCCACTTTCTATCTGCACGATATTCCGCCCGTCTCCAGCGGCGGTCCGGCCATTCGCGAACCACGTCTCTATTTCAGTGAAGGCCGGCAGGACTATGTGATCGTGAACGGCAATGTAGCCGAGTTCGACTATCCCCGCAGGCCGACCAATGCGTACACGACCTATAGCGGGCGCGACGGCGTCACGCTCGGCGGTATGGGGCGCCGCAGTCTGTTTGCCTGGCAGCTCGACGATCCGAACATCCTGCTGAGCGGCTATATCACGGATCAGAGCCGGGTCCTGCTTCATCGCAACATTCAGGACCGGGTGCGTACGATTGCGCCGTTCCTGACTCTCGACCACGATCCCTATGTCGTCGCGAGCAATGGGCGGCTGTTCTGGATACAGGACGCCTACACCGTCAGCCAGTGGTTTCCTTACTCCCGCCCGGGTTTCGGCGACAACGCCAACTACATCAGAAACGCGGTCAAGGTGGTGGTCGACGCTTATAACGGCACGGTCGATTTCTACGTCAGCGATCCCGCCGATCCGCTGCTGCGCACCTACGCGCGCATCTTCCCCGGTATGTTCAAGCCTTTGGACGCGATGCCAGCGGGGCAACGGCAGCATATCCGCTACCCCGAAGATCTGTTCCTGATTCAGGCGCAGCTCTATCGCGTGTATCACATGGATGCGCCGGAAGTGTTCTACAACCGCGAGGATCTGTGGCAGTTTCCTCAGGAGCTAATCGGCATGGATGGCGGAAGCTCCGCCAGCACGATGCCGCCGTACTACACGATCATGCGACTCCCCGGCGACCCGCGCGCCGAGTTCATCCTGATGCTGCCGATGGTGCCGAGCCAACGGGAGAACATGATTGCCTGGCTCGCGGCGCGTTGCGATCAGCCCGGGTACGGCAAGCTCATCGTGTATACCTTTCCGAAGGACAAGCTGGTCTACGGGCCGTTTCAGATCGAAGCGCGCATTCAGCAGAATACCGAGATCTCGCAGCAGATCTCGTTGTGGAACCAGATGGGCTCACGCGTGATACGCGGTCATCTTGTGGTGGTACCGATCGAGAACTCGCTCCTCTACGTTTCTCCGCTCTACTTGCGCGCGGCGTCCGGTCAGTTGCCGGAGTTGAAGCGGGTAATTGCCGCCTATGGTGACCGTGTGGTGATGGAGGAGACCCTGGATCAAGCGCTGGCGGCGCTGTTCCAGGAGACCACACAAGCGGCATCATCGCCCCGAGGCGCAATGGACGCTCGCGCGAGAGAAGCGCTTGCCCACTATGACCGCGCGATCGAGCGCCTGAAGACGGGAGACTGGAGCGGGTTCGGCGCGGAACTGAATGCTCTGCGGCCGTTGCTCGAGGCACTCGGTGCTGGCCGTTCCGATGATCACAAATGACCCATGGGACACGGAGGAGGTGGTCGGACGCCCGGGCGTCGATCAATGCGGTTCGCCGAGGCAAGCGTCGGCAACATCGACGATCGGCTCGCTGTCGGCATGAGCTTCAGGAAAACGGTCAACGCACTTGATCTGAACGTAGGTCCACCACGTTCCCGGCGGATCGTGACCCAGCCACATCACAGTGGCTGCGACCTTGGTTCGCAAGCCCCATTGCCGCCAGTCAGCGCCGGTTGGCGAAAAGTTTCCGCGAATGTCCTTATACAGGTTGCGGTCCAAGCCGTACCGCTTCAGATAGGGCGGGTTGATGCGCTCCTCGAGCGTGGCCGGCTCGCCTCGTTCGGTGTCCGCTTGCGCTATGGCCGCGTCCCGGCGGAAATCGCTGACGGCACGACCGACCGCCAACAGCTCGAACAGCAATACCGCACCAACGGCGATGCAAGTCGCAATAATGCAAAGCGAAAGCGCCCACAGCACCCGCCTTGTGGTCGTCGGTGTCTTCATCCCTGCCGACCTCCCTACCGGCATTGGGATTTGCTGCCAGCAAGAGCCAAGCCGGTTCGCAGCCCGGCACGCGCACTTCAGGCCCTTTGTAGAAGGTCAATCGCCTTTTCGGCATCGTCCAACGAGTCGAGCGCGAGATAAGCGATGAACTGCGTGCCAAGTACAGCGGCCGAGACGCCGCGGAGATTGATCCCGCCATCCGCCAACATCTGGCTCAATTGCGCGATGATGCCCAACTGGTCCAGACCCATTACACGGATGGAGTGCAGGCTCGGGGTGACGCTGAACCCCGCCTGCGTGGCGGCACGGGTCGCAGTGTCTCCCTGTAGCGGAGCGACGAACACGACTCCCTTGCCCGATGCCTCTGGCGTGCGACGTGCCACGATGAACTGCAAGTCGGCACCAGCATCCCGCAAGACGCTTAAAACTTTCGCAAGACCTCCCGGTTTGTCGTCGATGGTAGCTGCCCAAACCTCGACACGTTCCACACTCAGTTCCATGGCCGTCCCTCCCGGCTCGAACCTCATTAGAAAAATCTACTTCACGAACGGCACGCGGGCAAGGACTGTTGGACTCCGCACCGATCGGCGATCCGCGTCCAACTTGCCGCTGCTGGGCATCTGTATCAAGATCAAGTCGCCTCTTCACAAACAGGCGACTCTGATGACAGACGATCCCGATGGCGATCCCGCTGCCGATCCCGACAAGCTGAAAGGCCCAGGCGGCATGAGCTTGAGGCAGATCCACGAACAGGTGCAGAAGTCCGTCCAGCGCGACCGCGAAGCGCAGACTGCACGCCACGCGCCCGCTCCACCGCAAAGCCGCTGGCAGCGATGGGTGCGCTATGTGTGGGGCCGTAGCGGGCGGCGTTAACCGCGTCGCGGACCAGACTCGCTGCATCGTGAAGTCCGCACTTCATCTACCCGGCTACCCATTCGGGTGGTGTGCGTCCCCCGTCGTTCTGTCATTGTGAATCCGTCGTCATTACGCAATGGGCGGGGGCTTGAAATGGAAACCACATCCTCGAGCGGCAATCCTTTGATGGATCTCTCGGACAATCTGGCGGGCATCGTCGAGCGAGTCGGGCGGAGTGTCGTGGCGGTACACGGCCGGCATCGCATGCCGTCGAGCGGCGTAATCTGGCGACGTGGCGTCGTCGTGACGGCTGCACATACGATCAGGCGGGAGGAAGGGATCGAAGTCACATTGACCGACGGCCGTACGGTCGCCGCAGTCCTCGCGGGCCAGGACCCGGGCTCCGACGTCGGCGTGCTGAAACTGGACGGCGTCGATCTCGACCCAATCGATTCCGGCGATGCCCATTCACTGAAGCCGGGCCATCTTGCGCTCGCCGTCGCACGTGCGGACGATTCCGGCGTCAGCGCTGATTTTGGTGTGATCGGCGGCGTAGGGGGGGCCTGGCGCACGTGGAGAGGCGGACAACTCGATGCGTTCGTGCGACTGGACGGCGGTCTGCGCCCCGGCTTCTCGGGGGCGGCCCTCGCGGATATGCGCGGGCAGGTGGTCGGCATCTGCACCTCGGCGCTGATGCGCGGCGCCGGCATCGTGATTCCGGGGACGAGCGTGGAGCGGGTCACCGATGAACTGTTGGCGAAAGGGCGCGTGTCGCGGGGCTATCTTGGTGTCGGCACGCAGCGGGTCGGCCTGCCGGACGCCTGGGTCAAGGAAATGAACCTGTCGCTCGGCAGTGGCTTGCTGATCAATTGTCTTGCGCCGGGCGGCCCTGCGGACCAGGCGGGCGTGCTGATAGGCGATGTACTGATCGAACTGGACGGCAAGCCTTGCCGCGACATGGGCGACGTAGCTGCCGCGCTGGGCTCCGCAAGCGTTGGGCAGCAGCTGCAAATCGCCTTGATCCGAGGTGGCGAGCGCCACGCGTGTTCGGTAACAGTGGGCGAACGGCCCCAACGGAATTCGTGCAGGTGAGCTCCGGGAAACGACGAAATGTCGGATGGACAAACGAGACAGACGGCGCCTTGGCGGGTCGCAGTGATTGCGGCATCGTGGCAAGAGCGCGCAAGTCTGCAAGCGCTTGTCGAGGCGAACCCGGCACTCGAGTTCCTGGCAAGCGCAGCCGACGCCGAAAAGCTCGTCGATTGTCTCGCGGGATCGGTGCCGGACGTGATCGTCACCGACATCGCGCCGGAGCCAAGCGACGCGCTCAAGACACTATTCGAAGTCTCGCACGCGTCACCATCGCTCGTGCTGTTGAGCGACGACCCGGACAGCGACTGGATGCTCGATGCGTTGCCCGCCGATGCGATGGCCATCCTGCCGCGCAACGCGATGCCAGCTGAAATCGTCGCGTCCATCGAAGCCGTCGCCGCCGGCCTTTGCGTGCTGACGCCCGACATCCTCGCAAGGCTGCTCGCCGAAACGAGACCGTCGCGCCAGAAGGCGCCCGCCGAACCGTTCGAAGCGTTGACGTTGCGAGAGATCGAAGTGCTGGCGATGCTCGCCGATGGACTCGGCAACAAGGAGATTGCGCGGCAACTCGACATCTCGGACAACACGGTGAAATTTCACCTGTCGTCCATCTTCGGCAAACTCGGTGCGACCAATCGCACCGAGGCGGTGATGCTCGGCATGCGGCACGGATTCATCATGGTGTAGACAAGCTCGTGTTTGTCTATCCACGACGCTGGACGACGTCACGTTCGAGCGTTTTCCACCAGCGCGGCAATCTGCACGAATTCGACGTCAGGGCGTACACCGTAAAGACCGGTTACCCGATCGCGGAGTTCATCCGTGAAGAACGCTTTGGCTGCGTCCTCCGATTCCCAAACGTAGAAGTTGGTGGCTTCACGCTTTGCGGAATTGAGCGTGAAAGCTTTGGAACGTAGCCCCGGCATTCCTTCGAACCTTGCGCGGGCGGTCTCAGCAATCGTGCGCACGGCTCGTTCATCGAAGTTGTCGCCGTAGCGAAACGTAACGAATACACCGATCATGTCGTACTCCTTTTGACGCCTTCATCAATGGAAGCTTCGACGGAAGGGTCCGTCTTGGCAGGAACTGCACCCGCTCGGACTCGCGAATGCAGGTATGGCCGGGCTTACCTGGACTAGGTTAGTTCAATACGCTTGTTAGCAGGGGACTCGCCCGATTGCGGGCGAGAAAGCGGTAACGCAGAGCGCCGGTTGCCTCGCCAGACGCGCAAGGCAATGGTCGGCTTCAGCAGCGACGGCGGCGGGACCATCAGGTTGACTACCTTCAGAAATGCGGTTGCCAGTGTGCTGTCGCGGGTCGCGGCGACGTGAAGCCAGCCGATGTACCGGTTGATGAAACGTAGCATCGGCGGCCGCCGGCCCTCGATCAGCGGATTGCGAAGGTCGTTGCCGACCGCGATGTCCCATGCGATGTCGACGATTTTTGCGGCCTCCGTGAAGAAGCGCCGAGCAAGATCGTTCGAACCTGCGCGCAGCAGGCAGTGTTGCAGCGTCAGCGCCTCCTGCGCCGCGACCGTCATGCCCTGTCCGTAGACCGGGTTGAAGCTGCAGATAGCGTCACCGAAAACCAGGTAGTTCCCGGGAAAGCGTGCAAGCGTCTCGTATCGACGGCGCAAACTGTGGACGTAGCGGTAGCGCCGGTAGCCGCTCAACGGCTCCGCTGCGGCGACGATGTCATGAATTTCCATCGTCGGCAGCGTCGCCAGATACGCGAGAAAGCCCTCGTCGTTATCGGGGGCCTCGTCGCCGAGACAGCCACCGGTACTGACGATCCAGCTGTCATTCTCCTGCGCGAGGATCACGCCGTTCCGCCAGTTCGGCGCACTGCCGGCGACGATGATGCCGAGCTTGCCATTGAGATCGTTCGGCCGACGTCGATAGGTGCGGGTCGTGTAGCCGATGCCGACCTCGACCTTCTCGCTGACGGGAGGTGGGTAGCCGAGCGCTTCGAGCCACGTCGCGCTGGACGAGTTGCGTCCAGTCGCATCGACGACGAGGTCTGCGTCGAGGGTCTCTTCCGGCCTGCCTTCGGCGCGTATGCGCACACCCGTCACGCGCTCGCGGGCGGAGTTGCTGGCGAGCCCTCGCACAGCGCAATTCTCGATGGCGCGCACGTTCGGCAGTGCCAGCAGCCGCCGTCGCAGATGGCCTTCGAGCACGGGACGGCTCGCCAGAAGCCCGGTCAAATCACTATTGCCATTGGCAAGCGTTACGTTGCGGCCGATCCACAGCAGATCGTTCGCGACATCGCCGAGCAATCCGCCGCTTTGCGTGACGACCTCGTTGTTATATCCGGGAAAGAACTCCTCGAGCACCGCGCTGCCGCGGGCAAGAAGCCCATGCGTGTGACGGCCCTGCGGGACGCCTTTGCGCCAGGCGTCCTCTGCCGGAAACGCATCGCGTTCGAGCACGGTCACGGTGGAATAGAAATCTGATAGCGCGCGTGCGGCCAGCAGCCCACCCATTCCGGCGCCTATCACGATCGCATGCTTACCCAGGTTCTTCATGGCAAATCCTCCAGTGCGATCCGCCGCAATGAGTGCAGCGATGATCGTCTGGCGTGCATGGTAGGATCGACGCGTCCCCTGAGCGTCCCCTCGACGCCGTCATGGAGGCTTGCATGACGATGGCTCTGTTCAACGTAAGGACGCTTGGTTTTCCGGAGATCCGTCGGGACGACCAGCCGTGTCCGATAGGCTTGCGCAAAGGCCTGGCGCTGCTGGTCTATCTGGCGGAAGCGAAGGGGCCGGTTGGACGCGACGCTGTCGCGACCATGTTGTGGCCGGACAGCAGCGAAGATGTCGTACGGGTGCGGCTGCGCCGCCTGATGTACCGCCTCCAGTTGACGCTCGGCGACGACATCCTCACCACCGACCGGTCGACGCTTCGATGGTCATCAGCGATCGGCCTGCAAATTGATTCGCAACTGTTCGAGCAAGCCTGTGAGGTCGGCGAGTTCGAGCAGGCATGCCGTCAATATTCCGGCGACTTTCTCGACGGGTTTTCGGCTGGCGATTGCCCGCAGTTCGACGAATGGGCTTTCTTTCGCCGTGAGGCTCTGCGGGGCAGGGCGATCCACGCGCTGGAACGGGTGGTGCAAGACAGGCATGCGGCGGGCGACTACGAGACAGCGGCTGCGCACGCCGGCCGACTCGTTCAACTGGATCCACTGAGCGAAGCGTACGCCCGGCACCTGATCCGCAATCTGCTGCTCGCCGGGGATCGGGCTTCGGCCGAGCGTCACTTCGACGCCATGACCCAGCGCCTTCGCGACGCGCTCGATGTGGCGCCCGAAGCCGAGACCCGTGCGCTGCTGAATGCCGTCCCCACGTTGCCGATCGAGGCCCCGCCGCCGACGCGCTATGTACTCGGCGGCGGCGTCCATCTCGCGTTCCAGACCTACGGTGCCGGCGATATCGATGTGTTGCTGCTGCCCGGTTTCGTGTCCCACGTCGAAAGGATCTGGGAGGAGCCGCGCTGCCGGGCGTTCCTCTCTGCTCTCGCTGAGATGGGCCGGCTCATTCTGCTCGATCGTCGAGGTATCGGGCTTTCCGATCGTGTCGGTTTCAACCCCGGCGTCGACGCAACCGCGCAGGACCTCGGCACGGTGCTCGACGCCGCCGGGAGCCGCCGGGTGGTGCTGTTCGGTGCGTCCGAAGGCGGACCGGCATGCATCAAATTTGCCGCCGATCATCCCGATCGAGTCACCGGCCTCGTTCTGTTCGGCTCGCTGGCGAAGGGAAGCGCGACATCCGACTATCCGCACGCGCTGCGGACCAGCCAGTATGACGCGTGGCTCCAGCAACTCGTCGCAGCATGGGGCGGGCCGGCGGGCATCGAAACTTTCGCGCCGAGCCTGGCTCGCGATCCTCAGGCGCGAGCGTGGTGGGCGGGCTTGCTCCGGGCCGCGTCGAGCCCAGGAGCGATCAAGGGCGTGCTCGAGGCGTTACGCGATATGGATGTGCGCGATCTATTGGGCCGGGTCTCCGCGCCGACTCTAGTGCTGCACCGTCACGACGACCACGCCGTTCGGGTCGGCGCTGGCCGGCATCTCGCCAGCCATATCGCGCACGCGCGATACGTCGAACTCGACGGCGCCGATCACTGGGTTTTCGCGGGCGACCAGCGAGCAGTCCTCGCCAGCATCAGACAATTCGTCGGTAGTCTCGCTGCATGACTGAATCGGTCGATCTCGGCCTGAACGACATGGGACAGCCGTGGCATCCATTCAGCCATGCACCGCACAAAGACCGGATACGCGTATGCGTTCAAGGTGCTGGGCGACGCGGTGCATACTCATCGACGAGCCACGCAATCAGCATTTCGGCCAACCGGTGTACTTCGGCGCGGCGAGCTGACATTCCTCGCGTATCGGCGGCGGGGAACCGCACATCAACGGAGAATCATCGGCGGGATCTCCGCAACCAGTGCATCGATGGCACAACGAGTCTTCAACGGAAGATATCGCGTGTTCGGCCACACCGCGTGGATATCCTGTGGTCGCACGCCGCAACGCTCCCTCACCGCGACGAGTTCGCCTGTCATCACATATCGTGTCAGCAACCAGCACGGCAACTGCACGAGCCCCAGACCGGCGACACCTGCTCCGGCAATCGCCTGGATGTCGTCCAGGCTCAGTTGCGGCTCGATCAGCAATTCCCGTTCAACCCCGTCCGTGTCGAGTACGCGCCATGGCGACACCACGCCGGCGCGCGAGTAAGCGATGCCCGCATGCTTTCCGAAATCGCCGATATCGACGGGCGTCCCATACCGCGCAAGATACGCCGGGGCGGCTCCGATGCTCGTTTCCTGAACCCCGAGGTGCCGTGCGGCGAGACTCGTGCTGTCGCGCAAATCGCCGATGCGCACCGCAAGATCGAAGTTTTCTTCGACGAGATCGACTGCCCGGTCCGTGAACGAGATGTCGATCTGTAGTTGAGGGTGCTTGCGTGCCAGCCCGAACAACACTGGAGCGACGCAGTGGTGGCCGAAGGCGAGCGGCGCGCTGACACGCAGGCGCCCGCGTGGCTCGCTGTATCCGGTCTCCAGTTCGGCCTCGGCGGCGTCCAGCTCGGCAAGCGCGCGGACGCATCGATCGTAATAGCTGCGCCCCGCCTCCGTCAGTGTCTGGCTACGCGTCGTGCGCTGGAGCAGGCGTACGCCGAGGCGGGCCTCGAGCTTCGCAATCACTTTGCCGATGGCCGACCGTGTGAGATGCAGGCGTTCGGCCGCAACGGTAAAGCTACCGGCTTCGATCACTTTGACAAAGACCGCTACGCCATCGAGTTGATCCATCGAATTGGGTCCTTGGGGGAATAAGTTGTGGGAAAAAACTGCGTCAATAGGGACGTTGGTTCCCGTTATAGTACATCGGACGTGATGCTGATCGAGTAGCTCCCTCTGTGTACGCCGAGGTGTACGCGCAAACGCACCTTTCCTTGCGATATCCGATGACACTCGCCACCCCTCCGAAAAATGCCGTGGCGCTCGCCGCGGTATGCCTGACGTCGCTGATGTTCGGCCTCGAAATTTCCAGTGTGCCGACGGTGCTCTCCACCCTTGAAGACGTGCTGCACGCAGATTTCAAGGAGATTCAATGGATCATGAACGCCTACACGCTCGCATGTACCACCGTGCTGATGGGCACTGGAGCGCTGGCCGACCGTTTTGGACGCAAACGCATCTACGTTGCCAGCATCGTGATGTTCGGGATCACCTCCCTCATCTGCGGACTCGCACAGAGTGCGTCGGTCCTGATCGTCAGCCGCTTTTTTCAGGGCATGGGCGGCGGAGCGATGCTGATCTGCCAGGTGGCGGTGCTGTCGCATCAGTTTCGAGTAGGGCGCGACCGCAGCAAAGCGTTTGGCGCGTGGGGAATCATCTTCGGCATCGGACTCGGCTTTGGTCCGATCATCGGCGGCATGATCGTCGCAATCGCCAACTGGCAGTGGGTGTTCCTCGTCCACGCGTGGATCGCGATCGTGGCGCTAGGTCTCGTCTTTGCGGGTGTTCAGGAGTCCCGCGACCCACATGCGCAACACCTGGACGTTGCCGGCATCCTCACGCTTTCCGCGACGTGTTTCGGCCTCGTCTATTTCATTACGCAAGGACCGGACCTCGGGTTGGATAGCCCCGCCGCGCTAAGCATCGTCGCGGCGACCGCGTTGAGTTTTATTGCGTTCATCGTTGTCGAGAAGCGTAGTCGTCGGCCGATGTTCGACTTTTCCGTATTCCGCATCCGGCGGTTTTCAGGCGCGATACTCGGATCGATGGGCATGAACTTCAGCTACTGGCCGTTCATGATCTATCTACCGATCTATTTTCAGGGCGCGCTCGGCTACCCGAATGTGAAGACCGGACTGTCCTTGCTCGCCTATACACTGCCCACTCTTATCGTGCCGCCATTTGCCGAGCGGCTTGCGCTGCGCTTCGATGCGCGCAGGGTCATTCCGCTCGGACTGTTCATCATCGGTCTCGGCTTCATCCTGATGAGGTGCGGAGCCGGCGTGGAGCACGCGAGTTGGCTCACGATGCTGCCGGGATGCCTGTTGTGCGGAACCGGGCTGGGGATGACCAACACGCCGGTCACCAATACTGCGACCGGCTCGGTCTCGTCGAACCGCGCAGGCATGGCCTCGGGTATCGATATGAGCGCGAGACTGATCAGCCTGGCGATCAATATCGCGCTGATGGGTTACATACTTTTCGAAGGCGTGCTTTCTTATCTCGCTCGCGCGCTTCCGGACTCTTCCGAAACCTCGTCGCTGCGTTTTCTCGCGCAGAAGGTGGCCGCAGGCAATTTTGCGTATCTGACGCAGGACAGCGCGAAACTCGCAACCGCCGATCCGCATGGCGTGATCGTTCATGCGGCGCTCGTGCACGGCTTCGGTCTCGTGATGCTGTACGCCGTGATCGGAGTATGGGTTTTGGCGCTGCTCAGCGTCGTCGCGTCCGGATTGGGCGCGCCCGCGCATCGTCCGAACTCTGCGCTGGATGAGTGTGCGCGTCACCCGAGCACGTAAGCCTCCTGCGCAAGCCATCCCCATGCCGCGGACACTTCGGCAGCTGTTGCGCTCAGTCACGCGTCCCATTGCGGAGCGAAGGGGGGAACGACGTAACGCTGATCCTTGCGAAGCGCAGCGATTGCTTGGCGGTCATCGTCGTCGAGTCGAACAGCTAGTGCATCGAGATTTGCTTGCTGGCTTTCGCGCCGCTGTGCCTTCGGTATTGCGATAACGCCGTCCTGATCGAGCAGCCAGGCAATGGCAATCTGTGCGGCAGTCGCACCGTGCCTGCTGCCGATCCGTGCCAATGTCGAATCGCTTGCCGCACGTCCCTGTGCGAGCGGCGCATACGCCACCAACGGAATGTTTTTCGAGCGCAGATAGGCAAGCATCGCGGTCTGATCCAGGAACGGGTGGTATTCGAGTTGATGACAGGCGATCGGCGCGCCGATATCCTCCACGGCCGCTTTGATCAGCGGCATATTGAAATTGCACACACCAATGCCGCGCGCAAGTCCCGCCTCCTTGAGATGCACGAGAGTCTCCAAAACAGCCCCTAGATTCATGTCGCGGGACGGCCAATGGATCATGTATAGGTCGACGAAATCAAGTCGCAGCTTCTCGAGGCTCGCCGCAAATGCGCGGCGCAGGGCATTGGGTTCGAGGTTCTCGTGCCATACCTTGGTCGTCACAAATAGCTCGTCGCGCGCGATGCCCGAGCTGGCGATGGCGGCACCCACCGATTCCTCATTCTGATACATCTCGGCGGTATCGATATGCCGATAGCCAACTTCCAGCGCGCTTTCTACGACCGGCTGACAGTCGTTGCCGGGCATCCGGAACGTGCCGAAGCCCAGGCGCGGTATCGCAAGCTCTCCTCGTTTGATCGTTTCCATTGCTTTTCCTCCGTGTTGGCGATGCGTCCAATGTCTCACGCGCCAATTGATGAATAAAGTATGGTTCAATCAAATCTGAAATGATTAAAATCATGAATCCATCAGTGTTCGAGGCGCATCATGACCTTCGACGGTCGATTGTTTGCGGGGATAACGGTGCTTGCCGCTGTCGCGGAGAGCGGGAGTTTCGTTCGCGCCGCGGAGGCGCTCGGCGTGTCTCCGTCCGGCGTAAGCAGGGCGATAAGCCGGCTGGAAAAGCAGATCGGAGTCCGCTTGCTCGACCGTACCACCCGATCGCAAACCTTGACGGACGAAGGCAGGCGTCTCTACGAGACGGTCAGCCCGCATCTGGTCGGCATCGAGTGCGCGGCAAGTACAGCATCGGGTTCGGCCGGCGTGGTCCAAGGCAAGTTACGCGTCAACGTTGACCCGTTCTTTTCGCGGACTGTCCTGGCGTCGAAGCTGCCCGCACTGCTGCAGCAGTTTCCAGAGCTTTCGGTGGAATTGATCATGCGCGATGACGTGGGCGATCTCGTTGCGGATGGCTTCGACCTTGCGATACGTTTCGGGCCGCCACCCGTTGGTACGCTGGTTGCCCGCAAGCTGCTGGAAGCGCGGATCATCACGGTTGCGTCTCCGGCTTACCTCGAAAGCAACGGCCGCCCCAATTGTCCTGATGACGTCGTCGATCACGAACGCATCCTTTTCTACAATCCCTTGTCGGGACGCCCTTTCGAATGGGAGTTTCATCGAGGCAAGGAAGTCGTCGGCATCCCGGTCTACGGGCGGTTGCTGGTCTCCGATGTCGGCACGATGTTGAACGCTTGCGTAGCGGGCGCAGGAATCGCCCAGGTCATGTCGATCGGGACGGAAACACTGATCGCCCAGCAAGACCTTGTCGATCTGTTTCCGGACTGGCCGGATGAACGTTTCCCTCTATATGCGCTCTATCCGTCGCGGCGGCACCTGGCCGCAAAGGTGCAGGCGTTCATTTCGTTCTGCGTTGATACCCAGATCGCGCCAAATGGGTCTGCAAGCTCGGAGCAAGCGAAGCCGAGCCGATCTGGCTTGAAGCGCTCGCAGTCTCGGTCGCGCTGATAGGTGAGATTTCAAATATTTATCGAACGCTGACCGACGAGGCGGCACAGGACTGCAAGGAGGCTTTGCGATGCTCGCACTCTTTACCGATTTCGGAGCCGACGACATCTATGTCGGGCAGGTGAGGGTCGCTTTGCTGCGGCATGCGGCAGCCGGCACCCCCATTATCGATGTGCTGCATACTGCGCCGAACTACAACGCGCAGGCAGGCGCGCATCTACTCGCAGCGCTAGCGCAGTGGTATCCGCCGGATTGTGTCTTCCTTGCCGTGGTCGATCCCGGCGTGGGTAGCGAGCGGGATGCCGTCGTGCTGCAAGCCGATGGGCAGCGGTTCGTCGGGCCGGACAACGGGCTGCTCTCGGTCGTGGCGGCGCGCGCGGCGCATACCAGGACCTGGCGCATTACATGGCGTCCCGCAGCGCTCTCCGCTTCGTTTCATGGTCGCGACCTGTTCGCCCCGATGGCAGCATGGGTCAGCCGCGGCGAGTTGCCTTCCGACAAACTCGTTGAGAGGACAGGCTTGAGCGTGCAGATGGATGCGGGCGATTTCGCCCAGGTCATCTACGTCGATCACTACGGCAATGCGCTGACGGGGCTGCGGGCTGGAACCGTGCCGAAATCTGCACGGCTGAGTATCGGAGATGCCGATGTCGAATATGCCCGGGTCTTTTCGGATGTAGCGGCCGGTCAAGCGTTCTGGTACGAGAACTCGATCGGGCTCGTCGAGATCGCCGTGAATGGCGGCAGCGCGGCGACGCAGCTTGGCGTGCGTGTCGGAGATCCGGTCCGGGTGCAAGGGGGCGGTGAATCGGCGGCATAGCGCGCCTTATCAGAGTTGTAGCGTCGCGAAAGTGCCTGAAAATCAAAGCCTGCGAGCGGTGAAGGAGGGCTGGGCGGCGACCCTCCCGTCGCCGCCATCTGCGCTCACGGCAAAGTGATCTTGCGGGTGAATTCAGCCGTCACGTTGGGACCCGTGGCTACACCGAATACCGGGTAGACGATTTTCGAACCGCTGGCAGCCAGGCCCATGTAATCGCCGAGGAAATGGCCGCCTGCCACGGGAGCGTTGAGGATGTTGAACGAGGTGTCGGTCAGCTTCCGTTCATTACTCCAATTCGCGGGATTGGTACACGCAGTAGCAGTCGAACAGAACACCGCGAAATAGTCGGTTCCCTCGAAGCCGGCGGGTGTGTTCGTGTCGTTACGAAAGTCGTAGTAGGTCACCACGATCGTATTGCCGTCGTTCGACGCCACGACCGCCGGAATGAAAGCCTGCTGACGGCAGGGGTCGGTTCCGTTCGGCGGCGTCTTGTTGATCATCACTGGCGTTGACCAGGTAGAACCGCCGTCTGTCGATTGGCTGAAGGCGATCCCGTCGATCGGGATCGATCCGGTGGGCGTGGTGCAGGTCGCGGACGAAAAGCGATCGTCCTGCCAGGTGAGATAGATTGCCCCCGACATCGGGTTCACGGCGACACTGTAAAGAATGGATGCATCGCGTATCGACTGGCCGCTGTCGGGCGAGACCACTCCGACCACCGAAATGTCGTTGATGAATGTCGGCGCCGACCAGTTCCCGCCTCTATCCCCAGACTTGATATAGCCGATGCTCAGGCCCGACGGCGTTGCGTTGATCGCCGTGAAGAAATCAAGCAGGGTTCCATCAGGCAACACGCGCACGATGTTGTCGATCGTCTGTGCGTTCGTCCCCGGCTGGTAGATCGGCGCGGCGGTGCTCCAGGTCACGCCTTTGTCAGTGGATCGCGAGAAGAAGCTCGGGCCGGTGAAATTGAATTTGAACAAGGGGGCGCCGCCCGCCGCGGATGCCGCACCGTTACGCAATTGCCGCGCGATCAGAACGCCATCGTTCTGCGCGAGCAACTGGGCGCCTTCCTTCGTTTGCGGGAACACGCTCAACTGGTCCCAAACCGCGTACACGTAGTCGCTCGCAGTCGGATCCGCAGTGAGCGAGTTCTTGTCATTGAGCACGTGCGGCGAGTTGCTGCGGATCAGCGTGACGGGAGTCTGCCACGTTGCGCCGTGGTCAGTGGAGCGGCTGACCAGCATCCCGCTATTGCGCGCGCCAAACGGCGTCGTCGGTTTCGCGGGGTCCAGCACCAGAGAGAAGAAGAAGGCCGTTCCGTCTCGCGCAAAGTCCACCCATGGATCGGATGCACGGCGGAATTTGCCGCCAGTGCAGTTAGTCACGCCGGACGGAATTGAGTTGGACCAGGTGCCGCCCGCATCGTTGGAGACGACCCCGACCAGCCCACGTGAGCCGCCGTCGCTCCAGCGATCCTGCTGGTGGCCGGCGAGGAGGCGAGACGGGTCCGTCGGGTCCACCGCAACCCAGGGCTCGATCGAGGTGGCGGGAAACAGGACGCTGCCGAATGCCGATTCCTGCGCGTTCAGCTGGTCGGCAGTGCAACCGCTAAATGGGTCGCCCGCGGCTACCTGGACGAGCGATCCCAGCGTTTGCGCGTGCGCGCCTGGGCCGATCGAACATGCGAGCGCGACGACGCCCGCGCCTGCAATGCCCCGCAAGATAGACCGGGATAGGCAACTAAAATCGATTTTCATTCTGGGCCTCGCGAAAAAGGGAAAACGCCTGTGAATTGCCGGCTTTCCATCGCCGGCGCCATCACTGCCAACCTTCGGATACATGTGAAAACGTCTTTTCCCAGCGCAGAAACGATGCTTGCTACCGTCCGCCAACGACATGCAGCAACGCATGTATCTACCGAAACACACTAGGTCGCGTTGGCCGAATCTGTGTGGATAAATCTTTGGGTATGCTATTTCAACACTTGATATCCCCGGCATTGCGGGCATGGCATGGTGATTGCAGCGGATCACACAATGGCGGTCGAAGAATGTATCCGCTGCAGAAACGTCGCGTTTGAAATCGATGAACCAAAAAAAAGCCCGCTCTCGAAAGAGAGCGGGCGTGGACCGAAAGAGGCCCCCAGGCGTTACAGACCCAGGAGATGTCCCTGCATTACGTCAATGACTCGTTCCCAGATAAGCCGCCTTCACTGACGGATCGTTGCGCAATTGCAGCGCCGGCCCATGCGCGGCGATCCGGCCGTTTTCCAATACGTAACCGTAATCGGCCACATTGAGCGCGGCCGCGGCGAACTGCTCGACAAGCAGCATCGTCACGCCCTGGCCCTTCAGATTCTCGATGATGCGAAACACCTCTTCGACGAGTATCGGTGCGAGCCCCATCGAAGGTTCGTCGAGCAGCACGAGTTCCGGGTTCAGCATGATCGCGCGCGCCATCGCCAGCATCTGCTGCTCGCCCCCGGAGAGGGTGCCGGCCAGTTGATGGCGCCGCTCTTTCAAACGCGGAAAGAGTTCGATCGCGCGTTCCAGATCGGCGTTCACATCGCCGCGCGGCCGCGCCCACGTGAGGCGTGGAAAGGCGCCGAGGATCAGGTTGTCGTGCACGCTCATCGTCGCGAACACGCGCCGTCCTTCCGGCGAATGCGCGAGTCCGAGGCGAGCGATGCGATGTGAGTCGAGTGCGTCGATCCGCTTCGCGCTCGCGCCCACACCCATCGTGATCTCGCCGTCGCTGGGGCGGATCATTCCGGAGATCGCGCGCATGGTGGTGGTTTTGCCCGCGCCGTTCGAGCCGATCAGCGTGACGACCGAGCCCTTGGGCACGTCGATCGAAATGCCGTGCAGCACTTTCACCTTGCCGTATCCTGCATGCAGATTCTTGACCGATAGCATGTGTGTTCCTGTGTGTCTCGTGGGTCGAGGTAGGGGCGCGGCTCAGGCCGCTTGCCCCGCCGTCTCGCCGCCGAGATAAGCCTCGATGACTTTTTCGTTCGACTGGATGTCGGCCGGATTGCCTTCCGCGATCTTCTGCCCGAAGTCGAGCACCGACACGCGGTCGCAGACGCTCATCACGACGTCCATGTGATGTTCGATCAGCACGACGGTGATGCCGTGATCGCGCACCTTGCGGATGATTGCGACCAGTTCCTTGATGTCAGGCGCGGTCAGGCCGGCCGCCGGTTCGTCGAGCAGCAGCACTTGCGGATCGAGCGCGAGCGCCCGCGCGATTTCCAGCAGCCGTTGTTTGCCGTAGGGCAGGTTGCGCGCTTCTTCGCCGGCGACATGTTCTAGTCCGACAAAGCGCAGCATGCCCAACGCGCGCTCGCGGGCGGCGCGCTCCTCGCGTCGGTAACGCGGGGACATCAGTCCGACGTCCGCGATATGTGCCCGAAACGTGTGATGCAAGCCGACCAGCACGTTTTCGAGTGCGGTCATCTCGCCGAACAGCTGCACGTTCTGGAAGGTGCGCGCGATGCCCGCCAACGCGATCTGCGACGAAGTCTTGCCCGCGAGCGACATGCCGCGATACTCGATCGAGCCCGCGGTCGGCACGTAGATGCCGGTCAACACGTTCATCATCGTGCTCTTGCCGGAGCCATTAGGGCCGATCAGTCCGTGGACCGTGCCACGCCGCACGGTCAGGTCGACCTGATTGAGCGCCTTGAGCCCGCTGAACTGCATCAGGATGCCGCGTAGTTGCAGGATCTCTTCCGCGTCGCCTGCGTGCACGGCTGCGACCGCGTCTGCGCTGATCGTCGCGGGTTGGTGGGTGTCGACGGTGCTCGCGCGGACCACGCCGCCCATCGTGCTCTTGCGCACGAATCCGATCACGCCGTCCTGCAGGTAGTACACGACGAGCAGGATCATCAGGCCGAAGATGGTCAGCCGCCAGTCGGCGAGCGTGTCGATGCCGTACGAGAACGCGGCGAGTCCCACCGTACCGAGCACCGGAATCGCCACCTTGCGCGCCGTCGACACCTTGCGCGCGAGCGCCACGCCTGCGCCGATCACGACCGCGGCAGCCAGCACCGATGCGACGATGCGGAACATGTCGATGTCATCGAGCAGCTTGGGCAAGAGCACGATGATCGCCGATCCGAGCACCGCGCCGGTGCGCGTCTTGCGCCCGCCCATGATGATCGCGAGCAGGAACAGGATGGTCAGCTCGAAGTTGTAGGTATTCGGTGAGATGTACTGCTCCGAATACGAGTAGAGGCAGCCGGCCAGACCCGCAAAGCCCGCGCTGATCACGAACGCGTAGACCTTGTAACGGTACACCGACACGCCCATACAGTCCGACGCGATGGGACTGTCTCGCAGCGCTTCGAAGGCCCGGCCCAGATGCGACTTGAGCACCCGGTGCACGACGATCAGCGAGGCCACCAGCAGGGCCGCGACGAGCCAGTAGTATTCGACTTCGTTCATCGGCCGCGCGCCGAGCGACGGCTTGGGAATCTTGACGCCCATCGGCCCGTTGGTCAGAAAATCCATCTCGTTTATGAGAATCTGAAGGATCGTGCCGAACGCGAGCGTCACCATCGCGAGGTAGGGGCCGGACACGCGTAATGCGGGCAGCGCGAGGATCGCGCCGAAGCCGGCCGTGACGAGAATCGCGAGCGGCGCGGTCACGAAAATCGGCAAGCCGAGCTTCATGAACAGCACGCCCGCCGTGTAGGCGCCAACCCCGAACAGGCCCGCATGCCCGAGCGAAACCTGGCCGGTGTAGCCGACCACGATGTCGAGACCGAACAGCAGGATCGCGTAGATCATGATGGTCTCGACCAGATGGATGTAATACGGATTGCCCGACAGCACCGGGAACACCGCAAGCGCAATCAGCACAAATGCCGTCGCAACGAGTTTCTTCAGATTCACGGCGGCCCTCACACTTTCTTGATTGAAGTCTTGCCGAACAGCCCGGCGGGTTTCATCGCCAGCACGATGAGCAGCAGGACCAGCCCCGGCACGTCCTTATAGCCGGTGGAGAGATAGAAGCCCGTAGTGGTTTCGGCGATGCCGAGAATGACGCCGCCGACGAGGATGCCCAAACCGCTCGTGAGTCCGCCGATGATCGCCACCGCGAACGCCTTGAGGCCGAGCACCGCGCCCATCGTCGCGCCGGTCAGCGTGAGCGGAGCGATCAGCACGCCGGCGAACGCGGCAGTCAGCGACGAGAGGGCATACGAAAACGTGATCACGAGGCCGGTGTTGATGCCCATCAGCGCGGCGGCGTCGCGGTCGTTCGCAGTGGCAACTACGGCCTTGCCGAAGATCGTCTTGCGATTGAAGAACTCGACGGCGAGCATCATTGCGAGCGCGCCGCCGACCACCAGAAGTTCCATCGGTAGAACGTTCGCGCCGAACACCTTGAGCGGCGCTTCCGGCAGCGGCGACGGGAAGCGCAGATCGTCGCGGCCCCAGACGTTTTCCGCGACGTTCTTGAAGATGATGCCCAGCGCAATCGTCGACATGATCCAGCCGAATTCGGATTTGATCTTGATCGCGGGCCGCACCCCGATCCGTTCGACGAACGCGCCCTGCAACAGACCGAACGCGCAGACGAGCGGGATCATGAGCCAGTAGTTGACGCCGAGCGAAACCAGCGTGAGGCCGACCAACGCGCCGAGCATCAGCGCGTCGCCCTGGCCGAAGTTCAGCGTGCCGGAAGTCGCGAATGTGAGTTGATAGCCGAATGCGATCACGGCGTAGATCATGCCGAGTGCGATCCCGCTATAGATGAGCTGTAAAAGAATGGTCATCGTCGAGCGCCTTAGAGTTCACCATCTATAAAACAAAGCCGCCCCCGCTGGCGGGCGGGTGCGGCTTTGGAGCATGCTGCCGCGCTGGATTTGCGCTTGTATCCGCGCTTAGTTCGTCGACGCCTGCTTGGCGCGCAACTGGTTGCCGTCCTTGCGATCAGCGTCATACGCATAGATCACTCGGCCGCCCTTGACCTCGCCAACCACCGGCACGTTCGGGCTGATCGCCTCGTGGTCGTCGTGAGTGAACGGCTTGTCGTAAACCATCACGACGCCTTCCACCTTGCCGTTGAGGTTTTCCAGCGCGGCGCGCACCTTCGGACCTTCGATCGAACCCGCCTGGGTCATCGCCGCGGCCAGCAGATAGACCGAGTCGTACCCTTGCGCGGCGGACACCGCCGATTCGATGCGGTTGTTCTTCGGCTTGAACTCCTTGAGGTACGCGTCGATGAACGCCTTGCGCTTAGGCGTGTTCGCTTCCTGAATGAACGTCTGCGGCATACGGGCGCCTTCACCGTTGGTGCTCGCGTTGTCGATGTAGTTCGCCATCGACAGGGTCCAACTGCCGACCAGCGGCACTTTCCAGCCGAGCTTGGCCATGCCGTTGGCGATCTGCGCGAGTTCCGGCCCGATGCCGTAGGTCAGCACCGCTTCAGCGCCGGCCTCCTTGGCCTTGAGCAGCTGCGCGGTCATGTCGACGTCCTTGATGTTGAATTTTTCTACGGCAACCGGCTTGACGCCTTTCGTGCCCAGCGCCTTTTCGAGGTCTTCGCGGCCGAGCTGACCGTAATTGGTCGAGTCCGCGAGAATCGCGACTTTCTTGAAGCCGCGCTTGACGATTGCTTCTTCGACGATCATCGGCGCCTGAATGCGGTCGGCGGCGGCGTTGCGGAAGACGTAGTTATCCGGTTGATCGGTGAACTGCTTCGTCAGGACACTGCCAGTCGCGACGTTGTTGAACACTGGGATCTTCGCTTCCTGGAAGAAGCGTTGAGACGCGAGTGCCACGCCGGTATTGATGTAGCCCACCACCGCAGCCACTTTTTCCTTGTTGATCAGCTCTTGCGCGATCTGTACGCCGCGTTCATTTTTCGCTTCGTCGTCGCGCTCGACCAGCACGATCTGACGGCCAAGCACGCCACCGGCCTTGTTGATTTCCGCGGTGGCGAGCCGCACGCCGTCGCGCATGCTCACGCCCATCGAAGACGAACCGCCGGTGAAAGGTCCGTCGACACCGATCTTGATTGGGTCGGCGGCGTAACTGACGTCAATGAGGGCACACAACGCGAGCGCGCTCACGACGCTCTTCAAGCGAATTCCCATACTGTCTCCGTAGCATGTCTTTTGTTGCACAGAGCCTGGAAGCGGCTTCCATGCACGTCGACTGGACGTTCTCAGGGAGCCTGAGCGCCCGTCGTGACGGAGTATGGAATTGTTAATCTATGTGTAATATTCGGAATTACCCGCGTGGTGCAATACCGGGGTTATTGGCAGATTAGAGAGAGGCGTCTAACTTTTGTTATCGAGCGGCGGGACCGACCGACTGATTGACTGATATCTGTCGTTTAATTTCATGCGCGCCAATTCGGTGCCGTCGTCAAGCTTGGCAAACCATCACCTCGCCCGCGCCGCAAGGCGCGCAATCATCCGCTCAGCCATTGCGCGATCGATCACTTCGAATGAGCGGCTCGTGCGCTCATAGGCATACATGGCGCCAGTCGCGATATCGAACCACCAGCCGCTCAATACGAGTGCCCCGGCGGTGACTTGCTGGCGGACGATCGGGTAGGTCATCAGGTGCTCGAGCTGCACGAGTACATTGAGTTGCGACAATTGATCGTGCGCTTTCAGGCTGTCATCGAGCGGACCTTCCTGTTCGAGGCGAAACGCCGCGTTGTTGGCGTGGCATAGCCATTTATCGAGGTTTGGCGATTTCAGCTTGGCGTTTCGTGAGAACACGGACTTCATCGCGCCGCACTCCGAATGCCCGCACACGACGATATTCGCGACTTTCAGCACCAGCACCGCATATTCGATCGCGCTTGCCTCGGAAAGATCTCCGGTAGAGACGCCCTCTGAAGTCGCCGGTGGAATCAGATTGCCCACGTTGCGCATCGTAAAGAGATCGCCGGGATGCGTCGATGCAAGCAGATCCGGCACAACCCGGCTGTCCGAGCACGTGATGAATAGCGCATCGGGTGTTTGAGCGAGCGCCAGTTTGCTGAACTGCTGCGCGTATTGCGGCAGCATCTTCTCCCGGAACTCGACGATGCCCATGATGAGTTTTTGCATGATCGCCTCTCAAAGGACGGGTTGCCTTGCTGCCGAGGTGTCCGAGCCTCCAAGCCCTTGCGAGTCCGGGATACGGGCCAACGCCTGGTCCTCCGGAAATGGATGCCGCGCACCGATCTCACGGTCCAGCAGGGTCAGCTCGACACGTAATGCGTCGTGACGATGCTCCGGTAAGCAATGGAGGAGATTTTCTATCGCCGCGCGCTGACGGCGCGCGATCTGGATGCTGCCCGCGCCGTACTGACGTATCTCGCGGAAACTGATATGCACGAAATCTTCCCAGTTCGGCGTTCGGAAGATGACGCACACACGCCCAGACTTATCCGTGATCTCTTCGGTGTACAAAGACCGTTTTCCGACTACGCGCAATAGCCGCTGCAACTGATCGATAGCCAGCACGGCCGTGGTGGGATCGTTGATCGCGGCCGATAACGCCTTCAGCGCAATATCGACGAGGATGCGGAATGCGAACATTGGATCCTGTTCCATCGTGCGTTCAGTCCCAAAGGCGATCAGTGTACGCAGCCGGTTTTCATCGATTGCGCCCGAGTCTCCGTACAGATAAAACAAGGGTTCGTCCACCGCGACAAAATCGCCGACTTGCGGCACGAATTCGATAACCGAGTTTGTGCGTCTCGCCTTGGCAACCAGTCTTTCGAGATTCACGGCCAGAACGATGCCGGATATGCCGCTGTGGCGAACGATGCGATCAGGCACGCCTCGCTTGCGGTCAACGCACGGCGGGGCGATCCTGCCCGTCGCCGGCGCGGGATAAACGCCTTCGATGACCGCTATCCCAAGTTCCCCAACTCGCGCCACCAGGCTCACTGGCCGCAGGAATTTCGCCGCATAGTCGATCAGGAAAAGGAATGCGACGACGGAAGCGAATCCGAATAGCGCTGCAATGAATACCTGAAGCTGGTGCACCTGACTGTCACCCATCCAGCCCAGGGTTCTGTTGGCGAACAGGAGTGTGAAAACGAACAATCCCGAGATGTTGCGGATTACGTTATCGCGCAGCAACGTGGTAGCGATGATCCGCGGCGTATATTGACCGCCAGCCACCTGGATCGCGACGAGCAGCGAACCGAAGGTAAACACCAGAAACGCCAGGTCTGCGGAAACGATGTCGCCGACAAGCGACCGCGCTCCAGTCATCGACAGCCCAAACAGGCCGGTTTTCGGATCGAGGATGTCGTGTCCGATCAACCACCTTCCCAGCATTTCAGTGAGCGGCTTTACCACCGCATAGATCGCTACTGCGACGAGCGGCACCGTCCACAGGGAAGACCTGAGGTAACTCTTTAGGCTGTACCAGCGGTTCCAGTCCATGATTGCGCTCTTCCTGCGTCGCGGTTCGCCTCGGACGATGAAAAGGAGACTCCTCGGGCACGTGGACTCTCCCGAACCAATAAGACACGCGACCTTCGGGTCGGTCAATGAGACTTTGGTCCGACAGGTCGACGCCTGAGGACGTGCGAAACCTCGCGACGAAGATGACGAGACATCGTTATGAAGAATGGCCGCAGGAGAGCGTCGTCTATCGTGCCATCGTGGGCAGTGCGTCTTCGGCGGCTGGCGCGCCCGCCCGCGCGTCTTCGGCGGCGGCAGCGGCGGCGGTATCGGACGCCAGGTGGGCCAGCTTCATCAGACGCGGCTGCAGCAGCAACGCGACGAGACCGCTCCAGCCCGTCTGATGCGAAGCGCCGACGCCACGCCCGCTGTCGCCGTGAAAGTACTCGTGGAACAGCACGAGCTCAGACGAACGCGGGTCGGCCTGCAACTGCGGATAAGCCGCCATCACCGGTCGCATGCCGCGCTCGTCCTTCAGAAAGAGGGTAGTGACACGCCGCGCGAGACCGTCGGCGATCTCGCTGAGCGAGCACCGGTTGCCCGATCCCGTCGGATATTCGATGCGGAACTCGTCGCCGTAGTAGCGATGGAATTCATACAGCGATTCGATCAGCAGATAGTTGACGGGCATCCACACAGGCCCGCGCCAATTCGAATTGCCGCCGAACACGCGCGAATCCGATTCGGCCGGCTGATACTCGATGCAGACATGCGCGCCGCCATGATCGAACTCGTACGGTGTATCGCGATGCACGCGCGACAGCGCACGCACGCCGTGATCGGACAGAAATTCGTTTTCGTCGAGCGCTCGGCGCAGCAGCGCCGTCATCCGGTATCCGCGCAGCAGCGACAGCAGCGTGGTGTTGCCCTTGCCGGGTTCGGTCCAACGCGACACCAGCTTGGCCAGGTTCGGACGATGATCGAGAAACCACGCGAGCCGTTCTCGCAGGCCAGGCAGGTGGCCGTATATCCGCTCTTCGAGCACATGGACGGCGAACAGCGGAATCAGGCCGACGATCGAGCGAACGCGCATCGGCACACGGGTTCCGTCCGGAAGATGCAGTACGTCATAGAAGAATTCGTCGCGGCCGTCCCACAGGCCTGTTCTGCATCCCTCGCTGCAACCGACCGCTTCCGCGATATACAGGAAATGCTCGAAGAATTTCACCGCGATTTCGACGTAGGCGTTGTTCGTCATCGCAAGCTCGAGTCCGATCTGCATCAGGTCGAGCGCATACGAGGCCATCCACGCGGTGCCGTCGGCCTGGTCGATGCGCCCGCCCGTCGGCAGCGGCGAAGAGCGGTCGAAGATCCCGACGTTGTCGAGCCCGAGAAAGCCCCCCTGGAAGATGTTGCGGTCCTCCGCGTCCTTGCGGTTGACCCACCACGAGAAATTCAGCAGCAGCTTGTGGAACATCACTTCGAGAAACTGGTGGTCGCCGACGCCCGTGACTTCACGGTCGAGTTCGTACACGCGCCATGTCGCCCATGCATGGACGGGCGGGTTCGCGTCGCCGAACGCCCATTCGTACGCGGGCAACTGCCCGTTCGGATGCATGTACCGTTCTTTCACGAGCAGCAGCAACTGCTTCTTCGCGAAGTCGGGATCGATCATCGCGAACGCGGCCGCATGAAACGCGAGATCCCACGACGCGTACCACGGGTATTCCCACTTGTCCGGCATCGATACGACGTCGCCATTGCACATATGCCGCCAGTCGGCATTGCGCCCGTGCCGGCGTCCTTTCGGCGGCTTCGGCTGACCGGGGTCGCCGTCGTGCCAGCGCGTCACGTCGAACTGGTAATACTGCTTCGTCCATAGCATGCCGGCGAGCGCCTGGCGTTGCACGAGCCGCGCATCGGCGTCGGCGATGTCATGCTGGAGCGCCGCGTAGAACTCGTCGGCCTCCGCGATCCGGCGCGCGAACAGTGCTTCGAAGTCGAGCGGCGCGTCGTCGCGCGTGATGCCCGGCAGTGCGGCCGGGCGCCAGCGCAGATACAGCACCGCGCGCTCGTGCGGCGCGAGCGACAGCGCCACATGCGCGGCGGCACGGGTGCCCGCGTCGCGGCGTATCGCCTGCTCGTCGCCATCGACGAGGTAATCGTTGAAGCCATCCTTGAACGGGCCCGCGCCGGCGATGCCGAAAATGCGGCGCACATTGGTTTCGTTTTCGCAGAACAGCCATTCGATCGGCTGCGGCGCCGAAGCCGTGACGATCATCGTGCCCAGCGCGGGGTTGTGCGCGATCACGCGCGCGCCTTCGACGGACGCCGGTTCGAGCGTGAGCGACGGCCTGCCGGGCTTGCCTGACCAGGCCCAGCGGTTGCGCGCCCAGAACAGCGGCAGCACATGGAGTGGCGCGTGCTGATCCGCGCGATTTTCGACGGTGACGCGCATCACGATGTCGTCGGGTGTGTGCTTCGCGTACTCGACCCAGACGTCGAAATAGCGATCGTTGTCGAACACGCCCGTATCGAGGATTTCGTATTCGGGCTGATCGGCGCCGCGCCGGCCGTTTTCGTCGATCAGGTCCTGATACGGATACGCATCGTGCGGGTACTTGTACAGCATCTTCATGTACGAATGCGTCGGCGTGCCGTCGACGTAGAAGTACAGTTCCTTCACGTCCTCGCCGTGATTGCCTTGCGCATTGGTCAAGCCAAACAGCCGCTCCTTCAGGATGGGGTCGCGCCCGTTCCAGAGCGCGAGCGACACGCACCAGTCGAGTGGATCGTTGCCGAATCCGGCAATGCCGTCCTCGCCCCAGCGGTACATGCGGCTGCGCGCCTGATCGTGGGGGAAATACTCCCATGCGGTTCCGTAGTCGCTGTAGTCCTCGCGAACGGTGCCCCACTGCCGGTCGCTCAGATAAGGCCCCCAGCGGCGCCAGCAATCGAGGTCCGGGCCATGCAGACGGCTTCCTTCCTTCGAACGGAGCAGATCGTTTGCGCGTAGCGATGACATGTGACCTCCCAATCCGGGGTCGACTTCGTTGCCGGGCGGTATCTGGATGATAGGCGTCGTTTGGGCCTTATTGCGTTCGGCTCCCAAGCGCAGCGAATTTAATGCGGTCGACGTGTGGTTTCTAGCCTCGGAAAGCGGGTGAGGTGCGGGTTACTACCACCATCGGGCATCCGTCACGATGCACGTTTTGTCCGGGCAAACGTCATCTCTGTCCATTGAGGGGAACGCGGCTCAGGCTCTAAATTGGCGCCATTAAGCCCACCTGGCGCTTGCGAGAAACAAGATTGCCTCGCGCGCCACCCGCCCCAACATACACCGCCAGTGAAGCGGACTGTTCGGGCGGCTCTAGAGGAGACACCGGCATGGCCCATCAGATAACCCTCCGTTTTGAGGACGGAGTGACCCGCTTCATCGACTGCGAGGAGGGCGAGCGCGTCACCGATGCCGCCATTCGCGCCAGGATCAATATCCCGCTCGATTGCCGTGATGGTGTGTGTGGCACCTGCAAGGCGGTCTGCGAGTCCGGCGAGTACGTTCTTGGCGACTGCGTGGAAGATGCGCTGAGCCCGGACGAGGTGAGCGCCCGCAAGGTTCTCACCTGCCAGATGAGTCCGCGTTCCGACTGCGTGATCCAGATCGCCACGATCTCCGATGTCTCGGGTACCGGCCCAGCTTCCCACAAGGGGCGGATCGTCGCCTGCCAACGAGCGTCGGACACTACGATCGCCTTCGCGGTCGAGCTCGAGGACCGCGCGGATCTCAGCTTTCTTCCCGGGCAGTACGTCAACGTCCAGGTGCCCGGCACCGATCAGACTCGGTCCTACTCGTTCAGCTCGGGGCCGTCCGAGCCGCACGTGTCCTTCCTTGTGCGCAATGTGCGTCAAGGCGTGATGTCGACCTGGCTGTGCGAAACCGCCAAAGTGGGCGACCCGATCGAGTTTCGCGGCCCGATGGGAAGCTTCTATCTACGCGCCATCGAGCGGCCGGTGCTGTTTCTGGCGGGTGGCACGGGCCTCGCGCCGTTCCTGTCGATGCTGGACAAGATCGTCGAGGACGGCGGCAGCCCGTACCCGATCCACATGATCCTCGGTGTGAACAGCGATGAGGATCTGGTTGGCATCGACCGGCTCGAAACCTATGCGCAGCGCCTGCCGAACTTCACCTATGCGTGCACCGTCTCCAACGCCGACAGTGCCTATCCCAACAAGGGCTATGTGACCCACCACATCGGCGCCTCCCAGCTCAACGGTGGCGATGCTGATGTCTACCTGTGCGGCCCGCCGCCGATGGTCGATGCGGTGCGCGATTTTCTGTCGTCCGAAGGGCTGACGCCGCGCAACTTCTATTACGAGAAGTTCGCCGGCACCGGCCTCGTGGTCCAGACCGGCGAGGAGCGCATCGCTCCTGTCGATGTCGATGAAGCCCTCGACCTGCGCATGGCGCTCGAACTGGGGGCGGCTCAGCTGACCATGGGCCGGCTGTCGAGCGAGCAACTGATCACCTTCCGCCAGCTCGCCGAGGCGACGGCGCCGTTCGTGCGCGGGCGGCACTTTACCGATGTGCCACGCTACATCGAGGCGAATCACGCGTTCCACCTGTTCACGATCGAAGCCTCCGGGAACGCCCAGTTGATCGCGCTCTACCGGCAGTTGGCCGTGCAGGACTACATCGCTCGCGCGCTGTCCGACCAGATCGAGATCGTCGGCGATATCGTCCAGCAGCACCGGGACATCGTCGCGGCCTTCGAACTGGGCGACCTGAACGCGGCGCGGGACGTGATTGCGCTGCATGCGCTCCATTCCAAGGCCACGATGAGCCGGGCGCTGGAGCGTATGGCGACGGCCAAGACGGCACCCGTGGCCGCAGCGGCCCCGGCCCCGGCCCCCGTTCTCCCGGCTGCTGTGCCGCAGAGCGCGCCGCAGGTCTGCCCATTCTCGGGCAGCACGCTTCCGGCCTATTCACACGAACTGGACTGGCCCGATGGGTTGGAGCCATTCAAGGTGGTCGATGACGGCTCGCAAGGCGACCCTTACGAGCACTACCGCTGGATGCGGGAGCATGCGCCGGTGCTGCGTTGCCAGTCGGCGACTTCGGACGTGTGGTTCCTGTCGCGCTATGACGATGTGTACCAGGCGATCCGCAACCCGAAGCTGTTTTCCTCCGAGGTCGTCAGCCCGCCGCCGCTGACGTTCCTGACGCTGTTCGACGCACCCGACCATTCGCGCCTGCGCAAGGTCGTCCAGCCGTCGTTCCTGCCGCTGGCGCTCGATCCTTTTATCGATCAGATCGCGCAAAGGGCGGAGGACCTGCTCGACGCGATGATCGCCAAGGGCGGCGGTGATGTCGTCAACGATTTTGCGATCCCGCTCAGCATCTCGACGATCTCCACGATGATCGACGTGCCGAACGAGGATGAGGAAAAGATGAAGTTCTGGTCGGACGAGACCTTTAGCTATTTCGGGCGCCTCGCCCGCAATGCGCCGGGGACCGGCACCGACGAGCAGAGCGCGAAGGCTTTCTTCGCTTATCTGAAGGAAGCGATGGAGCGGCTCGCTCATACCGACAGCCAGTCGATCGGCGGACATATCGCGCGCATGTGGAAGGACGGGCTGCTTTCGGAAAAGGAAGCGAAGGAGCTGTGCGCGTTCGTCTTCATCGCCGGGCACGACACGACCACCATCCTTGTCGCCAACGCGTTTCGCATGTTCGCCGAACAGCCGAACCTGCTGCGACGTCTCCGCGAAAACCCCGCCGACGCTGAGCGTTACGTCGAGGAGGTGGCGCGCTATCGTGGCACCGTCCAGCGCGTGAGCCGCATCACCACCGAGGCGACCACCATCGCGGGTGTCGATCTGCCCAAGGGCGCGGTGGTGCGATTGCTGCTGTCGGCTGCGAACCGCGACAGCCGCAAGTTCGCCGATGGCGAGACCTTCGACATCGACCGCGACTCCAGCGGCCATCTGGGTTTCGGCAACGGCATGCACAAATGCCTTGGCGCGCCGCTCGCCAAGCTGGAGACGCTGATCGCGACGAAGGCTCTGGCCCGCAAGATCGGCGAGATTGCGCTCGATCCGGCAAGGCCGATCCAGTATGTGCGGGGCAACAATCTGACCAACTCCGGGCCGGAGCACCTGTACGTGAAGCTGGGGGCGTTGTCGGCCTGAAGCGGAGCAGGGGCGAGAGCGAGTCAGTCCGCTCTCGCTTTTTCAGGCGGCAAGGATCGATCGTGGGCCGCAGAGCGGTATTCGGTTGGCCGCAGCCCCGTCTGCTTGCGGAAGAAGCGTCCGAAATAGGCCTCGTCCTGAAAGCCCAGTTCACTGGCGATCTGCTTCACGCTGAGCGTCGAATAGCCGAGCAGCCGCTTGGCCTCATGGATCGAACGTGCATCGATCGCCTCGATTGCCGAGACCCCGAACGTAGCGCGGCAGATCCGGGAGAGCTGACCGGTGGTCACGCCCATCTCGCCGGCATAGCTGGCGACCGGCCGGCGCTCACGGCAATGGCGGTCGAGCAGGGCGCGGAACCGCTCGATCCGCGCGGCCATGGTGCGCTGCTCGGAATTGGCCGAAAGCCGGGCGCTCTCGCTGAGGCGCCCGATCTTGACGAACAGCGTGATAGTGAGTGCGGCGCCCGCGGTGAACTGCCAGCGCTCGTGGCTCTCGGCCTCGTGCCCGATCGACTGAAACAGGGTGTCCAGCGATGTGCCGCGCTCGACGTCGGGGTCGATCGACAGCACGGTCGGCGTGCGGATGAATTCCAGCAGTTCGGGCGCGGCCGTCATTGCTAGCGATTCCAGCGCCGACTGCGCTGCGGTGATGACGTGCCCGTCGATGTCGCTGCGAAAGTGAAAGCCGTGGACCGAGCGCGCCGGCACGACGATCAGGCATGGCGCCTGGACGGCCCAGGTCTTGCCGTCGATGAAGGTCTCGCCGCCGCCGGCGGTGACGTAGAGCACCTGGATCAGCGCGTCGTGGACGTGCGGTTCGATGTCGAAGTCGAAGCGGCCGGCACGCAGCGGAATGCGTTCGTAATGGACCATGTCGACCCAAGGCTGGTCCGCCTCCGCGCCATAGAGCGCGAAATGCAGCACGGTGCGACGGCGCTGTGGATCAGAGGCCATGATGCACGTTATGTCCTGCTCAATGTCGACTCTGTCCATTGTTCCATAGGCGCTCCGGGCGTTCAATGGCGATACGGATTTCAGGAAGCGTAATCGCATACAAATTTCAGGAAGGTAATTACATGAGACAGGAACTTGAAAATCGCGCAGCGGCTTCGACCCCGTACGCGCTGAACTTGGACGGCAAGGTCTGCGTAGTCACGGGTGCGGGAAGTGGCATTGGTGCCGGCATCGCGCGCGCCTTTGCAGCTGTCGGCGCACATGTGGCGCTCGTGGATCGGAATCTTGCCGGCGCTGAAGCTGTCGCCGCCGAACTTCGCAAGGCCGGTGCGGTGACGCAGGCGATCGCCTGCGACGTGTCGGACGAAGCCTCGGTTGCCGCGGCTGCCGACAAGGTTCGCGCAGAGCTCGGGCCGGTCAGCGCGCTCGTCAACAATGCAGGGCTTCTGCGCGCCGGAGCGCTCGAGACGGTCTCGATCGAAGACTGGAACCAGGCGATCGCTGTTAACCTGACCGGCTATCTGCTGTGTGCCCGAGCTTTCGGGCGCGACATGCTGGCGGCGGGCAAGGGCAGTATCGTCCACGTTGCCTCGATTGCGTCTCTCAATCCGCAGACCAATAGCGGCTCCTATAGCCCCAGCAAAGCGGGCGTGCTGCTGCTTTCGCGGCAGTTGGCGGCGGAGTGGGGCCCACGCGGCGTGCGCAGCAACTGCGTGCTGCCCGGCATGATCCGCACCGCGCTGTCCGCGAAGTTCTACGAGGAGCCCGGCTTCGAGGCGCGCCGCGCCGCCGCCACCGCGAGCCGCCGCATCGGCGAGCCGGAAGACCTCGCCGGCCCGGCTCTGTTCCTTGCCTCTGATATGGCTGCCTACGTCAATGGCGCGGAGGTGCTCGTCGATGGCGGTCTGGATTGCATGCTGATGGACATGGTTCCGCGCCCCGGTTTCAACGCTACCGCGGCCGCGTGAGCGCCATCACACCATAACGAAGGAGATTGGATATGACCAAGGAGATCACCTGCGATCTGGTCGTGGTCGGATCGGGTGCCGCGGGCCTCGCCACTGCGATCACGGCACGCAAGCGCGGCCTCGATGTCATCGTGCTCGAGAAGGAGCCCGTGTTCGGTGGTACGACCGCGCTGTCGGGCGGGGTCCTGTGGATTCCGCTGAGCAAATTCGGCCGACAGCAGAACCCGGCTGACACCGTCGAGCGCGTGCGCGAATACATGATGAGCGAGACGGGCGACAACTTCGATGCGGCCGCGGTCCAGTGCTTCATCGAGAACGGGCCGAAAATGGTCGAGTTCTTCGAGCGCGAGACCGAGATGAAGTTCGTGCCGACGCTCTATCCGGACTATCACCCGGATGCGCCGGGCGGCGTCGACATCGGCCGCTCGATCCTCGCCGCACCCTATGACATTCGCGGGCTGGGCAAGGACATGCGCCGCCTCAAGCAGCCGCTCGAGACGATCACTTTCATGGGGATGATGTTCAATTCCTCGAACGCGGACCTCAAGCACTTCTTCCGCGCGACCAAGTCCATCGTTTCATTCATGTATGTGGCCCGCCGTCTGGCTACGCACATCAAGGAGCTGGCGCTCTACCGGCGCGGGATCAACGTGACGAGCGGCAACGCGCTCGCCGCGAGGCTCGCAAAGTCGGCGCTGGCGATCGACATTCCGATCCTCACGTCGACGCCCGTGAAGGAACTGCTGAGCGAGGACGACAAGGTGATCGGTGTGCGCGCGGCCGCGGCGGACGGTGAACTGCGGATCACCGCCCGGCACGGCGTCGTGCTGGCTTGTGGCGGCTTCCCGCACGATCTGAAGCGCATCGCGCAGGTCTATCCGCATGTGAAGCGTGGGGGTGAGCATCTGTCGCCCACGCCCGTCGGCAATACCGGCGACGGCCTGACCATGGCGCAGCAGGTGGGTGGTGCCGTGAAGCTCGGCTTCGCCGATGCGGCGGCCTGGATGCCTGTGTCGAAGGTGCCCTTCGGCAAGGGCCGCACTGGCGTGTTCCCGCATCTGCTCGACCGGTATAAGCCCGGCGTGATCGGCGTGCTGCGCAACGGTCAGCGCTTCACCAATGAATCGAACTCTTACCACGACGTTGGCGCCGCGTTGATGCGCGCCTGCGAGGGTGAACGCGAGACGGCGATGTGGCTGATCTGCGATAAGGTGGCGCTGGGCAAGTATGGACTGGGCTATGCCAAGCCCGCGCCGATGCCGGTGGGGCCGCTGCTGCGCAAAGGCTACCTGGTCAAGGGCGACACGATCGGCGAGCTGGCGCGCAATTGCGGCATTGCTCCCGATGCGCTCGAAATGACGGTCCATGCCTACAATCGCGATGCCGAGCGCGGAGAGGACCCGGCGTTCCATCGCGGTCGCACTTCGTTCAACCGTTATCTCGCCGATCCGGACCACAAGCCTAATCCTTGCGTTGCGCCTATTGCGACCGGCCCCTTCTATGCGGTGAAGGTGGTGATGGGTGATCTGGGCACGTTCGACGGCCTCAAGACCAGCGTCACTGGCGAGGTGCTGCGGGCTGACGGCAGCGAGATCGAGGGCCTTTACGCGGTCGGCAATGACCGCCGCAGTGTGATGGGCGGCAACTATCCGGGCGCCGGCATCACCCACGGGCCGAATATGACGTTCGGCTTTGTCACCGGTAACGCGATCGCCGCCAAAGCCACGACCTCCAAACAGGAGGTGTGCGCATGAACGCTCGCTCCATGTATCTGGCAAAGCCCCTGTTGGATTTCCGGGTCTACACGATCGCGCTGCGCAAGATGCCCGAGTTTCTCGACGTGTTTGACAGGCTCGCGATGCCAATCCTGCTCGAGACGCTTGGACATCCGCTCGGTTTTTGGACGAGTGTGGTCGGGCCGCAGAACCAGTTCACCCACCTGTGGGGGTATGACGATCTGGCCGACTACGAACGACGGTGCCTGGCACGCGATACGCATCCCGATTTCCCCGCCTATCTGAAGGCATCGGGCCATCTGATCACGGCTCAGGAGACACGGCTCATTCGGGCCACCGCGCTGGATAGTGTCGCAAAGTAAGCCGAAGCTGTCGGCCGAAGCGGGCTCCATCGCGGAGCCCGCGTGCTTCTCTCACAGAAGAGGCGGCTCAGGTCTGGTTGCCCCACAGATCGTCGATCGCGCGGATCGCCAGCAAGTATCCGTTCGCCCCAGCCCCGCAAATTACCGCGGTAGCCGCCACCGAAATCGTCGAGTGACGATATTCCTCCGAGCGTCGGTGGATGTTGGTGATGTGCAATTCCACGACCGGCCGGCGGATCAGCTTGACTGCGTCGAGCACCGGAATCCGACCGAATGAAAAGCCGGCCGGATTGATGATCAGCGCGGCGTCCTGCAGGAACGCTTCCTGGATCCAGTCGATCAACTCGCTTTCGCTGTTCGTTTGACGGAATACGCAGTCGAACTTCAGGGCGTCGGCCAGCGCGAGGCAGTTCCGTTCGATGTCCTTCAGCGTCGTACTGCCGTAAAGATGTGGCTCCCTCATGCCCAGCATGTTCAGGTTGGAGCCATTGAGGATGTAGAGTTTGCGAGTCATGGTGTCAATGTGTAGAAGAGCGTTCGAGAGCCGTGTCTTTGGTTTCGCGGGATATGGCGATCATCAGGAAGGAGATCAGGTTCAGCGAGCCGCAAACGGCTACGATGGCCCACGGTGAACCGTTGAAGGCATTGAGCAGCGCAACCGCGACGATGGGCATCGGACCGCCGGTGAGCAGGTTAGCTCCCGAGTACGACAGTGCGGACCCCGTGTAGCGCGCCTCGGTCGGAAATGACTCGGCGAACCACACCGGCTGGATGCCGCTCTGGAACTGGGTGAAGCCGAGGAAGGCGCCCATCACGGCCATCGTCATCGCGATCGAGTTCTGATTGAGAATCGGAAAGTAGATCAGGCAGCAGATCAGCGTGCAGAACGAGCCGATCATCAGCGCACGTTTGCGTCCGATCCGATCGCTCAGATAACCGCCGACCAGCGCGCCCGCGATGGCGCAGACATTCGCAACCATCAACAGCATGAAACCGGTCTGCTTGGGTACGCCGAGGTGTTTGGTCAGATAGCTGAGCGAGAACACCACGATCAGATAAAACAGCGCCGCCGGGCCACAGAAGAACAGCGTCAGGCGAAGCGCGGTGCGCCAGTGATATTTGAAGACGGTGCCTAGCGGATTAGCGGCGCGTGTGCGAGCGCCAGTCTTCTTGAGCGCCTCGAACGCGGGTGTCTCGCTCACCTTCCTGCGGATGTAAATGCCCAGCAGCACCAGCACGAAGCTTGCGAGGAACGGGACTCGCCATCCCCAGGCATCGAAGTCGTCCGAGGAGAGCAGCGCGGCCAGCGTAAAGAGCGAGAAGTTGGCGAGAATCTGGCTGAGTGGCGAGCAGATGCCAAGCAGGCCCGAATACAAACCACGTCGGTTCGCAGATGCATGCTCGACCGCCATCAGTTGCGCGCCTGTCGACTCGCCGCCAAGCGCGAAACCCTGGATGATGCGCAGTGTCACCAGCAACGTCGGCGCGAGGATGCCAACCTGGTGGTAAGTGGGCAGCAGCCCCATCAGGAACGATGAAACTCCCATTACCGACACGGTGATGAGCATCAGTTTGCGGCGTCCCCAACGGTCCCCGAGCATCCCGCAGATCACCGCGCCTAGCGGGCGGGCGGCGAGCCCTGCCCAGAAACTGGCCAGCGACGCGAGCAGCGAGGCGGTGGGGTCCAGCGACGGGAAAAACAGCTTTGGAAAGATCGTGGCCGCGACCACGCCATACAGCGCGAAGTCGAACCATTCGAGCGCCGTTCCGACGGTCGCGCCTGCCACCGCCCGGCGCGCCATCAAGTGGGCCTGCGCGGAGTGTTCCTCCGCGGCAAGGTCTGAATCAGCAAAAAATGACATGTCGTCTCCTGAATGCCTGATTTGAACCGTTCGTTTCTGCGACGAACAAGTGCTATTGTTTGCGCTCTGAAAGCGGGACGTTCCGCACCGGAACTGCATTGCACATAATGAAATCGCGGGAAAATGTCGCTCAAAAACGGCCTGAGAGTTCTTGATTTCCTGGCGTCGCAACCCGAAGGCGCGGGCCTTCTGGCCATTGCCGACGCTTTGTCGCTGCCACGCAGCACCTGCCACCGGCTGCTCGCCGAGCTCATCGAAGGCGGCTATGTCAGGCAACTTGTCGATCACAGCCGCTACATTCTGACCATGCGCATGACGTCGAACGGGCTGGAATTTTTGAGCCTGACGGGTATCGCGGATATCGCCCAGCCGATCATCGAACGCGTCGCTGCGCAGACAGGCGAGCTGGCGCGGCTGTCGCTGGTGGATGGCGAAGCAATCATCTGGGTGGGGAAGGCGGACGGACAGCGCATCGGCTTTCGATACGATCCTGACATGGGCCAGGCAGCACGACTTTCATGCACGTCGACCGGACACGCATGGCTGATGACAATGACCGACGAGCAGGCGGCGGCGCTGGTACTGAAGCAGGGTTTCGGACAACCGAACGAGTTTGGACCCAATGCGCCGACGACGCTCAAAGCGCTGCTGGGCTTCCTGCACGCTGCGCGCGTGCGTGGCTATGCGATGATCGACGAGGTGTTTGCCCCGCGTATGTCTGCGGTGGCGGTGCCCGTGGTGAGCGGTTCGCGCTGCGTCGGCGTCATCAGTCTGGCCGGTCCGCGGGTGCGGCTGACGACCGGGAAGATTCACGAGTACTCGATACTGCTGCGCGACGCAACGAATGAACTGGCTCAGTTGAGCAATATGGCGGGATTTCCGAGTCGGCCGCCGCTCGGCAAGGGATGAAGAATTTGCGGGCACATCCCTCCGCGCATGCTTCTCCACCTGCATTGACGCGCACTCGCAGCAGAAAATTTCGCACCTTATCCCCGCTTTCCCTGTCAAACGATAAGCCGCCCGAACCGTCGTTCAGCGCGCCGGCACCCCTGGGTCTACAGGCACGGGTTGTGCACGTGATCTCCTGCACGCATTCGACATCGGAAAAGCAAGGAGGGCGGTCATGACCACGACTGCCAGTTTTCACATCGGGTATACGCGATATCTGGGTCCCGAAAGCGAACCCGTACAGCCATTGCCGGCGTTCGCGCGGGAACCCGAGGCGCTGATTTCCCTCTATCGCGCGATGGTGCTGACCCGCGCGTTCGATACCAAAGCGGTCGCGCTGCAGCGCACCGGCAAGCTCGGCACGTTCGCATCGTCGGTGGGGCAGGAGGCGATCGGGGTGGGCGTCGCGAGCGCGATGCAGGCCGATGACGTGCTGTTCCCTTCGTATCGCGATCATGCGGCGCAATTGCTGCGCGGCGTCACGATGACGGAAAGCCTGCTGTATTGGGGCGGTGACGAACGCGGCAGCGACTTCAGCGTGCCGCGGTTCGACTTTCCAAATTGCGTTCCCATCGGCACACAGGTGTGTCATGCCGCCGGTGCGGCCTACGCGTTCAAGCTGCGCGGCGAACCGCGCGTCGCCGTGGCGATCTGCGGCGACGGCAGCACGTCGAAGGGCGATTTCTACGAAGCGATGAACATGGCGGGCGTCTGGCAGACGCCGCTCGTGCTCGTCGTCAACAACAACCAGTGGGCGATTTCGGTGCCGCGCAGCACGCAGAGCGCGGCGCAGACGCTCGCGCAGAAGGCAATTGCGGCGGGCATCGACGGCTTGCAGGTCGATGGCAACGATGTCATCGCCGTGCATCAGGTGATGCATGCGGCGCTCGCGAAAGCGCGGCGAGGCGACGGCCCGACATTGATCGAAGCGCTCAGCTATCGACTCGGCGATCACACGACGGCCGACGATGCAACGCGCTATCGCGACTCGGATGAGATTCAGAAGCAATGGGAATACGAGCCGCTGCTGCGATTGCGCAAGTATCTGATGCGGATGAACTTCTGGGACAAGGCGCAGGATGAGCAACTCGGCCGGGCGTGTCATGCGCAGGTCGAAGCAGCCGTAGAGGCATATCTGGCCGTGCCGCCCCCCGATACCTCCGCGATGTTCGATCACCTGTACGAGACGCTGCCGCATGCCATGCGCGAGCAACTGGAAAGCGCGCAGCGATTCGCGCCAATAGCGGGCAATGGTCAGCCTGGTCGGAACGGAGGCAACGGCCATGGCTGATCTGAACATGATCGATGCGCTCAATCTGGCGCTCGCATACGAACTCGAACATGATCCCGCCGTCATGCTGCTCGGCGAGGACATCGGCGTGAACGGGGGCGTGTTTCGCGCGACGGTCGGCCTGCAGGCACGCTTCGGCGCACAACGCGTGCTCGACACGCCGCTCGCCGAGGCAGCGATCGCGGGCACCGCGATCGGCATGGCGGCGATGGGACTGAAGCCCGTCGCCGAGATTCAGTTCAGCGGGTTTCTGTACCCGGCGATCGATCATGTGCTCAATCATGCGTCGCGTCTGCGGCATCGGACCCGCGGACGCCTCACCTGTCCGCTCGTGATCCGCACGCCGTGCGGCGCAGGCATCCATGCCCCCGAGCATCACTCCGAAAACCCCGAAGCCCTGTTCGCGCACATTCCCGGCTTGCGCGTCGTTACGCCTTCGTCGCCGGCGCGCGCATACGGGCTGTTGCTGGCCGCGATTCGCGATCCCGACCCGGTGATCTTCTTCGAACCGACGCGACTTTATCGGCTGTACCGGCAGACCGTCGATGACAACGGCGAAGGGCTGCCGCTCGACACCTGCTTTACGCTGCGCGAGGGCTCGGATGTGACGCTGGTGTGCTGGGGGGGTGCCGTGCAGGACGCACAAGGCGCCGCCGATCTGCTCGCGCAGGAAGGCGTGATGGCCGAAGTGATCGACGTCGCGACGCTCAAGCCGATCGACATGAACACGATCCTGGCGTCGGTCGCGAAGACGGGCCGCTGCGTGATCGTGCACGAGGGCTCGCGCACGGGCGGCATCGGCGCGGAGATCGCCGCCAATATCGCCGAGCGCGGACTTTATTCGCTGCTCGCGCCTGTGCAGCGCGTGACCGGCTACGACGTCGTGGTACCCCTGTACCGGCTCGAGAATCAATACATGCCTGGTGCGTCGCGCATCGTCGCCGCGGTGAGGCAAGCTATGGAGGCGTCATAAAGCCATGAAAATCTTCAAACTGCCCGACCTCGGCGAAGGCTTGCAGGAAGCGGAAATCGTCGAATGGCATGTGAGCGATGGCGATGAAGTGCGCGCGGATCAACCGTTGCTGTCGGTCGAGACGGCGAAGGCGATCGTCGAGATTCCGGCACCGCAATCCGGCCGCATCACGAAGCTGTTCGGACGGACGGGCGATATCGTGCATCTGGGCGCGCCGCTTGTCGCGTTCGAAGGCGAGGGCGACGATGCAGACGCGGGCACCGTCGTCGGCCATATGGAAGTTGGCCAGCATGTCGTGCAGGACGCGCCTGCGGCGCTCGGTACGGGCGGTGGCGTCGGCGCGGGCGGCGGGGTGATCAAGGCAATTCCGGCGGCGCGCGCGCTGGCGCGCAAGCTGGATGTCGATCTCTCGATGGTGACGCCGTCCGGACCGGAAGGCGTCATCACAGCGGCTGACGTGCAGCGTGTCGCGAAGATACTCGGCGAAGTCGGTCCGCCGGAGGTGCTGCGCGGCGTACGACGTGCGATGGCGCACAACATGGCGCGCGCGCAAAGCGAAGTGGCGGCCGCGACCGTGATCGACGATGCCGACATTCACGCATGGCCGCCGCACACCGACGTGACGATCCGTCTGATCCGCGCGCTGGTCGCGGGTTGCCGCGCTGAGCCGGCACTCAACGCATGGTTCGACGGACATACTGGGCGACGCCACGTATTGGAAAAGATCGATCTCGGCATCGCCGTCGATCTGCCCGATGGACTCTTCGTGCCGGTGCTTCGCGACGTCGCGCATCGCGATGCGGCGGATCTGCGCGGTGGTCTCGACCGGATGCGCGCCGACATCCGCGCGCGCAAGATTCCGCCGGAAGAAATGCGCGGCAACACGATCACGCTGTCGAACTTCGGGATGATTTCGGGGAAGTACGCAGCGCCGATCGTCGTGCCGCCGACCGTCGCGATCCTCGGCGCGGGGCGCATCCATGAACAGGTGGTCGCGGCAGGCGGCGCGCCCGCCGTGCACCGGATCTTGCCGCTCAGCCTGACGTTCGATCATCGCGTCGTGACAGGCGGCGAGGCGGCGCGCTTCCTGGCGGCGACGATCGCGGATCTGCAGAACGCGTGATCGCGGTTCGCGTGTGTTAGGCGTGATTCGCCAGCATCGCATCGATAAGAGCGCGAGCCTCGCGGTCGATGCACGTGAGGGCAACGCTCTCCGACTCGTATGTAACGGGATCGGCGAAGTCACCGGTGACGTGTTGTCTTCGCGTCCTTCTGCGTAACGACCACGTGACGCTATAGGTCAGCACGATTCCATCGGACAAACGGGCCGTGCGTGGCTCCATGTGCGCTTCGATAACGAACCCGCGATAGCGCCCCACAACGTGACGTTTCATCGATTCATGTACGGTCAGGCAGCCAGCCCGCCTATCCCCATTTCCGGACGGCGCAGGCCCGGCGGAAACACGTGCCACGTGCCGTCGGCATGACGAAAGAAGAAGAGTGAGAACGTGCCGGACGGCCGATCGATCTGAATGCACACGCGGCATGTTCCACCCGAGCGGGAGCGGTCCAGCAGACGCACGCACGCCCCGTGGCCCCGCGTCGGGCCAACGAGTTTTTCGACCTCGGAACGCAGTGACCTGTTACCCGCCATGATTTTCCCTTCGATATGCGATGAATCGATGCTATGGAGATCGGTGCGTGCGGCCAATCGGCGCCGGCGGAATGTCGTCTCAGGAAGCGCTGATTTCAGCCGTCAGGACTTCCTGAATCAGAACCAGCATGCGGAACGGCAATATTCAAAGACGGCCCGAGAAGTCAGCGGCGCGAAACAGGCGCGCAACGCTAAGGGTGGAATCCTGTCAAATTCGCGGCGTTCTATGTTTGACGGCTATGATATAGCTCTTGATAAAGCCGGATCGAACGGACATGACAGACTCTGTATTGAAAGATGTCGAAGCCCCTGTGCGGGAAAGTGACAACAGCCTTGTGTGGTCAGACGCACGGCTACTCGGCTTCACGCCGATGGATGACGTGCATAAGGAATTCTACGAAGTCGCGCTACGGCTCGTGACCTGCACCGATGCGAGCGCCCTTGCCGCGATCGAGGAATTCGAAAAACACGCCGTCAGCCATTTCGAGCAGGAAGACGAATGGATGCGCACGACAAACTTTCCCCCGCGCGACTGCCACATCGAAGAACACGAAGCCGTGCTGAAGTCGGTCCGAGACGTTAAAGCAGCGGTCGAAGCAGGACAGGCCGGTTGCGCGCTGGTGCATGACATCGGCATGCATCTGTACAACTGGTTTCCTGGACACGCCGACTACCTCGATTCGGCGCTTGCCGCATGGATGACCAAACAGACGATGGGCGGGAAGCCCGTTGTCTTAAGGCGGACGATTTGAAGTTTGCCGTTTTGACCGTCGAAATACCCTGGGGCTCGTAAGTTGTAGCCAGCCGACTGCTGGCTCAATCCATGTCGCGTCGCCCCCACCGCAGAATGTCGCTAGCGGTCGGTTTCCGTAACGTCTCGATAAAGCAAATCCTCGCGCCGCCTATTTGCGCGACTCTTTATGCGTCTATGCTTTGCGGGCGCGGAGTTTTAATGCGCTGCGGCTGCCGTCAACGCATCGTCGCGTGCGGGCGCCGCTGCGGGAATCGCCGCGGACGATATCAGCGCCGTTCAACTACCCGACTCGCGCAGCACGATGTCGCCCAACTCGGCGAGGCGGGCGGCGGGCCGCTCGTATTTGACGACGGACATCACAAGTTCGCGCTCGCCTGGCATTTCATGGGCGACCCGGAAGAGGTGCATGCGTTCACCGGCGATACCGAAGGTCCGGGCGGCATGCGTTTCGATGCACAGTCGATCATCTCATTCCGGTTTCCCGGCAATCGCGTCGGCAATCTGGAGATCGTCTATTCGCCGGACATGGAACTCGTGACGCCCCACTATGCGCAGGACGATCGCGTCGAAATCACCGGCACGGCGGGGGTGCTCTTCATCAACGGCGGCCATGGACGGCTCGGGGCGACGCCGCCCGTGACCCTGTACCGGACGGCCAGATCACGACCTACGACGTGCCGAGTGGCTGGGAGCAGAGCTTCGTGCTGTTGACGCGGCATTTTCTGAATGCGCTGCAAACGGGTGGGGCGCCGGTGCTGACGACGAGGGACGCCCGTCAGGTGCTGCGCTTCTCGTCGGCGGCCGAGCAGTCGGCCCGTGAAGGCAAGGCGATTCGCCTGGCATTTTGATCCCGAGAGGGCACCACCATGTCTGATCTCGTTAGTCCGTCGAAGCAGCTTCCGGTCACGACAGAAAGCCGCGCCGCCTGGTTGCGCGAGGCGGGCGGGCTGAGCGCGGCGTTCGCGGACGGCCTCGTTGCACACGCCCGCTGCATTGCGCGACGCGTTGCGCAATGGCAGTGCGGCCATGTTTCATCCGTGGCGGCCCGCGCCGTTCTATCTGAATCTGCCACTGAACACGCAACTGGCGCGGGTGTCGCTGAGACTCGAGATGCAGCGGCCATCTGCGAGCGACTGGTGGCGGCGCTGGCGGGGCCGTTGACGCCGGCGAAATCGGCATGGCTCGAACAGGCCGCGCGCAAGAAAGCCGAGTGGGCGGCCTTGCGCGACGCGCGCGCCGGCGGCCCGCGGTGTTTCGATGCGGTGTGGCGGCGCGAGGTGCTGACGCAACCGCAGGCCATCGCCATCGCCGAGCGTTTTTGCCGCGAGATCGGTGCGCGGAAGTTTTTCGATGCCGGCGACGTGCAGGCCAACGGCTTCCAGGTGATTCGCGACGACTCGCCCGGCGAAACGTATACCGAGTCCGGCGCGTCGTATATGGGTTTCGCCGTTTCCGCGCTGCTCTCTCAGGCGATCGCGCGGCAAGGGTGCTACGGCATCGCGTTCACCGGCGACGGCTCGTTCATGATGAATCCGCAGATCCTGATCGATGGTATCGAGCATGGCGTGCACGGCACCATCCTGCTGCTCGACAACCGCCGCATGGCGGCGATCAGCAGCTTGCAGGAAGCGCAGTTCGATACCGATTACCGCACCAACGATTCGGTCGCCGTCGATTATGTGGCGATGGCGGGAGCGGTGGCGGGTGTGATTGCATTGTCGGCCGGCGATACGGAGCGGGGTTTGCGCGATGCGCTCGCGAAGGCGCACGCGCACCCCGGCCTGAGTCTGATTCACGTGCCGGTCTATTACGGTGCCGATCCCGCAGGCGGGATGGGTGCGTATGGCCGATGGAACGTCGGCCCGTGGTCCGACGGCGTGCAGGACGCTTATACGAAGACGCGAATCTGAAGGGGAGAGCATGTACGAATCTGGTGGCCTGCTGATCGACGGCGCGTGGCGCGGTGCATCCGACGGTGAATGTATCGTGGTCAGAAGTCCGGCGACCGGCGAGCCGGTTGGTAGCGTGCCCGCCGCGACAGAAGCCGACGAAGCGGCTGCGCTCGCGGCGGCCGAGCGCGGTTTCGCGCGATGGTCCAAGACGCCGGCGTGGGAGCGAGCCGTGGTGCTGCGCCGCGCAGCGGACCTCCTGAGAGCCCGGAACGACACGTATGCGCTCCTGATGAGCGGCGAGACCGGCAAACCGTTGCTCGAGGCGCGCGGCGAGATCAACGCGAGCGCGGATTAGTTCGAGTGGTATGCGGAGGAAGCCAAGCGCATCTACGGACACACTATTGCCGGGCGCCATGCCGACGAACGGCTTGCTGTCGGGTATCAGCCAGTGGGGCCGTGCCTCGCGCTGTCGGCATGGAATTTCCCGATGTTGCTGCCGTCGCGCAAGATTGCCGCGGCGCTGGCGGCCGGCTGCAGCGTGATGGCGCGTCCGGCTTCGGAAGCGCCAGGCAGTTGTATGGCGCTCGGGCAGGTTCTGCTCGATGCGGGCTTGCCGGCCGGGGTGCTTGGCATCCTGACCGGTCACGCCAAACCGATGGTGGCCCGGCTGGTTCAATCGAAGGTGATTCGCAAGGTGTCGCTGACGGGGTCGGTGCCGGTCGGCAAGGAAATCCTGCGGCTCGCCGCGGATCATGTGAAGAAGGTTACGATGGAACTGGGCGGACATGCACCCGTGATCGTCCATGCCGACGTCGATGACGTCACGGACGCGATCACGCGCGCCAATGCAACCGGGTTTGGTCTGGCGGCCTACGTCTTCACGCACGATTCGGCACGGGCCGCGATGACCGCCGAAGCGCTCGAGGCGGGCATGGTCGGCATCAATGAAACGCTGTTGGCGACGGCCGAGGCGCCTTTCGGTGGTATCAAGGAATCGGGCTTTGGCCGCGAGGGCGGCAGCCTCGGCATACTTGATTACCTGACGCCCAAATACATTCGTCATCGCCTGATCGTAAGGAATGGGACATGAATCAAAAACCGCATGGCCTGGACAATGGCCTGACGAACTACGGTGATCACGACTTCGCGCGCTATCTGCGCCGATCGTTTGCCAAATCGATGGGCTACACCGGCGAATCGCTCGACAAGCCGATCGTCGGAATCTGCACCTCGGAGAGTGGCTTCAATAACTGCCATCGCCACTTCCCGGAAATGATCAAGTCGGTCGAACGCGGTGTGCTGGCGGCGGGCGCGTTGCCGGTGGTGTTTCCGGTGATTTCGCTGGGCGAGGTATTCCTTTCGCCGACTTCGCTGGTCTATCGCAACCTGATGGCGATGGCCGTCGAGGAAATGATTCGCGCCCAGCCGATGGATGCGGTGGTGATGCTCGGCGGATGCGACAAAACCGTGCCGGCGATGTTGATGGGCGCGACCTCCGCGGGGCGGCCCGCCGCCATGGTGGTGGCCGGTCCGATGATGACCGGGCGACACCGCGGCGAGCGGCTCGGCGCGTGCACGGACTGCCGCCGCTTCTGGTCGAATTTCCGCGCGGGGAAAGTCCCGGAGCAGGAGATCCGGCAGGTGGAGGGACGTCTGGCCGTCACCGCGGGCACGTGTGCGGTCATGGGCACCGCGTCGACCATGGCGCTGATCGCGGAAACGCTGGGCATGATGCTACCGGGGTCGGCGGCCATTCCGGCCGTGCACGCGGATCGACTGCGCAATTGCGAGGAGACCGGAGCGCTGGTTGCGCGCATGGCCCTCGATGGCGGACCGAAACCGGCCGAGATCGTCACGCCCGCGTCGGTGCGCAATGCGTTGCGCGTATTGTTGGCGGTCTCGGGTTCGACCAATGCCGTGATTCATCTGGCGGCGATCGCCGGTCGAATCGGACTGAAGATCGATTACGACGAGTTCAACCGGCTGTCCGATGAAACGCCCGTACTCGTGGATCTCAAGCCGGTAGGCAACGGCTACATGGAGGATTTTCATGCAGCCGGCGGGCTGGAGGGTGTTCTGCGCGGCTTGATGCCTCAACTCGATCTGACTTGCCGCGACATCTCCGGGCAGAGTCTCGAGGAGCGTTTGAACAAGCCGCTTGCCGATCCGATCGATCCGGCCGTGATCCGCTCGACGGAGCAACCGGTCAGCGCCGAGGGCGGGCTGATCGTTCTGAACGGTAGCCTGGCGCCCGGCGGTGCGGTTCTGAAGCGCGCCGCCGCTACCCCCGAACTGCTCGAACACGAAGGGCGCGCGGTGGTATTTACGTCGCTCGAAGATCTGGCCGCCCGCATCGACGACCCCGATCTGGACGTCCGCGCGGACGACATTCTCGTACTGCAGAACGCGGGGCCGCGTAGTGCTTCAGGCATGCCCGAGGCCGGCTATCTGCCGATTCCGCAGAAACTTGCGCGGGCGGGGGTAAAGGACATGGTGCGGATTTCCGATGCGCGCATGTCTGGCACCGCATACGGGACCATCGTGCTGCACGTGACGCCGGAGGCTGCGCTCGGCGGCCCGTTGGCGCTGGTGCGCAACGGCGACCGGATCAGGCTCTCGGCGCGGAACAAGCGGATCGATCTACTGGTTCACGAGGCCGAACTGGCGCGTCGTGCCACTGAGATTCGTCCGGCGGAAGCGATGTATGCGCGCGGTTACCAGCGGCTTTATCACGATCACGTGCTATCCGCCGCGGCAGGGTGCGACTTCGATTTTCTTACCGCATTTCCTTCCGACGAGCTCAAGTAATCGCATCTCCACCAGCGCTGTCGTCGAAGATGCGCTCGTCGAATTCGATTGGGAAGGGGGCGTTCCGGCTCAGCGTTCCGGCGTCGGCCGCGTTCCGGTAGTCGGCAAGACGGGCCGAAACAATGTTTCGAATGTGATTTCCGACTATGGCGGTTTGCTTGGGCCCGAGTGTTTCGAGGCGACCCAGCAGGTCACCGGGGAAGCGAAGCGAAATATAGGGAGTCTCGGGTCCGGCCGGGTTGCGGACTAGCAGCACGTTCAACCGACCATCCGCCGCAGCCTCTTCGCTGTAGATAGCGTCATCGTGGAAGGAGCGCGATACCGCCTGGGCGACGCGCTCCAGAACACTGCGAGTGATCTGATAGATGGGCATATTCGTCTCCTGATCGAACGCCCGACAATCGTATCACTTTCCCTTTTTCGCACCTGCACGTAGCGCGTCACCCTCGTACGCGTCGCCGACATCAGGCAAATTCGTCCGAGGCTGCGCTATACTCAAATTTATGGATACGAACCCGACCTCGCTGAGACTGCATCGTTGGTGGCACGCCTGAATCCGGCGGCCCGTTTCCACACACACACACGCATATTCGCAAACGTGATGCCGCCAGTCCTGGCGGCATTTTCGTTTCAGCGCGCTCATGACTGGTGGCATCGAAATTATGAGCCTTCTGTCCATGACACACACAAACCGACCCACGATCTTGACCGGTGACCGCACCACCGGCCCGCTTCACCTCGGCCACTATATCGGCTCGCTGCGTGCGCGCGTCCAACTTCAGCATGAGGCGCAGCAGTTCCTGCTTCTCGCTGACACACAGGCGCTGACCGACAACGTCGGCCGGCATCAGAAAGTTACCCAGAACGTCATCGAAGTAGCGCTCGACTATCTTGCGGTGGGCATCGACCCAGCGAAGTCGACCATCTTCATCCAGTCCCAGGTGCCAGAGCTGGCCGAGCTGTTTCAATATCTGCTGAACGTCGTGACGGTCGCGCGTCTCGAACGAAACCCGACCATCAAGGAAGAGATTCGCCTGCGTGGTTTCGAGCGCGACATCCCGGCAGGTTTCCTCACGTATCCGATCAGTCAGGCGGCTGACATCACCGCGTTCAAGGCAACGCACGTACCCGTGGGCGATGACCAGCTACCGATGATCGAGCAGACCAACGAATTGGTTCGGCGCTTCAACAACACCGTCGACCGACCCGTACTGGTCGAATGCGAGGCGGTGCTGTCACAGGTCACGCGATTGCCCGGCATCGATGGCAAAGCCAAGATGAGCAAGTCCCTCGGCAACGCGATCGCATTAGGCGCCACGCCGGACGAAATCACCAAGGCAGTCAACAACATGTATACCGACCAGAACCACTTGCGAGTCAGCGATCCTGGTCAGGTGGAAGGCAATGTCGTGTTCGCGTTTCTCGATGCGTTCGAGCCCGACGTGCAGAAAGTCGACGAACTGAAATCCCACTATCGGCGTGGGGGACTTGGCGATAGCGTGATCAAGCGCGTGCTGAACGAGCGGCTCCAGTCGCTGATTGAACCGATTCGCGCACGACGTCGCGAGCTGGAGGAAGACCCGGCCGAGGTGCTTGCGATCCTGCGTCGCGGTACGATGCGCGCGCGGGAAGTGGCTGGAGAAACATTGTCAGAGGTCAGAGGCGCGCTGGGCTTGACCTACTTTCAGCGCTGAGCAGCGAAGATCGGCTATCTCGCGCTCGACGGCAAGAATCAGCAATCGCGGTGGCGGATTTCGCAATTGCCGCGTCGAGACACAACCGGCAGCATGGAGTGACATCATGCATCGCTCTCCGTTGCCTGGGTCGCTTCAGTGCTGCATCGCGACAACGGTTCGCCATTTTCATTGGCGGTTTTTGGCCCTGGGTCGATTCAGATCCTCGAAGAATCGGTTGCTGCCGCAGAAGGCGATGATGAACCGCACGATCTGGCCAGGCATTCGCGACGAAATCGAATTCTCGAAGCTGGACTGTGCGGTCGTCTTATCCGACGACAAATCTACGGCTCAACAAATCATCGAATTGTTGCGCCGCAGGAGCCTTGAGGGCGTTTTCCGAACTCTGGAGATCGTGATGCAAACGCTGTCACACTGGATCGTTGTTCTTACCAATGCGTACATGGAATACACGACGTGCAACTGGAATGCCACGCACGTCTACCGGCGCACGGTTGGATATGACCAGGTGACATGGTGCTGAACGCACGCTGGCTTGTTGTTCGTTGTCGTGCATGACGGTTCTCGTTGAAAACCCGCAGGTTGCAAATTACGCCTTTTTCACGTAGGCGTTACACCATCCTTTTGCTTCGACCAGCTTGCCCCCATAGGTCGGGCACGGCCCATTCGTGGAACCGGGTTTGCCTTGATACAGTTGGCAATTGGCGCAGGTCTGCCCGGTCTGATATCGAGGGAATTTCGTCTTGTCGACCTTGGACACGTCCATCTTGTATCCGAGCGCCTGCGCGGTCGGATCGTTTTCGGCCAGCACCGGCGCGTCCGCGTTTGACTTCGTCGAGAGAACGGTCGTCGAGGCAACGGATGCGGCAAGTATCATGAAATGACGGCGAGAGAGCGACACGATCGAAACTCCTTTCGAACACAAACAGGCGGCCGCAAAGTGACGGTGAACCGCTCAATCGCGAACCGCCTCGTCATGACATGAGCAATCGACATTCCTTCCGATTGTCGAACACCGGTTCCGAAGCCGGCCCGTTGCTCGACATATCACGTTGCGACATATCGAGAGCGAGGGCGTGTGCTGTACCGCGTGACTCTCGTGTCATCCGTCTACCGGCGAACGCATGTCATTGCGGCTTGAGGTGCAGATCATTGCTCACGGATTGGACCCCGGGCACGGCGTGGGTCACCGCAAGCGCTTTTAGAATCTGAGCCTCTGAATCCACGTATCCCGACAACTGCACGACGCCTCGATACGTTGCCACGCTCATCGGCAGCGATCGTAGCGCGGGGTCCGCGGCAAGCGCCTGCTTCACCCGGTTGGCGAGCGTGGCATCGTCCGTGGCGATTGCCCCTGGCGCATTCGCGGACGGTGTCGCCGTCGCCGTCGACTTACAGCCGTTGTTGAAGACGAACGCAGGCAACGCGAACATCGCGACGATCAGTAACCGGCCTTCGATGTAGGGCGCGTTTCGCATTGAAGTCGATTTCCCCAATAAGCTCTGAATGGACATTCGTACATTCTATCGATGGTGCGTCGTGCCCACGACGGCAGGTAGCCGTCGTCTTTCGTTCACTCAGTTGCTCGGTCGTTGACATATTTGCCGCAGGCATATAATAATTTGCCTGAGGCAAATATAAAGGTGCAATCATGGCAGATCTCACCGTCGACCAGCGCGCGCACACAGTTCGCAGCTTCAACCGTTTCTATACGCGCCAGATCGGCGTGCTCCACGAGCATCTGCTCGAGAGCGAGTTCTCGCTGACCGAGGTCCGCATCCTCTATGAGCTTGCACACCGCGCTGATCTGACGACGTCGGATCTGTGCCGCGAACTGGGCCTGAATGCCGGCTATCTGAGCCGCGTGATCTCTGGCTTCGAAAAGAAAGGCCTCGTCGTCAAATCGCGCTCGGCGACGGACGCTCGCGTCGCGCATCTCGAGTTGACTGACCACGGCCGCGCGACCTTTGCGCCGCTCGATCAAGCGTCGCAGCGCGAGGTCATCGCGATGCTCGAGCGGCTGCCGCAAACCGCCCAGCAGCAACTGGTCGACGCGATGGAGCAGATTCGCACGCTGCTGAGCGATCCGGAGCCGGGCTTCATTCTGCGCGAGCCGCAACCGGGCGACATGGGCTGGATCGTGCATCGGCAAGCCGTGCTGTACGCGCGGGAGTTCGGCTGGAACGCAGAGTACGAGGCGCTGGTCGCAGAAATCGTCGCGAAGTTCGTTCGCGAATTCGATCCGAAGCGCGAACGCTGCTGGATCGCCGAGAAAGACGGCAAGCCGGTCGGCTCGGTGTTCGTGGTACGGCAGGACGACGCGACCGCGAAGCTGCGGCTGCTTGCCGTCGAAGCAAGCGCACGTGGCCTCGGCATCGGCCACCGTCTCGTCGACGAGTGCATCCGCTTCGCGCGCTACGCCGGCTACCGGAAACTCGTGCTGTGGACCAACAGCGTGCTCACCGACGCACGCCGCATCTATGAAAGGGCGGGTTTCACGCTGGTAGAGGAGCAGCCGCATCACAGCTTCGGCCAAGACCTGATCGGTCAGAACTGGGCGCTCGATTTGTGAGGGCAGATGGCAAGGCATCGTCGGCCGCCGCGATCACCGGTGTGCTGGTCGGCGTGGCAATGGTGTCGACGCGGGCGGTGTCGAGCCATGCATCGCCACCAACGCTCGCCTTTCTTCGCTACCTGATCGGCACGCTCGTACTCGTCGTCCCGGTGCTGTGCGGCCCGCGGCCGCGCTTCACGCTGAAAGACGCCCTCGCGATCGTGGTGCTTGGCGTTTTTCAGTTTGCGCTGCTGATCGTGCTGATCAATGAAGCGTTGCGAACATTGTCGGCCGCCATCTGTGCGCTCGTGTTCTCGACCATGCCGCTTTTTACGATGATTTTCGCGATCATGGTTGGCCGCGAGGTCTTTCGCTGGACCAAGCTCGCCGGCCTCACGCTTGCGGTTTGCGGCATCGCGTTGCTGTTGGCTGCGTCGGCTTCACCTGGCGGCGCGCATCCGAGCACGGCCCCTGCATTCGCTGCACTGTTCGGCGCAACGTTGATCGGCGCGGTGTGCAGCATCATGTACCGGCCTTATGTGCAACGCTATCCGGCATTGCCCACCAGCGCATTGGCAATGACCGCCGCGGTCGTCTTTCTCGCCGTATGGTGCGTTGTCGCATCGCAGCCGCTGGTGCCTGGCTTGACGGTATCGCAATGGGCGAACGTCGGCGTCATCGGCTTATCGAGCGGCATCGGATATTTTTGTCTGCTGTGGGCGCTCGCGCGGATCGATGCGAGCCGCGTCGTCGCGTTTCAGGCGCTCGGGCCGGTTACGGCGGCGGCCATCGAACTGTTCATCGCGCGGCGGCCGCCTTCGATGACGTTGCTCGTTTCGATAGCGATCGTCGTCATGGGTCTCGAGCTGGCGCTGAGCGAGGCTCCGCATTGGCCGCGACGATCCGGCACGGGGCGCGCAGCCAGGCGTTGAATTGCGTTCAATGCGCGATTCAACCGAAAGCGGGGAATCGCCTAGACTACAGAACCGACGGACACTGTCATCCCCGCGACTCTCTCCGGCCATGGCGCACATCTTTTTCGCAGCTTCGATTCAGCGACATATCGCAACGCCCGAACGCGAGATCGACGCGCGCACCCTCGGCGAAGCGCTCGAAGCCGTATTTGTCGCGCAACCTCGACTGCGCGGCTACATTCTTGACGATCAGGGCTCGCTGCGGCCGCATCTCGCGGTGTTCGTCGACGGCCGGCGGGTGCACGACCGCGAGCATCTGTCCGACGCGCTCGGCGAGCAAAGCCGGGTTTACGTCGTTCAGGCGCTGTCGGGCGGGTGAGAGAGTCATCAGTCTCGAGGAGTCACTCGATATGAGCGATCGATTGCTTGTCGCGACCCGCAAGGGCCTGTTCGATGTCCGAGCCGATGGTGAGGGCCGCTGGAACTTCGGCGATCTGCATTTCGCCGGCGAGCCAGTCAGTATGGTGCTGCCTGATCCGCGCGACAGCTCGCTGTATGCGGCGCTCAATCTCGGCCACTTCGGCGTGAAGCTGCATCGCCGGCGCGAAGGCATGGCGGATTGGGAAGAGTGCGCGGTTCCGGTCTACCCGCCGCAACCTGCCGACGAGACGCATGCCGCAGACGGCGCGCACGCGAGCGCAGGCGCCGACAGCGATGACGAAGCCGCGCCCAGCCGGCCGGCCACTCCGTGGACGCTTCAGCAGATCTGGTCGCTCGAAACAGGCGGCCCGGACGAGCCGGGTGTCTTGTGGGCCGGCACGATTCCAGGCGGGCTTTTCCGTTCCGGCGATGGCGGCGACACGTGGGTACTCAACCGCGCGCTGTGGGATCGCCCGGAGCGCCGTGAATGGTTCGGTGGCGGCTACGACGCGGCGGGAATCCATTCCGTGATGGTCGATCCGCGCGACAGCCGGCACGTGACGATCGGCGTGTCGTGCGGCGGCGTCTGGCAAACCGACGACGGCGGCGCGAGCTGGCGCGTGAGTGCCGAGGGCATGGAGGCCGACTACATGCCGCCGGAGCGGCGCGGCGACGCCAACGTGCAAGACCCGCACCGCGTCGTGCAATGCCCGGCAAACCCCCGATGCGTTGTGGACTCAGCATCACTGCGCCATCTTCCGCTCGATCGACGGTGCGGCCCACTGGCAGCGGATCGAAGCGCAGCCATCGAGCTTCGGCTTCGCGGTTGCCGTCCATCCGCGCGACCCGGACACCGCGTGGTTCGTGCCTGCCGTGAAAGACGCGTGCCGCATTCCGGTGGACGGCCAATTCGTTGTCACGCGCACACGCGACGGCGGGCGCACGTTCGAGCGTTTCTCGAACGGGCTGCCGCGGAGCCCGGCGTATGACCTTGTGTACCGGCACGGGCTCGCGGTAGATGACTCCGGCATGCGCCTCGCGATGGGGTCGACCACCGGCTCGCTCTGGACGTCCGACGACGGCGGCGAAAGCTGGCAATTGATTTCAGCGCATTTGCCGCCTGTTTATTGTGTTCGGTTTGGATGAGGGATCTGCGTCAGGAGATCGAGAGCGTGCAATTCGACGGACCGCGCGAATTTCCGCGGCGGCCCGTCGCGCGCGCTAACTCATGATTGGCGCCATCGCAGTTTCGATCCGCGACACCTGGTTCGCGGTAATCATGCTGCCGAGCGCATGACTAAAGCGCGGTTCCTGCACGCCGGAAATGATGTATTGCCACCGGTACGCGCCGAGCAGACCCGCATGCACGGCCTCTTTTTCGGCCATCGGCAGAGGCCGTCCGCAGATCCTTGCAAAGTAGTCGGCGTCCGCGCGGGCCTGGGTTTGCAGCATGTCATCGACGGCAGCGACGAGTTCGATCAGTTCGTCGACCGCCTTGTCGCGCTCCTCAGGCGAAAGTCGGGCGTCTTCGCGTTGCCATTCGAGTTCGTCGAGGATTGCGTGTTGTGATTCCTCGCGCCAATGGTAGAGAAAGACGTCCTTCCACAGCTCGGATGAATTCGGGTCGTCGCCGATGCTGCCGCGATAGTGCGCCAGCACGAAGAGCTCGATGTGACAGGTCAGCGCGAGCACGGCCCAGGTGGATTTCGAAAGCACGAACGAAGCGACGCTGTTGGCTTCCGGCAAGAACGCGTAGCCGGCGGGCATGCCTTCAGCGCACATGTGTTCGATCCGGCGAAACAGTTCCTGGTGCTTGATTTCTTCATCGCTGAACCGGACCAGCGCTTCGAGGGCGTCCTGGTCGCCGAGACGGTAGGGACCGCTCATCTCCAGTACCTTGGCCGCAATGAAGCGTTCGACGAGGCCGAACATGTTTGCATACGTGCGGCCCTGAATCTGACTGAGCATGCGCTGCTCGTCGGGGCCGAGGAAGTCGAGGGAATCGATCTTCGACAGCGCGTCCGGCAGGAATTTCTTCGAAAAATCGAAAGATCGGCCGCGAATCACGTCGCGGTCGATGTCCCAGCGGACGCGTTTCGATGCGGCGATACATTTTGCGTAGCGGCTGGTGTCGATCGGGTTCATAGCAGTGGTGATTTCCATTGAAACATCTCCTTCAATTGCGATTCATCGATACTCAAAGTGCCGATGCCCGCCGGGATGTCCGTTCGAGTGTCAGCCATCGTGGCCGAAGCGCATCGTCACGATCCAACTATCGTTGCGGGACGTCATCGATCCGTGAACAGCGCGCGGGGCCGCGTAAATTCGTCGTAAAAAAAGATCGAATGAAGAGGAATCAAGCCTGGGCAAAGTCCGGCCGCGATGCGTGAATGTCGTGCGCCGCGAAGTAAACTGTTTGTAGGGCAACGTTTCTTTTTCCGCACGTCATGACCCGGCTCACGATCGAAGTCTTTGGGGGCTTGCACATCCGCCTTGCTGGGGAGCGCATGCCGCTGGACTTTCCGACCCGCAAGAGCAAGGCGATCCTGGCTTACCTCGCCTTGTCGCCGGGCATGCTGCGTTCACGCGAGCAACTGGCAAGCGTGTTCTGGGAACGCAGCGCCGAAGAGCAGGCGAGAGCGAGCTTGCGGCAGACGCTGTCGAGCCTGCGCCGCATGTTGTCGTACGCCGCGCCGCTGTTGAAGACGGGGCCAGACGCGATTTGGCTCGACGCCCACCTTGTCGACGTCGACGCGCTGCAATTCACGCACTTCTCGGGCGAGCGGTCTGCCGCTTCACTGGCAAAGGCTGTCGCGCTCTATCGAGGCGCGCTGCTCGATGGCTTCGGTCTGCGTGAAGAACCCTTCGAACAATGGATGGCGATTGAGCGTCGCTGGTTTCATGAGCGCGCAGTGGAAGTGTTCGGCGAGCTCGTCAGCCTTTATGAGCAATCCGGCGCATCCAATGACGCGATAGCGACGGCCAGCAGAATCCTGGCATTGGATCCATTGCTGGAATGGGCGCATGCGGCCCTGATGAGGCTGTATGCGAGAGCGGGGCGCCGGGATGCTGCGATGCGTCAGTATCAGGAATGCGTGCGCGTGCTCAATACCGAACTCGGCATCGTGCCCACGGAAGCGACTCAACGTCTGGCCGCCGAAATTCAGCAGGATGGGTATGGCGTGCCCGGCGCGCCGGATCTGATTGCTGGAGTACGAGCAGAGCAGCCTGGCGTAGCGTCGCGCGACGCGCATGAAGCCGTCCATGCAGAGCTATCGCCGGCGGAGCGAAAACAGGTCAGCGTGCTCTGCACGCGCGTGCGCGAACCGATCGGCGACACGGACCCTGAGCTCGGTGTGGAGCAGGTCGACGCCGTGCTGAAGACCATGGTCGACGCCGTCCACCGGTTCGGGGGGCTCACGACGCAGCTTCGCAGCGATGGAGTGACGGCGCTGTTCGGGGCGCCCGTCTCCCAGGAGGACCACGCGGTGCGGGCGTGTTACGCCGCGCTCGCGATGCGCGAAGCGATGCCGGCGGTCGTTGGACGGCCGCTGGACGTGCGAATTGGCATTCATTCGGGTGACGCGGTCGTCCGAACGATCGGCACCGACCGGGCGCAGCACTACGACGCGCTAGGCGCCGTACCGCAACTGGCGAACCTGATCGATTCCGTGCTGCGCGTCGATGAGATCGGCGTAAGCGCCGACACGGTGCGGTGCGCGGAAGGATTCATCGAACTCGCGGATCGTCGGCCGCGAGTGCTGCCAGGCGCGGCGCCGTCGGTCGAGGTCTTCATATTGCGCGCCAGGTCTGGGCTGCGGCTTCGTTGGGACGCTCGCGCGGCACGCGGCCTTTCGCGGTTCGTCGGGCGCGACACGGAAATGGCTACGTTGCAGGGGCTGCTCGAGCGTGCCGCATACGGCACTGGCCAGGTGTGCGCGATCGTCGGGGAAGCCGGGGTGGGCAAGTCCCGTCTGGTGCACGAATTCGTCACCGCAGCACGCGCGGCTGGATGGACGACACTCGAAACGGGTACGAGCTCCCACGACAACAGCGCAATTTATCTTCCGATCGCCGATCTGCTGCGGACGTGGTTCGGCATCGGCGAGCGCGACACGCTGGCTGAAGCGGCTGACAGGCTGAGTCAGGGCATCGGCGCAGTCGACCCGCAACTCGCCGTGACGCGTCCCCCGCTGGCCGCACTGCTGGACCTGCCGACCGACGATCCGCAGTGGGAGATCGCGAGTCCGCCGCAAAAGCGCAAGCGCACCCTCGAGGCCGTGGCTTCTCTCATCATCCGTGCGAGTGAGAACCATCCGCTGGTCGTCGTCGTCGAGGATCTGCATTGGAACGACGATGGCACGCAAGCAGTGCTCGATCATCTCGTCGATTGCATGGGCGCCGCGCGCGTGTTGCTGCTCGTCACTCATCGGCCGGAATACCGGCACGCCTGGTTCGGCAAAAGCTATTTCTCGCAGATCCGTGTGGACAGTCTTGCCGCTGAAAGCGCGGACCTGCTGCTGCGCTCGCTGCTCGGCGACGACGCAGGGGTATTGGCTCTGCGCAGACGGCTGATCGAGCGCACGGGCCGCACGCCACTCTTTCTCGAAGAGTCGGTCCGTGCTCTGGTCGATGCCGGTGCGCTGGTCGGTCAGACAGGTGCGTACCGGATGGTTCGATCCGTCGACACGTTCGAGATCCCATCGACCGTGCACGCCGTCCTGGCATCGCGGATCGATCGACTGTCCGCGCAGCAAAAAGGTTTGCTGCAGACGGCAGCCGTGATCGGCCAGGAGTTTGCGGTCGATCTTCTGCAGCCGGTGGCTCAACTCGAGCACGAACGGCTGCTCGATCTGCTGGGCGAGTTGCAGGCGGCCGAATTCCTCTATCAGACGCGCTTGCTGCCGCATCAGCAGTACACGTTCAAGCATGCGCTTACGCATCGCGTCGCTTATGCAAGCGTGCTCAAAGAGCGGCGGCGAGCGGTGCACGTGCAACTCGTGGAGGTGATCGAGCGGCTTCATGAGCAACGTCTCGATGAGCACGTCGAGCGCCTCGCGCATCACGCGCTGGCGGGCGAGTTGTGGGAGAAGGCTGTCGACTACCTGTACCGCTCGGCGTGCAAGGCGCTGCAGCGATCCGCGTATCAGCAGGCGGTCGAGTATCTGAACCGGGGACTCGACATCATCCGGACCTTACCTCGCACCCCGGCGCTGCTCAGGCATGAACTCGATTACCAAAAGGTTCTGGGCGTGACGATGATGGCGGCGAAGGGCTGGGCTGCGAAAGAAGTGCTCGACGCCTATACGCGGGCCCGTTCGCTGTGCGAGGAGCTAGCCGACGACAGCGAGTTGTTCACGGTTCTGCGAGGCGAAGGACAATATCGGATGATCCGGGGCGAGTCGGAGGTCGCCCGTGAACTCGGCAACCGCTGCGCCGCACTAACGGCGGACTCGCACGACCCTGCAATGCGCATAGAAACGCATCATCTGTTCTGGACCAACAGCTTTTTCATGGGGGAATACGCCGCGGCCGGATTCCATTGTGCAAAGGGGATCGCCCTCTACGAGCGCGAACGGGACCATGCGCTGACATTCAAGTACTCCGGGCATGATCCCGGTGTCTGCTGCCGGTGCTTCACCGCGCTCGTGCAGTGCCTGCGCGGCTATCCGGACAAGTCGCTGGCGATTTCCGACGAGACCCTCGAACTCGCGCGCGAGCTCGATCATCCGCTGACGACGGCTCTCGCGTACTGGACGCGCAGCTTCGCGCATATCCTGCGTGGCGAGCCGGAATTGGCGCGGCAGTGGGCGGTACGTGAGATCGCGGTGTGCGAGGAATACGCGTTGCCGTTGCTGCTGTCGCAGGGGGCATTTCAACTAGGCTGGACATTGGCGCAATGCGGCGACCTCGATGAAGGCATCGAACGGATGCGTGAGGGCATTGCGGCAATCAGCGCGACAGGTGCCGAAATGGGCTTGCCGTACTTCAACGCGCTGCTCGGCGAAGCGCTTGGCCGAGCCGGCAGGCGTGGGGCAGGGCTCGTCGCGATCGACCGGGCGCTCGCGGCTGTGGATGAGCATGGCGGCCGTTTCCAGCTCTCCGAGATGCTGCGGCTCAAAGGCGAATTGCTCGCGGCCCAGCGAACCGCGCGATCCGAAGAAGGGCTCGCGTTGATCCGCGAAGCGGTCGCCGTGGCACAAAGGCAGGGCGCGTGCTTTCCGGGTCTTCGTGCTGCAACCAGCCTTGCCCGCGGGTTGGCGTCAACGGGCAATTTCGATCATGCCTGCGCCGTGTTGCAGCCCGCCTGCGAGGCCATTAGTGAAGGAAGCGGACTGACCGACGTGCGTGCGGCGCGAGCCCTGCTGGCGGAACTCGAGAACCGATAGCAGTCCGGTCGCGCGGCGGTGCGCTTTGGTCGATTCGCGTCGGGCGCGCGAGATGCGCACATCGGTCAGCGTGCCGCCACGCGTATCAATCTCGCGGCCGGACCCGGTTTCGCCGGCGCGTCTGCCTGGTCAACGGCGACGCGCCACTTCGGAAACGTGCCGGAGCCGTCGACTGTCCACGACTCGCCCATTTCGTCGACGTACTTCGGGTTCGCGTTCGCGCTTCGCCCGGCCGCCGACGCGCGCCGCGGCGCGCCCGGCGCGGCGCGTTCGAACGACCGGCTGCCCAGTTCGTTGAACACCGTCGCCAGCGGCCGCCGCGCCTGGCCTGACCGGCTGAGCGGCGTGGCGAGCGGGCCGGCGGGCGCGCGCAGCACCGCGTCGGCCGGCTCGCGGCCGGCGAGGATCGCGCTCAGCAGCGCGGACGGACCGCTCGAAGCCGATGCTTCGTTGGCGGAATCAGCGGCGCGCTTCGCGCCCGGCGGGCTCGGTGAATCGAGTGCGAGCGGTTCGCCCGCGCCATCGATTCGCACGACGAGGATCACGTGCCAGTCGTCCGGCGTGTTGTTGTAGCGGGGCGCGAGCGACACGAGACGCAGCCGCTCGATGTCGAAACCCGCGTCGCGCAGCAGCAGATATTTGGCGACGGCGAAGTCCTTGCACACGCCGCTTTCGGCAAAGAAGCGTGCCGGCGCGTAGTAGCTGCCGTCGGTTCCGTCGCGGTAGCGGACCTCGTTGATGAGCGCGTCAGCGAGCAGCACGGCTGACGCATCGCCGGCCTTCGCGCGCTCTGCCCGCACCTGCGCAACGAGGCGGGTCCAGCCGGCGGGTTCGCGCATCAGGTGGCCGCGCAGCGCCTCGCGCAGGCGCTGCACGCGGCCGATAGCATCCGACGAAGGCTCGAGCTGCCTGTCGGCGAGCGGCAACAGGAACATCAGGTCGCCGACTTGCGCGAGTTCCGGGCGGATCTTGCGGTTGGCTTCCCACCACGTCCCGGTGCGCAGGCGCTCGATGCCAGCTTTCAGCTCGTGAGGCGTCGCCGAATCGCTGGGAGCCGCGTCGCGCGTGTCGGATGCATAGCGTTGCGATGCCTCTGGCAGGTTCGCGGCGCCGGCGACGACGGGCAACAGCACCGCAGCTGCGAGCGAGCACTGGAGAAAGCAGAGTAGCAGTCGAGCGAGCGGCATAGGTAGACTCCAGGAAGCCACACCGGGCGCCGATGCGCGACGGTGTTTCGAAGTCCCTCCGATGGCGTCGTACTCCATTCGGAGCAAGGCAACGCTGGCTTAAAACCAACATTGCACGCGACGTGCCAATTCGTCATATTTCTCTAGTGCATTGATTAAAAAAGAAAATGAGCTTTGCGGATCGGGTGCCGCAAACGCTTCGTGACGCCCGTCGCCCAACAGACATGCGATACCTGTTGGTGTTAGCCGCACACTTTGAGTTGATGGAAGTCGCAGGCCGCGTCTCCGTTACCATCGCTGATGGGGAACCTCGACGAAACAGACGCCCACGCGGAACCATCCGAAGGCATTGGGAGGCTTGCATGGCTGCTGACCATGACACATTGCATCCACTACGCCCGCTCCTGAAGAATTGGGTTTGGGAGCATGGACGAATCGGTACTCGCTATCTGGACTGCATCGATGGCGAGATCAAGTTTGATGAAGGTAAGAAATCGCGCTTTGCGGCCGACAAGTATGTCTACGTGCCGCTCGATACGGACGCTGCAGACGATACGGTTGCGGATGGCCCTCCTATCCAGGAAGCAGGACTTGCCCGGTTCTTGCGGGCAGCGCAATTGGGCAAGCCAGACGAGGCCGGCTCGGTTGCGGAGATCCACCGCGCGGTTCAGGACTGCGTGGAGCTGGGCGTGTTCAGCGCATATCAGTCGGACGCCCGGGAGGCATTCGCGCGCTATGCAAACGAGCCCATGTTCGAGGATGAAATCCGCGCGGCAGTCATCGCTGATATCCGACGCGCTTACGCGGGCATGCGCAAGCAGCTGGCTCTGTACGATTTCAGCGTGCTTTACGGCTTGGCCATGCCGCTGCTTATCAGCGAGACGCCCTTCATCGACTGGCGCGTGCGAGGGAGTCCAGCGGTACCGTTCGTATCGCTTCCTCTTGGACCTTATTGCCTGCTGGTGGGCGCGCCGTCGGGCAGGAGCAGCCGGATTGGCCCAGTGGTCTGGAAGGCTGCGACCTCGATGGGGCCGCTGAAGGACCACAACCGTAAGATCGAGGAACACGCACGCCTGTGGCTGGTAGCGACCACGGACGACCAGCTCGTCGGGATACAACGCCGCTTCGCCGCAGGTAGGAGCTCCAGGCCAGAGTCCTGAAGCCCCGATTGAATCGCGCGATTCGTTCAGGGCAGTTGTAAATCAAAGCTGCCTTAGCCCGGGGCTCATTGCTCCGATGAAACGAGACGATATCCATCATGGACTCGCCAAGGTGCTGTTCAAACGTACAGTAGCGCGCACTTCATGTAACGGCCTAGACTTAACATATGGATATGGACAAGAACGCGGAGCGAGTTATGGTCACCAGGACTGTCCGACGGACACTTTCCAGTCTGACTTCGGCAATTACGCATGCGCCGAATAGCAAGCACCGGATCGAACATACCGTGAAATCGGCTCAACAAAGGGCGGACGAGGCCTGGAGGCGCACGACACACGGATCGCATAATGACGTGGTACGTAAAGATCCGAAAGGGTGATTTTCGCAAGCTGGACGCAAGACCGGACCCGCCGGGTTGGACGCATATGCTGCTTCTCCCAGAACCAGATGCGGAGGCACCACTATGTCGAGCAAAAGCGATAGGGACAATCGATCCACTCAATTGAATCCCGACAATCCAGCTTCGGCGAGTTCTCGAGCGGGCAGCTTCCGCGATGATGATGACGATGGGGAACCCGTCTCGTACGTCGATCGATACTTTTATACCCCGCCTCGCGCGACCCCATTTCAGGTGATAGGGCAGTACGGGGTTGGGGTGGTTTCCCAGGAAGGGGAGGCGAGGTTTGTCACCTTTTGTCTGGAAGCCACCGCGAGCGCGACCCTCCTTTATTCCCACTCGAGCTTGCAGTCGCGCATGGAGGACTATTTCGAGCGTTTCGCGATCCATGTGCATGGGCTGTTCCACGCGCACTTCAAGGCTCCGCCGGTCTTGTACGTGCAGTTCGATGGAACATCTGGCCGGCTGCCGTGGCACGTTCCGCTCAACCTGGAACAACCAGAGACAATGCGGACGTTTCTGATGTCGCATAAGCCGCAGATGAACTGCGCGCCCGCTCCGGATGCAGTTATCGAACTGTTATGTGACCGCCTCAGCGAACCGAGTGAGGATTGGGGTACTTTCCAGGTCCTGCATCGAGACGCTTCGGATCTGACATTCATCTACGCCAGGCGCTGCAACGCTGAGATTCAGAAAAATTCCCACCCCGGCGCGACAGCGATCGAGGCAATAAGAACGATAACGATTATTTGAATTGGCGCGTTGATCATTGTTTTTCCCGGGAACAGCCAAAACCGTTGAGGACCTTGGAGGCAAGCTGGTTCGAGTCGCGATTTTTGGCCTGGCAGCCGGAGTACACTGGATTTGCGGCGTCGTCACCGCACAAGGAGATCGAGATGAAATTCGCCGAAATGTTCAGGTTCGCAAAGCGGGGCGCCAAGGTCGGTCAATCGGCCGACGGAGAACACCAGCATGATCACGGCAAGTCGGCGCAAAAAGAAGCGAGAAAGCAGTGGGACGTAGTCGGTCGCAATCGTCATAAGAACGCGAAGTGGCAATAGGACCCGACGACTGCGCCAGGCGCCAAAGTACAAGGCGGGGTGGTCGTACTTCCGTCTGCATGCGGGTGCCCGCGTCCATGTGCCCTCGCATCAGGTTGCCGGTGCGGTCAGCGACGTGTTGTACGTGGTGCCCGCGATCACCACGTTACTCAGCGTAACGCCAATACTGAGTAGCGTGCGCGCCGTCGAACTGCAGTTCGCGCGGCCTTTCGCACGTCCAGGAGTGAACAGATGCTCGACGCTCCAGAAAATGCTTTACGGCTGGGCTGGCTGCCGTCGCCTTTTTGCTCGCGAGCAGCCAACCGTTCGCACAGCAGGTCGTGAAGATCGGCGTATCAGCCCTGCCGACCGGCGCCGCAGCCGCTAACGGCAAGGACATCGAGAATCACGTTCGCCTCGCCGTCGAAGAAGCCAACGCCGAGCACACGAAGTTGGGCGGGCACGAGGTGCGCTTCGAACCGGACTGCGTCGATGATCAGGGCGATCCGCGCATTGGCGTGCAAGTCGCCCAGAAGCTCGTCGATGATGGCGTAGTTGCCGTGGTGGGCTATTACAACTCCGGAGTAGCGTTGCCCTCGTCGCCGATATTCGCCAAGGCCGGCATTCCGTTGATAGACCCTGCTGCCACGAACCCGGCCATAACCCGACAAGGGCTGAACATGCCGTTCACGTGCTTCTCGACATAGTCTTTGCTGCCATTCATTCCGGAAGTCCGCCGCTGCCGACCGGATGCGGCGCCCGCGAAGTTCCCGGCGCCGTTCCCGATGCCGCGCTCAGCCTGCCGAGACCATGTTCTCTGACCGTCCCTTCAGTGTCAGTAATGCACCACGGTCCGGATCGATTTGCCCTCGTGCATCAAATCGAAGGCTTCATTGATGCCAGAGAGCGGCTTGGTGTGGGTGACGAACGGCGCGAGCTGGATCTTGCCCTCCATCGCGTCTTCGACCATGCCGGGCAGTTCCGAGCGGCCCTTCACGCCGCCGAAGGCGGTGCCCAGCCAGCGGCGGCCGGTCACGAGCTGGAACGGACGGGTAGAGATTTCCTGACCTGCTCCGGCCACGCCAATGACGACCGACTGGCCCCAGCCGCGGTGCGCGCATTCCAGCGCCGCACGCATCACGTTGACGTTGCCGATGCATTCGAAGCTGTGGTCCACGCCCCAGTCTGTCATTTCGACGATCACCTGCTGGATCGGCTTTGCGTAATCCTTGGGGTTGATGCAGTCGGTCGCCCCGAAGGCCCGCGCCAGGTCGAACTTGCCCGGATTGGTGTCGATGGCGATGATGCGGCCAGCCTTGGCGAGCTTGGCGCCTTGGATCACGGCGAGGCCGATGCCGCCCAGCCCGAAGACGGCGACGGTATCGCCTTCCTGCACCTTGGCGGTGTTCTTCACCGCGCCCAGACCCGTGGTTACGCCGCAGCCGAGTAGGCATACCTGCTCGGGATTGGCCTGCGGGTTGATTCTGGCGAGCGACACCTCGGCCACCACGGTGTACTCGCTGAACGTGGAGCACCCCATGTAGTGATAGATGGGCTGGCCGTTGTAGCTGAAGCGGGTCGTGCCGTCGGGCATCACCCCTTTGCCCTGAGTGGCGCGCACGGACACGCACAGATTGGTCTTGCCGCTCTTGCAGAACAGACACTCGCCACATTCCGCGGTGTAGAGCGGGATCACGTGATCGCCGGGTTTTACGCTCGTCACGCCTTCACCCACTTCGACGACGATGCCGGCGCCCTCGTGACCGAGCACGACGGGGAAGAGGCCTTCGGGATCGTCCCCCGAGAGTGTGAAGGCATCGGTGTGGCAAACACCAGTATGGGTAATCTTGATCAGCACCTCGCCCTTGCGAGGCGGTTCGACGTCGATCTCGACGATCTCGAGGGGCTTACCTGGCGCAAACGCAACTGCAGCACGCGATTTCATAGTGGTCCTTTAAAGGGGCGGCCAACTGCGGGGTGGAATGCCCGCATGGAACTAGCGTAAATAGGTTCGAACGAGGGTCACGACATCGTCGATGGACCCGGAAGAGGCATCCGCGGACCCCGCAAGGTGCGTGAACTCCTCGCGCAGATGGCTTTCGAGCACACCGGCCATCACACCGTTGATCGCGCCGCGGATGGCCGCCAGTTGCTGAAGCACCGGAGCGCAATCGGCACCTTCCTCCAGCGCGCGTTCGAGCGCGTCCAGCTGCCCGCGAACCCTGCGCACGCGTGTCAGGACGCGTTTCTTTTCTTCGGCGGAATGAGGCATGACAGCAACGATGTGTGGATACTACGGGGCAGTATAGGTGAATACTTGGGGGGAGTATACGTTTTCGGACGACTCGGCGGCCGAAACCCCAGGTGAATAGCCGGACTGCTCCCTAGTGCATCCGGCGCATAATGAGTTTCTATGGGTCGTGCCGCGACGATGTTGTATGCGCTGCACAAACTGCGGATTCGATAATCTCACCAGGGCCAGGTTCTGCGAAACCTGCGGGACCATGCTGACGAGAGTGTGTCCCCGGTGCGGGCGTGAGTCCGCCGCAACCGCCCGATTCTGTAGCGAGTGCGGGGCGCCGCTCAGCGAAGCGCCGGAGCCGGCGAGATCCGTCCAGAAACCAGCCCCCGCACCGGTCAGCTAAACGCCCCATCATCTTGCCGAGCGCATCCGTGCCGAGCACGTCAAATACGGAGGCGAGGACGGCGCGTCAGGCGCTGCACGACTTCTGGCATGCGGTCGCGCAGTCGGCCGAGCGCTATAGCCCGTTGCGCTGGATGCCGTGGCTCAAGGGCTCGCACAGTTTCGGTCTCGATCATTCACCGCTCTACGCGTTCGCGGACATGATGCTGCGCGTGTTGTCTCCGTATCAGTTCAATCCGCACAATCTGAATCCGCTGCGCGAAGTGCTCGAACGCCAGGTCGACTTTGCGGCACTGCGCCAACAGTGTCCGATACTGCTCTAACCCCGCCATCTATCCGCTGATCTATCACTGCAAGACGCGCGACGTGGTCATCGTCCACATCAATCCGCCGGTACGCGCCGGCGTGCCAGTCACGGCCGCCGGAATTCTGAATCGGATCAGCGAAATCAGCTTCAATTCATCGCTGATGCGCGAAATGCGTGCGATAGCATTTGTCACCGATCTGATCGAGCAGGGTAAACTCGATCGGGACGAGATGAAGGAAATGCTGATTCCTTCGATCCGCTCCGACGCCGCGATGTGCGCGCTCGGCCTGTCCAGCAATTACAACGCGGATTGGAGCTTTCTCTGCGAACTGCGCGACAACGGCCGAAACGAGGCCGATGCGTGGCTCGCGCGGCACTACGCGGATCTCGGTCGACGCTCCAGCATCGACATTCGCGCGGAGTTTCTCTGAGCAGCCTGCTGAAGAAAGCGGCGGGCAGTCGTAGTGAGCCGAAGTGCGCAAAGGAGCACAGATGAGCCACTTGCAGGAACGCTTCGTCGAGTTATGGACGCGCTGCGGGGGCGCACACGCGGAGGCTGTCTATGCCGATCTCGCGCAACGTTATAGCGAACCCATTCGTCACTATCACACATTGCGTCACGTTCGCCGCTGTCTGCGCTATTTCGATCTCGCGTGCAGCGCCATTCCGCATCCTGATCTCGTGGAACTTGCGCTGTGGTGCCACGACGTCGTCTATGTTCCAGGCGCAGGCGACAACGAGCAGCGCAGCGCGGACTGGCTTCGACGCTCGGCCGACGACCGCATCATGATGTGTGAGCACATCTGCGAAATGATCCTCGCCACCCGACATACCGGCGCGCCGGAAGAACCCGATGAGCGCTTTACGTGCGACATCGACCTCGCTGTGCTAGGCGCCGCGAGATCCCGGTTTCTCGCGGAAGGAGTGCGCGTGCGCAGGGAACGCTCGGACCTCGACGACCTCGCGTATGACGTGCAGGAACGAAACTTTCTCGGCGGCCTGCTTGCACGGCCTCGCATCTATTTCACGGACTATTTCCACGCGAGATGCGAGACGCGTGCTCGCGGGAATCTCACGTGGCGGCTCGCGTCGGAGACGCCGGAATCGCAGTAAGCCCAGGCGACCATTGCGACTCAGGTTTCGGCGTCCCAAACCGGGTTACCAGACACACGAACACATTGCGATGGCCGGCTTCTATCCGCGCCAGACCGCGCTGTTCGGGGACGCGTGGTTCGCCGGTTACGCGGCGGCGCTGGAAGGGGTGCGGATCGATACATTGACGCTAGGTGCGTGGACGGAAGAGCGGGGTCTCGCAGATGTCAGCGATCGCATGTATCGCCGCGCGAAACGCGCAAGGGCGCATTCGAGTCGTGGTGGCCAATCTGACTGACCGCACGCGTACAGTCCAACTGACGCTTCGTGGGCCTGGTGTTCCTCGCGACGCGTTCATCAGCGAGGAGGAGACGGTGCGAGCGACGGGCGACATGTGCGGGAGTACATCGGGAGAACTTGCTCGCCCGCTGTTGCTGCGCCCGTATGCTTTTGTCGTTGGGGTGTCTTGCTGACACGCGAGATAGGACAACCTGCTTGAGGAGACCCCGGCAGTGAACCGCCGGGGTCGTGTTCCAGGCCGTCAAGGCACGCTTCGACCGTGCCGTCGCCGAGGGTGAGCTTGCCACTGAGACCGACACCGAAGCTCTCGCCCGCTTTTACGGGGCGGTTGTGCAAGGCATGCCGGCGCAAGCCTGTGATGGGGCATGCAAGGCAATAGTGAAGCGGCTGGCCAATATTGCGTTGTCGGCATCGCCGTGCCCTCAACCTCGTCGCCGGAAACCGGTTGCGTGAGTGCACCGATTGTGCAAACGCGACGATACGGGTGTCCGGTGAGTCAGACGTGCTGACCTCCGTCGATGTAAATCTCGGTGCCATTGATGTAAGACGAAGCCGGCCCACAAAGGAAGTGGATCGTCTCCGCCACCTCACGAGGGTCGCCCAGACGATGAAGCGGAATCTCGTTGTTGACTATATTTTCGGTACCTGGCGACAGAATCGAGGTATCGATCTCGCCGGGAGCGATCGCATTGACACGTATCCCGTGGGGCCCAAATTCGTGAGCCATCTCCCGCGTCAGAGCGAAAAGTGCTGCTTTGGACGCTGCATAAGCGGTACCCGCAAATGGATGGACCTTGAAACCGGCAATAGACGTGACATTGACAATTGCGCCCTTGCCGCATGCAAGTTCAGGAAACAGAGCCCTGGCGAGCAAGGCGTTGGAGATGAGATTGACGTTGAGGACGGTCGACCACGTGTGGATGTCGCTGTCGAGTACGCCAAGTCGCGTTCGGTTCTTGCCCTTAGGTGAGATTCCCGCATTGTTCACGAGCGCGTGCAGTTTGCCGTGCGGAAGTCGCCGCCGCACCTCGTCGGCAATCTCCTCGACGGAATTCAGATCGGCAAGGTCTGCCTGGATATGCGACTCCCGTGCGGCCGGCCACTTGCAGTCTTCGGAGAAGGGCTGCCGCGAAACAGTGAAAACCTCCCAGTTGTGCTGCTGGAACAGTTTGACGGTCGCATGTCCGATCCCGCGACTGGCACCGGTCAGCAACATATAGCGGGTTGACTCATCCGTGTGCGGCGATTCGGAAAGTTGACTGCTCGATGCGGGTACCAGGTTCATTTTTAGCCGGCGATAGCGCCGTCCTTAAGACGTTGGGGCAGTCTGACCAGCGAAACCTCAATGCGTGGCTTCTGCCAGCAGTAGCGCAGCCAGGTCCACCGGACGGTCGAGCATGATGGAGTGTCCGCAGGGAATAGCGTGGACCTTCCACCCGAGGGCGTCCTTCAATCGGGCATACGTGTCGACAAACCAGTCTCCTCCGTTATCGCTCGCGAATACATAGGTGCGATTGGCAACGGGTGCCGAATCTACTCCTGCCCGAACGCCTTGAACGAACGTGGCTAGCGGCTGCGGCCCTGACATGCTGTCGACCCACGCGGCGTCTGCATTGTTCACATTGAATATAGCGGCTGGAATAGGCGGAATCATTCCGTCGTTTTGGCCCGCCTGCGCAAGGAAGGCCAGCGCGGTCTCGGCGCCGGTGATATCGACAAGCGACTGCCCATCGGCTGGCGCATAGGCGTCAAGATAGAAGAGCGTGCGGATGCGCTCCCCGATTTCATGCGCTACGCCAGTGATGACCAGGCCGCCGTACGAGTGACCGCACAAGATTGCGTCGGTGATGTCCTCGTACTTGAAGACGTTGACAACGTCCTGAATGTGCGTGTCCAGGTTGATCGCCCGGTCAGCCAGGTGAGAGCGTTCCCCGAGGCCGGTCAGCGTGGGAGTGTAGACATCATGTCCCGCCTCGCGAAGCTTGCGGGCGACTCTCGCGTACACCCAGCCGCCCTGAAAAGCACCATGAACAAGAACGAATTTCGCCATGACTATTTGTTCCTTGATTCTTCCGATAGAGAATTTGCGGAGCCTTTGCGAGCGATTCACGGCGCCCCGTCTTCGTTACGAAGCCGGGTGGAGATCGGCCACTGGCTGAGCGCGACTCCCGAAACGCAGATAATGGCGCCCAAAATCAGCGTAGGGGTAATGGGTTCATGCCTGAAAGCGACGCCAGCGCCAATCGCGAAGAATGATTGAAGCAAGGCGTAGGGGGCTACCCGAGCCATCGAGAATCGGGCTATAAGCCAGAACCAGATGGTAAATGCGGCGATACCGCCGAGTATCACGGTAAACGCGAAAGCCAGCCACTCAGAACTCGACGCCCGCTGAAGCGCCTCGATCTGCCCACCCTCCACGATCATCGAAAGTCCAAGCAGCTGGAACGCCGTGAAGAACGACACCCAGGCGAAGAGCTTCACCGGGTCGAAAGGGCCGAATTTCCTGGCCAATACGTTGCCCATAGCCAATCCGAAGGCAGACGCGATCAAAAACAAAGTCGGAATGGTCGAGATCTTCAAGCCCGGATCTGCGATTGAAAGGACTACACCACATAGCGCTAAGCCGACGCCGATCACCATTCGGGCAGAGGATTTTTCTCCGAGCATTGGCCACGCAAGCATCAGGGTGAACGGGGTCCACAACTGGTTGGCAATCCCGGCAATTCCGGCCGGCGATTGCGTCAACCCTATGTAGGAACACGCGAAATTTACCCCTCCCATGAAGCAGGAAATAAGGAAGATCGGCCAAATCTCGGGGCCCCGAATTCGTGCCACGAAGGGTATGAGAATCGCGGCAATCACGGCAAATCGCAGGCCAGCGAAGAATAGCGGTGGCAACACCGTGAGCCCCGCTTTTACGACCGCAAACTGAAATCCCCACAGCAAGGGAACAAGCAGGGCCGCTGCTATATGGATAGCTTCCATTGATATCTAAACCAATCAGTCTAAAAAAAGGCGCGGGAATGCATCGCGTCCCATCGTCAGCGGTTAACCTGCCAGGCCGCGGATAAGTGTCTGCACGGCATCCTTTGCCCTGTCAGATTCGATTCCTGTTTTGCGAACGACACGCAGCCCTTCGAGAAAGCAAACAAGCATGTGAGCCGCCGCCTCAGGGCTAACGTTCTTGCCCAGATCGCCTTCTTTCTGGGCGCGCTTCAACGCGTTGGCCAACCGGGCTTCCATTGTCCTGAAAAAATAGGCGATCCGGTTCGCAACCTCGTGATCATGCGCCGCCAATTCCATGGCTGTAGCCACAACGAGGCAGCCTCGCTTGCCGGCAGCACCATTGGTACGCTCGACATAGCCGTCCATACACGCCTTTAGCCCCGCCAGGGCTTTCTGGCCCGACGCAAGCTCGAAGTCGAGACGCTTGAGTGCCTGCACGATGTAGTGATCGAGGGCAAGCAGGAAAAGACCGTGTTTGTCGCCGAAGGCTGCGTACAGGCTCCCTCGGGAAAGCCCGGTCGCTTGCATGAGGTCCGGCAAAGACGTGCCTTGATAACCGAGCGTCCAGAAGACCTGCATTGCACGCTCGATAGTGTGGTCGACGTCGAACTCGCGGGGACGTCCTCGCTGCCGGTCGGTGATGGTGTTTACGTTACGCATTGTCAATTTATAAACCGGACAGTCCAGAAAAGTCAATGACTCTTTGTAAGATCATGAAAAAGTCGACTGATCCTTAGAACGCGTCACGGCGCACAGGCCTCCGCGGCACGAATCATTGCCCGGAGGCTCGTCTGCACATCGGCGTCAGTGGTGGCCCAACTGGAGACGCTGATTCGCATGGCGACGCGGCCCTGCCATACTGTGCCGCCACACCAGCAAATCCCCTCGGTTTGAAGACGGGTAATCACGGCCCGCGTCATCTCCGCCGTACCAAATGAGACGAGCACCTGGTTGAGTGCGACATGATTCAGGATTTCATAGCCACTGGCCTCGAGACCTTGGGCGAACATTCCGGCATAATGGCAAGTACGTTCGACTAGCGCCGCAACGCCATCTCTACCGAGGTTGAGAAGCGCGGCCCAGATATCCACACCACGCGCCCGCCGTGACGATTCCGGCGTGTAGTGCGACGGTTCCCGCTCAGTTGCATCACCCTCTGCCAGGTATGCGGCGTTCAACGACATTGCCGCACGCAGAGTGGCAGCTCTGCGCACCAGAACGATGCCATTGTCATACGGGACGTTGAGCCATTTATGCCCATCCGTCGCCCAGGAGTCGGCTTCGGCGAAGCCATCCGTCAGGGTGTCGAACTGACGATTTGCAAGCGCCCATAGGCCGAATGCACCATCGACATGCACCCAGGCCCCGGCTTTTCTCGCAAGTCGGCATATTTCACGCGCAGGATCGAAGTCGCCGGTATTCACGTTGCCTGCCTGAATACACACGATGGTTTGCTCATCGAGTTTCGGAAGCTCGCTGACTCGCATCCGGCCATGGTGATCCGTCGGCACTACGATGACCCGCTCGCGTCCGAGTCCTAACATCGACAATGCCTTGGACACGGTAACGTGAGTCTCCTTACTGACAACTACCCGGAGTTCCGGAGCGCCGTAGAGTCCCTTCGCCTCCACGTCCCAGCCCAGGCGGGATAGCAGAGCGTGGCGTGCTGCCGCCAGCGCCGCGAAGTTCGCCATCGAGGCACCTGTAACGAAGGCTCCTCCAATGTCGTCCGGCAAGCCGAACAGATCGCCGATCCAGCGTAGCGTAACGTCTTCGAGCGTTGCCGCAATTGGCGAAGTCCACCGAAAGCATGCGTTCTGATCCCAGGCAGTCGTAAGCCAGTTCGCAGCGATGGTTGCGGGCAGCGCGCCGCCGATGACCAAACCGAAGTACCGTCCGCCTGTTGTCGCGACGGTAGCAGGTGACCCAGCCTCGTCGAGGCGGCGCAACACTTCACGTGCATCCAGCCCGGCGTCTGGCAGTGAGTGCCGGAATGCATTCAGGCCTTGCAATGCCTGGGTAGAAACGTTGACGGGCCTGTCATGCACAGACTGAACATAAGCGAGCGCACGTTGACCGGCGTCCTGCAGCAACTCAGCTGTCGGCGCCAGGCCGGCTGCTTTTGCACTTTCGTCGAGTTTCATATGCTTCGTCCCGGAGGTTTCGTTAAATGCAGGTACTGCCCCGCGTGCTCATTGGAGCTGGTGCCGATGACGGCCTCTTCGTTTTCGGGCGTGCCAGCAGCAGCGAGTTCACCCTCCCATTTTGCAACGACGGCGGTCGCGATACTGTTGCCCAGCACGTTGGTCGCCGTGCGCCCCATATCCAGAATCTGGTCGATGCCCATGACGAGCAGCAAGCCAGCTTCCGGCAAGTGGAACATCGGGAGAATTGCGGCCACGACCACCAGCGAGCCGCGTGGTACGGCAGCCATGCCCTTGCTGCTCACCATGAGGATGAGAAGCATCGTTATCTGGATGCCGATGGGCATATCTACGCCAAACGCCTGCGCAATGAAGATGGCCGCGAACGCCTGGTAGACCATGGAGCCGTCCAGGTTGAACGAATAGCCGAGCGGCAGAACGAAGCCGACGAGGCGCTTTCGTACGCCAAATTCCTGCAGAACTTCGGTCAGCTTCGGGTAGGCGGCTTCGCTGCTGGCAGTAGAGAAGGCAATGATCATCGGTTCGCGGATGCTCCTGAACAGTTGACCCATGCGGCAACCGAGGGCCGCGCGGCCCGCGAAATACAGCGCGCCCCACAGAGTGAACAGGGCAACGTAGAACCATCCGATGAGCTTGCCGTACGTAAAGATGATTCCCAGACCTTGTGAGGTAACCGCGCCCGCGATTGCGGCGAAAACGCCGACAGGTGCGAACAGCATGACGGCATTCGTCGCGCGAAGCATGACGTCCATGAGACCGTCGATCGAGCGCTTCAGGAACTCACCGGGCAGACCGGGAACTTTGCCAAGTGCGATGCCGAAGAACAGCGAGAACACCAGGATCTGCATGATCTGATTGTTTGCCATTGCTTCGATAACGCTGCTTGGAAACATGTGGGTCAGAAAGTCCTTGAAGTTCAGCGCGCTCGTTTGCAGGTTGGGGTGAACATCCGCTGCAGGTAGCTGCAGATTCAGATGTGCGCCGGGTCGCGCGATATTGACGAACAGCAGTCCAATGGTGAGAGAAATCAGCGACGCGACGACGAACCATCCAATCGTTTTCGCGCCGATGCGACCAATCGACTTGCCGCTATCCATGCTCGAAATGCCGGAGACGAGCGTAGCGAAGACTAGTGGCGCGATAATCATTTTGACCAGTCGAAGAAAGATGCCCGTCACCACGCCAAAGTCGGCGGCGATGGCTTTTGCGGTTGCTTCATTTCCCGCATACCGGTTGCAGGCGTATCCGACAAGGACCCCCAGTACCATACCGAACATAATCCAATGGGCGAGTTTTAGTCTTTTCATGATGACGTCTCCTCTGCTGGTTTTCAGGCCGCAGTGGCCAAGGCGACGCCTTCCACTTCGACGGCGGCGCCGTAATGAAGGGAAGTCGATTGCGCAACGGCTCGCGCTGGCCTATGGGTGCCGATCCATTCCGCGTAGAGTTTGTTGAAAGCCGGCCAATGTTTAATATCCGAAACGAACACCCGGACCTGAACCAACCGATGGCGAGTAGTACCCACCGCGTTTAGGCAGGCATCGACATTGCGGAGGACCTGGCCGACTTGCGCTTCGAACGGTTCGTCGCTCAAGGGCTTTCCTGCCGAATCAATGGGCAATTGTCCGGAGACGAAGACGAACCCGTTCGCGACGCAAACGTGCGAGTAGTGACCAGCGGGGGGCGGCATAGTAGGCGCGCTCGAACAAGTAATGGTCGAAGTGTGAGATTCGGTGGACATTTCGAAATCCTGGATGAAGCGAGCCACACGAAACGCGTACTCGCTGCTGACAGATACCAGATGGATGTCTGGACTCGGGAAGGCTTACCAGCCGTAGAATCGCGGCCAGGCTTCAGTGGAACCGTCGGTATTCACTGCCTGATATTCGGGATGCTGAGCGCCGGTGGCGCAGGCGTGATTGGGCAAGATCCGCAGCCGCGTGCCAATCGGCAACGTCTCCGCGATAGTGGCGTCGGGGCTGGAGACGCGGGCAACGATGCCGTGTTCCTGGTTTGCTCCGCTGACCAGATAGTCGCCGAGTACTCGCCCGTCTTCAGTGCAAACCTGCCCGTAGCCGAAGTCGTGAGCCTGTTTTTGCGTGCCGCGGTCCCGGCTTAGTGCCATCCAGCCCGCATCGACGATTGCCCAGCCCTTGTCCTCCTGGTGGCCGATTACCGTGGTCAGCACAGAGAGTGCGATATTTTCGATATCACAAACACCGACGTTGTGCATGACGAGGTCGAACATCACGTAAACGCCGGCGCGAACCTCGGTGACGCCTTCGAGACGTTCCGCGGAGAGTGCGGTCGGCGTAGAGCCGATACTGACGACGGGGCAGGGAAGGCCGGCGGCACGAAGGCGTTCTGCCGCTCGCACGGTACGGCTGCGCTCTTGCTCCGCAATTTGCACGAGCGCGGCCCGTGTGCTGTACTCGTAGCTCGAGCCAGCGTGTGCGAGGACCCCACCGAGAGTCATACCGCCCGCGACCAGCGCCCGGCCCACCTCGACCAGCAGATCATCATCGGGCTGTATGCCTGACCGATGTCCGTCGACATCGATTTCCACCCAGACTTCGAAGCGCTCATCATGTTCGCGCCCAAAATCGGCAACAGCGCGTGCGACCTGAAGGCTATCGACGACAATCTTCAGGTCACAGCCTCGTTGGCGCAGCGCAAGCGCTTGCGGGAGTTTCGTCGGCACCATGCCGACCGCGTAGACGATGTCGCGAACGCCGCTGGCAAAAAACTGCTCCGCTTCCTTGAGCGTCGAAACGGTGATGCCGCAAGCGCCCGCTGCGACTTGTGCATCTACGACCTGCTTGCACTTTGTCGTTTTGACGTGGGGGCGAAATCTGGCTCCGAGCTTGTCGAGTCGCGCTTGCATGTTGTCGATGTTGTGGCGCATTCGAGCCACATCGATCAGGGCGGCAGGGGTGTTCAGGGTGTCAATGCTCATGTTGCTGTCTCACAGTGGGGCCTATGTGACAACTATATGCGCAGTGCTTTCTCCGTTGTTTAACGAACGGATAATCCGAAATTAAGCACAGTTAAATCCGTGAGAATTATCCGCGGCTTCTCCATGGCGCCGGGTTAAGGAAGGCCCTCGCGGTCTCCAGAAAGATGCGCTGTCTGATGGACATGCCCGTTCGTGAGGGCAGCAGCGCTGTTACCGGAGCAGGGGGTAGATCCCAATCAGGCAGCAAGCGGACGAGTTTTCCGGTGGCGAGCAAGGGGGCGACATCCCACTCGGAACGCTCGACAATTCCGAGCCCGGCCAATGCCCACTCGGTGATCACCGTTCCGTCGTTTGCGGACAACTTGCCAGACACGCGCAGGACCGTGGTCCGCTTTGGGTCGCTCTTCAGGGAAAAGCGCCAGCGGGGCAGGTCTTCATCGTTTTCCCGCAAGCATATGCAGTGATAGTTGACCAGGTCCGCTGGCTGATTCAATTCCTTGATGCTTTTCGCGTATGCGGGGCTTGCACACAGAAGCCGACCATTCGGTGCGAGTGGATAGCCAACCCAGGATGAGGACTTGAGTTCGCCTATATGTATCACCACGTCCGCACTGGCAGCGTTGACCAATGGACTTTCTGACAGGTGGAGCGACACTTCAAGCCCCGGATGCGACAGGTGGAGTTTTCGCACGATCTGCGATACGTGGATTCGCCCGAATCCGAACGGAGCGACGACGCGCAGAGAGCCCGTTACCTCGCCGTGCTCTCCGGAGATATGTGCCGGCAATGCTTCGACTCGTTCAAGAATTTCAACCGCTTCCTGGTGTAGGCGCTGTCCTTCCTCTGTGAGTGAAATGCCCTTGGCCTTCCGTACGGCGAGCCGGATACGTAGTCGTTCCTCCATCCGCTGCAGACGAATCGTGACCGCAGGGGGAGTGAGATTCAGCAACTGCGCCGCTGAGGCCAGTGAGCGAGAGACGCCCACAGCGCGTATCAGACGTAGGTCGTCAAGATCGAGCATTTGCTGCTCCTTAACGGCAGCGCGATACGCGCCGAATTTGGTGTGGTGGGCGCAAGCATACGATCATGCGGGCGCAATAGAAACCGCTGGTTTCTCAAGCAGGACCGTCGGCCGCCCTAGCCGAGCGACGCTGGATCGTTCACTACCTTGGTCTGATATTGCGCACGCAATGATGCGGCGAAAATCGTGTCGATCTCGCGTGGAATGCCTGGGCGGGTGAACAGCGTAACGGGTGGCAACGTCCAGTCGAACGCATAGGGGACAATCGCCACGCCCGCAATTCGTACGAGTTCTTCCGCGATGTCTGCAGGCATGATGGACACGGCGTTCTCGTTCAATGCGACCGTCTCGCCGATCAGCCGCGGCGAAAGACTTTCGACAACAGGAAAGGGCGGTGTAACACCGGCGTGCAGGAACAGATCGGATATCTGGTCGCGCATCGGGGTTTGCGATGCACCGAGAATCCAGTCGAGTTCGGCGAGTTTTCGCCAGTTCATTGCGTTGCGTGAGAGTCTGGCGGCGAGGCGTCGGGAAGCAATCAGACGGGGTTTTTGCTGATGAATTACCTCGAAATGCAGATTGTCGAGATCGACGCTCGACGATGCCCGTCCGATCACAATGTCGAGCGTATGGTCGCGCAATTGGGACATTAGTCCTTCGCTCGTGTCTTCGTGGATGGAAAAAGTGAGCCGCTGCGAAATCTGCGACTGCGTATGACGGATTGCCGACGCCAGAGTCTTTCCCGAAATGAAGGAAATCACGCCAATGTGAAACCGCGTCGCGTGGCCCGAGATCAGTGCGCCGACATCGGATGCGAGGTGGTCGAGATCGTGCAGCATCGACTCAGCGCGCGCGAGGACGGTGGTGCCGAGCGGCGTCGGAATCATGCCGCGCGAGGAACGCTCGAACAGCGAGCCACCGAACATATCTTCCAGTTCAGCGAGGGCATTCGTGATGGCTGGCTGACTGCTTGCCATGTGCTCGGCTACGCGAGTAAGAGAGCCATGCTGCCGTATCTGCAGCAGCAACATGAGATGGCGCATCTTCAGGCGTGCACCCAGGCGCCTTATCACTTCGTCCGTGTTGAATGACACGATAGTGGGAATCCAGACATAACCAAAAGGTGATGCCCCGATAATAAAACAAAATAAGCCCCGAATGCCTCGTTCCTAGAATGTCTCCAATGACGATCAGCCGGGATGGTCCCGGTGTACACATAGGAGCACGGCACATATGGACAGGACCGAACGCGAAGCAGCCCTGCAGTATCACGAGTTTCCTACGCGGGGGAAGATATCGGTGAGCGCAAGCAAACCGCTCGTCACGCAGCGCGATCTCGCACTCGCCTACACGCCCGGCGTGGCGGTCGCATGCGAGGAAATCGCGGCGGACCCACGTGAGGCGTTCCGTTATACAAGCCGAGGAAACCTGGTCGGCGTGATCACGAACGGCTCGGCGGTGCTGGGCCTCGGCAATATCGGTGCGCTTGCCTCCAAGCCGGTGATGGAGGGCAAGGCTGTCCTGTTCAAGAAGTTCGCGGGCATTGACGTCTTCGACATCGAAATTACCGAGAGCGATCCCAACAAGCTCGTGGATATCATCGCGAGTCTCGAAGCGACATTTGGCGGCATCAATCTGGAGGACATCAAGGCGCCCGATTGCTTCATCGTCGAGCAAAAGCTGCGCGAACGTATGAAGATTCCCGTTTTCCATGACGATCAGCACGGCACCGCGATCACCGTGTCCGCCGCGTTTCTCAACGGTCTGAAAGTGGTGGGCAAGGACATCTCGAAGGTGAAGGTCGTCACTTCAGGCGCAGGTGCCGCGGCGCTCGCGTGTCTCGAACTGATGGTCGATCTCGGTCTGCCACGCGAAAACGTCTGGGTGACCGACATCGAAGGTGTGGTCTATCAAGGACGCACGGCAGCGATGGACCCCGACAAGGCGCGCTTTGCACAGGCCACTGCGGCGCGGGTGCTGTCCGACGTCATCGAAGGCGCTGACGTATTCCTCGGGCTTTCGGTCGGTGGCGTGCTGAAGGCCGAAATGGTGAAGCAGATGGCGCCGCGTCCGCTGATTCTCGCGCTCGCCAATCCGACGCCGGAGATCTTTCCAGAGAAAGTGCGCGAGGCCCGTGATGACGCGGTGATCGCGACGGGCCGATCGGACTATCCGAATCAGGTCAACAATGTCCTGTGCTTTCCTTATGTGTTCCGCGGTGCGCTGGACGTTGGTGCCACCACCATCACGCGGAACATGGAAGTGGCCGCCGTTCACGCGATCGCCGGCCTCGCGCAAGAGGAACCGAACGACTCCGTCGCCGCCGCATATGGTGCGTACGATCTTTCCTTCGGACCGCAATATCTGATTCCCAAGCCGTTCGATTCCCGGCTTATCGTTCGCATCGCACCCGCCGTCGCAAAGGCCGCGATGGAGGACGGCGTGGCTACGCGCCCGATTACCGATTTCGATGCTTACGCGGATCAGCTTCAGCAGTTCGTCTATCACTCCGGCGCGTTCATGAAACCGTTGTTCGCCGCCGCGAAGCAATTCGTGCGCGAGGGTGGCAACTCGCGCATCGTCTTCACGGAGGGCGAAGAGGAGCGTGTTCTGAGGGCGGTTCAGGTGATCGTCGACGAGAAGCTGGCGCGGCCGATTCTTGTTGGCCGGCCGGAAGTGCTGCTGTCGAGAATAGAGAAATTCGGGCTGCGGTTGAAGCTCGGCGAGGACGTCGAGGTCACGAATCCGGAAAACGACGAACGCTTTCACCAATACTGGACGACGTATTGGGAACTGCGATGCCGTGATGGGATTACGAAGGAAATGGCGCGGGTTGAAATGCGCCGCCGCCTGACACTGATCGGTGCCATGATGGTACGACTGGGCGACGCGGACGGGATGATATGTGGCACTGTCGGCGGTTATCACAAGCATCTGCGTTTCATCGACGAAGTGATCGGCAGGAAACACGACGCACAAACTTATGCGGCGATGAATATCCTGCTGCTCGACAAACGCACGCTGGCACTCGTCGACACACACGTCAACGATAACCCCACGGCCGAACAGATTGCGGAGTTCACGATTGCGGCCGCCGCGCAAATGGCATGGTTGAATCTGTCGCCCAAAGTGGCGTTGTTATCGCGGTCGAACTTTGGCTCGGGCAGTTCTGCGTCGGGCGAGAAGATGCGGAAAGTACTCGCACTCGTCAGCGAAAAGGCACCCGACCTCGAGATCGACGGCGAAATGCACGGAGATTGCGCGCTGGATGAGGCGCTGCGTCAGCGCGTTTTACCCACGTCGCGACTGAAGGGCGCCGCCAATCTGCTGGTCTGTCCGAACGTCGATTCGGGAAATATTGCGTATAACCTGCTTAAGACGGAGGCGGGAAGTAATGTCGCTGTGGGGCCGTTCCTGCTCGGCGTCAATGCACCGGTAAACATACTGACGTCCAGCTCGACGGTTCGTCGAATCATCAATATGGCCGCGCTCACGGTGTTGCAGGCAAATCGCGATTAGGTACAAAGCAGCGAGACCTGCAGTGAATGTAAAGTTCGCATCCGGGTGATCAGCAGAAGCGATTGCTTACACATACTCGTATAGAAGGCGCTCAAAATGAAAAGGCGTGGGCGACAAAAAACGCGTCATTCAAGGCCACGTTCAACGGGGAGTTGAAGGCGGGCCAGTCCGAGGTAAATCAGGGCTTTCATGCGGTCGCACTGCGGACAGCTCGAGACCATCGCTCCTCGCGATAGGAAGACCTGTAGGAAGGAACGACTTCACGACAAGGCGCCCGTCGCGACCCCGTGCAATCAAGCGATCGAAGGGAAGTCCACGTACTATGACCAAGTCGCTCAAGACAGGATTGACACTTCCCGCCGCGGTGCTTTTGCTCGCCGGCTGTATCGTCGGCGGCATGCCATATACCGGGCCGCATCTCAGCCCCGCAGAGTGCCGCGACCTGGCAGCGCTCAAAACCAACGCGCCTCCTACGATGGCGCAGCACCAGAACGAACTCGCGGCCCTGAGGAAAGCAGGTTACGACCCGTCTCCATGGAATGACGACCCGTACTATCCGGATGATCTGCAAGCGGCCCAGCGCCTGGTCGACTATTGGTTCCAAACGGAGTGTCTGCCGCATTGATTGACGTTGGCCCGGCGTCTTCCGTGTCCCGTAGTCGGCGCGCGCGCACGCAGACGGCACCATTTGGCCAGGTCGCAGTGCGATGAGCTGACGGCGGACGCGGTTTGTCGTGCGCCGCCCGGCAGCTTCCCTCTGTGCTGAGCCTCCGACTAGACACATGGCACAGTTAAGACGGTGTTTAGATAAACCGCGCCTGCGACGCACAAGATACGAAGAACATCCGACACAGCATCCAGCAGACTGCCTATCAGTTTCGGCGTCTTGCGCAAAAATTCTGGACGCCCGGTCATTCCTCAATACGACATGCGTGCTGATACTAGCACCCACGCCGCTGCAACAACGAACGATCAAGCGCCAATCGAACGTCAACAAAGCATCGGCATTTTTCGTCCGTTTGCGTTGCCAGCTCGCCGCGCGGGCACGCTCGTCAAAAATTCGCGGCGCAGTCAGATATGCAGCGCGACCCCGCATTCGCGCCTCGCACCCAGGGCCTTTGAGGAGTTCTCTATGTCCACTGTAGATTTCGCTTCCGCATCCATTCCAGACTTCGCCGCCATCAAGGCCCGTCACCAGGTCGCCTGGTCGACAGGCAACTATGCCGTGGTCGGCACCACGTTGCAGATCGTCGGCGAGAACCTCTGCGAAGCGCTGGACCTGCGCGCCGGCAGTCGCGTACTGGACGTCGCCGCAGGAAACGGCAACGCAACGCTTGCCGCCGCGCGCCGCTGGTGCGACGTGACGTCGACTGACTACGTTGCTTCGCTGCTCGATTCGGGCCGGGCGCGAGCGCAAGCTGAGGGACTGACCGTGCAGTTCCAGGAAGCGGACGCTGAAGCACTGCCCTTCGCGGATGCCATATTCGACATCGTGATGTCGACCTTCGGCGTGATGTTCACTGCCAACCAGGAAAAAGCTGCAGCTGAACTCGTGCGTGTATGCAAGCCTGGCGGACAGATCGGCCTCGCCAACTGGACGCCGGAAAGTTTCATTGGGCAGCTATTCAAGACGATCGGCAAGTACGTTCCGCCACCGGCAGGCGTGAAGTCACCGGCGCTCTGGGGCGCGAAGGCGCGCCTGGAAGAGCTGTTCGGCGACACTGCGCGGAGGATCACGGCGATCAACCGCGATTTCGTGTTCCGCTATCGGTCGCCGGCGCATTTCATCGACGTGTTTCGGACGTTTTATGGGCCGATGAACAAGGCGTTTGCTGCCCTCGATGGCGAGCCGCAGGCGGCGTTTCATCGCGATCTGACGGCATTGATCGAGAACCGTAACCGCTCGAACGACGCGACACTCGTCCTGCCGAGCGAGTATCTGGAAGTCGTGATTGAACGACGCTGAATGCGTGAAGGCAAGGTTGTCGTCAATGCGGCCGAAACCTTGCGTGTTGGTCGAGCCCCAACAAGTATCGGCCGCGCGACGACACTCGACGCTCAAATGCATGTTCTATCGATCAACCCGAACGCCGAAGCTCGCGCACCGACGCCCCGGTCATCGCGAGCCATCCGCGCCGCACAGCGACCCAGCCTCCATGAACGACATGACGACCATGCCCCTAGCGCAACTCTTCTCATTTGCGGCGCCGGTAATTGCACTTCATTGCTCCGGCTCGGGTTCGGCGCAATGGCGAAAGCTCAGCGATGCGCTTGGCTCGCGTCACAAGTTCATCGCCCCTGAGCATTACGGCTGCGAGAGCACGGGCCCGTGGAGCGGCGAGCGCGCCTTCACGCTCGCCGACGAGGCAGCGAGAACCGTCGGGATCATCGACGCCTTGCGCGTGAAGGTGCATCTCGTCGGTCACTCTTATGGCGGTGGCGTCGCGTTGCGTGCAGCGCTCGAGCGGCCGGAGCGCGTAGCAAGCCTGACGCTTTACGAACCATCGGCGTTTCATCTGCTCAAGACGATGGGGACGTACGGGGCGGAGGCACTTGCCGAGATCATCGCGATTTCGAAACGCACCGCAGATGGAGTGAATTGTGGCGACTATCGGGGTGCCGCAGCATCATTCGTTGACTACTGGAGCGGACGGGGCGCGTGGGATGCACTGCGTCCGTCGGTTCAGGCCGCGCTCACGCGCTGGGCTCCCAAGGCGCCTCTCGACTTTCGTGCACTGATTGATGAGGGTACGCCCGCAAGCGCATACGCCGCTTTGCGTATTCCGGCGCTAATCATGCGTGGCCAGCACGCGCCTGTTCCGACTCGTGCGATTGCCGAGCGCTTGCCGATGCTGTTGCCAGCAGCGCGTCTGGCCGTGGTCGAGGGCGCGGGACACATGGGACCTGTCACGCATGCCGACAAGGTCAACGCGACCATCGTGCGCCATATTGCCGAGGTCGACTCGACGATCTGTACCAGCTAACGGATCACTCAACGACGACGTGCAGCCGATAAGCTTTGCTTGTCGAGCGTTACCCGACATCTTGCATCCGGCAAGAAGGGACGTCGGGTCGTTGGTCGTTGGCACGAGGTAGCTCTTCAGTATTTGCTTGCGTCGTCAACGCGCGGCGTGCGTATGCGCGCCAATTTCTTGGAAAACGTATGAAACCGCAAATTGCAGAGGAACAACACCTGCGGTCTTAAGGGAGTCATGCGGAGCAAGAGAAAAATAACTTCTGGGCTCCTCGTAGAGTTTGAATGGAATGAAGATTCACCGTGGATCGTTTAAGACGCGAGAGGAGGGACACGCCGCATGTTGGAAGCGGCAAAGGAACTGCATGGCGAATTCGCCCATGCGGAAATACTGGAGAAGGCAGCATGAACTCAAGCGCCATGACCAGCGCGGACAGAGAACAGGAATATCTGGACGCGAGCGAATCCTACATTACCGCCATCAAACCGACGGCGCAGCAAACGGCAACATTCTGTGCAGCGACAGCACAGATGCTCGCGGATGATCTGGGCGGCAGGGTGGAGATATCGTTGCCGGAGGGGATTCACATCGTGCGAATGCCGAATACGAAGCAGTACGGCAGTTGAAATCAAAGAGGCGGCGCAATTCCAGTGGAAGCCGACCAGGGAAGAGATACTGTTCTGGCATCAGGGTTCTGACGGTGGATCAGGATTCCGCAGTGAGTGGTCCTTTGACAGGACAGCAAGCGGACCGTCGTCCCTGCAAAAGCTGGTGAAAACGCTCACCTTAAAGACGGTCGTGCGCCGACATGCAGTGAGCAATTGTTGGTCCGCGTCCATCACTGTTTCGGGCATTGTCCCGTCCCGACGGCCTTCAACAGAGTGGCATGCTCCGTGCTTCTCCCCGACTGGGTCCGCAGACAAGCTGACCACGCCGCCGAAGGAGCACGACGATGAATACGCTGACTATCAAAGACCTGCCGATGAACGAAGACCTCGACCATGCAGCGCTTGCGCGCGTAAGCGGCGGTATCGGCAGGACGCCGCCTCAGATTCAGGCATGGGAACTGTCGGGCAAGCCCGCGACCTGGCAGGGACTCGTGCTCGGCGACGACGGCCAATTGCATCTGCCGACGCCATAAACCGCCGAAGTCTGCATGCTCGCGCCGTCGCCAACCGCGCGGACGCTGCCCGTTCAATGGACAGCACAACGGCGGGCCCCGGAAACATCGCGTTGGAGTGTCGGCTTGGCGCAGTCATGGTCCAGTGAGTGCAAACCGCCAGGACGAGTCACTCGTAAGTCAGGAGAAGCACTCGATTATCACGTTATGAACTTTGGCTACGGCCGTATCACGCAACGAGTTGCTGCGCCACCCAAGCTCAATCGGATACCCCGGCAACTCCAGTGGACACGCCAGTAGCGTCAGCCCCGTCACTGCTGCGATTGTTTCGGCAACATGTGAGGGGATCGTCGCCACCGCTCGCGTTCCTTTTAGAAGAAAAGGTGACGCAGACGACCGGCAGAGAGCCATCGTCGCGCAGGGTTCGCAATCTCGCATCTTCAGCGGCTTCGTCGTCGCCGTGAGTCACCGGCCTTCAATGCTTCAGGCAAGTGTCGGCGTTCTTCCATGTGCAGACGTCGAGTCCGGTGTGAATGACCGGAGGCACGGACTTCCCTTCCGCGAGGTCACGCATGACCATCGCGGCGCGGTAGCCCATTTCCTCGGGCCGCTGGCCGACGAGCACATTCACCTTGCGGTCCTTGAGCGCCTGCAGTTCGGGCCCGAGCGTGTCAGCCGAAACGATCACGAATTTGCCATTCTTGATCTTGTCCATGATCGGGGCGACGACCTGCGAAAAGGCCTGCGGAGCAAAGAGCGGCCAGCCGCCCGCCAGCAGAAAGGCGTCGAGACCCGTGGGGTTGGCGGTCAGCGTGTCTTGCATCATCTGGTTCGCCTTCGCGGCGTCGTCGTTCACGTAGAGCGGACAGCCACTGATCTCTTGCCACCCGTTCTCGCCGGCGAGCTTCGTGATGCCCTTCTTCCCGGAGAGCACATCGCGCGCGCCCTGGGCTCGCTGGTTGATGTTCTCCGCAGCCGGATTGCCCATCACGAGGCAGACCTTGCCGCCTTTCGGCATCAGCATCTTCAACTGCTCGCCAAGCTTCGCGCCCAGCTCGTAGTTGTCGGTGCCGACATAGCTCTTGCGCAGTGACGCATCCTTCGGCAGCAGATCGGCATCCGCGGTGATCACCGGGACCGATCCGCCGCGGCGGCGCAGCACCTCGGCTACAGCCGGCGCGTTCGCGGGCGAGATCGCCATGCTCGCGACGCCTTTGGTCAGCAAGTCGTCGATGATCTGCACTTGCGCGCTCTCGTCCGCCGCGGTCGCGGGACCGGTGTAATAGCAGTTGTAGCCTTGCTTGTTGAGTTCCTTGTTCGCCCGTTCGCATCCCTGATGCATGAGATCGAAGTACGGGTTGTCGAGACCCTTCACGACCAGGGCAAGAGTCTTATCGGCCGCAAAGCCCGGGGACGCCAGCATCGCTAGTCCTCCTGCCGCAGCAAGACACATCAACAGTTTTTTCATTGCTTCCTCCTGTTCGGCGCCGGCTCTGCGGTGCCCATGTCGGCTTACACAGTCTTCATAACGATCCGACTTCAGGCCCGAAATCGGACCCCGGTCCTGGAGCGAATTCTCGCGGTGTTGTGAACCCCTGCGTGCGGCAGTCCCGCGTCTGATCCGACCACACCCGCTTCCCGCGGCACCGGCTCGGAAGTGGCCGGTGCGTCCACAGACATTCAATCCCCTTGCCGCTCGCCACCGAGCCGGTTGAAGAGCACCGCGACGACAATGAAGCTGCCGACGACCGTGCCCTGCCAGAACGCGTCGACGCCGAGCAGGATCAGACTGTTGCGGATGACCTCGATGAGTGCCGCGCCGACGATCGTGCCGAAGGCGCTGCCAACCCCGCCGATCAGATTGGTCCCGCCGACCACGGTGGCAGCGATCACGCGCAGCTCGTCGCCCGTGCCCAGGCCAGTCGTGACTGCGCCCAGCCAGCCGACTTCGAGAATCGCCGCGACGCCCGCCATCAGGCCACAGAGTACGTAGACGCTACAAACGATGCGGCGTACCGGTACCCCGGTGAGGGTCGCCGCATGACGGTTGCCGCCGATCGCGAACACGTAGCGGCCCCAGCGCGTCCAGCCGAACGCGAACCAGAACAACAGCCCAAGCAGGATCAGGAACCACACCGGATTGGCGACGCCGAGCGTCGCGCCGCCGCCGAGCGTGAGGAGTTTGCTCCCGTCGGGGCCGAAATCGAAAATGGTCCGGCTGCGGGAAATCACGAGTGCGAGACTGCGGCCGACGCTCAGCATGGCGAGCGTCACGACGAAAGGCTGCATGCCGAGATAGGCGATGAGCAAGCCGTTGACGAGGCCGACCAGACCGGCGGTCAGTAGGCCCATGCCGATACCGGCCCAGATCGGGTAGCCCGCGTTCATGACGACCGAGAGCACGATACCGCTGATGCCGATGGTCGAGCCAACCGAAATGTCGATGCCGCCCGTGACGATCACCGCCATCATTCCCAGCGCCACGATGGCGACGAAGGCGAAGTTTCGCGTAACGTTGAAAAGATTCTCGGAGGTCGCGAAGGTCGAGGTCGCGATCGATAGAGCGATGCAGGCGACGATCGTTGCCAGCACGACCCAGAACACCTGGCTTGCGAGTAGTCCAGACCAGCGAGTATGCGTCCTCGCGGACTGTGGATCATCGATCAATGGCGGCATTGTGGGAGGCCTTCGCGACGCGTCGTTCAATCTGGGGCTCCGATGCAAGGCAGTTTCAGGCGGCGGCGATGGCGCCGGTGATGAGACCAGTCACCTCTTCCGGGGAGGACTCTTCGGTCTTCTTGTCCGCGACCTTGCGCCCGCGCCGCATGACAACCACCCGGTGGGCGACCGCGAATACGTCAGGCATGCGGTGGCTGATGAGGATGACGGCGATACCGTGTTCGGACAGGCGTTTGATGAGATCGAGCACCTCGGCGACCTGGCGGACGCTGATCGCGGCGGTCGGCTCGTCCATGAGGACGAGCCTCGCATCAGAGAGTCGCGTGCGGGCGATGGCCACCGCTTGCCGCTGCCCTCCCGACATTTGCCTGACAAGGTCGCGCGGGCGCGTCTCGGACTTCAGTTGCTTGAACAGATCACCTGCACGCCGATACATGGTCGCGTGATCGAGCACGCGGATAGGTCCGAACCCGATCCGCAGTTCGCGGCCAAGGAAGACGTTGGCGGCTGCGGTCAGATTGTCGCAAAGCGCGAGGTCCTGATAGACGACCTCGATGCCGCGCGCGCGGGCGTCGATCGGTTTGTTGAAATGCACGGGATTTCCATCGATGAGCATTTCACCGTGCGAAGGCGGAAAGTTGCCGGCGACGATCTTCACCAATGTCGATTTCCCGGCCCCGTTATCGCCCATGAGCCCGACCACCTGGCCTGGCTCCAGACTGAGCGTCACGTCGATCAGGGCCTGAATGGCGCCGAAATGTCTGGAAACGCCTCTGAGCTCGAGAAGACTCATAGACTGTCGCGTTCGCTGGGGTAGAGGCGCCCACTGCATTGGCTGGGCGGCCAGTAGACATGCGAGGTAGGTAGATGTTTTTTAGTGCACGATGGGGCTTTTAGCAAGGCACTTTAGCCACCAGCCGAACGTGCAGCCGAAGCGGAAGGCGCGCGCATTGCGGCTCTACACGACGCGGCGAGCGGTGGCCGCTGACGGGCGTCGAGCCGCTCGCGTCCTGCTTGCAGTGCACGTGGGGCCAGCCTAAGTGCGTTCAATTGGGTGCCGCGCGCGGATAGCACACAACGCGTTATCGAACCGACCTTACTTGCGAGCCCCGAACACGTCGCTCATCTGCCGTGCCCGCTTCACTTCATCGCTATGCAGATAGATCGACGTCGTCGACACTGAAGCGTGCCGCAGGTTGTCCCGCACGGTGGTCAGTTCGGCGCCGCGTCCGAGCGCATGCGTCGCGTGGGTGTGGCGCATCCAGTGCGGACTTGCGCACCGCAGCTTCTCTGCCAGCGGCGGATGATCGGCTTCGATACTCTTCGCAGCCACAAGGAAGAAGCGCCTCAGCACACCCCATAGCCGCACGCTGCTGATCGTCGACTCGCTGTCTGCCTCGAGGCTGCCGATGACCGGCGTTTCCGGGCGCCAGCGCACCGGCGCGATCGGAAGTTCGCGTTCGGCGAGGTAATGGGCAAGGGCGTCCCACGCGAGCGGCGGCAGCGCGACGCGCGCCAGCTTCCTGCCTTTGCCCGTCACGCGCAGCCAGTGATCGCCGCGCGCATCGGTCTCGATGTGTCCGAGCGTGGCGCCGACCAGTTCGCTTGCACGCAGCCCCGTCGCGTAGCCGAAGTCCAGCAGGAAGCGCAGCCTGTGTGCGGCCGGGGCTGACCAGCCATATGACCACTCGAGTCCATCGGCGATCGTGCGCACGAGCGCCCATTCGCCTTCGGTGAACGCGTGCGAGGTATCGAGCACGTTGGCACCGGAGGCTTCGCGCACCTTCACGCCGGCAAATGGATTGGCGAGCACGTAGCGCTGCTCGATCAGCCAGCGGAACAGCGCGCCCAGAATCGACAGCGCATGCGCGACCGAGCGCGCCGACAGGCTGCCGTTGAACGGGCGCCAGTCGGGTGATGTGCGAGGACGCACCGGACCGACCCAGCGTGCGTGCGGCGACGGGTGGCGCAGGAACGTGCGATACGCGATCGCATCTTCCGTTGTGAGCGAGGACAGCGCGCGGCCGCGCTCGACGATCACCCAGAGGATCAGTCGCTCGGCCTCCTTGCGGTAGGTGCGCTGTGTGGCGGGGGACTCCTGCAGGGCAAGCCAGGTCTGCACCGCTTCATAGTCGTTGCCGGCGTCGAGCGCGCAGGTGGCCTTCGGCGCCCGAAATGTCCCCTGGGAGCCGTCAACTTCATGCGGTACCTGCAGCGATTCCCACGGCACGAGTTCGGCGCGGCGGCTCGCGAGCACGAGCGCCCGCGCCTTTTCCGTGAGGGCGGGCCACGCCGCGAAGAATGTCTCGATGGCGCGGGCGCTGGCGACGCCTAGGCCGGGCACCGCTTTCCACCACTGGCGGCGACGCGGGATGCGCACGGTCAGATCGGCGAGCGTGCGGAGGCCGTGGGCGTGCAGCACACGCACGGCCCGCGGGGCGAGCCACTGCGCGACGTCGTCGGTGATCTGTGGTTCTGGCGGGCGAGCTGTGCGCAGCGCTTCGATGGCGTGCGCGACTGCCTTGGCGTGCCGGGCGCGATCTTCAGCGGGATGATCGAGGAGGGCGGCCAGATCGTCACGATGCGCGGCGCGCGCGATGGCCTGCAGCCGGCGCCGGATACGCCCGAGCACGCCACGCGCGGATTTGCCGTCGCCCAGCAAGGCGGACTGATAGCGCTCGACCGCCTCGCGCACGGGCAGTCCCGCATACCATGCACGCAGCACGGCGAGTTCGTCGGCAGCGGGGAAGCGGGGCGGGTCGTCGGGCTGGGGGGAGGGTATAGAGGCGCGGCGCGTTTTCATGCGCGGAAGTTTAACCCGGAAATCGGTGCCTTTTGATAAGAAAGATTATTTCAATGGCAGGCTTTTTCGGCCTTCCGCCTTCGATCGCCTGGCGGGCCATCGCGTCCCAACTTAGGCTCAGCTTTAGCGCGCGCCATTGCACGGATACTCCGGCAGCGCCGCCGCTCAGCCGCTCTCACGACCTTCTGTCGGGCTGGATCGGTCAGCACGCTGTGGGAGCGCAATTCGATCGGGGGGGTGCGGAATTTTTCGTGTCGAGCGGGAATATTTGAAGTCTCTCGTTCGTTTAGCTTGCGGCGATTTCTCGCCAGTGCCGAGGAGGTAGCTATGTCTCAGATCTCGCGTGGTCTCAAAGCGGCGGCTGTGATCGTGCTCGCCGCCGGTTTCACAACCGGGTATGCCGTTGCTGATGATGCCTATGTCGTCAAACCGCTCGTGTCCAACGTGGCAGGCGCTGCCCCGAAGGTCGACGGTGTCCTGCAAAACGCCTGGGGTATTGCTTTTAGTCCGGCAGGAAGTCCGTTCTGGATCAACGACAATGCCACCGGCTGCTCCACGCTGTATGACGGCGAGGGGACGAAGGTGACGACGCTGCAGGTCGCGATTCCGCTGCCAGGCAACGTCATACCGGCCGGCGCCTGCCATGCCGTCCTTCCCAAGTCTGCACCGAATCCCACGCCCGCGGCGCCAACCGGGATTGTATGGAATCCGTCGTCTGCGTTTCTCGTGCCAGGTACTCATACCCAGGCCGTATTCATCTTCGCAACTGAAGATGGCACGCTTTCCGCTTGGGCGGGTGGGCTGAATCCGGCGAACAACGCCGTGATCGCGGTCGATAACTCGTCCAATCCCTCTGCCGCTAGCGGGGCGGTATACAAGGGGCTCGTCTTCGGAGTAAATGCACAAGGCGGATTCCTGTTTGCGACGAACTTCCGTTCGGGTCGGATCGATGTATTTGGGCCGAACGGTTCAGACGGCCTGTTCACGCCTGCGACGACGGACGGCGGCTTCGCCGACCCGAACATCCCTGCCGGCTACGCCCCGTTTGGCATCGCGAACATCGATGGGGACCTTTTCGTTACCTACGCTAAGCAGGACAAGCAGAAGCACGATGACGATGCAGGCCGCGGTCGTGGATTCGTCGACGTGTTCGATACCGACGGGCACCTGCTGCGTCGCTTTGCTAGCCGAGGGCCGCTCGACTCGCCATGGGGGATCGCGCGCGCGTCGTTTGCGTTTGGCCGCTTCAGCGGCAAGATTCTCATTGGCAACTTCGGCGATGGTCGAATCAATGTCTTCGACAATGACGGCACGTTCGTCGATCAGTTGGAGAATGAGTTCGGCAATCCATTGGCTATCGACGGTCTGTGGACTCTGACACTCGGTGGCGGTCGCAATTCGAGCCCGGACACGCTGTACTTCTCGGCCGGGCCTAACAAGGAGACGAATGGACTCTTCGGGATCATCGCTCCAGCAAGCGGCTCTGGGGAGCGAGCGTCAGGACAGCACAGACAATAGCCGGCAGCGCGCGGCTCGTCAGCCGGTCGCGGTACTCGCCAGACGTGACCGGCGCTTCATTGTTTCGCGGTGCCTGAAGGCAAGAATGACGCGTGGCACGGCAATTCGCGTCCTTCCAGACTGAGCTTTGCTCACAAGTCTGCTTATCCACTGGATCGAACGATGTAAACTTCAGTCATTCCGTCGATGCGGCGGCGGATAGGCGATCAAAAGACCATGACAGCGGCACAGGACATGCAAAACGTGCCACCTGCCACGCAAAACATGCCGCGGGTGACCGCGCCACCGCGCCAACGGCTGCGAATAGTGGCGGTAAATGTTGAGAGAACGGGGTATGGCAGGTTCGAATCATGAAGGCAGAGGTTCTGTTTGCCGTGCTGCTGCTTGGCACAATCGATTGCGCTGCGGAGCCAGGTTATTACAACACGTGCGCGGCGTATCCGGCCTATCCGTGTGAGTTCTATGGCGGGTGTCCGTCTCGCGGTCAGCCATGCGTATTCCTTGGCGGCGGTGTTCGCCGCTTCCACGACTTTGACCATGACGACGGCTTTCGCCATAGGCTCCACGGTCGCAGCACTCAGTTCGAGCAGGGCGGAAGCCACAGCGGCGGTCATGGCGGACGCAACTAGGCACCGGCGCAGGAGCAAAGTAAGGCATTGTGACGTTACGTGAGCGAGGCGCTTGCCTTGCGGCGACAGAACCCCGCACGCATGACGGTGCCAGTTGAAGTGACCAGCAAGGCGATGTCTGAGCTTGCTCATATCGCTGGGCGCGTGAGGATCTGCAACGATGTCATTACACGAGCGGTAGTTAAAGCGCGGCGACACGGTAAGCAAAGTAGGACGGCTGCGTAGGCGTTATCTCTTGCTGCATGAAAACTGTTTGCGTCACGGTGGAATCGAGTACTTCCTCAGGAATCGTTTTCAAGGTAGTGCTCGTCGAGGCGCGCTCGGGCATCGTATTCGGGCTGACGATCGCGACGATCAGCTTCCTGTCGTATTCAACGCTTGCGGGCGTCGTGGGCGGCGGGGGTATAGGCGACTTTGCGATTCGCTATGGCTACTTCCGCTTCGAAACGAACACAATGGTGTTCACGATGTGCTGATCGTCTTGCTTGTGCAACTAATCCAGTGCTCAGGCAGCCGTCTTTCACGCGCGCTCGACCATCGTTGAAAAAGGACAGCGCGACTTTTCCGCGCCGCGCCACAAGAATGTCGGCAACGGCTGACAAACAACATGTCAACGTCGCGAATTGAATGACCGGTTGAATCCGCCGTGCAAAACCGGCCATTGACGTTGGGGACGAGACGGGGCGCGTGAGTGGACGTCAAAACTGGAGTGAGATGCCTTCACTATGGAGCGCGCGTTGTACAGCCGGTCGTTCAAGGACGCGCCGCGCAGATGCGGTCCAAGCCGGATACGTATCGCCCATCGGTAGGCCGATGCGCATGCCCCACCGATAGAGAACGAGTAGAAACGGATCGACGATCGTGTAGCCGCACGGCAACGCGTACGAACGCGTGCGCTCGCTCGAATCGCAGCTCGACGTCGCGCTGTTTTCACGTGGTCGCACGGGTGTTGAGCCAACCCATGCGGCATTCGCGCTCGCGTTGCAGGTTCGTCAAGGGCTCAAGGTACTCGAGCGCGCATTCGGTCTGTCTTCGGCAAGAGTGGTGCGGCGCGCAAACGCATCGAAGGGCAACACCACGCTAGCGATCAGCGCGTTACCCTCGTTTGCAGCGCGCTGGCTCACACCGCGACTGCCACGCTTTCATGCCGAGCATCCCGGGATCACGATCGACGTGCGTGCCAGCGTGCAGCTTGCACGGCTGGACGAGCGCGATGGCATCGATGTCGCGTTGCGCTACGGCCCTGGCCATTGGCCGGGGCTTGCCAGCGAGAAGCTGATGGACGAAGAGGTCTTCCCCGTCGCAAGCCCTGCTTATCGCAACGGCCGGCTGCCGCGCCGACTCGCGGACCTCGCGCAATGCACGTTGCTCGTGCAGGCGACTCAGCCTTGGGAGCCGTGGTTCCAGGCAGTGACCCTGGCGCTGGAGGTACCGGCCGACGCACCTTCGTTCGATGACGTGAGCAGCATGCTGAACGCGGCCGTGGGCGGCGCCGGCATCGCGCTGGCGCGACGCTCGCTGGTCGAGGCGGAACTCGCGGATGGCCGGTTGATACGGCTGTGGCGGCGCAGCATCGTCGACGTACACGGCAATTACATCGTGTGGCGAGCCGACAGCAAGAGACTCGCTGCAATCGATGCGTTTCGGGCGTGGCTGCGGCGCGAGGTTGTTGCGGCAGTGCCTGCGGAGGGCCGAAGGCCGCCCGCGCAACCGGGCGTGCGCGGCCCGACGCGGCGCTATTAATCGATCGTCCGGTGTGCCGTCTCGTTGAGGTCACCAGAGCCTGATCCCAAGCCGTCCGTCACCAATAGCAGCCTTGGCAGGGCCCCAAAGGCAGACCGGCCACCGAGATCAAGCCGCTATAGGCCACAGCCGGGCATCGGGACTCATCTGATGGCCGCCGCGCGCGCATTGCTGCAGAACTTTGGGGGCTCGGCTTGCACCGCCGCAGCGAGAAGGGCAGCACGCTGCGCGAGTATCGAGGCGCGCCTGCTGACGCAAACTGCTACGCGCGAGCGGAAAGCTGAAGCACGGTAGCCGGATAGCCATGCTCCATGGGGGCGCTCCTGCCGCGCGGGCCGATAGGTTGCACAAACAGGCCCATGCGTTTCGTTCAGTCGCGCTATGAAGGTCCAGACGATGCAAAGCTAATTACTTTTGCTTGTTTTTCGAGCCGTTCAAAGCGCCTTAGTATCCATGACTCTTACAATAAAACAGGTCATCTATGAGCATGCGAAACAGGTGGTGCGGATACGCTTTCGGGGTATTGATCAGCTCGACGATGATGTGCGCCGGCATGCTTGCCGCGCAGGCCGAGCCCAACCACGGTGGCACGCTGACATGGCTCGTCACCCCGGAGCCGGCGTCGATCGTCCCCTTGACGACCACTGCCGGCGGCAACGCGGAGATCGGTCCCAAGGTGGTTGAGGGGCTGCTGACCTACGATAAGAATCTGAATCCGCAACCGCTGCTGGCGACCGCATGGTCGGTCAGTAAGGACGGGCTCGAGTACCGCTTCACGCTGCGCCGGGGCGTGAAGTGGCACGACGGTAAGCCCTTCACGTCCGCCGACGTTGCGTTCTCGATTCTCACGCTCAAGCAGGTGCATCCGCGGGGCCGAAGCACGTTCGCGAACGTGACCGACGTGAAGACCCCGGACCCCTACACCGCGGTGATTGAATTGTCGAAGCCGGCGCCGTTCCTGCTGACCGCGCTAGCGGGCACCGAATCGCCGATCATCCCGAAACATCTGTACGACGGCACCGACATCGTTTCGAGCCCATACAACAGCGCTCCGGTCGGCACGGGCCCCTTCATCTACAAGTCGTTCGTGCATGGCAGCTATATTCTTCTCGAGCGCAATCCGGACTACTGGGATAAACCGAAGCCGTACATCGACAAGATCCTCGTGCGCTTCCTGCCCGATGCTGCTGCTCGTGCGGCGGCGCTCGAATCCGGCGCGGCCAACCTCGGCGACCAGGCGATTCCGCTGTCGGATGTGAAGCGCTTCACGACGCTGCCGAACTTCACCGTGGATACGACCAACTGGCCGTACGTCAGCAACCACCAGCAGCTGATCTTCAATCTGGACACGCCGGTCCTGAAGGATAGGGCGGTACGCAAGGCGATTTCGCAGGCGGTCGACGTCAATGCATTGAACCGGGTCGTCTGGTATGGCTATGGCCAGGTGTCCGCGGCCGCAATCGGCGCGGCGAATACGAAGTACCACGACGCCGATATTCACTACTTCCCCTACGATGTGGCCCAGGCCAATGCGGCGCTCGACGCCGCCGGATTGAAACGTGGACCGGACGGCAAGCGCTTCAAACTGCGACTGCTCTTCAACCCGTTCCAGGACCCGCGTGCCGCGGATTTCGTGCGGCAATCGCTCGCGCGAATCGGCATTGACGGCGAGGTCGAAAGCTACGATTTCGCGACCTACGTGAAGAAGGCCTACACCGATCGTGCGTTCGACATCACGCTCGAAGCACTGTCGAATGCATTCGACCCGACGGTTGGCGTGCAGCGGGTGTTCTGGTCGAAGAACTTCAAGGTCGGGCTGCCGTTCTCGAATGCCGCGCATTACTCCAGTCCGGAAGTCGATCGACTTCTGGAAGCAGCATCGGTGGAAACGGACGATGCAAAGCGCCGGCAGCTATTCATACAGTTCCAGCAACTCGTTCATGACGACGTCCCATCGATCGAGTTCGGTGCAAATCCCAATATCACGATCGTTGCGAAGAAAGTGAAGGACTACGCGCCGACGGGTGAGGGGATTCGTGGCAGTTTCGCCGATCTGTATATTCAGCCGTAAAGCGGTTCGCTGGCGGCTATGGGACGGAAACGCCGCTCGCTTCGCGCCTCGTGAGGCGCCATTCCAGTGTCCCGACCTTCGTCCTAACGTCACCCGACGACACTCGGGTGACATCTCTTTGGCAGCCGCCCGCGATGCGACACGCGGGCGCGACGGCTTTGCGCGTTCTCCCTGGGCACCCGCACTATCGGAATCGCTCACATCGCAAGCATTTCTGATCTTTGAAGCGCGCCGCGTTCGCAGCACGGCTCGCCTGTTGCTTTAGCGTGCCCTGGGTCGTTCGGACAAACACGGTCGTCGCTATGTCTGCGGTTGCGCGCCGTGCTCGCGCAAATTCTCGCAAGGTGCGCCGCACATTGAGGGCGCGGCATTTTCATTGCAGACACGCGAATAACGTAAGCGCAAATCGGTTGTTATCCGCACCGATGCGCGTCCCTATACTGGCACGCTGTCCTGTCGATGAAATCCGACGCCCGGCGCACGTATGCCGGTCTGCCTGTCCAGTATGAGGAACGACGAATGGCTGAATCCGATCAACATACCACCGCTGCGCACGAGCGCCTAAGAGCCGCGCTGGCGTCGCTACCTGCGCTCGCGCATGCCCTTGCGCAAGACGCCGCGTCACGGGAAGCGCGCCGCGAATTGCCGTTCGACGGTTTCGCATTGTTCCGCCGCTCCGGTCTCGCACGCCTGCGCCTGCCGCTCGAATGGGGCGGACTCGGCGGTTCGCTCGAAGACGAGTTCGAGGTCATCGCGACGCTTGCGGCCGCGGACAGCAATCTCGCGCACGCGCTACGCATCCACTTCGACCAGGTCGAAGCATTACTGCTGTCGCCACGCACGCCGTTCAACGAAATCCAGATTCAGCGCATCGCCGATGGCGCGATTTTCGGCGGCGCCTCGACTGAGCTGGGCACCGCGCGCCCCGGCGAAATCACGACCCAGTTGCGCCGCGACGGTGCGCACTACCGCCTGAGCGGCCGCAAGTACTACGCGACCGGCACGGCGTTCTCCGACTTCGCGCGCCTGAACCTGCAGGACGAGAACGGCGACCCGGTGCTCGCGATCGTGCCGGTGAAGCGCGAAGGCTTGCGTGTGCTAGACGACTGGGACGGCATGGGGCAACGCATGACGGCAAGCGGCAGCCTCGAATTCGACAACCTGCTGGTTCGCGACGACGAAGTGACGCCGCGCGTGCAGACGACGCTTGTTGGGCGTCATGGCGGCGCGCTGCGGCAACTGCATCTGGTGGCGGTGGCGGCAGGCATCGTCCGCAACGTTGTCGCCGATGCGAAGCACTATGTGTTGCGGCATGGCCGTCCCGCGTTGCACAGCCCCGCGCCTTCCGCGCGCGAGGATTCCTTCATCCAGCAGGTAATCGGCGATCTGGGCGCGCACAGCCATACGATCGATGCGCTCGTGCGCGATAACGCACGCGTGCTCGACCGCTCGGCGCGGGCAATCCGCGAGGGCGCCGCCGATGCGCCCGCGCTCGTGCTGGAGGGCGCACTCGCGACTGCACGCACTCAGCTGGTGGTCAGCAAGCTCGCGCTTTACGCGGCGGAGCGCATGTTCGAGGCGGGCGGCGCGTCCGCGACGTCGCGCGCGCACAACTACGACCGGCACTGGCGCAATCTGCGCACGATCTTCAACCACAACCCGCTGTTGCATAAGGCTCGCGTGATCGGCGATTACGAGCTGAACGGCGTGACGACGCATCTGACGGAAGGACGTGTGTTCTAGCCAATGCCGAGTGGGGCATCTCAATCCGCGATTCTCCTGGTGGCGAGATAGCGCCGCCAGCCTGCCAACCAGTCTGGTTGCACATTTTTGAGGAAACCTGCGCAATGAGCCGAGACCTTCTGATCCTGCTGGAACCGGGATTCACCGACCCGCATCATCCCGGCGAACGCTTTATCTGTCCGCATGGCGCGCCGATCGAAGGGCTGCTTGCGAGCGACCCCACACGCGTAGGACGGCTCGACGTGCTGCGCGTGCCGTTCGAGCGGCCTCGCAAGGCCGTGATCGAAGCGCTCGATGAAGCGCATCAGGGGCTGCCCGCGCTCGTGTTCGGCGACGAACAGCCCGCGCCCGCCGATGCGGACTCGCTCGGGGAGCGGCGCTTCGTCACCGACCCGCGCCGCATCCTCGACCTGCTTGCCGAGCGGCACGGTTTTCCGAAAGTCCACTGATCCAACGCGAGGTCATCGCCGATGAGTCGTCTTCCGGCACGCGCCGCGCGGCGCCGCCTGCATCTGAACGTCAACATTCTGCACTCGGGTTTCGTGCCCTCGGCATGGCGGCTTGACGAGGCCGAGCCGCGCGCGTTCGTCGATGTGGATCACTACGTTCGCGTCGCGCGGATCGCCGAGGCGGGCAAGCTCGACGCGGTATTCCTCGCCGACAATGCAGCGATCGTCGACCAGATCGACTTCCGCCCCATCACCGCGCTTGAACCGACGGTGCTGCTCGCCAGCATCGCGGCGGCGACGACGCACATCGGAGTGATCGGCACCGCATCGACCAGCTACAACGAACCGTACAACATCGCCCGACGCTTTGCGACGCTCGATCACGTCAGCAATGGCCGCGCCGGCTGGAACGTCGTGACCACCGCCGACCTGCCATCGGCGCGCAATTTCGGCCGCGACGCGGTACCGAACCATGCGCAACGATACGAGCGGGCCGCCGAATTCACCGAAGTGGTCAAGGCGCTATGGGATAGCTGGGAGGACGACGCGTTCGTCGGCGACAAAGCCGGTGGCCGTTTCGTCGACGTCGCAAAAGTGCATGCGATCGCGCATCGCGGCCGCTACTTCGACGTACAAGGGCCGCTGAACGTGCCGCGCTCCCCGCAAGGGCATCCGGTGGTGGTGCAGGCTGGGGCGTCGGCAGACGGCCGGGAGCTGGCCGCCCGTCATGCGGAAGCGGTCTTTTCCGCGTCGCAATCATTCGAGGAATCGGCGGCCTACCGGCGCGATCTGAACGAGCGGGCAGCCGCCTATGGCCGCCCGCCCGTCAAGGTGCTCGCTGGTCTGACGACGATCATCGGCGCGACTCACAGCGAAGCATTGCGCCGGCGCGATGAACTCGTCGAGCAGATTCCGTGGCGCTACAGCCTGAACCGCCTCGCGGGTACGCTGGGCATCGACGTCGAGCGCCTGACACTCGACGCGCCGTTGCCCGACGATCTCGCGCTGCCCGGCGGCGGCAACGGAAACCATACGTTCTTTCACGCGACGCTCGCCGAGGCGCGCCGTCATGGCCACACGGTACGAGAGCTGATCCGTGCGCTGGCGGGCGGCACCGGTCACCGGGTGATCGTCGGCACGCCAGAGCAGATCGCGGACGACATCGAGCGCTGGTTCGACGGCGGCGCGGCCGACGGCTTCAACCTGATGCCCGATGCGCTGCCCGGCGGATTACGTGATTTCGTCGATGGCGTCGTGCCGATCCTGCAGCAGCGCGGCATCTTTCGAAGCGAATACGAGGGCACGACGCTGCGCGAGCACCTCGGACTGGACCGTCCACCGAACCCGCAACGCTGGCGCGACAGCGCATAGGTTGCGCCGCCTTACCGCCAGATCAACGACTCGCACAGATCATGAGCCAACGCAAAGGACATCTGCGCCTCGGCGCGTTTCTCTATCCGACCGGACATCACATCGCCGCGTGGCGTCATCCTGACGCGCACGCGGATGCCGGCCGCGATCTTCGCCACTACGTGCAGCTTGCCCAGGCAGCGGAAGCCGCGAAGTTCGATCTGATTTTTCTCGCCGACGGCTCGGGCACGCGCGGCGACAATGTCGATTTCCTGAGTCGCACCGCGCATAGCTATGTGGCCCAGTTCGAGCCCATCACGCTGCTCTCGGCACTGGCCGGGTTGACCGAACGTATCGGCCTCGTCGGCACCGCTTCGACGACCTTCAACGAGCCGTATCACATCGCGCGCAAGTTTGCGTCGCTCGATCACATCAGCGCGGGGCGCGCAGGATGGAATCTGGTCACGTCGTCGAGCGCGCACGAGGCGAAGAACTTCGGCTTCGACGACCATCTCGCGCATGCGCGGCGCTACGAGCGCGCCGTCGAATTCGCGGAAGTGGTGGACGGACTGTGGGACAGCTGGGACGACGACGCGTTCGTGCGCGACAAGGCAGCGGGACGCTACTTCGATCCCGCGAAACGCCATGTGCTCGATCATCGCGGCGAGTTCTTCAACGTGCGCGGACCGCTGAACGTCGAACGCTCGCCACAGGGTCGGCCCGTCGTCGTGCAGGCCGGGTCGTCGGAAGCGGGCAAGGCGCTCGCAGCACGCACCGCGGAAGTCATATTTACCGCGCAACAGACGCTCGAAGACGCGGTCGCGTTCTACGCGGACGTCAAGGGCCGCCTCGCGCAATACGGCCGCGAGCCCGACGACCTGAAGATCATGCCGGGCGTGATGCCAATCGTCGGCGAGACCGAGCGCGAGGCGCGCGAAAAGTTCGATGCGCTGCAGGCACTGATCGACCCCGCGGTTGGTCTTGCGCTGGTGTCCACGCTGACCGGCGGCTTCGATCTGTCGGGCTATCCGCTCGACGGGCCGATCCCCGAACTACCCGAAACCAACGCGAGCAAGAGCCGCCAGTCGCTGACCCTCGAACTGGCGCGGCGCGAGAACCTGACGATCCGCGAGCTTTATCTGCGTGTGGCTGGCGCACGCGGGCACTGGCAACTGGTCGGCACGCCGCAGCAGATAGCTGATGCGCTCGAGGAGCGTTTCGTCAACTACGGCGCCGACGGCTACAACGTGATGCCGGCGTTGCTTCCCAACAGTCTCGACGACTTCATCCGGCTCGTTCTGCCGGAATTGCGGCGCAGAGGGCTGTTTCGCCACGAATACGAAGGCCGCACGTTGCGCGAGCATCTCGGCTTGCGACATCCGGTGTCGCGCTACCAGCGTGAGACCGTGACGGACTGAATCAGGATCGGGGCACGGCGCGCGTGAATCGGTTGCCGCGTGGCCCCTCAAAACAACGCGCCGCGCATCGACGGTCGCGAGGCGCGGCGCGTTGCGCCGACGCCTCGCGGCGTCAGCAGGCTCAAGCGGTTCGACTAGTAGTCGAAGCCGGGACCACCGGCTCCGGGGCCCGCCGGCGACGCAGCCGGTGCCGCATCTTTCGGCGCTTCGTGCACGGTGGCGTCGGTCGTCAACAGCAGGCTCGCCACGGAGGCGGCGTTCTGCAGGGCCGTACGCGTGACTTTAGTCGGATCGACCACGCCGGTTTCGACGAGGTCGCCGTATTCGCCCGTGGCCGCGTTGTAGCCGTAATTGCCGCTGCCTTCGGCCACCCTGGCGACGATCACGCTCGGTTCCTCGCCCGCATTGGCGACGATCTGGCGCAACGGTTCTTCGAGCGCGCGACGCACGATGTTGATGCCGGCGTTCTGATCCGCGTTCGCGCCCTGAAGTGCGGCGATCGCCTGCTTCACGCGAATCAGCGCGACACCGCCGCCCGGCACGATGCCTTCTTCGACAGCGGCGCGTGTCGCGTGCAACGCATCATCGACGCGGTCTTTCTTCTCCTTCACCTCGATTTCCGTCGCGCCGCCCACCTTGATGACGGCGACGCCGCCCGCGAGCTTCGCTACGCGTTCCTGCAGCTTTTCACGGTCGTAATCCGAGGTTGCTTCCGCGATCTGCGCGCGAATCTGCTTGACGCGAGCCTCGATGTTGGCCTTCTCTCCAGCGCCGTCGATAACCGTGGTGTTTTCTTTGCCGACCTCGATGCGCGTGGCCTCGCCTAGTTCGGCGAGCGTCGCTTTCTCGAGCGTCAAACCCGTTTCCTCAGCGATGACCTGGCCGCCGGTGAGGATCGCGATGTCTTCGAGCAGCGCCTTGCGCCGGTCGCCGAAGCCTGGCGCCTTCACCGCGACCGTCTTCAGAATGCCGCGAATATTGTTCACGACGAGCGTCGCGAGCGCTTCGCCTTCGACGTCTTCCGCGATGATCAGAAGCGGCCGGCCGGACTTTGCGACCTGTTCCAGTATCGGCAGCAGATCGCGAATGTTCGAGATCTTCTTGTCGTGCAGCAGCACGAATGGTTGTTCGAGTGCGGCGAGCTGCCGGTCCTGGTTGTTGATGAAGTAGGGCGACAGATACCCTCGGTCGAACTGCAGGCCTTCCACGACGTCGAGTTCGTCCGCGAGCGACTTGCCGTCTTCGACGGTGATCACGCCTTCCTTGCCGACCCGGTCGATCGCTTCGGCGATGCGCTGGCCGATCGATTCTTCACCGTTCGCCGAGATCGTCGCTACCTGGGCGATCTCCTTGCTGGTGGTCGTGGGCTTGCTGATCTTCTTCAGTTCGTCGACGGCCGCGGCGACGGCCTTGTCGATGCCGCGCTTCAGATCGAGAGGGTTGAGGCCCGCCGCGACGTATTTTTGGCCTTCGCGCACGATCGCCTGTGCGAGCACGGTCGCGGTGGTCGTGCCGTCGCCCGCGGCGTCGCTGGTCTTGGACGCGACTTCCTTGACGAGCTGCGCGCCGATGTTTTGCACCTTGTCGGCCAGCTCGATTTCCTTCGCGACGGACACGCCGTCCTTCGTCACGACCGGGCTGCCGAAACTGCGTTCGAGCACGACGTTGCGGCCTTTCGGCCCGAGCGTCACTTTCACCGCATTGGCGAGCAGGTTGACGCCTTCAACCAGTTTGGAGCGCGCGTTGTCGCTGAAAGCGACTTCTTTGGCTGCCATGTTTGTTTTCTCCTTAAATTTGAACGACTGCGACGATATCTTCCTCGCGCAGCACCAGCAGTTCGTCGCCGTCGACCTTTACCGCCTGGCCCGCGTACTTGCCAAACAGCACGCGATCGCCGACCTGCAGGTCCGGTTCGACACGCTTGCCATCGTCACCGCGGCGGCCGGGACCGACAGCGAGGATCTCGCCCTGGTCGGGCTTTTCCGCGGCGCTGTCGGGGATCACGATGCCAGACGCGGTGCGGCTCTCCTGACCGAGACGCTTGACGATCACTCGATCATGTAAAGGGCGTAGGCTCATCTGTTATTTCCTTCCTGGTAGGTAGCTGTTGACAATGCGCTCCACGGCGCCAGACTCAGGACGGTAAGTCGGCGCCAGCGCAAATCCAACCAATGTTTGCGCATATGAAAAGCACGGGAGGAAGGAAATCGATTCGTCCGTGCGCAGCGTCAGGCATAAAGCGCCTGCATACGGCGGGCTTTGAGTGTCGCTGCTGTCGGTCTGCAAATTGAAATCGAGTTGCCGCCAGGCAGCGTCAGCGCGGCCGGATTACACTGGCGCGACCCTGTTCTCGATTGAGGTCGGTTCATGTCACGTCAGCTTCGCCTCGGCGCCTTCATGCGCCCCACGACGATCCACACCGGTGCATGGCGCTATCCTGGCGCCTATCCTGATGCCAACTTCAACTTCGGGCATCTGAAGCGTTTTGCGCAGACGCTCGAGCGCGGCCGCTTCGATGCGTTCTTCATGGCCGACCATCTCGCGGTGCTCAACATGCCGCTCGACGCCCTCAGGCACAGCCACACGGTCACCTCGTTTGAGCCCCTCACGCTGCTGCCCGCGCTCGCGGCGGTCACCGAGCGGCTGGGTCTCGTCGCGACCGCGTCCACGACCTTCGACGCGCCGTATCACGTCGCAAGGCGGTTCGCCTCGCTCGACCATATCAGCGGTGGCCGCGCTGGATGGAATCTCGTGACGACATCGAATCCGGACGCGGCGCTCAATTTCGGCCTCGACGAACACGTCGAACACGACGAACGCTACCGGCGCGCCCGCGAGTTCTTCGACGTGGTCACAGGTCTGTGGGATAGCTGGGCCGACGACGCCTTTATCCGTGACACGGCGAGCGGAACATTCTTCGACCCGCAAAAGCTGCACGTGCTGAACTACAAAAGCGCGAACTTCTCGGTGCGCGGTCCGTTGAATATTGCCCGGCCGATTCAGGGCTGGCCCGTGATCGTGCAGGCGGGCTCATCGGAGGCGGGACGGCAGATTGCCGCGGAAACGGCCGAAGTCGTGTTCACCGCGCAAACCACGCTGGCCGACGGAAAGCGTTTCTACGCCGACGTAAAAAGCCGCATGGAGAAACTCGGCCGCTCGCGCGATCACATGAAGATTTTGCCGGCGGCTTTCGTCGTGGTGGGCGATACGCTCGAAGAGGCGCGCGAAACGCGTGAGCGGCTCGATACGTTCGTCCACTACGAGAGCGGCATCGCTTCGTTGTCGATCGCGTTGGGGCATGATGTATCCGGTCTCGATCCGGACGGCCCGTTGCCGGAAATTCCTGAGACCAACGCAAGCCGTACCGCGCGGCAACGAGTCGTGGAATGGGCGCAGCGCGACGGATTGACAATCCGTCAGCTCGCGCAGCGCATCGGCGGATACTCCGGGCTGGAGATGATCGGCACCGCCCGGATGATTGCAGATCAGATGGAGCAGTGGTTGCTGGAAGAGGGCTCGGACGGGTTCAACGTGATGTTCTCGCATCTTCCGGCCGGCCTCGACGACTTCGTCGACAAAGTCATTCCCGAGTTGCAGAAGCGGGGGCTGTTCCGGCGCGAGTACGAAGGCAAGACGCTGCGCGAGAATCTTGGGCTGCCACGACCTGAGAACCGGTTCTTTTCCGCGTAAGGCGAATCGCGCGCGGCCGCATCGGCAGGCGGCCCGCGCGAATGTGTCTGCTGCTACCTGGCCGCCAGTGCGGGCTTGCTGCCAAGCAGCGCCCACCGCCCATTCTCGACGACGAGATTCACGCTTTTCACACCGATCACGCGTCGAGTCGCCGGATCGAACGTCGCCTTGCCGAAGACGACGCTCGGCACGTCATGCAACTTCGCCAGCGCATCCCGCACGCCACGGCGATCGAGTCCGCCGGTGCGCAACGCGTAAGCGGCAATGATCGTGGCGTCGTAGGCGAACGCATTGAACGCGTCGGGCTCGTGATGATATTTCGCCTGGAAGTCGCGAACAAAGCGCTGGACTTCGGGGCTCCGGTCACCGGGGAAAAAGCTCGTGTTGGTGGTCACGCCGTTCACGGCGTCGCCGCCGAGTTCCATGAATTTCGGCGAGTACACCGAACTCGCCGCGACGATCGGCAGGGTGATGCCGCTCGTGCGCGCCTGACGCACGATCTGCGCGCCGTCCGAGTAGTACGAAATCAGCACGAGCGCGTCGGGCTTCGTGTCGCGCACACGCAGCAGCGTCGCGCGAAAATCCTTGTCGTTGGGCTGGTAGCCTTCGGCCGCGATGACCTGTGCGCCGCGCGCCGCTGCCGCCTTCACGAAAACGTCCTTGCTGGCGCGACCCCAGTCGGTGTTCTGGAACAGCACGGCGACGTGCCTAAAGCCCTGCTTGACGGCCAGATCCGCGAGCAGCGGTTGCGCGTCCGCCTGGCTGACCGACGGGCTCCATATGAAGTCGCCACCCTTAGTGAAGTCCGGATGCGAGTTGGTGAAGCCCAACTGGACGAGGCCCGCGCGTTGATAGATCGGCGAGGCCGCCATCGAAGCGGGGCTCGAAAAGTCACCGAGTTCGATCAGGATGCGCTTATCGTCGACGAACTTCTGAGCGATCGCGACCGCCTGGCGCGGATCGCTCTGACTGTCTTCGAACACGTACTGCAGTGGATGGCCGTCGATGCCGCCGTCGCGGTTGATTTCGTCGAGCGCGAGGTCGAAGCCGGCTTTCCATTGCGCGCCGTATTGCGCATTGGGGCCGGTCAGCGGTCCGCTGACGCCAAAGAATACCGGCTCGCCGCTAGCGGGCGCCGCGGACGAAACAGCGGAAAGGGACAGCGCGAATGCGGCGCCGGCGACTACGAAAAGTCGCCGATGCAGCGCGGAAAAACGCGAGGCAGACATGAGGGATTCTCTCGGAATGAGTTGGACTACCAGTCTCTAATGCATCACGCCGTGCGGCAACGAAGCGATTGTCATATCCATTCGCTGGGCACAGGGCTGCTGCGAAGTCGATGTCGCAATGTTTTCGATCAGGCGGGAAACACAGGTTCGCCCAACGTCAGCATCAAACGGTTGGCCCAGGCAAAGATCGCAATCGCGTGGCTGAGATCGAGAATCTGCGCATCGTCGAGCCCCACGCGACGAAGCGCATCGAGCGATTCCTCAGTGAGCGCCTGCGGGTGCAGCGTGAGATCGATCGCGTATCGCACGATGGCGCGCTCGCGTTCGGTCGTACCAGCGGTTTCAGGCGCGGCGAAGATCTGCTGGATGACGTCCTCGCGCTTCGCGAGTTGCTGGAAACGCTGCGCATGCACCGACGCGCAATACACGCATCCGTTCACACGCGAGACCACCGTGCTCGCGAGCTCGCGCTCCGCGCGCGACAAACCGCCCGGCGCATACATGATGCTGTTGAACGCGCCTGATCGTTGCCGCAGGATTTCCGCTTCGTGGACCAGCAACAGGTAGTAATCGGACGTCTTCGCTTGCGGGTGGCTCGCTTCGAGTACCGCGGTCTGCTCGGGGGATGCCTGTTCGAGCGCGACCGTATCGAGCCATGCGGACCAGCCGAGGGTCTGCGTCGTAAAGCCGTGATCCGAACTCATGCTCGTGCCTCCAATGCGCGCAACGCGGCGACGACCCGCACCTGGTACGTGACAAACGCGACGAGCTGCGATAGCGCGACGATGGCGCGCGTCGTGAGGCCGCCAGCCTGCAGTGTTGCGAGCGCCGGCTTTCCGGTCGCGGCGGGACGCAGCGTCAAGGCTTCCGTGTGACGCAGGATCGCGACGAGCCGCTGGTCCGTCGTTGCCATCGACGCGACGGGAACCGCGCGCTGCGCGGCGATTGCATCGAGGAGCGACCTCGTGGTTTCAGTTTGCGCGTCAGCCGCGGCCGCCAGTGTCAGCAGGCGCTCGCGATAGGCGAGTACCGTCTGCTCCGAATTCGACAACAGCGCCGCATACCACGCCGCAAAGAGACGTTCGCGAAGCGTCAGATCGGCGACATCGGTCGAGAAGAGCGCGTCATGGCTGCCTTGCGTATAACGCGTCGCGTCGCCGCGAAACGCGCGCAGAGCCGCGGTCACGCCGTCGGGCGCCAATCCCGCGAGTTGCGCGACGAAGTCGTCGGCCACGGTGGCCGATAGGGAATCAGCGGATGAAGACATCAGATGTGGGTCCATTAAAGAGCAGGGGTGTCGGCGGGCACTGTGCCGGCGGCGGCATCGGCGTCGCCCCATTCGTCTCCCGCGAGTTCCGCGGTATCGAAGGCTTGCAGTGCCGCGTAGTGCGCATCGCGGTCGGCGTCGAACAGCATTGCGGCGATCGCGCGCGCGAGCCGCTGCGCGCCGTCGCTGATCGCGGGGATGTCGCCGGCGACCTTGCCATGCGTCAGGCTGGCCGCGTGATTGAAGCAGTGGATGCGCGCGAGCGCCGGGCAGGCCCCGGGAACGCGTTCCTGGAAGGCGAAGTTGCGGTCGAGGTCCGGCGAGCTGGCGAGTTCTTCGTTCGGCAATTCCGCCGCGGGTGTAAAGCGGTCGCGCCAACGGCGCACGTGCGGCGCGATGGGCGCAAACTCGTCGCGCGTGTCGATTTCCGAGTGAAAGCCGGTCGCGAAGATCAGGTAGTCGAGGGTGTATCGCCCTCGGGGCGTGTCGACGACGATCGTGTCGCCTTCGTGGCGCAAACCCGTCAGCGGACTCGCCAGGTGCAGGTGAGCCTGCGGGTGAGCGGCGACCCGCAGCACGCTGTCGCGCGGCGGTGGGGCCTGCGTTTGCGCCGAATAGTGCAGGAAGCGCCATTTCCAGGCGTCGGGCAGATTCGCGAATCCGTGGACCAGGCCGGGACTACCGATGCCGGTCAGCTTGTTGATACGGGGCAGCGCGGCGCGGCGCACGAATAGGTCGACTCGCCCGGCCCCCGCTTCCAGAGCGCTCGCGGCGTTGTCGAACGCGGATGCGCTTGCGCCGACCACACCGACACGTTTGCCGCGCAGCGCGGCAAAGTCGATCGGGTCCGACGAGTGCGCGCGCAAGTGCCGCGGAATATCGCGGGCCACGTCGGGAACGTACGGGCCGCCAAGTCCTTCACGGCCGGTCGCGAGCACGACATGACGGGCGAGCACGGTTTCGCGCCGCGCATCTTTGCTGCCGTTAACCGCTCCGCGCGACAGCACGAGTTCGATCAGACCGTCGCTGCGCGTCTGCAGTTTCTCTACGCGCGTGTCATTGGAGACCGGCAGATCGAGCACGCGCCGATACCAGCGCAGGTAGTCCATCCATTGCGCGCGCGGAATCTTGTAGAGCGCGTGCCATTGTTCGCGGCCGAACTGCGCCTCGTACCACGCGCGAAACGTCAACGCGGGCAAGCGCAGTGCGGGCCCCGTCAGTTGCTTGGGCGAGCGTAGCGTCTGCATCCGCGCATAGGTGACCCACGGTCCTTCCTGACCGGCCGGCGCCTGATCGAAGAGGCGCTGATTGTCGATGCCGAGCAGGCGCAATTCGGCGCTCGCGGTCAGTCCGGCCATGCCGGCGCCGATGATGGCCACATCGAGCACACGTTGGCCGGCCGATGTCCGCGCGGGCACCCACGAAGGCGCGGGAAGCTCGAGCCAGGCGAGATCCTCGCGAAGCCGCGCTTCGAGCGCGGTCAGTCCGGCAGCGGGGTGGCAAGAAGTCGTTGGGTTCATGCAGTGGCCCCGATGTCGCGGTGAGTGAAAGTGGGGGAATGGGTGACGGTTTTCGCACTGTCCGTCCGATCGTGGGCGACCAGCGCACCATGCCGTGACGCTGCGTGACGCACGGCTCCGGGCAGCAGCTCGCGCGATACCTGCGCGAGCACACCGATCATTGCGTTGACGTCGTCGCTGCGCGGCTGGCCGGAAAGCGTGACGACGCCATACAAAAACGGAATAGGCACATCGAGCGGTCTCACTTCGACGTCCGCGAGCCGCATGCCGAACGCGGTCACCGGATCGACGATGGCGACGCCGATTTGCTGTTGCGCGGCCATCATTGCATTGAGCGACGCATTCGTTTCGAGTGCAATGTGAAGCGCGACGCCGGCCTCGTCGAATGCGCGATCGATGCGGCTGCGCAGACGATAACGGTTCGCCAGCGTGGCGACCGGCTGCCCCGCGAGCCGCGCGAGTCGCAGCACGGCATCGTGCGCGAGCGGATCATTTCGGTGCAGCACCGCGACGCATGGCGCCTCGATGATGTAGTGCACGTCGAGCGCCGCATGATCGAGCGGCAATGTCGCGATGCCGATGTCGGCGGAACGTGACAGCAACGCCTCGACGACCTGCTCGGCGGACGCACTGCGCAATTGCGTGTCGACCCGTGTGCTTGCCTGCGCGAGCTTCGAGATTGCGCGTGGCGCCAATGCGGCGGCGAGCGCGGGTGTCGCAACGACGCGCAATGGCATGCTCTCGTCTTGGCCGATCGCCCGCGCGCTGGCCTCGATAGCGGCCAGGCCGATCAGCGAGCGCTCGACTTCGCCATAAAGCCGGAACGCGCGGCTCGTCGGCGTGACGCGAGGTCCTTTACGGTCGAACAGCGCGTACCCGATCTCCTGTTCCAGGTCTTGGATCGTCCTCGTGACACCGGGTTGTGAGCGGCCGAGCAAGCGCGCGGCGCCAGTCATGCTGCCCGTCGACATGACTGCCGAGAACGCTTCGAGTTGATGCAACTCCATGCGATGCCCCATCCATGTGATGGGTGCATTTTAGGAGCGCTTGAATGCGCAATTCTTATAATAAATTCCGCTATGCAAGTGACGAAAGCTACGGTTCGCCGCCGCCTGTGTGGTCCGTATCGGTCGGTTCACTACGATCCTCGCTCGCGAAAATGCGCTAGAAACAAGGCGTTTTCGGAGTCACGTGCAGTCCAGCTAACCTTTGCAAAGTGCTTCAGCATTCGTCTTCAAAAGCTTTGTAAATGCAACGGAATAAGCTTCGTCGCGTATCTTCGTTGGCCCGCGTCCGCACGACATGGTTACATGCCCTCACTCAATTCGAATGCGTGAGACCTGTATGGCGATTCTGTGGAACAACAAGCGTGGCGCGATCCGCTCACTGCTTCACCTGGCCGGCGCGCTGGCGCTGGCAACCTGCGGCGTGATGCCCGTGGCGCACGCGGCCGATCCTTACTGGGTCGGCGTGACCGGACCGCTGAGCGGCCAGGATGCGCAATACGGCGAGCAATGGAAGCGCGGCTTCGATCTCGCGCTCGAACAGATCAACGGCAATGGCGGGATCAACGGCCACCCGCTCAGCTATGAATTCGAGGACAGCCGCAGCGATCCGCGTCAGGCCGTAGCCATCGCACAGAAGTTCGCCGACGACAAACGCATCCTGCTGGAACTGGGGGATCTGTCGAGCGGTGCGTCGATGGCCGCGTCGCCGGTGTATCAGCGCGCGGGTCTCGTGCAATTCGGTTTCACGAATTCGCATCCCGACTTCACGAAGGGTGGCGACTATATGTGGAGTACCGCGATCAGCCAGGCCGAGGAACAGCCGCTGCTCGCGCACTATGTGACCAAAGGACTCGGCTTCAGGAAGATCGCCGTGCTCTATCTGAACACGGACTGGGGCCGCACCAGCAAGGACATCTTCGCCAAGGCCGCGACCGCCGACGGCGCGCAGGTCGTCGCGGCCGAAGCGTATCAACCGAACGAGAAGGACTTTCGCGCGACGCTCACGCGCGTGCGAAGCGAACAGCCCGATTCGATCGTGCTGATCTCCTACTATTCCGACGGTGCCCAGATTGTTCGCCAGGCGCGAGCGGCCGGTGTGAGCACGCCGATCGCGGCGGTCGGCTCGGTGTATTCACCCAAATTCCTCGATCTTGGCGGCCCTGCGGTGAACGGCGTCTACACCGAATCGAACTTCTTCCCCGGCGATCCGCATCCTGAAGTGCAAAGCTTCGTGCAGCGCTACCGCGCCAAATACGGCACTGATCCGGACACCTTCGCCGCGCGCGCATACGACGCGATGATTCTGGCGGCCGAAGTGATTCGCCGCTACGGTGCGGATCGCGCGGCCGTGCACGACGGTTTTGCGAAGATCAACGACGTGCCGAGCGTGATTTTCGGCAAGTTCAAGTTCGATCCGCAGACGCGTCGCGTGGCAGGCGCGAAGAATCTCGAGCTCGTCGTGAAGGACGGCAAATTCGCTCTGTGGGATGGCGCGAGCGCCGTGCATACGCCATGACTGCGTGGTTCGACTACACGATCAACGGACTGATCGTCGGCAATATCTATGCGCTGCTGGCGGTCGGCCTCGCGCTGATCTTCGGCGTGTCGCATCTGATCAATTTCGCGCACGGCTCCGTGTATATGGTGGGCGGCTTCATCGGCTGGCTGTGTCTGACGCGCCTCGGCTTGCCGCTGCCCGTGGCGCTGCTCGCGACCGTCGCGGGCTGCGCGCTGCTCGGCATCCTGATCGAGCGGATTGGCCTGAGGCCGCTGCAGGGCGCGGCCCGTATCGCACCGTTGCTTGCCACCATCGGTATCAGCTTCGTGCTCGATCAGCTCGCGCAGATCGTGTTCGGGCCCGACCCGCGTCCGGTGCCGAGTTCGCTGCCGGACTGGACGCTGTCGATCGGCGGGGCCACCATTGGCTCGCTCGATCTGCTGATTGCGGCAATCGGCATCGGCGCGGCGGGCGTGCTTTACCTGTTCCTGCGCTTCACGCGGCTCGGCTGGGCGGTGCGCGCGACCGCGCAGGATCGCGATGCCGCGCAGCAGATGGGTGTCAATGTGAATGCCGTGAATCAGGCCGTGTTCGCGATCGCCTGCGGACTCGGCGGCCTGAGCGGCTTGCTCGTCGGCATGTACTACAACAGCATCGATCCGGCGATGGGCTTTCAGGCGACGTTGAAAGGCGTCGTCGCCTTGCTGATCGGCGGCCTGGGGAACGTGCCCGGCGCGATTGCCGGCAGCTTGCTGCTCGGTCTCGTCGAGAGCTACGGGGTCGCGTTGTTCGGCACCAGCTATCGCGACCTCTTCGCGTTCGTGCTGCTGCTGGCGTTTCTCGTGTGGCGGCCCAACGGTCTCTTCAGCGCGAACCGCCGGTTGCCGCCCGAGCCGCTGACCGGCACATTTCTGTCGAACCGCCGCGCGCTGCACGTACCGCGTCGCACGATCGTGGCATTGGTGGCGCTCGCATTCGTGCTGCCGCTCGTCGTGCCGTCGTCGTACGTGCTGCAGACGCTGACCAACGGCTGGATCTATGGGCTGCTGGCGCTCAGTCTGACGCTCGTCGCGGGCACGGTCGGGCAGATTTCACTAGGGCATGCGGCGCTGCTGCTGATCGGCGCTTATGCGTCGGCGCTGCTGTCCGTCAATCTGGGCTGGTCGCCAGCTTTGACGATTCCGCTCGCCGGCCTCATCACCGCGGCGATTGGCACGGTGCTGATTTACCCGTCGTTCAGGCTGCGCGGCCACTATGTGTCGATCGCGACGCTTGGCATCGGCGAAATCATCGGCCTCGTGGTGCTTAACTGGGACAGCCTGACGCGCGGGCCGGTGGGCATCACAGGCATTGTCCCGCTGTCGCTGTTCGGCTGGCAGTTGACGGGCGTGCGCGCCGTCTACTGGTTCACGCTCGCGGTGCTCGTGCTGCTCGCACTGCTGCAGGCGCGGCTCCTGCACTCGCACCTGGGCCGCACGTGGCGCGCGATCCGCGAGGACGACGTGGCAGCGCGCGCTTATGGCATCCGCCCCAATCGCTACAAGGCGATAGCGTTCGCCTGCGGCGGTCTCGCGGCCGGCATCGGCGGCGGCATCGCGGCGCATCTGTACAGCTACATCAACTATCAGACCTTCGACTCGCAAGTGTCGATTCTCGCGCTGACGATGGTGATTCTCGGCGGTCTCGGCAGCGTGATCGGCGCGGTGGCCGGTGCGGTGGCGCTGATCAGCCTGCCCGAGCTGTTCCGTTTTGCCGCCGACTACCGGATGCTGATTTACGGCATGATTTTGCTGCTACTCGTGCGCTTCCGGCCGCAAGGGCTGTTCGGTTCGGTATGACGGAGACGACCATGACATCTTCTTTGCCACGCGGCGCGGATATGCTGTTCGACGTGCGGCGCGTCACGCGCCGTTTCGGCGGTCTCGTGGCTGTCGACGAGGTGAGCCTGTCGGTTGCGCGCGGCGAATGCGTGAGCGTGATCGGTCCGAACGGCGCCGGCAAATCCACGCTGTTCAATCTTCTGACCGGCATCGACGCGCCGGACGCCGGCGAAGTGAGATTCGCCGGCGAAGACGTGACCGGCATGGCGCCCGAGCAGCTTGCCGCGCGTGGCGTCGCGCGCACGTTCCAGCATGGACGGGTATTCGGCAATCTGAGCGTGCTCGATAACGTGCTGATCGGCGCGCACGCGCGGCTTGCAATGACCCGTCGCGGCTGGCCCGTGGTCGGGGCGTTCGCGGAAGTGCTGCGCGCGCTGGCCCGTCCCGCATCGGTACGCCGCGAAGACGCCGCTCTTCGCGAGGAGGTGACAACGCTTCTTGCGCGCTTCGGTACGCGCCTCTTGCCACGTATCGACCAGCCGGCGCACAGCCTGTCCTATGCGAACCGCCGACGCGTCGAGATTGCGCGCGCGCTCGCGCTGCGTCCGCGAATTCTGCTGCTCGACGAACCGACCGCCGGCATGAACGAGTCCGAAACCGCCGAAATGCTCGAACTGATTCTCCAACTCAAGCACGACGGCCTCACGATCCTGCTGATCGAACACAAGCTCGACCTCGTGATGCAGCTTTCCGATCGCGTGCTGGTGCTCGAAGATGGCCGCAAGATTGCTTCCGGGCTGCCGGCCGAGGTGCGCGACGACCCCGCCGTGATCGAGGCCTACCTTGGACACCGTCAGGTCGGCGCGACGACCGGCCGCAAAGAAACGGCGGCCGCATGAAAACGTCAAGTCAGCATCTGGTTGAGCCGAACCCATTACCCTCCGCACAAGCCGCCATGACCGAGCCGTTGCTGAATCTCGAACAGATCGACACGTTCTACGGACAGATCCAGGTGCACTTCGGCGTGAATCTCAGCATCGCGCGCGGCGAGATCGTCAGCCTGCTGGGCGGCAATGCGAGCGGCAAATCGACGGCGATGAAGGTGATTCTTGGACTGCACAAACCGCGAGCCGGCACGATCAGCTTCGACGGTAAGCCGTTGAACGATCTGCCGACTTCGCATGTCGTGCGGCGAGGCATCGCTTCGGTGCCGGAGGCCCGGCGGCTTTTCGGCGACATGACGGTGCGCGAAAACCTGCTGATGGGCGCGTTCACGCGCAACGACCGCGCGGGCATTAGCGAAGACTATGAGCGCATGCTCGAACTTTTTCCGCGCGTCAAAGAACGATTGACGCAACGAGCCGGCACGCTTTCGGGCGGCGAACAGCAGATGCTGGCGATGGCGCGCGCGTTGATGAGCCGCCCCGCGCTGGTCTGCATGGACGAGCCGACGATGGGTCTGTCGCCGCTATACGTCGACAAGGTCCTCGACCTGATCCAGACCGTAAACCAGCAGGGCATCACGTTCTTCATGGTCGAGCAGAACGCGAGCCTCGCGCTGCAGATCGCGCATCGCGGCTACGTGTTGCAGACGGGGCGTGTGGTGTTGTCCGGCACCGCGAGCGAATTGCTCGGCGACCAGCGCATCCGCGACGCTTATCTCGGCGGATCGCTGGCGGCGCAGACGGCGTCGTGAGCGGCGCCGGATCGCCTGGTGTTTCGCTCGCCGCGCGACGCTATCGATCGCGTCGGATCGACGGGTTTGCTACCAGTTCGATGATGGCGCCATGGGCGAGCGTACGCTCGAGGCGCCGCGCGGCGCCATCGACGTACGTCTCCAGGGCGACCGCGAAAACCCCTTCGCCGCGCGAGGCGAGGTGGTGCCGAAGATCAGCGGCAAGACCTTCGGCTGGCGGACGGGTTTCGCGGGTCGGGCTTGCAAGCGTGAGCGTCGTCGCGCCAAGCGACAGGATCGCCAATGCGACGTCGTAACCGGGCAGCGGAGCGCGCTGCACGTCGAGTTCTCCGAGCAGCGCGCGATATCGTGCGAGGCTCGCATCCAGGTCGTGCACCGCGAGCGTAATGTTCGCGACGCCGTGCGCCCCGTTCGCATGATGGCGAACGTCGCCTTCGGCCACGCGCAGGTGGCGTGGCGTCACGTCGCCGCACAGGAACGGCAGATCCGCGCTCGACGGCTTGCCGATCTGCCATTCGAGGCGCTCGCCATCGGGACGCAGACGTCCGCCGGCAAGGGGGCCGTCGTAGGAGAGACCTCGTTCGCGTGCCGCGGCGATGGTACTGGCAACCGATTGCGGCAGCAGCGCGTAGTCGACGAAACCATCTCCTATGCGACGGCTAGCGTCCCACCAGCGATGCTCGGGTGCGTCGCGCAAAAAGGCGATGAGTTCGACGTAGCTGCCATCGGCGAAGCCGATCAGCGCGTTATGTGTGGCGCCGTCGGCGTGCGTGCCGCCGCGTTGCACGGTGAAGCCAAGCGTAGTGAAATCGGCGATGGTCTGCTCGAGATCCTGCACGCGGATCACGATGTGGTCGATTGAAAGAGACATGACGAGCGAGGTCCACAGTAGGGTGGTCCGAGTATGCGAAGCCTGCCGCCAAAACGCTAGTAATGGATTGTCGATTGCATAGCGCCGCAACTGGATTAGGCTCCGTCGCGCAAGATGCGATCGGACTGCTCGATGAGGAATCCGTCTTTCTTCGGCGGCGTGCTTTGCATATGCCGAACGATTGGTTCTTTTACTGCGACTGCGGCTTTATCGTAAGCGCTGCACGAGCGGCAAGCCGCTCGGTACTTTGACGCGGCCAACATGACTCGGCCGAAGCACCAGGATACGAATTACATGGCACGGCTGAATCGACGCGACTTTCTGATTTCCTCGGGCGCTGCTCTTGCCGCCGCCGGCATGCCGGCACGAGTGTTTGCACAAGGCAGCGCAGCATCGCCGAAGCGGGGCGGCACGCTGAATATGCTGATCAATCCGGAACCGCCGGTGCTGGTGTCGATCTTTCAGACCACCGGGCCCGCTCTGGTCGCGAGCTCCAAGGTGCTGGAAGGCTTGCTCGCATACGACTTCGATCTGCGTCCACGGCCGCAATTGGCAACCGCGTGGGCAGTCAGTCCTGACGGCTTGAAGTACAGCTTCACACTGCGCGAGAACGTCAAATGGCATGACGGGCAGCCATTCACGTCGACGGACGTAGCGTTCTCGATCGAATTGTTGAAGACGGTGCATCCGCGCGGACGCAGCACTTTCGCCAATGTCACGCGCGTGTCGACGCCGGACGCCCGGACCGCGGTGATCGAATTGTCGAAGCCGGCGCCCTATCTGTTGAAGGCACTGTCGGCCGGTGAATCCCCGATCGTTCCAAAGCATCTGTATGCGTCGGGCGATCCGCTGTCCAACCCGCACAATAACGCGCCAATCGGTACCGGGCCGTTTCGCTTCAAGTCGTGGACGCGCGGTGCCAATATCGTCTATGAACGCAATCCGGACTACTGGGATGCCGGCAAACCCTACATCGACAGTCTCGTACTGAAAGTCATTCCCGACGCCGCCGCGCGATCCGCCGCGTTCGAGACAGGCGCGCTCGATCTGGGCGGCGAAAATCCCGTACCGCTCACCGATTTGCCGCGCCTCACTCAATTACCGCAGCTGGTTGTCGAAACGCGCGGCTATCGGTTCCTCGAACCGCTGTCCGAGATCGACTTCAATCTGCAACATCCGATCCTCAGCGACCTGCGGGTGCGCCAGGCGATCGCGCATGCGATCAATCCGCAAGTGGTGCTGCGCACGGTCGCGTATGGCTACGCCGACTTGTCGCCGACACCGATCACGCCGGGCTCGCCCTATCACGACGGCAAACTCGCACCGTACCCGTTCGATACCGCCGCCGCCGAAAAGCTGCTCGACGCGGCCGGTTATCCGCGCAAGTCGGCCGGCGTGCGCTTCGGTCTCACGCATGATTTCCTGCCGTACGGCGACATGTACCGCCGCCAGGCGGATTACGTGAAATCGGCGCTCTCTCGCGTGGGGATCGACGTGACGGTGCGCTCTCAGGACTTGCCCGCTTTTCTGAAGCGCGTGTATGCCGACCGCCAGTTCGATTTCACCAGCATCGGCGTGAACACGCTATTCGATCCGAGCGTCGGCGTGCAGCGTCTTTACTGGTCGCAGAACATTCGGCCGGGCGTGCCGTTCTCGAACGCGCCGCATTACAGCAATGCCGAGGTCGACCGCCTGCTCGAGAGCGCTGCGATCGAAACCGACGAAAGCAAACGCGTTGCGCTTTATCAACAATTCCAGCAGATCGTCTATCGCGAGCTGCCGATTCTCAACCTCGTCGCACCTCGCATGGTCACGCTCGCGAACCGGCGCGTTCACAACCACACCGTGTCCGCGCAAGGCCTCGAAGGCAATCTGGCCGACGTCTATCTGAGCGCATGACAGGAGCGACACGATGAGCAGGGGTTTGCGTTTTGCCGCGATCGCGCGGCGTACCGCGTGTCAGGCGCTACCGACGGTGATCGGTATCGTGATCCTGAACTTTTTCCTGCTGAAGCTGATGCCGGGCGACGCCGCGGATGTGCTGGCCGGCGAAGCCGGCTCGGCGACGGTGGAAACGATGCAGGTATTGCGCGCGAAGTTCGGCCTCGATCAACCGGTGCTGCACCAGTTGTGGTCGTACCTCGCTCATCTGTCGCACTTCAGCCTCGGCTATTCGCCGCGCTACGACATGCCGGTGATGCAACTGATCCTCTCGCGCCTGCCCAATACGCTGCTGCTGATGGGCGTCGCGCTATCGGTCGCGATCGTCGTGGGCGTAGTGCTCGGCGTGGTGATGGCGCATTGGGCCGGCAGGTGGCCCGATCGCGTGCTGTCCGTCGTGGCCATGCTGTTCTACTCGACACCCGGCTTCTGGATCGGTCTGCTCGCGATCGTGCTGTTCTCGGTGCATCTGGGCTGGTTGCCGAGCGGCGGCAATATTACGCTCGGCGCGCAGCTTCACGGCGCCGCCTACGTGATCGATGCACTGAAGCACGTGCTGCTGCCTGCCGCGACCCTGGCGACGTTCTTCATCGCGATCTACGCACGGCTTACGCGCGCGGCGATGCTCGAAGTGCAGCGCCAGGACTTCGTGCGTACGGCGCAGGCTAAGGGCTTGCATCCGTGGCGTGTGACGGTGCGGCATGTCCTGCGCAACGCGCTGATGCCGCTCACAACGATGATCGGCATTCACTTTGGCACCTTGCTGGGTGGCGCCGCGGTGACCGAAACGGTGTTCAGTTGGCCAGGACTGGGCCGCCTCGCGCTCGATGCGGTGATGGCGCGTGATTTCAGCGTGCTGCTCGGCGTGCTGCTGCTGTCGTCGATGCTCGTGATCCTGGCGAATGTGCTGGTCGATCTTTTGCAGGCGTGGCTCGATCCGCGCGTCGCGTGATCGCACGCACCGGCGATTTCTCCCCAGAGGCATACATGGCTTCCGACTCTTCCAATCTGGTTTCCCCGCCGCCCGAACCCCGTGCTTCCACATGGCGGCGTCAGCTTGGCGGCGCGCTATTCGGTTTCCGGCGCGACGGCGCGGCGACTGCCACGAACCACGCTCCGCACGGTGCGGCAGGGCTCGGCGTGTGGCGCGCGCTGCTGCGCAATCGCTCGGCGCTCGGGGGTTTCGCGCTGCTCGCGGCGTTCATCGCGCTTGCGCTGGGCGCGGGACATCTGTATCCGGGTGATCCGCTCGACATGGTGGCGGCGCCGTTCGTATGGCCGGGCACCGATCCGCAATACTGGCTCGGCACGGATTCGCTCGGACGCGACGTGGCTGCGGGCATCGCGCACGGCGCCCGCGTGTCGCTGCTGATCGGCGCGAGCGCGGCCAGCATCGGGCTCGTGATCGGTACGCTGGTCGGTGCGACGGGAGGCTTCTTCGGCGGGGTGATCGACGATGTGCTGGTGCGCATCACCGAACTCTTTCAAACCATACCGTCTTTTCTGCTGGTCATCGTGATCGTTGCGATTGGGCATCCCAGCGTGACGATCATCGCGCTGGCAATCGGCATTGCATCATGGCCCACCGTCGCGCGGATCGTGCGGGCGGAATTTCGCAGCCTGCGCCGTTCGGACTTCGTGCTTGCCGCGCGCAGCCAGGGCTTCAGCAACGCACGCATCATTTTTGGCGAGATTCTGCCGAATGCGTTGCCACCGGTGATCGTGACCGCGTCCGTGATGGTGGCGAGTGCGATCCTGATCGAGTCGTCGCTGTCGTTTCTCGGCATGGGAGACCCGAACGTGGTCAGCTGGGGCGGCATGATCGGCGCGGGCCGTGACTCGCTGCGTACCGCCTGGTATCTGACGGCCGTGCCAGGTGCCGCCATAGTGCTTGCGGTACTCGCGCTGAACCTGCTCGGCGACGGTCTGAACGACGCGCTCAATCCGCGCCTGCGGGAACGAGCTTGAAGAGCCCGCGGCTCACGCGGCTCACAATGTAATCGAGGACGCTCTGTGGCAAACCTGCTTGAAGTACGCGATCTGCGCGTCAGTTTCGGCATGCACGAAGCCGTGCGCGGCCTGAGTTTCGACATCGCGCAAGGGGAGACGCTGGCGCTCGTCGGCGAATCCGGTTGCGGCAAATCGGCAACGGCGCTGTCGCTGATGCGTCTCGTGGCCGCGCCGGGACGCGTGACGGGGAGCTTGCGCTTCGATGGCCACGAGCTGCTCGACCTGTCTCCCCGCGAAATCCGCCAGGTCCGTGGCCAGCAGATTTCGATGATTTTCCAGGAGCCGATGACGTCGCTCAATCCGGTGCTGTCGATTGGCGCGCAGATCGTCGAAGCCTTGCGTCAGCATGAGGATCTGTCCAAGGCGGCGGCGTCAAAGCGCGCCGTCGAACTGCTCGAACTCGTGCAGATCCCCGAGCCGCAACGCCGGGTGTTCGATTATCCGCACGAACTGTCCGGCGGGCAGCGGCAGCGGGTGATGATCGCGATGGCAGTGGCCTGCCGCCCGCGTCTGCTGATCGCGGACGAGCCGACCACAGCGCTAGACGTCACGATTCAGGCGCACATTCTCGAGCTGCTCGACGGTTTGCGGCGCGAGCTGTCGATGTCCTTGCTGCTGATCACGCACGACCTGGGCGTCGTCGCGAAACATGCGGATCGCGTGGCCGTGATGCTGGCGGGGGAGAAGGTCGAAGAAGCGCCGGTCGCGCGACTCTTCACTCAGCCGCAGCATCCTTACACGCGGGGTCTGCTGGGCGCGTCGCTGAATCTCGCGGACGATCTGCACTATCGCGGCTGGAAGTTGCCGGAAATCCGTCATGGCATCGCCGAAGACGGCGGGCCTTCCTTTACCGTGCTGCCGCGCTCGCCGCGCCCCGGGCTCCATGTGGCGGATGTCAAAGCGGACGCGCACAGCAATGCATCATCGGAAGGCAACGCAGTGAGCGCCACGCCGTTGCTCGAATTGCAGGACCTGCGCGTCGACTATCCGCAGCGGCGCGGCCAACCCGCACTGCACGCGGTCGATGGCGTGTCGCTGACGATCGCGCGCGGCGAGACGGTCGGCTTGGTGGGCGAATCCGGCTGTGGGAAATCGACGCTGTCCAAAGCGATCCTGCGGCTCGTGCCCACTGCCGCGGGCGCAATCCGCTTGCGAGGCACTGATCTCGCGCCGCTGGGCGAACGCGAGTTGCGGCCGTTGAGACGCCATGTGCAAATGGTGTTTCAGGACCCGTATTCGTCGATCAATCCGCGCCGCACCGTGGCCGAGATTCTCGACACCGTGCTCGTGGTGAATCGGATCGGTAACGCCCAGCAGCGCCGCACACGCATCGCCGCGATGCTGGACCGCGTCGGCTTGCCCAGTTCGGCGCTCGGCCGCTATCCGCACGAATTCTCCGGCGGGCAGCGACAACGCATCGGCATTGCGCGCGCCCTGGTCCTCGAACCGGATCTGCTGATCTGCGATGAACCGGTTTCCGCACTCGACGTGTCGATTCAGGCGCAGATTCTCAATCTGCTGGTCGATCTGAAGCGCGACCTCGGGCTCGCGTATCTGTTCATTTCGCATGACCTGTCCGTGGTGCGCTACATCGCCGACCGTGTGCATGTGATGCAGGCGGGTCGGATCGTCGAAAGCGGAGACCACCGCGATATCTGGCGTGCGCCGCAGCATCCCTACACCCGTACGCTGCTCGACGCGATTCCGGGCAAGACCTTCGACGACGCGCGGGCGGCTTGACCTCACCCGTCGCACGATGGGGACGGCCTACGCCCCATATCCGGGCGGCACGACAAAACCGCCATACGCTTGTTCGAGCAAATGCGCGAACGCAATGGACGTACGGTCTTCGAGCCACGGGCCAACGGCTTGCGCACTGACGGGCAAGCCGTCGTCGTCGAGACCGAGCGGAAAGCTGGTGGCCGGCAACCCCGGCAGCACGGGCAGACCCGCCCAATGAAAGAAATCGAGGAAGCGCACGTCCCGCACGCCGTCGTCGAAGGCGACCGGATAGGTGCGCTCGTCTTTCGGCTCCTGATGGTTGTGACGGAACGCGGCGACCGGAGCGACCGGCGTGACGATCACGTCGAATGCTTTGAAAAGCCGCTCCCACTGGTGACGCAATGCATGGCGTTGCTCGTCGGCTTTGAGCCAGTCGCGGTGCGCGAGGTATGGCGCCCTCAGCCACGCGGCGTCGGCGCTCTCGTCAGCGGGGGCGAGCGCCGCAAGGCGTTGTCGAGCCGCTTCGCTCGGCACAGGCGGTTCGGCGAGCGACGAGCCGAGCAGCGTCCGGTACAGCGCATGCGCACGCACCAGATCGGGTAGGAGCCCCTGCGGCAGATCGGCAGGGCGGCTTACGTACACGCCCTGCGTGCGCAACCGCTCGACCACGCGCTCGATCACGAGGCGCTCGGATAGGCTGCGTTGCGTGCCCGGCCATGTGTCGAGCACGAGCACCCGGAACTCGGTGAGCCGTGCGTGGCGCGCAGGTGGCAACGTGGAGCGCCATGCCTTGGACGTCAGCGGATCGCGGTTGAGGAGCAGATCCAGTGCGAGTTCGAGATCAGCCGCGCTGCGCGCGAGCGGGCCCGCCACGCTGAGATCGCGTGCGGACGCACGTCCTCTCGGCACACCGCTGCCGGCGAGCGACACGAGGCCGTAGCTCGGCTTATGGCCAAAAACGCCGGTGAAGTGCGCGGGAATGCGAATCGAGCCGCCGATATCCGAGCCCAGTTCGAGGGCGACATAGCCGGCCGCGAGCGCCGCCGCCGAGCCGCCCGACGATCCCCCGGGCGTCCTCGCAAGATCCCACGGATTGCGGGTCAGCCCGTAGACTTCGTTATAGCTTTGCAGATCCGCGAGACCGAGCGGCACGTTGGTCTTGCCAATGATCAACGCGCCCGCTTCACGCAATGCGGCGACGGCGAGCGAATCGCGTTCGGCGCGATTATCCGCGTAGGACGGGTTTCCGACACTAGTAACTAGCCCGGCCACATGTAATCGGCACGCCGAGCAGCGGCCGTCGCTCGCCACGCGCAAGCGCCGCGTCGGCTTCGCGGGCGGCGTTGCGCGCTGCGTCGAAGTCACGCGCGACCACGGCGTTCAATATGTCATCGAAGCGCGCGATGCGAGCGAGGCTGTGTTCCAGCAGGTCGACCGCAGAAACGCGGCCCTCGGCCAGCGCGTCCGCCTGTTGCTTCGCGCTCGCAAAGGTCAGCGCATTCAGTAGCGCGGATTTCGGGTCGTCCAGTTCTGGTGTGCTCATTGTTCGAGGCCCTCGTCGGTTTGTCAGGTTTTCGGTTCGATCCAGGTATCGGAGAAATCGCCGGCGGTCAGGTCAATACTGTTGTTCAGGTTGTGCACGCGCGCGTGATACACCTGCAATGCCGAGGGCACAGTAACGAGCGGCAGTACCGGCAGGTCGCGGCCGACGATCTGCTGGACTTCCCTGAACGCGGCCGCGCGCCTTGTCTCGTCGGTTTCGATCGCGGCTGCGCGAAACAACTCGTCCACTTGCGGGTTCTGATAATGCGACGCGTTGATCCAGATCAGCGGATGCCGGACGCCGTCCGACCAGTAGATGCGCTGCACGCCGACGGTCGGGTCATACAACCGGCCGAGACCATTCAGGTTCAAATCGAATTCGCGTGCCGTGTACGCGCGGCGCAAATAGGTCGGCAGATCGCCGTCGAGAATCGTCGCCTTGATGCCGATGCGCGCCAACGCGGCGCGCAGATACTCCGCCGCGTGCCGAAAATCCGCGCCGCTGATGTAGTTGATCTTCAGCGCGAAGCGTTGACCGTCCGCCTGCTTTGGATAACCCGCAGCGTCGAGCTGACGGTTCGCGGCGTCGATGTCGAACGGATAGTGGAACGTGCTGTCGTCGTAGTAGGCCGCCAATACGGCTGGCACCGGCGAGTCGACCACGCTCGCGCGCCGGTAGAACACGTGGTCCTTGATGAAGTTCCGATCGATCGCATGCGCGATTGCCTTGCGAACCGGAAGCTGCGCAAGCACCGGATTTTCCAGGTTGAACTCGAGGAAAGCCGCGTTGTTCAGGTACGCGTCGTAGCTGTCGTCGATTTTCAGATACGGCACTTTCGCGAGCCGCCCGAGATCGGCCAGACCGACATTGGCCGCGGCGTCGACTTCGCCCGTTTCGAGCGCGGCTGAGATGGATGCCTGGTCGGGCACGATCCGATAGACCACACGGTCGAGATGCGGCGCCCCCGCGCGCCAGTAGTTCGCATTTCTGCGCAGGCTGATGTGACTGCCGCGCACCCACTCATCGAACACGAATGGACCGGTGCCGATCGGCGCGCTCAGATTGGGGCTCGTGAGCGGATCGCCGTCGCCATAGCGATGCTGCGGCACGATCGGCAATTCCGCCGACGACAAAGCCTTGATCAGATACGGCGTTGGTTTGCCGAGTACGATCACGGCCGTCAACGGATCGGGCGTGTCGACGCGTTCGACGTTCGCGAGCGTGATGCGCCCGCGCGGACCGAGACGTTTTTGCGTGAGGATCGAGTAACGCACGTCAGCCGATGTGAAGTTCTCGCCGTCGTGCCACCTCACGCCGGGCCGCAGCCTGAACGTGTAGTACAGACCGTCGGCACTCGTGCTCCACGCGATGGCAAGCAACGGCTGCGGCCTGAACTGCGCGTCATAGCGCAAGAGTCCCTCGGTGATTTTGGCGCTGATGTTGCGGATCACCGTGTTGGTGTCGAGCAGCGACACCAACGACGGCGGTTCCTGTTGCACTGCGTAGGTCAGCGTGCCGCCCTGTACGGGCGCGGCGTTGGTTCCGGCAAGCGCGCTCGACGAAGCAGCGGCGCTGCCCGCATGTGCGAGGCGCACCGAGGAGTCCAGCGCGCCGGCGCACAGAAGCGCCAGTGAGCTCTGGATGAAATGCCGGCGATCTAAGCGCATGGCTAACCCTGTTGAAGCGGCGTCTGTACGGGTTGGACCGCGCCATGACGCACGCGGCGACCAAAGAATGGATGCCCCGGATCGTTAAAACCCGGCGTGGACGGATGTCCGCTCGTCACGAGCGAATCGACGAACGCTTCGTCTTCAGCGTTCAGGCGGTAGGCGAGCGCGGGCAGATAGTCCTGCCACTGCGCCTCGGTGCGAGGCCCGGCGATCGTAGAACTGATGTAGCGGCTATTGAGCACCCACGCGAGCGCGAATTGACCGGCAGAAAGACCGCGGGCCTGAGCATGCTCACGCACGCGCCGCGCCAGTTCGAGCGATTCTGGACGCCACTCGGTCTGCTGCAAGCGCCGGTCGCTACGCCCCGCGCGGGTGTCGGCACCGGGCGTGGCGCCCGGTTCGTATTTGCCCGTCAGCACGCCGCGCGCGAGCGGGCTATACGAAATGACGCCGAGCCCGTAACGATGCGCCGCAGTCAATTGCTCGGCTTCGGCCTGGCGGTTCGCGACGTTGTAGAGCGGCTGGCTTGCGACAGGCGCATCGAGTCCGAGCGCCTGGGCGGTATGGCTGAACTCGGCGATCTTCCACGCGCGATGATTGGACAGTCCGTAGTAGCGCAGCTTGCCAGCACGGATCAGTTCGTTGAGCGCGCGCACGGTTTCTTCGACCGGTGTCTGATGATCTTCGCGATGGATGTACAGCAGGTCGATGTAGTCGGTGCCGAGCCGCTGTAGGCTCGCATCGACGGCGCGCACGATATGTTTGCGCGACGCACCTCGCGCATTGACGTCGCGCTCATCGAGCGGATTGGCGAATTTGGTCGCCAGCACCCAGCGCTCGCGCTGCGCGGAAATCGCGCGGCCGACCACGCGTTCCGACTCGCCTTTGACGTAGACGTCGGCGGTGTCGATCGAATTGACACCCTGCTCCAGCGCCTGTTCAATGATACGTGCAGCGGTGGCCTCGTCCGTGGGGCCGCCGAACATCATCGTGCCCAGAGTCAGTGTCGAGACCTTGATGCCGCTGCGACCGAGTTGTCTGTATTCCATGAGAGTCGAATTCCGTGAGAGTTTGAGTCGAATGCGTTTTAGCGTTGCAGCCAGACGTCGGCGAAACTCGCCGATACTCCGTCAGGGCCCGTCGTATGGTTATGGACCGCGCGCGAGTACACGGTCAGGTATTGCGGCGATACCAGGTTGATGTCCGGAAGATCGTGTTCGAGAATGCGCTGAATCTGCGAGAAGAGCTGCTTGCGTCTGCCTTCATCGGTTTCCTCGGCGACTTGCGTGAACAGCAGGTCGATCAGTGGGTTGCTATAGTGCGAACCGTTCGTGAACGGCACGCCGCGCCGGAAGTTGTTGCTCGTATAGAGCCGCGCTACGCCGACCACCGGATCGAACAGGTTGCTCATGCCGTTGATCGAAAAGTCGAAGTCGCGGTCGGTATAGATACGTTTCAGATACGCGGGCAAATCCTGGCTGCGCACGGTGACCGCAATGCCGACCCGCGCCAGCGCGGATTTCACATAAGCGGCGGTGCGCGTGGGCAGATCGCCGATCGGCAGCGGGTCGACGGTCAGCGCGAAACGCGTACCGTCCGCCTTGCGCGGATAGCCGGCTTCGTCGAGCAGTGCGTTGGCGCGCTCCACGTTGAACGGATACGGCGTAGGTGCCGGGTCGTAGTAGGGGCTCGTCGGAATGATCGGACTGGCGAGCGGCGTCGCATAGCCGTAGAAGATTACCTTGCGGATCACGTCGCGATCTAGCGCCGACGCAATCGCCTGACGCACTGCGAGGTTCTTTAGTACAGGGTTGTCGAGATTGAACTCGATGCGCGTCACACCAGCCTGGAACTCATAGCCGCGCTGGTCGAGCGCGAGCTTCGGATTGCTTTTCAACCGCTCGATATCGGAGAGCGGCACGGGCGTGTCGCCGCTCAGGTCGACTGAGCCGTCTTCGAGCGCGACAGTGCGCGCGGCCGGATCGGTGATGACCTTGACGACGATCCTGTCGAGCAGGGGCTTGCCCTTGTCCCAGTAGTCGTCGTTGCGTGCATATTCGACGTAGCTGCCGCGCACCCATTTGACGAAGCGAAAGGGGCCCGTGCCGATCGGCGCGTTATTGGCTGGGTTGGTCAGCGGGTCGGTGCCTTCGTAAATGTGTTTGGGCACGATCGGCGTTTCCGACGACGAGAATGCCTTGATCAGATACGGCGCGGACTTCGACAGCGTGACGACGACTGTATACGGGTCCGGCGTCGTCACAGCGGTGACGTTCGCGAAGGTGGTTTTGGCGCGCGGGTGGACTTGCCTGAGCGTCTGGATCGAGTACGCGACATCGGCGGACGTGAAAGGCTGACCGTCATGCCATTTCACGTCGTGACGCAAATGAAAAACGTATTTGCGCCTGTCGTCGCTGACTTCCCAGGACGTCGCGAGCGAAGCTTTCGGCTGCAACCTGAAGTCGTATTCGAGCAGACCTTCGACGACTTTTGGGCTGACCTTCAGCACATTGGTCGCCGTAGTCGCGAGATCGACGAGAGCGGTTGGCTCCGGCGTGACGACGAAATTGAGTGTGCCGCCGCGGGTCTGCGCGTGAGCGTGAGAAACAGAGAGAGCGACCAGCAGCGCGGCCGCGAATCCGAGCGCGCCATTGACAAGGCGCGCACCGCCCCGGCGCGGCGCCGCCTGCGATGTGACGTATGCCATCGTATGGTTGTGCGAGAAGAGAGAAGGGAAGAAAGCCGCAACGGGCTCAGGCCGTGGCGCGCATAGTCGCGTCACGGCGCGCGAGTGCGGCACGCAGCGGCGCGGGTTCTACCCATGCGTCGAAATCGAAGTCCGTTGGAATGAATCCCCACTTGAACAGGAACTGCTTGAAGTCGGCGAGCGCCGCCAACGCTTGCGGATCGAGTCCGATGCTCAATTGCCGATGTAGTCCGCCCGGATAGGCTCGCTCGACCCAATGTTCCGCGCTGCGCGTTTCGCGCGCCACGTAGTGCGCGATGTCGCCCGCATGGCGTTGCGCCCAGTCGCCGGTGTCGAGCGTGCGGGCCAGCACCCGCTCGACCAGATCGGGGCGCTCGCGCAGCAGTTGCGCGTCCACGGTCAACGGCCGCGGCGTACCATTGTTCGCGTGCAGCAGCCGATTCGGCTGGGCGCTGATATCGATCAGGATCTTCGCGTTCAGCAGGTTTGCGATATCGAGCCCGGTCGCGCCTTTGACGAACACGACGTCGGCCTCGCCGCGCAGCAGTGCTTCGCCTTCGCGGGCGAATTCGTGAGAGCGCTGCGCGTCCAGCCAGTCAGCGAGCGGGGCGTCGGCAGCAGGCTTGGCGTCTTCGAGGCCGCGCGGCGTATGCGGGAGGTCGACCAGATCGACGTCCTCGAGTTGCAGGCCAAGCGCGCCGAGCAATGACGTGAATCCGCGCAAGGCAGTCGCTCGATGGAAGTCGACCACGCTTGCGCGTGCATTGAGCGGAAAGCCGAAGTGGCGTCCTGCCAGCGCTTCCGCGCTGGCATCGAGTTGCCGGTCGAGCGTGATCAGCGCCTGGAATTCATCCACCCAGCTCAGCCCGATCAGTCGTGTATCGCTGCCTTGCGAACGCGCCCATAGCGCCGGAATATTGCCACCCTGCCGAAACGACCATGGCTGCGTGTGCGTGAAGTGCGAGCGCCGCACGGTGGCGTCGTCGGCGTCCTGGAGCGCCTTCACGTCGATGCCGTCGGGGGCGAATTCCTGTTCGAGCCAGCCTTTCTGTACGGTTATGCCGAACGGAGTGGGGGCAGGGCAGCGGGTGTACCAGAGTCGGCTCATTCAATCACCTTTGAGTTGGTAGATGCGGCCAGTTAGAGGCGCAGGCCCGCTTCCCGTAGTAGCGGCAGCACGCGCGCGCCGAAGAATTCGAGGTCCGGCTGGAAGTCGAAGAAGCTCAACTGCACGCCGTCGATACCCGCCTGATGCAGGCGCACGATGTATTCGGCAATCTGCTGCGGCGCGCCTACGATCGAGATGTTGCCGCCGACTGCCCGGGCGGCCGCCTGGTTTCGCTGCTCGGCGTTGCCTCGCCATGCGTGGGCGTCACTATCGAAGCGATGGAAGCTGCCTTCGTCGCCATGCGCGACGATCGCGTCGCGATAAGCGAGTGCTTCGGCTTCGGTCTCGCGGCAAATCACCATCGGGTTGATCAGAGTGCGGACTTCGCGTCCGTACTTCGCGGCGGTCGCCTTCACGCGCGCCGTGTGGGCCGGCAACGCCGCCAGCGCCGCTTCGATTTCTGAGCCAGCTGGGCTGGTGATGAACACGACGTCCGAGTAACGCGCGGCGAAGTCGATCCCTGCGTCAGATCCCGTCGCATTCACGAGCAGCGGGCGCCCGTATTGCGGCTTTGGGGTGACGAATGCCTTGTCGAGCTTCCAGCTCGACAGTTCGGGCACGAAGCTGAAGTTCTCCGGTTGTGACCATAGCTGTTGCACCGCGTCGAGAAACTCGCCCGCCAGTTCATAGCGGCGGTCATGTTCGATGCGCTGCCAACCGAACATTTCGTGTTCGACCGCGCGATGGCCGGTCACGACATTGATGCCCCAGCGCCCCTTCGAAATGTGATCGAGCGTCGCGGAGAACTTCGCGAAGTGCAACGGATGCCACGGGCCATAAAGCACGTGGCTGGTAGCAACAAGAATGATGCGTTCGGTGCGCGCGGTCATCGCTGCAAGCGACATGAACGAGTCGAGGGCCTGACCGTTGAAGACGCCACCATAGCCGCCCTTCGGCAGCCACTGGGACAGCGCGAACACCAGATCGAAGCCGAGGCTCTCGGCCTTTTGCACGAGCGCCAGGTTGTAGTCGAAGTTCCAGTCGGTGGTGCGAGGCAACGTCGAGGCGCTCCAGCCACCTGCCTGAATCGGCAGGAATAGGCCGAGCAGCAACGGCTGCTCGAGAGCGCGGGCAACCGGACTATCGTTGAATTCCACGGGCGAGCGCACCGGTACGAAGGCAGTGGCGTCGCGCGTGCTGTCCGATGATTGCGCCGACGCTTGCGGCTGAGGGGCGAGAATGGATTGGGTCACAGTTATTGTCCGTGCCGTTTGACGTAAAAGGAAGCGCGCACGTGGGTTTCAGGTCTGACCGTTGGGTGAAGGACGCACGCCGTTGAGATAGAAGTTGCCAACAGCGGCGTATTTCCAGCGCACCGGATCATGCACGGTGTGAACTCGCGCGTTGCGCCAGTGCCGGTCGAGATTGAATGACGGATGCGTCGAGCGGGTTCCGGCCAATTCGAACAGCTTGCTGCTCGCTTCGATCGCGATTTCGGTAGTCAATGCCTTGGCTTGCGCTACGGCGATCGACGCGGCCGCGATCGAATCCGGCCCAATATCGGCGAGACAGCGATCGATCTCGCGACCGGCGCGTTCCATCATCGCTTCGGCCGCGTGCAGACGCGTCGTCAATTCGCCAAGCTGATGGATCACATAGGGATCGGCGCCGAGGGGCGAGATGGCGCTCGACGACGAAGCCGCGTCGCGTTCGCGAATAAAGGCGATCGTTGCGTCGATCGCGGCGCGCGCAATGCCCGCGTCGATGCCGACATGGCTGATCTGTGTGACCGCGTTTTGCGGCCAGTGCGCATAACTTTGGTGAATCGGTAGCACGTTGAGCGCGGGCACCCACACATCGTCGAAAATCACAGTTCCGCTTGCCGTGGTTTTCTGCCCGAAGCTTTGCCAGTCGTCGATGATCTTCATGCCTGGGTGACCGGCCGGGACCACCGCCACAGTGCGACGCCCTTCCTGGTTTTGGCCGATGGTCGACACATAGTCGGCGAATAGCGCGCCGGTCGAATAGAGTTTGTTGCCGGACAAGCGGAAGCCGTCTTGCTCCGGTGTGATGGTCATCGCGCAGCCGCTGGGTTGCCGTGCCCCGACGTCGACATTCGCATTGCCAAAGCGAGCACCGCCCAGAATCTCGCCGAGAAAGAACGACCGCTGTTGCGCGTTGCCGGTTTTCCAGATCCAGAATACCGCGCTGTTATGGTTCTGCTGGATCTGCGCGATCGACGGGTCGGCTTCCGCGAGGATCGCGAATACGCGCGCGACGGTCGAGTAGGAAACTTGTGCCCCACCGTATTCGCGCGGCACCGTCATGGCCCACAGTCCCGCACCAGAGCAGGCATCGAGCTCGGCGAAAGGCAGGATGCGTTCGCTATCGCGGCGCGAGGCGTCGAGCGGGAATCGCTCGGCGAGCGCTCGCGCAGTGCGCAGCGCTTCATCGTCGGATTTGAGAATGCGCGCCGGTGAATATGCGCGTGGGGTAGCTCGGGCGCTCTCTTCGAACGCGACGACTGAAGTGCGGGCGGTCATCGACGACTCCTGGCAGTCCATTCAGGAACGGGGCTAAGCCTTAACGCGGGATGGCTTTCAAATGGGAAATGCGGTGCCGCTTCTTCCGAGGTCACGACGACGCTGTCCGCCAGCCCGTCACCGGTACCCAGCATGATAGGAATATCCAATGAGATCCGGCCGCTAGCGAGCACGTGCACGATCACGCTCCGCGAGCAGCAACGCTTCATCGACGTCATCCTTGACCACCACAACCGCAGGGCGGCGGTGTTGCCACAGCCTCGGCGCTCCTGCGGACACGATGCGTTCTCAGTGACTGTGGCGAAAGAAAATCGGTTTTTACAGTCATATCCGATGCATTGACATACAAAGTTCGCTTTAGCGCAGAAACTCTCTAGGCAGCGCTGAGCAAAAATGTACCGGTAAGCAAATTCATTGGACAACCAACAATAATTTCTATTCTTATATGCGCGTTTATCGGGAGATCAGCGAAACCGACGCATGGATTTAAGCAAAGCAGAATTGCTTCGTTCGTGGACCCACGGCAGCTGGCTATGCTGTGCGGCGAATCCCCACTCGCACTTTCAACGATCGATCCATTCATTCATGACGACGCTAAACGAGTATCTTCAGCAAAAACGCATTGCATGGCTCGCCAAACGCGAAGCGGCGCGCACCGACCCGAATGTCAAGGCTAACCAGCTGAAGGCCAATGTGCGTGCCTTGGGACGCAGCGGCGTACGCGAAATCCGTATCCGCGACTTTCAGGTCATCAGCGACAGCCCCGCTGATTTCGCCGGCTACAACCTCGGACCAGCATCGCCTGAATTGCAGCTCGGTGTGCTGGGGAGTTGCCTGACGCATATCACGCTGATTCAGGCTGCCGAGCGGCAGTTGCGGATAGATTCAATCGATGTCGAGGTGACCGGTGAACAGCATCCGCTCGCACAGCAACCGGGTTTCGAGCATGTGCCGATCTTTCCGCACAACATCCGCTATACGCTCGATATCGTGTCGCCGGAACCACCCGAAGCGATTCGCGCACTGCATGAAGCTGTGGAGGCGGTTTGCCCGATCTACAACCTGCTGAAGAACCCGCAGTCGATCGTCGGTGAATTGCGGCACGTGAGCGCGGCGTAGCTAGCGTTCGGTGCGCGTGGGTGCAACGGTGGTTTTTAGCTGCCAGCCAGTACTTCATTGCAATCTGATGTGAGCGCCCCCGACCGTCAGTTATATCGCACGACGCTCGTCGGTGACGTACCGGTCGGGCCGGACGGAAGGCCGTCGGTGTCGCTCGAAGGTTCGCCGATGGGAGCGGCCGCAGCCATTGCGCTGAACTGAGTCGCAGGTCGCTCGTCGGGCGGTCCGGTTCGTCGACGCGCGCGCCGCGAAGCCCGGTGACGGCGACGCGCCCCGCAAGCGGCTCACTCAGAGCGCGAAACGGCCTTCCGCGACGAATGTCGGTAGCGGATTGCGCGGGCTCGGCGTCTCGCGCTTTTGCAGGGCTTCAGGCAACGAAGCTTTGTCACCAGCGCGACCGATGGCGACGGCCGCCTCGATCGCATAGTCCTCGGGGATCGCCAGTTCCGCGCGAATATGCTCGCGTTCGATGCCGGCAAGGCCGTGTGCCTTCCACCCCGAGAGACTTGCCTGCAGCGCGAAATAACCCCACGCGGCGCCTGTATCGAACGAATGCGACGCGAGCGGCACTTCCGTTGCGGCCCCCGGTGGCGTGAACGTGCGCTTCGACAGCACGATCAGGATCGCGGCGGCATATTGTGCCCAGCCGCGGTTGAACTCGTTCAGGAAACCCAGAAATCGCGTCCAGTGCTCCGTGTCGCGGCGCGCATAGACGAACCGCCACGGCTGCGAGTTATACGAGGAGGGCGCCCAGCGGGCCGCTTCGAGAAAGGTTAGCAGCGTCGATTCTGGAATGGTGTCCTTCGTGAACGCGCGCGGCGACCAGCGTTCGAGAAATTGCCTGTCGATCGGATACTCGGCGGTACGGGAGTTTGAGGTGGTCATGTCTGTGCCATTGAGGAGAGAGAGGCGATGCTTATGCGTGTACGCCCGCTAGAGTCAGGACGGTAAGTCGGGTCAAACATAAATCCAACCAATGTTTGCGCATAAGAAAAGCAGATGACGGGAGAATACGTTGAGTCGATGTCGTCCTGCCGACATTGCATTTGCGGCACAAAGCATGGCACAAATGCTTGTTTGCGCAAGCGAGCGGCGCTGACTGGATTCGATCAATGCCACGAGCAGGGGAGCGCACGATGTCATTGGACGTCGCATTGTTCTATCGGCGGGCCGTGTCCGGCTTCCTCGAAGCCGTGCGGCAGCTCCTGCTGAACATCTACAATTCAGCGGGCGACGACACAGCGCGATTGAACGCCCATGCGACGTTCGTCGATCCGTCCTCGCCGCGCGACGCGCGGTCACGACGCAGTATCGAATTGCGCTCGCGCTGTTTTCCTGAGTCCCTGCGCGGCATATGGCCGGTCGTCATAACCTTAGTCGCAATCCGCTTTGATGGGCTCGCTCGCACTAACCCACGTCTCCCCCGAACGTGGCATCGCATCACGCGCTGGACGCCTCGCGCTGCCAGAGACTCGACGCATACGCCGACTCGTCGAAGTCAGCGGGAACATGTGCGGCGAGACGTTGCGCGTGCGAGTCGAGATCCGCAAGAAACAGATCGCGGCTGATGCGCCTGACCACTGGACGCAGGCTCCATTGTGATTCAACTTGGGCGCGGCTCTCGCATGGCGAGAGCCGCGCGCTTACCTATTGATGCGTTGCTGACATGCAAAACATAAATATTGAATAAATATAAACATATCGAAATCGAATAATTCTCACGTGGGTCCTTCCTCGCTACGCTGTGTTGACTATCTTCGGCGAAGACTTATGACCCCTTCCGTTCCAACGTCTTTTTCCGCGCGGCGACGCGTGTTGCGTGCGCTCACTGCAGCGCCGCTCGCCTCAGTGGCCGCCGCGGCACGTGGGCAAAGCGTGTCCGCGGCCAATCCAAACGCGAGCACGGCAAGCAACGGCGTAACGCTGGTGCTCGGCGATCAGGCCGGCGGAACGCGGGCGCTGATCGAAGCATCGAAGGTACTGGACGGCGCACCTTACGCGTACCGCTGGGCTAACTTCCAGGGCGCCGCGCCCTTGTTCGAAGCGCAACGCGCGGGCGCCGTAGATCTCGCGCCTGCGGGCGACTTGCCAGTGCTCGCCGCGGCAGTGGGCGACCCGTCGTTGAAAATCGTGGCGACCCGCGTCGGGTCCGGCGCGCAACTCGGCATTCTGGTGAGCCCGAATTCGACTATTCGCACCGTGGCCGACCTCAAGGGGCGCACGGTGTTCGTCTCGTCGGCGCGCGGCAGCATTTCGCAGTTCCAGCTTTATGGCGCGCTGGCGGAAGCGGGTTTATCGAAGGATGACGTCAACGTGCGCTTGATTCTGCCGGTCGACGCGTTCGCCGCCTTCGCGTCCGGTTCGATCGAAGTGTGGGCAACCTTCGACCCGTACTACGGAATTGCCGTGCAGCGCGGCGGCCGGGTGCTGCGCGATGGCAGCGGGATCAACAGCGGCCTCGGCTTCATCACTGCGTCGGGCAACTCGCTGACGGACCCGCGCAAACGCGCGGCGATTGCCGATGTCCTGAAGCGCTATCAACGCACCGGCGATTGGGCCCTTGCGAACCCCGATGCCTATGCGCAGATCTACGCGACGCTCACGCGCTCGCCACTCGACGCCGCGAAGCAGATCACGCAGCGCGCTTCGCTGAAGCAGCACTTCGTCACCAACGCGGACATCGAAGCGCTGCAAAAAGTAGCCGACAGCGCGAACCGCGACGCGATCCTGTCACGCCGGATCGACGTGCGCGCGATCTCGGAAACCCATCTTGCCAGCGCATGACCTCGACTGACGGAGCGCGACATGTCCACGCAAACTCAAACTTTCCCTCGGGCCAATCTTGCCGCCGATGCCGCGAGCACTGCGCGGCACGACCCCAGGCTGATCGTGTCCGGGCTCGCCGCGCTTGGATGGCTCGGCAGCGCGGCGATCACGCATTGGTGGCCCGCACTCGACGACTGGCCATACACGCGTGAACTGCTGATCCTCAAGCTGCTGCTCGCGGTGTTATCGGCGGGTATCGGCGTGGCGGGCTGGCGAGTGAATGCCTCGACACCAGCGGCAAGCGCAAAGCGTCTGCGCGTGCAGGCGTGGCTCAACGCGACGCCCTGGCTGTTGGCGCTGTCTATCGGATTGACGGCATGGGAAGTGGTCACCGCGCAGCTCGAATGGCTGCCGCGTCCGTTCTTCGCGCCCCCGCAAGCATTGCTCGCCGTCTATGCGGACGATCTGCCGAGACTCGCGTCGAGCGTCGGCCACTCGTTCGTGTTGCTCGCGTATGGCTACGTGTGCGGGGCCCTGACGGGCTTCGTGATCGGCGTCAGCATCGGCTGGTCGAAGGCGGTGGGGTATTGGCTTCATCCGGTCCTGCGCCTCGTGGGTCCGTTGCCCGCCACCGCGTGGCTGCCGCTCGCCTTCTTCTTTTTCCCGTCGAGCTTCAGTGCAAGCGTGTTCCTGATCGCACTCGCTGCCGCGTTCCCGGTCGCCGTGCTCACATGGTCCGGTGTAGCGAGCGTGAGTTCCGCGTATTACGACGTGGCCCGCACTCTCGGCGCGCGGCCATCGTTCCTGATTCTTCGCGTCGCCATTCCGGCTGCGTTGCCTTCGGTATTCGTCGGGCTGTTCATGGGTCTGGGCGCGTCGTTCGCGGTGTTGATCGTCGCGGAGATGATGGGCGTGAAAGCGGGCCTCGGCTGGTATCTGCAATGGGCGCAGGGCTGGGCCGCCTATTCGAACATGTACGCCGCGCTGCTCGTGATGGCGCTGATGTGCTCGGGGCTCGTCACGTTGCTGTTTCGCGTGCGCGACCGTCTGCTGACATGGCAAAAAGGATTGCTCAAATGGTAGCCGCTTCTCTGTCTCAATCGTTTTCCGGGTCGTTTCGGCAGGCGTCGTCCGCTCGCGCGCGGCGAGGCACGCGAGTCGATGTGCGCGAGGTCAGCCATCAATTCACGCTGCGCGGCGAGGCGCTGCCCGTGCTCGACAACATCAGCCTCACGGTCGAGCCCGGCGAGTTCGTCGCGCTGCTCGGCGCTAGCGGCTGCGGCAAATCGACGTTGCTGAGGCTCGTCGCGGGCCTCGATGCGCCCGCGCGCGGCGAGATCCATGCAGACGGCGAAGCGGTCGCTGGTCCCGATCCGTCGCGCGTCGTCGTGTTTCAGGACCCGACGCTGTTTCCGTGGCGCACGGTGCGCGACAACGTCGGGCTCGGTCCGCAGGCGCAGCGCAAAACACGCGGCGATCAGGCGAAGCGCGAAACCGCGGAACGTATCGACGCGGCGCTGCAGACGGTCGGCCTGTCGGCGTTTGCGAACGCGTTTCCGCATCAACTGTCGGGCGGGATGGCGCAGCGCGCGGCACTCGCGCGCGCGCTGGTCAATAACCCGCGCCTTCTCGTGCTCGACGAACCGTTCGGCAAGCTCGATTCGCTGACGCGTATCCGCATGCAGGCGGAACTTGTGCGCCTGTGGCAGGCGGAAGGGTTTTCCGTGCTGCTCGTCACACACGACGTCGAGGAAGCGCTGTACGTCGCGAACCGCGTGATCGTGCTGAGCGAACGGCCGGCGCGCATCGTTTCCGAGGTTCGCAACGACGCGCCGTATCCGCGCCATCGCGACGATCCCGCGCTGGTGTCGTTGCGCCGCGATGTACTGGGGCTGCTGGGCCTCGAAACGTAGCCCGCGCGCAGACGCGGCCACAGACCATCCACTCAAGCACAGGGAAGCAACACGATGAACCATACTGACGACAATCAGCCATCGAACGCCGCGCGCCGCGTGTGGCTGCGCAACACCGCGTGGGCTGCCGGCGCGGCTGCGCTCGGCGGCGCGGCATTCGGTCTGCCGGGCGTGCGCGCATCGGCCGACGAAGCGCTGAAGCCGCTCAAGCTCTCATGGAACGCGTCGGCGATCTGCACCGCGCCCGTGCCGGTCGCCGAGAAACAGGGCTTTTTCCGCAAGCATGGCTTGCAAGTTGAACTGGTCAACTTCGCAGGCTCGACCGACCAGTTGCTCGAAGCGATCGCAACCGGCAAATCGGATGCAGGCGTCGGCATGGCGCTGCGCTGGATCAAACCGCTTGAACAGGGCTTCGACGTCAAACTGACGGCGGGCATTCACGGCGGCTGCATGAGACTGCTCGCGACGAAGGCGTCGGGTATCGTCGATCTTCAGGGGCTTAAGGGACGCACGGTCGGCGTGAGCGACATGGCGAGCCCCGCGAAGAATTTCTTCGCGGTGACGCTAAAGAAGATCGGCGTCGATCCGGACAACGATGTGCACTGGCGTCAATATCCCGCTCCGCTGCTTGGCGAAGCATTGAAAAAGGGCGAAGTGCAGGCGATCGCCGATGGCGACCCGACCATCTGGACCTTGCGCGAAGGCGACCATTTGCAGGAAGTGTCGAACAACCTGTGCGGCGAGTACGCGAACCGCGTGTGCTGCGTGCTGGGCGTGCGCGGCTCGCTGATCCGCAAGGACCGCGCGACGGCGCAAGCGCTGACTCAGGCCTTGCTCGAAGCGACCGAGTGGACCGCGAACAACCCCGCGCAGGCCGCCGCGATCTTCGCGCCGAACGCGCCGGGCGCGAATGTCGAGCAACTGACGGAGATGCTCAAGAGCCATACGGACCACCATCATCCGGTGGGCGATGCGTTCAAGAAGGAAATCGCGCTCTATGCCGACGATCTGAAATCGGTCGGCGTGTTGAACAACGGTACGAATTCGGACCGTTTCGCGGCGCGTGTGTTTTCGGACGTGCTTGCCTGATGTGCAAAAAGCGCCGACGCGCGCCTGGTTAGCAGGCGCGCGTCGGTTGCATGAGAGAGATAATCAAGCGGGTGCCGTTTCGCGCGCGACGGCGGCTCGCACCACAGGCAACAGATCCCGGCCATACGCCAGCGCATCTTCGAGCGGATCGAAGCCGCGAATCAGGAAGGTCGATACGCCGAGCTTGTGATATTCGAGCAGCGCGTCAGCCACCTGTTGCGGCGTGCCGACCAGCGACGTCGAATTGCCCGCCGCACGCGTGAGCGCGGTAATGCCGGTCCACAGCCGCGTATCGACGACATTGCCCTTATCCGCTTCGGCGAGCAGCCGTTGCGAGCCGACGTTCTGCGGGTTCTTCGGCCGGCGCGTGAAATTCGGCGACGTGGCGACAATGTCTTTCGCGCGCTCGAGAATGGATTCGGCGCGCGCCCATGCGGCGTCTTCGGTGGGCGCGATGATGGGACGCAGAGACAGGCTGAAACGCACATGCTGTTCGCGGCCATAGCGCGCGGCGGCTTTGCGCACCTTCGCGATGGTCTCTTCGACGGCCGCGAGCGACTCGCCCCACAGCGCGTAGACGTCGGCGTGCTTGCCCGCGACCTCGATCGCCGCCTCGGACGATCCGCCGAAATACACCGGCAAATGAGACCGCTGCAACGGGCGAATCTGCGACTTGTGGCCCGTCACGCGGTAAAACGCGCCTTCGTGATCGAACGGTTGATCGCTGGTCCAGGAGCGCTTGACCACATCGAGATATTCGTCGGTGCGCCGATACCGGTCAGCGTGCGACAGATAATCGCCATCGCGCTGCTGCTCCGCGTCGTCGCCGCCCGAGATGATGTGCACGGCGGCGCGTCCCGCGCTGAAGTGATCGAGTGTCGCGAGTTGCCGCGCGGCGAGCGTCGGTGCGACGAAGCCCGGACGATGCGCGAGCAGGATGCCCAGGCGCTTCGTCTGCTGCGCGACGAACGACGCAATCTGAAAGCCGTCGGGCGACGCGCTCGAATGTGCAATCAGCACACGGTCGAAGCCGCCATATTCATGCGCTTGCGCCACGGCGGCAATGTACGGCGGATTGACCGCAGGTCCTTTCGGCAAATGAATCTCGCTCGATTCCTGATGGCTCACATAGCCGATGAATTCGACGCTCATCTGGGTTCACTCCTCGTGGGTGAAGTGGTGGTGAATGCGGCGCGGCCCAGATTGCCGAGCACGGTGTCGTTCTGCGGTGTGTGAATGCGCGCGCACAGCACGTCGCGGTAGTGGCGCTCCAGTGCGTTGTTGCGACTGAGGCCAGGATTGCTGCTCGCTTCGAGTGCGAGTTCGACGGCATCGATAGCGTGCTGGCTGACGAGATACTTGATGGTCGGCGCTTCGACCGTACCGATCTGGCCGGCTGCGCCTGCATCGAGCAGGACGCGGTTGTTGAACAGCAGCGCATCGATGCGCCCCACCGTCTGCTGAAAACTGTCGAGCGTCGATAGCGGGGCGTTCAGTCCCGAAGGCACGCGTTGCGCCGCCCACTGCACGAACCAGTCGCGCGCGGCGCGTGCGATGCCGTCGTAGATCGATGGCAGCAACACGTTCATCCACAGGCTCGTCAGCGGGTCCATGCCGTTGGTCGGGCCGGGCGGTTGAAGATCGACGGCCTGGTCGAACGGTACGCGTACGTTATCGAAGATCACTTCATGGCTGCCCGTCGCACGCATGCCGAGATGATTCCACGGCTCGCCAAAACGGATGCCGGGCGTGTCGCGATGAACGAGCCACGTGCCGACTCGCGGTGCCGCTTCGTCCGTGCGTCCCCACACGGCGAACCAGGTCAGACCGGGACTGCCCGTCGAATACAGCTTGCGGCCGCTCAGTATCCAGTGATTGCCTTCGCTGCGGCCAACCGTGGCGGGCAGGCCGCCACGCGACGGCGAGCCGAGTTCGGGCTCGACGCGCAACGAGTTGATCAGCGCGCCGCGTTCGACGGCATCGCGCGCAATGCGTTCTTTCAGCGCTGCCGGCCAGTTCGGATTGGCCTGCAGACGCAGATGATAGAGGCATTGCATCACAAGAATCAGCGCCGTCGAAGGTTCGCCGCGCGCTACCGCGCGAATCACCTTGAGCGCTTGTGCAAGTGTGGCCTCGCGTCCGCCGAGCGCACGCGGCACGGTCAGCGAAAGCAGACCCGCGCGACGCAGACGGGCGAGGTTCTCGTGCGGGAAGATTGGGCCGGCGTCGAGCGCGGCGGCGCCTGCGCCGAATTCGGCTGTCAGCGCGGCGAGCCACGCATCGGCTTGCGGACTGTCGAGATCGGCGAGTGCCTGAAGCGCATCGGCGTCGCGCTCCACATCGGCAAGCGCGCCTTCGGGTTGACGGCTGGTCATGGTCGGTCGGTTCACTGTGCGGCAAGCGGAAATTGCCGGTCGAAACTCTTCGTGACATCGAGCGGTGTCTTGATCACATCCGCACGGTGATAGAGATCGGCCGTCTTTTGCTGTTCGGCGATGAGGCCATCGTCGATGACGACGGGATGCAGTTGCGCGCGCTGATAGACGGTCTTCAGCACTTCAGGCGGCAAGCCCGTCACTTTCGATTGCATGGCGGCCACTTCGTCCGGATGCGAGAGCGCCCAGCGCTGGCCGGCCGCGACGCGCTTGAGGAAATCGGCGATTTCGGCATGCTTGTCCTTGATGGAGGTTTCGGTCGCAGCCTGGAAGCTAAGGCCAGAAGACAGATTGACGCCATTCGCGATGCTGCGATCGTGATCGCGCTGCTCGGCGAGCGCGACATACGGATCCCACGTGGACCACGCGTCGACGTTGCCGGACGTGAGCGCGGCCTTGGCATCGGCGGGCTGCATGAAGCGCAGCGATACATCCGAGAGCTTGATGCCCGCGCGTTCGAGTGTTGCAATCGCGAGGTAATGGCCGATTGAGCCGCGCGTGGTCGCGATGCGCTTGCCCTTGAGATCGGCGGCCGTCCTGATGGGCGATGCGTCAGGCACGATGATCGCGAGATCGGTCGGCGTCGAGCGCGTTGCGGCCACTGCACGCACTCGCGCGCCCGCTGCGTACGCGAAGATCAGCGGCGCATCGCCGAGGCCGCCGACATCGATTGCCCCCGCGTTGAGCGCCTCCCCCAGCGGTTGCGCAGCAGGGAAGTTGAACCATTCGATCTTGTACGGCACGTCCTTCAACTGGCCTGACGCTTCGAGTATGCCGCGCGTCTGCAACTGCTGATCGCCGACTTTAAGCGTCGTCTCCGCCAGCGCGGCAGGCGATGCACTTGCGATGATCGCGCAAATCAGAAGGCCGGACAATCTTTGCAGAAATCGATTGAGAAGGAAGGGCATGAGGGAGCGCAGCATCAGGTAGTTGAATAAAAACACACGATACGGTCGCAGGTTTTATAAGGCAAACGCATTGTTCTTCTTTGTTAATATGCGTTGGAGGAAAACGGAAAGCTGGAAGAGCCGCTTGAGCATACGGGCGGTTGCAGGCTAATGTCGCTCCATCAACACTTCATTTGAAGACAAGACCATCCATGAAACTCGATGAAATCGAGGCCTTCGTTGCCGTCGTGCGCAGCCAGTCGCTGAGTCAGGCCGCCGATTCTCTCGCACTGACGCAACCTGCTGTCACGCGCCGCATCCAGAACTTCGAAGAAGCGCTTGGCGTCGAACTGCTCGATCGCAACACGAAGCCGCTGAAGACCACGCCGATGGGCCGCGTTGTGTATGAGCAATGCCGTGCCATCGTGCGCGAGGTGGACGCGCTCAGACATCTCGTCGCGGACGACGCGCCACTCGCGGGCGTATTGCGCCTCGGCGTCGCACAGACGGTTGCCGATGTGGCGATGCTCAAGGCGCTTCATGCGCTGCGCTGCGCACATCCCGAGTTGCGGGCGCGGGTGACGACGGGATGGGGTAACCCGCTGCTGCAGAAGGTCGAAGAGGCCGAACTGGATGCGGTGATCGTGCTGCTGCCAACGAACCGTGCGTTACAGGAAACGCTCGCAGGCGAAACGCTGGGCGAGCTGAAGCTCGCTGTGGTCGCGCAAAAGGGCAGCCTGAAGAAGCGTGCGTATACGCTCGCGGAGTGCCAATCGTATGGCTGGGTATTGAATCCGGATGGCTGCGGCTTTCGCGCGGGCTTGCAGCAGGCCCTCGCGGCGAAAGGCTACACGCTGAAGCTCAACCTCGAAACGCTCGGCACCGAGTTGCAGCTCGGGCTTGTCGCCGACGGCGTTGGCTTGGGGCTGGTTCCGCTGCCCTTGCTGCGCAGCAGCGTGCATGCAGCGCACCTCGACGTGGTTCCGATCACCGACTTCAAACCTGAAATCGCCGTGTGGATCGTACGTTCGCGCGCGTTGGGCAAAATGCAGTCCGCGCTCGCCGTACTCGCGGAAAGCGTCGAACAGAGCTTCAAGGCGGCACGCCTGTCACGCGCCGCCTGATGGCGCGCTTAGATCACGAAAAACCCATGCGTGCCGTCGCGATCGAGTTGCGCGACGAGGCCGTACTCCCATTCCAGATACGCGTTCATCGCTTCGCGCGCATTGTCGGTGCCTTCATACGGACGACGATAACGATCGATACGCGGCGAAGCGAGCCGGGAATCTCCCGATTCGGTCGGAAATCCCGCACGTATCCACGCCGATGTGCCGCCCTCCAGCACATGCACGGGCTTACCTGTTAGCGAGGCGACTTCGGGTGCGGCGAACGGTGCGAGCGCGTTGGTCGCGCAGGTGACGACATAACGTTTCGCGTCGGGCAGCGCGCGAAGATCGTCGACATCGTTCGACAGGCGCGAACGCACGATCCAGTGCGCACCCGGAATATGCGCCTTCACGTGGTTCGCGCTCGACGTCACGTCGATCACCACGGTGCGGCTCGATGGATCGGCGAGCAGCGCGGCGAGTTCTTCCGCGGATAAAGCGGAGGTGTGCGCGGGCTCCGGCTTCGTGCTGCGCCAGGGGCCACTAGCCGTGAGTTGCTGTCCGGCAGCGTCATCGATCACGTAGACGTCGATGTTCATCTGCGCGAGCCAAGATGCTGTCATGTTGGCGCGCACGCCGTCGTCGTCGAACAGCACGACGCGCGCGCCGCGCACGGACGCGAACATGTCCGTCTCCTGCACGAGCTGGCCGCCCGGCGCGCCCTGAAACCCCGGTGCATGCGCGCGTTCGTATTCGGCTGGCGTGCGCACATCGAAGCGATACGTGGTGCGCGACGGATCGGACGCCCAGCGAGCGGCTTCATCGAGCGTCGTGCGTTGGACGCCCGCGCGGTCGGCGAGCGCGCGCGCTGCGGTGCGCGATGCAGCGAGGTTAGTCTGATCGAGACCGGCCTCGGCATCGAACCGACGGCTGCTGCCGTGCTCCAGCGCCTGCCCCGCGAGCGTCCAGCCGATGGTGCCGTTGCGCAGCGCCGCGACGGGATTCGGCAGCCCCGCATTGACTAGCGATTGCGTGCCGATGATGCTGCGTGTGCGCCCCGCGCAATTGACGATCACATGCGTCTTAGGATCCGGCGCGAGCGCTCGCGCGCGCAGCACGAGTTCCGCGCCGGGCACGCTGATGCTGCCGGGAATGTTCATCGTCTGATATTCGTCGAAGCGGCGCGCGTCGAGCACGACGACGTCGTCACCGTTTTCAAGCAAGATTCCGACCGCCTCTGCGGAAAGCGAAGGCGTATGCCGCTGCGCTTCGACGAATTCGCCGAAAGCCTTGCTCGGCACGTTGACGTCGCGGAATACTTCGCCGCCGGCGCGAATCCATCCGTCGAGTCCGCCCGCCAGCAGTGCGATCCGTGTGTATCCGAGGGACGTGAGCTTGTCGGCGGCGCGCGTCGCAAGTCCTTCGCCAGCGTCGAACAGCACGATGGGTACGTCGCGGCGGGGCAAACGGGTGTAGGCGTCCAGTTCGATCTTCGACAGCGGAAAATTCGCGGCGAAGAGCGGATGAGCCTGTGCATGCGGGTCTTCTTCGCGTACGTCGAGCAGCGCGATTTCACGTCGCGCGAGCAGCGCTTCGCGCACGTCTTCATACGTGCGGACGGAATATGACTTCATGAAAGAGGTATTTCCTTGCTGAGATCCCACAGGTTGGGGAGCGTGTCGTTCGAATAGCCTGAAATAAACGGCTTTGGCCGCTCGTTTGGCGGGTACGTGGAGCGGCGCACCGCGCCGATGTTCGCACCATAAACGTGGATGCTGACGGACGTGCGGTCGTCGTACGCATTGCGCACGCGATGAATGTCGCCGATGACAGGCGACACCGCTTCGACATCGCCCGCTTCGAGACGTACTTCGGCGCCCGCCACGCGCAGCGTGCCGTCGTCGTTGCGCGCGTAGGGCGCGGCAAGTTCCGCGCCGCGCAGCACACCGATGAGTCCCCACACGGTGTGATCGTGAATCGGCGTCTGCTGGCCCGGACCCCAGACGAAGCTGACGACGCTGAAGCGTTGGCGTGCATCGGCGTAGAGCAGAAACTGCTGATAGCGATCGACGGAAGGCTGCGCATAAGCATCGGGCAGCCAGTCGTCGACGCGGACCAACTCGCGCAGCGCAAGGACGCCTTGGTGGAGCAATCCGGCTTCATCGACCCCGGAATCAACGAGTTCCGCAATCTCGCAGACAAAGTGCCGAAGTTTGTGAATAGCCATCAGTCGAGTAACTCCCGTTCGCTTTCGATCAGCCCTTCGTACATGCTGTCGAATGCATGACGCGCACCGTTCGCGCGGCCGACCTGCTGATGCGTGAGGTCTGCCATATCGTGCGGAATCGGCTGTGGCGTGAGATCGGGGCGCGCCTCGTGAATCGCAGCGTGAATGGCAAACGCAGCCTGATTCACGGGACCATCGCCCACCACGATCTCGCCGTGGCGATTCACCAGCAGCAGATCGGACACGCGCATGCGGCCGAAATGCCGGCCCAGCGGATTGACCCAGAAGTGGTCCGTCGATTCGGGATCGCGCGCGGTGATATGACCCGCGAGCCCTTGCGCGAAGCCATACTGCGCGAACAGTCGAAATACGCCCGCAAGACGTTGCTGACGATGCAGACGTTCTTCTGCAAGCGTACGTTGTGGTTCCAGTTCTTCGTCGAACCAGAACTTGCGCACGGGCGTGTCATGCCGCACGAGCGACGGTTGATCGGCGGCGAGAAGGGTGCTCATGATCGCTCCGGTCAAGCGGCGCGGCGTGCGCGGGACGTGAGTTCGCGGGTCGCGGGAATCAGTTCGCGCCCATAGTCGATGGCATCTTCTAATGGATCGAAGCCGCGAATCAGGAAGGTCGTCACGCCGAGTTCATGATATTCGGCGAGCGTCTGCGCGACTTGCGCCGGCGTGCCGACAAGCGCAGTGGAATTCGAGCGTCCGCCGATTTCTTTTGCCACGGCGGTCCAGAGACGTTCGTCCGCGCGTACGCCGTCGCCGGATGCCGCGAGCAGGCGGCGCGCGCCTTCGCTTTGCTGCGGACCACCGCGCGAGAAGCCCTGTTCGACACGCAGGCGACGTGTCTCTTCGAGGATGTGTTCTGCGCGCTCCCATGCGGCACTTTCCGTCGCGGCAAGGATCGGCCGGAACGACACGGAGAAGCGCACGCGGCGGCCGTGTTTCGCGGCTTCGGCGCGCACGCGCGTCACCTGTTCGTGCACCTGCTGTTTCGATTCGCCCCACAGCGCATAGACATCGGCATGTTTGCCGGCCACGGCGAGCGCGGGCTCGGATGCACCGCCGAAATAGATGGGCACATGCGGCGACTGTTTCGGCTTGACCTCGGAGAACGCCTTTTCTACGCGGTAGAAGGGGCCTTCGTGATCGAACGGCTGATCTTCCGTCCACACGCGACGCAGAATCTGCAGGTATTCGTCGGTGCGCGCGTAACGGTCGTCGTGACTCAGGAAGTCGCCGTCGCGCCGTTGATCTTCGTCGCTGCCGCCGGAGATGAAGTGCACACCGAGCCGGCCGCCCGAGAAGTGATCGAGCGTGGCGATCTGCCGGGCCGCGAGTGTTGGCGCGACAAAGCCCGGGCGATGCGCGAGCATGAAATGCACTTTCGATGTCGCGCTCGCCGCGTAGGCGATCGTGATCGTCGCATCGGGGCTCGTAGAACTGTGCGGGACCAGAATGCGATCGAAGCCGGCGTTCTCGTGCGCCTGCGCAAAGGCGCGTACGTAGTCGGTATCGATAGCGGGCCCTTGCGGAAGATGCGTTTCCGACACCTTGCGCTGTTGAATCATGCCGATGAATTCGACGCTCATGTTAGTTCCCTGCGGAAATCCGTTTTGATGAGGAAATACATGTCACAACAGACGCAACGATGAACGAAGCGCCTGCGGATGATCGAAACGAGGCTAACACTACGTTATGCAAAGACTAAATAGTTAATTCAGATAAACATATAGAGATCGCATGTTGCGCAAGCGATCTGCAGCGCCTTTCATATCGCGTTTTACGATTTCCATTCGAAAATCTCTTCGTAGACCGGGTTTTTGCGTGACTCTATTATCGGCTCTCCCAGGGCTGAGCGCGGCGAGGTCTTATCTAACGGCAAAATGGGTTCCCAGTCCATTCCCGCGCGTGGAAGTCCGTGGAGGCGTGATCTGAGCCTCTTGCAGTCGCGAGCGCTTTGAATCAATACATTCCATTGACGAGAGTCGAGTATGAGTCAAGCTTTGTCCACATTACGGCGTTTCTTTTTCGCTCGAAACGCGTCGGCAGTCCACGCTATCCTCTTTGTGCTGGCCTTCAGTACGTCATCCGCATTCGCGGGCGACGCACAGACACTCAAGATCGGCACATCGACCAGCCCGCAAATCGAAGCGTTGAAGACCGCGGCTCAGGAAGCCAAACAGCAAGGGCTCGACGTCAAGATCATCGAATTCACCGACTGGAATACGCCGAACGCCGCCCTCGCGAACAAGGATATCGACGTCAACTATTTCCAGCACATTCCCTTCCTCGAAAACGCAAAGAAGCAGGGTGGTTACGACTTCGTGGCGATTGCTCCCGGCACGATCATGAAGATCGGCCTCTATTCGAAGAAGGTAAAGCGCTTTGAGGATCTGAAGGATGGCGCCACGGTTGCGATCGCGAACGATCCCGTCAACGGGGGTCGCGGACTGCTACTGCTGCAACGCGCTGGACTTATCAAGCTGAAGCCTGGCGTCGACTACCGCGCGACCACGCTGGATATCGTCGATAACCCGAAGCATCTGAAGATCGTTGCCCTTGAGGCGTCGCAGCTGGCACGCTCGCTCGATGACGTCGATCTCGCGCAGGGCTATCCGAGCTTCATCAAACTCGCGGGCACGGCCGATCCGAATAGCGCGCTGTTGTTCGATGGCCTCGAAAACAAGAACTTTGCGATTCAATGGGTGGTGCGCCCGGAAAGCGTCAACGACCCGCGCATCCTCAAGTTCATTTCGATCTACCAGCATTCGCATGCTGTGCGAGTTGCGCTCGATAAGGCGTTCGGCAATCTGTACGCTGTCGCGTGGTGAGACGAGGATCGGCAAGGAATTCCACATGACCCATCTGCTCGACGCTGCGCGCTTCATCGAGGAAGAATCGGCATTCGCCGTCGGAGCGCCGGAGCACGGCACCGCACCTGCCGTCGTATTCGACGCTGCAGGCAAGGTATTCAAGCCGGCACGCGGTCAGCCCGCCGTCGCGTTGACGAACGTACGGTTGAATGTGCGTCGTGGCGAGATATTCGGCATCATTGGGCGCAGCGGCGCGGGCAAGTCGACCTTGCTGCGCCTTGTCAATGGACTCGAAAAGCCGTCCTCGGGAGCGGTGCTCGTGAACGGCGTGAGCGTCGGCGAACTCGGCGAGAGCGGACTCGTCACATTGCGTCGGCGCATCGGCATGGTTTTCCAGCACTTCAACCTGCTGTCGGCGAAAACGGTCTATGACAATATCGCGTTGCCGCTCAGGATCGCGGGCGTGTCCCGGGCGGCTATCGAAGAGAAAGTCTCGGCCCTGCTCGATCTCGTCGGGTTGTCGGCCAAGCGAAACGCATTTCCGGCGAGTCTTTCGGGCGGGCAGAAGCAGCGCGTCGGCATTGCACGTGCGCTCGTACACGATCCCGACATTTTGCTGTGCGACGAAGCGACCTCTGCGCTCGACCCCGAGACGACACAGTCGATTCTCGCACTGTTACGCGATATCAACCGGCGTCTCGGTCTGACGATCATTCTCATCACGCACGAAATGGGCGTGATACGCGAAGCCTGCGACACCGTCGCTGTCATCGAGCAGGGCGCCGTAGTCGAAACAGGCCCCGTGTGGCGAGTGTTCGGCAAGCCACAGCATGACGCGACGCGCGCGCTGTTGCGCACATTGGTGCACGCCCTTCCCGACGATCTTGCCGCCCGCCTGAAGCCGGCGAGCAATCCTGCATTGCTTGGCGAGGCGGCCAATGTTCTGCTTGACGTGCGCTACACGGGGGCCAGCGGAAACGATCCGGACCTTGCGGCATTGAGCTCGGCGTTGACGGTGGACGGCGGCGCGGTGAGCTTCGTGCATGGCGGAATCGACCGCATCCAGGGACATGCACAGGGGCGTCTCGTGCTGGCGGCGCGGTTGTCGGCGCATGAGAGGTCAGAAGGTGCATTTGCGAGCCGCATCGACGTGCTGCTTGAGCGTGCGCGGCGACACGCGGATCACGTGGAGGTGCTTGGCTATGTCTGAACTGTGGCTCTCGGAACTGACGGGTGCGATTCGTGACACGTTGCTGATGGTCGGCATTTCGGCATGCATCGCGTTGATCGTCGGCATTCCGCTTGCGCTGGTGCTCGTCACGACCACGCGGGGCGGTATCTACGAGCGACGCACGGTGAATTCGACGCTCGGCGGTCTCGTCAACGCGCTGCGCTCGACGCCGTTCATCATTTTGCTCGTCGCGCTGTTGCCGCTCACGCGTGTTCTGGTCGGCACGACGATCGGCGTGTGGGCTGCGACCGTGCCGCTCTCCATCGCAGCGATTCCATTCTTTGCCCGCGTTGCCGAAGTCAGTCTGCGCGAAGTGGATCGCGGTCTGATCGAAGCCGCCCAGGCGATGGGTGCGCAGCGCCGCCACATCATCTGGCATGTACTGCTGCCGGAAGCGCTGCCCGGCATCCTGGGCGGATTCACGATCACGATCGTGGCGATGATCGGCTCGTCCGCGATGGCGGGCGCCGTCGGTGCGGGCGGGCTTGGCGATCTCGCGATCCGTTATGGCTACCAGCGCTTCGACACAACTGTGATGGTGACGGTCATTGTGTTGCTCATCGCGATTGTCACGGCAGTGCAGGTCGCCGGGGACCGCCTCGTTCGCCGTCTCGCGCGACGCGCGTGAAGTCCGGCTAGATCGGCGGGAAGCGAATCGTGGCGCTGCACGGCGCACCTCGTACAGACTTTCTGCAGCGACATCGCAGCGCGTGCTCTTTCCGGGGCGATTCGTCCGGATTCTTGAGGCACAGGCCTGCCCGCATGAGTGCCGGCTTGTCCGTAAATCCTGCTAAGCAATCTCGGATTCGATAGTAGGCGTGGCGCGCCGCGACTGATCCAATATGTGATTGGCCTCGTCTGCGGCGGATTGCAATGTCTGCTCCTTCGTTTGTGACGCGACGCCGCGAGCCGACGGGCTTCACTTTTGCATTCGAGCCAACATCATGTCGACATTTCAATCCGATGCCGTGGCGCAGTTGCCGCGACTTCCCGATCCTGCGCGCGTCAAGCGCATCAAGGACGATTCCGAAGCCCTCGATGCGGCGCGCACCCTCGCGGCAGACTTCGCAGCGGGTGCCGCCGAACGAGATCGCGACCGCATCCTGCCATGGGCCGAACTCGACCGGTGGTCCGAAAGCGGGCTGGGAGGGATTACCGTACCGGCGGAATACGGCGGCGCCGACGTTTCGCTCGCGACGCTTGCGGAAGTCTTCGTGATTCTTTGCGCGGCCGATCCCGCGTTGGGTCAGATCCCGCAAAATCATTTCGGCGTGCTGGGCGTCCTTCGCGAGATCGGCACACCAGCCCAAAAAGCGCGCCTGTATGGCGAAGTGCTGGCGGGCCAGCGGCTCGGCAATGCCGGCCCGGAACGCCGCTCCGCATCGAGCGCGACGATCCTGCAAGGCACGACGCGCTTGCGTGCGACGCAAGATGGGCTGCGGCTAGACGGCAAGCGTTTCTATTCTACGGGCGCGCTGTTTGCGCACCGCGTCCCGGCCCGCGCGACCGACGACGAAGGACGTGCCGTTCAGGTCTGGGTGCCGCGCGATGCCGCTGGCCTGAGCGTGATCGATGACTGGAATTCGTTCGGGCAGCGCACAACCGCGAGCGGAACCGTGATTTTCGACCAGTTGTCCGTCGATGCCGACGATGTATTGCCCATCTGGCAGCTTGGCGACCGTCCGGGTCTGTTCGGGCCGACTTCTCAACTGATACAGGCCGCCATCGACCAGGGAATCGCCGAGGCGGCCGTGGCCGATGCAATCCATTTCGTGCGCGAGCGTTCCCGGCCGTGGATCGATTCGGGGCTGGAGCGCGCCGTCGATGATCCCTACATCATCGCCGACGTCGGCCGACTGCAAATCGATCTCCACGCCGCGCACGAAGTGCTGATCGAGGCTGGCCACACGCTCGGCGCCATCGCCTCGCAGCCGGTCGATGCCGCGGCGAGCGCGCGTGCGTCCGTTGCCGTGGCTCAGGCAAAAGTGCTCACGACGCGCATCGCGCTTGAAGCCAGCGAGAAGCTATTCGAACTGGCGGGGTCCGCGTCGACGCGCGCGGCACACAGCCTCGATCGCCATTGGCGCAATGCACGCACCCACACGCTGCACGATCCCGTGCGCTGGAAGTTGCATCTGGTCGGTAACTATTTTCTGAATGACGTACTGCCCGTGCGGCATTCGTGGAACTGAAAAATGGCAACAGACATTCATGACAGTACGCTTGAGCGCACCACGCCGGCCGAATCGACGCGCGCGAGGCCGGCACGAATCGCCGATGACGCACACGCGTTGCTCGTTGCTCGACAGCTCGCCGCAGCTTTCGCCCCCGAAGCCGCGGCGCGCGATCGCGATCGCCGGTTGCCATGGGCCGAACTCGACGCGTTTGCGGCGAGTGGTCTATGGGCGATCACGGTGCCTCGCGAATATGGCGGCGCGGGCGTCAGCAGCAAGACGCTCGCGGAAGTGACGGCGATCATTGCGGCAGCTGATGGCTCTTTGGGCCAGATTCCGCAGAATCATTTCTATGCACTGGAAGTGCTGCGTGTCGGCGGGCGCCCTGAGCAACAGCGCTTCTTCTATGATCGCGTACTGGCGGGAGACCGATTCGGCAACGCACTCGCCGAGACTGGCCACAAGGACTTCAAACGGCGCACGCGGCTCACGCGCGGCGCGGCCGGGTGGCAAGTCGAAGGGCGAAAATTCTATTGCACCGGCGCGTTGTTCGCACACTGGATTCCCACACTGGCGGTCAGCGAAGAAGATGGGCGCGATGTCACTTACCTCGTGTTCATCCCGCGCGACGCGCCGGGTGTCGAAGTGATCGACGACTGGGACGGTTTCGGGCAACGCATCACGGGCAGCGGCTCCGTGCAGTTCGATCAGGTGCGCGTCGAGCCAGAATGGATCGTGCCGTTTCAGACTTCGTTCGAGCGGCCTACGACGATCGGCCCGGTCGCGCAGATCATGCATGCGGCAATCGATCTGGGACAGGCGCGCGGGGCATTTCAGGCAGCTTTGCAGTTCGTGCGCGAGCATTCGCGGCCATGGATCGACGCGAGGGTGGAACATGCGTCGCAGGATCCGCTCACCATCACGGCCTTCGGTGATCTTGCCGTTCGCCTGAGCGCGGCGGAAGCGCTGTTGCGCCGGGCGGGCCGCTTCGTCGATGCAGCGCAGGCGGAGCCAGCCGAACGCTCCGTTGCTGAGGCGTCGATCGCCGTGGCCGAGGCGCGCGCGCTCACCACGACGGTCTCACTGGAAGCCGGCTCGCGGCTGTTCGAACTCGCCGGCACGGCCGCGACGCTCGACGGCCTCGGCCTCGACCGGTTCTGGCGCAATGCACGCACCCACACGCTGCATGATCCCGTGCGCTGGAAGTATCACGCCGTCGGCAACTTCTATCTCAACGACAAACATCCGCCCAGGCACGGAGCCTTGTGATGGCAAAAAAGCAGATCCTGCTGAACGCATTCAACATGAATTGCGTCGGCCATATCAACCACGGGTTATGGACGCATCCGCGCGATCGCTCGGCAGACTATCGGACACTGCCGTACTGGATCGATCTGGCGCGCACGCTCGAACGTGGACTGTTCGACGGGCTGTTTCTGGCCGACATCGTTGGCGTGTATGACGTTTATCAACACAACGTCGATGTGACGTTGCGGGAATCGATCCAGCTTCCCGTCAACGATCCCACGCTGCTGATTTCGGCGATGGCCGCCGTTACCCGGCATCTCGGCTTCGGCGTCACGGTCAACCTCACCTACGAGCAGCCGTATCTGCTTGCACGGCGTTTCTCGACGCTCGATCATCTGACGCAAGGCAGAGTCGGCTGGAACATCGTGACGGGCTATCTCGACAGTGCGGCAAGAGCGATGGGACTTGAAGAGCAGTTGCCCCACGACGAGCGCTACGACCGCGCGGACGAATACCTCGACGTGCTGTACAAGCTCTGGGAAGGGAGCTGGGAAGCGGATGCGGTGCTTCGCGACAAGTCGGCGCGTGTGTATGCCGATCCGGCGAAGGTCCACAAGATCCGGCACGCGGGGCGCTACTACAACGTGGACGGCTATCACCTCGCGGAGCCGTCGCCGCAGCGCACGCCAGTTTTGTTTCAGGCGGGGAGTTCGGGGCGTGGTCAACGTTTTGCCGCCCGTCACGCAGAATGCGTGTTCATCTCGCCCCCGAGTCGTGCGGTTGCACGCGAGACGGTCAAGACGCTGCGCGAGCAACTGGTTGAAGCGGGACGACGCCCAGATGACGTGAAGGTGTTCGCCGGAGCGGCAGTCGTGACGGGCGCCACGGAGCGCGAAGCTCGCGAGAAATACGCGGACTATCTTCGGTATGCAAGCCGCGACGCAGGGCTTGCGCATTTTGCCGCCAGCACGGGCATCGACTACGCACAATACGATCTTGACGCCCCCGTCGATTACGCGCCCACCAATGCCATCGAGTCCGCCACGCGCACAGCAAAGCAGCACGGCTGGACGCGACGCAAGCTGCTCGAGATGTTCGAGTTGGGTGGCCGGTATCCCGCCATCGTCGGGAGTGCCGCGCAGGTCGCGGATGAACTGCAGGGCTGGATCGAAGAAACCGGTATCGATGGATTCAATCTGAGCCGTACGGTCGTGCCCGAGAGCTACGAAGACTTCATCGATCACATCGTGCCCGAACTGCAGAGCAGGGGTCTTTACAAGACTGCTTATGCGGACGGAACGCTGCGCGGCAAGCTGTTTGGGCGCGGCGATCATTTGCCCGAGCTGCACACCGCGTCAGATTTCCGTGTCGGATCGAAGGAGCGAAGAGAGATTGAGCAAAACGTCCACCGTTGATCAATCTCGTTGCTATCGCGGATGAGCTGGTCGCTCGTGCGCTTCGCGGCTGATATCCGCGAATGACGGTCTGATCGCGAAAGTTCATATGTCCAATAGAGACCGCTGCGCCGCCACTGCTTTGCCCGTACTCGACCTGATGCAATTCGACCACGGCGATGCCGAAGCGGGCGCGAATATTCTGGTGAAGCTCCGCGAAGCCGCGCGTGATATCGGCTTCTTCTATCTGCGCGGTCACGGTGTAGACGCGGCGACGATTCTCAACGTGCAAGCACGCTCGCCGCAGTTCTTCCTGCTGGACGAAGCAGAAAAACTGAGTGTCGATATGGAGCACTCCGCGCAATTTCGCGGATATACCCGGGCGGGCGGCGAACTCACGCGTGGACAACCAGACTGGCGCGAGCAGTTCGATATCAATGCCGAGCGGCCGTTGATCGCACAAGGTGACGGCGCACCGACCTGACGCGGCTGCAAGGCCCGAACCAGTGGCCGGCCCCGCTGCCCGCGCTGTTTCACTGGCAGTCGGAGATGACCCGCCTGGCAATCCGGCTGCTGCGGGCATTTGCTGCCGCGCTCGAACAGCCCGACGATGCGTTCGAATCTGTCTATAGCGACGCGCCGAATCAGCACATCAAGATCCTTCGCTATCCTGGCCGCGACGCGCGAATTGATCTGCGGCGGCTTCACGGGCGGCGGGAGCGACAACGCGGCGTGGGAATGCTAGGGCGCCGTCGCCCCCCTCACGATAATTGGCGCTGCGACGAGAATCGACGCATCATCCGGCAAACGCGCCGGCACACCTCGCGGAATGCCGATCACCTGCGTATCGGGCGCACAAGATCAAGCTGGTGCCGCTGGAAGCCGCACAGTTGCCGCGTTCTCTGGATGACGTCGACTACGCGTTCGTGAACGGCAACTTCGCGCTGGCCTCCGGCCTCAAGCTAACCGATGCGCTGCTGCTCGAGAAAATCCCGCCGTACTATCTGAACCTCGTCGCGGTGCGCAAGGCCGATCTGCACAAGCCGTATGTGAAAGATATTGCGAGCGCGTACAGATCGGCAGAGTTCAAGCGTGTAATCGACGAACGTTTTGCGGGTTTCTCGAAGCCGTCGGAATGATGTGAACGGGCGGTGCACGAGCGATGCGAACAATGCGGTAACTCGACTCCGCCTTGGGACATCATCCACTGTGGCTTCGGCGATGGCACCTGTGAATTGCTCTGCACTTCGTGCTTCAATGCCAGGATAGCCGAGGCGGAGCTGGAGCGCGGTCCTATCCGGTTCCTTGCGTTTGCGTGTAGTGATCTCTCCAAAAAGCTTCTCGACTTCGTCGACGTCGTCTCGGCGGATGGATGGGAATACGCGCTGGTCTATGTATAACGCACCGTTGTGAAGAGGCCAATACGCGGTCTAACGATCACGTCGAACAATTCTTTCGGTCGCGCAGTACTAGGGGTATTCGTCCTTTTCGTGCTTGTATGGACCCGACGCCTTTTGCAAGCTTCTTGTTCGTGATGCCGAAACGGTCTGCATGCATGTATCCGGCTTGCCAGATGGGCGGTTGCCGAAGCACGCCCGCAGCCTCGATGAGATCCGCGCACCCCGTCCTTAGCAAAATCGCGGCTTGCTACAAGTGGCAGCCGGCACGAAAAACAGGCTTCAGGATGCTGGTTCAACCTATTTCGTCATCGCTTTGAGAAGCTTCGCAAACCTGTGTTGGGGGTAGCGTCTCCTTACAAGCAGTTTTCGGAGATTATGTTGCCGCGCTTCTCGTCATATAAGTCGCTTCGCTGCTGAGCAGTGCCTGGATGATCCGCGCGTTCCTGTTGGCCAGTGCGACCGCTGCGCAGTTATGCCCGCGTCGAGCCATCAGCTCTTGAAGCCAGATGCTCTGAGGATCCGTTTTTTTCGGTGCATAGCGCAGAACAGCCCGAGCACCATGAATGAGCAAGGTCCTCAGGTATGTGTCGCCGCGTCGGCTGATGCCGTGCAGGCGAGGCTTGCCGCCAGACGAATACTGTCGAGGCACGAGGCCGAGCCAGGCGGACAGATGCCGGCCGTTGCGAAACTGCCTGGCATCGCCGACCGCGGCGACAACGGCCGTGGCGGTAATCGGGCCAATACCAGGGATCTCGGCGATCTTCCTGCAGAGCGCGGATTTCTTCATGAACGTCTGGATGGATGCCTCGATGAGATGAACACGTTCCTCTATGGCGCGCATGTGCTGCAGAAGTTCGGTGAGCAGAGTCTGGCAAAAGGAGGTCAGTTCATCTGCGCTCGTGCGCAGCAATTCCGGTATCGCGCGCCTGAAGGCTTCCGGTGAGCGCGCAATAGCCAGCCCCCGTTCGCCGAGCAGGCCACGTATCTGGTTGATCAGCGCGGTACGATGACGCAGCAGAATTGCGCGCATGCGATGTGCTGCCTGGATATCCTGCTGCTCGACAGATTTGATCGTCACGAAGCGCATCGTGGGCCGGCTGGCAGCCTCGACGATCGCCTCCGCATCATTGCGGTCGTTCTTGTTTGTCTTGACGAACGGCGCAACATATTGCGGGCTGATCAGCCGGACTTCGATACCGACCGACTGGAAACGCCTCCCCCAGTGGTGGGCAGTGCTGCATGCTTCCATGACAACCAACTTCGGGTTCAAGGCGCGTACGGCTTCGAAGAACGAACTCCGCGAGACCTTCGACCGATGCACAACACGACCGCGACGATCAGCGCCGTGGAGCTGGAAGATCTGTTTCGCTAGATCAATGCCGAGAACGTCGATTTCCATGATGAACCTCCGCACGTCTGGGTGAGTGCGTTAGTGTCCCCCGGTGGGAGGCGCCGGGTCCATCTCAGTAAAATCTGGCGGTTTCATCCGCCCGAGCGCCTGGCCGGCGAGCGCATGATTGAGGGCGGCCAACACAATCGCACCACGCGCTGCAGTCCTGCGGTCTGTGTGCATGCAGAACCGGTTCACGATCCAGCCATGCGCCGCCATGGCGCCGCCTCGAGAAGGATCTCTCGATAGCGATCGATCGGAAAGCTCAGCGTTCCACGAAAATTCACATGCATAATATGCGCTGGACCCATCCGCCGTAACCAGTCGTCGTCCACCCCTTGGCCCTTGCTTCGCCAACGATCAAGGGTTGCCTGGATGCGCTGTGTATTCCACGCAATGACCAGGTTTGTCAGCAACGTCAAGGAGCCAGAAATCGCGATCATTTCGTCGCGGCGTCGCCCGCGCTCCGGCACGATCTTGCCGGTATAGATTGCGCGCTGCATCTGATGGACCGATTCACCGCGGTTGAGCAGCGTATGCATTTCTCGCCGGAACTCAATGTTGCTAAAGTAGTCGCACAGGAAAAGCGTGCGCAGTAACCTACCGAGGTGCTCTGCTGCCCGGTGCACCGGGTCGCCCTGTGCCGCGCTTCCGAACCGCTGTAGGGCGACCATTGCGCTCACGCGTCCCGCATGAATTGATGCAACAAGGCGCAGCAGTTCCTTCCAGCCGTCACGAATCGCCTTGATGGAGATCTCGTAGGCGACGACCGCTGCCAGCCCCTCGGGCGCTGCCACGGCTCTCGGCAGATACAGTTTGCGTTCCGAGAGGTTGCGCAAACGCGGGCAGAGATCAAAACCGAGCAGCTTCGACACCGCCATCCCTACGTTCGTGTATCCGTGCGTGTCTACTGAAAGACGCAGCAGTCCACCGTCGTCACGGTTCTCGTTGTGACGGATCACGCCCTCGATCGCCACGCCAGCCTGGCGTTCGTTCAGCACGATGGGCTGGTTATAGACAATGCCGTGCTGATCCAGCACGTGCGTGTATATGCCTACCGCGTGGCTGCGACGTCGCGGATCGACCCGCGCATAAAACAAGTACTGTGACGTATCCAGACTCATGGAGTCGCTCGATACCTGCCGTCCGTTACCCAGAGTTCCGTAATCGGATGCGAGCGCTGGAATTCAACCACGCGGTCGTTTGCACGCGGCAGCCGACCGGGCATTTCAAGGAAGCGCATTGCCGTTGAAATGTGCGCCGGGTCCAGTTGCGGGATCATGGCGGCGACGCTCCTGGTGTCCAGTTCGGTGCCGTGGGCGATCAACGCGGCGTACAGTGAGACGAGCTCGTTCGTATCGCGCGCCTTGCGTGACCGGAGCACTTCACTGAAGACAGGACGCCACCGAATCGCTCACGTCGAGACGTTCTTGCGCCGTGCGCTCGCTATCGTGAACCAGTGCCTTTATCGCGACCAGTCGATGCCGGTATTCGATAGCAGAGCGTGCCTGCCGGACCGTCGTGTGGTCGTAAGCCTGCCGTACGAGGTCGGAGACCCGGCGCCCTGTCACAGTCGGGCGGCAATTCGGTCGCGCCGCTGTCGTGCAGTGTGCCGACAAGATCGAGCTGTCGCAGGCTGGGTTCCGCGTCGCGTCCCACGAAGCCGAGCTCACGTAACGGCTGGCACGCAGAAAGACCAACTGGATCGCAACGCCGGCACGGTGACCGCGCCGAAAACGCTCGTTGACTGCGGCAACGTCGTTGTCAGTCAACGCGAAGTGGCGTTCCACGTCGAATTCCGACAGTCGGGCGGGCAAGCGATCTTGTCCCACATAGCGAAATCCTAGACCTGGCATCTCCGCCTCCCGACAAGGTCGCGCGATCTGTAATCGCGGGCAGGTATGTTATCGCAGATGCTGTTGGGACCTCCTGACAAGAGCCAGGGCCGACGGCAGCCTCATAAATAAAGGCTCTGCGGAGAAAACGCCAGATTTTACTGAGATGGACCCGGCGCCTCCCACCGGGGGACACTAACGCACTCACCCAGACGTGCGGAGGTTCATCATGGAAATCGACGTTCTCGGCATTGATCTAGCGAAACAGATCTTCCAGCTCCACGGCGCTGATCGTCGCGGTCGTGTTGTGCATCGGTCGAAGGTCTCGCGGAGTTCGTTCTTCGAAGCCGTACGCGCCTTGAAGCCGAAGTTGGTTGTCATGGAAGCATGCAGCACTGCCCACCACTGGGGGAGGCGTTTCCAGTCGGTCGGTATCGAAGTCCGGCTGATCAGCCCGCAATATGTTGCGCCGTTCGTCAAGACAAACAAGAACGACCGCAATGATGCGGAGGCGATCGTCGAGGCTGCCAGCCGGCCCACGATGCGCTTCGTGACGATCAAATCTGTCGAGCAGCAGGATATCCAGGCAGCACATCGCATGCGCGCAATTCTGCTGCGTCATCGTACCGCGCTGATCAACCAGATACGTGGCCTGCTCGGCGAACGGGGGCTGGCTATTGCGCGCTCACCGGAAGCCTTCAGGCGCGCGATACCGGAATTGCTGCGCACGAGCGCAGATGAACTGACCTCCTTTTGCCAGACTCTGCTCACCGAACTTCTGCAGCACATGCGCGCCATAGAGGAACGTGTTCATCTCATCGAGGCATCCATCCAGACGTTCATGAAGAAATCCGCGCTCTGCAGGAAGATCGCCGAGATCCCTGGTATTGGCCCGATTACCGCCACGGCCGTTGTCGCCGCGGTCGGCGATGCCAGGCAGTTTCGCAACGGCCGGCATCTGTCCGCCTGGCTCGGCCTCGTGCCTCGACAGTATTCGTCTGGCGGCAAGCCTCGCCTGCACGGCATCAGCCGACGCGGCGACACATACCTGCGGACCTTGCTCATTCATGGTGCTCGGGCTGTTCTGTGCTATGCACCGAAAAAAACGGATCCTCAGAGCATCTGGCTTCAAGAGCTGATGGCTCGACGCGGGCATAACTGCGCAGCGGTCGCACTGGCCAACAGGAACGCGCGGATCATCCAGGCACTGCTCAGCAGCGAAGCGACTTATATGACGAGAAGCGCGGCAACATAATCTCCGAAAACTGCTTGTAAGGAGACGCTACCCCCAACACAGGTTTGCGAAGCTTCTCAAAGCGATGACGAAATAGGTTGAACCAGCATCCTGAAGCCTGTTTTTCGTGCCGGCTGCCACTTGTAGCAAGCCGCGATTTTGCTAAGGACGGGGTGCGCGGATCTCATCGAGGCTGCGGGCGTGCTTCGGCAACCGCCCATCTGGCAAGCCGGATACATGCATGCAGACCGTTTCGGCATCACGAACAAGAAGCTTGCAAAAGGCGTCGGGTCCATACAAGCACGAAAAGGACGGATACCCCTTGACGCTGACGCCTGCCGCAAATTCTGGGATACAATACGATAATGAATACAATGACAGTCCCTGGCCGAGTAACTTCCGGCAAACTTCTGGAACTGGTCGGCGGCGACTTCCCGGCTCAGGTGGCGGCAGAGACCCGCAAACTGATCAACCGTGGAGTGCTTGCGCCCGGCTTCCAACTGCGACAATCTGATCTTGCCGAGCGCTTCGGCATTAGCCGGGTGCCCGTGCGCGAGGCGCTGAAACTGCTGGCCGCTGAAGGCATTATTGAACACGATCCGAATCGAGGGTTCTTTGTTGCCCAACTGTCGACCGACGAGGCACGGCAGCTATATCGGATGCGGCAATTGCTTGAAGCTGAATTGCTGATGACCATCGAGTGGCCGACGTCCGCGCAGATCAAGCAACTGAAGGCGATGCTCACCGAGCTTGAGCATTCGCTCAAGATGGGTAATCGCGAGGGCTGGATCGAGCAACACCGCGCATTCCACGACACGATTTTCGATCTGTCACCGAACAAGGTGCTTAAGCGCGAAGTGCTGCGATTGATGCGATTGACCGATCGCTATCGTGCATTAGCCGCAGATATCTCAGCGAACCCTGAACACCGCAGTGCGAATATCGAGGCGCGGTTGGTGAAGGCCTTGCAGAGTAAGGATAAAGACTTGCTGCTCGCGACTTACGAAAAGGGGCGACCAATAGTGTTGAACGGCTTGATGGCGGTGCTTGCGGCCAGAGAGGCCTGATCAACGGAAGGGGCACCCACAGTGCCCCAGACTGCTGACAAAGTGCCCCGAAAGCCTGGCCACGCTCCGGCTTGGTCGTTTAACGTAGACCGAAGCGCCCCTCGTCGACGCACTAGAAGCTTTCCGCAGAGAACGTGACTGTTAACTGTTTGCGAAGCTCGCGGCCCAGGTTACATCGTTTGCGAACTTCGTAGGCGTCTACTGGGCCAAAGCCGCGGATGCGAGGCGGTGCTGGTACATCGATCTGCTGGCGCACTATCCCGTCCCGGACGCCAATGCGTCCGAAGTCCTCGTAAAAAACTTCTGGACGCACCCAACCCTACGTATGCCGATATGCACGCACCGGTCCACATCGTATCCGGCGCCTAGGAATGTCTGGTTGACGCGCGCGCCGAGTCGCAAGCGTGGGAGGAGCAGATCGATTGTGCGAGCAACCAGATTATGAAGCCGGCCATTTTATTCATCTGGAGCAGTCACCGTCGATCTGGTGGCCACGCAACTGGGCGCGCGCCAAGTTCATCGTCGAAGAAGGTTCGCTCACGCGACGACAGGTTGTGGTGCAAATTTCGCGCACGAGCGAAGAACCGTGGATTCAACATTGCATCATCGTGCTAAAAGGACTGCATTCCAAACAGCAGGCGCAGTGGTATCTTTGAGGCGCAACCGTGCGAGGTTGAACTGACCTTTGCGAATGCGATGCATCAACTCGACGCCCGATATCGTAACGGCCGCATTCCCGAAAAGTTTGAAGCCAAGCATTGCATTGACCCTGGACTTGATGTTGCGATGATCCTGCTCGATCAAATTGTTCAAATACTTCGACGATCGCAACGTCGTGTCCGCAGGGAGAAACTGGTCCGCCTTCATTTCGCGCACCGCGCGGTGAGACGCAGCGTAACCGTCCAGCGTGATCGTCTTCGGAGCGAACCCCTGAGCCCTGATCGCTTTCGCGAAGAAAGCCTTTGCCGCCACGACATCGCGTTTGGCGCTGAGCCGGAAGTCGACCGTCTTTCCTGCGCGGTCAACTGCACGGCAAAGATAGCCCCATTTGCCACGGACTTTCACGTACGTCTCGTCAACTCTCCATGAGCGTCCCGCAGATTTCGCGAACCGATCCCAGCGCTTGACGAACTCCGGCGTGAAGCGTTTGACCCAGCGCATGATCGTCGTGTGCGCCAGCGACAGCCCACGCTCGGCCATTATTTCAACGAGGTCGCGGAAACTGAGCTTATAACGCAGATACCAACGCACACACAGGATGATAACTTCGCGGTCAAAGTGGCGGCCGTTGAATAGCCTGTCGATGTCTATCCACATAGCCTGCTCGCGCGGGTCAAAACTCGAGCTTAACCTACCGGGCTCCTCTGATTTGCACCGGAGCCAATTTTTAATGGCAGATGGGTCAGATTTAGCTGCGCGCCAACAGGCTGGAAAAAATCGAGAGCTACCCCAAGGAAAGACGTATGACGGCGGATGCCTCCTGCAAGCTGCTCAACAGGCGAGCGTTCAAACCGGTATCAAAACGCTGAACACTGCCTACGAGTGCCAGCGCAGCTACGCAATCACCTTCGGCATTGAAAATTGGAACAGCCACTGCGCCGAGCCCGGATTCCAACTCGCCTTGCGAACGATAAAAGCCATCCTTGCGGATTTTCGTCAGCACGCTCAAAAACTCCTGCCAAGTATCTCCCATGCCATTGAGGCCGATCTCCTTGGCGTGGGTTGCGTAAATCTTCTTGAGCGAGTTGCGCGGCAGGTGCGCAAGCAGAACTTTTGGGGAAGCAGCAAGGAATAAGGGGCGGGGCCGCCCGCGCCCATAAGAAAGGTGAAGATTTTCTTCCGCGCTGACGCGATGGACGTCGATGACTTGCGGCCCGGCAAACATGACACTGAGTGCCGCGTCAAACTTGGTGCTGGCCGCCAGCTTGCGCATGACCGGATCGGCCGCGAACAACACCGGGTCGGTTTGTCGCAACAGATAGTCCAGCGCGATGATGCGCCCGCCGAGGGAGTAGCGCCCCGCCGCGACTTTTTGCAATAACCCCGCCTCGACCAATTCCTTCACATAGCGGTAACCCGTGGGGCGGGAATAGCCCAAAACATCGTTGATTTTGTCCGGTTGCCAGATCGGATTTTCCTCGGTGAATAGATCGAGAATGGCAAGAACCCGGCCGGGGCTGCTCATATAAGATTTAGGTATTGAAGTTCAAAGTGAACATGATAGCGGCCTGTGGCCACCTCGTTATACACATCTCGGTTCATGCGGCCTCACTCCGAAGCGCACGTAGCGTTTCGGCGGATATGATAACGCGCTGCAAGCCCTCCCAGATCGTTTTGTCACCAGGCTCGCCGTCGCCCTTGCGCGCAAGGAAGCCGCCGAGTTGTGCCACGAGACGTCGAACTTCGTTCAGTTTTGGCTTGCCCTTGTGCATTCGCTTTTTCATCAACAGGTAGGTGCCGTGAATCTCGCCCGGACCGAAGAACAGTGCAGCATCCAGGTCTCGGCACGTCCTGCCCATGCGCATCAGGTAAGCGATGCGCCATGCCACGATCATGGATAGCGCCAGCGCCTTCTCGATGGGTTCAACAGCGCCCGACTGCAAGTCTTCCACGCAGCAGCCGTTCTTCAGGACCTGGAAGTAGATTTCGATCTCCCACCTGGCCCGGTACCACTCGATAAGCTCCACCAGCTCGTCGCTGCCAGCAGGAAGGCGATTGGTCAGCAGGCGCCACTCGACCGGCTTGACGCCTTGGGCGCATTACCCCGCGTTTACAAGCCCTTTGGGACTTGTGTGTAATGGAATGCCTTGGGCGGGGCGACCTCCGTCGCGATTACGCACGTCACCGCAAGTCCGCATTTCAAAGTCATGCGTTTCATGCGCAACGACTGCTTCACCGTGCGAGCCTTCTGCCCCGCACGGGCCGCTATGACGAACTGAATCTCGCCCACGGCCCGGGTCCCTCCGACCTTCTGCCAAGGCCTGTCGCCGCCCTCCAGGCTGCGGTTGTCTGTCGAGCGAATCAGCCAGTCCGCTGGCGTCCCAAGCTCATCGGCGCGCTGCATCAGCGCCGCGATATCTGCTTCCCGGTCGGCCACGTACACCAATCGCGTGCCCGGCAGCTCGTCCGCTCGTTCGGCGATCCGTTGGTATCCTTCGATCCAGCGCGTGCTTTCCTTGATACCACCGCGCTTGCCGTCGGCATCCTTGGGCTCGCGCGCCCACATCCAGGCATCCAGCACGCCCAAATCCCACCCTATCCGGGCTGACCGCATAAGTCGGATGAAGGTACATGCCCCGCCGGGCCTCGTAATTCAACGGACCCAAGCCACTGATGTCCTGACCGTTGAAATCCAGTTCCATTGTGTCCTGGATGCACAGCACGACAGCATGCTCGCGCATACGCTCCCACGTGCTTTGCCAATGCGGCTGCATGATGTCGTGCCACTCGAACGCCGTGTTCTCCATGAAACGGTAGGCGCCCATCGTCTCGGCCCAGCCTCGGCACGCGAGCGGAATGCTCGCCGTCGGCTTCTCTGCAAACCGCGTCAGCAGTGTCTTTGCCCGTTCGTTGCGCCTCGCGTCGCCAAGATCCACGCCTTCCAACTCCCTATATGCCCAGCTATCCGTTTCTCTCGCCATCTGGTGCCGCCACAAAAGGCAAGAGTAAACGCCGATTTGCTTCCGTTTACAACCCCCAGACCCGGCCTCACATCGCCCGCCATCCCTTGTCCATCAAGGCCTGGCGGACTTCTGTATAACTAGGTGGCCTGTGGCTGGTGCATCGCCCTGCCGTGATTGCGAGACCAGCGAACACTATTCGCGATGAATGGTGCTTGATAGGCCGACTGAGTTCTCATTTCACACCCATGCGCTGCGCCATCTCCGCACGCCAAACCGACCGCGGTCTGAAACCCGGCAGCGTGCGGGCATGCAATTCCAGGCGCTGCATCAGCGTGCTTCTATCCTTTAGGTCGATCGCCACGCGCATGGGTTGTGAAACGTACCAAGGCAAATCGAAATAGAGCTCCAGCCGATTGCCTTCTGGGTCGGGCACATAGATGGAAAGCGCATTGCCGTGTGTCACCGGCGTGATATTGGGCAGCTTCTCGGCCAGCAGAGTCTCGTGCATCTCGCACAGCGTATCCAAGCTGTCTGTTTTGAGCGAAATCTGGTTGATGGGATTGAAGGGCATATCGTTGGGGCGCCCCGTCAGAAGCACGATCTGGTGGTGCTCGTCCGGGTCTCGACTCAGAAACACGAGGTCCGTCATTCCGTTCGGCCCGGGCAACTGGCCTCGGTCCGTCACGGTGAAATCAAGCAGGCGGGTGTAGAAGTCTGTGACCTTCGCAATGTCGGTCACGAACATGCCGAAGTGACTGAACTTGAAGCCGGACTGCTTCGAGGTTTCCAGTGACATAGGGTTTCTCCTTGGATTGACAGTGACTCATGGTATCAGTTTTAATCTCATTGTATGAGATTTTGCAACTTATCCGAGGGGATGATTCGATGAATCAGGCGAGCTTCGAGTGGCGCAACATGTGCCCAGTGCCATTTGCAGCCAGCATCGCGATCGACGGCTACGGCTGCGGGCCGTACCCGATAGCCTTCGCAGGTGTGTTCCCTGGGCTGTTCTTTCCTAAGGGGCGAGCGTCTGGTCTGGCGACCGGGCTGGCACAGTTCTTTGGATCGCCGTGATGGCGATTCTCGCTCCAGCGCCCTGCGCCTTTTCTCCGTGTGCATCAGCGAGACGCTCCCGTCGAGCATGCGCTGTGAAAGTCGGCCGTAATCAATCAGATCTCACGGTCGCAAGTCGCCTTGCTGACCCATTCGGCGACGAGGCCTTCCGCTGCCACTCGCCAGTGTTTGCGAAGTCAATCGGTACAGCAACGAGAAAGAGGCGTGCGCCTGTGTCTCCTGTCCAGCAATGAAAAACCTTTCTGCCATGCCCCTAACCACTACTACCATTGAAACTCCGGGTGTTGACGACGTCTATTGGCGCGAGGAATACGCGCAGATCGGCGAGGACGATGCCTTTCTCGCCGAAATCGTGGCGCAAGCCGACCTGCCCTCGCTTCTCACTGCGCTTGCCGCCGTCACCGGAGACTTGTCGATGCTCCGTCCGCACCTGCGCGCGCCATTTCCTCTTGTTGATACGGTTGCGCCTGCCCATGGAGGCATGAGCGAAGCCGCGCAAATCGAAGCGCGCGCACTGGCCCTGGTTGCACTCAAGCGCGTGCGCGACGAGAGCTTGACTCGGCCACGTCCTCTTGACGATGCCGAGACGCGCATCCTGATCGATTTCCTCACGAACGGTGCCGGAGATGCCGACGCTGAGATCCTCACCCACGAGATGGATCTCGCCCCGAAAAAGCTCGGCGCGCCTGGTTGGAAATTCGACAATGTGGCGGGTGATCGCCAGTTCGCTGTCGCGGTCATCGGCACCGGCATGTCGGGCATTGCCGCCATGTATCGGCTCAAGCAGGCAGGCGTGCCATTCACGGCCTTCGAGAAGAACCCCGACGTTGGCGGCGTGTGGTGGGCGAACACCTACCCGGGCGTGCGGCTCGACACACCGACGTTCGGGTACAGCTTTTCATTTGCTCAGCGCACGGACTGGCCGCATGCGTTCGCGACCGGTGGTGAAATTGAAGACTACGCTCGCGAGGTCGTTGCGCGTGCCGGGCTTCGCGAGCACATCCGCTTCGGCACCGAGGTTCTCTCAGCCACCTGGGACGAGGCATCCGGCACTTGGGACGTGGTGAGTCGCACAGGCAATGACGAGCCGGAGCATCGCCGTTTCAATGCCGTGATTTCGGCGGTGGGTCAGCTCGAGCGGCCCAATATTCCTCAGATCGACGGGCAGAACGAATTCAGGGGCGTGCGCATGCACTCGGCCCGATGGAACCACAATGTTGACCTCCACGGCAAGCGCGTCGCGGTCATCGGCACTGGGGCAAGCGCATACCAGATCGTTCCGAACATCGTTGATCGGGTCAAGCACCTTACCGTTTTCCAGCGATCCGGCCCTTGGATGGTTCCTGCCCCGAACTACTATGCCGACACTCCCAAGGCGCTGCGGTGGCTGAGTGACCATGTTCCATGCTATGGGCAATGGTTCCGGCTCTCGGGTTTCTTCCAGGCAGCGACCGGACGTCTGCATACCGCCGTCACCGACCCCGATTGGACTCGAGAGGATTCGGTATCGGCAAAGAACCTGGAGGTGCGCGAAACGCTGACCGAGATCATTCGCGAACAGTGGAAGAGCCGACCCGAACTCATTGACAAAATTGTGCCGACGTACCCGCCCGGCGGCAAGCGAATGCTGCGTGACAACGGCGTCTGGGCTGCCGCGTTGCAGCGGCCAAATTCCGCGCTTGTCACCAGTCCCATCGTCCGCTTCACGGAAACTGGCGTCGTGACCGAAGACGGGATGGAGCATCCGGTTGACGTCGTCGTTTATGCGACCGGATTCACCGCTGCCGAGTTCCTCGATCCCATGGAGATTCGCGGTGTCTCGGGGCGGACGATCAAGGAGCAGTGGCAGGGCGACGCGAAGGCGTGGGCTGGCATCGCCGTGCCGGACTTCCCCAACTTCTATATGGTGATGGGGCCGAACACGAACTACGTCGTGCACGGCAGCCAGCACTTCATGATGGAATGTGCCGCGGAGTTCGCCGTCGAGGCGATCCATCAAACTCTTGCACGAGGCATCAACGGCTTCGAGGTAAAGCCTGAGGTTCTTGATTCTTTCGTCGAGCGCGTCGATGCCGAGAATAAGCGCCGGGCCTGGGGCCGTCCGCAGATACGCACCTGGTACAAGAACCGCTTCGGCCGGGTCTCTCAGGTATGGCCCTTCAGCCACCGCGAGTACTGGCAACTCACCCATGACGTGGACTTTGACCACGACTTCATCTCGCATTGAGGCAATGGGCCTTCGGACCGTAAGAAGAATATGGCGTTAGATAGTGCTTCGCAGGCATTGCTGCGATCGTGGGCCGCTGCCGCAGGGGCGAATGCAACCCCGTTATGGAAACTCGATGCCGCGCAAGCACGGGCAGCCGCTAGGCGCAGGGCGGTTCCGCACGACCCGGGACCAGAGATGGCGCGCGCCGAGGATGTCGCGATTCCGGTGCGCGATGGTTCCTCAATTGCCGCCCGGCTGCTGGTGCCTATCCCGCGACCACGGGGCTTACTGGTGTACGTGCATGGCGGTGGCTGGGTATTGGGCGAATTGCCGGGATTTGAGGCCATCGGACGCAAGCTTGCTGCGCGCACGGGCGCGGCAGTTCTGCTGGTGGGCTACCGCCTTGCGCCTGAGCATCCGTTTCCAATTCCGCTGCAAGACACATGGGACGCGCTGAAATGGGCGAGCAAGCATAAGGTGGAGATTGCCGGGGACGATGTCCCGCTGGTCATCGCCGGGGACAGCGCTGGCGGCAATCTGGCGGCTGTCGTCGCTCGCTGGGCGCGGGAGCGGAACAGCCCGAAGCTGGCGGCCCAAGTGCTGGTGTATCCCGTCACCGACGCGGACTTCACGCGCGCCTCGTACCAGGAGCCGGAGAACCAGACCTTCCTTCCGACGCCATCCATGACCTGGTTCTGGGATCAATACGTGGCCGATTCGTCTGTACGCATGCATCCCGATGCATCTCCGCTGCGTGCCAAGGACTTGTCGGGCTTGCCTGCGGCATTCGTGGTGACAGGGCAGCACGACATCCTGCGTGATGAAGGACAGGCCTACGCCGCCGCAATGGCTGATGCTGGCGTGGAAGTAGAGCAGCATGAAATGGCAGGCCAGATGCACGGATTTTTCACCATGACAGGCATCCTGCCGGCCAGCGATCAGGTGCTGGAAAGAATAGGCGCCTTTCTTGATCGCAAATTGCTCGCATGAAGTCGCGCCATCCAACAGGCTGCCGAGCTACTCTTTCAAGACGGGTCGTCTACAGGCACTTGATCGAGCGGCGGCCCTACTTGTTCGGCGCTGCCTGCGCAATCACGCCCGTGCATTGGCGCGCGATGAAAAACGGTGTCGCCGGTGATATTTGGGCTGTACAAGCGTCTGTCCTTCGGCGCGAATTTGAGCCTATCTTGACCAAGCCGATGAGGGCAGTCGTGCTCGTCACACTTCGGTTTCTCGACGACAGCCCCAACGTCTATGCCGACGGTCGCCGGCCACTGCAACGAAGCGGATGGATTACCCAAACGTTGCGAACCGGAGTGAACATCAATATCTGACGTCGCGGGAGGCTTTAGTCAATCGAAGCCACGACGGTGCGAATAGCTACATGAGGTCGGGCGGCCAGACCATTGAAAGCGGACATTGCCGCCCGAGAGGATAAGTAACGGTAATGGGGCGAGAGCCGTCATTTCAGCCGGACGAGGCATAGGGTCCGCTTCCGGATCTCTGTATTCGGTTGATGGCGAGGCGAAGGGGTTCAGCTCATTCGGCTTTGCCTAAGCCTTGAGCACCTCGGATCGAGATAGATCAAGACGCACCCAAAAATGCCTACATGGTGCCTACACGAACTGATGCGGCAATTGGCGCATGGACCCGGCAGCGCTCGCTCGACGATGCGCTCGCTGCGCTGGCCCTGGCGCGCGTGCCGGCGGGCAAGGTATTCACCATCGAAGATATTTCCCATAACGAACAGTATCGCGAGCGCGGCATGATTCAGACGCTGCACCTCCGGGACGGCAGCGACCTGAAGGTCCCGAGTGTCGTGCCGCGCCTGAGCGCCACGCCGGGCGGCTTTCGCGGCAGTGGCCCACAGCTTGGCATACCCGCGAGGCGCTTGAACGGGTGGGCGGGACGGCGGCGCAGCTCGACGCGTTGCGCGAGCAGGGAGTCCTCGCATGAGCGGACAGCAGCAGGGCGGCGGGGAGAGCGTCTGGATCAACGATGTCGTGATGCGCGACGGCTTGCAGATGGAACCGGTCTTCGTGCCGACATCGGAGAAAGTCGCGCTGATCGACGAGATCGGACACTGCGGGCTGAATCGCATCGAGGCGACCTCGTTCACGTCGGCGAAGGCGATTCCCGCGCTCAGCGACGCCGAGGCTGTTATGCACGAAATCGAACGTGTGCCAGGCGTGCGGTACGCGGCGCTCGTGCTGAACCGTCGCGGCGCTGAGCGCGCGCTCGAATGTGGCGTCGATGAACTGAATCTCGGGGTCTCGGCGAGCGAGACGCACAATCTCGCCAATACGCGCATGACGCGCGCGCAGGCGGTCCGCGCGTTGCTCGACATCACGGCGTTCTGTCGCGACCGGCTCGCGATCGGCGTGTCGATCGCGACGGCATTCGGCTGTCCGATGGAAGGCGCAATCGATATCGACTCGGTGCTCGACATCGGCAATCAGTTCGTCGCGGCGGGCGTGCGAGGCATCACGCTTTGCGATACGACGGGCATGGCGAATCCGCGTCAGGTGAAGGCGGTGTGCGGCGCTCTCGCGGCCCGCTGGCGCGGCATCGAGCTTACGCTGCATCTGCATAACACGCGCGGCATGGGCCTCGCAAACGTCGTTGCGGGGCTCGATGCAGGCATCCGCCATTTCGATGCGTCACTCGGCGGCCTTGGCGGCTGTCCCTTCGCGCCAGGCGCGAGCGGCAATATCTGCACCGAAGATCTCGTCCATATGCTCGACGCGATGGGATACGCAACCGGCGTCGATCTGGAGCGTCTCATCGCCTGCGCTCGGCGCATGCCCGGCCTCGTTGGTCACGGCGTACCGGGGCAGGTGCAGCACGCGGGTGCGTGGGACCACCGCTTTCCGCCGCCCGCGGATCTGGAGGCGACGCGTGAACGCGCGCTCGCGCGCGAGTTGTCGGGTGACGCTTATCGTGCGATGCGCCCCGTAGTGGAGCGTTGATCAACGCAGCAACCGGGGCCGAAGACGCGAGCGCCCGACCTTTACGAAAATAATGCCGTGCGACCCGGCCGCTAGTCGGAGGGTAGGTCGCACGGCATTTGCACTTTTAATGTCTGAGACTATCCATCGGCGCCATGCCGCGCTGAATAAGCTTTTCAACGCGGAACCGCTGGCGCACCGGGAATTTCAGCAAACTCTGCTGCGATACAGGCCTTTCCCGCTCAAGTTTCCGGATTTTCCGCACTGGCGAGCGATTGCGCCGGAAACGTCGCGCTTGCCTGCCGATGCGACCTGGCGGTTATCCATACCAGGACGCCGCCTGCAGCAAACAAGGCCCCAAGTGCGATGAGGCCCGTGTCGAGCCGTCCGGTTGCTGCCTTGATGAGGCCAAGAGCGTAAGGCGCAGCAAAACCCCCGAGTTGTCCCAGGCTACTGACCAAGGCGATCTTTCCGGCAAGAGCTTTAGTGTTCAATTCCTTGAACGGAACGGCCCAGAAAAGCGGCATGCCGCCATACATGAAGGCGATGGCAACGGTCAGTTGCAGGATGACGAGCCAAAATGCCTGCACGTGCAGCGTGAGCGATGCCAGCGCGAGGCCGCCGAAGACAGTGCACGCTAGCAGGTGCCAGCGACGTTCCTGGCGGCGATCGGAGCTGCCCGAGATGATCGCGATGCCGATGCTACCGATCGCGTAGGGGACGGCGCTCCACATGCCGATCATGAAGGGATCGCGTATGCCGAAATCCTTCAAGATTGTCGGCAGCCAGAATCCAAGGCCGAAATTGCCGCTATTCAACGAGAAGTAAGCAATCGCCAGGATATAGACATAGGGGTCGCCGAACAGATCCCGGAACCGGATCTTCTCGGGCTTGCGGCTTACCTCGGGGCGCAGCAGTTCCTTGAGTTCCACCTTTTGCCCGGCATCGAGCCACCTGGCCTCGTCGATCGAGTCGTCGAGATAAAATATGGCGACGATGCCAAGAATGATGGAGGGAATTCCTTCCATCATGAACATCCATTGCCACCCGCGCAATCCGTTTGCACCGTCGAGATAATGCAGAATGGTCCCGGACATCATTCCGCCAACGATTCCGGAAAAAGCCGAGGTAACGAAAAACCATGAAATCACGCGGGCCCGATAACTTTCCGGGAACCAGCAGGAGAGGTAAAACACCAGTCCGGGGAAGAAGCCCGCTTCACAGGCGCCGAGCAGGAATCGCATGATGTAAAAATGCTCGGGTGTCCGAATCAGCATGGTCAGCGACGATGTCGCTCCCCAGCAGATCATGATCCTTGAGAACGTTTTGCGCGCGCCAATTTTCTCAAGGTAGATATTGCTCGGGACTTCGAACAGCACGTAGCCAATAAAAAAGATCCCCGCGCCAAGTCCGTAAATGGCGTCCCCGAATCCAAGGTCTTGCTTGATCTGCAGTTGCGCGAAACCGATGTTGACGCGGTCGATGAACGCCATCAGCCAGCAAAGCAACAGAAAGGGAATGATCCGCAGCGTGACCAGCCTTAGTAGCGGCGTGGGGCGCTCTAGTTGGGTGCTGGGTGTTGTTGGTGTATTCAACGTTGGCTCCTTGTGGGGCGAGGGGATGGTGATGCAAATATCCGATAAAGAGACTATTCGCCGCATTGGGACGAACCCGCCATCAAGAGACGATCGCAAGCGTCTGCCGAGTGGCTTCGCTCTGGTCTCGAACGGACCTTCGCAGACGGCGAGCCTATGAGGATGGCGCACGCCGAGATTCCGAGAGCCAAGGCGTGAGCCCAATGCGCTCAGTCCGATAGGCGCCCTGAATGAAGGTATAGGAGCTTCCAGCCGGTCTCGCGTTTGATCCAAACCTGCGTGACGAGAGCACGGATGTTTATCTCCGAGCCGTCACTGCGGCGCTGCAACCATTGTTCAAGCTGGCCCGTCGTGATGACTAGCTCGGGGAGGAACTGGTACGCGAGAGACTGGGCACGCACGATTTTATGTGTCTTGATCTTGTCGCTGAGGAACGTGAGATATTCCGGCTTGTCGTGAACGTAGCCGGACGAATGGACGAAGGTCAGATCGTCATCCAGTAATGAGGCGAGCGTGAGCAGGTCTTCTGACACGGTAGCGTCGCAGCGCTGTTGCTCGAGCGCATCGACGGCGGATTTCACGGACGCGTGGTTCATATAGATTCTCCTGGAAACGCGGCATGCGAGCTGATTGTCGGCAGGGCAGCTATCGGCGTTGAGGCTTGATCACTCTGGGAACGGCAGATCAATCTGCGAAGCTGTGCGAGTCTCAAACACGTTCAATGTCATTGCGACCAACGTGTAGTACCCAAGCAATCCCGTCAGATTGATGATGACGACATGGCCGAATCGATTCAGCGCTTGCGCGTACGTCTCGTTCGAGACGCGACGGGTCTCATTCAACTGCGTGGCGAAGTCGTAGATCAGGCGATCATCCTGGTCGTCAAACGTTGGCGTTTCGTTGCATCGAATTGACTCGGCAACCTCGGCAGGAAGTCCGGCTTTCAAGGCGATGGGATGGTGAATGTGCCACTCTGCCTGCGAGCGCCAATGCGCCGCCGTAACGAGAATCGCCAGCTCCGACAGACGCAGCGGTAACCCTGTGTCATAGCGGCAAAACGCGCCCAGCCGTTGCGCGCGTTGAGCGAATTCCGGACTATGGATCCAGCTTAAGAACGGGCCGTCCAAATTGCCGCGCGGGCCGCTCAGGATCTCGTCCAGCACGGCCACCTGTTCACTTGTCGCAATCGATCGGTCAAAAGCGGGAAGACGATTTGTTTCTTTCATAGCTATTCTGTCAAGAATGCACTATCCGTCGCTCTTGATGGACCGTCGGGTGCGAACACATCCGAAGTCCGTAGGGCGAATCGTTCAGTGTGCTGGATGTGCGAGCCGCTTGAACATCTCGCGGTCGCACACTGTTTATGATGAAAAGGTGCTAGGTTCTGTTCACATTCTCACGAGCGGTCCAAAGGCGCAGGCAAGCGAAGGAAGGGCGAGGTAGTTCCCCGCAAGCTTGTCGTGACGAGTGGCAACGCGACGAAAATGTTTGATGCGATTGAAGAAGCGTTCGACGATGTGCCGAGTTCGATACAGCACGCGGCCGTACCGACGCTTGGTCTTTCGGTTCGAGCGCGGCGGGATAACGGCCTTCGCACGCGTAGCGCGGATGGTGTTCACGAAGGCATCCGAGTCGTAGCCTTTGTCAGCAATCACAGCACCCGTGCGCAGATGCTCGACCAATTCGTGTGCACACGAAATGTCCGAGACCTGCCCTTCGGTGACGATCATTCGCAGAGGCCGCCCGGTTTCATCGATGGCCAGATGCAACTTGGTCGTCAGTCCTTCGCTCGAGCGGCCGAGAGCTTGCGGGCCGCTTTTATTCGAGCTCCGGCCGAATGCTGGTGCGCACGCACGATGGTCGAGTCGATCAGCACACATTTGATCTCCGTCTCGTCGGACACGGCGAGCGCCACGCGTTCCCAAACGCCTTTGCGACGCCACCGGGAGAAGCGCATGTACACCGTATGCCATCGGCCGAACTCTTTGGGCAAATCGCGCCAGGGGCAGCCGGTCCGGCCAATCCAGAGGACAGCTTCGACAAACCAGCGATTGTCGCTCGCCGTGCGCCCCGGATCTCATTCCTTGCCCGGTAAGACGGATTCGATTCGTGCCCATAAGCCCGGTAGCAGACTTGCCTTTGGCAAGGCAAAGCTTGCGAGTAAGGCGACCGCGCACGCTCCGACGACGTAATAGGCGGGTGCTGCCAAGGAACCGGTCTCGCGAACCAGCATAGTGGCGAGAAACGGTGCGAAGCCGCTGAATACGACTACCGAGATGTTGTATGCCAGCGCGATGCCACTGAAGCGGACCTGGACGGGAAACTGATCGGCGAGGACGGATGGCCACGTACCGCTTGCGAGTGAGAACACCACAGCGGCGAGCACGAATAAAACGACCGGATCGACGGTGTGATTTGCAAGCGCCCAATAAAACGGGTAGCTCAGCACGATCAGCAGTGCCGCTGACGTTCGCAACAGGTATCGGCGCGCAATCTTGTCTCCTAGCCAGCCTGCAGCAAGCAGACCGAACGAGCTGACGACCAGATAGGCATTCTGGGCAATCGCCGCCGTCTGGGGCGCATAGTGCAGTTGTTGGACCAGATAGGCCGGCATGTGACCGTAAAGGATGCCATTGACGCCGGCCATCACCGCGATCGTGAGCGCTCCGGCGACGACAGCTTTGCCATGATGTCGCAGCGTCTCGCGAAATGGTTGCCTGGCGACGGCGCCATGCATCTCCTTGAACTCAGGGGACTCGTCCAGATTGCGGCGCATCCAGTAGGACAGGAGCCCACAAAATCCGCCGAACAGGAACGCGATCCGCCAGCCATAGGCCGCCGCGTCCGCGCTCGAGAGGTAGCTCTGGATGCCGAGGTTGACGAAAGTGGCGAGCAGGACGCCCACGTTGACCGCACAGATGATGATGCCAGCGGCGAGGCCCGCACGATGCGGTGCCGCTTCTACGGCGTAAGTGATGGCGCCCGGCATTTCACCGCCGACGCAGAAGCCTTGCAGCATGCGCAGCAGGATGAGCAGGATCGAAGCCGTGATACCCCAGCTCTGGAAATTGGGCAGCAGCCCCAGACAGATGGTTGCTGTGGTGACCACGATGATCGAGCCAAGAAAGATCGGACGTCGGCCGTAACGATCCCCCCAGCTGCTGAGGACGATGCCGCCGAGCGGCCGGATGACATAGCCGATCGCCAGCACTGAAAATGCGGCCAGCATGCTGATCAACGACGAAGCGTTCGGGAAAAACTGGGCCGCGATGTGATGGGCGAAGAAACCGTAGACGATGAAATCGTAAAATTCCAGCGACCCGCCCAGGCTAGCAATAAGAATCATCTTCCATTGCGCCCGCGATAAGCCGGCAGCGTGCGAATGGTCTGCGGCGCCGACCGGGTGGTGAGATAGCTCCATGACTCATCCAAAGATTGTTGGCTTCTTCGGCCAATAGGTGTGCGTGGCCGCGCTGTCTCGGCGGTTCAACGCTGTCTGCGCGGCGGCCGGGTCGGTTAAGCGGTGGCGGTTTGCAGTGCGGGGAATGCGTGCTCGAGCAAGCTGTACAAAGAAGCGGTGTCGTGTGCAATGCCATAGACGTAGCGGTCTGGGCGGATCAGCACCGCTGCGGCGCCCGTTGACGCTAACCACGTATTCACCGCGTCTGCATCGCAGACGATCTGGACGCCCGCCCGTTCGGCGCGCTCCGCAATGTCATCACATCCGGCGAGCAGCTCAGGCAACGCGACGAGCGCAAACCGATAGCCGACGACGTCATCCATCAGACGTCCGTCTGCCAGGCGCGGTTGGGGCGCGACATGGCCCACCACGGCCGACGAGGATGCGTCGAGGTAGGCTCCGGGGCCGAGCTTCGGTTGCGGAGTGACGAAATGGCGAATCGCAGCGCTCATTTCGATGTCCCGGCTGGTCGCAGCCTCCGGATGGGTCGTCTGAATGACCGAACCAAGTCGCACCGCGGTTTCGATAAACTCGCGCACATGAGGCGAACGTTCTGATTCGTACGTATCGAGCACCGTATCGGGCGAAGTGCCGCGAATGACGGCCGCGAGCTTCCAGGCAAGATTCGACGCATCGCGAATGCCGGCGGCCATCCCCTGGCCCATGAAGGGCGGTGTCTGATGCGCGGCATCGCCAGCCAGCAGCAATCGTCCGCGGCGCCAGCCGTTCGCCACGACCGAGTGAAAGGTATAAATCGCGGACCGCTCAAGTCGGGCGTCGGCCGGGGAAATCCAGCGCGCGAGCTTATCCCACAGCCATTCGGGGGACCCTAGTTGCGTCGCATCATCGCCCGGCATGACCATAATTTCCCAGCGGCGGCGATTTCCCGGACCACGGGTATAGGTCGTCGGGCGCGCCGGGTCGCAATACTGAATGGAGAAATCACCGAGGTCGGGGCGCGGGGTGTCGAGCAAGACATCGACGACGACCCAGCGTTCATGCGATTTCAGATCGGTGAGTTCGGTGTCCATGAATCGTCGCGCAATCGAGCGCGCGCCATCGCATCCGACGACATAGCGAGCCGTCGCACGGCCAAGCTTGCCGCAGCTGGTGTCCTCGAAGCGGAGCTGGACGCCATCGCTGGTTTCGTCAAGCGCAAACACTTCGTGACGCAGCCGTACGTCGATGTTTGCCTGACCCGCCAGGCGATCGCGCAACGCGTTTTCGAGGTCGGGTTGATGAAATTTGTAACTGGCGCACCAGCCGTGCGGGCCAATGCACGTGGGGCGTGACCAGTCGATAAGGAGTTGGCCGGCGGCGTTCACGAATTTCATGCCGGGGCCGACAAACAATTTGGGAAGCAGCGTGTCGGCAAGCCCTATGCTCTGAAACACCCGCATGCATTCGCCGTCAAAATGCACCGCGCGGGGCAGCGCAAAAATGTCTTTGTCTCGCTCCAGCACGAGTACCCGCAAGCCTTCGATCGCCAGTAAGTTGGCCAGCGTCGCACCGGTCGGGCCGAGGCCGATGATCGCGACATCGTAGTCGCATGCGTGCATCGAAATGGTTTTATCTGACATGTCTACATCCACTTCATGAGGCGCCGGAGGCGCGGGTGCGCTTCCGGCAACGGTCTTTATGCTTCGTCGGCGATCGGATTGGAGAGCACGCCAATCCGATCAACTTCCACTTCGACCCGGTCGCCGGGCTTCATGAAGAGGGGCGGATTGCGCTTTGCCCCGACGCCGCCGGGCGTGCCAGTGACGATGACGTCGCCCGGCGCGAGCGGCGTGAATGTCGACAGATAGGCGATCTGCTTCGCGATGCCGTGAATCAGCATCTGCGTGGTCGCGCGTTGCACTTCCTGCCCGTTCAGACGCGTGACGAGCATCATGAGGGCGTTCGGCTCGATTTCGTCGCTCGTCACCATCCACGGCCCGAACGCGCCCGTGCGATAGAAGTTCTTGCCCGGTCCCCACTGGGTGGTGTGACGCTGCCAGTCGCGCACCGAGCCATCGTTGTAGCAGGCATACCCGGCGATGTGATTCCATGCGTCGGCTTCAGCGATGCGCCGCCCACCCCGCCCGATGATCACGGCGATCTCACCCTCGTAGTCGAATTGCCGGGACTCGGGCGGACGCAGCATCGGCTGTCCATGGCCCACTTGCGAAGCTGGAAGCCGCATGAAGATGACCGGCTGCTCGGTGGTTTCCCGATTGGTTTCCTTGACATGCTCAGCATAGTTGAGCCCGACGCAGAAGATCTGCTCGGGGTTGGGAATCACCGGCAGCAGCGTCACTTCTGATAGCGGGTAGTCGCCCTTACCAGCCTGGGCCGCCTGCGCGGCCTCCCCCAGCGCGTTGGCGGCAATCAGTGCCTTCAGGTCGGCATAACGATTGTCCAGGCGCTTGACGAGATCAACGACGCTGTCGTCGCGAACGACGCCGAAGGAGGAGCCTTGATGGGTTGTAAAGCTGACGAGTTTCATTGACGCTTCAGGTAAATAAAAATTCGGGTAGATCAACGCTAACGATCGCACGAAAGTCGTACGTTTATCGTATTGTGAGAATAAGCTATATTTAACAATGAACACAACGTGTTTTTCGTCGGGGTTTATCACTACTGGAGGCGAACATGGAAGGTGCGAAGAGAGCGCGACGCGGGTTGTCACTGAGCCATATGGGCTTCTCCGTCAGCGCGATATGGCGCGGGGGGAAGACTTCTATTCGCGGGTGCTGGAGTTCACCGTGACCGATCGCGGGACGCTGCAGACGCCGCACGGCGAAGTGCGGCTGGCGTTCCTAAGTCGCGATCCTGCGGTGCACCAGATCGTGCTCGCAAGCGGTCGACCGGAGCACCTGGCATTCAATCCGATAAATCAGATTTCACTTGAAGCGGACAGCCTCGACACGCTCAGGCAGTTTCACGCGAGCTTCGTCTCGGAAGGTCTGGAAGAGATCAATCCCGTCACGCATGGCAACGCGATTTCGATTTATGCGCGCGACCCCGAGGGCAACCGGCTGGAGCTCTTCATCGATACGCCTTGGTACGTCGACCAGCCGATGCGGGTGCCAGCGGACTTCGACTTGCCTGACGCACAACTGATCGCGGCTGTTGAGCGCCACGCGAGCGGGCTGCCGGGATTCAGGCCGCGAAGCGATTGGCAAGCCGAGATGGCTGTGCGCATGGGCCTTGCATAATCAAGTTGCTTGCTCGGTTGGCGGTCTACCGGGTAAGCACAAATCGCCGGCCGTGAAAGACAGGCTGTCGGGCGCGCCCGAGCGTTTGCCGTGAGCCGGGAAGCCCGGCGGGAAAGCGCGCGAGTGGCATAATCCGCTCACATAGAAGGAGCTCAGCGCGCAGATGTCGAGCATCACTCGGCTTTTATCCATACTCGAACTGTTTTCGGAGGCCAAGCCATTCTTGTCCGCCGAAGACGTCGCTGCTGAACTGGAGTGTTCGGCGCCAACGGCTTATCGCTACGTGCGTGAACTCGTGGATGCGGGTTTGCTCGTCCGGTTCACGGGCGGAGAGTACGGGCTCGGTCCTCGCATAATCAGGCTGGATTACCGCCTGCGTGCTTCGGATCCGCTGCTGGCAATCGGCCAGCCGATCATGCACGAGTTAAGCGAGCATTCCGGCTTCGATGTGGTGATGTCGCGCTGGTACGGAAACGAGCTTGTTGACACGCATCGGGAGACGTACGACGCGGCGCTTGATCTTCGATACGGCCGCGGCCGACCAAGACCTCTGTTTCTCGGCGCCGCTCCGAAGGCGATACTTTCGACCTTCCCGAAGGCCAAGCTCGCGATCCTGTTCGAACAATATCCCGAGGACATTGCACAGAGCGGCCTCGGGACGACGCTTGAAGAGTTTCGGGCTTCGCTGCTCAAAATCCGACGGGCAGGTTTTTATCTCTCAAGAGACGAACTGGAACACGGGGTTTCGGCACTCGCGTCGCCGCTATTCACCGACGACTCCAGTGAAGCGGTCGGATCGCTTGCGTTGATCATCCCGACTCAACGACTCGAGTTCGCTAATCTCGAGCGTCTCGTTGAATCGCTGCGGGAGGCCGCGGCGCGAACTTCACAACGCACGCGGGCGGCCATTGAAAGCCGTGGAACTGCAACAGCTTCGCTGTCGCACACCGTGTCGCCAACCAGACGTTCGACATAATCCACGGCCATATGCGCCCATGATCGTCCGTCGAACTTTCGAAGGGCCGCTTCAAGACCGACTTGAGACGGCCACCGGACATTCGTGAAAGGCAGGAACGGGTCGCAGTAAGACCCTGGGCGCAACCGATTGATGGCTTTGTTCGTGGTCGCTCGATCTCGTTCGCTGCTTTGTCGGGCGCGATTGTGCCGTTTCCTTAATTGCCGTGTGCGTGATTGTCGTGCGCTGCCGAGCCCGATGGAGGCGGCTGGCTGGCTGCGATGATGGCTCGATGCCGAGTGTGGGATCGCGTTCTGGCGGTGTTGTCTCTGAGCCTGGTGCGCTTGCGTTAGAGGAGAGGTACCGAGTAGCGGCCAAAAGACCGTTTCGCCGCGTTACATCGACATAGGCTATGTCACGTAACCGCCAGGGTGGGCGCGATCCGAACAATGATACCGAGAGTTCTTGGCAAACGGTGCCATCAGTGAGCGAGTGTTGTTAAACCGAATGTGGGCCAACTCCAACCGGACCGGTACGTCGTCCGGGGTGGGATCAACTTCCAGCGCCTGTCAGGCACCACGCGCCGACCGAAACGAAGTGCTTCGCCAGCTTGCCTGGGGATGGTTGAGCCTTCATTCGAATCCTGCATGGCTTGACGATCGAACATAATTCTCGAATAATGAGATATATCAATTTTGATTGAAGGACATTTAAATGAAACTGGTGAGCTTCGAACGGCAAGGCCGTGTAGGTTTTGGTGCGGTGATCGATGCAGGCATCGTGGACTTGGGTCAGGCGTTCAACGGGCGGTATGTCAGCCTGAAGGATTTGCTGGCTGCAGATGCCGTGGGTGAGGCTGCCGAACTGGTATCGGGGCGCCAGGCAGATTTCCAGATGTCGGATGTGACGCTGCTGCCGGTGATTCCCGACCCCGGCAAGATCTGGTGCTGCGGTCTGAACTACCACGAGCACGTTCAGGAAACCAACCGCGAAGTCACTGAACAGCCGACCTTCTTCTTGCGCGTGGCAAGTTCACAAGTCGGTCATGAGCAGGCCATCGTGCGGCCCAGGGAATCGACGCAGCTGGACTTTGAGGCGGAAATCGCCGTTGTCATCGGCAAGGGCGGGCGTCGCATCGCCCCAGCAGATGCGGCCCAGCACATCGCGGGTTATGCCTGCTACAACGATGGCAGCGTGCGCGACTGGCAGCGCCATACCTCGCAGTGGATTCCGGGCAAGAACTTTTGGCGCACCGGCGGATTTGGCCCCTGGATGGTGACCGCAGACGAAATTCCGTTTGACACGCGCCTGAAGATGGTGACGCGCCTTAATGGACAAGAGATGCAGAACACCACCACCGACATGATGATTCACAGCATCGCCAAGCAGATTGCTTACGTGTCCACCATTGCACCGCTTGAAGCGGGCGACGTCATCGTCACAGGTACGCCGGGTGGCGTCGGTGCACGACGCCACCCGCCAGTCTGGATGAAGGCGGGCGACGTGGTGGAGATTGAGGTGGAGCGCATCGGCGTGCTGCGCAATCCGATTGCTGACGAGCAGTGATCCGGCTCCGTACGAATTGAGCATCAGCCTTGGCTTCTTTCATGTTCAGGGTCATTCACAGACCGGCATGAAGACCCTATACCGATGCATGGTGGGCTGCGTGCCCATCGCATGGCTTCCTGTCCTGAACAGAGCTCAGAACTAGCGGTCCCAAGGTCGCGCAGACCTGATCTACAGGAGCCCGAATCAGCTCAATGGCTTCCAAAAAAGGATGAGGCGATCCGGGGCATCGCCATCAGGTAAACCAGAGCACAGCTCTATCGAAAGAAGAATTTATGCACGACGTTGCGATCATCGGTCTCGGCCCCACGGGGGTAACGCTGGCAACCCTGCTCGCACAGCAAGGCCTTCGGGTGCTGGCGATCGACCGCGAAGCGGGCATCTATCCGCTGCCGCGTGCAGTGCATTTCGATGGTGAGTGCATGCGTGTGTTCCAGAGCATCGGCGTTGCCGATGCGTTGAAATCCCAGGTGCGTCCATCGCCGGGCATGAAGTTCATTGACTCCGACGGGCGGCTGCTGATTGATTGGTCGCGCGACTTGGAAATCGGGCCCATGGGCTGGTATGCCAGCTACCGTTGTCACCAGCCCTGGCTGGAACAAACGCTGCGGCAAAAACTGGCCGAGCACGCCGGTGCGGACATTCGCGTGAAGCACGAGATGCTCGATTGCACGGTTGCGTCAGACGGCGTTGATCTACGCATCAAGGACCTTTCCACCGGCAAAGCGTTGCAAGAGAAAGCACGCTACGTCGTCGGTTGCGATGGGGCGCGATCCATTACACGTGGACTCATCGAAGCGCGCATGGACGATTTGCAGCAACACGAACAATGGATCGTGGTGGACGTGGTTCTGAATCATGAGCGCCCCGATTTGGGCGACTACAGCATCCAGTATTGCGATCCATCGCGCCCGGGAACTTACGTGCGCGGCGTCGGCATGCGCCGGCGCTGGGAGCTGATGCTGGTGCCGGGCGACGATCCAGCGATCATTACGCAGCCGGAATCCATCTGGAAACTGCTGTCACGCTGGGTCACGCCACAAGAGGCTACGCTGGAGCGCCCCGCGCTCTATACCTTTCGCGCCGTTGTCGCGCGCGGGTGGCGGAAAGGCCGCCTGCTGCTGGCGGGTGATGCTGCGCATCTGACGCCGCCGTTCATGGGGCAAGGCATGTGTGCGGGTATCCGCGATGCTTCCAACCTCGCATGGAAGTTGGCGGCAGTGATTCGCGGCGAGGCAGGTGAAGACTTGTTGAACACTTATGAATCCGAGCGCGAGCCGCATGTGCGTGAGTTCATCTCAACAGCGGTGCGCCTGGGGCACATCATCCAAACTACCGACCCGGATGTCGTGCGGCGGCGCGACAAGGAGTTTGCACAGCCTGAATTGTTTTCGACTCCGCAACCGTCGCTCGGCCCTGGCGCTCATGTGGGAGGCTCCCTTGGCGGACGCATGATCCCGCAGGCGGTTCGCGCCGACGGATCGCGCACGGACGATGACACGGGCTACGCCTATTCGTTGTTTGTATCTCCCGTCGCGCTAGGTGCAGCGAAGGCCCTGATCAAGGACCGTGTGCCCATCGTCGCGGTCACCGAGCCTTCGCTGACGAATTGGATGGAGGCGTCGGGCATCGTTGCCGCGTTGGTGCGCCCCGACCGCTATGTCGCGGGGGTCGCTGCGACAGACCGCGAGCTGGAGCAATTGCTGCAGGCACGCGGCGCAGATTCCCCGATCTGTGCATGAGCGCCGGCGGCAAGGGCCCCACAAACACTTGAGCAACACTGCGCAGCGCAACCTGCGCAAGTGTTGAAGCGGGAGTGAAACGTAGCGTAGCAGTTGGGACGACCAAATGATCGGTGTTGCGTCAGACCGAGCGGGTTTCCCCGCCGTCGGCGCGCAGGTTCTGGCCGGTGATGTACGCGGACTCGTCACTCGCGAGAAAGCGTACGACCCGGGCCAATTCGGCGGTACTTTGAGCGCGGCGCAAGGGGATCTTGCTGGTCCATTCGGGCGGCACTGCAGCGGGATCGTCCTTTGTAAATCCGGGGAGCACGTTGTTCATTCGGATGCCTTGCGGCCCGTACTCATCGGCATAGAGCTTGGTGAACGAACCCAGCGCGGCGCGCAGCGTTGTCGAGATAGGGAACATCCGGTTGGGTTCGAAAGCCCCGGCTGTGGAGATGTTGACGATCGCGCCACCGCCCGAAGCAAGAAGGTGCGGGGTAGCGATGCGAGCCATGCGAACGACGCTCAACAAGTACAAATCCACACCGTGCAGCCAGTCGTCATCGCTGATGTCGAGCAGCGTCCCGCGTGCGGCGTGGCCACTGTTGTTGATCACCGCGTCAATGCGACCGAACTTTTCGATTGCGAGATCAACTGTCGCGCGCAGGTCCGCGATGTTGGTGTTCGAGCCATCAACGCCAGCACCGCCCAGTGACTCGGCGAGCATGCGACCGCGGCCGGACGGAGACAGGGCCACGACACGCCAGCCGCAGGCCGCAAGCTCACGCACGCAGGCTGCACCAATGCCGGAACCTCCTGCGACAACAATGCCGACCTTTTGCTTTTCCGTGCCTCGTGGGCTATCTCCAATCTCGGCCATGCGCTGACTCCTTCAAGTGTGTGGTGCTAACTGCGGCTCCGGGAATACGCCTATACCGGAGGATGACTTTTTTCTCACCTATTGAGATATACTTGCAGAATCGATTATACAAAAGAGACAGCGTTTTATGAAAATTTCCGATCACATCGCAGATTCGCCCATGACCAGCTTACAGCTGCGCGTCGTCTTCGTGTCGATCGTCCTCGTCGTGCTCGATGGTTACGACTTGACACTGGCGGCATTCGCTGCGCCGTTCATTGAGCGGGGCTTTGGCGTCTCAAAGACGCAGTTGGGGATGGTGCTGTCGGGCGCCCTCATCGGGATGTTAGTCGGCTCGATCGTCGTCGCACCCATTGCCGACCGAATGGGGCGCCGCCTGACGGGTGTGCTCGCGACGTGCGTGATCGGGATCGGGATGTTGATTGGCCCGTTCGCTTCAGCCGAGCGCGGAACCATGCTGTTGGTCATCAGCCGCATCATCACCGGCGTCGGCATTGGTGCCCTTGTCGCCGTGGTCGGCGTGATCCTGTCTGAATACACCGCCAAGCGCGTCTATCCGGTGGTGATGGCGATCTACGCGGCCGCGATCAATATCGGCGGATTGCTCGGCGCCATGCTTGTCGGGCCGATGCTGGCCACCCATGGGTGGCAATTCGGCTGGTGGGTCGGGTTCGTCCTCAGCGTGGTTGCCGCGATCGGGACCTACTTTTTGCTGCCGGAGTCGCTCGCCTGGTTGGCCGAGGGGCGTCGTCGCGACTCACTGCTGCAACTGAACAGGATCCTCGCGAAGATGCGGCAGCCCACGTTGACCGCGTTGCCGGAGTCTTCGAATCCCGATGTCAAGGTGGCCGGGGCATTGCGCACCATTGCCAGCACCCCGTTGCTCTGGCAGACGGTGCTGATGATCTTGTCCTACGTTGCCTACATGGTGAGCTTCTACTTCCTGACCACCTGGGCGCCCACCACGGTGGCCAGTATGAACCACAAGCCGTTGCTGGCTCCCCAGCTCGTTGTTGCATTCAGCGTGGGTGGTATCGCCGGGAACCTCGTCTTCGGCTTCATCGGCAACCGCATCAACTTGCGCATCCTGACGCCCATTTTCCTGGTGATGGCCGCGGCGGCCATGTCGTACTTCGGCATCGCCGGCCCGGCGATGCCCGGTGCGATGTGGACGGTGTTCATCGCGTCGTTCTTCGTCTGTGCCGGAACGGCGGGTTTTTACGGGATCGTTCCGCTCCTGTATCCAACGTTGGCCCGCTCAACGGGCTACGGGGTGGTCATCGGCATGGGTCGCTTTGGCGGCATCGCGGCGCCCATCCTTGGTGGAATGAGCTTCGATGGTGGCATGGACATGGGTACGGCCTTCACACTGTTTTCACTCCCGATGTTGATCGCAGCCATCGGCCTTTTGGTACTGCACGTTGGGCTTAAGCGCTCGGCATCACGTGAGCGCGCAACCTTGGCTGCGAGCTCTGGTGGCAAGCAGGCCGACCGCAGTCAGCAAGCCTGCTAACAAGAGGGCTGCCCTTCAGGCCGCCTCGAAAAGGAATACACATGTCACTCGCTGTCGCAGCTCTATCCCATGCGCCGTCTTTCGGTAACGTCGATCCAGGCGGTACCACGCTTGCTGAAATTATGGCCGGCATCCAGGAGGTTCGCGCCTTCGTTGAGCGTTTCGCCCCCGAGGTCGTCGTCGTTTTCGGGCCCGATCACTTCAATGGCCAGCTGTATTCGTCCATCGCCCCGTGGGTGATCGGTGCGCAGGCTGAGGGGATCGGCGACTACGGCACGACCGAGGGCTTCATCAATGTTGATGGCGAGACCGCGCGCCAGCTGCATGCCGCAGTGCTGGATCAGGGCATCGACATCGCGCGATCGGAGCGAATGACGGTTGATCATGGCGTCATGCAGCCCGTGGACTTCTTGCTCGGCAAGAGTCATGCGCGGCCCATCGTCCCGGTGTTTGTCAACGCAATTGCCTTTCCGTTAACACCGATGAAGCGTGTGCGCGAGATGGGTGAGGCGTTTGGCAAAGCTGCCCTACAGCTTGGAAAGCGAGTGCTTTTCATCGCCTCGGGGGGCATTTCGCATTCCCCGCCAATTCCGCGTTGGGAGGGGGCTCCTCCCGAACTGAAAGCACGTTTGGTTTCCTATGCCCCCACGCGCGAAGAGCGCCGCACACGTGAACAGGCCATCGTGGATGCGATCCAGAGGATTGCGGATGGCAAGGGTTCGAGTGCCCCGCTGAACGAGGCTTGGGATACCTTGCTGCTGGACACCTTCCGATCGGGTGATTTGTCACCGGTTGATACGTGGGACAACGACCAGTTCGTCATTGATGGTGGCTCAGCTGCACATGAGATGCGCAGCTGGATAGCGGCTTATGCCGCGCTCTCAACTGCTGGTAAATACAAGCTGCCTGTCGACCGTTATTGGGCCGTCAAGAGCTGGGGCGCCGGTTTTGCCGTTCAGGCGGGATGTGCAGCATGAACCGTCTTGTGACCTTCTGGGAAGCAGTGTCGGATCTTCCGCATCGTCTGCATTACGTTGACGTCGGGCCGTGGCGCACGCGTGTGCTCGACCTCGGCGAAGGTGACAGGGTCGTAGTACTTGCCAATGGCACCAGTGGCCACATTGAGGCCTGGACGCAGAACGTGCGTGCGCTGGTTCAGGCTGGCTACCGTGTCATCGGTTACGACTATCCAGGTCATGGGTACACAACCCTGACCGATCACGACTTGGAAATCCCCGAGTACGAGTCGCACTTGCTAGGGCTGCTGGATGTGCTCAATCTCAAGCGTGTCCATCTTGCCGGGGAGTCACTCGGGGGATGGGTCGCGGTCAAGTTTGCTGCCCACCACTCTAATCGTTTGCTGAGCGTGATTCTGAGTGCGCCCGGCGGCCGCGTGGTTGGCGAGCAGAAGGTAGACAAGGCGCAATCAGTGAGCAAGCAAGCGGTCACCGAGCCGACGTTCGAGAACGTCAAAAAGCGCCTTCAGGTCGTGATCCACGACCCACAGAAGATAACGGAAGAGTTAGTGCGCGTTCGCCAAGCTATATACAGCCGGGATCCGAGCGGGACAAACATGGCTCATATCTCTGTGTTGCGTCAGCCGGAACAGCGTTGGCGCAACCGCGTCACAGATCAGGATTTCGCGGCCATCCCCGTGCCAGCGCTCTTTGTCTGGACAGACCATGAACCCACTGGCGACGCTTCAGAAGGCCGGCGCTTGGCTGCGCTTATTCCTCAAGGCGAGTTTCTGCTTGTTGAGGGCTCTGCGCACTGGCCCCAGTGGGAAGGTGCGGAGGTGTTCAATGCGGCGGCCATCTCCTTCCTCGACAAACAGCACCGCCAGAGCTAGCCAGAACATGACCACTATGACCATCCCCTCTGAAACTATCCAGAGCATCGCTCGTGAGCTTTACGACGCCCGCGTTGGTGTCTATACCGTTCCTTACGTTAGCCCGCGACTGCCTGAGCGCGACCTTGACACGGCCTATGCAATCTCGGCTGAGTTCGCCGCACTGCGCGAACGAAATCTGGGCGTGCGCAGGGTAGGTCGAAAAGTGGGACTGACCAATCCGAACGTGCAAAAGCGCGTCGGCATTAGTGAGCCTGACTACGGAGTTATCCACGACGACATGGTCTTCCAGTCGGGTGCGGTGTTGCCCAAGTCGCGCTACAACCGATTGCTAATCGAAGCCGAAGTCGCATTTGTGCTCAAGAGCGATATTTTCGATGCCACGCTCGAGCGAGTGGCGGCGGCCATTGACTACGTGACACCAGCCTTCGAGGTCGTTGATTTCCGCTACGGCGGCAGCGTGGGGCAGATTGTGGACACCATCGCCGACAACGCCGGATGCAGTGGCATCGTGGTAGGCGAGGAAAAGCATCCCTATGGCTCGGTAGATCTCAAAGCGGTCGAAATGGTGATTACCGGGGGCGGCAAGGAGATTACGCGCGGCGTCGGAAGCAATGTACTTGGCGACCCGATCAACGCCGTGCTCTGGTTGGCCGACACAGCCATCCGCACGGGGCAGCCGTTGCGAGCTGGCGAGGTGCTGCTCTCGGGTTCGATCGGCTACATCGAGCCTTGGCCGGCGGATGTCGAGTGTGTTGCCACCATTACCGGTCTCGGCCGCGTGGTCGCGAGTGTCGATTCGAATGCATGAGTTTCGAGAGAGAGCTACACCATGAGTAACTATTGCCCCGTTGATGCAGTCACCCGCGTCGAGATTGAGCAGCTCATTTCCGAGATGCTTTACCGCCTGGATCACAACCAGGCCGATACCACGTGGGAGCTCTATACCGAAGACGGTGTCTCAGTCGGCCCCTTGGGCACGATGAATCGCGAGCAGAGCAAGATTTGGGGTGCCAAGCGGGTGAAGCAAGCCGACATCGTCAGCCGCCATTTCATTGGTGGAGTCCGGCTGGTCTGGGACGGCGATGAAGTGGCCGGCACCGTGCAGTATCTGACGTTCCGCGACACCAACGAGCCGCAGACACAGCCCGCTTCTGTGGGTGAGTTCCGTGAGCGGTATCGCAAGGTTGATGGTCAGTGGCGATTCGCCCGCCGCGAGATCGTGCCAGTCTTCGGAGGCAACGCTGCTGCTGCGCATGCGGCGCGGCTCACAGAAAGTGGGAGCAAGCCATGAAAACAGCGGCTCTCGCGAGCGGGCCCAAGATATTGGTGCATCAGACGCTGCCTTCGTTCTCCATTCCGGAATGGGCGAAGGTTGCCGGCTACGACGGCGTCATCCTCGATCTTCAACATGGCGAACTCGGTCTCGACGCCGCGTGCGGCATCCTGCGCTCGATTCCTCGCGACAACGCTTACGCTTGGGCGCGTGTCGGCTCGACTGACCCCGGCCAGATCCTGCGCCTGCTTGACAGCGGCGCGCGCGGCATCGTTGCCCCCACTATCGAGTCGCGCGAGCAGGCACAGGCCTTGGTGGCTGCGACCAAATATCTACCCATTGGTAATCGCAGCATGGGACCGTCGAGGCCAGGGCTCTACATCGGTGATTCGTATGCCGAAGCAGGCAACCTCGCCGTCTCGACCATTGCCCAGATCGAGACCCGGATCGGCGTCGAACGCGCGGAGGAAATCATCTCCACTCCGGGGCTGGACTCGATCTACATCGGTCCTGCCGATCTTGCCGTTTCCTATGGTCTGCCGGGGCGTGGTGACTGGGACGACGGGCCTGTTCGCGACGCGATCGTCCACTTGCGCGAACTCACCCAGGCCCATGGCGTGACCCTCGGCATCTATTCAGGCAAATCTGCATACACCTCGGCGTTGTTGGCCGATGGACTGGTTGACTATGTCGCATTCGGTATCGACCTCGTTTTGTTGAATCGCGCGTTCGGCGAAAACATCAACGAACTCAAGACCGCTCTATCTACAAGGAATCGCCCATGAGCAAAACCGCGGACGTTCTCATCATCGGTGCGGGGCCTGTTGGCCTCATGCTAGCCAACCTGCTTGGACAGCAGGGAGTTAATGTTCTTCTCGTCGAGAAGAGCGAGACCCTGATCGACTACCCACGCGCAGTGGGCATCGACGACGAAGCCCTGCGGGCGATGCAGACTGCTGGCCTTGTGGATGAGGTGTTGCCTCACACCATCCCCGATCAGAAGATCTATATGGTCAACGGCGATCGACAGATCCTTTCTGAAGTCAACCCGACAACTCGCGAGTTTGGGTGGCCCCGCCGCAACGGATTTGTACAGCCGCTGGTGGATAGGGTGCTGCTTGACGGGCTCAAGCGTTTTCCGAACACAGCGGTGCGGTTCAGTACCGAGGTCGTCGATTTGCTCGAAGATGGCGAGGGAGTGGTGGCCACGACTGAGCGTGGCGAGAAGCTGCGCGCACGCTACGTAGTCGCAGCAGAAGGCGGTTCCTCGCGCACTCGCACGCAACTGGGTATTTCGTTCGACGGCGAAACTCGACCATCCGCTGGCATCGTCATTGACGTTGCCAACGACCCCATTGGAACGCCGCACGCCGTGTTCGGCGGCGACCCGAAACGCAGCTATGCCAGCATCGCACTGCCGCATGGGATCCGTCGTTGGGAATTCACGCTGTTCGAAAGCGAAGATCCTTCGCTGGTGGAAAACGATGACTACATCCACGCGCTGCTGGCACCGCATGTGCCTGACCCAACCAAGCTGGAGATCATTCGTCGTCGGGTCTATCGGCACCACGCGCGTGTGGCCGGACAGTTCAGGGTTGGCTCCATCTTCCTCGCGGGCGATGCCGCGCACGTGATGCCGGTGGTCGGTGGACAGGGATGGAACTCCGGCATCCGCGACGCTTTCAATCTGGCCTGGAAGCTTGGTGCGGTGATCAATGGCGCATGCGGCGATGCTCTGCTCGAAACGTACGAGATGGAGCGAATGGGGCACGTCAAGCAGATGGTCGCCGTCTCACTTGGCATGGCCAAGGAAATGACGGATCACGACCCCGCGAAAGCTGCGGAACGAGACCGCATCGCTGCCAACCGCACACCCGAGGAACGTGAAGCACAGAAGCGGCAGGCCTTCAAGCCTCAACCCAAGTTCGACAAAGGTGTGGTGGTACACACGCCGCTGCCGAGCTTCAAGACGCTGCCGGCGCGCGATGTGCCCCGCATGGCTGGTGCCATCTTCCCGCAGCCACGAGTGACCAACGCTGAAGGCGTCGAAATGCTGCTCGACGACGCCACCGGTCAGGGTTGGCGCGTCCTGATGTGGAACAACAATCCGATGGCTTTTATTTCGGCCGAACGTTGCGCTGCTCTAGCGCATCTGCGCGTACGACTTGTTCAGGTGGTGCCTAAAGCACAACTGCCGTGGGCGCGTCGTCACGCCCCTGTGGGAGTTACGGTGATCGGTGACTTGGGTGGAGAGCCCAGCTTGCAAGCCTGGTTTGACGCTAGGCCGGTCGGTGCGGTTGTCGTTCGTCCTGACCATGTGGTTGCCGCCGAATGCTTGGCACAGGAGCTAGACGATGTGCTGGCACGTGTATTAGACGTTACGCATTTCTGTCTGCCGCAGCAGTAATGTCGCTATAGGCCGTGCCAGACGCGGCAAATTGATCGGTTTATCAGGCACGTAGCGCGACTGCTTTCGGGCAATCCGCTTTTCGTATTGCAGTCCACTTTTATAACTACGCATTGGAGACGCATGTGAATTTGAAGTCACCCAACGCCGTGCTGCGCCGGAGCGCAGCATTGGCGTCCCTCGCCGCCTTGCTCTTTGGCGCCCAGGCTGCGCACGCACAGAGTTCGATCACGCTGTACGGCATTATCTCCACGGGCGTGGGCTGGGTCAGTAACGTGGGCGGAAGCTCGTCCGTCCAGATGATTGCAGGCACGATGCAGAATAACCGCTGGGGCCTGCGCGGCGTCGAAGATCTGGGCGGCGGTCTCAACGCGATCTTCGTGCTCGAAAACGGCTTCGACATCACCAACGGCAAGTTCCAGCAAGGTGGACGCATGTTCGGACGCCAGGCCTACGTCGGCCTGAGCGACAAGTCGTGGGGTACGGTGACGCTCGGTCGCCAGTACGATATTCCGTTCGACTATCTCGACCGTTTCGAAGCGCCGGTTGCCGCGCTGGGCCTCGCCGCCCATATCGGCGACAACGACAATCTGTTCGGATCGTATCGCTACAACAACTCGATCAAGTACCAGTCGCCGACGGTGAACGGCCTGCGTGGGTCGGTCATGTACGCGATGAGCAACGCGGCCGGCCAGTGGGCCGTGAATCGCTCGGTGAGCGCGGGCGTGGCCTACGACAACGGGCCGCTCAAGCTGGCGCTGGTCGGCCTGAATACGAATTACCCGGGCCCGACGCTGAATCCGAACGGCGCGGTCACCGACGATTACATCGGGCCGCCGTTCCTGCTGTTCCATACCAGCCCGATCAACCGGAACGCGGGCGTGAGCCGTCAGCGCGAATTCGGCGGCGGCGCGCAATACACGTTCAGCAAGCTGCGCCTGACCGGCCTCGTCACGGACGTGCGGTACGACTATCTCGACCACACGTCGCTGCATCTCGACAACTTCGACGTCAACGCCACCTACGACATCACGCCGTTCCTCGTGCTCGGCGCGGCCTATGTCTACACGAAGGGGCAATACGGCGGCGGTATCGACGCGGCTCCGCACTGGAACATGGGACAGATCAGCATCAACTATCTGTTGTCGAAGCGTACCAACGTCTACGTCTTTACCAACTATCAGCGTGCGACCGACGCGAAAGCCGTTACGTACCTGCTGGCGCCGTCGAGCAACGGGAGCCAGACGGTGGTCGTGGCTGGCATTCGTCACCTGTTCTAAACCGCGCCCTCAGTCGCATCGCGCCTGACTTCACCCGCTTGAAAGACGACGCCTCCGCAACGTGCCGGAACCGGCGAAACGGAGGCGTCGAAGCGGTGAAATTCGTACAACGCGAATACAGTCGAAATCTAGTCGGGATAGTCATGAGCAGCCAACTACTGACGGGCGTGCGCGTGTCCCAGGCGCTCGCACAGCCGCAGGTGGCGCACCGCGAACTGACGATGACCCTGCTGATCGACGATCCGGAGCGCGACAGCATCACGGTCACGCGCAGCGGATTTCAGGTCGACGGCGCGCACAGTCGGTCGCGCACGGGCGGCCGACGCTCGGGCAGCACAACGACGAAATCCTGCCTGAAGCCGGGTTCACGATGAATGAGATCGCTGCGTAGCGCGCGAACGGAACGATCCAGGCACAACGACATGCACGTGCCGCATGAGAAAGCCTTCGACTTGCTCGCGCAGGTCAAGGCAGGACGGACCACGCGCGTCACCGACATCCGGCCAGGGCAAGGCGGCCGGATCAAGGGGCCACTGCCGCCCGCGTCCGGCGACGCGCATGCCGGCAAGGATAAAGCACTGCCTGCCCCTGGCATCCGCACTACCCGTTTCGGCGCGCCGTTGCGCGCTGACCGCTTTCGAAACGCCTGCTCTCGGAAATCATGAAATCGTTGATATCGTTTATTGATCGCCTGCCTATCGCCCGAAAGCTTCTCCTGCTGGGGATCCTGATTCTGCCCACCATAGGCGTGCCAACGTACCTCCAGCTCAAGTCATCGTTGAACGCCGTGAGCGCTGCCAGCACCGAACAGGCAGGCCTCGAGTCCGCACGCGCGCTCCTGTCGTTGATTCAGCTGACGCTGCAGCACCGGGCGCAAGCCGCCACGCTGCTAGGCGGCAACAACACCGTCGCCGCGAGTCGCGAAGCGACGCGGGCAGCGGTGGACCAGGCCATCGCCCGCATCGACCAGGATCAGAAAGCACGAATGCGCCGTACCGACATGATGCGCGCCTGGGAAAGCGCGGTCGAGAACTGGCGTGAGATTGCAGCGGCAGTCGACGCGCGCAAGCTCAGCGACAAGGAATCCACCATGCGCCACACGGAGATCATCGAACAATACTTCTCCATTCTCGATCTACTGCTCGACGACACCGGCCTCGCTCTCGATTCCGAGGTGGGGACGCACTATCTCGTGCGGGCGGCGCTCGTGAGCTTGCCGAAGGCCACCGCAACGCTGAGCCTCACGCGGTCCCGGGGCGCCGGAATACTGGCCAGAGGAGAAGCGAGCCCAACGGAACGCGCCATGCTCGCCTCGCTGGCCAACGCTGGATCGAATCAGGCCGACGATCTGGGAAAGGCTTTCGACAAGGCCTTTCACGCGGAGCCCGAACTCAGTGCCGCGCTCGCGGACGAGCTCGATCGCGCCAATACGTCGATTCGCGCGGCCCTTGATCTGGCGACCCGAGAGATCGTCAGTGCCGACGCGATCCACTACGCGGCAATCGACTACATCAAAACCTTCACGGGCGCGTTGGACCCGCTCTTTGCGCTCGAAGCCCGCGCGCTCGACAGCCTTAAGGCACAACTCGACCTGCGCTCGAACCGCGTGCATCGCGCGATGCTGGTCCAGGTCGGACTGCTCGGCATGATGCTCCTCATCGCGATCGTCTTGTCCAGTATTGTGGTACGCCGCATCACGGGGCCGCTCCGTAATGCGCTGGCCCTGGCGAATCGCGTGGCCGACGGGGATCTCACGAGTCATATCGAAGTGGCCACCACGGACGAAACCGGCCAGCTAATGCAGGCGCTGAAAGCGATGAACAGCAGCCTGGCCAGCATGGTTGCCCGGATTCGCACGGGAGCGGAAACCATTTCCACGGGTTCGGCGCAGATTGCTGCCGGCAACACGGACCTCAGTTCGCGAACGGAAGAACAAGCTGCGTCACTCGAAGAAAGCGCGGCGAACATGATACAGCTGACGTCAACGGTTCGTCACAACACCGAAAGCGCGAGACAGGGCAACACGCTCGCGGCCCACGCATCCGAAATCGCTGCGCGCGGCGGCGAGGTGGTGGGGCGCGTGGTTCACACGATGCGCGACATTTCGAACAGCTCGACTAAAGTCGCCAACATTACCGCCACGATCGAATCCATCGCATTCCAGACCAATATTCTCGCACTCAACGCGGCCGTGGAGGCTGCACGGGCCGGCGAACAGGGGCGCGGCTTCGCGGTGGTCGCGAGCGAAGTGCGCAACCTGGCGCAGCGCGCGGCCACCGCCGCGAAGGAGATCAAGGACCTCATCAACGAGTCGGTGGATCACGTGACCGCCGGCACCGAACACGTGGACGAGGCCGGCCGGACGATCAACGAAGTGGTGTCCGCCGTGCGCCGCGTGGCGGATCTGATGGGCGAGATCGCCGCCGCCTCGGACGAACAGCACAAGGGCATCGAGCAAGTAAATTCGGCGGTGGTCCAGATGGACCAGGTCACGCAGCAAAACGCGGCGCTCGTCGAGCAGGCCACGGCGGCCGCCCAGTCGATGAGCGAACAGGCCGTGCTTCTCAAGCGGGCAGTGGATGTGTTCAAGGTGTCGGACGAATATCTGGTCGCTTCTTAGGTGTTGATGGACGCGCCGCGCAAGCCACTGGAAATATGCTGGCATTGCCGGCATCCGGGAACCCCCGATACCGGCACGGCGCGGCTCCGGTGCAAATCAGAGGAGCCCGGTAGGTTAAGCTCGAGTTTTGACCCGCGCGAGCAGGCTATGTGGATAGACATCGACAGGCTATTCAACGGCCGCCACTTTGACCGCGAAGTTATCATCCTGTGTGTGCGTTGGTATCTGCGTTATAAGCTCAGTTTCCGCGACCTCGTTGAAATAATGGCCGAGCGTGGGCTGTCGCTGGCGCACACGACGATCATGCGCTGGGTCAAACGCTTCACGCCGGAGTTCGTCAAGCGCTGGGATCGGTTCGCGAAATCTGCGGGACGCTCATGGAGAGTTGACGAGACGTACGTGAAAGTCCGTGGCAAGTGGGGCTATCTTTGCCGTGCAGTTGACCGCGCAGGAAAGACGGTCGACTTCCGGCTCAGCGCCAAACGCGATGTCGCGGCGGCAAAGGCTTTCTTCGCGAAAGCGATCAGGGCTCAGGGGTTCGCTCCGAAGACGATCACGCTGGACGGTTACGCTGCGTCTCACCGCGCGGTGCGCGAAATGAAGGCGGACCAGTTTCTCCCTGCGGACACGACGTTGCGATCGTCGAAGTATTTGAACAATTTGATCGAGCAGGATCATCGCAACATCAAGTCCAGGGTCAATGCAATGCTTGGCTTCAAACTTTTCGGGAATGCGGCCGTTACGATATCGGGCGTCGAGTTGATGCATCGCATTCGCAAAGGTCAGTTCAACCTCGCACGGTTGCGCCTCAAAGATACCACTGCGCCTGCTGTTTGGAATGCAGTCCTTTTTGCACGATGATGCAATGTTGAATCCAAGGTTCTTCGCTCGTGCGCGAAATTTGCACCACAACCCACGCGCATGTACGCATCGATGTGCGGCATCGCGGGACTGTTCGATCGCGTTGGCTGCGAAGCGATGGATGCGGCTTTGGAGGTAAAGGCGCGATGATTGGTGTTTTGGGTGTCAGGCGGTTTCTCCGGGAGATTCCTTTAGTTGACATAAGATAAATTATCAATATTTGTGATATCAGGACTTTTTAGTAATGTCTGATCCTGGCTCATTAGAAATGTCCGATTTCTGCCCCTGAGGCGCACGCTGACGATGCGTCGACGAGGGGTGAATCAGTTCGCGGGCTCCAGACGCGCGGCATCGTAAGCCGCGTGTTTGGTCAGCACCGCCCAGGCGATCCGCGCGAGCTTGTTGGCTACCGCACAGGCCACCACATTGGCGTGCCGTCGGGTCAGCATTGACCGGATCCACGCACCGAGCCTGTCCGTGCGCTGCTCTGCACGCTGGATAACCGCACGGGCACCTTGCACGAGCAAGTGGCGTAGATGCTTGTCGCCTCGCTTGCTGATTCCGCACAGAACACTTCGTCCGCCGGTGCTGTGTTGTCGGGCCACCAGTCCGATCGAAGCTGCGAAGTTGCGCGCGCCCTCGAATTGCGCAACGTGTCCGACCTCTGACGCGAGAAGACTGGCTGTAATGGCGCCGATTCCGGGAATCGACAGCACGAACGCATAGGTCTCGCCGACTTTGTCCTGATAGATCAGATCCGACGGCACCAGATCGGTCGGCGCAATACTGCGCGCATCGCTCAACGCCAGCGGCGACGATTCGACCGTCGATCCGATGGGACGCCACAGGTTGACGATCGCCACCCTCCCCTTGAGCAGTTTTCCGCTTCATGCGGCGGCAGGGGATCGCGCACGCGGCGCGGACCCGACACGAAGGTCTGGTCGTTGTGAATGAACTTGACCGGCTCGCGCACGGTGCCGGGACGCGCCGCATGGCCGTCGCGAATCGTGTGATCGGGATGACGGCGCGCTTCGCGCCCGTCCAGCCCCTTAGCAGCGCCTCCGACTCCGGATAGTAAATGCGTTCTATCGCAGCAGGGTCCTTGAAATCGCTGAGCACGCTCGCGTGCTGCCGCAACTCGAAACCGTTGCGGTCCAACGATAAACCACCCGGCGGTGGCGAAACCCGCGCATTGACGATGTTCAGACGCTGCGTCCGATACACGCCACTGCGCTGCGGCACGCCAGCAGGCGGGTCATAAGCGTAGGTAGCGGGCTTTTCCCCCGTCGCGACGAGATGGTTCAAGGCGGCTTCGACGACGGCCGGCTGTTCAATGACGACATCGCTCATTAGTTGCGCTCCTTGCCTGCGAGTGAACGAATTCAGTCCGGCGCTATTTCGCCGATGATCTGACACGAATCGGATGTGACTGTGATGTTGAAGTAGCCGGCGCGCGCATAGCGGGCAATGCGTTCGAGGCGCTCAGGATCGTCCTTCCACGTATGCTCTGGTATAGACGGCACAGGCCGCGCCTGCGCGCGCTGACGCACGAATTCGAACGGATGAAGCACGGCCAGACGGCAAAACGATGCGAGGCTCATCGACATGATGCGCCCTCCTGCTCATGGCAACCTCAGTTGAATCTAGTCGGTGAAGTGGCAATGCACAAACAAAGCATTTGTGCTTTGCTTTGCAACGTTTGGACCTTGTATTGGCGGGCCGTTCGAAGCGCGTGGCGCGTCTGCGCAGCGGCACACCCGCCGACGAAAGCCGACGCGCAGTCTGCTTCCCAAGGCGCGTCGGTGCGTCGGATGCACCGACGCTCTACACGATTTGCACATTCCTTCCGCCACGCCATCAATGTGCAAAACGCATATTTGGGCGTCGCAAGGGTGGCTTTTTGGGCCGCTCACGAATGCCTCTTGAACGAATCAAGCGCACATCGTAGTTCGATCAAAAGCCGTTGAAAACGAATTAATCCGCACAACGATGTCAGCAGATGCAACAGCGTGGGCGGCTCAGAAGCGTGACTTACGACGACATCGGGACACCTCGCCAGCGGGACCAAAGCGGTTGTAAGATTGCTCGGGTGCCAGTTTGCCGGTCGTCCAGGGCCCCTTCGCGATGAAACTGCTTCCAAAGCAACTGAACACCCGCCTGCAACTGCGCAAGCAACTGCGTCGCGCCAGCGGCTTTCAAATCGCTATTGCGCATCGCCTGCGACAGCTTAACGTGGAGGATTGGCGCACAGTCACTGCTGCGCAAAGCTTTTATTTTTCGCCTGAATACCTGCAAATGATCGAAGTGGCCGGTCCGGCCAATCTGGAGCCGCGCTACGCCTTGATCTCGGATGACGACGGACCGCGAGCCGCAGTGTGCATGCAAATCGTCCAGGTAAGCCTCGAGCACTTCGGTGAACCAGGCAAGCGCAAACTCAAAGTGCCGCTCACCGAGCGTATTCTTGTCTGCGGCAACCTGCTCAGTTACGGGCAGCACGGCGTTTGTTTCGCGCCCGGCAGTACTCCTGCGGAACTGTGGCCCGCCGTGGCGGACGCACTGTATCGTACCCGCCGATGCGAAAAGCTGGACGGACAGACCAACCTTATTGTGGTTAAGGACATTCTCGAGGCCGACAAGGAACCCAGCGCCTGCCTCGGCAAACTCAGCTATTCCGCCGTCGAAACCGAACCCAACATGGTGCTGACGCTACCCGAAGGCGTCCATACCCACGCTGACTATCTTGCCAATCTTGCTTCCAAGTACCGCAATGCGGTCAAGTCCCAGATCTACAAACCGTTCGATGCGGCTGGGTTCCGGATGGAACGTCTTGACGACGTGGCGTCGGTTACTGGACATCTGCAAGATCTTTACCTGCAGACCCACACCAATGCCAGGTTGCGGCCATTTATGCTGGATCAGGAATACTGGCCCGCGTTAGCGGCAGCCGCCGGCGCAAGAATCGTTTTCCACGTCGCGGTCAAGGGTAGCCATATTTATGGCTTCGTTGTCACGCTCAAGGACGCGGATACGGCGGTCGTCTGGCACATCGGTTTCGATCGCGAAGCTGCTACCAATGGCGTGCCGCTTTATCTACGCCTTCTGCATGCGTCGCTGACGCAGTCAATCGATTTCGGTTGCCGACGCGTCTCTTTCGGCAGAACGGCGCTCGCACCCAAAGCCCGCATCGGCTGCCGGCCGGAGCCGATGCAGGTTTGGGTGCGCCACCGCCAGCCTCTGCTGAACCGGGCGATCAGCCCTTTGCTGCGACTGATCCAGCATGAAGACGCGCCGGAATACTCTCCGTTCAAAAAAGACAACCAACCGCTCTGAAGCGCTTTGATATCTCCTCGAAGCAATCCATCAGGCCGCGGACCGCGGCCTACGTGACCGTCTGCTGCTGCGCGATCCTGGCATCGCCTCCGGTTCGCGGTCCGCACGCCGAAATTCAATGGTTTGCTGTCGGAGTTTTCACGCGTCAAGATCCATGTCGGTGCTGTTGCAGTTTGTGTGATGTGTTCTTTTGTCTGCCGCGGCACCGCCTATGTGTCTGCCTGAGCCGTCGAAAACACGAACTCGCCTAATGAGCCGTGTCGATAGCCAACGCGTCGAGAGGCTTGCGCTGATAGCCATTCGTCGAGGAACCAGGCGATGACGATTCTGAAAGGTTTGCGCGATCGAGCGATGCTGTCGATGCTGCTGCGGCGCCGCCCGAGAGCACGCCACATTAACTTACCCGCGGAGTTCTATGCAAAACGCTGGGAGCGGTACGGATCCATCAGGTTCACCATCACGCCGTCAAGCAATTCGGTCGTGATGAACTGAGACAGTCCGGCCGCAAGACTGATGCCTGCGTTCGTTGTAATGGAAAGCACGCCAGGCAGGTCTTCAGAACGGCTCACGACGGGCAGTCCATCAGCGGGAATGACGCGACGCGTTTCGGTGACTTTCTCCACAACGGCGTCCTTCAAGCCGGGCAGCACGCGCGCGGCGACACGTACAAGCTCCTCGGGGTCGGGCGTGCCTGGATCGCCAACGGGCGAACCGGAGAAGTGCCTGGCGATGACCACACGACCGTCGATGCGCTGGATCGCGTGAACATGCGCGCCAAGAATGACCGAATCGAAAATCCGTGGCAACGGCGCGAGATGGACGACGCTCCCCGTGCTGTGGATGAGCGGGGCCTTAAGCCCGGTGCCTTCGACGAGTTCCGGGTTCGCGATGCCGCCCGCGAAGATGAGAATGTCGGCCTCGCGCTTGCCACTTCCGCTCTGGATCTCGTAACCGCCCGCCGTCTTCGCGAAGCCTAGATACGCATCGTGTGGCGAGTATTGCGCCCCGTGTCCGACGGCGGCATCGAGCATCCTTGACGTTAGCTGCACCGGGGACATCATCCCTTCGTCGGGCGTGTAGAAAATGTCCGTCTCGGCTCCCGGCTCAAACCCCGGCTCAATCTCGCGTGCCTCGGCCGCGGTGACGCGGTACGTCGGGCTGCCCCAGCGCAGGCGCCGGTCCAGTTCCGCCGCCAGTTCCCGTGCCTCCTCGGTGCCGGGCTCGGCGCTTTGAAAGCAGCCTGACCAGCGAATCGGCAGACCGTCGATTTCGCTTTGCAGGTAACGCCAGCGCAGGTGCGACAGGCGATGCAGATTGAAGTAATGCTGCGCGCCAACTTCGCCAAGCGAGTCCGCATTGCGGAACTTCGTCTGATTCGTTATCCACGCGAATGATCCAGAAGTGGCGCCTCTCGCGACTTCGCTCTTGTCGAGCACGGTGACGCGCGCGCCGCGTTTCGCGAAATCATAAGCGAGTGTGGTGCCGATGATGCCAGCGCCGATGATGATGACTTTAGGTGCCGAATTCATAGAGTGCCTCTTTGCATTGGTGCAAGAAGTGTTGCCAGGGTGAGATTCTTAAGTCCGAGTTGCTGTGGCTGACCGGCGTCAGCGATGGCTACGCCGTCCTTTCCGCTCAGCTGCGAGCCTCTCTTCGCTGCAGAGAGTGTTCGCTGGCGCTCGCTGCCATGCTCGGAGCATTCGCCGCGCCGAGCGACACGTCACGGGTCTCGGGAGCCATGCGAACCGATACGAGCAGGCCAATCAGGCTGATCCCACCCGCGATAAGCAGACCAGTCGCGCTTCCAAAATGGACTAGCACGGTAGGAAGGAGGAACGTTCCTGACGCGGCTCCGATGCGGCTTGCAGACATCGCGAGTCCCATACCGGTTGCACGAAGATCAGTCGGAAAAATCTCGTTCGGGTAGATGAATTGCAGCCCGGAGCCGGCAGCTTCGGCCACCGTGAAGAGAACGAACAAACCGATCGCAACCGTGGCAATGTTCGACATCGGCGTTGCCAGAAGAAAAAGCGCGAGCGTTGCAAGAACGAAAGAGACCAGACAAAGCGTGCGCCGACCGACGCGGTTGACGACGAACATGCCGATCGCAGTTCCGACTATGGCAAATGAAATGATCACGAGCGAGCCAGCGAGTGGCTGAGTGACGCCGAGCGATTTCAATAGCATCGGTTGAAACGTCTTGATTGCGAACGAAGGCGCAATCTGACACATCCAGAAGATCGAGCAAAACACCAGCATGCGCCCATAGCCTCGCGAAAGCACTTCGCGGATTTTGGACAGCCCGAGGCCACGCCCGGAGGTGCTGACTCGGGTTTCAGCAACGAGCGCCTCAAAGTCAACTTGCGGGCCAAGATGCTGTGCCACGATGCCACGAGCGGCGTCTACGCGTCCTGCGGCAATCAACCAGCGCGGCGACTCGGGGATGTTAAGGCGCAGCAGCAGGAAGATTGCCGAAGGAATCGCAGCGCTTGCAAGAATGTAGCACCATACACCGCTTTCGCTGCCGCTAACGATCAAACCCGTTGCGAGGCTTATGGTGTATCCGACCCAGAGCAAAAGCACGAGGCTCGCGAGCACCGGCCCGCGAAGCTTCCGAGGCAGAAATTCAGCTGCCAGCGCGGTCGCTATGGGATAGTCCGCGCCCAGCGCAACCCCCATGACGAAACGAAGGATGAACAACGTCGTCACGTCATGCACGAACAGGTGCGCGAGTGAGCAGATAACGAATACGGCGAGATTAAGCACATACATCTTCTGGCGGCCGAAGCGGTCCGTCATGGGTCCGAAAACCAGGCCGCCGGCGAACATACCGATCAGGCTCGACGCGCCGATCAGACCGATCTGCAGCGCGTTCAGCGCGAGGTCCTTCGCAATGAACGGCAGCGCTACAACGATGATCCCTAGCAGATACCCGTCACAGAATGGTCCCCCTGCCGCCACGAGGGCTATCCTCTTATGAAAGCGGCTCGGAGGTAAATCTTCGATGCCGACGAGTGCCTTGCCCATATGTGCCTCCAAAGGTTACCGAATCAAATGACGGGATTTGTATTTCTATTCAGCTAGGCTAAGGTGGGGGCACAATATCGGTCAATGTCAGATTTTATTCACCAAATATCGAAGGATTCGATATGCTGTTCAGCGAGGAGATCAACACGTTCCTGGCGGTGGTCCGCTCGGGAAGTTTGCTTCAGGCGGCCGAGATCGTATCTACGACGCAATCGACAGTCTCGTATCGGATCCAGTCCCTCGAGCGCCGGTTAGGACATCCGCTGTTGCGGCGTTCGAGGGGCGCGCGGGGCATATCGCTGACGGCGGAAGGTGAGCGTTTTCTCGACATTGCCGAGCGCTGGAAAATGCTCGAAATAGAGGCTGAGCAACTTCAGGCGAACCAGGTGCGGCACCTCGCTGTCGGTTCCGTGGACGCCGTTGCAATCAACGTGCTACCGCCGTTTGTCGCTGCGCTCTCTGATGAGACACCGCCTGTCCGATTACATATGGAAAGCTCGCGCTATTTCCAGCTCGCTAACCGGGTTGTTTCTGGTCACCTTGACGTAGCCTTCACACTGACTCCATCGGAACACGTCGATCTTGTTTCAAGAAAGATCCGAGACTATGCGATGTTTGTGGTCTACGCTGCGTCGGGTTCAGCGCCGTTGCCCGAAGTTCTCGACATGACGGATCTCGATCCATCAAGAGAAATTCATCTGCCGTGGTCGCCTCAGTTCGATCTATGGCGCGCTCGGCGCGGGTTTTCGCGGCACGTAAATTGGGTGGAGAAAGCACACATGCTGGCGCCGATGCTGAGAAACGGAGCGTGGGCCATTGTTCCTGCTTTTTTAACGACGCCATTGGCCAAGGAAACCGGATGCACGATCCATCGGATCGCTTTAAATCCACCCGATCCGCTTTCTCTTTTCATGATTTTGCGCAAACAGAGTGGCGATCCCAATGCACGACTGCAGCAACTCATCGAGATGGCTCTCACAGCCCTCAAATGACGTGACGCGGCAATAGAAGGATAGGCCGGCGAAGATCACCTTTTCACGCTTCGCTTGCGGGTCTTCTTCGGCGTTGAGTCCGGCACTATCCGCGCCATTTTCTCCATCAGCTCGTCGTGCTCATCGCGCAGCACTTCGATGAACGCGGACGCCAGCCGTTCGCGCGGCCGGTGCGGCGGGAACAGCAGATACATCGGGAACATCACCGCCGGCGAGAACGGCCGGATCGCGATGTCCGGCCCGACGAAGTCCAGCGCCACGCCTGGATGTGCGAGCGTCACACCCATGCCGCAGCGCACCAGCTCGCAGCAGATCGCCGTATATTGCGCCTCGATCGCCAGCTTGCGTTCGACGCCCGCCCGCACGAACACCTCGTCCATCTGCGCGCGCGTGCCGTCGCCGTGACACAGCGAGATGAACGACTCGCCCTCGAGATCAGCGGGCCTGATGACAGCCTTTGAAGCAAGCCGGTGCACCGCCGGCATCACGCACACGGCGGCCACTTTGGACAGCATCTCAACTTCGCAATTCGACGCCTCGCTGATGTACACCGCCACGCCCAGATCGCAGAACTGCGACGCCGTCCAGTGATTCACCGTGCCCGACGTATTGACGTGCAGCGACACGGTCACACCGGGATGCAGCGCCTGAAAACGCTTGATCGCATGCGGCACGAGTGTGAGACCCGCTGAAGGCATCGCCGCGATGCGTAGACGCCCACTGCCCAGATTGCGGATCTGCGCAGCGGCGTTCGTGAGCCCCTGCAAGCCGACATACGCGCGCTCCACTTCGCGGAAAAACGCCGTGCCCTCGCTGGTTGGAATCAGCCGCACGCCGCTGCGCTGGAACAGCAGCAAGCCGGTCTCACGCTCCAACTGCGAGATCAGACGGCTCACATTCGGTTGCGACGTGAAAAGCGCTTTGGCCGCCGCCGTCATCGACCCGGCTACCATCACCGCCCGAAATGCCTCGACATGTTTCAGGTTCATCGGCTTCAACCCATATCAACGATGTATAGATTGCTATTTTATTCGTATTGGACTACATGCCCATCCCGGCACAGACTGTGATGCATGGACACGCCACCAGAGCGTCCATTCCCACACTGACTGGAGATCGCCGTCATGCAAGAATCGCCGCGCCGCCGTTGCCGTTCTACGCTCCGCGCCCTCGTCTCCGCACTGTCCGTCGTCTGTCTGACCGCTCCCTTCCACGTCCACGCCGAAACCACGCTGTATGTCGCGAACGTCGGCGGCTCGAACGAGCAGTTGTACCGGCAGAAAGTCATTCCGCCGTTCGAAAAAGCGCATGACGTGAAGATCGTCTATGTGGCGGGCAATTCAAGCGACACGCTCGCGAAGCTTCAGGCGCAGAAAGGCCATCAACAGATCAACGTTGCGGTGATGGACGACGGCCCCATGTATCAGGCGATGCAGCTCGGCCTGTGCGCGAAGGTCGAGGATGCGCCCGTGATGAAAGACCTCTACCCGCTCGCGCGGCTGGGCCCGACGGCCGTCGGCGTCGGCATGGTCGCGACGGGCATCGGCTACAACGAAGAGGCGTTCAGAAAGCTCGGCCTGCCCGCGCCCGATTCATGGCAGGCGCTCACCGACAAGCGCCTGAAGGGCAAGCTCGGCGTGCCGCCCATGACGAACACGTATGGACTGCACACGCTCGTCATGCTCGCGCGTCTGAACGGCGGCGGCGAAAAGAACATCGATCCGGGCTTCAACGCGATGACGAAACAGGTCGCACCCAACGTGCTGTCGTGGGCGCCGACGCCGGGCGAAATGGACGGCTTGATGCAATCCGGCGACGTCATCATGGCGCCGTACGGCAGCGGCCGCGCCGTCGCGTTGCAAAACACGGGCTTTCCGCTCAAATTCGTGTATCCGAAGGAGGGAGGCGTCGCGCTACAGGTAGCGGCCTGCGCGCTCGCCGAGAACGCACAGCCCAAGCTCTCGCAGGAGTTCATCCAGTATCTGCTGAGCCCGGAAGTGCAGGCGATGCAGGCGCAGGCAATCGGGCTCGGCCCCGTCAACAAGACCGTTAAGCTGACGCCCGAGTTCGCGGCGCGCGTGCCGTATGGTCCGGAACAGGTGCGCAAGTTGACTGCAATGGACTGGGCCACGATCAACCAGCATCGCACGGAATGGACGGAGCGCTGGAACCGCTCGGTCGAACGCTGAGCGCCGCAACCGCAGCATAGCCGCTTCACAGTTCCCACGTCCCGACTCCGAACCGGACCGACGCCATGACCTTTCTCACCCTGCAGGGCATCTCGAAGCGCTACGGCCATTTCACTGCCGTCGAGCAGCTCGATCTGTCCGTCGAACGCGGCGAGTTCCTGTCGCTGCTCGGGCCGTCCGGGTGTGGCAAGACGACCACGCTGCAGATGATCGCCGGCTTCGTCACGCCGAGCGCAGGCCGTATTACGCTCGGCGGACGCGACATCACGCACGAGCGCCCCGAAAAGCGCGGCATGGGCGTCGTGTTTCAGAGCTATGCGCTGTTTCCGCATATGACGGTGGCGTGCAACGTGGGCTTCGGTCTGGAAATGCGCAACATGAAGCGCGACGAACGCGCGGTGCGCATCACCGAAGCGCTCGATCTGGTGCGGCTCAACGGGCTCGACGCGCGTTATCCGAAGGAACTGTCGGGCGGACAGCGTCAGCGCGTCGCGATTGCGCGGGCGCTGGCGATGCGCCCCAACCTGCTGCTGCTCGACGAACCGATGTCGAATCTCGACGCGAAGCTGCGCGAGGAGATGCACATCGAACTGCGCGCGATTCAGAAGCGACTCGGCATCACGACCATCCTGGTCACACACGACCAGGTCGAAGCGATGACGATGAGCGACCGTATCGCGGTGTTGCACAAGGGACGCATTGCGCAACTGAGCACGCCGTTCGATGCCTATGAACGTCCCGCTACGCCGTTTGCATCGACCTTTCTGGGGCGCACCAACACGCTGCCTGGCGAAGTGCGGGAGCGTAATCCGCGCTGCGCCGTCGTGGATGTGGCGGGCACGACGCTGCACGTGCCGCACGAAGGGCGCGATGTCGAAGGCGCAGTGCACGTCTACATTCGGCCGGAGAAAGTACGCCTTGCGAATGGCGACGCGCGCATGCACGGACGTATTGCGAACCGCGTGTTCATCGGTAACCAGTGGCTGCTCGAAGTCGATACGGCGCTCGGCAAACTCCATATCGCGCAGCCGAACTTCGGCGCGCCGCCGCCCGACGAAGGCCATGAAGTCGGACTCTCGTTCACCGACGACGATCTGCGCGTGCTGACCCGGGAGCGTGCTCATGGCAACGCTTGACGAGTCACGCGCGGGCGCGGCGCCCTGGCTGCTCTCTTCGCCGGCACTGCTGCTGTTCGGCGCGCTGCTGCTCGTGCCGCTCGTGCTGACACTGCTGCTGTCGTTTCGCGTGTTCAGCGATGTGGCCGGTGTGCAGGCCGCGTACACGCTGAAAAATTACGTCGAAGTGCTGAGCGATCCGTACTACGGCGAAATCTTTTTGCGCACCGTGGGTCTCGCGCTCGCCGTGACGCTGCTGAGCGTACTGCTCGGCGTGCCGGAAACCATCGTGCTCGCGCGCATGAAGCGGCCCTGGCAGTCGCTATGTCTGCTGATCGTACTCGGCCCGCTGCTGATTTCCGTCGTGGTGCGCACGCTCGGCTGGCAGATTCTGCTTGGCAATAACGGCGTGCTAAATAACGCACTGCAAGCCTTTCACATTACGTCCGAGCCGATCCGTCTCGTGTTCACGATGACGGGCATGATCATCGCGCTCACGCATGTGCTGGTGCCGTTCATGGTGATATCGGTGTGGGCGACGCTGCAAAAGCTCGATCCGCACGTCGAATGGGCGGGGATGTCGATGGGCGGTTCGCCACTGCGCGTGTTCCGCCGCGTGGTGCTTCCGCAGATCATGCCCGGTGTGCTGTCGGGTTCAATCATCGTATTCGCGCTGTCCGCCTCGGCTTTCGCGACGCCGGCGCTAATCGGCGGGCGCCGTCTGAAAGTGGTGGCCACCGCCGCCTACGACGAATTCCTCGGTACGCTGAACTGGCCGCTCGGCGCGAGCATCGCCGTGTTGCTGCTGATTGCGAACGTCGCGATCGTGATGGGTTGCAGCCGTCTCGCCGAGCGTCGTTTCAAGCATATTTTTGAGTGACGCCATGAAACAGAACGGATTGTGGGGCCTGCTGTTCAACGCGCTGTTCCTCACTTTCATCCTCGCACCGCTCGTCGCCGTGATGCTGGTCGCGTTCACCGACAAGGGCTTCATCTCGATGCCCTTCGACGGCGCGTCGCTGCGCTGGTTTCGCGCGATCCTGGAGAACGACGACATCGTGTCGGCATTTTGGCTTTCCGTGCGGCTCGCGTTCGTGGCGGCGACCATCGGCGTGGCGCTCGCGGTGCCCGCCGCGCTCGCTATTGCGCGCTATCGCTTCGCGGGCCGTGGCGCGCTGATGAGCTTCTTCCTGTCGCCGATGATGATTCCCGCCGTCGTGCTCGGCATCGCGTTCCTGCGCTTTCTGTCACTGCTGCATCTGAGCGGCTCGTTCTGGGCGCTGGCGGCAACGCACGTGATCGTCGTGCTGCCGTATGGGCTGCGCCTCGCGCTGTCGTCGGCCGTCGGGCTCGATCGCGATGCCGAACGCGCGGCGCTGTCGTGCGGTGCGAGCCGCTTCACCGCGTTTCGCCGCGTCGTGCTGCCGATGATCCGCACGGGCGTCGCCGGCGGATGGGTGCTGTCGTTCATCCAGAGTTTCGACGAGCTGACGATGACCATATTCGTCGCGACCCCCGGCACGACCACGCTGCCCGTCGCCATGTACAACCAGATCGCGCAGACCATCGATCCGCTCGTCGCTTCCGTGTCGGCGGTGCTGATCGTCGGCACGGTTCTGCTGATGGTGCTGCTCGACCGCATGGTCGGACTGGACCGCATCCTCATTGGAGAAGCTCGATGATTCGTCACGCTTCCGACAACCCCGACGTGCTCGTGCTGGGCGGCGGACTGGTCGGTTCCGCCGTTGCCTGGGGCCTTGCGCGCGAAGGCGCGAACGTCACCGTGCTCGACCAGGACGACGGCGCGTTCCGCGCGTCGCGCGGCAACTTCGGGCTGGTCTGGATTCAGGGCAAGGGCTATGGCTTGTCGCCGTATGCACGCTGGTCGCGCAGCTCGGCTTCGCGCTGGCCGTCGCTCGCTGCGGCGTTGCTCGACGAAACCGGTATCGACGTCGCGCTGCGCCAGCCCGGCGGCTTCCACTTCTTTTTCTCCGAAGACGAAATCGCAGAACGCGCGAAGCGTCTCGGCGCCCTGCAGCGTGAACTGGGCGACTACCCGTATCAGTTGCTCGATGCGCGCGAAGTGCGAGAGCGTATCCCCGAAATCGGCCCGGACGTGATCGGCGCGAGCTACACGCCGATGGACGGCCACGTCAATCCGCTCAAGCTGCTGCGCGCGCTCCACGCGGGCATGCAGCGGCACGGCGTGAAGCTCGTCAACAACGAGGAAGCGCTGCGCATCACACCCGAACACGGCGGCTTCACGGTACAAGGCAAACGCGGCACCTACCGCGCGGCGCGCGTCGTGCTCGCGGCGGGCCTCGGCAATCGCGCGCTCGCGCCGCACGTCGGACTGCGTGCGCCCGTCGCACCGAATCGCGGACAGGTGCTGATCAGCGAACGCGTCGCGCCGTTCCTGCGTTACCCGACCCTCAACGTGCGCCAAACCGACGAAGGCACGCTGCAATTCGGCGATTCGATGGAAGAAGTCGGTTTCGACGACTTCACGACGACGCCCGTGCTGTCCGATATTGCGCGGCGCGGCGTGCGCGCCTTTCCGCTGCTGAAGAACGTGCGGCTGGTGCGCACGTGGGCCGCGTTGCGCGTCTACAGCCCCGATGGTTTTCCGATCTACGACGAATCCGCACGCCATCCCGGCGCGTTCGCCGTCACCTGCCACAGCGGCGTGACGCTGGCCGCCGCGCACGCGCTGCGCATCGCGCCGTGGATCGCGGGCGGCGCGATGCCCGATGAAATCCCCGCGCTGTCCGGCACGCGCTTTCTCGAATCCCCTGCACTCACCCCCGCTCACTGATTCCGACATGACCCCCACACCGCTCTTCAAGGCCTTGCCCGGCGCCGATGCGCCGGTCGACATCTGGTTCAACGATCAGCCGCTGCGCGTGCCGGGCGGCCGGTCGGTAGCGGCGGCGCTGCTCGCTGCCGGCATCGCGCGGTTCCGTGCGACACCCGTCTCGGGCGCGCCGCGCGCGCCGTATTGCATGATGGGCGCGTGCTTCGAGTGTCTCGTCGAGATCGACGGCGTGCCGAGCCGGCAAAGCTGCATGGTGACCGTGCGCGCCGGTATGCGCATCCGCTCGCAGGAGGGCGCGCGCGATCTGCCGCCCGTCGATGTTTCACTGGAGGACGCTCATGCCCGCTGATCACGCTGTCGAAACCGTGTCGAGTTTCCCTTCGGAAGCCGTCGATGTCGTCGTGGTCGGCGCCGGTCCGGCCGGCATGAGCGCGGCGACGCGCGCCGCGAGCGCTGGCCTGTCAGTGGTGCTGCTGGACGAACAGGACGCCGTCGGCGGGCAGATCTATCGGGCGATCGGCCGCGCCGATGCGCGCCGCAAGGAGATTCTCGGCCCAGATTACGCAGCGGGCGCATCGCTCGCCGACGCCTTCTCGCGCTCTGGCGCACGGCATGTCGCGCATGCGTCCGTGTGGCAGGTGACGCGCGAACATGCCGTGCACTATCTGAGGGACGGCAAGGTCGGCAGCTTCGACGCACGCCGCGTGATTCTGGCCACGGGCGCGCTGGAAAGGCCGTTCCCGATTCCCGGCTGGACGCTGCCCGGCGTACTGACGGCGGGCGCCGCGCAGATCCTGCTGAAAAGCGCGGGCGAGGTGCCCGCCGAGCCGCCCGTGCTGGCGGGCTGCGGTCCGCTGCTCTATCTGCTCGGCTGGCAGTACGTGCGTGCCGGCGTGCCGATCCGCGCACTCGTCGACACGACTCGTCACGAAGACCGCTGGCGCGCGAAGAAACATCTGCTGTCGGCGTTGCGCGCGTGGCCGTTCCTGAGCAAGGGCCTGCAACTGATCCGCACGCTGCGCGCCGCGGGCGTGCCCATCTACGAAGCCGCCGACGATCTGCGCGTCGAGTCGAAGCAGGACGCGCAAGGCGTCGAGCGCGCCGCCGCGCTGAGTTTCAGCACGCAAGGCCGTGCGCAGCGGATCGACGCGAACGTGATCCTCCTGCATCAGGGCGTCGTGCCGAATACGCAGTTCACGCTGTCGTTGCGCGCGCACCACCATTGGGACGCCGCGCAGCTATGCTTCGCACCGACCACCGACGCATGGGGCGAACTCGACGTGCCGGGCATCTTCGTCGCGGGCGACGGCGGCGGTATCGGCGGTGCGCTGGCGGCGGCCGAACAGGGCGCGCTCGCCGCGCTACGGGTCGCCAGTCAACTCGGTGCCATCGATGCGGCTGCCTGCGAGCGCGAAGCCGAGCCGCACCGCCGCGCGCTGGAGAGCGTGATGCGCATCCGTCCGTTTCTGGACAGCCTGTACCGCCCGCGCGACGCGAACCGCATTCCGCGCGACGACGTGGTCGTGTGCCGCTGCGAGGAAGTGACGGCGGGCGACGTGCGCGGTTTCGTCGAACTCGGCTGCCTCGGCCCGAACCAGGCGAAATCGTTCGGACGCTGCGGGATGGGCCCGTGTCAGGGTCGCATGTGCGGCCTGACCGTCACCGAAATCATCGCCGACGCGCGCAAGGTGCCGCCGGGCGAAGTCGGCTATTACCGCATCCGTCCGCCCATCAAGCCGCTGACGCTCGGAGAACTCGCCGGTGAATGACGCTACCCGCTCCTCTTCCGGCGCCGTGCGCGAGGCCGACGTGCTGGTGATCGGCGGCGGGCTGCACGGCTCGAGCAGCGCGTTCCATCTGGCCGCGCGCGGCGCGAACGTGATCGTGCTCGAAGCCGACTACGTCGGGCGGCACTCGTCAGGCGTCAATGCGGGGGGCGTGCGCACGCTCGGCCGCCCGCTGCCCGAGATTCCGCTCGCGTTGATGTCGCGCAAAATCTGGCACAGCCTGCGCGAAACGATCGGCGACGACGGCGGCTTCGTGCCGTCCGGCCAGTTGAAGATCGCGGAGACGGAAGCCGAACTCGACGAATGCCGCGCCCGCGTCGCGCAACTCGAAGCGCACGGCTTCACGCACGAAAAGCTGATCGACCGCGCGAGCGTGCTCGAACTTGAGCCGTCGCTCGCGCGGCACGTGACGGGCGGCATCTGGGTCGAGCGCGACGGCTATGCGCTGCCGTTCAAGACCACCACCGCCTTCCGACTCGCCGCGCAGCGGCATGGTGCGGCGTTTTTCGAAGGAACGCCGGTCACGCGCATCGAACAACGCGGCACGCGCTGGTTCGCGCAGACGCCGCGCGGCGAGTTCAGCGCGGACAAACTCGTCGTCACGGCGGGCGCGTGGGCGGGACAACTGGCCGAACAGGTGGGTGAACGCGTGCCCGTGCACCCCGAAGGGCTGATGCTGATGGTCACGCATCGCGTCGCGCCGTTCTGCCGCGCGACGCTGGGTGCAACCGGGCGTCCGTTGTCGTTCAAGCAGTTCGACAATGGCACCGTCGTGATCGGCGGCAGGCTGATCGGTATCGCCGATCTGCATGGCCGGCATGGCGAAGTCGATTTCGCGCGGCTCGTGCGTAGCGCCAATACCGTCGTCGATCTCTTCCCGCATTTGCGGCATCTCGGCGTGAACCGCGCGTGGGCCGGCGTCGAAGCATTCACCGACGATGCGCTGCCCGTGCTCTCACCTAGCCGCCGCGCGTCGAATCTCGTCTATTCGTTCGGCTATTGCGGCAGCGGTTTCCAGCTTGGACCGGCCTGCGGGCGGCTCGTATCCGAACTCGTGCTCGACGGCAAGGCTTCGCTGCCGCTCGACGACTTCGCGATCGACCGCTTTACGCGCCAGTCCGTGCCGCAGCCGACGGCCAGCACCGCCGCGTACTGATCGCACCCGCGCGCCGCCCGGTGCGCTTTCCTGTACTCCAACCAAGGAGAGCCGGGCGAAAAATCGACCGCCATAAGCCCATTCCGTCACGTCGACGACGCGCGCGTGTTGAATCAACTTGCGCACTGGGTACCCGAACCGGATTTGCGACAGCGCATCCTGGTCATCAATCCAACTACGCTTTATGGCTTTTGCTGCATTTTCCGGGTCCCGGAGGCTTTTTTCAGAACCGGTACTTGAACCGGATCTGGCCGCCATTCTCGACCTCGTGCGCGGCAACGACGCCGTCATACTCCAGACGCACATCGAGACGTTTGGTCGTATAGACCTCTACCCCAGCGGAAAACTTGCCTGCAACGTGCGCATTGGTGAGCGTATTGGTGAAGCTGCCGAAACCCGGGGCAGCGGCGAACGACGCGTTGGTCGTGTAGCTATTGCCTGCAATGAAGCTCACCCCGGCGCCGACATAAGCGTCGACTGTCGCTGACCCTATCTGCGCGCGCGTCCCGATCCGCAGATTCGGCGTGCCGGTCGCAATGATGCTGTTCGCACTATTCACCTTCAGGTTGAGCGCGCCCGCACCGCTCTCCGTGTAGCCCGGGAGATTGATGTAGTTCAGGTCGCCGTCGAGCGCCGGCTCCAGGTAGAAACGGCCGAACGGAATCTGATAGGCCGCGCGCATGTGCATTCCGAGATTGAACGAATTGGGCGAGGCGGTCGCCACCGCATTGGCGCTCGGGATCACGCGCGAGCTGTTCAACCAGCCATAGCTCGCGTCCACCGCACCGCTGAAAGTCCACCGCCCGACCTCGTGCTTGAGCGCGACGACGCCAAGAAGCGCATTGCCGTTGGCGCTCGTCAGGTTGTCGTTGCCGGTGAAACGGTCGGTCTCGTAGCCGATGGCGCCACCGAGGAACCAGCCGGGCTGTAGCTGGACCTGCCCGCCGACTTTCATCGTCGTACCTTGCCAGCCGAAACCTGGGAACGAAGCGTCGGCGCTGCGGTTTTCCCACATGCCCGTGGCGCGGAACCACACGCAGGAGCCCTGCTTTCTCACGGTGGTGTCGTCGTCGCCGAACTCTGGACAACTGAAGACGGAGCGCGAGAATGCCTGGCTGGACTGGTAGCGCGCAGCGGCAACGCCGAGCAACTCCTGGCCGGAAACGGCGGTTAGCGTCTGGGCATAGCCCGCCGTGCTACCGGCGCTACCGAAGGCTCCGAAGATGGGAGCAAAGGTAGGATCGGCACTGTTCCACAACCGGTCCAGATTGGCTGCGACACTCTGCTGCGTGGCCGAAGCCCCCTTGCTCGCACCGACGAAGTCCGCATCGGTTTTGATCGCGACGGTGTTGCCCTGCACCAGCGGCGTGAAGCGGTAGACCGGCGTGGAAGAACCCGCGAGCGCCGTATCCGGCCGAATTCCGCCGGCCGCCGACAGCACGGTGCTCGTGCTCTTCAGATAGCTCACCGGATCGGCCTGCACCTTGCCGGCAAGCGCGGCGGTACCCGTGATGTTGAGCAGATCGGACCGCTTGTTGGCCGGATCGATCTGTACGTTCAGCGTGCCAGTCGAACTCTGCACGAGATTGCCGGTGAGAATCGTATTGCCGATCGACTTCGCGCCGCCGACTTTCAGCGTGCCGGCGTTGTTCACCGTGCCGCCTCCGACGTTCAGCGTGGCCGGTGTGTCGATAACGCCCCCGGGCAGATTGTTGACAACGCTGTTGCCGGGGCCACCAAGGACGTGGATGTCACCCGTGATAGTGCCGGAGTTGTTGACCGTGGTGGTGGCGGACGCCTCGCCATACAACGTGGGGTCCACCAGGATCGCGTATTTGCCCAAGGTCTGGATGGTGCCCTGGTTGGTGATGATGTTGTTATTGCCGCCGATCAGACGGACGGCGGCAGCGTCGCGAAACTCCGGGTCCAATCCCCCCATTGAGGAGGTCCGGAAATTGGGATCGGTCGTGCCGCCTATGACTTTCGACCCGGGCGCCAGGTGGATCGAGATTTGCCCGCCTTTCTGGCCGTCGCTTTGCGCGAGGATGCCGGCGGACCCGACACCTGTGGCCATGACCGTGTCGTTATCCCTGACGTTGACGGCGACCAGGCCGCCCACGCCGGCGCCACCCGCCCTGCCACGTGCCACATCATGCAGCGGGCCGAGCGGGCTTGAGTTGTAGTTGGAGGCCACCAGACCACCGCCACCGCCGATCGATTGCGCGAAGATTGCCGGCGCGTACCGGCCGGTCGTCACGACCTTCCCGCCGTTTACCACGATGACGTTGACGGTGCCGCCATTGCCGCTGTTGGCAAATACCACGCCGCCCGTATTGTCGGCGTAGTAGTTCGGGGCGGACGGGTCGCCGGCAAAGCCCCCGCCACCGCCGATCGATTGTGCGACGATCCCATACGCACCGTCGCCGGTGGTAGAGACAGTGTTATTGGTGTCCACGACAAGAACGTTGCCGCCATTGCCGCTCGCGCCGCCGGCGCCAACGAGCGCGTTCGTGTTCGTGTTGATCTGTCCGCCCGCCACGAACCCGCCCCCGCCGCCGATCGACTGCGCGACGATACCGTGCGCGTCAAGCCCGCTCGTCGTCACGTTGCCTTGCGTGTTGACAGTGACGCCGCCGCCATTTCCCGAACTGCCGTTCTGACCGCCGAAGCTCAGTGTCACCCCGTAGATGTCGGCGATCCGTCCCTGCGGATTCTGGACGGCTTTGGAAGGATCGAATGTCTCATCGCTGCTCGCGGTCGTCACGACACCGCCGCCGCCTCCGATACTTTGCGCGAGGATGCCGACGCTGTGCTTGCCAAGTGTCGTGACCGTGCCGCCGTTGCTGACGCTTACGTCGCCGCCATTCCCGGCGCCTCCGCCATTGCCGCCCACGGCGATCGACAGGCTTTTCAGCGAACCGCTGACCGCCCCCGACATCGCGCCGTTGCCGCCACCGCCGCCTACGCTCTGCGCGTACACGCCGAACGCTTCCACCCCCTGCGTCTCGACTGCACCATTTGCCTTCTGCACCACACTCACCGCCCCGCCCGAGCCCGCCGCGCCACCGCTGCCGCCCACGGCGACCGCGGCCTGCACCTTCGAATCATTATTCGACTTGCCGGTCGAACTCGCCGCACCGCCGCTGCCGCCGCCGCCGCCAACGCTCTGCGCGAAGATGCCGTGGGATTGCGCGCCATAGGTGCCGATCGCGCCGGTGTTGCTGGCGTTCACCGCGCCGCCCTGGCCACCCGCGCCGCCACTGCCGCCGACCGCCACGCCGACGCTGATCTGGTTCACGGTGCCCAGAACTTTCGATACCCCGTCCGGCTGCGTGAGAAGCTTTTCCAGGTCACCATAAGTCGCTTTGATTTTTTCGCCGAGCACTCCGACCTGCAGGATGTTGTTGCCCAGGTTCTGCACGTTCTGGTTGAGGCCGAGGCCCTGACCCAGAATGCCAAACAGCGTCTGGGCGTTGGAGATCGTGTCGAGGCCGCCGCTGCCGCCCGCGGCCGCCGCGCCCTTGCCGCCTTTGCCCCCGCCGCCGCCGACGCTTTGCGCGAAGATGCCGGTCGAGGCCGCGCCGCGGGTGACGATGTTGCCGTTGTTGATCGTCGTCACCGTGTTGCCGTCGCCGCCGACGCCACCCTTGCCGCCAACACCCACGGCGATGGCATCTTTGCCGCCGCTGGCCGCAGCGGTACCTCCGCCGCCTGCGCCGCCGCCGCCGCCCACGCTCTGGGCGAACACGGCATCGGCGCCGTCGCCACGCGTCGCGATCGAACCGTCGTTGGTCAGGCCGACCGTGCCGCCCGTCCCCCCCGTTCCACCCGTTCCGCCCACCGCGATTGACGCGCTGAAGCTGGCTTTGGCGTTAGCCGCCGTTGCCGAGGCATCGCCCGTTCCGCCATTGCCGCCGCCACCGCCAATTGACTGTGCGAACACGCCATGGGCGTCCTGGCCCAGGGTTGCGACGAGCCCTGAGTTTTCGAGGTTGACGGCGCCGCCCCTGCCGCCGCTGCCGCCGCTGCCCCCGAGAGCCACGGAGACCGACAGGGACGCCCCCTTGGCAGGCGACGCGGAGTAGGACGCGGCGGTTGCGTCGCCGCCCGTACCACCGCCGCCACCGACGGACTGCGCGAGAACGCCGGTCGCGCTGTCGCCCGCAGTGGTGATCAGGCCGGAATTATCAAGCGTGACATTGCCGCCGGTGTTGCCGGTCCCGCCGGCGCCGCCGATAGCGGCGCTGACACTGATCGAAGGAATATTTGGGCTGGCCGATGCGGCAACGGCACGCGCCGTGGCGCTGCCGCCGGAGCCGCCGCCGCCGCCGATACTTTGCAGCACGACACCTTCGGCGTCCGAACCATACGTAACGACCTGCCCCGTATTGGTCAGCGACACCGCGCCGGCCGCGCCGCCTCCGCCGCCTTGTCCGCCGATGGCAACCGAACTCGACAGCGGGCCGCCGACGGTGAACGCTGTAGCGTTGCCGCCATTGCCGCCACCGCCGCCGATCGACTGAGCCTTGATACCGGCTGCGTGGTCGCCGTAGGTCGTGACGAGTGCGCCGTTGTCAACGGTGACCTGGCCGCCCGCGCCGCCACCGTGGGCATCACCGCCGATCACCATGGTGATCAGCCCCCCGCCGCTCGACGTCGCGTTGCCGGCATTGCCGCCGGAGCCGCCAATGCTTTGCGCAAGAATGCCGGCTCCACCGCTCTGGTCGAGGCTGCCAAACACGCTGTTCTGGCCCAGCGTGAGTTTCACCGCGCCGCCATTGCCGCCCTGGCCGCCGTTGCCGCCGATTTCGAAGCCCGCGCCAGCGGTGACGCCGCTGGCGTCACCGCCGCTTCCGCCGCCACCGCCGATGCTTTGCGCGATCAGCGGGATGCTGCCTACGCCTGATTGACTGCCGACCGTGACAAAGGCGTGGTCCGAGTTCACCGTGACCGCGCCGCCATCGCCGCCCGCGGCACCTGCACCGCCCGTGCCGGCCAGCGCGAAGCTGACACTACCGCCATTGCCGCCGCCGCCTCCGACACTTTGCACCAACGCGCCATGTGTATATGGGCCGTTCGTTTTAATTGTCGCCGTGTTCGCCGCGTCTCCAAGGGTCAGCGAAGCCTTCCCGCCAGCGCCTGCCTTACCACCATCACCGCCTTCACCCACGACAGTGCTCTGGGCGCCGTCACCGATACCGCCGGCGCCTCCATTGGCCTGCACCAGCACCCCCTCACCCCCGATCAACCCGGCAGCAGACTGCCCGCCCGGAACATTCGCGGTGTAATCGATGGAACCAAGGACGGTGGCGCTGGCGCTGCCTGCAATTCCGCCGTTGCCGCCCACACCACCCTCGTTGCGGAATGAGCCGTCGATGGCAGTGCCACCGCCCCCGCCCGCTCCGCCGTTCGCCTTGGCGGTTACGCCGCTGCCCGGCTGATACCGACTATTCGCCGGTTGCATCTGATCGGAGAACACGATCTGGCCACCGCTGCCCAGTTCCGCGCTCGCTGTGCCGCCGTTACCTCCGTTGCCGCCGGTCCCGCCAAAACTGCCACTTCCACCGTACGCGCCACCAGCGCTGCCGCCCGTACCGCCATCGGCGTCGGCCTGCATCGGAAAGATCTGGCCTGCCGAGGTGCTGGCGGTCAGACTGCCGTTCTGAAAGGCAAGCGTCGCGGTACCGCCGGCGCCGCCGTTGCCGCCCTTGCCTCCATGGCCTTCTACAACCAAATCGCCCGGAGTGGGCGAGTTGCCACCTACCCCGCCGGTCCCGCCCAGGGCGGACGCTCGCAGGCCGACACCATAGAACTGAATGCTGCCAGAGGCGCTAAGCGCTGCCTGACCACCCCGCCCCCCTGCTCCGCCGTTGCCGCCGTAGAGCGGCTCAGTACCTTGGGCATTGGACACGGCACCCACTCCGCCGGTGCCGCCATTGGCTTGCACGTCGAGCGCAACTTCCGGAAGGACACCTTTCGGGTCGGGACCAACCGTGCCGCTAAACTGCACGGAGACCGCGCCGCCATTGCCTGCCGCCCCGCCGTTTCCCGTGTGGGCGGAGCCATTGGCGTCATAACCGCCCTGTCCGCCGCCACCACCATCACCACCGTCGACGGACCATCCCGCTCCCATCGTGGGGCTGATGAAGGTCGGCGCGAATCCCCCCTTCACCGTAATTCCGTTGTTGACACTGTTAAAGGAACCACCCGACTGACCAGCGAAGCCATCCTGGCCCACTCCGTTCCAAGAGCCGTCGTCGGCGCCTTTGCATCCCGCCTGCCCCGCGGCGTTCAGGTAGTACTGCGGAAGCGGCGCTGCGCCAAACGACTGATTGGAAAAGTTGGTCTGTGCCGGCGCCGCAGGCAGCGCCGGGTTGGCGCTGCTGTTGCACTGGGCTCGCACAGCGACCGGAACAAACAGCGCGGCAAGCGACGTTACGGCAGAGGCCAAGGCAACCACGGTCCGACGCTTGCGGCCGCAGCAATCCTCAAAACAAGGCGCCGACGTCAATGTCCGCGCAGACTCACAATGCGATGAATGCTTGAATATGTACACGAACTTCCTCATTCGGTTCTGTCGCAATAACAGGTGCAACTGGTTCCAGTCTTTTGAAAAGACATCGAATCTGTCTGCGAGTCGCACAGAGACTGGTTTTACTGGCGACCCGGCTCGATCGGACAAAATCCGATTTCTGGACACGACGAATGACCGCAAGCCGGCACTGGCAAGTGATGCCTACGAAATTGAGCGCTGCCCAGGAAGATGATTAATTGCTAACGTCGCCGGAATATTTCGTCGGAGGCATGGTCACATAATCATGAAACTTAAAAGCGACTTAATATGGTTAAATGTTTTCATAATAAATCTCACGATCCAGCGTGCCGTGGCACCCAATGCGCGTTTGAAAATACATCAATCCGTTGCGCTTAAGTTGCATAGTGCGCGTGATAACTTAGATAACTATTAGTAGGAGGGAACATCAGGTGCCGCTAGCCGGGCTTTGTTCAATGGAACAAAAATGCGAATATCGAGGAGCTGAGGAGCGCGGCGCGAATTTCGAGCCTGGGACTCCGCTTCCACGACGGGCGTCGCGCTATGGCAAGCCGGTTGGTGTTCTACGGTGACGGGGCGAACGTGTTCTGCTGAACATCGGCCGGCAAGACCGGCAACGGCGTAATGTTGACGAAAGTATGGATTAGCACGATTCGATGTGTGAATAGCCGCTTGCTGAGCGACGCAGAACTATGCTTTCTTCGGGGGTCTCCGATCATCACAAGTGCGCCGAAGAAGAATATTTGGAGATTCGCCTTATTTCCGCCAACAAGAGCCCGGAAAATTGACATCGCCGTCGTACGGGACCTAGCCGAAACGCGCGGTCACACCTCCGGCGATTCGCCGAGCGTCACAGTCCAGCCGAGGCCACGCACGTTGCGAATCACAGACTGTCCGAACTTCTTGCGTACACCGTGGATCAGCACGTCGACCGCGTTGCTCTCGACTTCCTTACCCCAACCATAAAGCTTCCCCTCGAGCTGATCTCGCGAAAGGATAGTGCCGGGGCGCTCAAGGAACGCGAACATCAATGCGAATTCGCGCGCGGACAGAACGGATGACACTCCGTTGCAACATAGAGTTCGTTTGTCGAGATCGAGGTTCAACGTGTCATTGCCTAGACGCGACGACGCAAAGCCTGCCCTGCGACGCAACACGGCACGAATCCGCGCGAGCAGTTCGGGCAGGTGGAAGGGCTTGAGAACGTAGTCGTCAGCGCCGAAATCGAGCCCTTGGACCCGGGCGTCAAGGTCGTCACGTGCGGTCAGGATCAGAATGGGTACCTTGCTCCCCTTCTCACGTGCCGCCTTCAGCAATTCGATGCCGCCCATGCCGGGCAAACCAAGATCGAGCAAGACCAGCGTATATTCAACGGCAGCGATGGCCGCGCTGCCGGCATTGCCGTCGCGGACCCAGTCGACGCTGTACTCCGCATCCTGAAGCGCGCGCAGCAAACTTTGACCAATCTGCAGGTCGTCTTCGACTATGAGCACTCGCATAGTGCAATGTCCACGGCAATGGAGCGTTGTCGTTGGGCGCAGGGCAAGGAACATTCTTCCGCGGGCGCGTTTCTCGCCTGAGCGAATTGCGATTCATGCGTAATGCGCCGGTTTTTTCTCAACAGTTCGGAAGCTTCGCATCAGGCAAATTAGCTCTCCGCGGGAAAACCTTCCTGAACCACTCGAGAATGCCGGAGTTGATGAAGCTGTATCGCCCCGGATTTCCACAGGTGGCTGAACACTCACTATCCTCGGAATCGACGGGCAGTAAATACACATTAAGCATGTTGTCCCTCTCGCGTAGGCGACGATCTTGCGCTAGGGATTCCCTCGCAATAACTCCCGGAATCCACTCTGCACCGGGGCTTTTCAGCCCGCCAATCCGCAATCTTCGTCTCAGGAAATATTTTAGATCCTAAGAATTAGATTGGAATGAGAATCGACGGAACGGCCCTTCCTCGGGCCTATTAAATGGGGTCGGTCGCGATGCACGGCTGCGGATGAAGTCAGGCGACCTATGCATGCGCCCGCTGCGCCGCCAAAGTGTCCTTCCCTCGCCGCGATGATTGGCGTCTACCGACGTTCGATCACGTTACTCCCGACACGTGACATCAAAGCAACGTCAGAAACCCATTCCAATCTTCTTATGTCTTCAAGTATTCGATCCATTTCCATTGATCGACAGATGTACTGTGAAGGGTTGCGATAATCCTGAGAACATCTCCAAAGCGCTCGCCGCAAGTCGCTATTGCAATCGCACTGATCGCAGGCATCACCAAAAGAGCTGCAAGCAACTCGCTGCTCGGAGAAGGCTACCTGACAGGAACGTAGTCACAATGCCAGTATGTACGGTGCCTATTTGATGAGAATTAGCGTTGCGCCGCTTCCCGACCGAAACCCGTGACCGGGTGCCATTCTGGGCCCACTCTCCTACCTAGTGCCGCGCGCCGGCAGAACGATTGTAGCGATCAGACCACTGTGTCCATCGCTGCGGTTTGCAAGCGAAATAGAACCCCGGTACTTCGCCACGACCGATTTGACGATCGAAAGCCCGAGACCACTACCTTCCGAATCCTCCGCACGCAGACGGAAGAAGCGATCAAACACCCGGTCCAGGGACGCTTCCGGAATGCCCGGTCCGTTGTCGGTCACGCGCACCACCAAGTCGTCGGCGCTTCGGAACAGATCGATGTCGACGGTTCCGCCGGCAGGCGTATAGCGCAGTGCGTTCTCAAGCAGATTGCGCACGGCCATACGCAATTCTCCTTCACGCGCTTCAACTTGCGCGCTCTCGAATTTCCCTACACCAAGATCGATCGAGCGTGCATCTGCAACCGGCAGAAAATCCGCGACGAGCTTCTGAACCAACTGGGACAGATCCACTGTCTCGATTGCTGTCAGATCGAGCTGTGCATCAGCTCGCGCTAGCGAGAGAAGCTGTCGGATCATCGTCGACGCTCGAGCGATGGCCTCGCGCAATTCGCGCAGACGCTCGGAGCGTGCCGCCTCGTCGGGAGCGTTGACGAGGTTGTCGACACGGAGTTGCATCGCAGCGATAGGCGTGCGCAACTCGTGCGCGGCATCGGCGACGAATCGTTTCTCAGCGTCGATACCAACCTGAAGCCGGGCAATCATCCGATTGACCGAAGCCGCGAACGGTCGTACCTCGTCCGGCACGCCCGATATATCGAGAGGCTCGAGATGCCGGATGCCGACTAACTCCGACTGCGCCGCTGCACGCGACAGCGACGCGAACGCCGCGTTGACGACAAAGGGAATAGCGAGCCAGACGAGTGGAATCAGGATGAGCGTGGGTATCAGGCTTTCGAGCGCGGCATGCCTTGCTGTTTCTTCGCGGAACGCCACCGGCTGTCCGACCTGGTACGTGTACTGGCCGTCGGCCTTTCTCAACGTGTAAATGCGATAGGCATGCCCGCCGATACGCTCGATCGAATATCCGTCCGGCGCATTGCGATCGAATAGCAGCTCCGGATCGGTATTATCCGTTGGCGCCGCGTCGCCGCTCCTCCAGATTTGCCCGACAAAGCCGTCGACGGAGTGCTGCGGCGGACCGTGTGAGCCTATCGCCCCGACGTTGCCGGCGGACAGCCAGATAGCGGCGCCCTGTAAGTGCACGTCGAGCAGTTCGCCGATGTGCTTGCGCGACAGCCAATACGACGTATACGCATCGATGAGGCCGACTGCCGTGACCAGTACGATCAACGTTACAGTAATCTGGTTTTTCAACGAGCTCATGCGATCGAGTTCAGCGTATATCAGCGGTTACCCGTGCGGCCACACAATCTTCCAGACATTGTCCGTATCGACGACGGGGTAGTCGCCGCCCTCAAATCGGCCCGCGACCACTCCATCGACGAAACGCCGGAAAATGATGCTCGTGTCGATGATCACGCTCGCTGCGACGTTTCCGTACCGACGCGATGCATCGGCCATCCAGCCGATCACGCGGACGCGCGGATGGCGGACGGCCGCGACGATCACCGCGTCATTTGCATCTGCAACGAGTACGTCGGCACCGGCGTCGATCTGCTGCACGGTCAACTGCTGCGTGCGTCGGCGGTCACCCCAGTCGCCGACCCAATCTATCAGAACCGTTGCGTCGGGCGCCTTGGCAAGTACGGCCTGCCTGAAGCTTTGCGCCTCCGTACCGTCGACAGACTCTACGCCGCCGACGAAGCCGACGGTCTTCGTCTTCGACACGCTCGCGGCAACTGCACCAGCAAGCGCTCCACCGAGGCTCTTGCAATCGAGACAATAGTTGACGACGTTGGGGCCACTCGCCTTACCCGACAAGGTCGCGAAATAGGCTTGCGGATATTGTGCTGCGGCCGTTGCGGTGACTGCGCTCAGCTCAGCGCCTGCCAGAATGAAACCGCGTACACCTGCCGTGTAGTGTCGGCCGATAACCGTGAGAATTCGCGCGGCACCCAGACTGTCGGCATCGCGCACGATGGTCATCCGGTAGCCGTTGTGGCGGACCTGGAGGTAGCCGCGATATGCGGCTTCGCTGAATCCGAGATCGCTTCCGGCGAAGGGAATGAACAGCAACACGGGCCATCTGCTAACCGTGCCTGCAACGGATGCATGCGTCCCGCCTCGGAGTGCGGTCGGGGCGAACGCAGACAGTGCGAGCAGCGAACAGGCAACGCGACGTCGCTCGTTGACGGGGGCCGGTTTCATTCGGGCAGGATTTCTATGCGCTTCCTCAGATAGTCGAATGTTCCGAAGAACTGACCTGAATACGTCCAAAGTCTATGCAGGCGCGGAAGATAACGTCAAGAGCGATTTGTCGCACCAACAGCGGGTTGTGGGTTTTTGCCGGCTTTGTCAGGTTAAGCGAAATGGGCTACTGCTTGCCACTCAGATAAGGTCACCGACCATGACAATTAAGTAGTCGAGATTTTTAGACTCGGGCTGCGGCTAATCCACATCAAGCTGAAGGTACAGCGCTCGGGAGGTGCTGCGCAACGAATTCTCCCCCTTGAGAATTAGGCTGGAATTAGATGCGTGAGACTGCGCCCCCGCCACGATCTCGCGAGAACGCGATCAAGTGGCGTGGTGATCCAGCGCACGGCTTACTTTGTACGCAGGTTGCACCCCTCCGCGAGCTTGCTGCAGGCAACCATCCGGCTCGCAAAGCGCCGAATTGCGGGCTGGGTCCAGTCTTTTTCGAAGCTTCGCTTCGCCGAATTGCGGCCTAAGCTTTGGCTCAATTTTCTGCACTAAAACAAGGTAAGAACAGCGATGTCCACACGACGTCACCGGGCGTCTCGCGCGATCGGCTTTGCCCTTGCCGCCGCGACGTTCGTCGTGTCTGGCACGGCGGTGGCCAGACATCCCACCCGACTCTCCTCGCTTTCCGCTGACGATCAGATTTTCATCAGGTTGCGTGACGCCGCCCGCGACAACGATCCCGAGCGTGCCGCGCAGCTGGCGAGCCTGATCCGAAATTATCCGGCGCCGGCTTATCTCAGCTATTTTCAGATCAAGCCGCGTCTGTTCATCGGCGCGGGGCATGCGAATCTCGATGCGCCGGACGTACCGGTGCTATCGTTTCTGCAACGCTACGACGGACAGGCGATTGCCGACCGTCTGCGCAACGACTACCTGCGCGTGCTGGGCGCCCGCCACGACTGGAAGGATTTCGATTCCCAATATTCCCTGTTCGTCCTGAACGACGACACGCAGGTGAACTGCTATGCGCTCGAGTCGCGCGCCGCGCGGGGTGAAAACGTCGCCGACGCGGCGCGCGCGCTGCTCGTCGAGCCGAAGTGGTACGGCGACGGCTGCGTCGATCTGATCACCGCGCTCGACGGTAATCACCAGTTCACTTCGGAGGATGTCTGGCAGAAAATTCGCGAGGCCTATGAACAGGGCGCGACGAGGACCGGTGGCGGACTGGTCGATGCGCTGGGCACGGCGCGCCCGGATCCGCTGCGGCTCGATCAGGCGAGGAACCAGCCGCGCGTGCTGCTGGCGAAAGGCGTCCCGATGGACTCGGCGTCACATCAACTCGCGCTGCTCGCCATCACGCAGGTGGCGGCCAGCGATCCGGCAGCGGCCGCAGCCATCTTCACCGCGATCGCATCGGCGCTCACCCTGGCGGAACGCGCTATCGGCTGGGGCACGATTGCGTATCAGGCAGCGACCCGGCAGCTGCCAGGCGCGGTGGACTGGTACCGGCTGTCGGCGAACGCGCCCCTGTCGAGCCAGGCCTATGAGTGGCGCACGCGCAGCGCGCTGCTGGCAGGAGACTGGATGATGGTGCGCTGGTCGATCGAGCAGATGCCGGCCGCGCTGCGCGCACAACCACCGTGGGTCTACTGGTACGCACGCGCGTTGAAGCAGGCCGGCGAGGTGACAGCGGCGAACCAGGAATTCGGGAAGATCGCGGGAACCTATACCTTCTATGGCCAACTGGCCTCCGAGGCGCTCGGCCAGCAGATCGTGATTCCGCCACAGATCAAAGTGACCGACGAAGAAGTTAAGAAGGCCAGCCAGACACCGGGCTTCGAACTGGCAAAACGTTTTTATGCGCTGAACCTGCGCACGGAAGGCAACCGGGAGTGGAACTGGCAGTTGCGCGGCATGACCGACCGGCAACTGCTCGCAGTCGCCGAGTACGCACGCCGCATCGAGCTCTACGACCGGACTGTGAGCACCGCCGACAGGACGCAGACCGAGCATGATTTTTCGCTGCGCTATCTGGCGCCGTTCCGCGCGATTGTCGAGCGAGATGCGCAGTCCAACGGGTCCCATATCGAATGGGCATATGGCCTCATTCGCCAGGAGTCGCGCTTCAACATCAGTGCGCGCTCGGAGGTTGGCGCAGGCGGCCTGATGCAGGTGATGCCGGAAACCGCGGAGATGGTCGCGAGGAAGATCGGGCTCGGTCCGCTCTCGCGGGCGAGGATGAATGAGCTCGACACGAACATCCAGCTCGGCACGTATTATCTGTCGATGATTTACAACCAGCTCGACCGTTCGGCCGTGCTCGCGACCGCCGGCTACAATGCCGGCCCTGGACGCCCGCGCAAGTGGCAGGCCAACCTCCCGCGTCCGGTGGAAGGCGCGATTTTCGCGGAAACTATTCCGTTCAACGAAACCCGCGACTACGTCAAGAATGTGTTGTCGAACACGGTCTACTACGCGGCGTTGTTTGATGGCCGCCCGCATTCGCTGATGGAGCTGCTTGGTCATATCGAGCCCCGATGACATAGCAACGCTTCCCCGCTGACCGCACGGATAAAACAAAGAGCCATTGTGATACGCGGGCGCAGGCAACTGCAGTTCGGGGTATTCGTCCTTTTTCGTGCTTGTATGGACCCGACGCCTTTTGCAAGCTTCTTGTTCGTGATGCCGAAACGGTCTGCATGCATGTATCCGGCTTGCCAGATGGGCGGTTGCCGAAGCACGCCCGCAGCCTCGATGAGATCCGCGCACCCCGTCCTTAGCAAAATCGCGGCTTGCTACAAGTGGCAGCCGGCACGAAAAACAGGCTTCAGGATGCTGGTTCAACCTATTTCGTCATCGCTTTGAGAAGCTTCGCAAACCTGTGTTGGGGGTAGCGTCTCCTTACAAGCAGTTTTCGGAGATTATGTTGCCGCGCTTCTCGTCATATAAGTCGCTTCGCTGCTGAGCAGTGCCTGGATGATCCGCGCGTTCCTGTTGGCCAGTGCGACCGCTGCGCAGTTATGCCCGCGTCGAGCCATCAGCTCTTGAAGCCAGATGCTCTGAGGATCCGTTTTTTTCGGTGCATAGCGCAGAACAGCCCGAGCACCATGAATGAGCAAGGTCCGCAGGTATGTGTCGCCGCGTCGGCTGATGCCGTGCAGGCGAGGCTTGCCGCCAGACGAATACTGTCGAGGCACGAGGCCGAGCCAGGCGGACAGATGCCGGCCGTTGCGAAACTGCCTGGCATCGCCGACCGCGGCGACAACGGCCGTGGCGGTAATCGGGCCAATACCAGGGATCTCGGCGATCTTCCTGCAGAGCGCGGATTTCTTCATGAACGTCTGGATGGATGCCTCGATGAGATGAACACGTTCCTCTATGGCGCGCATGTGCTGCAGAAGTTCGGTGAGCAGAGTCTGGCAAAAGGAGGTCAGTTCATCTGCGCTCGTGCGCAGCAATTCCGGTATCGCGCGCCTGAAGGCTTCCGGTGAGCGCGCAATAGCCAGCCCCCGTTCGCCGAGCAGGCCACGTATCTGGTTGATCAGCGCGGTACGATGACGCAGCAGAATTGCGCGCATGCGATGTGCTGCCTGGATATCCTGCTGCTCGACAGATTTGATCGTCACGAAGCGCATCGTGGGCCGGCTGGCAGCCTCGACGATCGCCTCCGCATCATTGCGGTCGTTCTTGTTTGTCTTGACGAACGGCGCAACATATTGCGGGCTGATCAGCCGGACTTCGATACCGACCGACTGGAAACGCCTCCCCCAGTGGTGGGCAGTGCTGCATGCTTCCATGACAACCAACTTCGGGTTCAAGGCGCGTACGGCTTCGAAGAACGAACTCCGCGAGACCTTCGACCGATGCACAACACGACCGCGACGATCAGCGCCGTGGAGCTGGAAGATCTGTTTCGCTAGATCAATGCCGAGAACGTCGATTTCCATGATGAACCTCCGCACGTCTGGGTGAGTGCGTTAGTGTCCCCCGGTGGGAGGCGCCGGGTCCATCTCAGTAAAATCTGGCGCTTTCATCCGCCCCCGCGCCTGGCCGGCGAGCGCATGATTGAGGGCGGTCAACAAAACCGCACCACGCGCTGCAGTCCTGCGGTCTGTGAGCATGCAGAACGCGTTCACGATCCAGCCATGCGCCGCCATGGCGCCGCATCGAGAAGCATCTCTCGATAGAGATCGATCGGAAAGCTCAGCGTTCCGCTGAAATTCACATGCGCAAAATGCGCTGGATCCATCCACCGTAACCAGTCGTCGTTCACCCCTTGGCCCTTGCTTTGCCAACGATCAGGGGTTGCCTGGATGCGCTGTGTATTCCACGCAATGACCAGGTTTGTCAGCAGCGACAAGGAGCCAAAAATCGCGATCATTTCGTCGCGGCGCCGCCCGCGCTCCGGCGCGATCTTGCCGGTATAGATTGCGCGCTGCAACTGATGGACCGATTCACCGCGATTGAGCAGCGTATGCATTTCACGCCGGAATTCAATGTTGCTGAAGTAGTCGCACAGGAAAAGCGTGCGCAGTAACCTACCGAGGACCAGCTCTGGGTTTCGGATTTCACCGACGTTTCTCGGCGACCGTCGGTTCCGCTAACGGCGCGGATGAACAGGGCGGATACCTCGGCAAGGCGAAGAACGCGCTGGAAACGGGTTTGAGCTTCGCTTGTATGGCCGGCCTGATTCGTGTGCCGAGGGAACCTGTGACTTACGACGGCAAATCCGCCAGCCGCCCGAACCACAGACCTTCCGGTACATTCCGCTCGAGGAAGATGTTGCTGGCGAAGTCCGGATTGCGCTCAGGAAAGTCTTCGCGGTAGTGACCGCCGCGACTCTCACGTCGGGCAAGCGATGCGCAAGCCATCAATTCACCGACCTGAATCAAGTTCGCCAACTCGATGCTCCGGATGAACTCGGCCGGCGTGCGGATCATCATGTCCTGAAACAACTGGTCGCGCGTCTCTCTGCAGATCCGCCGGAAAGTCTGAAGCCCGGCTTCCTCGCGCACGATCAGCAAATACCGGTTTGCACTCTGCTGGATCCGTGCTCTCAGTTCTTCCACCGTGTGTCCGCCACTTCGGCGGAATCGCGTGGCGACCGTGCGACTGTCGTCGAGGGCTGCCGCAGTCGCGCGGTGCGTTGTCATTCTCGCTCGTTCGGCCGCTGCGAGGCCCGCGCGGCGGCCGAAGACCTGGCACGTCAAGGCCATATTGCCGCCGAGACGGTCGGCGCCATGCGGACCCGCTGCCACCTCACCCGCAGCGAACAAACCCTTCAGATTGGACTGAGCGTTTTCGTCGATGTACAAACCGCCGTTGATCGCATGTGCGGAACAGGTGATCTGCACGCGGTCGCGATGAAGGTCGACGCCGTGTTCCTTATACCATTGGCAGGTCAGCGGCCACATCCTTGCGATGCTGCGGCTCTTGTCGGCCAGTATCGCTTCGAGATCGCATCCGACGAAGTCGAGAAACACGCCGCCTTCAACCGTGCTGCGGCCATCGTTGAGTGCCTTCTGAATCGAAATTTCGACGTAGCGCGAGATGTCGCTTGAGCTGAATGGGAAGTGCCGCTCTTTTTGCCGAATGACATCGACCTGAGCGAGTCCCGCCGGCAGATAGTCAGGGACGAACGCCCTGCCATCGCGGTCGGTGAGATTCGGCTGCGCGTCCCACAGGTAGTTGCCGAACAGGTTGGTGAAAGGCGTCAGCACACTCACACCGGCCTGCATGAACTCCATGTTGACCAGTCTCGCGCCCGCGCGATAAGCCATTGCATAGCCGTCGCCGGTAATGTCCGATGGATACAGGTTTTGGGCGAACAGCTGACTTGCGCCGCCGGTGGTAAGAATCGTCGACTTGGCATGGATCAGCACCGGGTTCCCATCAGAATCGATCGCATATGCGCCGAGACATTCGCCGTCCTGCGATAGCAGGTCGACGAGCATCAACCGGTCCATGACCTTGATGCCTCGCCGGGACGCTTCGGTCCCCAGCGATTTCACGATGGGTTTGAAGTGCTCATGAATCACATGTGAGCGCGCCCTGGAAGAAAAGCATGCGCGAAAAACCAGGTAATGGTCGTCCTCGCGCTCGAACTTTACGCCGTACCGTTCGAGGTACCGCAGGGAATCCTGCGCTTCGTTCGCGAGAATCGAGCTCAAGCGCGGGTCGGCCATGCCTTGAGCGGCATGCAGGATATCGGCCAGAAAAACATCGGGACTATCGCTGGGATCCCCCGCTCCGTCCGGCACATTGAAGGCGCCTACTTCAGCTACGCTATGAAACGTCGCGCCGCTTTTGCCAAACTGGCCTTTGATCACGACCAGCACGTCAGCGCCGCTGGAATCTGCTTCGAGCGCAGCCCGCAGCGCAGCGCCGCCGCTGCCAACGACCAGCACGTCCGTCATGACTTCCCTGTACTTGTCACTCATGCCCGCTTCTCCTCTTTTCATCGACACGTGCGGCACGCTTGCCGCGTGGACGGCGCACCCCTGCTTCACGCAACGCCGTCTTTTGCCGCATCCGCGGCAACGGCCGCGGCCTCCTCGGCAACGCCGATTACGCCGTCCGCCAGCAACGAGTCGATGGTCGGCCGGCTCGTTCCCAACCCTGACAGGATGTCGATCGTGTGCGCGCCCAATCGTGGCGGCGGCGTGCGGATAGCCGGCGCGCTGCCGTTGTAGCGCACCGGATGATTGACGAGCGTCACGGGGCTGCCGGTTGCACCTTCGACTGTCTCGAAGCTCTTCAAGTGGCGCACCTGCGGATCGGCGACCACCTGCTCATAATCGTTGACGCGCGTGTGCCAGACATGCTGCCGCTCGAAGAGTGGCAACCAGTGCGCCGTCGTGTGCTGCGCAAGCCGGCGCGCAAGCCGGTCGGAGATTTCCTGCTGCTCGTCGAATGCGCGCTTCGCGGGAATCCGTTCCTTTGCCGGCATCTCGAGGATCTGATAGATGATGTCAAGAGGACTCAGCGACAGTGCGATGAAACCGTCCGCAGTTGCGTATATGCCATACGGCGCGGGGAAGTACCAACCTGATACACGCCCAGCCTGTCGCACGTCGTCATGGCCTTCGCCGTTCAGGAAGCATGTGAGAGACTCCTGTTGCAGATCGAGCGCCGCCGCCAGCAAGCTAACGTCGACCCGGCAGCCCTCGCCCGTGCGCTCACGGTTGAGCAATGCCGTCAGGATACCGTTCGCATACAGCGCAGCGCCGTGATGATCGACGACGGACACGCCCACCGCGCGCGGACCGTCCTGCCGGGTTCCGGTGACTGTCGCGATACCCGACATGGCCTGAATGATCAGGTCCTGCCCCGGCCGGCTGGCATAGGGTCCGTCAGGACCGAACCCCGAGCCGGACGCGTAGATGATGTCCGGCTTGACTGCCCTGAGTGCGTCGTAACCCAATCCCAGCTGTTCCATCACACCGGGACGGTAGTTTTCGGCGACGACGTCGACTTGTGGCAGCAAGCTCATGACGATATCGATTGCGCGCGCGTCCTTCAGATTGAGCGCCAGACTGCGCTTATTGCGATTGCCCATCAGAAGCAGCATCGTCTGTCCATCGATGGCGCGGTTAGCGCCGCCCCATTTGCGCTGAAATGCGCCGTCGACAGGTTCGACCGATATGACTTCGGCCCCGCAATCGGCGAGGTGCTGCACGCCCAATGGCCCCATCAGAAAATGATTGAAGCTGAGAATGCGGATACCGTTCAGCCCGTTCATGCAATCTCCGTTAGGTCATGAGTCCGGCTATCTGCCGAGGCGGCCCAAGGCCCTGCCGAACTCCGCGTTCACCCTGAACATTCGATGCCCGTCAAAACCAAAGGCAAGCGTTGCCCACCGCCGTCGAAAGGCGCATGTGCGACGCACCAGTGATCAGCGACCCTTGAAGTGCGGCGGCCGCTTTTCGACGAACGCGCGGTGGCCTTCGGCGCGATCCTCCGTCTTGAACACGTCGAGATTCGCCTGATGCTCCAGCTCCAGGCCTCGTTGAAGATCGGTCTCGAACGAATCGAGCACCGCGCGCTTGGCCAGTCGGACCGCGAGCGGTGCGCGGGCGGCGATCAGCGACGCGATCTCGACAGCGCGCGCGATGCTGCGTGCCGGCGCGACGACCTCGGTCACCAGTCCGTGGCGCTCGGCCTCGGCAGCCGTCAGCGGTTCGCCGGTCAGCACGAGTTTCATCGCCAGTGTCTTGCCGAGCACCCGCGGCAGGCGCTGAGTGGCGCCGTCGCCCGGGAGCGCGCCGATCACGATTTCTCGTTGCGAGAAGGTCGCGTCGTCCGCCGCGACGACGATATCGGCCAGCATCACCAGTTCGTGACCACCACCGATGGCAAAGCCGTTGACCGCGGCGATCAGCGGCTTCGGAAACGTCTCGATCGTCTTCCAGCTCGCGAGGCGCACCGGATCCGCATACGCTGCGACCCCGCGTGCCGCCATGTCGGCGATATCCGCTCCCGCGCTGAAGAAACGCTCGCCGCCGGTGAGCACGACAGCCCTGACGTCGTCGCTAGCTTCGGCCGCCGCGAGCACGCGCGCCAGTTCCTCCAGCAGCGGCACAGACAGCGCATTGCGCTTGTCGTGATGATTCAACGTGATCAACCAGACGAACTCAGCGGGTTGTTCCAGCTTCAGGTACCGCAGGTCCTCGCCTGCGGCCAGCGGGACCGGGGCCGCGCCGCTTCGTTCGATGTGAGCCGTGTTCATGATGAGCCTCTCGGTATTGCGATCGTTTTGCGCGCGAGAACAGTCGCCGCATACGAAGTTCTGAAGATTGGGCCGGGCGCGTGCGGCCGGTGGCCCATTCTCCTCGTGTTATTTGATTGCGAGCAGGTTCGGCAGGAACCGTGGGATATGCGGGAAGACGATGATCAGCAGCAGGTCGACCGTCAGCGCGAAGATGAACGGCAGGATCGCCCGAGTCGCTTTTTCGACGGACACGCCGCCGATCGATGCAGCCGTAAAGAGGCAAAAGCCGATCGGTGGCAGGTTGATGCCGATGGCCGAGTTGATCAGTACGATGACGCCGAACACCACCGGGTCGATATGCATCTGCGCGACGAGCGGCAGGAACACGGGGATCACCACCGCGATACTCGAGATCGTTTCCAGTACCGTATGGGCTGCCAGAAGGAAGAGATTGATCAGGATCAGCAACACGAACGCGCTGGTCGTCACGGCGAGAAAGCTGTTGGCGACGTGCAGCGGGATTTGCGCCTCGATCAGATAGCGGCCGAGCACGAACGCGAGCCCGAGAAGAAACGATACCCGCGTGGTATTGATAGCAGTGCGCGTGAGTATTTCCCTGAAGTGCGACAGCTTGAGCGACTTGAAGACGAAGGCGCTCACCAGCGTCACATAGACCGCCGCGATGACGCCTGCCTCAACCGGGGTGAAGATGCCGCCAAGAATGCCGCCCAGAATGATCACAGGAGTCAGCAGTGCCAGGATCGCCTGTCTGAACGTGGTCCACAACCGCGCGGCGGAAAACGCTTCGACGGCCGTATAGTTCTGGCGCACGGCAGTGACGTAGTTCACGAGCATGAAGGAAATCACCACCAGCAGCATCGGCACGATCCCCGCGACGAACATCGTGCCGACCGACACGTTGGCGGTGTACGCATACACCAGCATGCTCATCGACACGGGCGACAGCAGTCCGAGCGAGCCCGCCGCCGACTGCAGCGCCACTGCGAACGCGCGTGAATAGCCCTGCTTGACCATCCCCGGAATCATGACCGAGCCGATCGCTGCGGTGTCCGCAGTCGCCGAACCGGACAGGTCGGCGAAGAACATGCTGGCAACGATCGTCACCTGGCCGATGCCGCCCCGCATAAACCCGACAAGCGCCTGCGAAAAGTCGATGATCCGGCGCGAGACGCCACCCGCATCCATGATGGCGCCAGTCAACATGAAGAACGGGATGGCCAGCAGGCCGACGTTATTCAGGTTCGCAAATAGCTGCTGCGGAATCACCAGCAGCGGGGTTCCATTCAGCGTCAATGCAATCGTCGCCGCAATGCCGATGCAAATGGCCACCGGTACACCGAAGCCGAGCAATCCGGCGCCTAGAGCGAGTGCCCACATGTTGATTCACCTCAGATATGTTCGGAGACGCCCTGCAACAGAGAGGGCCTCGTTTGCGCGCCGGGCGCGAGATGGGAAACCGCGATTCGCACCGCGGAATGAAAGACCAGCAGCGCCCCGCAGACGGGAATCGAGAGATACGGGTAGACCATGGAAACTGGCAAAGAAGTCGCTGTTTCCGTGCCCATCAGCTCCAGCATCTCTCCACCGTACATGACGAACACCGCGCCGAGCGCGAGGACTACGCAGTCGGTAAGGTCCGCCAATGTCTGCGCGAAGATGGGCGGACAACGGTCGGCCAGTACCCGCACCTCCGGATGAACCCGCAGCTTGGCTCCTGCCGCCGCACCGAGGCACGTGAGCCACACGAACAGATAAGCCGCGAGTTCGTCGGACCACGACAGCGAGTCCTGCAGGATGAAGCGAAAGACCACGCCGAGGCCAGCGACGCACACCATCGTGAGAAGCAGTCCACCGCATAGGAACAGCGTGATCTTCAGAACCAGGTCGTCGATAAACATGAGATTACGCGCAAGCTTTTCCATGGCACTCCCCGTTCATTTCGAAGCGACAGCGGACTTGTCGGCTGCTTCGATTTCCCGATAAAGCGCCTTGCCATCCGGAATGCCACTGAGCAGGCCGTCGCGCGCCTTTTCGGTTGCTGCGGCCCACGGCGCGGTGTTTATCTCGGTCACCTGGGTGCCGTTCTTCTTCATCGTTGTTAGCGCGTCGTCATACTCGCGCTTGTATTCTTTCATGTCATAGTCAGCGGCGATGGCGGCAGCCGCCTGAAACGCCTTCTGCTCGTCAGGCGAAAGACGCGTCCAGGCGCTCTTGCTCATTGCCAGCACCACGGGCAAGTAGTTCACATGGGTCAGGTAGTAATGCTTCGCGACATCCGAGAACTTGTCCTGGATGAACTGCTCCGGTGACGTATCGCCTCCGTCGACCAGGTCTTGCGAAAGCGCCAGAAATAACTGGTTATAAGGCAACGGCGTCGGGTTTGCGCCCAGTGCCTTATAGCCCGCGATATAGCCGGGGCTCTGCATCACTCGCACTTTCAGATCCTTCATGTCACCGAGCGAGCCGACGGACTTCTTAGCCGTGAACAGATTGCGTTCGCCCACCGATAGCCACGTCAGGCCGATCATGTTGACGGCCGGCATCATGTCGAGGAACTTGCGGCCGACCGGTCCTTGCAGAACCCGGTTCGCGTCGTCGATGCTGCTAAAGAGATAAGGCGTATCGAAGATCTGCCATTGCCTGATCGTGTTTCCGATCGGCGCCTGGGCGGAAATCATGAGCTCCTGCGTGCCGGTGCGCAGCGCTTGCGCCATCTGCACTTCGCCGCCGAGCTGTGACTGCGGAAAGATCTCGATCTTGACCTTGCCGTGGGTTCGCTGCGCGACCTCCTTGGCGAACACCTGGGCAGTCAGCTGATAGTGGTTGTTCGGAGCGAGGGTGTGGCCCAGCTTCATGACGATCGGGTCGTCGGCGCGGGCGACGCCTGCGACAACGACGCCTGCCGCGAGCAGCGTACCTACCATGATGGCGCGTCCTGCGCGGCGCGCGCTCAAGAATGCTTTCATTTCGTCTCCTTCCGTACTGGAATTTAGTCTTCGCTCCGCGTCAGGTCGATCCGTCAGCAGGCGCTTCAAGTATTCGTGAGTGCACGCAACGGGCGTTAGGACCGGTCGCCCGATTTCTTGTACTTTTTTACGGCGTCTTCGATAGCAAGCGTTTCCCGGACTGTCTGGCGATTGATCCGGCGCACACGGGGGAAGACCCTTGGCGATACTGGCGAAGGGCAGAGCGGGGGCTATCCGCGGGCGCCTTGCGGATCAGGTGAAGACTGAAATCACCGCGTGCGTGCGGTCAAAAAAGTCCAAGCATTCCCCCAAACCGTCCTAACGGTCAGCAACCCGCACTGATTAGATTTGAGTCATGCCCGCCGGCCCCAATCAACGAGGAACAGGCAGGCTTCTCAACCCACTCTCACCGTCAGAACCACCATGGCCAAACGCCCGCACATGGATTGTTACGCGCTCGGCGACACTGCCGATTTCGCCAAGACCGTCACCGAATTCGATATCTACGGTTTCGCCGGGATCGTCGGCGATTTCTATGCCGTGCATTTGAACGAGGAATTCGCCAAAACCACGCGTTTCGAAAAGCGCATCGCGCAAGGATGTCTGTCGGTCGGCTTCTTATCGACTGTGATGGGCTATATGGCGCAAAAGGCGCCGAGCCCTGGTGCGGTTTCCTACCGCTACGACATCACGTTCAACGCGCCGGTATTTATCGGCGACACCGTCACTGCCCGGCTCACGCTGCGCGAGAAAGACGACGATCGCAACGTATGCGTGTTCAGAGCAGAGGTCACGCGCCAGGACGGCACGGTGGTCGCATCCGGCGATACCTATCTGAAGGTGCTGTAACCCAGCGCACTGCCTTTAATCTCTCCCGCTTTTCACGGAATCGAACATGCCGCATTGGTTAAACGAACAACACACCGCGATACGAGACGCCGTGCGCCGTTTTGCGGAAAACGAAATCGCTCCTGTCTCGGAAGAGCTCTGGGAAGCCGAAGCCTTTCCTTACGACATCTGGAAGCGTGCCGGCGAGCTCGGCTTCGCCGGCCTGCCCTATCCGGAGAGTTGGGGTGGCGGCGGTGGCGAATGGCTTTCCTATGTGATCGTGCTGGAAGAACTCGCACGGGTGGATTGCGCAATCGCCAATTCGCTGATGGCCAATTCGACGGTCGCGAGCCTGCTCTCCAACTATGGCACCGATGAGCAGAAGGACCGCTATTTGCGCCCTATTCTCGACGGCCGCAAGGTCGGCGCGATCGGATTATCGGAGCCCAACGCGGGCTCCGACGCGGCTAACATCGCGACGCGTGCGACGCTGGAAGGCGACCGATGGATCATCGATGGATCAAAGACCTTCATTAGCAACTCCGGCACGGAAGTGACCGGACCGGTCGTCATCGCCGCGGTAACGGGCACGCGCCCAGACGGCCGCAAGGAAATTTCCAACTTCATCGTGCCCAACGGCACCCCCGGTTTCAGCTACGGACGCAAACTGCGCAAGATCGGCTGGCGCGCATCGAGCACCTACGAGTTGTTCTTCGAGCGCTGCGCGATTCCGGCCGCCAACCTGCTCGGCGAACGCGGTGCGGGCTTGCGACAGACGCTCGCCCAGATCAGCACGGGCCGAATCCTGATCGGCGCGCTCGCGCTGGGCATCCTGCAAGGGTCGCTGGATCGGTCGATCGCGTACATGAAGGAGCGGCGCGCGTTCGGAAAGCCGATCGCCGAGTTCCAGGCGCTGCAGTTCAAGATCGCCGACATGGCGGCCCACGCGCACGCCGCGCGGCTGATGCTCTACGATACCGCCGCGCTGAAAGATGCGGGCGTTCGCTTCGATCAACAGGCGTCGATGGCCAAGCTCTTCGCCACCGAGTGCGCGATGGAGGCGGCTCATCAGGCGTTGCAGATACACGGCGGCTACGGCGTGATGAGCGAGTACCCGGTGTCGCGCGCATTCGGCGACGCCAAGGTTCTGGAGATCGTCGAGGGGACCTCGGAGATTCAAAGGATGATCATTTCGCGAAACCTGCTTGCCTGAGCGATCAGTCAAACAGATAGGAACACGCGCTCAGGAGACGAGTCATGCTGGAAGGCATCAAGGTAGTAAGTTTTACTCACTTCTTACAGGGCCCCGCTGCCGTGCAGATGTTGGCCGACGTCGGCGCGGACGTGATCAAGATCGAACCGCCGGGCGGCGCGTTCGAGCGAAGCTGGTCCGGCTTCGATGCGTATGTCGAAGGTGTGAGCATGTTTTTCCTGCTCGGCAACCGCAATCAGCGCAGCATCTCGCTGGATCTGCGCGACGAGCGCGCGAGAGAGATCGTCTGGCGGCTGATCAAGGAAGCCGATGTCCTGATCGAAAACTACCGCCCAGGCGTCCTGCAGCGCATGGGCTTCGGTTACGACGATGTCCGCGAGATCAATCCGAGGCTCGTGTACTGTTCGTGCACCGGCTACGGGTCATCGGGGCCATATCTGAAGCGGCCAGGGCAGGACCTGCTGCTGCAGGCGATCAGCGGCATGACGATGCTCTCCGGCGACGCCGATTCCCCGCCCACACCAGTCGGCTCCGCGATCGTCGACCAGCACGCGGCGGCGTTGGCAGCCTTCGGCGTCGTCGCGGCGTTGCAGGCGCGTGAACGTACCGGCAAAGGCACGCTGGTCGAAAGCAATCTGCTCAACGCGGCGCTCGATCTTCAGATCGAGCCGTTCACCTACTACCTGAACAAGGGGCCGCTCTGGCCGCGCACAAACCCGCCGACCGGCAGCCGGTTCCATCCGGCGCCCTACGGGATTTACCGGACGCTCGACGGCTGGATCGCCGTTTCGCTGACGCCCACTGAAAAGCTGGCGGCGGCCTTGTCTCAGCCCACGCTCGCCGGGTTTTCGCACCCCAAGGACAACGTGCGCCGCCGCGACGAATTGAACCGCATCGTGTACGACGCGCTGACCACGCGCACGACGGCCGACTGGATGACGACCTTCGACGCGCACGACGTCTGGTACGCGCCCGTCAACGATTACGATCAGGTCGAGGCCGACCCGCAAGTGGCGCACAACCACATCATCATGGAGGTCGACCATCCGCAGGCCGGGCCGGTTCGCTTGCTCGCGCATCCGGTTCGATACGACGGCGCAGCACCGCCGCTCACCCGCCAGCCGCCGCGGCAAGGCGAGCACACCCGTGAGGTGCTCGCCGAACTCGGCTACGAGCCACACGAAATCAATACGCTGGTCGAAGCCGGCACAGCGCTGACCGAGCGGAGAACCGCATGAAGACTCATCCGAATCGGTGCCACGAGATGCTGCGCTTCGACGATATCGAGATTGGCCGCTGCCAGATCCTCGTGCATACCATCGCGGAAAGTGACGTGAACGCTTTCGGCCATCTGTCGGGCGACCTGAATCCGTTGCATATGGATCCCCACTTCGCGGCACGCACGCCATTCGGCCAGCGCGTGGCGCACGGCCTGCTGACCGCGGCATTGGTGTCGACGACGCATACCGGCTTGACCGGTCCCGGCTTCGTCTACGTCGGGCAGGAGTTGCGCTTTCTCGGACCCGTCTTCATCGACGATACGATCAAAATCCATGTGACCGTGGTCGAGAAGAAGCCCGCCAAGCGCATCCTCGTGATGGACACGATGGTTCGCAATCAGGACGGCAAGCCGGTGCTGACCGGACTGTCGGCGCTGAAGGAATTGCGTTTCCAATCAGCAGACGTAATGAGCTGACAATCAGCACGCGAGGCCGAACCTGTGCGGGTTTTCGGCAACAGCCGTCACGCCGCTTTGCCAATTACAATTAGACTACTTTCGATGCCGAACGGGCGAAGGAGAAACAGCAGGCTTGACTTGGCTGGGGGGCAACTGGCTAGGCGAGCCTGAGAAGTGCGCTGGATGCAGGAGACAAGTCAGATGCCTAGCAGTTGTGGTTGTGAGTTGCCGGTCTTCAAGATCGCGCACTACGAGTATGGGTCGAGAATCAAGTCGATCGATTTTCATCTCGCTCCTCTCGAAGATATGAAATCGACGTTGCCGTATCCTCATCGGCACGAGTTCTATCACATCGTCTGGGTCGAGTCGGGCAGCGGTCACCACATCATCGACTCGATTCGCTACGAGGTGCGGCCCAATACGCTGTTTTTCATGGCCCCTGGCCAGATCCACGATTTCGCGTTGTCCGAAGACACCATCGGGCACGCGATCAGTTTCTCGTCCGAATTTTTCGCGTTCAAGGTGCAGAACCGCCATTCGCAGACCGAGATTCCCGTCTACGATTTCGAGCGAATTCCGAATACGGTTTATATGAGCGACGCACAGGCTCAGGACCTTCGCCGTGTGCTGGATGGAATCAACGCGGAATATCAGGGTGAAGAGGCTGGCTACGAGGACGTGATCTGGTCGTATCTGCGGGTTCTGCTCATCAAGTCCGCGCGCCTGGGCGGCGACGCCGTCACCGAGGTCAATTCGTCGCGTAGCGTGCTGTTGTCGCGACGCTTCAAGAGCCTGCTGGAAAAACATTTCGCCACGATCCACGACGTCGCTCGCTACGCCTGCCTGCTGAACGTCACGGAACGAGCGCTAAACGAGGCGACGCGCCAGGCGCTCGGCAGCACCGCAGCCAAGCTGATTCGTGAACGCGTGATGCTGGAAGCGAAGCGTCTGCTGCTGCATTCCGAGGTCAATGTGGCCGAGATCGCAACACAGCTTGCGTTCGACGACCCGGCCTACTTCAGCCGATGTTTTCGCAAGCATACGGGCCGCTCGCCCATCGACTTCCGCCGCAGCCTGGAAAAACTGAGCATCTGATGCATTGGCACGATACACGCCCGGTGCGCGTAGAAAAGTCCAACATAAGCCGCACTTCGTCCTAACTGCCGGAACCGCCGCACTCCTAGAATTTGCGTGTCCCCGTCACTCGGGAAACGTGAAAGTAATCAGGAGAGAAAAGGCGTGAATGCTTCGTACCAAGATCAAGGGTTGTCCTCTGAACGGTCCGCGCTCTTCACCGGCGTCCTCGACCGCATGGCAGCCAAGGTTGCAGAGGACGAGCCGACGCTCGGCGTCGAATTCCCTCAGATCACGGCGGCCGATGGAAAGTGGGTGCTGCTCCCGGCGTCGCTGTCCGCAGGCTACAGCGGTTCAGCCTGGAGCCACGGCAACTGGTTTTGTGGCTTCTGGGTCGGACTTCTGCTGACGTCGTATTTGCACACCGGCGAGGACAAATACCTCTCGTGGGCCCGCGAGCGCATGCGCCTCGTCGCGCAGCGCGCGCAGGACCCCAACACGCACGACATTGGTTTCATCTTCGACAGCAGCGCCGTGCCCGGTTATGAAATCACCCGCGACCCGTGGTACGCGCAAATTGCAATGGAAGCCGCGGACAAATTGCGCGCCCGTCTCGTCACCACGCACAGTGGCGCCTATCTCGCCTCCTGGGGCCCGCTCGACGATCCGCGCGGACGCAGCGCTTCAGCTATCGACACGATGGCTAATCTATCGTTGCTTTACTGGGCGGCCAACCATTCCGGGGACGGCAGTTATCGCCTCGCCGCCGAAGCACATTCCGTCATGACCGCGAAGTCGTTTATCCGCCCGGACGGTTCGACTTATCACGCGGTCGAGTACGACGTAACAACCGGTGAACGTCGGCGCGGCTACACGTTTCAGGGCGCATTCGACGAATCGGCGTGGAGCCGGGGCCAGGCGTGGGCCGTCTATGGCTACGTGAACACGGCGCGTGAAACCGGCAAGCGCATCTGGCTGGATCTTGCAGGGCGCCTGGCGGCGTACTATCTGCGCCGGCTCGATGGACGTTTGGTGCCACCGTGGGATTTCGACGCCACTGGCGCGGACGCGGAAATCAAGGACACTGCCGCAGCAGCGGTGATGGCGTCAGCGCTGATCGAGCTGGGCCGTCTGCATCCCGATCCGGCCAGTTCGGTTCACTGGCGAGAACACGGACTTGCGATGCTCGAAGCTCTGTGTCGTGACGAGTTTGCCTACGAACCTGCGCATCGCGGACTCCTGAGAAATTCCTGCTATTCGAAGCCGCATAATGAAGGCGTCGACGGCGCGACGATGTTCGGCGATTTTTTCTTCGCCGAAGCGCTGAGTCGCGTGATGTTGCCAGGCAAGCTTCGGCCCGGCACGCAACGCGTATCGCTCGCCGGAAGCACCCCTGCCTCGCGGTTCCGAACCCTCGCTAGCCAATCCATCCATGATATCGAACGATCTTCCGCCTTTCGTACCTGCTGACCTACCCGATGCGTTGCTGGTCGGACGCATCTGGCGAGACGCGCCTATAGACGGGCCGTCGGTCGTCGTTGTTCGTTCCGGTCAGGTCTACGACATCACGGCGTCGGCGCCGACGAGCTCCGATCTGTTCGAGCGCGTGGACCTGTTGGAGTTTGCGCGTCACGTCGAGGGCGAGGCGCTCGGTCCCGTCGAGAACATTGGCCAGGCATTGCTCGCGCCATGCGATCTTCAGGCTATCAAGGCATGTGGCGTGACCTTCGCCGTGAGCCTGCTCGAACGGGTCATCGAAGAACAGGCTGCCGGCGACGCGACGCAAGCCGACACGGTGCGCGCGACGATCACGCAACTGATCGGCACTGATCTCTCCAGAATTCGCCCCGGCACGCCAGCTGCCGACAGTCTGAAGCGGGAACTGGAACGGAGCGGTGCATGGTCGCAATATATGGAGGTCGGCATTGGGCCTGACGCAGAGGTGTTCACCAAGTCTCAACCGATGTCGGCAGTCGGCTACGGCGCGGACGTCGGGCTTCACCCGGCCTCCCACTGGAACAATCCCGAACCGGAAATCGTTCTGGCGGTAAACAGCCGCGGAACGATCGTCGGAGCAACCCTTGGCAACGACGTCAATCTGCGCGACATCGAGGGCCGCAGTGCGTTGCTGCTCGGCAAGGCGAAAGACAACAACGGCTCATGCTCGATCGGTCCTTTTATCCGCTTGTTCGATGATCGCTTCACGATGGACTCGGTGCGTGCGGCCAGCGTGTCGCTGAGCATAGAAGGCGCGGACGACGGATTCATTCTCGACGGCGTGAGCCACATGCGCGAGATCAGCCGTGACCCGGAGGAACTCGTCGCCCAGACTGCCGGCCCACATCACCAGTATCCCGACGGCTTCATGCTGTTTCTCGGCACGATGTTCTCCCCGATTAAAGACCGGCATGCTCCGGGCAGTGGCTTCACGCATCACCTCGGAGACAAGGTGACGATTGCAACGCCGCAGCTCGGCGCACTGGTCAACACCGTGCAGTCGTCAACCGAAATCGCGCCTTGGCGATTCGGCGTGCGCGCTCTATATGAAGCCCTTGCAAAACGCCTTGCGCTCGCCCGCGCCATGGGGCCGGTAAGCGATGCGTAAATCAGCGAACGGGCCGACGAGGCTTCCATTCCACCCACGTTGGCGACTTCGCCCGCCCCGTCGCCGGGCTGCCGCTCCAGCACCGAAAATGACCAGGTACTGGACGGCACAGCAACCGGATCGATTTGCACTCAACGCGCCAGAGGATGCGGCGAGGGCGCGGACGCTCGCGCGCCCGGCGCCGCGGCCGCCTCATCTCCCGGCTCCGCGGACAGATCGCGCTTGAAAGTCTCAGCGAGGAAAAACGCGCACACGAGGCTCAGCAACGCTGTCGCCGCGATATAGATCGAAATGGGCAGCGTCTGGCCATACGTCGCGAACAGATAGGTGGCGATCAATGGCGTCGGTCCCGACGTGATGATGCCGGCGATCTGATACGGCAGCGAAGCACCTGTGTAACGCACCCGGGTACCGAACAGTTCCGCGAACCACGTTGATTGCACGCCGTAAACCGACGCCTGGCTCAACGCGATACCGCAGACGTACGCCACGAAAATCAAGGTCGGATTGCGTGTCTCGAGCAACGGGAAGAACGCGAATCCATAGATTGTCACGAATACCGCGCCGAGCATGAAGACGGTCCGGCGTCCAATCGCGTCCGACAGCTTGCCGAACAGCGGCAGCGTGAACAGCGCAACCACGCAGCCCACAATGATGGCGTTCAGCAGCAGTCCGCGCGACAAGCCGAGCCGCGTCGTTCCGTACATCAGCACGAACACGTTGATCACGTTGAAGGTGATGTCGACCGCGAAACGCGTGCCGATCGTCAGCACGAGGTCTTTCGGATGCCGGCGCAGCAATTCGATCAGCGGCGCTTTCACGACCTGTCTGCTCGCCTTGATCTGTTCGAATACCGGCGACTCCATGACGCGCAGGCGGATGAACAGGCCGATCGCGATCAGCGCGACGCTCAGCAGGAACGGCAGGCGCCATCCCCAGGAATAGAACGCCTGCGACGGCAGACTCGAGACGGCGTTGAACACGGCGGTCGAGAGCATCAATCCGAGCGGCACGCCCAATTGCGGGAACGCGCCGAAGAAACCACGTTTTCTGGCCGGTGCCGTTTCGACCACCATCAGCACCGCGCCGCCCCATTCGCCGCCGACGCCGAGCCCTTGCAGGAAGCGCATCGCGACCAGCAGCATCGGCGCCCAGACGCCGATCGAGGCGTAAGTCGGCAGCAGGCCGATCACGAAGGTGCCGACGCCCATGATCGTCAGCGTCGCGACGAGCGTCGCCTTACGTCCGATGCGATCGCCGAAGTGCCCGAAAAACACGGCGCCGAAGGGCCGGGCGAGATAGCCGACCGCAAAACTTCCGAACGCCGCGATGGTGCCGACCATCGGATCGAACGAGGGAAAGAACAGCTTGGCGAAGACCAGCGCCGAAGCGGTGGCATAGAGAAAAAAGTCGTACCACTCGATGGCGGTCCCGACCACCGAGGCGACCAGCACACGGTTGACGGCCGACCGGCTGATAACCGGCGCGTTGCCGGATGAAATGGGCGATGTTTTCACGTCTCCTCCCTTCTCTGGGAATCTATGTTTTGAACTGCTGCGTGTCGGCGGCGCGGGGCCGCCCGCACGTTACGATCAGTTCACTGTGCTCACCAGTGCAGTTCCATCGGGAAATGGTCGAGCGTTTCGACGCCGCCCGAGGTCAACCGCACGATACGTTCCGTGCGCAGGCCGCCGACGTTCGGCACCGTGATCGTCGCCTTCAGCGTAAAGACCATGTTTTCCTGCAGCACGGTCCTGTTGCCCGGCCCGATCCACGGCGCTTCTTCTTCCGGGTCCATGCCGGTGCCGTGACCGGTGCCATGGCCGCGCGCTTCGCTCGAGTATTGCTCGTAGTTCGACTTCACCAGCGCCTGCTGGATCACCGCGTTCAACTCCAGGGCCGCCATGCCCGGACGCGCGGCGGCCAGCCCCGCTTCGACCGCGCGCGCCGCTGCCGCGACGATCGCCATCTTCTCTGGATTCGCCGGACCGTAGGTAAAACCGCGTCCGCCGTCGGCCACGTACCCACGATAACGCGCACCGATGTCGGTCATGATGAGGTCGCCCGGTTGCAGGATGCGGTCGGTGGGGCGCGCCAGGTTATACGCAGAGCGCGGACCGGATTGCACCATCGAATCGAACGCGGTCCGGTCCGCGCCTCCCGCGAGCATCGCGCGGTCGGCGATTAAAGCGAGTTCGCGCTCGGTGTAGGGACGGCCGTCGGCGAGCGCGTCGCGAATCGCGGCCATCGCCGAATCGGTCAAGGCCGCGGCTTTGCGCATCAGCGCGACCTCGGGCTCGCTCTTGATCGCCTTGATTTCGGCCATCACCATCGTCGGTTCGAGCTTCAGTTCGCCGAGACCGGCGTTCAGGCGCTGCAACAGGTCCGCGGGGATATAGGCGGCGCCGGCGAGGCCGACCGTGCCGCTGCGGTGCCGCGCAGAAAAGGCCTGCACCTGTTGCGTGACTTCACGCAGACTGCGCACCTCGAAGGCGGTCACGCTCGTCGCGTAATCGAAGCATTGATCCGACACGAACAGCACGGGGTCGCCGTCCACCGGCAGCAGCAGGATCGCATTGGCAATGTCCGATACGCCGTCGAGCGGGCGGAACTCGGTGAAGTAGCCGATGTTCGCGCCACGCCAGCAATCGCCGAATGCAAGCAGGCCGACCAGGCCCGCCTTGTCGAGCGCGCTGCGGACCTTGGCGACGCGGCCGAGGAATTCGTCGGTGGTGATGCCTTCCGGCGGGATGTCTGCAGTACGGATGTTCATTACCTCTTCGCCTCCTGTGCGGCTGCATGCGCGGATGCTGGATGCAGCCGGTCTCGATGCCCATGATGGGAAACCGCCCGCCTTGAAATGCAGGGCGACTGCTGCATAGTAGGATTGTTCGATATGCTTTTATAATGAAAAATAACGCAAGATCTATATCGATACGGAATACGTGGAGGGGACATCGTGAGTTCGGCACTTCATCGGGACGACGGCGCGGGGGCCATCGCGCCGGGCCGCTTTGACCCCACGCGCCTGAAGACGCGCCAATTGGCCCTGATCGTTCAGCTCGACACCCATCGCTCGGTATTGCGCGCGGCGGACGCCGCGCACATGACCCAGCCCGGGGCGACCAAGTTGCTGCGGGAACTGGAAGAGACGATGGGTGTGCCATTGTTCGAACGGCATCCGCGCGGTGTCGAGCCCACCTGGTACGGCGAGGTGCTGATCCGCCATGCGCGCAGCGTGCTGGCGGAGCTGCAGCACGCGTACGACGAAGTGTCCGCGCTCAAAGCCGGCCTGACCGGGCAGGCGATGATCGGCACGGAGGTCACGGCGGCCACCAACGTCGTGCCGCAGGCCGTGGCGCTACTCAAGAAGCGCTTTCCGCAGATTCGCGTCAACATCGAGATGGAGTTCAGCGAGGTGCTGGTGCAGCGTTTGCAGGAAGGCAAGCTGGATATGATCGTCGCGCGAATCCGCAATCCGGACGATCTGGCGGAACTGCACTACGCCCCGCTCGCAGAAGCTCAGCACGCGCTGTTCGCGCGCGTTGGCCATCCGCTCGCCAGGCGCAAGGCTCTTAGTTGGAACGAACTGGCGCCGCAAACGTGGATCCTGCCGCCGAAGGGCAACGTGATGCGCAATCAGTTCACGCAACTTTTTCTCGAACGGCGGCTCGCGTTGCCGACGGATGTGGTCGAGAGCTCATCACTGCCTGTCATTACGAGTCTGCTGCAAATCAGCGATATGATCGCGCCGCTTGCGCGCGAGCCGCTGCGGCCGTATTGCATTGCCGGCGCACTCGAACCGCTACCGTTCGAGCTCGATCTGAAGCTCGGGCCGGCGGGCATCGTCACACGGCGCGGGGACAGGCTCTCACCGGGTGCGCGGGCGATGCTGCAAGCGCTGCGCGAGGCGGCCGGATTCGATACCGGAGCCCCCGACGCCGACAACGACTGACTTACCTCGACGGGACTCAGCGCAGGCCGTCCACGGCGAAGGTGCGCGTGGCGGTGGATTTCCTGCGCCAGCAGTTGAGCGATGGACCGCTCGCCTTACGACGCCTGTGGTGAAATCGGTTCCGCTTACAACGCGTCACAGCCCACCGCGTTGCCCGCCATCTCCCGGACCGCCTTGGCGCCTTCGACCCGCAGCAGTTCCGGCAACGACACGCCGTTTTTCGCGGCCGTCAATTCGGCCAGTATCGACAGGGCGATCTCCGGCGGCGTCCGGCTGCCGATGTAGATGCCCACCGGTCCGTGCAGGCGCGCGAGTTCTTCATCGGTGAGGTCGAACTCCTTCAAGCGATTGCGCCGCGCCGCGTTATTGCGACGCGAACCGAGCGCACCCACGTAGAACGCAGGCGTTTTCAGCGCCTCCATCAGCGCGAGATCGTCGAGCTTCGGATCGTGCGTCAGCGCGATCACCGCAGAGCGTTCGTCGAGCTTCATGTCCATCACGGTGTCGTCGGGCATGGCGCGAACGACGGTCGTGCCGGGCACGTTCCACTCGACCGTATATTCCTCGCGCGGATCGCATACCGTGACCTGATAATCGAGCCCCACCGCGATGCTGCACAGATAGCGCGACAACTGTCCCGCGCCGATAACCAGCATCCGGTAACGGGGCCCATGGATGCTCAGCAGCGTCGTCCCATCGAACAGGAGGCCGTCCGTCGCCTGCGCGGGTTCGAGGCGCGCAGCCCCCGTCGCCATGTCGAGCGTGCGCGCGACGAGCCTGCCTGCCTCCACCGCTGCACACAGCCCGGCGATACCGCTCGCGAGCGTCAACGGCTCCAGCACGAGCTGAATGGTGCCGCCGCAAGGCAGGCCGAAGCGATGCGCCTCCTGCGCGCTGACGCCGTACTTCAGCACCTGCGGACTTTCCTGTTCGATGCCTCGCTGCCGCACGCGATCGATCAGATCGTCTTCGATGCATCCGCCCGACACCGACCCTACCACCTGCCCATCGGCGCGCACCGCGAGCATCGCGCCCACGGGACGCGGCGACGATCCCCATGTCTTCACCACCGTCACCAGCAGCACGCGATGCCCGTCTGCCAGCCATCGCGCGCTGCTTTTCAGGACTTCGAGATCCACGCTATCCATTGACTCGCCTCCCTGTCGTTCACCGCAACGGCGCGATACCTTCCGCCACGCCGGCCGGCATGCAGATGTGCTTCAACTCGGTGAAGTCCGCCAGCGCATCGTAGCCGTGCAGCCGACCCAGTCCGCTTTGGCGATACCCGCCCGTTTCGGCTTCGGCGAAAAGCTTGTTGTGGTCGTTGATCCACACCGTGCCGTTGCGCAGCGCACGCGCGACGCGCAATGCGCGCGCTCCGTCGTGCGTCCATACGCTCGCCGAGAGACCGAAGACCGTGTCGTTGGCTTTCTCGATCGCTTCCATTTCGTTCTCGAAGACTTCCAGCGTGACGAACGGGCCAAAGATCTCGTCCTGGCAAAAGAACGCCTTCGGATCGTCATGCTCGACGAGCGTCGGCGACAGAAACGCGTGCCCCGAGCAAGTGCCTCGCAGCAGCACACGCTCGGCCGTTCCGCACGCGCGCTCGATCGTCCGTGCCACCGCATCGCGCGTGGTGCCGTCGATGAGCGCGCCGATATCCGTCGCCGGATCGATGCCCGGTCCGACCCGCAGCGACGCAAGCGCCGACGCGAGCTGCTCGCGCATTTGCGCAGCGCGCGACGCATGAACCAGCACCCGGCGCGCCGCCGTGCATTGCTGCCCGGAGATGATCGTCGCGGCGCGCGCGAGACGCGGCGCGATCGCCGCGACATCGGCATCGTCGAAGACGACGCAGCATGACTTGCCGCCAAGTTCGAGCGACAGCTTCTTCATGCTGTCGGCAGCGGCCGCCATGATCTTCTTGCCCGTCGCCGTCGATCCCGTGAAGCTCACCACGTCGACCCCGTGCGAGTCGACGAGCCGCTGGCTGGCCGCGTATCCCCGTTCGTTGACTAGGTTCACCGCGCCTTCAGGCAACGCCGTGTGTTCGAAGCAGCGCAACATCGCGGCCGTGAGCAGCGACGTTTGCGCCGCCGGTTTGACTATCACCGTGCAGCCGGCCGCGAGAGCGGGCGCGAGCGAGCGCACGAGCAGCACGGCGGGCGCATTCCACGGCACGATGATCGCCGCGACGCCGGCCGCTTCGCGCAGCATCGTCGATATCGTGCCCGGTTCCGGTTCGAGCACGTGCCCGGCAATATGGCGCGCGAGCCCCGCGTAATAGCGCACCTCCGATATCGCGCCGGCAATCTCGTCGCGCGATTGCGCGATCGCCTTGCCGTTTTCACGCGTGAGCAGCGTCGCGAGCATGTCGCGTTCGGCTTCGAGCGCCGAAGCCCAGCCGAGTAGCACGTCCTGGCGCAAGCGCGCGTCCTGCGCCCATGTCGTGCGATCGAACGCGTGGCGAGCGGCGGCGATGGCGGCATCGGCTTCGCTCGATCCGCCGTCGGCGAACCGGCCGATGGCATCGCCCGTCGCGGGATCGATGCTGTCGATGTTGGGCGTGCCGGTCCATTCGCCGGCAATCCAGTGTCGTGCGTTCATGAAGATCGTTCCTTGATGGTGTGTGAGGGCTCGTCGCCCGACAGGCTCGACGCGCGGTGCAACTCGTCGCCGATGATCTCGATCAGCGCTTCCGCCGCCGCGCTCAACGGGCGGCGTGGATGATTCACGCAGACGATATGCCGCACGATGCGAGGCGCCAGAATCGGGTACGCGCGCAACGTGCCGTGCCGCGCGGCGCGCTCGACGACGATGCGCGGCAAAATCGTCGCAAAGCGCGTGTGCTCGACGAGCTTGAGAATCGTCGAAAGCACGTCGATCTCGAAGCGCGGCGCGAGCAGCACGTCCTCGTGTTGCGCGGCGCTGTCGAGCACGCCGCGCAGGCCGTGACGTTTGGTGGGCAGCACGAGTTCCAGTTCGGGCAATTGCGCGAGTTCGATTGCATGCGGCAAGTCGGGGCCATGCGCGGCGCTGGTGGCCAGCACCATCTCTTCGTCGAGCAGCGGGCGCGAGTCGAGCGACAAGCGCGCGCGCGGCTTGTTGATGAGGGCGGCATCGAGCTGCCCGCCCGCCACCCAGTCGATGAAGGTCGCGCTGTAGCCATCGGCGACGGTGACTTCGACATCGGGGTAACGCGCGTGAAAGCGCGACAGCGAATCCGCGAGCACGCTTTCCGTCACCGATGCGATCAGCCCGATGCCGACATGCCCCGTCACCACTTCATCACGCTGCACGAGTTGCTGCCGCGCGTGGGCAAGGTCACGCACGATCGGTAAAAACAGGCGGTACATCAGCCGTCCCGCGGCGGTCGGCGCCATGCCGTGCGCGCCGCGCTCGAACAGCTGTTGATGCAGTTCGTCCTCGAGCTTGGCGATCTGCATGCTCAGGGCCGGTTGCACGATGTTCAGCCGCTTCGCGGCACGGGTGACCGAGCCGTCCTCGAATAGTGCGATGAAGTACTGGATTTGCTTGAGGTCCATGTTCCTTGGGGGCATCAGCGATGCTAATGGGGCGCGGTGACATTATCACCCTGCGTTCATCGACGGTGCAGGGCCCCTTTTGGTAGTGCGCCCCTTCAGTACGGGCGTGCGTGAGCGGTCTATTGATACGTAACTGTAAGACCGCTGTCATCCGGGCTAACACCGATATAACGACGAATGATTCGTCGCATCAGTAAACAGTATTAGATGTTATGGCGCGATCTCGCTACGCTTCATCCCATGCGCTTGCTACGGTAGCGCTCACAGATGGAGACGCTGATGAACACACGCGATGCCGCGACGCACGGCAATCCCTCATTCACCTGGGCACGAGATCACGCCGACACCGGCTCGCTGTCGCTGCGCGACTGGCTCGCGCATCTCGCGAAAACCGGCCGGGTCGCGACGATGGACAAGCCCGTCGCGCTCGAGCACGAACTCGCCGCCGTTGCAAAGCGCCTCGACGGCGAACAAGCTGCGTTTTTCACGCAGCCGCGCGGACATGCGATTCCCGTCGTGAGCGGCTTCATGTCGAAGCGCGCGTGGATCGCCGAAGCGATGGACGTCGAAGAATCGGCGTTGCTCGCGCGTTTTTCCGCTGCGGCCGCGGCACCGCTCGCATCGAAACTGATTCAACGTGAAGACGCGCCCTGTCAGCAGGTGGTGCATACGAGCGGCATCGATCTCCACGCGCTGCTGCCCATTCCCACGCACAGCGAACACGACAACGGCCCGTACATCACCGCCGGTCTCGTGATCGCGCGCAATCCGCGGACCGGCGTGCAGAACGTCTCGATCAACCGCATTCAGGTGCACGGCCCCGATCGCATGGCGATCCTGCTGCTGCCGCGTCATCTCTACGCGTTCCAGCGCGACGCGGAAGCCGCAGGCGACGCGCTCGACGTTGCCGTCGCGATCGGCGTCGATCCACTGACGATGCTCGCGTCACAAGCGATCACGCCGATCGATCACGACGAACTCGAAATCGCAGGCGCGCTGCACGGTGCGCCGCTGCCTGTGGCGCGATGCGTGACGAACGGCGTGCACGTGCCGGCGTTCGCGGAGATCGTCATCGAAGGGCGCATTCTGCCGAACGTGCGCGAGCCGGAAGGTCCGTTCGGCGAATTTCCCAAGTACTACAGCGCGAAGGAAGCACGCGAAGTCATCGAAGTGACGGCCGTCACCCATCGGCGCGATCCGATCTTTCATACGATCGTGCCCGCCGAAATGGAGCATCTGCTGCTCGGCGCGATTCCGCGTGAAGCCACGTTGCTCGCGCATCTTCAGCGCAGTCATCCCGCCGTCAAGGACGTGCATCTGTCGGTGGGTGGCGTGTGCCGCTATCACCTGTGGGTGCAATTCGACAAGCAGCGCGAAGGCGAAGCGAAGAACGTCATTCTGTGCGCGTTCGGCGCGCATTACGACATCAAGCAGGTCGTCGTCGTCGATACCGATGTGAACGTGCACGATCCCGCCGAAATCGAATGGGCCATCGCGACGCGCTTCCAGGCAGACCGCGATCTCGTCGTGATAGCAGGCGCGCAAGGCTCGCCGCTCGATCCGTCGACGACGGTCGGTCAGCCCGACGATGCGCCGTCGCATCTGCAAGGCGTCAGCGCGAAGATGGGTCTCGATGCGACCCGCCCCGTCGTCTACCCCGCGCATGTGTTCACGCGCGTGCGCATACCGGGGCAGGACACGGTCAACCTGCAAGCACTCGTCGCCGCCGACAACAGCGCGTTCGACGCCTATCTGTCACGCGATCATGGCTGAAAGAAAGAAACGCATCGTCGTCGGCATTTCGGGCGCAAGCGGCGCGGTGATCGGCGTGCGTTTGCTCGCCGCCTTGCGCCGGCTCGGCACGCACGAGACGCATCTCATCGTGTCGTCGTCGGGCGCAGTGACGGCCGCCCAGGAACTCGGCCTCGCGCGCGGGGACCTCGAAGCAGCTGCCGACGTCGTGCACAACGTGCGTGATATCGGCGCGGCCGTGGCGAGCGGATCGTTTCTGACCGAAGGCATGGTGATCGCGCCATGCTCGATGAAAACGCTCGCGGGCGTCGCGAACGGCTTCGCGGACAACCTGCTGACGCGCGCCGCCGATGTGATGCTCAAGGAGCGCCGCCGCCTCGTGCTGGTCGCGCGCGAAACCCCGCTCAATCTCGCGCATCTGCGCAACATGACGCTCGCCACGCAAATGGGCGCGATCGTGATGCCGCCGGTGCCCGCGTTCTACGCGCATCCGCAGACTATCGACGACGTGGTCGATCACACGGTCGGGCGCATTCTCGATCTGTTCGAGATCGAGCACGACGAGATTGCGCGCCGCTGGAGCGGTCTAGCCGATGAATTCGGCGGCCGCGCCGCACGTGAGGAGTAAGGTCATGAATCAGCGCGAAACCGCATTCGCCGACATGGACGCGCGCGTCGCCGGCAACGAGGTGCGCGCGGCGAGCGCACCGCAGCGTCACATCGGACGCTCGATGCAGCGCCTCGAAGACCCGGCGATCCTGACGGGCCGTGGCCGCTATGGCGACGACATCGCTGTCAAGCCGGGCACGCTGCACGCCGCGATTCTGCGTTCGCCGCACGCGCACGCGGACATCCTGTCGATCGATACGCAAGCCGCGTCGAAACTCGCGGGCGTGCGTGCCGTGCTCACGCGCGACGATTTGCGTCCGTGGTCGCGACCGTTCGTCGTCGGCGTGAAATCGCCGATGGAACAGTGGGCGCTCGCAATGGACCGTGTGCGCTACGTCGGCGAACCGGTCGCGGTCGTGATGGCCGAATCGCGTGCGCTCGCGGAAGACGCGCTCGATCTGATCAAGGTCGACTACGCGATGCTCGATCCCGTGACGTCGATCGAACAGGCCGCGAAGGACGACGCGCCGGTGCTGCACGAACGCGTCGGCAGCAACGTCATCAGCGACCGGCATTTCCGCTACGGCGAGCCCGAAGCGGCCTTCGAGCGCGCGCCGCATCGTGTGAAGCTGGTCGCGCATTATCCGCGCAACACCTGCGCGCCGATCGAGTGCGGCGTGGTCATCGCCGAGTATCTTTCGGGCGAAGAAGGCTACGACGTCACGTCCAATTTCATGGGGCCGTTCTCGCTGCACGCCGTCATGGCGATGGCGTTGAACGTGCCTGCCAATCGGCTGCGTCATAAGGCCCCGCGCGATTCCGGGGGCAGCTTCGGCGTGAAGCAGGCGGTGTTTCCGTATGTCGTGCTGATGTGCCTCGCGTCGCGCAAGGCCGGCGCGCCGGTGAAGTGGGTCGAGGATCGGCTCGAACACCTGAGCGCGGCGACATCGGCGACGGCGCGTGTTTCAACCATAGAAGCGGCAGTCGAAGCCGATGGCCGGATCGTCGCGCTGTCTTACGATCAGTTGGAAGACGTCGGCGGCTACGTGCGCGCGCCCGAGCCGGCGACGTTCTACCGGATGCACGGCTGCCTGACGGGCGCATACGCGATCCCGAATCTGATCGTGCGCAATCGCGTCGTGCTGACGAACAAGACACCGACGGGGCTCGTGCGCGGCTTCGGCGGCCCGCAGGTGTACTTCGCGCTGGAGCGGCTGATCCAGCGTATCGCGATCGAACTGAAGCTCGATGTGCTCGACGTGTATCGCCGCAACTTCGTTCCCGCCGATGCGTTCCCGTATCGCGCAGCGGCGGGCGCCCTGCTCGATTCGGGCAACTATCAGGAAGCGCTGCGCCGTTCACTCGACGAAGGCGGATACGGGGAACTCGTTGCGCGCCGCGACGCCGCGCGCAGCGAAGGGCGGCTGTATGGCATCGGCTTCGCGGCGATCGTCGAGCCTTCGGTATCGAACATGGGCTACATCACGACCGTGATGCCAGCCGACGCACGGAAAAAAGCCGGGCCGAAGAACGGCGCGATCGCGAGCGCGACCGTCAGCGTCGATCTGCTCGGCGGCGTGGTCGTCACGATCGCATCGACCCCTGCGGGCCAGGGCCACATGACCGTGTGCGCGCAAGTCGTCGCCGATGTGCTCGGGCTCGATCCGAAGGACATCGTCGTCAACGTCGAATTCGATACGCACAAGGACGCCTGGTCCGTCGCGGCAGGCAACTATTCGAGCCGCTTCGCGGGCGCGGTGGCGGGCACGGTGCATCTCGCCGCGACGCGCGTGCGCGACAAGCTCGCGCGCGTGCTCGCGAAGCAGTTCAACTGCGCGCCCGGCGACGTGCGCTTCGAAGGCGCGCGCGTCTTTCCGCACGACGCCGAAGACCGCGCGCTGCCGTTCTCGCGTGCCGCGAGCAATGCGCCGCACTGGGCGCCCGCGCTCCTGCCCGAAGGCGAAGAGCCGGGCCTGCGCGAAACCGTGTTCTGGTCGCCGCCGCACATGGATGCGCCCGATGAACAGGACCGCATCAATACCTCGGCGGCATACGGCTTCGCGTTCGACATGTGCGGCGTCGAAGTGGATCGCGCGACGGGACGCGTGCGCATCGACCGGTATGTGACCGTGCACGACGCCGGCACCCTCCTCAATCCCGCACTCGCCGATGGCCAGATTCGCGGCGCGTTCGCGCAAGGCCTCGGCGCGGCGCTGATGGAAGAGTTCCGCTACGGCGCGGATGGCAGCTTCCAGTCCGGCACGCTCGCCGACTATCTGATGCCGACCACCTGCGAAGTGCCCGATCCGCTGATCGTGCATCTGGAGACGCCTTCGCCTTTCACGCCGCTTGGCGCGAAGGGTCTCGGCGAAGGCAACAACATGAGCACGCCGCCGTGCATCGCGAATGCGGTGGCGGACGCGCTCGGCGTCGAAGACATTTGCCTGCCGCTCACGCCGCCCAGAGTGATGGCGATGATCGGCATGGACGACCCTGAACCGTCGCGGCCGGAATATCGCGAAGCGCCCGCCGCGAAGTCGGCGACGCCAGGCGGCGGTCGCGCACTGACGGCGCAGGGCGCGGTCGACCTGCCCGCGACACCCGAAGCCGTGTTCGCCGTGCTGCTCGATCCGAAGGCACTCGCTAACGTCATTCCCGGCTGTCACGCGCTCGAAGAGACGGCGCCGAACCAGTATCGCGCTGACGTGACCGTCGGCGTCGGCATGATCAAGGCGCGTTTCGAGGCGCGTATCGGCTTGTCGGAGATCGATGCGCCGCGCCGCCTGCGACTCGCCGGCGCGGGAATCTCGCCGCTCGGCAGCGCGCGCGGCAGCGGTCTCGTCGAACTGACGCCGCAAGGCAGCGGCACGCGGCTCACGTACGACTACGAAGCACAGGTGTCAGGCAAGGTTGCGGCGGTCGGCGGCCGGATGCTCGAAGGCGCGGCGAAGGTCGTGCTCAAGCAGTTGTTCGAATCGCTCGGACGGCAGGCGGCGGGCAAGCCCGTGCAAGCGCACGGATCGTGGATCGCAAGACTCCTTGCACGTTTCAGGAGACACGCATGAAGCCCGCACCATTCGACTACCTGCGCGCGATGACCGCGCAAGACGCGCTCGACGCGCTCGCGCAATACGGCGAAGACGCCCGCGTACTGGCGGGCGGCCAGTCGCTGATGGCCGTGCTCAATATGCGGCTCGCGCAGCCGAAGGTGCTCGTCGATATCTCGCGCACCGCCGAACTCGATGCCGTGCGCGTGGACCAGCAGGCGCGGCATCTGGTCGTGAACGCCGCGGCGACGCAAGGCAGCGTCGAATGGCGCAGCACGCTCACCGACGAAGCGCCGCTGCTCGCGATGGCCTTCCCGCATATCTCGCACTTTCAGATTCGCAATCGCGGCACCGTATGCGGATCGATCGCGCATGCGGACCCGAGCGCGGAGTTGCCGCTGGTGCTTGCGGCGCTCGGCGGTGACGTGATGCTGCGCTCGCGAAAGAGGCGCCGCACGCTCGCGGCGCAGGACTTCTTTCAGGGGATGCTGATGACCGCGCGCGAGCCCGATGAACTCGTCGAAGCCGTGCGCTTCCCGCTGCGCAAGGAAGGCGAGCGCTACGCGTTCGCCGAATTTTCCGCGCGGCACGGCGACTTCGCGATCGTCGCGTGCGCGGCCGTGGTCACCGACGAGTCGATACGCATTGCTGTCGGCGGCGTCGCGGACCGGCCAGTGACGGAGCAATGGCCGCGTCTGCGGGGCGACGACCTGCGCGGCGCACTGAACGATTTGAGCTGGAAACTGAACGCGCAGGACGATGCGCACATCAGCGCGAAATATCGCCGGAATCTGGTCCGGCAACTCGGATGGCGCGTGATCGAGGAGGCAAAGTGAGCAAGATACCGGACACCATCATGCGGCACGGCGAAGCGCGGCGCATCGCGCTGACGCTGAACGGCCGCGAACGAAGCGGCTATTGCGAGCCGCGCGAACTGCTGTCGGACTTCATCCGGCACGAACTGGGCGCGACGGGCACGCACGTCGGCTGCGAACACGGCGTGTGCGGCGCATGTACCGTGCAGGTCAATGGCGTCGCGGCGCGCTCGTGCCTGATGCTCGCGGTGCAGGCCGACGGACGGCGTATCGATACCGTCGAAGGCCTTGCGCCCGACCAGACGCTCGGCGACCTGCAGCAGGCGTTCCAGCGGCATCACGCGCTGCAGTGCGGCTTCTGCACGGCGGGCATTCTGATGTCGTGCGCGGATTATCTGCGGCGCGTGCCCGATCCTTCCGAAGAGCAGGTGCGCGAGATGCTCTCGGGTCATATCTGCCGCTGTACGGGCTACACGCCCATCGTGGCCGCCGTGCTCGACGTAGCGGCGCGCCGCCGGGCCGAGGTAAGCGCGAAGGAGGCCGAACATGCTTGATCTCGGACGTACATTCCTGCAAAGCGTCGAGCGCAGTCCGAACGCGCTCGCGCTCGTCGACGGCGATGTGCAACTGACCTACGCGCAGTGGCATCGCATGATCCTCAATGTCGCCGATGGCCTGCGCGAACTGGGCCTGGAACACGGCGACCGGCTGCTCGTCGTACTGCAAAACCGCTGGGAAATGGCGACGCTGCATTGGGCCGGACAGTTCGCGGGCATCGTGATCGTGCCGCTCAACTGGCGGGCGAAGCCGGAAGAAGTCGACTACTGCGTGACCGACGCGGGGGTGAAGGCGATCGTCTACGAACCCGTCAGCGCGGATTCCGTCGCGCAGAGCGCCGCCGCGCAAAAAGTGCCGCGCGTCGGACTCGATGATGCGCCCGGCCGCACCACCGCCTTCGATGCGCTCATCGTCGAACGAACGCGGAGCGCAGACGTGACCGACACGACGCACGCCACCGCCGACGACATCTCGCTGATCCTCTACACGTCCGGCACGACGGGCAAAGGCAAGGGCGTGCCGCGCCGGCATCGGCATGAACGCGCGGGCGCGCTCGCGCACGTCGCGCAGAACCTCTACAGGCGCGGCGAACGCACGCTCGGCGTGATGCCGCTCTATCACACGATGGGCGTGCGCTCGCTGCTCGCGATGGCGCTCGTCGATGGCCTGTTCGTCTGCGTGCGGCGCTGGAACGCGAAGCTCGCGCTCGAATGCATCTCGAAGCACGCGCTCACCTGCCTCTATCTCGTGCCGACGCTCTATCACGATCTGCTCGCCGACAGCGCGTTCGCGAGCACGGACACGTCGTCGGTCAGAAAGCTCGGCTTCGCCGGCGCACCGATGAACGACGGCCTGCTCAAACGCCTTTCGGCCGCGTTCGAGCCGGAGCTCTTCGTCAATCACTACGGCTCGTCCGAGGTCTACACGTTCAGTATCGACCAGGACGCGACAAAGAAGCCCGGCAGCGCGGGCCGCGCGGGCATCAATACGCGGCTGCGCGTCGTCAAGCTCGATGCCCTCTCGCCCGATGCGATCGCCGAAGCCGGCGAAGAAGGACAGATCATCGTGGACCTGCTCGGCGACGAAGCCTTCGAAGGCTATTGGAATCGTCCGGACGCGAATGCGAAGTGCCTGCGCGAGGGCTGGTACTTCACCGGGGACACGGGCTATCTCGACCGCGACGGCGATCTGTATGTGACGGGCCGCGTCGACGACATGATCATCAGCGGCGGAGAAAACATCTCACCGGTGGACATCGAATCGGTGCTGTCGCTGCATCCCGCCGTCGATGAAGTCGCGGTCGCGGGCGTCAAGGACGAGCGCTGGGGGCAACGTGTGGTCGCGTTCATCAAGCGCCGCGAGTACGTCGATGCCGACTCGCTCGATGCATGGTGCCGCCAGTCGGACCTCGTCAACTTCAAGCGCCCGCGCGACTATGTGTTCGTCGACGACATTCCGAAGTCGCCGGTCGGCAAGATCCTGCGCCGCAAGCTGCAAGCGGGCGAGTACACGCCCGATTCAAACGCCCTGCCCGCGCAACCTACAGCAACCACCAAGGAGTAACCCACAATGAGTGATCTCACCCATCGCGGCCAGACGCTGCTGCAAGACCTCGACGGCTTCTCGGTCGAAATCGACGCGCAGCGCGAGCGCGCCGACATCATCCTGCATCGGCCGCCGTTCAACGTCATTTCGATGCACGCACGCGATCAGTTGCGCGCCGTGTTCGAAGCCCTCGACGAGGACGATCGCGTGCGCGTGATCGTCGTGCGTGCGAAGGGCGAGCATTTTTCGAGCGGCGGCGACATCAAGGGCTTTCTGGAAGCATCGCCGGAACACGTGTCGAAGCTCGCGTGGAATATCGCGGCGCCCGCGCGCTGCTCGAAGCCGGTGATTGCGGCGAATCGCGGCTTCTGCTTCGGCGTGGGCTTCGAGTTGTCGCTGGCGTGCGATTTCCGGATCGTCACCGATACGACCTTCTATGCGCTGCCGGAGCAGAAGCTGGGCCAGATTCCCGGCTCGGGCGGCTCGGCGCGTTTGCAGTCGATGGTCGGCATCGGCCGAACGAAGGACATCGTGATGCGCTCGCGCCGCATTCCTGGCGAGCAGGCGTACGAGTGGGGCATCGCGGTCGAATTCGTCGCGGACGCCGAACTCGAAGCGGCGACGGACGCGCTCGTCGACGAACTGCGCGCGTTCTCGCCGCTCGCGCAACGCACCGCGAAGAAGCTCTTGAACGATTCGGAAGACGCGCCCTTGTCGATCGCGATCGAACTCGAAGGCCATTGCTATAGCCGTCTGCGCTCGTCGGACGATTTCCGCGAAGGCGTCGAAGCGTTTCATGGCAAGCGCAAGCCGGTGTTTCGCGGCAGCTGATACCTGACACGCCGCGCGGCGGACGAGACCAGAGGAGACAACGCGATGAATCGCTTCGACTACGTGATCGTAGGCGGCGGCTCGGCCGGATGCGTGCTCGCGCATCGACTGTCGGCGGCGCCGTCGGTGCGCGTCGCGCTGATCGAGGCGGGCGCCGATACGCCGCCGGGCGCGGTGCCCGCGGCGATTCTCGACAGCTATCCGATGCCCGTCTTCTGCGGCGACGCGTACATCTGGCCCGATCTGAAAGCGAAGGCCACGCAGCACGCCGCGCCGCGCGTCTATGAACAGGGCCGCGTGATGGGCGGCGGTTCGAGCATCAACGTGCAATCGGCCAATCGCGGCCTGCCGCGCGACTACGACGAATGGGCTGCGAACGGCGCCGAAGGCTGGTCGTGGCGCGATGTGCTGCCGTACTTTCGCAAGCTCGAACGCGACGTGAACTTTCCCGGCGGCGAATTGCACGGCAGCGACGGACCGGTGCCGATCCGCCGGATCATGCCCAAGGACTGGCCGGCGTTCTGCCACGCATTCGCGAAGGGTTTGCGCGCGAACGGCTTCGCGGAACTCCAGGACCAGAATGGCGAATTCGGCGACGGCTTCTTTCCGGGCGCGTTCTCGAACATCGACGACAAGCGCGTGTCGACAGCGATCGCCTACCTCGACGAAGCCACGCGCAAGCGCACGAATCTCAGCATCTATTCGAATCTGCGTGTCGAACGCATCGTGATGGCAGGCGCGACGGCCCGCGGTGTCGTCGCGATTGCGGCGAACGGCGAGCGCGTGCATTTCGATGCGGGCGAAGTGGTGCTGAGCGCGGGCGCGTTGCAGTCGCCCGCGATGCTGATGCGCGCCGGTATCGGCGATGCGCGTCAACTCGTGGCGATGGGTATTCCGTGTGTGGCCGACGTGCCGGGCGTCGGACGCAATCTGCAGGATCATCCGTCGCTCACCTTCTGTCATTTTCTCGAGCCGCGCTTTCGCATGCCGCTCGCACGCCGCCGCGCGAGCATGATGGCCGCGCGCATGAGTTCGGGCGTCGCGGGCTGCGACGAGTCGGACCTGTATCTGTCGAGCGCGACGCGCGCCGCGTGGCATGCGCTCGGCAACCGGCTCGGCCTCTTTTTCCTCTGGTGCAACCGGCCGTATTCGCGAGGCCGCGTGCAACTGGCATCGCCCGATGCGGCCGTTGCGCCGCGCGTCGATCTGAATCTGCTCGACGACGAACGCGATTTGCAGCGGCTCGCCGCCGGCGTGCGGATGCTGGCGCGCGTCGTCGACGCATCCGGTCTCGGCCGCGATTCACGTGACTTCTTCCCGGCCGCGTTCTCACCGCGCGTGAAGGCGCTGAGCAAGGTCGGCGAAGGCAATGCGCTTCTGACTTCGATCCTCGGCGTGCTGCTCGATACGCCCGCGCCGCTGCGGCGTCTGCTGATCGAACGCTTCTTCACGCGCGGCCTGCAGATGACTTCGCTGATCCACGACGAGCGCGCGCTCGCCGATTTCATCCGCGCGAACGTGTTCGGCGTATGGCATGCGAGCGGCACGTGCCGCATGGGCAGCGCGCAGGACCTCGACGCGGTCACCGATACCGAAGGCCGCGTGCGAGGCACGCGCGGGCTGCGCGTCGTGGATGCATCGCTGATGCCGCGACTGCCATCGGCGAATACGAACATACCGACCATCATGATCGCCGAGAAGATCGCCGATGCGATGGTCGCCCAGCGACGGGCGAGCGTGGCATCGCCTTTCGCCTCCGCGCACTGACGATTTTTCAACCTCGACAAGAGCGCGCGTCCAACAAAGCGCGCCTGTGACACACAAGGAGATACAAATGGCTGTAGCAGCGCATGACGGGGCCACCGTGCTTCCGGTCAATCAGCGCCAGGTGATGGGCGCTGTGATGGCTTCATGCTTCGGCTGGGCCCTCGACCTGTTCGACCTGTTCGTATTGTTGTATGTGGCGCCGGTTGTCGGGCGTCTGTTCTTTCCGTCCGAACATGCGATGCTCTCGCTCGCGGCGGTGTACGCGTCCTTCGCGGTGACGCTGCTGATGCGCCCGCTCGGCTCTGCGCTGTTCGGCTCCTATGCCGACCGTCATGGCCGCAAGGGTGCGATGATCGTCGCGGTCGTCGGCGTCGGGCTTTCGACGGCGGCCTTCGGCGCGCTGCCGACGGTCGCCCAGGTCGGGCTCGTGGCTCCGGTCCTGTTTCTGCTGCTGCGTCTCGTGCAGGGCGTGTTCGTCGGCGGCGTGGTGGCGTCGACGCATACGATCGGCACCGAATCCGTCGCGCCGAAGTATCGCGGCGCGGTGTCCGGTCTCATCGGTGGGGGCGGGGCCGGGCTCGGCGCGTTGCTCGCATCGCTCACGTATCTGGCGATGTCCGCGATCTTTCCCGGCGATGCGTTCGACGCCTGGGGCTGGCGTTGCATGTTCTTCACAGGCATCCTGAGTTCGGTGCTCGGTCTGTTCGTGTTCAATGGTCTGGAAGAATCGCCGCTCTGGAAGAAGCTCGCCGCGGAAAAAGCTGCGAAAGCCGCTGAACAGAAGAAGATCGTCAACGCCGATAAGGCGCGCTCGCCGATCCGCACGCTGTTCTCGCGGGAATATCGCGGCGTGCTGTTCGTCAATCTGCTGCTGACTATCGGCGGCGGCAGCGGCTACTACCTCACATCAGGCTATCTGCCGACCTTCCTGAAAGTCGTGAGTCATGCGCCGAACGGCGCCGCCGCCGCGATCCTGATGATCTGCAGCGTGGCCGTGGTGATCGCTTCGGTCGCGGCAGGGCACGTCAGTACGTTCATCGGACGCAAGGGCGCGTTTATCTGGATCGGCATCATCCGGCTCATCGCGATGCCAGCGCTGTTCCTGCTGCTGCCGACGGCGCAAAGCATCACGATGGTCGGCGTCTACGCGGTGCTGCTTTCCGCGCTCGGCAGCGCCGGCTATGCGCCCGTGCTGATCTTCCTGAACGAACGCTTCCCGACCGCGATCCGCGCGACCGGCACGGGTCTGTCGTGGAACATCGGCTTCGCGATCGGCGGAATGATGCCGACCTTCGTTTCCCTCGTCGCGAAGGACGCGGGCCAGTTGCCGTCGACGCTCGCGATCTTCGTCGGTGCGATCAGCGTGATCTTTCTCGTGGGCGCGTTCGTGGTGCCCGAGACGCTCGGCAAGCTCGAAGGCGGTTCCGCGCGCAGTCGATCCTGAGTCATTGGACGTAACGGCGGACGCCAACGGGCGCACGCCTTTCACTATAACCGGAGACATCGATGAAATACGAAGAAGACGTTCGTGCGCGTTCCTACAAGTTCCGTGACGAGTATGTCAATGCCACGCCATGGTGGTATCGCGGCGAAATGCACCTCGGCTTCACATTGCTCTTCACCGGCGGCGTGATCGTGTATTGCCTGATGCAGCTTCATGCACCGACGCTTGCCGAATGGCTGGCGGTCATTCCGCTCTTTCTGTTCGGCAACTGGGCGGAATGGGCGGCGCACCGCTACGTCCTGCATCGTCCGACGAAGTATTTCAGCATGATCTACAAGCGCCACTGCGCCGTCCATCACCGGTTCTTCACGCATGTGACGCTTGAATACAAGGGCCACCGTCATTGGCGCGCACTGCTGTTTCCGCCTTTTGCGCCGGTTGCGTTCGTGCTGGCGGCCGTGCCGTTCGCGCTCGTGATTGGGTTCGTATTCTCCCGCAACGCAGGTTACATCGCGCTGCTCACGATGGCGGCGTACTTTCTGATGTACGAGGGCCTGCATACGCTTTCACACGTCACCGACAGCCCGTTGCTCGACCGCGTTCCGTTCGTCAACACAGTGCGGCGCCTGCACGCCACACACCACGATCCCGAAGTGATGGCGACACAGAACTTCAACCTCACGTTCCCGATCTGCGACACGCTGTTCGGCACGCGCAGCGACGTTCCGAGCCGTGCGCGCGAACCGTTGGAACGTGGCCGCTAAGGCGCCTGTTTCCCCAAAACACCCGTCGTCACGCGCTTTATCTCTTCAGTGATAATCGTGATGAGCGCCTGGGCGGCCGGTCCGATCGGCCGCTTCGGGTGGGTAACCTGAATGATGTGGCGCACGATCTGCGGCGACGCTATCGTGCGTGCGCGCAAGCGCCCTTCGTCCACTTTCGCCTGCACGACGACGCGCGGCAGGATGGTCGCGACACCGCTCTGCTCGACGAACTGCACGATGGTGCTGAGCAGATCGATCTCGAACTTCGGCTTGATGACGACGTCAGCCGCCATCAGCGCGGCATCGAGCGCGCCGCGCAGGCCGTTGCGGCGCGTGGGCAACACGAATTCGATGTCCGACTGCTGCGTGAGATCGATCTCGTCGGGCAGCTTTGGGCCGTGCTCCACGCTCGTCACCAGCACCATTTCCTCGACCAGCAACGGCTCTACGTGGAGCGTCAGCCGTCCGCGCGGCTTGTTGATGATGGCGGCATCGAGCCGGCCCGATTCGACAGCGTCGATCAGCTGCGCGCTGAAGCCATCGGCGACGGAGACTTCGACTTGCGGGAAAAGCGCATCGAATCGGGCGAGCGATTCGGGCAATACGCTCTGCGCCTCCGACGACACCATTCCCAGCGACACGCGGCCTGTCACGATGACATCGCGACGGCTCAGGTGCTCGCGTGCGTGATCGATGTCGCGCATGATCGGCGTGTAAAGGCGGTACATCAACCGTGCGGCTTCGGTCGGCGCCATGCCGTGCGGCCCCCGCTCGAAGAGCTTCTGCCGGATCTCCGTTTCGAGCTTGGCGATCTGCATGCTGAGCGCCGGTTGCGCGATGTTGAGCCGCCTGGCGGCGCGCGTGACGGTGCCTTCTTCGAAAAGCGCGATGAAGTACTGGATCTGCTTCAGTTCCATGGGACAGGCGTATACGTGACGGGCCGACGAAGATAGTACCGCGCACTGTCTTTCATGAGGTGAGCGTCGGATGACTAACCCACGGTATCGAGTCGCTGTTCGCACCCGAGCGTCCCTATGCGTGCGACGATCGCGCAACTTATCGGCACCGATCTCTCCAGGATTCTGCCCGGCACGCTACGTACGGATGCGCTTGGGATGGTGGTGTGGGGCCAACCTGGCCAGCTTTCGCTCGCGCTGTACCGAGGCTGGCACCTGCCGTCGGCTGACACGTTAGATACTTGAACGAAAGACGCGCAGTTCAGGGTTGTTGAGGGCAACTCGCGAATCGGGCGAACCCTCAAGGTTCCGGCCGCGTTGGACCGAGCGGTGTACTTGCGGGAGCCTGTCGCGGCCGACCGGCAAGCCAATTGCCGAAAGAAAGTATCGGGCGTGCGAGAAGCCGCTTTCGGGGTAGCGCTCGAAAATCCGGTTAATCTCCGCGACAAGCGGACGGACACGCTCTGGCAACGGCGCGTCAGGCCCCAACGTCAACGCGGTCTGTCCAAACCTGACAGGTCCGGCCTTGATCATGGCTCGCAGCGCGGAATTCGCACTGCCGCGCCCAAACAGTTCAGTGCCATATGCACGGATCATGGCCCGCACAATTGCTTCGGCTGCCGGTGCAAGCGGCGGCATGACCTCAATGAGGCGCAGTTGCGATGAACGGACGTCCGGCGCGGTGAAGCGTCCGATATCGTCGATATCGGATTCCAAACGCTGCGCCGGCAGGTCCGCGCTAAAGAGCAGGATCCTGATGCGTTCATAGAGCGCGTCTTCGGCGGGATCGATGACAGCGGTGTCCGTCATTCTCTTTTCCTCGCGGTGAGTTGAGCCCAAGCGGCTCGGGATATCGAACCAGAAGCGGATCGACAGGTGTCCGACTCGCGTCCGGCCAGAGGTTGCTGACCGGCGCGCTAGATCCGTCGAACATACCGGTCCGAAACAACCGAGCGTTGCTGGATCCATGCGATAGCAAGCTCGAGTGCTTCGTCGCGACCCTCCTGGGCGTTGGCAAAGTCCACATCGACGCCGAGCGTGCGTGTATCGCCGGCCCGGTCGGTGACAATTGCCGCCGCCGCGTAGCGACCCGTCTCCGTGGGGGTTACCATCGGCCGGATCTCGTAGCCGTGATACTCCATCACTTTGTCCGTTTGCATATGACACCTCCGCAAAGCGTCGCGGCGCATCCGAGACGCGCGAGGCGACGCGGTTCTTCAACCAGTCCTGCAGCCCGCGGCTTGCCGCGTAGACCTAAGCCCGCGACACCGGCATGCGCGAGCAACGTTTCAATGACCGCGGGCGTCGCCCGCGCGTCCGCCCGGCCTGCTCGAGCAGGTCCATACTGACGGGCACCTACGCACGCGCCTGCGCGGCCTGCAATCGCTGCACGGCAATTTCCTGCGCCAATGCCGCTCGGTCGGCTTGACCGCGGCCGACTATCCGCTGAACACAGCGGACCATGCGATCCGCTCGCTTTCGCGACGGTTGAAGGCAGAAATGCTGCGAAGCTTCGGCACAGCGGCACGCTCAGCGGGCGCCACGCATCTCAAGGGCTTGCCTCGCGTTGACGATACTGGCCCACCCGCGGCAAGCCGGCCATATCAGGTCGTCGAATTCGACGGTCACCGGCTGGACGTTCGTCTCAAGGTGGTGGTTCGCGATCCGCTCGGCTTCGTGCACGAATTCGAGATGGAACGAGTGTGGCTGCTTGTGATCATCGACGTTTGCACCCGTGCGGTACTTGGCTATCACATTGCACTCGGGGAGTACAGCCGCTACGACGTCGTCAAGACCATCGAGAATGCACTGACGCCTCATCGCCCACGAACGTTCACCATACCAGGCCTCGCGTACGGTCCACACGACGGCTTTCCGTCCGGGCACATGCCCGAACTGGCGTATGTCACCTGGGAGTGGATCAGGCTCGACAACGCGAAGGCCAACCTCGCAAACGAGACGATGACGGCGTTGTGTGAGTTCGTCGGCTGCCTGGCTGATGCTGGACCCAAACACAGCCCAGACGAGCGGCCCTATATCGAACGGTTCTTCGGCACGATTGCCAGCCGGCTGTCTTCACGTTTGCCGGGATATACTGGCTCGCACATACGCGACCTTGTGCGGTACCACGCGCCATGCCCCCTGCGCCTCAAGTACGCCCAGTTCGGTGCCGTCAGCCAGGAAAGCGCGCACGGAGAGGCAGTAGGCGATCACGCGCCAAACGCCGGTACCAGCTCGGCCAAACGCTCCCGCCTGTCACTTCGTATTCGCGAGGCCGCCGCACGCTCCGGAAGCAGCGCGGTGCTTTTGTTCTGCGACGAGGCTCAAAGGTACAACGAGAATGAATATGAATGGCTGCGTGATGTGCATGACGTGCTTGATCGCCAGCAGATCAAGCTCTTCACCTTCCTCGTCGGGAGGAACTGCTAGCGCAGAAGACCGGGTTACAGATTGCAGGCAAGACGCAAATCGTTGCACGCCTCATGGTCGACGAATTCGCGTTCTACGGTATCCGCAATGCCCAGGATGTCGCCACATGAGCTTGCCCCCGAAAAACGAACCCCTTGCTGAGCAGGTAAACTCAAGCAAGGAGAAGAAGAACGATGACGAGCAAGGCAAAGCGAGCGCAGTACACGCTCGAGTTCAAAATGGAAGCGGTGCGACTGGTCAAGGCCGGACAAAGCATGGCGGCGGTGGCGGCGACACTGGTGGTGGTTGAATAGACGCTGTACAACTGGGTGAAGGCTGACCGGGAAGGCAAGCTGGCGGGAGCAGGGACGAAGCCTGTGAGCCCGGAACAGATGGAACTGGCGCGGCTGCGTGCCGAAGTGGCTCGCCTGAAGATGGAGCGAGATATTTAAAAAAAAGCGGCGACGGGTTCAACCGGTGAATGCAACACCGATGCTGGCGTTTAGTTTATCTGCAGGCGTCATGAAACCCAATGTCTTTCTGGGGCGTTGGTTCAATTGCAAGGCGATCTTGTTCAGATCGCCTTGCGAGTAGCTGGCCAGAGTGGTGCCTTTGGGGAAGTACTGGCGAAGCAGTCCGTTGGTGTTCTCATTCGTGCCCCGCTGCCACGGGCTTTGCGGATCGCAGAAGTAGACTTGCACGTCGGTGGCAATTGTGAATTCCTTGTGCTGTGCGAGTTCCATTCCTCGGTCCCATGTGACCGATTTGCGTAGCTCTGCAGGCAGTTTGCGGACCTGTTTGCTCAGCGCCGATACGACGCTGTCGGTGTCCTTGCCCTTTACCTTCACGAGAATGGTGAAGCGAGAATGACGCTCTACCAGAGTCGCAATGTGTGTGTTGTTCGAGCCGCTGAGCAAGTCGCCTTCCCAGTGGCCCGGAATCGCTCGATCTTCAGCTTCGGCGGGCCGCTCGCGGATTGATACCGCATCGATTATCTGTCCGCGCGGTTGTCCCTTTGCTGACGCTTTCTTCGAACGACGCATCATCCGGCGCGTGCGCAGGTGCTTCATCAGTTCCGCTTTGAGTACTCCACGGGCCTGAATGAACAGACTGCGGTAAATCGTTTCGTGCGAGACCTGCATGGTTTCATCATCGGGATACTGCAGTTTCAACCAGCCTGCGATCTGCTGTGGCGCCCATTTCAATTGCAGCTTGCGGGCGACTAATCGGCACAGTTTGTCGTTGACGGCCAAGCGGCACGGTTTCGGCCGCTTCGCGAGTTCCCAGGCTCTCGCATCTGCTGAAGTGGCTCTGTATCGGCTCAACCCGCGGTGGCGTGCTATTTCACGGCTGATCGTCGACGGAGACCGACCGAGACTGGCTGCGATCTCACGGATTGAAACGCCTGCATAAATGCCGCGCGAGATTTCCTCTCGTTCGGCAAGTGTTAGCACGCGGGCTGACCGTTTCCTTACCGTTGGCATGATGCCGCCATGCGGTCGAACGATCGCGTGAATCGATGCTGCATGCTTGCCTAGCGAGCGGCCGATGGGAGGTGACGCACCGTCGCATCGACCAGAAAAGAGGATGAGGGCCGCTGACGGGCCGGAACCGCCTGGCTACGAGGCGCACGCGCAACCAACCGCCAGGGCAGACAGGCGAGAGCCCTATCGCCGTGAAAAAAGGGGAGCTTTGCTTTTCATTTTATTTAAACGGTAGCTGGCGGCGCATGGTCGCAGTAGAGAATCGCGCTAGCGCGCCGTACATCAAGATTGAAGTGAAATAAAACCGCAACGAAAGGCACGCGCGGCGCTTCACCCCGCCGCAAAACACGCTACCGCCGAGGCACGCCGTCGCTCCATTCGCCCCAGTGCGTGACGATGTCCTGCACGAGCGGATTGCCGGTCAGGAAAAGATTGTTAATTGCGATCGTGAAGCCGCCCTGCGACGCGTAGTTGAGCAGATTGTCCGCGCTCGACTGGTCCGCGTAAGGCCGGTCGAAGTCCGAGCCGGCGCGCAACACCGCTACACGGGCGAGGTCAACGCGATGCGCGGACGCCGCGCGCGTCAATGCCTCGAAAGTGGCGTTGTCTTCCTGCTGCGTCGTGCAATAGGTGCCCTTGCCGTCTGTCAGGATTTTCGTCCATTGACGCGCGCGCTCTCCTAGATCAGTGCCCGACCACCAGGTGTCGCCCGCCAGCGTGTCGCACTGGATCACTGTCGGCGGACGGTTCGCTGGCGCATAGTTGTATTTGGCGCGGGCAGCCTGCGCCGGTGGGTCGTCCGTGAGCGTCACGTTGCGCGACAGCGCGAATGCCGCATTTGAAAGCGCCGGATTCAGCTGAAACACTTCGGTGCGATAGTCGAGCGGTGGCTTTTGCGTCGGGCCCGTCGTGTTGATGCCGAGATAGCCAGTGTTCCAGCCGGGAGGAATTTCGCGCCCGTCGACTTCCCATTGAATCCCGAAGTCGACGAGCCAGTTGGCCCACGCGGCGGATCCGACGGTCCCCTGAAGCGGATCGATACCTGCGATGCCCGCCACCATGAAATACGTACGGCGCAAGTCGAAACGCGGCGAGAAGGTCAGCGCCATGATCGACGCGGCGGCATTCGCGTGTCCCATGCCCGTCGTCATCACGCAGATCTCCTGGCGATTGCAGTGGACTGCCGGGTAGTCAGGGGAAAGTCCCGCGACGGTGATGTCCTGCCACGGTCCGAGATGATCGAGCCACACCTGGCCTTCCGGACCGAACATCGAAATGATCATCACCTTGACCGGACGCCCATGCGACGCGCCATCGTCCTGCGCGAAGCCGTCGTCGGTATGCGCGATAGCCGGTGAAACTGCTGCGCCCGCCAGCAGCAACGATGAGACTGCAGCACCAAAAGCATGTTTTCGCATAAGAGGCCCCACCTAACATGAAAGAACTGCGTTCCGAAAGGGAAATCGCGTGCCGTATTATCGACTGATGTCTTGGCTTCTTGTCGGCGTGCAGCGTGGAACCTGGACGTCAGCCATTCAGGTGGCTACGAGTATACGCAGAAAAATTGATGGAATGGCAAGCGTTAGTGGAGATCGATGCGCAGATCGAGGATGGCTTGCACCTGTTTCAAGATCCCGTCCCGCCGCCATTCCATGCACCTTGTGTGTGCGACCTGGTCAAGTAGACGCGCCAGGGCGAGAAGAAGAGCCTCGCCCCCCATGCGACCAACGAAGTCGCTCACGATCGGCAAGCATTGACCAGCCCAAATAAAGGAATCGAGATAGCCGGCGCCTCCGTCTATTATTTAAGCCCGTTTGGGCTCGGTACACGGACGCATCAAGATTTCCGACACTAGCGCGGGAGGCGGTCCGTCCGTTCATATCAACGCCGTCGCATTGCAATCGCTCCGCCGGCCGACATTTTTCGTGACTCGTGCCTCGCGGCCGCTTTCGAAGGACCGGTTATTAAAAGCAGGAACACCATCTCTGATGCCAGTGGATATTAGAACTTCGCTAATCTAATTATGCGAAATTTAGGCTGATTAATTATCCGTATCAGTGATCGGCATATGGTGGGGATGTTTTCGAGCAGATCCGAAGGAAGCGCGGCAATAGCGGTGCCATAATGCGTAGCCTAACGCAAAGATAGGTGCCAGCTTCCTCAATTGAATCAGGTGTTATATTGAGCTACGGCGGATTTTTTTCCGAATCCCGGTCGCCCCTCAAACCGATGCCAGAAACGCCAAAACGCCGTTGCAAAATCCAGCGAAAGGCTTGATTGTGCTCGCGCTGATTCGGCAGTTCCCGTATCGGTGGTTCGCGAAGACCCACAACTGGCTCGCCGTTCTGTATCTACCCCTTGCGTTCCACACGGTCGTACTACTGCGCTTCGGCTATTGGCGTGCGCCGGTCGGAGTCGTGGTCGTGGTGCTGCTCGCGGCCGGTATCGTGTCGGTCGTGCGCGTGCTGGGTGGGCATGTCGGTCGCCAGTGTAAGGTTGAAGGTCGCATCGCGTCGCTCACCTGGTATCCCGAGCTGCGCGTGCTGCAGACGGCAATCGATCTACGACCCGGCTGGCCGGGGCATGCGTCGGGGCAGTTCGCGTTTGTCACATCAGACAGAAGCGAAGGTGCACATCCTTATACGATCGCGTCCGCATGGAACCCTCGCGTACCGCGAGTGGTGTTCTTGACGAAGGAGCTCGGCGACCACACGAGTAGGCTAAAGGATCGCCTGCGGGAAGGCATGCCGGTGACGGTGGAAGGGCCTTATGGCTGTTTCACGTTCGCAGACCAGCGTGCGCACCAGATCTGGATCGGCGCGGGGATCGGCATTACACCTTTCGTTGCGCGGATGAAGGAGTTGGCGCAGCATCGTGACCGGCGTCATCGGATCGATCTGTTTCATTCGACCGCCGACTTCTCCCAGAAGGCGATCGATCAGCTCGTCGCTGACGCGAAGGCAGCAGAAGTTCAGCTGCATTTGCTAGTGGATGCCAAGCACGGAAGGCTGAACGGCGAGCGGGTTCGCACGGCGATTCCCGATTGGGCGAGTGCAAGCGTGTGGTTCTGCGGGCCGCCGGCATTCGGCGAAGCCGTCCGCGACGATCTCGTCGCACACGGCCTCGATAGCGCTGACTTTCATCAGGAGTTGTTCCAGTTGCGCTAAGACCTCGTGTCGACGACGGCGGCATTCAGCGCAGAAGGACGACTCTGCGAACCGTGTGGGGCCGTCGACTCGAAGTGCGCGCTGTCACCAGGATCAAGCACAAATGTCCTGCCCTCGAGGTTCAGCGAAACCTGATTGCTGAGCACATGGAGAAACTCCTCTCCAGCATGTGTCGTAGTTCCGACGGCGGCTGACCAGCAGGCATTCGGATGAGAATCGCGTCGAGTTGCCTGCCGAGCGCTGCATTGCTGAGGCGAGCAAACTGATTCGTCGAGTCTGCAAAGCTGAAGTACTGCCTTTCGTTTGCGCGGCGCACGGACTTCGCTTCGGTTGGCGCTTCGGCGAAGTACTGCATTGTTACGCCAAGCGCTTGCGCAATACCGGCTAATGACGGAATGGACGGCGTCGCCTGTCCTCCCTCGACCTGAGAAAGGAACGGCTTCGAGATTCCGGCCGCCGTTGCAGTTTCGTCCAAGGTACGCGAGTCGCTCGTGCAACGCTCTGATCTTGCTGCCCATCACAAGCCGGGCGTTGCTTTTTCTGTCATCACGTTTCATATCTGTAACTTGAGATATCAGTAAAAAAACGGCGTCAAATTTTGTTTGATAACAGCAAACTACATTTGCTTTAAGGCCGCGCTACGCCGATGCGCCGTATTGGCGCTTGCACTCGCTTTAGTTCCCCGCGCCGGTCAAGTTGTGAAGGGAAAGCGGCATTGCACCGAGGCTAATAAACATTGCTCCATATATCGAGTGACTAGCATCGACAGGCAGCAGCCGACGAAAAAACGTTGACCCCGGAAACCCGAAGCTCCAGCTTTCGGTAATTCGCCGTCATGGCGCAACAGGGTCGGGATCATGCACGGTTTGTCGTTAAGGGAATTGAAGTGCGCGGCTTCGGAACCCTTAGAAAAATGAAAGAAGCGGCTGCGCTCACACGCTATTGCGATGAAGGCCAGCTCGAAATCGACAGTCTCCCCGTCGAGGGGGCGCAGCGCGAGTTTCCATTGGCACCGGAAAACTGAACGGCATCGACCCTGAGGCATATCTACGCTTCGTGCTCGCACGCGCAGCCGAGCACGCTATCAAGCGCCTCGACGGACTACCTCAACGAGATCGAGCGGGCATGTCCAACGCGAGAACTTAGCCGTACCCGCGCTAGCAGAGCCTTGCCGCAGGCGATTCGTCCCCCGGACCCGCCAGTTCCCGCACGCGGTACGGGAGACAGCGAGAGCCGGCTGTTCGCGGCGTCATGATGCGCAACGCGATTGCGCCCGTCGGGCCACATTGAACCGGACTAACGCGCGCTTGCCGCTATACTTTCCTCTCGACTAACGCGCTCGTGGCCGACACGCATGGCGATGTTCATCCAATTCGTCTCGCAACTGGAACAGGACCTCGAAACGCTGCTGGCCCAGCATGGACCGTTGGCCTACGCAATCATCGGGGCGATCGTCTTCGGCAGTGTAGGCGTACTCCCTCTCGTCATTCTTCCCGCGGACATGTTGCTGTTCATGTCCGGGGCACTCGCTGCCGTCGGCGTGCTGCACCCTCTGTGGCTCGCGCCGTTGCTGGTCGCTGCCGCGGTTGGAGGAACAGTGTTCAACTATGCGCTGGCACGTGCCGTCGCCTCTGTTTGGAAACCGAAGCGCAGTGGCTGGATCAACAAGGTCAGTGCGCGAACCCGCGCGCTCTATGCACGTCACGGCGCCGCACTGCTGCTGTATTCTCCGTTCATCGCAATCGTCCGCGCCGTCGCGCCCGCGCTCGCCGGCGCCATGAAGATGCCGTTTCGCCGCTTCGTGCGCTTTACGACCGGTGGCGCAGTGATCTGGATATGCTCGCTTGCGGGGCCCGGTTATTTTTTCGGCAACGTGCCGTGGGTCCGCTCGCACCTGCCGGCTGCGATGGCGATCGTGATCGGCGCGGGCGTGGTCGCGCTCGTCGTTAGCCTGCTGTGGCGGGGACGGCGCAAACGCCGTGTCGTCGATTCGATGCTACCCGACGAAAAATCCCGCTGCGACTAAGGCACCCACCCACAACCCAGCAAGCAGCGCTGCTCGCGAGGAAACGCATGAACCAAGGTCTGCTGAAATGCACGTGCGCGGCCATACTCGCCACACTGCTCGGGTGGGGACTGTATGTCGGACGCCCCGTGCTGGTGCCGATTGCGTTCGGCATCATCGCGACTTACGTGGTCTTCGGCCTCGCCAACCTGCTGCGCAGCTTTCCCTACGTCGGTGCACGCCTGCGGGAAGGCCCGCGCCACGCAATTGCCGCGACGCTGATGCTTTTCACGGTCTACCTGTCGGTCAGTCTACTGCTGTCCGACAGGGATCGGCTGATGGCTGTCGCGCCGAAGTACGAGGCGACGCTGCTCGTACTGCTTACCAAGTTCGCCGCGCTGCTCCACATCGAAACGGAGGCGAACTGGACTGCGATACGTCGCGATCTGTTAGCGAGCGTCAACGTGCAGGCGATCATGACCTCTACCCTGTCGTCGGTGTCATCGCTCTTTGCCGCGATCATCGTGGTACTACTTTATGCGACGTTCTTCCTCATCGAGCACGCGAAATATCGGCGCAAGCTGGTGAAGTTCGCGGGCGGCTCGACGCGCATCGTCTCGGTAATCGACGAGATCAACTCGAAAATCGGCGTCTATCTCGCCATGAAGACCCTGCTCGGCGCGATCCTTGGCATCGCAAGCTGGATCTGCATGTGGCTCGTCGGACTTGAATTCGCAGAGCTTTGGGCGGTGCTGATTGGCCTGCTGAACTTCATCCCGTACGCGGGCTCATGGATCTCGGTCGCGGTTCCGACGCTGCTCGCGGCGCTGCAGTTCGGCCAGTGGAACGCGGCAATCGTGCTGTTCATCTCGCTTACGCTCGCGAACTTCGTAGTCGGACATCTCCTCGACCCGTGGCTGATGGGCGGCTCACTGAACCTGAGCCCCGCGATGATCCTGATCAGTCTGGCAGTGTGGTCATCGATCTGGGGCATCGCGGGTGCTTTCCTCGCAGTGCCGATCACTGTCGGCCTGGTCATTGCGCTTACCGCGTTCGAGTCGACACGTCGCTTCGCAGTTCTCCTGACGAACGATGACTAACATTGTTGACGCGACGCGACGCGACGCGACGTGACGAAGCGCTCGCCGGCCTCGACATCGAGCCGCTGATGTCGGTAAGCCATACCGAAGCAATCAAGCGAATGTTGCTGTCCCAGGTGCGATGCTCGCAATCAGCCGGCCGCCGTTCATCGGCGATAAGCCGGGCCTGATTCAGGCGGCCGGCGTGGCGTTAACCGCGATGCTGGCGGGAGCCGGCGCCGTGCGCAATCTCGGACCTACGTCGCTGTAGCTCGCGTACGTTGCATGTGGACGGCTCGATGGTTTCTGGGAGTTTGGCGAAGACGCAAAGCGCCTACCGGTCACTGAAGTTGTGTAGCGTTCATCGGCTGGCTACTCGTGACGTACTCGCTTCATCTTCTCGAATCACTGCCTAACGGCTGTTCCGCAAGGTCAGCTGATTCGTCACCGACCTGACTCCGCGGACGGACCTGGCCGTGTTGCCGGCGAGCGCGATCTGCCTGTGCTCAGGCACCCATCCTGTGAGCGTCACAACTCCCAAGCGCACCCTGACCCGAACGCCTGAAGCATCCAGGCTCGGTGTCCGCCTGAGGGTGCTGCGCACGTCCCGACTCACGGCACTATCCGGCCTGTTCTGAAGCCGCGACGTCGAGTACGCCACCCGATGTGCTGGCGCGCCGGCCGCGGTGTGCGCACCAGCGTGGATCGAGCCACAACTCATGGGGAGCATAACCATGATCGCGCACATTTTGACGTTCGCACCACTCACATTCATGCTCCCTGTCAGAAAAAGGCGATGGACCTGCAAGTGCAGTCTTCGTCTAGATTCGTCGTTATCGGTGAATGACTGAAGAGCCCATGCTTCCTGCATGAGCGAGGCGCGCGAGGGAGTCCAGCATCGCAGACCGTGGGACTCGGTGTGTCGTTATCGCAACCCAGACTACGCAGCGGAAAGGACAGACGCGGCAAGCATGCTCGATGTGTTCGAGAACGAACGCCCCGCTACGATACGACATGGTAGGGCATTCGGTCCAGCCGGTTGCAATATCATCACAGAACTGTGCAGGAAGTCGCCGTTGATCCCGGTGCCACCGCAATGCTCGCGAAATCGACATCGAGCTAGCTGGGCAACGGATCATTCCGGTCAGAGAACGTGCCGATCGGCACCGGTCGGCAGCCACCCACAACGTGATCAGCGCGGTACGCACTTCGTCGTTATAGCGTCTCTGCGGGCCCGGCTTCGCCCTTTCTGGCTGCGGATCGCGCGAAAAGCATCGCAGCTAGTTCATTGTCCGCTCGGTCATTGCTCGATAGCCCCCGATTTCCAAATTTTCGGCCTCGCGATCGTGCTGCTGCCTTCGCCTGGCGGCACGAGCCCCGGCTGGCTCGGCACCGCGATGAACTAGACGCCGTTGATCGCGGCGCCGATCGTGTGGTCGGTGGTCAGGCTGTCAGTCGAGGAAGAGGCGGACCGCGAATTGATGCAACAGGCGCCCCCCCCTCCCCGATAGATTGCATGATCGATCAGTTGCCGCCCTCGGTACCTGCCACGGCCGCACGCGCTGCGGTCATGGCGGTGCGCACGTATGGGGGCGTGATCTTGACGAATGAGCGTGGCGATCCCCGTCATGCATAAATGTACTGAGCATTGATTTGGCACCCGGCCTCGAGCTGCTGCCCCTCGCGACGGCAAGTCAGATGTGAATGCCGCCCGCCACTTCAATGCGCTGCGCGTTTACCCAACCAAAGTCATCCGACAAAAGACCGGCAATCACTGGGCCCACATCCGACGGCAGTCCCGTTCGGCCAAGAGCGGTATGGTCTGCGACGGCCTTGTTGACCTGCGGATTGTCTCGCACGATGCCACCACTGAAGTCGGTCGCGATTGCGCCTGGTGCGACGACGTTGACCGCTATCCGACGCGGCGCGAGCTCGAGGGCCATATAGCGAGTCAGCGCTTCGACGGCTGCCTTCATCGGCCCGTGGACGCTGTCGGAATTCTTTACCCGCTGCTTATGCGGGAGATTTGTTATTGGTTGCTAAGAGGTCCAAAAGGCCCCGTAATCGCGAAGCTGGCGTCGAGCGGGAATACCTCGCACGGTGTTCTGCGCGCGATGGAAAATATCAGAACTCGATTTTCGCAGCCAGTGCGAGTGGAAGATCTGGCTGAGACCGCCCAGCTAAGTCCGTCGGCGTTCCACCGGCAATTCAAGGCGCTGACCGGACTTTCCCCTCTTCAATATCAGAAGCAATTGCGCCTACTCGAGGCACGCAGGCTGCTGCTGTCACAGTCGATGAGCGCTCAGGCCGCCTCATTTGCGGTGGGATATGAGAGCCCCTCGCAATTCAGTCGGGAATACGCCCGGATGTTTGGCGCACCGCCCAAAAGAGACAAAGAGGACTCGACCATTGCGAAGACGATGCGCGTGGCGGCCTGAGTTACTTCGGGTTCCAAGGCTCTCGCTTCGTGAGCCCGCTCTCAGCCCTGCCTGCACGAGGATTGCCATCCAATTCGGACTATATATCTGCCGTGACACCGTAATAGCCTATATTTATTGCATAGAATGCAATAGTCTCTTGCAACGTAGGTGTTTACCCTCGTTTACTATTTCCTTACAATTCTCTTAACGGTTGAAGCCAAGCAGAAGCTTGTAGCGCCCCAACCAACAACCAAGGAGGTAGTAACCATGAAGCCCCTCGTTAAACTCGCCGCCTTTGTCGCTGCCATCGCCTTCGCTGCTCCGATTACGGTTTTCGCCGCAGCAAACGTGGCCGCAAACCATCCACTAACCCGCGCTGAAGTCCGTCAGCAACTGGTCGAAATAGAAGCAGCGGGCTACAACCCGGCCCGTGCGAACCCGCGCGAATATCCGGCGGACATCCAGGCTGCTGAAGCCAAGGTTGCTGCGCAACACGGAGACACGTCCGGAGTGGGTGGCGTCATAAGCGGTTCGTCCGCAGCGGGCAGCCATGCGTACACGAGCGAAGCAGCTCGCACCGGCCCGGGCTCGGTCTACTTCGGTCAGTAACCGGCTGACTGACGGCCCATCGTCCGCCCGTCTTTCCAGGAAGTGCGCAGAGAGCCTGCGCACTGACCATCTCCTCTGAACGGATAGGGAAACATAATCGCCGTCAAACGCCATTGTTTCGTTTCATTTCGATCAATTCTTCTCTCGAGGCAGCCATGAAATCAAAATTGCTCGCGCAACTCATGATTGCAGCCCTTATCGGTGTGTCGATCCCCGCCTTCGCCCAGCCTCACGACAATCAGCGTCACAGTGACTGGTCGGTGCACGGGCCCAAACGACACGACATGCGTCCGCCGCCCGCTCACGGTCATGGCCCCATGCCGCACGAGGCCTATCGCGGGCGGCCGGGCGGCCCGATGCCGCACGCCGACTGGCGTCAGGGCGATCGGCTTCCGGCCGAATACCGCAATCACAACTACGTCGTCGACGACTGGCGCGGCCACGGCCTCCGGCCGCCGCCGCACGGCTATCACTGGGTCGGGGTCAACGGGGATTATGTGCTCGCCGCTATCGCGACTGGCATCATTGCGGACGTCCTGTTCTCCAGCCACTAGCACCGGCGGCAACAATGTCGACGAATTCGATTCATCCGGGCAGATAGCGGCTACGCACCATTTCGGCGAGCAGCCGCTATTCACGCAGTTCAAATCGCGTCGGATCCGTCTGCTATTTCAGGCTTGTCAGTGGGATGATTCGGGTGCCCGATGTCGAGGCTTCGCGTAGGATAATCAAGCAGGATGTGCAGTCGTTTTGAGTTTGCCGCTGGTCCTCGGCCCATTCGCGATGAAACTACTTTCACAACGACTGAACACCCGCCTGCAACTACGCAAGAAACTGCGTCGCGCTAGCGGGTTTCAAATCGCCATTGCTCATCGCCTCCGCCAACTCAATGTGGAGGATTGGCGCTCGGCAACTGCTGGGCAGAGCTTTTATTTTTCGCCGGCATACCTGCAAATGATTGAAGCGGCCGGTCCGGCCAATCTCGAGCCGCGCTACGCCTTGATCTCGGATGACGACGGACCGCGCGCCACGGTCTGCATGCAAATCGTCCAGCTGAGCCTCGACCACTTAGGCGACCAACGCACCCACAAGCTCAAGGTTCCATTCAAAGAGCGCGTGCTTATCTGTGGCAACCTGCTCAGCTACGGGCAGCACGGCGTCTGTTTCGCGCCCGGCAGCACCCCTGCGGAACTGTGGCCCGCCGTGGCGGAGGCACTGTATCGTACCCGTCGATGCGAAAAGCTGGATGGCCAGACCAACGTAATTTTGGTGGTTGACGTAGCCACGCCAATCGCGCGTGGCCGTCCACGCGGCGAACGCCGACTCGAAGCATTCAGCCCCAGGCTCGAGCGCCGCGTCATGGTCCACCGGCGAGCGTTGCTCGTACAATGGTGACTGCTCGACGAGAATCCGAGCGTGATCACCGGCTGCGATCGTGCAGGCTGTGTGCTGATCAACGTGCGCGACGTTGATTGCGATGAGTTGGTTATACTAAGCGAATCGTTTTTGAGATCCGATGCAGACAGGTCACACTCCGAGCCGCCCGGGTCCGCGTTGTCGTATCGGCAGAGCTCGTTGTGGCTCGTGCGCAGACGCACAACTAGCAACGCATCCCAATTGGGGGATTAATACGAGATCAGTGTTCGTTCAGGTGATACGACGGGTCCATTCGTTGGTGGAGGATGCGGATTAGGTCGATCAGGTGCTCGTCTTCCTTGAAAAAAATCACATGCGTTCCGACAAGCACTTTACGGTAACCCGATCGTACATGTTGCGCAGACTGACTCGGCTGCGTACCGTCAGTTAGCCCGATAACCGTGTCCTGGATCATCCGGATATATCGTTCCGCTTGTCGCTGTCCCCAGTTTTCTACCGCGTAGTCCCAGATACTGTCGAGATCTTCCTCGGCCGCGGGCGAGAATACAAAAGCCTTCACGTCGCGGATTTCCGTTTGCGTGCAAGAAAGGCGTCAAAGTCGAACGGTCTTGATTGTCCCGAACGCTCACCCTTCTCCAGTTCAACGCGCAGGACGTCAAGTTTCGCCTCCTGTTCCTCCAGCAAACGCAGGCCGGCGCGAACAACGTCACTCGCAGTGCTGTATCGACCCGCACGCACGCGATCTTCAACGAATTCGGCGAAGTGATCGCCGAGTGAGACAGAGGTGTTTTTGCTCATAATCGTCGCTCCGATATACTGCCATAATACCAAAATTTGGTACTTCCTTCGCCGTTGCGGAGCTGTTCTCGCGACACTGCCAATTTTGTTGTGGAGTCGGCGAAAGGCAGTTAGTTGCGTTCTTTAAACGCTGGCACCGGAATGCAGCGGAGCTAATTCAGCGACACGCGGGGCCTCTCTTTCCCGACAGTTCCCAGACAGCCTTTGTCTTCGCACGACGGTCCGTGGCGAAGCGGCGAGACAAGATTCTCTCCGCACGGCGGAGAGAGTTCTCCATCGTTTCCCAACGTTCCTCCCAACGGCTCGCGCCCTCGCCGCCATAGCCACTGTGCGGACAGCGTTTTCGAACGCGGCCCGGTCGTTCCGCGCCGAGCCGGCCTACTGGGCAACGCAAACCACACTGCGCGAAGTCAGAAAAGCGCCCTTTGCCGCGCATCCCTCGCCGGCGGTAGCGAGGCCCTCGCACGCCGGGCACCACCGCGATGTGCGAGCCTGCGCACGTGAGCGACGAGTTCGACACGTACCTCCCCGATCGCCAGCACCAGTGCATACGGCCGCACCCCTTCCGGGCCGCGTTCCGGGCGCACGCGCAGTGAGGCGCGCAATGCGAACCGGCGCGCGCGGTCGAGCAACTGCGCTCGGCTCATACCAGGCCAGCAGGCCACAATGAACCGTGACACCGGCGCAGGCAACAATTCCGGTGCGCAGTCAGCGGGTAGCGCGAGGGCGACGAGTTGGAGGCGATAGGCCATGTGAAGCGAAGAAGTCCGGACCGGATAATCCTGGCGGAAATCGCGTTGCGCGACAACGATCTCGCGGGCTCTTTTTATAGCCCTCGCGGTCCGATGAAAGTCGGTCGTGACTAGGTCTAGCATCCAAGTGTCGCGCCACAGTGAGACCACCCACCGTCAGTGACGGTCCATACTCTGCGGCTGCATTCGCGAAAAGTGACGGGGTGTCGCCGAATATCAGCTTTTGCGGGATCCTCGTGGATAATCCTGCAACCGTCTACGGTTTTGCGAGCCGGTGATGGTGTGGAACGTGAGTACCGTGATTTGTACGCCGCCTTCGTTTTGAAGCGGTTCGAAGTGACGCTTCGACACTGCCAGCATGTGCCACGTTTCTCGCAGCTTATTGCGCGGCAGGAATCCACGCAGCGGTGGCCGCATCACTCGAACGGAACGCAGGGAATTTCTCGCCAAGGTCCGCAATCGTTTTGATGTCGTTTTTCAACAGATCGTCGCGCGTGATCAGCGTCGGCTTCACCACAATGTGATGACCCGGGTCCTGTCCTGCCACCAGCAGGGCCGCCGCACGTACCGACACGGCGCCGACCACGGCGGGATTGGTCGCCGCTGTCGCCACCCAGGCGCTGCCTGGCGCGCGGATCGCTTCGATATCGGCAGTCGAAATGTCCGCGCTGTAAATGCGCAGTTTCGACGACAGTCTGGCTTCGTCAGCGGCCAGTTTGGCGCCGCGCGCAAACTCGTCGTATGGTGCGAATACGACGCGAATCTCCGGATGCGCGCGGTACGCAGCCGACGCCTGATTCGCAACGGACTGCGCGATCGGGTTATCCACCGTGCCCCAACGCGCCTTCTCCTGCACGTTCGGATGCGCGCGCTTGAAGTCGCGCCACACGGCGTCACGCCTGTCGAGCGGCGCGAAGCCCGCGACATATACGTAACCGGCTGCGAACGCGTCGCCGTTGTCCTTCACGGCCTGATCGAGCAGCAGCGACGCGAGATCGTGATCGCTCTGTTCGATTTGCGGCACCTTGGGGTTGGCGAGATCGACGTCGAACGCGACGACCTTGATGCCTTTGTCCAGCGCGCGCTGCACGACGTCTTTGAGCGATTCCGGCAAGCCGTGATTGACGATGATCGCCGACACGCCCAGGCTGATTGCCTGCTGGATCTGCTCGCGCTGCTCTGACGCATCCTGGCGGCCCTCGTAGATGCGCAAGTCGACACCCAGCGCCCTGGCCTGCTTCTGCGCGCCCGCCTCGTAGGCCTGGAAGAAATCGCCCGTCGACAGATAGTTGACGAGCGCGATCCGCACACCGCCCTTGTCGAACGGCGCCGGTGCGCCTTTGAGCGGCTCGGAATGTGCGGATGCCGCAGACAGCACGGCAGCCGAGCACAACGTCAGTGCGCCCAGCGCACGCACCCAGATCGAACGGCTATGAAACAGCGATTTCATCGAAAGTCCCCTTGTTTGATGCCTGATTACCGGCAGCGTCAGTTCCATGCGTGACGTGCCGGTTTCACGCCGTTCAGATAGTAGTTGCCGACGAGGTGATACTTCCATCGGACAGGATCGTGCAGCGTATGCGTGCGCGCGTTGCGCCAGTGACGGTCGAAGTTGTGTTCGCTCAGCGTCGACTGGGTGCCGGCGAGTTCGAAGAGCTTTTCGCCGGCCAGCAGCGCGATTTCGGTCGTCACTACTTTGGCCTCGCCGACGGCGACCGAGGCACGCGCGACATCGTCTTCCGTGGTCGCGCCTTTGGCCAAGAATTCGTCGAGCACGCGTGCAGCGCGTTCGAGCAGCGCTTCGGCGGCATGCAGCTGGATATGCAGGCGGCCGATTTCACGCAGCGTGAGCGGATCGTCGCCGGCCTTGTCGACGCCGCTGTCGACCCACGGTCGCGCGCGCGTGCGAACGAATTCGAGCGTATCGGCGATGGCGGCTTTCGCGATGCCTGCATCGATGGCAGCCTGAATGATCTGCGACACGGGGCCATTGAGTGTTGGTTCGTCGGAAACGCGCTGCGCAGGCAGCACGTGCGACGCCCGCACGCGCACGTCTTCCAGCGTGACCGTACCGCTTGCCGTCGTACGCTGGCCAAAGCCGGACCAGTCGTCGACGACTTCAAGGCCCGCCGTGCCCTTGGGGATATACGCGAGCCACGCTTTGCGCTCTTCATCGAGCCCAAGCACGGGCACATAGTGCGCGAACAGTGCCCCTGTCGAATAGAACTTCGTGCCGTCGATCACATAGTCGTCGCCATCGCGCCGCACCGTGGTCCTGAGATCGAGCACGTTCTTCGTGCCCTTTTCGGAGAAGCCGTTGCCGAAGCGCTTGCCCGCCAGGATTTCCGCAAAGAAATAGCGCTTTTGTTCTTCGGTACCTGTCAACACAATCACATCGACCAGACCGAAATGATTCTGCGGCAACTGGCCAAGCGACGGATCGGCCGCAGAGACGATCTTGATGACCTCCGTCAGCGTGACGAACGACACACCCGCGCCGCCATACGCCTTCGGCACCGTGATGCCCCACAGCCCCGATTGCGAGAACCACTCGATCTCTTCGCGCGGCAACCGGCGCTCGCGATCGCGCTCGGATGCACCCGCCGCAATACGCCGCGCCAGCTCATGCGCGATGGCAATGGCTTGCGCATCGTCGGCGATCACCCGCACCGCGCGGGCTTGCGCGTCCGTCTGCTGTTGATCGGCTACGTCGGTTTCGGCCATGAATGTCTCCCTTTGATGACTATCTGCACAGACTAGCAACGCTCGTCACGATCACAAACTGAGCGATTTGCAAATGGATATGACGTCGATGCGCAGATGGTTTTCTCGTCTCACAAGCGCGCACCCGAACGCGAGCCGACACTGAATGTGAAAGCCAATGCAAACACGAGCAGCACGCCCTTGATGAAATCCTGCATGTAGTACGGCGCGTTCAGCATCGTCAGGCCGTTGAGCAGCACACCGACGAACACGGCGCCCACCACCGTGCCGGGCACGTTGGGCCGCTTCGCGCCCCATACCGCGTAGCCGACCAGCGCCGCCGCGACGGCGTCGAGCAGCAACGAATGCCCCGCGCTCACATCGCCCCGGCCGACGCGTGCCGCAATCAGCACACCGCCCAACGCGGCAATCGTCGATGACGCGACATAGGCCGCGATGCGGTAGCGGGCCGTCGGCGCGCCGGCGAGGCGCGCGGCCGTTTCGTTGCCGCCGATCGCATAGATCACCCGCCCCCAGCGCGTCGCCTCCATGACGAAGCACGCCACCGCCGTCAACGCCGCCAGCAGCAGAACAGGCAGCGGCACGATGTCCAACAGGCGCGAACGCCCCAGCGCGAGAAACAGATCGGGAAAGCTGCCCGTCGCTTCCGTGCCGTCGGGCAGCACGGTGCCCGTCGCAAGCGAACGCCCGCCTGTCGGAATCAATTGCAGACCCGCCAGCAGGAACAGCGTACCGAGGGTGGCAAGCTGGTCGGGCACGCGCAGACGTGTGATAAGCACACCATTGAAAAGGCCCGCGACCACGCCGAATGCCAGACAGGCCAGCACGGCGCTCCACGCTCCGCCATGCCATACGATCAGCACATAGCTCGCGACCATTTGCGCGGTTGCAGCGACGCTGCCTACCGAGAGATCGAAGCCGCCTGCCGCCAGCGTGATCGTGACGCCTATGCCCAGCAGCGCCACGATCGAAACGGCCTGCAGAATGCTCAGCAGATTGTCGACGTTCAGAAAGGCTGGCTCGCGCACCGCGAACACGACGATCAGCACGGCCAGCAACAGCAGGATGCCCGTGCGTTCCAGATGCACGCGCAGACTGCCCGAGCGCGGGCGCGCCGTCGATTCGGCAGGGACGTTCGTCGTCGTCACGGACGGGGTGGTGGATTTCATGAATGAGGGAGAGCAACAAAAGAAAGAGAATCGGCGGGAGCCGCGCGCTCGAGTGTCGTACCGCGATCGAAATGCACGACGCGATCGGCGATTTCGAACGCTTCTTCGAGATCGCTGACGAACACCAGCGTGGCCCGCCCCGCCGCACGCTTGCGCAGAAGTGCCACGATGTCGGCGCGCGCGCCTGCATCGACGCCCTGAAACGGTTCGTCGAGCAGCAACAGCTTCGATGGTTCCGCGTGCCAGCGCGCGAGCACGACCTTTTGCTGATTGCCACCCGACATACGCGACAGCCGGTCGTCCGGTCCCGTGCAGCGCACGCCGAATGCGGCAATCGCCTCGCCGGCCGCCGCCCGCTCCGTCTCACGACGCACGAAGCCGCCCTTATGCCAGCGTGACAGAAATGGAAAACTGAGCGTGCCGGCGATCGATGCGAACGGCACGCTGTCCGGAAAGAGCGACGAGCGCCAGCGGTCTTCTCCCGCGAGGTAGACACCCGCGCGAATCGCGTCAGCGGGCGAGCGCGGTCGCCATGGCTTGCCGAGCAACTGCATGTCGCCTTGCACGGCGCGCGTTTCGCCAAAAATGACGCGCGCGAGACGCGATTTTCCGCCGCCGATGGGGCCTGCAATCGCCACGATCTTGCCTTCTTCGACGTCCAGATCGAAAGGTATCGAGGCTGGCGTCAGCTTCAGATCGCGCGCGCTGAACACCACGTTGCTGGACGTGCCGCTGTCGTGCGGCGCAGCGCGATCGGCGGGCAGTGCATGGCCGATCATCGTTTCTATCGCGGCGTCGAAATCGATGGGCGGACGCAGATTCGCCACGATGCGGCCATCGCGCATGACGGTCACGCGGTCCGCGATGCGGCGCAAGTCACCTAGCCGGTGAGACACCAGCAATATCGCCGCGCCGTCGGCACGCAAACGCTCGATCAAGGCGAAAAGCCGCTCCGCTTCCGGCGCAGAAAGACTCGCCGTAGGCTCATCGAGAATCAGCAACGACGGATTGCCGGCCAATGCACGCGCCAGGGTCACAAGTTGCTGCCCTGCCAGCGACAGCGTATGCAACGGCGCAGACAGGTCGACTTCGAGTCCGACGCGCAGCGCAAGTGGCCGCGCGGCATCGACGCGCACGGTTGGCGTCATACGCCACGCAGTCGCCGCATCGCAAAGCTGATCGAGCAGCAGGTTATCCGCAACGGATAAGGTCGGGACCACGGCATCGGCGGTGCTCTGATGCACGGTCGCGACGCCAAGCCCTTTGGCCTGCTGCGGCGACCAAGGTGCGAAGGGTTCGCCGCGCAAAGTCAGCGCACCGCTATCCGCTCCGTAGACGCCGCTGATTATCTTGACGAGCGTCGATTTGCCCGCGCCGTTCGCGCCCATCAACGCCACCACCTCTCCCGCACGGATGTCGAGATCGAGATGGGTCAGCGCAGTCGTCGCGCCGAATCGCTTCGTGATGGAGACCGCCTTCAGGACAGGCTGATTCATTGCAGGAGGATCGTTTCTGGATGCATGACCTTTCATGCTAGACAAGCTCGTCCATACCGCAAACGAATCGCTATTCATATGCTTAGTATTCTCAACCGATCGATGGCACTTTCTGTTCCCGCAGTCATACCACCGCTATCGTCGACATAAGTCGCCATACGGATAACGATCTGCCAATCCGTTATTTACGCGCGGCGAGCGGTGATTTTTATACTCGCCTTTGTCCAGCGCTCAATGCGCGTCGTGGGCTTCGCTACCGCTTTTCCAAAGGATCTGCATGACCTCATCGCACGCCGCCGATCTCTCCGTCGGAACCGACTACGAATCACTCGCCAATCGCTTTCGCCCTATCTTCGCGCGTATCGCCGAAGGTGCGGCACAGCGCGACCGTTCGCGCGAATTGCCGCATGAAGCGATTGGCTGGCTCAAGGACGCGGGCTTCGGCGCAGTGCGGATACCTGTCGCGCATGGCGGTGCCGGTGCATCGCTGCCGCAACTGTTTCGTCTTCTGATCGAACTCGCCGCGGCCGATTCGAATCTGCCACAGGCGTTGCGCGCGCACTTCGCTTTCGTCGAAGACTGGCTGAATGTTCCGCCCGGCACCGACCGCAACACCTGGTTCGACCGCTTCGTGAGCGGACAACTGGTGGGCAGCGCGTGGTCCGAGGTGGGCGACGTCGCCGTCGGCACGCTGTCGACCAGGGTATCCCGACGCGATGGCCAGTACGTGCTGAATGGCTCGAAGTACTACAGCACGGGTAGCATCTTTGCCGAGTGGATCGACGTGCTCGCGAAACGCGAGGAAGACGGCGCCGACGTAATCGCCGCCGTCAGCACGAATCAACCCGGTGTGTTGCGCAAGGACGACTGGGACGGGTTCGGCCAGACAACCACGGGCAGCGGCACGACCGTATTCATCAATGCCTCGGTCGATGCGCATAACATCATTGCGTTCGAGCGGCGTTTCAGGTATCAGACCGCGTTTTATCAGTTAGTGCATGTCGCCACACTGGCGGGCATCGGCGCGGCCATCACGCGCGACGTCGGCACGCTGGTGCGGCAGCGCAAGCGCATCTATAGCCACGGCAACGCGCCGCACGTGAGCGAAGACGCGCAGATCCAGCAGGTGGCGGGCGAAATCGCCTCGTGGGCCTATGCGGCACAGGCACTGACGGTGCAGGCGGCGCAGCCTTTGCAACGCGCGTACGAAGCCCGCTTTTCCGACGATACCGAAGCGGAACATCGCGCCAACGTCGATGCCGAAATCGAATCGGCGCAGAGCCAGCTTGTCGTGTCGGAACTCGTGTTGCGCGCGGCGACGCATCTGTTCGATGCGCTCGGTGCGTCGGCGACCAGCACCACTCAGGCGCTCGATCGTCACTGGCGCAACGCGCGCACCGTGTCGTCGCACAATCCCCTCGTCTACAAGGCGCGCATCGTCGGCGACTGGGTGATTAACGGCAAGGAGCCGCCGTTTATCTGGAGTATCGGCAACGGCCCCGGCCAGGGGAGCAAGTGAGCGTCATGACCAAACCCATTCGCTTCAACGCATTCGAGATGAATTGCGTCGGTCACCAGTCGCCGGGTTTGTGGGCGCATCCGCGCGACCGCTCGTGGCAATACAAGGATCTCGAATACTGGACCGATCTCGCGAAGGTATTGGAGAAAGGTATTTTCGACGGCATCTTTGTCGCCGACGTGATCGGCTATTACGACGTCTACAAGGGCAACAACTATCACGCGCTGCATCAGGCCGCGCAGATTCCCGTCAACGATCCACTGCAACTCGCCGCGCCGATTGCGATGGTCACCGAGCACCTTGGCATCGGCATCACGGCGTCGACGAGTTTCGAGCATCCGTACACCTTCGCGCGCCGCCTCTCGACCGCCGATCATCTGACGAAGGGCCGACTCGCGTGGAATATCGTCACGTCGTATCTGGAGAGCGGCGCGAAGAACATCAGCGAAGGCGGATTGCGCGATCACGGCAATCGCTATGAAGTCGCGACGGAATACGTCGAAGTTCTGTACAAGCTGCTGGAAGGAAGCTGGGAAGACGGCGCGGTCGTGCGCGACCGCGAGAAGCGCGTGTTCACGCATCCGGAGAAGGTCCACGAGATCGGCCACAAGGGCAAGTACTTCGAAGTGCCCGGCTATCACCTTTGCGAGCCTTCGCCGCAGCGCACGCCCGTGCTCTTCCAGGCGGGTGCATCGGGGCCGGGCAAGGCATTCGCTGCGCAGCACGCGGAATGCGTGTTCGTCGCCGCGCCGACGCAAGCCGTGCTGAAAAACTACGTCAGCGATGTGCGACGCCAGGCAGCGGAAGCAGGACGCGATCCGGCCAAGCTCCTTATCTACAACCTCGTCACCGTGATCGTCGATGAAACCGATGCGAAGGCGCAGGCGAAGTTCGAAGAGTACAAGCGCTATGTGTCGTATGACGGATCGCTCGTGTTCATGTCGGGATGGACGGGGATCGACTTCGGCCAGTACGCGCCCACCGATCTCGTGAGACGCGTCGAAACCAACGCCATCGTCTCGGCCGTCGAACATCTGTCAGGCGGCGACAAGGCATGGACCATCGAGGAACTCGCGATCTGGGGCGGCGTCGGCGGCATGGGTCCTGTATTCGTCGGATCGCCTTCGACGGTGGCGGACATCCTGCAGCAATGGGTCAAGGCAACCGGCGTTGACGGATTCAACCTTGCGTATGCCATCGCGCACGAAACGTTCGAAGACGTCGTCCATTACCTCGTGCCCGAGTTGCAGCGCCGCGGCGTGTATCCGACCGCGTACACGCCCGGCACGCTGCGCGAGAAGCTGTTCGGCGACGGTGCGCGCCTGCCGCAGACGCATCCGGCTACCCGCTTTCGCGATATCGAGCGGATCAAGCGCGAGTCGCAACAGGCGCAGCACGTCACGGTAACACCGGCCGATGCCGAACCCGCAGCCGTGAGGTAAGCGCGTTGCGGCCAGTCATGCCGCTGTTCACATTCGTTTGCGCGAGATCGAAGCGGAGCTGGCGGGTACCGAAGACGAAAGACCCGTATCGTCGCTTCGCGAAGAAGAGCATCGAAGCATCGGGCGGGCTCGCGGCCTTCGGAAATGCTCGGCGTGAGCGCGGGACTCGACTATCTGATTCTCGATGCACGCGGCCGGCTCGCGTATTCCGAATTGACGACCGTCATGCTCGTGATCGGCGTGCCGCGGTTCCTGCCGGATCTCGGCGGGATATGCTCGTGCACGCTTCGGCAAGCATCAGAAGAACAATAGCGTGCGCAGTTCGATACTCCGACGCGGTCTTGCGTCCGGCGGCGACGACGGATCATCGAATGCCATATGTGCTGTCAGCCGCGCGACACCGTCGCCAGCGGAATCGTAGATTTTCAGCAGCAGGACTTCTTCCGCCTTCATCAGCGGAAAGTAGTACCAGCGATGCTTCGGGTTGAACACGAACGCATAGGTCTCGCCGACTTTGTCCTGATAGATCAGATCCGACGGCACCAGGTCGGTCGGCGCAATACTGCGCGCATCGCACAACGCCAGCGGCGACGATTCGACCGTCGATCCGATGGGACGCCACAGGTTGACCACCCTCCCCTTGAGCAGTTTTTCCGCTTCATGCGGCGGCAGGTGATCGCGCACGCGGCGCGGACCCGACACGAAGGTCTGGTCGTTGTGAATGAACTTGACCGGCTCGCGCACGGTGCCGGGACGCGCCGCATGGCCGTCGCGAATCGTGTGATCGAAGATGACGGCGCGCTTCGCGCCCGTCCAGCCCCTTAGCAGCGCCTCCGACTCCGGATAGTAAATGCGTTCTATCGCAGCAGGGTCCGTGAAATCGCTGAGCACGCTCGCGTGCTGCCGCAACTCCAAACCGTTGCGGTCCAACGATAAACCACCCGGCGGTGGCGAAACCCGCGCATTGACGATGTTCACACGCTGCGGCCGATACACGCCACTGCGCTGCGGCACGCCAGCAGGCGGGTCATAAGCGTAGGTAGCGGGCTTTTCCCCCGTCGCGACGAGATCGGCGTCGATTTTTTTCGACGCGCTGCGTGAACATATAATCCGTACTCCGACGAGCTCACGCGCAGCTCGTCTCCTGCAACGGAGTAGCAATCGATGCGCGACACGCGACTCGCCGGCCCGACCGGCGGCATGGTCACCAGCCCCCACGCGTTGGCGAGCGAGGCCGGCCGCGACGTGTTGCGCGCCGGCGGCAATGCGATCGAAGCGGCTATCGCGATCGGTGCCGCGCTGTGCGTGACGTATCCGCATTTCACAGGACTCGGCGGCGACGCGTTCTGGGTAATCGGCGACCGCGAGGGAACCTTGCGCACGCTGTCGGGCATCGGCCAGGCCCCGGCGCAACTGCCCGCGTTCGACGGCGCGATCCCGTTGCGCGGCGCGGCATCCGCGCTCACCACCGCAGCGACCGTCGATGCATGGCAGCACGCGTACGAGGTCAGCAAAAGCGCATGGGGCGGCACACAGTCGTGGTCGTCGCTGTTCGATCGCGCGCTCAACTATGCCGGCGACGGCTTTCCCGTCACGCCGTCGCAGCATTTCTGGCAAAGCCTGCGTGCCGACGAACTGAATACACTGCCGGGCTTTGCGGCAACCTTCGCTCCGCACGGCAGGATTCCCGCTGTCGACGAGCGTTTCACACAACCGGCGTTGGCAAAGAGCATCGAGCGGATTGCCCGTTTCGGCGCGCGCGAGTTTTATGAAGGCGAACTGGCCGAGCGCATCGCGCGCGGTTTGCAGCAGGCCGGCTCGCCGCTCACTTCGAGCGATCTCGCCAGAACCCGCGCGCGCGACGAAGCACCGCTGCGGGTCGCGTATCGCGGCGGCGAACTGGTAAGCCTGCGTCCGCCTACGCAAGGCGTGACGACGCTGCAAATCATGGGCACGCTGGATCGCTTCGACATCGGCGCGATTCGCGAAGGGAGTGCCGATTACTATCACCTGCTGGTGGAAGCGGTGAAGTGCGCGTTCGTCGACCGTGACCGCTTCGTATCGGATCCCGAGTTCAACATCGTGCCCGTCGAGCAGATGCTGTCGCCCGCGACGCTCGACGCCCATGCTCGTTCGATCGACCCACATCGAGCGCGAGCGTGGCCACATGTGTTCCATCCGGGCGACACGGTGTTCATCGGCGCGACGGATAGCCAGGGCCGCAGCGTCAGCGTGTTGCAAACGGTCTACTTCGACTGGGGCAGCGGCGTAGTCGCGGGCGATACCGGCATTCTGTGGCACAACCGCGGCGCGTCGTTCAGCACGCACCCCGCGCATCACAACGCGGTGCAGCCGGGCAAGCGCCCTTTTCATACGCTCAACCCCGGCATGTATCTGAAAGACGGCCGCCCGTACCTGCTGTTCGGCACACAAGGCGCCGACGGTCAGCCGCAAACGCTCGCCGCCATTCTCACGCGGCTGATCGACTACGGGATGGACCCGCTCACCGCACTCGCCCGTCCGCGTTTTCTGCTCGGCAAGACGTTCTCCGACACGCGCGATGCGCTGAAGCTCGAAGAAGACGCAGGCGCCGACGTGTTCGCGGCGCTCGCCGCGCGCGGCCACGAGGTGAGCGTGATCCCGACGCAGAGTCCGCTCGCGGGTCACCCTGGTGTGATACGCATCGATGCGGACGGCGCGGTGTCAGGCGCGCACGATCCGCGCAGCGATGGCCGCGCGCTCACCGTGTGATGGATCGGCGCGTGGGTTCTTTCCCGCATGCTGGTTCACGCGGGCCGTTCAGGTTCGCCTACGTGGCAGCCTACGCACACGGTCCAGACGCAGTGATTCGCCAGCTAACACAAGCGCGTCTATACGCGCGTTGATCGATGAAGGGGCTAACGCTTGTGGTCCATACGCGTCAACGTCAACCCAACGTAAAGCGGTCACGCGTCGTCACATAATCACTCGCGCCGAAACGGCCCACCGGAAAGTAGTGCTGCAAACGCACGCGCCACGTTTCGGTGTCGATCAACTCGTCGCGCGCATGCAGCCGATGTACGCGGCCAATAAAGATCTGCCGGGTGGTGGTCTCCAGCGTCTCCCATATCGTGCACTCGAACGCAACCGGCGCTTCGGCAATGCGCGGCGGCGCAACGCACGAGCTCGGCACCGGCGTCAAGCCGACCTCGACAAGTTCGCTAACGTTGGGCGGCAGCCTTTCCCCACAGCGATGCATTTTTTCGGCGATCGTCTCGTCGGCGAGATGCACGACGAACTCGCCGGTCCGCACGATGTTGACCGCCGTGTCCTTCAGGGTGCCGTCCGCCACGCGGTTAATGCTGATCATCACGATCGGCGGTTCTTCGCCGAGCATATTGAACATCGAAAACGGCGCGGCGTTGATCGTACCGTCGGCGCCGAGCGTAGTGACGAGCGCGATCGGACGCGGCACGATCAGGCTCGCCATCAGCTTGTAGCGCTGGTATTCGGTGATCGCTTCGAAATCAATTTCCATGTCGGGCCGCCTGGTTCGTCGTCGTGGGTTCAATGATGCCGAGCAATTGGCCGAGGCTTTTCTCGCCGCGCATTCGCGAGGTTTCAATGCGTTCTTCGAGATCGCGCAGATGCGCTTCCATATGCCCCATTGCGCCCGCCGAGTCGCGCGCCTCGATGCAGTCGACAATCGCAGCATGCTCGGCGTGCTCGCACGGCGCATGCCCCGGCGGCTCGTACACCCCGACGATCAGCGAACAGCGCGATACCAGTTCCTTCAGATAATTTTGCAGGATCGAATTGCCGGCCAGCGCGGCGATGCGCATATGAAAGCCGCTGGCGAGCGTCGCCCACGAAGGCTGGTCATAGCGGTGCATGGCGTCATGCTCGCTCGCGAGTTGTTGCCGCAGCGCCTTGATGTCCGTCGCACTCGCGCGCTGCACGGCAAGCTCTACTAGCATCCGTTCGACCGAGCGCCGCGCCTCGAATATCTCGCGCGTTTCCTCGGGCGAGGGCTCGGCGATTACCGCGCCCTTGTTCGGCCGCAATACGACGATGCCGTCATAGGCGAGCTTTTCCAGCACACGACGTACGACCGCGCGGCCCACGCCGAACAGTTGGCACAGTTCGGGCTCCGGTAACTTCGTGCCGGGAATCAAACGATGATTCATCACGCCGTCGAAGATCGACTGATAGATGCGTGCATTGATATCCGTGTCGTCACCGGCGTTTTTCTTCGCGTTGGCCGCGCCGGCTTTCGCGCTCATGCGACGGCCGGGCGCACGATGCCGGCCCGCTCCAGATCGTCCATATGACTCGCGATCTCGCCTGGAGTGGTGATCCACACATCGCCTCGTGCGCGCGCCGTGGCGATATGTTCGAGCGCGCGGCGCAGATGCCGCAACCGGTACGGCTGTCCGACCAGATACGGATGCAGCGCGATGCCCATCACCAGCGCCTGCGCTTGCGCGCCGCGATTGGCCTGTTCGAGCATCTCGTCGAACTGATCGACGATCATGTCGGCGAACGCGCGGCCGTCCATGTGACGGCCCACCATCATCGGCAGATCGTTGAGTTCCTGCGGATACGGAATCGACCACAGCGGCGCGCCACGCGTGGCCATTCGTACGGGGCGGTCGTCGTGACACCAGTTCAACGTGTAGCGATAGCCGGTCTCGGCCAGCAGATCGGGCGTCAGATGCGACTCCGAAATCCACGGCGACAGCCAGCCTTGCGGCGGCGTACCGGATTCTTCCGCGATCCGTTCGCAGCAATGCAAAAGCAGCTCGCGTTCACCGCTTTCGTCGAGGTCGCTCTGCCGGTGCGCGTTCGTGTGGCCGTGGCCGATCAGTTCATCACCACGCGCGACGCAAGCCGCGATCAGTTCAGGACAGTGATCGTAGAGCGCGGTATTGATCAGCGTGCCCGCGGGCAGCGCGAGCTGATCGAACAGTTCGATGCAGCGCCACGCGCCGACGCGATTGCCGTACTCGCGCCAGCTATGGTTCAGCACATCCGGTTGCGGCGAGAGCGGACCGAGTGCCGCACCGAGGCCTTCGCCGAACGCAAAGTGCTCGATGTTGAAGCCGAGATAGACCGCGAGTCCGGTGTCGCCAGGCCAGCGGAACGCGTCACTATCGGTGATCGGGCGGTAGGCAAAGCGGCCATGCGTGGCAAGCGATTGACGCGCGCGGTTCTCTGCCAGGGGCATGTTCCGTGTGTCGTTCATGAGCAAGAAATCGTGGATGACGAAAAGCGCCACGACACGTAATGGATGAACCGGATTGGTCAGTTCATGCCCCGAGACGGATCGAAGACGCACCGTGATCGCGCAATCCCATCCTTCTGATCGCAAACGATCGACGCTGCGGATCGTTTGCAATATGTGAGCCAACTCGTAGACGTTAAGCACGACAGTACGTCGGCAATCGACGAGCGTCGCAATGCGATGGATGGCACGTGTCTTGCGTTTGCATGGCTTCGCATGGGCGGCGCATCGGTTTTCACGCGTGCCCCACTGTTTGCCGTTCACGAGGACACATCCTTCATGATTCAGCCTGCTTCAACGGTGCTCGAAACCAAAGCCGCCGATATCGAACTGGTCCACGTGTCAAAGCAATATGGCGATTCGCTGGCCGTCGACGCGATCGACCTGCGCATCGCCGGCGGCCAGTACTGTTGCCTGCTCGGCCCGTCCGGATGCGGCAAGACCTCGACCTTGCGCATGATCGCCGGTCATGAATCCGTCACTGAAGGTGACATTCTGATCGCGGGCCGCAACGTCACGCGCGCCGAACCCGCCGCGCGCGGCACCGCAATGGTGTTTCAGAACTACGCGCTGTTCCCGCATCTGAGCGCGCTCGACAACGTCGCGTTCAGCCTGAAGGTGCGCGGCGTCGCGAAGGACGTGCGGCGCAAGCGCGCCGCCGAACTGCTCGAACTGGTCGCGATGTCCGCGTATGCCGAGCGCAAACCGGCCCAGTTATCCGGCGGCCAGCAGCAACGCGTGGCGCTCGCGCGCGCGTTGCTGAATCAACCGGGCTGCCTGCTACTCGACGAACCGCTCTCCGCGCTCGACCCGTTTCTGCGTGTGCAGATGCGCGCCGAACTCAAGCGTTGGCAGAAGGATCTCGGCATTACCTTCGTGCATGTCACGCACTCGCAGGAAGAAGCGATGGCGCTGGCCGATCTCGTCGTGGTGATGAGCCATGGCCGTATCGAACAGAGCGGCACACCGCACGAAGTATTCAACCGTCCGCGTACCGAATTCGTGGCCCGCTTCCTCGGTGGCCATAACGTCTTCAATACGAATGGCCGCCTGTTTACCGTGCGCGCCGACCATCTGCGCGTGGTGCCGCACGGCGTCACGCCGGTGCAGAACGCCGGCGGCGAGAGCGGCCTGACACGCATTGGCGGCGTGCCCTGCAGGGTCCGTGAAGCCGAATACCAGGGCACCCATCTGCGCATGACGCTCGACCCGCTCGACGGCTCGCCCGAATTGATATCGCTCGTGAGCGACGGCGACTACGACGCGACACGGCTCGGTCCCGACGCGCGCGTGGTGATCTGGTGGAACGAGCGGGACGCGCATCCGCTGGCAGCCTGAGTGCTTGCATCGCAGCGGATCGCATTGCAGTGAACAGAACGTCGAATAAGCGCGAATTGAACGTCAACTGAGGAGAAAACAATGAGTGAAACGAACGAGAGCCCGGCAGCGGCCGCAACCGATGTGAAGGAAAAAGGCCTGTCGCGCCGCACGTTCATCAAGGGCGCGGTGGCGGCGGCCGGCATTGCCGGCTTTCCGTACGTGCATGCGCAGGAAAAGATCACGTTGCGCTACCTCGGCACCGCGGTCAATCAGAGTGCCGACATCGCGAAGAAATTCAAGGAAGACACCGGCATCGAGATTCAATACGTGCCAGTGACCACCGACGACGTCGCCAAGCGGATCATCACGCAACCCAACTCGTTCGATATTGTCGACACCGAATACTTCGCGCTCAAGAAGCTGATTCCGGCCGGCACGCTCGCGGGCATGGACGCCAAACGCATCAAGCTTGCCGACAAGATCACGCCCGTGTTGACGCGCGGTGAAGTCAACGGCAAGAAGATCGGCGACCAGGGCACCGCGCCCAAGAAGGTGATGTTCCTGACCGGCCCGCGCTCGACCGAGTTCTCAGCGACGCCGACCGAATGGATGACGCTGATCCCCACCACCTATAACGCGGACACGCTCGGCATTCGTCCCGACCTGATCAAGCGCCCGATCGACAGTTGGGCAGAGCTGCTCAACCCGCAGTTCAAAGGCAAGGCGGCGCTGCTGAACATTCCCGCGATCGGCATCATGGATTCGGCGATGGCGATCGAGGCGATGGGTCACATGAAATACGGCGACAAAGGCAATATGACCAGGGCCGAGATCGACCAGACCATCAAGATCCTGATCGACGCCAAGCATGCTGGGCAATTCCGCGCGTTCTGGAAGGACTTCAACGAAAGCGTGAACCTGATGGCGTCGGGCGAAGTGGTGATCCAGTCGATGTGGTCGCCGGCGGTGACGAAGGTGCGCACGATGGGCATCGCGTGCAAATTTCAGCCGCTCAAGGAAGGCTATCGCTCGTGGGCCTCCGGCTTCGGCTTTCCGCGCTCGCTGCAAGGCAAGAAGCTCGACGCCGCGTACGAATTCGTCAACTGGTTCCAGGACGGCTGGGCCGGCGCCTACCTGATGCGCCAGGGCTACTACCCCGGCGTGATCGAGACCGCGAAGACGCACATGCAGCCGTACGAATGGGACTACTGGATCGAAGGCAAAGCGGCCGCGCAGGACATCAAGGCGCCGGACGGCCAACTGCTCGAAAAGGCCGGCGCCGTGCGGGACGGCGGTTCATACACCCAGCGCATGAGTGCGATTGCGTGCTGGAACGCGGTGATGGACGAGAACATCTACATGGTTCAGAAGTGGAACGAGTTCATCGCGGCCTGATCGACGCCACGGTTCGATGTGCTTGCCGAGGTGTGACGCGCCGGCAAGCACGACTCCTTTGAGCAGCGTAGTCACTTCTCGTTCTCGCGCAGCGATGCGCCGCGCAGTCATTCGATAGACACCCGCCCATGGCAACCATCGACCTTCCCTCGCACGCGCAGGACACGACCGTCAAACATCGCCGCGCACCGGCATGGTTGCAGGCGACGCCGCTGTCGCTGACCTTCCTGCTGTTTTTCATCGTGCCGCTGGTCATCACGTTGATCGTCAGTTTCTGGGACTTCAACGAATACCAGATCATTCCCGCGTTCACGCTGAAGAACTACGCGGCGATCTTCAACGGCTGTTCGTCGATGACGGACGTTTGCGTGACATTCAAGACGTACTGGTCGACACTCAAGTTCTGCGCGATCGTGTGGGCAATGACCTTGCTGCTGGGCTTTTCGATCGCCTACTTCCTCGCGTTTCACGTGCGCACGACGAGCATGCAGACGGTGCTGTTCCTCGTCTGCACGATTCCGTTCTGGACCTCCAACGTGATCCGGATGATTTCATGGATGCCGCTGCTCGGCCGCAATGGCCTCGTCAATCAGGTGCTACTCGGCGCGCATCTGATCGACCAGCCGCTCGAATGGCTGCTGTACTCTAACTTCTCGGTGGTGCTCGCGTTCGTCCATCTCTACACGTTCTTCATGATCGTGCCGATCTTCAACGCGATGATGCGCATCGAGCGGTCGCTGCTCGAAGCCGCGCGCGATGCCGGTGCGAGCGGCTGGCAGGTGGTACGCGACGTGGTCCTGCCGTTGTCGAAGACGGGCATCGTAATCGGCTCGATCTTCGTGATCACGATCGTGATGGGCGATTTTCTGACCGTCGGCGTGATGGGCGGGCAACAGATTGCATCGGTGGGCAAGGTCATTCAGGTGCAGACCGGCTACCTGCAATTTCCCGCCGCGGCAGCCAATGCGATCATTCTGCTCGCCGTCGTACTGATGATCGTGTGGGGTTTGACGCGGGTCGTCGATATCCGCAGGGAGCTGTGAAAATGCAGGCCATTCGCGTCAAACATCGGGAACGCCGTCCAGCCAGTTTCTACTGGCTTGCGCTGCTGTTCGGCCTGTTCGTGCTGTTCTTGTATGGGCCGGTGATTACGATATTCATTCTGTCCTTTCAGGGCCCCGAGGGCGGCCTGACGTTTCCGATGCGCGGTGTCTCGCTGCATTGGTTCGCCGCGTTGCGCGACGGTGTCGGCGATGTTGATATTTGGGGCGCGTTCGGACGATCCGTGCGGCTCGCGCTGGCGGTCACGGTGCTGACGGTGTTGTTTTCAGTGGCGGCGGGCCTCGCCTTTCGTCGAAAGTTTCGCGGCGACACGGCGGTGTTCTACGTGTCGGTCGCGAGTCTGATCATGCCGTCCATTATTGTTTCGCTTGGGATCGGTTTGACGTTCCGGCTGCTCGATAATGGGGTGAAGTACCTCGCGTCGACATGGGGGTATCAATCGTTTTCCGATAGCTATACGACGTCGATGGGCCTGTTCACCTCCGCGCTCGGAGCGCATTTGACGTGGACGCTGCCGTTCGGTTTGTTGGTGATGTTCGCGGTGTTTAACCGCTTCAATCCGGGCTATGAAGAGGCGTCGCGCGATCTGGGCGCGACGCCGTGGCAGAGTTTCCTGCATGTCGTGCTGCCGATCATCGGACCGTCGGTGGTCGGCGTCGCAATGTTCGGCTTCACGCTGTCATGGGACGAGATCGCTCGCACCTCGCAGGCGATCGGCGATCAGAACACGCTGCCGCTCGAGCTTCAGGGGCTCACCACGTCGGTGACGACGCCGGTCATATATGCGCTCGGCACGATGACGACAGTGTTGTCGTTGACCGTGATGGGCGGGTGTCTGCTTGCGGTGAGGGTGTTGGCGCGTCGGCGCGCAGTGGCAGGGTTGAAATAACTCGTGGCGTGGCCGCATGGCGAGCGCCAAGCGCCATTGCACGCTCACTGCCAAGAATCAGCAAAATGCTTCGTTGCTAGCGCCCGCGTCCTCCCGTACCGTTCTCCGATTGCGCCTCGCGAGCGTCTTACTGCGGAGAACACACGTCCGCACTCGCATCGCAAAGGGCTCTGTCGCAGTATGCCGATCTGCTATGGTGGTCGGTCTCGAGACGAGCGATGTAACGAATGATCAAGACCCCGAACGCTGCTGTGAGCAAGGTGCTCGAACGGCTGCATTACCCACTGGACATAATGCTGACTCGTCAACGATTTTAGTGGGGTGCGATGCTATGGTCCTGCTTCGACCGACTGGCCTTGTCGGTCACGTGTTGCCAACTGGATAATTGACCTGTGATGGCCCGACGACCGGTGCATAGCGCCCGCAATCCATGTCAAACGAACTGACAAATCTCGCCAGGAGTGAAGATTACCGCCGCTGGCTGCCCGAGCTGGCAATACGACTTTGCGAAAGAGTTGCAACGGCGTGAGTCCCATCGACAACGCCGAGCGGATCAGGAGCGGATCGACGTTGCGCACGCCGCTCACGGTGTTGAGCATGATAGGCCACACGCACGAATAGACGACCACCGACACCTTCGAGGTCTCGTCCATTCCCAGCACCAGCACGAACACCGGAAGCAGCGCGAGCGGCGCGGTATTGCGAAACAGTTCGAGCAGCGGATCGAGCATTTCGGCCAGCGTTCGATACCAGCCAATCATTAAACCGAACGGCACGCCAATCGCGACTGCGATCGTGAACCCCGCGAGCGCTCGCGACGCGCTGGCGAACAGGTGTTGTTCAAGCTCGCCCGAACGCAGCATCTCGACCATAGCGGTCGCCGAAACCGCTCAGGTCCACGAGTCCGAGGAATGCGCGAGCCTTCTCCGTGCGCTCCGGTTTTGCCACGCCTTTCGCCGCGAGGCCGAACTCGATGTTGCGGAGCGCGGTTTGCCACGGAAACAGCGCGTACTGCTAAAACACCACGCCCCGGTCGAGACCCGGCCCTTCGACCGCGCGGCCATCGACGAGAATCTGTCCACGGTCGGGCTTCGCCAATCCGGCGATCAGATCGAGCAGCGTAGTCTTGCCGCAACCGCTGGGTCCGACGAGCGTCACGAACTCGCCAGCGACCACGTTGAACTCCACGTCCTCCAACACGCTGAAGTGTCCGCGCCGCTTCAGATGAAATCCTTTTGTGACGTTGCGCACGCCGATTGCAGCACCCATCGCAGGCCTCGGAAGTCGACGCGATAGCGCCCTAGTGGGACGCCACCGACTGATTGAACGGATTGAACTGGTTCGAGTAGATGCTCTCGGCAGAATCGCGCTTCGCCTGATGTAATCGGCACCGACCGCTTCGTCGCCTTCATGCCGCAGCGGCGCGTTTAGGCACCGGCTCCGTTACTGGAATGGAGTGGCCATCCGACCTGTATTCTCAGCCAGGAAGTTCCTCGCTTTGTCGGGCACTTGATGACCTGCAGCCATGAGGCGCTCCGGACTATCTAGCCATATACGCAGCTGCCAGCTTTAGTCGCGAGGCGAATTCCACCGCTGCGGGCTTGAGGCGATTGCCTCTGCGCGAGAGAAGATAAAGGTCGACGTGCACGACCGGATTTGCTCGGCGCCCTTCCCACGTTAATTGCGGCCTGCGCGTCGATGGTTATCCATATCCGGAGTAGGGATGGCTTCGCTGATCGACATCCAAACCCCGCCAGGTCATCATTAGGGGACAAAAATCTGGGGCCACACAATGAGGGCATCGAATAGCGGCATCCACCCAGGCACGCGGAGGAACCGTGAGCGGAAGTCTCGCCCAGAAGCTATCGAACAGCGCATCCAATTGATTTTTTAAGCTGGCGCTGACTTTATTGGCTTTGTTAGATGCATGTCATCGACGAAATATATGACAGGCAATTAACCAAAAATCGATCCGCGCTGACATGCCGACCGCTTTCGCACAGACCGTCGAGGCGCACTTTGCCGAGCTCACTCCAACGCCCCTGCGCATGGCCAGTTACATGCTGGCGCATCTCGAGCGACGAGGCCTTGCAACGGCTGATCAGATCGCGCAGCAAACGGCCACCAGCGGAATCTCAGTGGGGTGTTTCCTGCGCAGCGTCGGCTATCGCAACCTCGACGACCTCAAGCGCGAACTGCGCGGCGCGCAGGGGCGCCCGTGGATGATTACCGACCGGCTCGACGAATACCGGTGTATGCGCGAGCAGTTGGCCGACGCCCGGCGCCACGGCAAAAACGGCGAAAACCTCCAAACTAGCGCCCTGACCCACTCGCTGCAACTCGTCGAGACGATCCAGCATGTGTACCAGTTGGCGCAATCGCCCATGTTCGCCCGCATCGCGGAGCGCGTCTCCCAAGCGGACGCCGTATATATCCTCGGCATCCAGTCGACCCGCGGCACCAGCAACGCGTTCTACGGCTACCTCGAATGCATTCGTCCGCGCGTCTTGTACTCCGACGGCATGTCCGGCTCATACGTTGATTCGCTGAACTCGGAATTCGCCGCACCGTACCTCGTCATTGCCGACACGCGCGCCTACCCGGTGATCGCGCGCCGCTACAGTGAAGCCGCGGCGCATCGTGGCGGGCAGTTTCACTGGCCACCGACATCTATTGCCCGTTGGCTCGTGAATTCGATTGCGACCTGTCGCAGATCAAATCGATGTCGGCCAGTTTTGGGACTCGCTGGCGCCGCTCAGCTGTCTGTTCAACCTGCTGATGATTACCGCGATCGTTGCTCAACTGGGGGCCGCGATCGACGAACACGTCGCAGCGAGCTGCAAGCGAATTCAACCAGTTCGATCTCTAACCTCTTACATCCGGAATCTGAACGCGCCCGCCATGACACAACCGCGACTCATCGAAATCACCGCCGCCACGCATGGCGTGGACATCGACCTCGTCTATGCCACCGAGCGCAATTTGACAGGCAAGCCCATCTACAAGGAAGCTCACTGCCTGCTGCTCGAACCCGCAGAAGCCGCTTTGCGCGAGGCAGTGGAGATTGCCCGCAACGCCGGCTTGACCGTGCGGATTTTCGATGCGTACCGTCCGCCCCAGGCGCAACAGGTGCTGTGGAATTTTCTGCCCGACCCGACCTACATCGCCGAGCTTGGCCGTGGTTCGAACCATAGCCGCGGCACGGCGATCGATCTGACGCTGCTCGACGCTGACGGCAACGAACTCGACATGGGCACGGGCTTCGACGCGATGACGATCGAGTCCGAACATTTCCATACTGGCCTGCCCGCGCATGTGCAGCGCAACCGCGTGTTACTGCTCGGTATCATGCACGCAGCCGGCTTCATCCACATCAAGAGCGAATGGTGGCATTACGAGTTGCCTGGCTCCCGGGCGCTGCCGTTGATCGATAACAGCGAAAGCGGTCCGTTGCGTCTCATGTAATGGCGTTCGATTTCTCCATCCGTTGTTCCCTGACAGACTCTACCCATTCCTTATGGAGCGGCAATGAAACTGGTATTGCGCAATGCACTGACGGCGGCGGTGATCTCCTCCGCCTTGACCTTGTCGTTCACAGCCGCCGTCCCCGCTGCGGCGGCGACGCCGAAAGACATGTTCGTCATGGCCACACTCCTCGACGAATTCACCACGCTCGATCCGGGCGAAATCTACGAACTGGTGCCGGAAGAATATGTGGCGAATACGTATGACCGGCTGGTGCGCGTCGATCTGAAAGACCCGTCGAAATTCAACGGCGATGTCGCCCAATCATGGAGCGTGAGCCCCGACGGCCTGACCTTCACGTTCAAGATCCGTCCAGGTCTCAAGTTCCACTCGGGCAACGCGTTGAGCGCCGACGACGTCGCGTGGTCGATCCAGCGCACCGTCCTCCTCGATAAAGGCGCGGCGGCCGTGCTGCAGGGCATCGGTTTGACCAAAGACAACGTGCTGGCCAACGTGAAGAAGGTCGACGACACAACCGTCAGTGTGACGACCGACCAGAAATACGCGCCGACGTTTGTGCTGAACGTACTCGGTTCGTGGCCTGCGTCGGTGGTGGACAAGCAGTTGCTGCTCACGCACCAGAAAGGCAATGACTTCGGCAACGAATGGCTGCGCACGAACGAGGCCGGCTCCGGCGCCTACAAGCTCGTCAAATGGACTGCCAACGACAGCATCGTCCTGCAGCGCTTCGACGGTTATCGCGTACCGCTCGCGATGAAGCGGATCGTGTTGCGTCACGTGCCGGAAGCATCGAGCCAGCGCCTGCTGCTCGAGAACGGTGACGTCGATGTGGCGCGCAACCTGAGTCCGGATGATCTCGTCGCGCTGACGAAGTCCGGCAAGGCGCATGTGAGCGCGGTGCCGCAAGCGACGCTTCTATACCTCGGCCTGAACGTCAAGAATCCGAATCTGGTCAAACCGGAAGTCCAGCAAGCCATGAAGTGGCTGATCGACTACAACGGGATTCAGAGCAACGTCGCCAAAACCACCTACAAGGTGCACGAAACCTTCCTCCCCGAAGGTTTCCTCGGCGCGCTGAATACCGACCCCTACCAGCAGAACGTCGTCAAGGCCAAGGAACTGCTGGCAAAGGCCGGCCTTCCGAACGGCTTTTCCGTGACGATGGATGTGCGTAACGGCTACCCGTACAGCGAAATCGCCGAGGCAGTGCAGGCGAACCTTGCCCAAGGCGGCATCAAGGTACAGATCATCCCCGGCGACAACAAGCAGACGCTCGCCAAGTACCGCTCGCGCTCGCACGACATTTATATCGGCGAATGGTCCGCCGATTACATCGACCCGCACAGCAACGCCCAGGGATTCACCTGGAATCCCGACAATTCCGACAAGTCGGCCTATAAGATGCTCGCGTGGCGCAATTCATGGGACATCCCTGGCCTGACGAAGGAAACCAACGCGGCGCTCGCCGAATCGTCGACGGCGAAGCGCGCCGATCTGTACCAGACCATGCAGAAGCAGGTGCTCGCGAGTTCCCCCTTCGTGATCATGTTCCAGCAGGTCTCGCAGGTGGCCGCGCGACCGGGCGTAACGGGTCTCGAGGTGGGTCCGATCAACGACCTCGTGTCGTATCGTGATCTGAAGAAGCAGTAACGTTTGCGGTGGAGGCGAGACTGTCCGGGCTTCGCCTTCGACCGAGGAACTTACCATGTCCACTCGCCTCACGACTTTCGAGCGCATGCGCGCGCTTTCGGTTGAAAGCGCCAGCGTGCGCTGGACCTTGCGCCTCGTGCGCTGGATCGTCACGCTCGTCGTCACCTTCGCCGGGTTGCTGGCGGTCACGTTCGTGATCGGCCGCAAAATACCGATCGATCCGGTGCTAGCGATTCTCGGCGATCGCGCGTCAGCCGCAGCCTACGCGGCGGCGCGTCTTCAACTCGGGCTCGACGCGCCGCTCGCAGTGCAGTTCCTGATCTACGTGCGCGATGTGCTGCATGGCAATTTCGGTATGTCGCTGCTGACCGCGCATCCTGTGATCGAGGACATCCAGCGGGTGTTTCCTGCAACGCTCGAACTCGCGACCCTGTCGACCATCATCGGCGTGCTGATCGGCGTGCCGCTGGGCGTGATCGCCGCCGTGCGCCACAACCGCTGGATCGATCACGTCGCGCGCTTCGTCGGCCTCGTCGGCAGTTCGGTCCCGGTGTTCTGGCTCGGACTGATGGGCCTGCTGCTGTTCTACGCGAAGCTGCATTGGGTGGCGGGGCCGGGACGCGTCGATCCGGTATTCGACGGGATGGTCGATACGCGCACAGGCAGCCTGCTGATCGACTCGCTCATCGCCGGCGAATGGGATGTGTTCTTCAATGCGTTCTCGCATATCGCGCTGCCCGCGGCCATTCTCGGCTACTATTCGGTCGCCTATCTGAGCCGCATGACGCGTTCGTTCATGCTCGATCAACTCAGCCAGGAGTACATCACCACGGCGCGCGCGAAAGGCCTGCCCGAGCGCCGGGTGGTCTGGCGCCACGCGTTCGGAAATATCGCCGTGCCGCTTCTGACCGTGATCGCGCTCACGTACAGCTATCTGCTCGAAGGCTCGGTGCTGACCGAAATCGTCTTCGCCTGGCCCGGTATCGGTTCGTACCTGACGGGCGCCCTCCTGAACGCCGATATGAACGCCGTGCTCGGCAGCACGCTCGTGATCGGCGTCACGTTTATCGCGCTCAACCTGTTGACCGATGCGCTCTATCGCGTGTTCGATCCACGCGCCCGCTGACATTGCGGAGGTCTCTTTCGTGCGTCCCCCTACCGATGAATCCATGCAAACGCAGGACTGGCCGATGAATGCCGCGCCCCGACGATGGAAAGACTGGCTGCTGAGCGACACGCCCGCGTCACGCAAGCAGGCCGCGCTTGGCCTCGCTTACCGGCGCTGGCGACGCTTCGCGGGTAATCCGCTGTCGGTCTTCGGCCTCGTGATTCTGGCCTTGCTGATCATCATCGCAGCAATCGGGCCGCTAATGTCACCGCACGATCCGCTGCAGCAAGTCCTCTCCGACCGCCTGCTGCCGCCGGGTTCGCCATCGCACTGGTTCGGCACCGACCAGCTCGGCCGGGACATCCTCTCGCGTCTGATCTACGGCTCACGCCTCACGCTCTCGATCGCGATTCTCGTCGTGGTGATCGTGGTTCCGGTGGGGCTTTTGATCGGCACCACTGCCGGCTTCTTCGGCGGCTGGGTGGACAACTTGCTGATGCGGATCACCGACGTAGCACTCGCCTTTCCGAAGATCGTGCTCGCACTGGCTTTCGCGGCCGCCTTGGGACCTGGTGTGATCAACGCGGTGATCGCCATTTCGATTACAGCGTGGCCGGCCTATGCCCGCCTCGCGCGGGCGGAAACGCTTCGGCTCGTGCAAGCCGATTTCATTCACGTCGCGCGCTTGCAGGGCGCCTCGCGCAAGCGCATTCTCCTGCTCTACATCATGCCGCTCTGCTCGTCGTCGGTGATCGTGCGCGCGACCCTCGATATGGCCGGCATCATTCTCACTGTCGCGGGCCTCGGGTTCCTCGGCCTCGGCGCGCAACCGCCGAGCCCGGAGTGGGGATTCATGGTCGCATCCGGCCGCAATGTGCTGCTCGATTCATGGTGGGTGGCCACTATTCCCGGTTTCGCCATTCTGCTGGTGAGTCTTGCCTTCAACCTGCTCGGCGACGGTCTGCGAGACGTCTTCGATCCACGCCATGGAGGCTGATATGCCAGTCGAGATGGCCCGGATTTTGTGTGAAATCGACGACCTGCGGATCGGCTTTCGCGGTCATGGCGGCGAATTGAGCGAGGCGGTGCGCGGCCTTTCGCTGACGCTGCGGCGCGGCGAGCGGCTTGGCATCGTCGGCGAATCCGGTTCCGGCAAGTCGCTGACCGGGCGCGCGCTGCTCGGCCTGCTTCCGCCTGAGGCGCAATGTCATGCGAAGGCGATGAAGTTCGACGGTCAGGATCTGCTTGCCATGCCGGCGCGCAAGCGCCGGCAACTGTGCGGCCAGCAGATGGGCATGATCCTGCAAGATCCGAAATACTCACTGAACCCGGTGATGACCGTCGCGCAGCAAATGCGCGAAGCGTTCGAACTGCACGGGTCGAAGTTCGGCCGCCGCGAGATACGCGAGAAAATCATCGAGGCACTGGCAGCGGTGCATATCCGCGATCCGGAGCGTGTCGCCGACTCCTACCCGCACGAGTTGTCGGGTGGCATGGGGCAGCGCGTGATGATCGCCATGATGGTGTCGTCCGGGCCGCGTCTGCTGATCGCCGATGAACCCACCAGCGCGCTCGACGTGCTCGTCTCGATGCAGGTCCTCGGGATTCTCGACGAGATGATCGCAAAACATGACACTGGCCTCATTTTTATCAGCCACGACCTGCCCCTCGTCATGTCATTCTGCGACCGCGTCGTCGTGATGTTCGCGGGACGTGTCGTGGAAACCTGCGCGGCACGCGATCTCGTCCACGCGCAGCATCCCTACACGCGTGCCCTGCTCGCGGCGAATCCTCCGCTTGTCGATCCGCCAGAGCAACTGCCCGTGCTGAAGCGGGACGCGGCATGGCTCACGCAACCGGCAGGAGAATCAGCATGATCGATGTCGACGCTTTGACGGTACGCTTCAAAACCAGGACCGGCCGCTTCGACGCGGTGCGCGCGGCGAGCTTTCATGTCGGAGAAGGTGAGGTGTTCGGACTGGTCGGCGAATCGGGTTCCGGCAAGTCGACGATCCTGCGCGCGTTGACCGGTCTCGCGCCGGTCGCCGGCGGCCATATGAAAATCGGCTCGCATGTGCTCGGAAAAAAGCTCGACCGCTCCTTCCGACGCGACGTGCAGATGGTGTTTCAGGACCCATACGGCTCGCTGCATCCGCGCTTCACAATCGATCAGAGCTTGCGCGAGCCGCTGACCATCAACGGCATCGGCGGGCAGGAAGAACGCATTGTCGATGCGCTGCGCGAAGTCGGCTTGGGTCCCTCTTATCGTTTCCGCTATCCGCATCAGCTGTCCGGAGGGCAGCGGCAGCGCGTCGCAATTGCTCGGGCGCTGATCGTCGAACCGCGCGTGCTGCTGCTCGATGAGCCGACGTCCGCGCTCGATGTGTCCGTGCAAGCCGAAATCCTCAACCTGCTGACACGGCTTCATCGCGAACGCAATTTGACGATGATGCTGGTGAGCCACAATCTGGCGGTGGTGGGCTTTCTCTGCTCGCGCGTCGCGGTCATGCGCCATGGTGAGATTGTCGAGCAACGCGATATCGCATCCATCCGCGCGCAGCAGATCGAGCACGAATACACGCGCAGCCTGCTGCTCGCGACCGCGGGCTACCGGCGCAAGTCGGTCGCGGTAGACGGAGCGGACGCGCTGTCATAAATGTCAGTAGCGCCGAGGTTTCGTCGCCGTGCGTATTCGCGAACTGCCCCAGGCACCCGCGCGGCACGACGAGGGTGCAGCTATCCCATTCGCCTCGGCCAGTTGCGAAACGCTGCCCTGTTCCTCCCAGTCGATCATGCGGGCCGACCGGCGGAACGTCACGCTCCCGGCCACCGCTGGTGAGCTAAGGGGCGCGCGACGCCATTGATGCGTGTCCGAGTGAGTGTTGTGATCCGAATGCTTCGAAGCGGATACGCTCATCGGCGACGTTCAGTGCACGCAGCCCCCGGAAGAGATCACGCATGAACGAGATGCTACGCCGGGCCGCTTCACGCTGATACGGTAGCGGCGGCGATCAGCGTGCCCCGACAATGTGAAGCTCCACACCAGCGGCGCGGCGTGGCCAGGCACGGCAAGCCTTTAGCGCTGGTCGATGCACTGCGGCGGCACGCGTAGCGTGGCAACGGCAGCGGCACGGCCGGCTTGCCTGCCATCGAGCGCGATGGTCCGGACGCCGACCACGGATGTGTGACTCTGGTCAGGCGCTGCCGAAAGGTGATGGTCGTGTGCTTCCCCTTGCCTTACCAGACGGGAAACACGACGTCCGGTTGCGGCGTAAATTGAATCCCCGAGTCAGGGCAGCTTACGCGTCCCTTGACTGCAACCCGCTGGTTCAGGTACGGCAGCAGCAGTGAGGGCGCTGCCTCGCCTCCGTCGGCAAGAGGGATGTCCGAGAGCACCGAGTCGTTGCAGGGGGAAGTGGAAGGTCGATCCAGCACTATCGTCGGATAGTCACCCAGCGCGTACTTCCCGCCCCCACGCTCCACGGTCCCGGTGATCCAGATGTCATGCTGCAGCGGCAACGTCGGCAGGGGGCTGGCCGACATGACGTTCTCTGACCATAACCCAGCGATCATGGCTGCTGGGACAAGGACACACAATCGTCTTTTCATGGCGCAAACCTCTTGACGTCCAGTGACGCTCGCCTGCACGTCACTGCTCCTCTTCCACTTCCCTGATGCGGCTATCGAAACGATGTGAATGCAAATGAAGTTCCACCATGACCTCTTTCGAATTGCGCGTCTCTGCTCACGCTTGACGACGCCATCAGGCGGCATCCGGAAAATCCGGAGGCAGTCCGTCGAATGGGCGCCGCTCGACCAGGTGAACTGCGTAGTCCATCGCCTGCGCTTGGGCATCCTCACGCGTGGCGCAGCGTCTTTGACGCTGCGGCATGTGCCAGTCCACGCAGACCTCGCCGTCACGCGCGATCTGCACGAACGCAGCATAGCCGCCCGCCGAAGTTGCGTCAGCCTCTGGCCTGCCGTTGCCGTCATGCACAAGGACCGTTCTGATACCAATCTCGTATCCGTTGCACCGCTCGATTTTTATCGTCTTCATCGGATCACCGTGTCATCGCCTGGCTAACTGTCGCGCACGCCAGTGGCGCCAACGGCTAAGCGAGCGTGGCGCCCCTGTCCAATTCCCCGCTGTGGTGAAAGGCATCGGCGCCGCATGCTTTGTCAATCACTTTGCGCTAGCGCCTCCGTATGTGCGAGATCCACCGTCGGATCGTCGTTCGCATTGCGGTGACCTGTGCATCGAGCAAGCGACCAGCGCGTTCCCGAAGCGATCGTAGAACGTCGAGAACGGAGGCAGTCGTGCGGTTCAGATGCTCGAACAGATTGGAGTACGGGCGAGGGTGAAGGTCGCTCATTGTCTTCTCCTTATAGGCAGCAAGGAAGAGAACGGGCTTGCGCGCTCCAGTTCGCCTGCCATGCTGCGGGGCAAACAAATCGAAACACGCAGTGTGCAATTAGTGGATGATTCAGCACACTGCCTGAGCTGGATATAAATTAGTTTAACTCACTACAAAATTCAAGTTCTTCAATGCTGCCGAGGCCTTGGTACTGCCGAGGTAAGGCGTCAGCCGCACAGCCGCGCAAAGATAGATCGCAACGCGCGCCACACGGGAAATCGTCAGACTTTCAGGTATCTGAATCCGCGTGACCAGACACTGGCACACCCCGTAGCTAGGGGAGCCTATCGGGGCTGCGCCAGCAGACCGTTGTTCCGCTTGCGAGCGTGCCGTGTCACTGGATTGGCGGCGCCGTACCGAGCTTTTCGGCGAGCATCCTCTCATACACGCCAAAGTGCAAATCCACTTCGGACTGTTCCACCGTCGTGACGATCAGGTTGATGTGGTCCGATGGGAGCCCAAGCACGCCAGCGATAAAAGTTTCGAGTTGTGGCGCACATGCCTTGTCCTTTGCCACTGTTGTGCCAATCGTGACTTCGTAAATCTTCTCCTGGCGGCAGACAACTTCTACGAGGCGCGCGCGGGCGCTCATGTTGCTGTCGACCGCAATGCGTACTACCTCCACCGCTTTGCGCATGGCTTCCGTCGGGAAGCCCTTCGTCGAGCGCAGCCGCACGCGGTGCGGGCCCAGCGTCAACCAGTCTGTATCGAATTCCATGACCTCCTCCTGTGGTCAAACGGCCTCGTCCGCGATAATAGGACCGGCCTCAAAAAATTCAAGCGTGCCCCTGCACTCTTCCCTTGAAAAATCTGCCGCAGAGCCTATTTTAGTTTTCGCTCAGGCAGACGTGCGGTGCTCACGGGATCGCACGCTGCGTGTTTCGTTTTATTTGCCAGACGCTGGCAGGCGAACCGGAGCGTGTAGGCTGGTTCACCTCCATGCGTCACTTGAGGAGAACTACATCATGAGCGATCTCTACTATGGCACTGACCTCTTCAGCGAGTTCGACCGGCTGCAGCGGCAGATGGCACACTTCTTCGGTACTTTCCCCTCCAGTCTTCGGGCAAGCCGCCTCGGCTCGCTCCCGCCCGTCAACATTGGCGCCACCGACGACTCGATTCACATCGTCGCGTTTGCACCCGGCGTCAATGCGGCCGAACTCGACATATCGATCGATAAAGGGCTGCTGACCATCAGCGGTGAGCGCAAGCCAGCGCGACCGGATACCGGCGAGGATGCCCGTGTCTATGCGCAGGAGCGCTTCACTGGCGCGTTCCGGCGGGTCATCGAGCTGCCGGAGAACGCAGATCCCGACAAGGTTGAGGCGCGCTACGAGAATGGCTGCCTGTCGATCGCTATCGGCAAGCGCGAATCGTCGAAGCCTCGCGCGATCACCGTCCAGTAATTCCAGGAGGCGAAAATGAGCGATACCACTGAACTGAGCAAGCGCGAACCGTCCGCGGTGACGCGCAGCGAAAGCGGGTCGTCCGCGCGGCGGATGACGATTACTCCCGCTGTCGATATCTACGAGGACACCCAGGGCGTCACGTTGTGGGCGGACCTGCCGGGAGTCACCAAAGAGAAGCTCGATGTGCGGGTTCATGACGGCAATCTCGCCATCGAGGCCGAGGCGGTCGTGCCGACACCGGCAAATCTGCGGCTGCAGCACGCCGAGATCCGTGAGCCACGCTTCGCGCGAACCTTCACGCTCTCCCCGGACTTCGATACGTCCAAGATCGAGGCGAGCCTGAAGGACGGCGTACTGAAGCTCACGATCCCGCGCCGCGACGAAGCGCGTCCGCGGCGGATCGAAGTGAGTACCGGCTGAAGTCGGCGTGTCGGCGGCAACGCCAGGAAGCACGCGAGGTGGCGGCGGCCTGGCTGCCACCCTCCGACAGCGCAGGCCCGGGTCCTGATCGCGCCGTGACGCAAGAACGCAATCCTGTTCGCTCTGACAGATCACCGAGGAGGAAACGATGAACAGCGATTCGAAGAAGTGGAACCCTTTCAAGTTCCTTCGCGGGACTGCGCCAAAGACCGATGCGGACAACCCGGAGAGCACGCCAGCCGGCGAACAGTGGCGTAGTGCATGGCCCGACATTCCTCGACTGTTCTCCCGCGAGCCGTGGCGCTCAGTGGAAGAGTTCTTTCACGACCCGTTTGCTGGCCACGGCGCGCTCGAACGATGGTTCGGCGACTTCAGTTCATCGCGCTTCCAGCCGCGCATCGACGTTGTCGACGAGGGACCGGTGCTGCGCGTCACCGCAGAACTGCCCGGGATGGAGCGCGAAGACGTGAGTGCAAGCGTCGAGGACGGCGTGATCGTGCTGCACGGTGAGAAAAAGCAGGATGTGCATAGTGAGGAAAACGGCTGCTATCGGCTGGAGCGTGCTCATGGACACTTCGTACGCACGATCCCGATGCCGGAATACGCTGATCCCGGTCGCGCGCTTGCGAAATTCGACAACGGGGTACTCACGTTGACCGTGCCGAAAATCAAGCCGGCACCGTCCGCGAGTCGCGCGAGCGGTATCAGTTAGGGCGAGCGTCCAAAGCGCTATAACGGCGAAAAAGAGAGGATTGGGTCGTTAGCTCAGCTGGTAGAGCAGCGGACTTTTAATCCGTTGGTCACTGGTTCGGATCCAGTACGACCCACATGCCATGAAGAAAATGCACCGGTCAGCCTCGCTGACCGGTGCGGAGCGGAACCGAAGCGGTTAATACTCCAGTTCCGGCGTGCTCGCCTGCGCCGGCTTTTCGTCCTTCGGCGCTTCAGCCACCGTTGCATCCGTCGTCAGGATCAGTCCGGCAATCGACGCGGCGTTCTGCAGCGCCGTGCGCGCAACCTTCGTGGGGTCGACCACTCCCGCCTCGACGAGATCGCCGAACTCGCCAGTGGCCGCGTTGTAGCCGAAGTTGCCCTTGCCCTCCAGCACCTTGGCGATGACCACGGACGGCTCATCGCCAGCGTTCGAGGCGATGACGCGCATTGGCGCTTCGAGTGCGCGCAGCACGATTTGGATGCCCGCGTCCTGATCACTGTTGAGGCCTTTGAGGCTCGTCACGACCGAACGCGCGCGCAAAAGCGCCACGCCACCTCCCGGCACGATGCCTTCTTCCACTGCCGCGCGGGTCGCGTGCAGCGCGTCGTCGACGCGGTCTTTCTTTTCCTTCATCTCAACCTCGGTCGCCGCCCCGACCTTGATCACGGCCACGCCGCCTGCGAGCTTTGCAACGCGCTCCTGCAGTTTCTCCCGATCGTAGTCACTAGTCGCTTCCTCGATCTGCGCACGTATCGACTTCACGCGTGCCTCGATGCGCTTCTCGTCGCCTGCGCCGTCGATGATGATCGTGTCGCCCTTGCGAACTTCCACGCGCTTGGCGCGCCCCAGGTCCTCGAGTGTTGCGTTCTGAAGTTGCTTGCCCGTCTCTTCGGAGATCACGGTCGCGCCGGTGAGCACGGCGATGTCCTCGAGCATGGCCTTGCGGCGATCGCCGAAGCCGGGGGCCTTGACGGCCGCAACTTTCAGGATGCCGCGCATTGCGTTGACCACCAGCGTGGCCAGTGCTTCACCGTCGATATCTTCCGCGACAATCAGCAGCGGTTTGCCGGCCTTCGAGGTCGCTTCGAGAGCCGGCAGCAGGTCCCGGATACTCGAGATCTTCTTGTCGTGCAGCAGGATCAATGCGTCGTCGAGATACGCGGCCTGTTTTTCCGGATCGTTGATGAAGTAGGGGCTCACGTAGCCGCGGTCGAACTGCATGCCTTCGACCACATCCAGCTCATTGTCGAGCGACTTGCCGTCTTCGACGGTGATCACGCCTTCCTTGCCGACTTTTTCCATCGCCTCCGCGATGATCTTGCCGATCGCCTCGTCGGAATTCGCCGAGATCGAACCTACCTGCGCGATCTCCCTGTTGGTGGAAATCGGCTTCGACAGATTGCGCAGTTCGTCGAGCACTGCCGCCACAGCCTTGTCGATGCCGCGCTTGAGATCCATCGGGTTCATGCCAGCGGCGACGTGCTTCATGCCTTCCTGCACGATGGCCTGCGCCAGCACGGTGGCGGTGGTAGTGCCGTCGCCAGCCACGTCAGCGGTCTTCGAGGCGACCTGTTTGACCACCTGCGCTCCCATGTTCTCGAAGCGGTCCTTCAGTTCAATTTCCTTTGCGACCGACACACCGTCTTTCGTGATGGTCGGCGCGCCGAAGCTGCGCTCGATTAGCACGTTGCGTCCTTTGGGTCCGAGCGTGACCTTGACGGCATCGGCGAGGACATTCACGCCCTTGACGATACGGGCGCGAGCGCTGTCATGAAATTTGACGTCTTTTGCACTCATGTTCTTGCTCCTGGTAAAGTCGTCGACTAAACGCATCGCGAACAGCCGGTCGGGTGTCCGCGACCGTAACGCGGTTTCAGGCGGCCTTTCGGGCGGCGCCCGCGTCGGCCTCGAGGACTCCCATGACGTCTTCCTCGCGCATGACGAGCAAATCCTCGCCGTCGACCTTAACGGTCTGGCCTGCGTATTTGCCGAACAGCACGTGATCACCGACTTTCAGTTGGAGCGCGCGCAGCGTTCCATCCTGCAGCAGCCGACCGCTGCCGACCGCGACGACTTCGCCTTGTTCTGGTTTTTCTGCCGCTGAATCGGGAATCACGATGCCCGAAGCCGTCGTCCGCTGCGTTTCGATTCGCTTGACGATAACCCGGTCGTAGAGGGGACGAATCTGCATTTCCATCTCCTGAGCGATTAAAGGATCACCAAAAGGGAATCCGGCTGCGGGGATCCGGGCGCGTAATTCGCCGCGGTGCAGCCGAGCCAATGTCTGGCGGAAAGCGAAATAGAGGCGCCAATGCCGCGCTTCAAGGGGCGTGGAAATGTCTATTTGTAACAGAATATTTCAACGCGGCAGCAGCAGGCGCTGCACCTTGCCGAGGCGATAAACCGTGCGGCCGCGCCGATCCGGGCGAAGGGGTTCAGGCGGCACCGGACAGGGCGGCTGGCGTCCACCATCCGCATCGAGGGTGTCGTCGGGTTCGTTGAGCGTGCCCCAAAGGCCGCCTTTGACCGGGCGGAATAGCCAACGCAGGTAGCCGCTGTGCGCGGCAAGACGCATCAGCGCGTCGCGGTCCATATCGTCACTGACGAGCTGCGGGTCGCGGGCCCCGTGCTCGGGATAGCTTCCGAACGCCTGACGGCAAGCGAGCGCTTCGGCCTCGCTGGCACCGATCACGTTGCAGCCTCGGCGCTCGACGCGCTCGACGTCCCACGCGCCGGATTGCCAGGCGGCATCCAGCAGCATGGCGTCCACGGTCTCGAAGCTGTGCCACGGTGCGTCGAAGCGAAAGGCCGACCCCGGAACGGGACGTCGCGGGATCTCGATGCCGGGCAGGACAAGCGGCGTCGCCCGCCGGAATCCGTGCCAGTGGAGTATCGCAAAAAGCGGGGTATTCACCTGCGCCACCGCCGTGACGGTGACGGCAAAGAGCGGCAGACGCACGGTGTCGATCTGCTCCTGAAGTCTGTCGAAAAGTTCCATGAAGCCTCCCGGATGACATGTTGCAGGGCCTCTTGAAATTTGCGTTCCTTGCGCTATTTTATCCATCGCTCAGGCAGTCGCGACCAAGCGTTGCGTGTTTCGATCTGTTTGTCGGTGGGGCTTCCCACGGGCAGGCGAACTGTAGCGCGTGGTCAGGTTCGCGCTTCGTGAGATGCTGCATATCCCGAATCATCTGTGTCGCCTGAGGTACAACACTCTGCCGGAGGTGTGATATGCAAGCGGAGAACATGATGGAGTATCACGGCTGTGAGATCAGGCCGGTGGTTACCGCCACCGAGAAGGGTCGCTACGCAGCGACGGCCGTCGTCACCGATCGGGCAGGTGAGATACGCACGCTCGGCGTTGATGGAGACTTCTCCAACGTGGAGGAGGCGCGCGATGAAGCGCTGGAGCTTGCGGTCGCCTGGATCCATGGACGCTCGGTCGTTTCTGAACGGTATGTCCGACGGACCTAAAGAGCACCGACCCGATGCCAGCCGCCGAGAAGCGAAGCGGGTACCGTGCGGCACGCCCGCACTGCCCGCCTCGCCTCTTGCAGTTTCGCCCTGGCCCGGTTGGGCCAACGTCGCCGCCCAAGAAAAAGGAATGATGGAGACTACAGTCATCGATCCAGCCGAAGACGCGCTCTACGACCACATACGGCTGCTGCTTTTCAGTGCGGACCTGCCGGTTCATAGGCTGGAGGCCGACATTGAAGATATCGGACGCTTCACCGCGCCGGATGTGCGCTCGCCGCATCTCCGCTTGGTAGAGGCCTTGCCGCCGCTTACACCTGCTGCTGAGGCAATCGTGCGCGCGATGATCCGCGCAGGCTGGTACTAACGTCCAGGTCTGCTACTTCGCCTGGACCAGTTCGTGCAATCGAAGAAGGGGACGGCGCTAATGGAGTCCCAGTCGGCCGAGCGGCCGGGGTTCGTTTCTCGGATTGCGCTGGCCGAGGCTTGCGTTCGACGAGCGCGGCGTGACGTTCCGCTGGAAGGACTATCGTCCGAAGGGGCGGACCCGCTACAAGACCATGACCCTCGGGGCCGGCGAGTTCATGCGCCGCTTCTATGGACTGATTGCGAACCCGGTGACCCGCGCCAGTCTCGCGAAGGTGCCTGAACTGCGGCAGAGGTCATCGACACGGCAGAGACCCTCGCGCTCCTGAAAATCCTGGCTGTCGGCCAGAAACGGATCGAATGCGGCGATCACGTCGATGGCGACGAGTTCTTTGCGGAACTCAACGAGCTCGATCGTCAGGAAAAGCTCCGCTGATGGCGGCACCGCTGCTGAAATACCGCACTCTCCCGACCGCGCGGATCGGCATCGACGAACTCAGAAGCTATGTCGTCCGCCGCTACCGGTCATACGCTTACCGAACTGAGGGCTTTTCGATGACGGTTTCGGGCAGGCCCTTTCTGACAAGAACCGGATCATTTATCAGGTCCGCGACGATGAAATTTTCATTCATCTCGTGGTGGTCGAGCGACGCGACCTGCCCTCCCTTCTTCAAAGAATCGTGCTTCGCCTGATGTAATGGGCACCGACCGCTGCCTCGCGTTCATGCCGCAGCGCCGCGTTGATACTCTGGCGCACACTGCTTCAATTTGCGACCTCTGAGTGAATCTGCTTGTGCGGCTCTGCAAAGCGTCTGCGCAAGAAAGCGCCTCGCCGGTAAGCGGGAACCCCAATCTCGCGATGCCAAGCAGCCTCGTCTATTGCGAAACCGGCAGCCAGAACTTCTAGTATGACCGCGCTCCGCAAAGGTCTGCGAAGATCGTCGTCTCTTTACTCTTTAATTCAACCGGCCTCCGCTGTACGCATCGAACAGATGCGCCCGCTCCCCGCAAGGGAGCAGATGGATCCGGTCCCCCGGCCGGGCGTCGATACGCTCACGATACGCGACGATGAGATCCTGCCCGGCAAAGCGCACCGCTATCTGCGTCTCCGATCCGGTCGGTTCCACTACCACCACTTCAGCCGGCAAGCCGCGTCCACTTGCATCCAGCCGGAAATCTTCAGGCCTCGCGCCATAAACGACGCGGGCTCCTTGCTCCGCGTTGGGCCTTGTCGCCAACGGCAACTGCAGGCCACCGTCCGTTATCACGCGTGCACCATTGTTTAGATCCAGGTGTCCGTGAATGAAGTTCATCGACGGCGAGCCGATGAACCCCGCAACGAACGCATTGCGCGGCGTGTCATACAGTTCGAGCGGCGTGCCCACCTGTTCGATCAATCCATCCTTGAGTACGACGATACGGTCAGCCATCGTCATCGCTTCGACCTGATCGTGCGTTACGTAAATCGTGGTGGTACGCAGCCGCTGATGCAAGGCCTTTATCTCCGTGCGCATCTTGACGCGCAAGCTCGCGTCGAGGTTCGACAGCGGCTCGTCGAACAGGAAGGCCTGCGGTTGCCGCACGATCGCGCGGCCCATCGCGACGCGCTGTCTTTGTCCCCCCGATAGCTGGCGCGGCAGGCGTTCAAGCAGCGGAGTCAGTCCAAGGCTTTGCGCCACGTCATTCACGCGTACCGCCATCTCCGCCTTGGACGCGCCTTTTAATTGCAGAGAAAAAGCAAGATTCTGCGCGACAGTCATATGCGGATAAAGCGCGTAATTCTGGAACACCATCGCGATGTTGCGATCTTTCGGCGCGAACTCGTTGATCGATTGATCGCCCAGCATGATGTCGCCTTCTGTGACCGACTCCAGTCCTGCGATCATCCGCAGCAACGTTGATTTGCCGCAGCCCGACGGACCGACGAGCGCCACGAATTCTCCTTCGGCGATTTCGACATCGATGCCGCGAATGGCCTCGGTATTGTCGTAGCGTTTATGAACATTGCGGATGCTGAGCGAAGACATGGCGCGTTGAATCCCCTATTTCGCAATTCCTTTTAGTCCTTCAGTCCGCCCGCGGTCAGGCCGCGCACCAGGTATGTACGGACCAGTACCGTAAACAGAACGACCGGCAGCATGACCAGCGTGCCGGCGGCGGCGACCTTGGTCCATTCCCAGCCTTCGTACTGGAGAAAATTCACGATCGACACCGGCGCGGTGATCGCATTAGTCCGCGTGAGAATCAAGGCGTAGAAGAAGTCGTTCCACGAGAAGATGAAGCACAGCACGGCAGTGGCCGCGAGTCCAGGCGCCGCAAGCGGCAGCGTGACGCGCCAGAAGGCTTGCCAGATGCCGCAGCCGTCGATCTGCGCGGCTTCTTCAAGTGTGCGCGGCACGGCCTCGAAGAAGGTTTGCATGAGCCAGACGACAATCGACAGATTGAACGTCAGATACACGATCACAAGGCCCGCGATTGTGTCCTGAAGTCCGAGCCACCGATAAGCGAGATAGAACGGAATCGTGAATGCGATTGGCGGCGCCATACGCGTGGTCAGAATCCATAGCGCGACCTGCTTGCGTGCGCGAAACTTCCAGCGCGTCAGCGTGTAAGCCGCCGGCACGCCGATCAGCAACGAGAGCAGCGTGGACAGCGTGCTGACTATGAGGCTGTTCACGAACGAGCCTACGAAGCTGCTATGAAATAGACCTCTGAAGGCATCGAGGGTCGGTTTGAAGAGCAGCCCGTCGTCGAATATCGTGTCAGCGGGACGCAACGCCAATTGCACGAGCCACAGGAACGGAAACAGCAGTACCAGCAGCAGCGCGACGACTACCACCGCGCGCGCATGAGATTGCAACGCCGCACCCAGCCGATACATCCTCGTGGCCTTGCGGCGTCGGCGGCCGACAGGCGCCGTGTGTCCGTCTTCGCTCACTCCAATTGCGCCGGGCAGATCGCGATCGATCGAACTACTAGTCTGCGTCATGGCTATTCCATCCGAGTTTGCCGACCAGCCAGCTCAGCAGGAAGACACCGACGAGGATGACCGTCGCTATCGCGCTCCCGTAGCCCCAATAAGAGAAATTGAACGCCTCGATGAAGCTGTAGTAGTTGGTGACTTCCGTTACGGTGCCGGGGCCGCCGTTGGTCAACACGTAGATCAATGGGAACGCCTTGAAGCTGTCGATGAGCCGAAACAATCCGCAGACCACCAGCACCGGACGCAGGTATGGCAGCACGATATAGCGGAACAATTGCCAGCGCCCCGCGCCATCGAGGCTCGCCGCTTCGAGCGGATCGTCGGGAATGGTCTGCAATGTGGCCAGCACCATTAGCATCGTGAACGGGAACCATTGCCACGTGTCGGCGGCGGCGACCGCCCACAGCGCGGTCGACGGATTCGCGATCAACGAACTCACCGGATAACCGGCCGACTCCAGCGCACGATGCAGCGGGCTGATATCCGGCGAATAAAGGATCTTCCAGATCAGCGCGGCGACAATCGGCGGCAACACCATCGGAATTAGAAAAACGGTACGCACGCCCCTGAGAAACGCCGACTTGCCGTCGAGCAGCAGCGCAAGCCCGAGGCCGATAGCCAGTTGTGACGTTACGCTCGCCACCGACAACTTGAGCTGCGTGCGCACCGAATCCAGAAACCGCGTGTCGTGCAGCAGTTGCCGATAGTTGACGAGTGGATCGTCGAAGCGAAAACTCGCGGCCGGGTTCGTGAGGCTCAGCGGAGTCAGACTGACGACGATGAGCACCACAGTCGGCACGAGCGTGACGGCCGCCAAGGCGATCAACGACGGTGTCAGCCCGAGCAGGAATGCGCGCCGCTGTTGCGACACCCAGCTCGCAGCGGGAAGTAATGGCGTCGACATATCGTAGCCGTCAGATCTTGATGCCGGCCCGTCTCAGTTCCGCAATCGACGCCGCTTGCGCCTGCTGCATCGCCTGGCGTGCCGACAGCTGCTTCGTCGCGATGCGCGCGATCGCCGCGTTGAGCTGCTGATCGACCTGCGGATAGACCGCGACTGTGCGGTACTTCATATGACCGGATTTCGCCGCGAGATCGATGGATTGCAGTGAAAGCTCCGCAAGATCGTGACCACTGATCAACTGCCGCGTGCGGAATTCCTTCGAGTCTATGTCCGAACGCCGCGCGGGCGATCCGTAACCGGCAGCGACGGTCCGCCGTGTGATCTGCTTCGACAGCGCCCACTGAATGAATGACCACGCCGCTTCCTTGTTCTTCGAGCCGGCGGGAATGCCCAGGCCGTGCACCGCGACGCCGGGAAAACGTCCGGCCGGTCCCTTCGGCACGAGCCCGAAGCTCGCAGTCTTCACGGTCCTGCTCGCCACGGGGTCGCCGAGTTGGGCGAGGTAGATCTGACCTGCATCCGTAAAATTCGTGCGGCCGAGCATCAGGGCCTGCGTGACCTGATCGGGCGTGTACGTCACACCACCGTCCGGACCGAACTCGCTGATCAGGTTCGCGTAATACTCCGCGGCGGCAATCGCCTCCGGCGTGTCGAGCGTGGGAAACAGGTCGTCTGGCGGCGCGCGGAACACATTGCCACCGAATGCCTGCAGATACGGGACGAAGGTCCAGCCATAGTGGCTGTCCGCGACGTAGCCCGCGACGCGTTCCTTCTTGTTGACGGCCCTCAGCACCTTGACGAGATCGTCGGTCGTGTCGGGATACGCGAAGCCCGCTGCCTTCACGAGATCGAAGCGCGACGAGCCTGACAGCAGTGCTTCGGCATTCCAGGGGATGCCATACAGCTTGCCGTCCTTGCCGGTTTCAGACGCGAGCGCGCCCGGCAGGAAATCCTTGACGTCCCAGTCCGCCGCGGTAAGCGCGGGATTCTTGATGAAGTCGTCGAGCGGTGTCAGCCAGCCCGAATTGATCCAGCGGCTACTGTAGATGAACGTGACGTTCAGCACGTCATACGCGGAACCCCGCGTGGACAACTCGAGGTCAGCGCGCTGGTTGTACACCGGAAACGAAGGTGTATCGAAGTTCACCTTCGCGCCGCTCGCTGCTTCGAATTCCGGCAACCATTGTTGAAGCAGTTTCGTGTATGCGGTGCTGAACACCGATACGTTGAGCGTCACACCGGCGTACTTCTTTGCGCCGGATTGCGCGCGAACCAGGCCCGGCAGCATCGCCGTTGCGCCCAATACGGCGGCGACCTGAAGCAGGCGTCGTCGTTGTGTCATGTGCGGAGTGCCTCGTAATGTTAATCGTCGAACCCGCTCAAGCGGCGGAAGCGGCCGGCTCGCGCGTGGCCTGCCTCGAGTCCACTTGCGTCGTCGGTTCCGGCCGCCGAAGCGTGCGGCTATGACGGCCGTCGACGGAAACCGCGCGCTCGCCCGCCACCGTCACGCGACGCACGAGGCGCTCCTGGGTGCCGTAATCGTTCACCGCGTAGTGTTGCGTTGCGCGGTTGTCCCAGATCGCCACATCGTTCTGACGCCACTGCCAGCGCACGGTGTTTTCGAGGCGGATCACGCGGTTTTGCAGGATCTCGAAGATTCGCGCGGACTCCGAACTCGACAAACCCACGATGCGTTTGATGAAGTGGCCCAACAGCAAGGCTCTTTCGCCCGACACTGGATGCACGTGCACGATCGGATGCTCGGCCTCGTAAACGGCCGAAACGAACACGTTCTGGTGATGCGCGAGACGCGCCGCGGCGGACTGCGTGTCGGTTCCTGCTATACGCTCTGCACCGTAGTCGTAATCGTTGGTATGCACGGCCCACAGGGAGTCGGCGAGCCGCTTCAGATCGTCCGGCAGACGTTCGTAGGCGACGGCCGTGTTGGCCCACACGGTATCGCCGCCGTAAGCCGGAATCTTCACGCCGCGAAGAATGGAAATCTTCGGGAACGCATCGACGAAAGTGACGTCCGTGTGCCAGGAATCTGCACGGCCGCCACCTTTGGACGCGTCCAGCTCGAACAGCGCCGTGCCTTCCGGCGACGGCACGGTCGGATGCGCGACGGTTTGGCCGAATCGTGCGCCGAACGCCTGGTGCGACACATCGTCCAGATGTCCCTGATCGCGAAAGAACAGCACCTTGTACTTCACCAGCGCGCGATGGAGCGTGTCGATCACGGACTCGTCGAGCGCTGGCGAGAGCTTGAAATCCTGAACTTCTCCGCCAATCAATCCCGCCACACGCCGGATGCGCAGATTTTCAAATGAGGTGTCCAGATTCGATTGTGCAGAGGAACTCACGGATGACACTCCTGTATGAAGAGCGACCAAGTGTAAGAACCCGCACGCCACGCACAAACCAATCAATCGGAATATTCATTCCGTGCGTGGCCTGATAAGCATTCTGCAGAATGAAAGAATGCGGTGATCGTGATGCCGTCGGCCGCGAGTGACATTCACGGTCGGTTTGATCGAGCATGCAGGCAGACGGCGCAGTGCCTGTCGCAGAACACGGCTATTCGGCTGGAAATCTGGACGCGGGCGCTGCCGCGGCTCGAATCGGGCGTCCACTATCCGCTCACCGACGAAGTCGTCAAGGCTCAGCAGGACTGCGCCGATCTCGCTTATCGCGAGCACGTCGTCCTGCGCAAGATCGATGCACGCGAAGCCATCGTCGATATCCGGTAGTCCGGGGACCACGCGATCATCAACGAATCGGCTGGGCAAGCGTGTCCGCGTGGGCCGCTTGCACGTCGATGCAAAACTGGCGAAGCTCGTCTGGCGCACACTGCGCAATCAAGCCGGTTTCCCACGCGAGATAGGCCCGCGCCGCATCGAGGTTACCTTCGTGGCGGTCATGCACAAAAAACAGGTAGTCGATCCGCTCACTATCCGCAGGGGTTCGCGGCGACGCTTCGATCGCGTAGCCTGCTTGCCTGAATGTATCGATGCCGTCTTTCGCAATCGATACATCGCTGAAGCGAGCCTCGCGCAGATCGAACGCGGCGAGCGCGGCCAACTCCTGTGAATCCGCCAGCAGCACGATGCGATGCGAGCGCCGCGCTTTCTCAAGTGCCGCAGCTAAGCGTGGACGGATCGACCAGCGCGCCCGCTCGGGATGGCCGCCGCGATACGCGGCGCTGGAGCGCAGATCGAGCACGTGCACGTCTGCTGCGCCGCGCAGCTTGCGCAGTCCGTCCGCATCGATCAGGTCCTCTTCGACCGGGCCATGCGCAGTGGCGTGCGGCCCGTGACGCTTCAGTGCGTGTGCATCCCGCTCCTGGACCAACGCGGTTTCAAGGCCCAGTTGCACGAGCCATGTCGCCATGACAGGCGCGCGTATGCCGTCGTAATCGACCAGCAGCACGCGAGCACGGCGCACGCCGATGGTCTGATCCGTTGCCTGAAGCAATTGTCCGCCGGGTGCGTGCACGGCGGCGGGCACGCCGTCGCGCGCGAACTCGGCGGCGCTGCGCACGTCGAGCAGATAGGTGGTGCGGTCAGCGGCGTCGAGCCATGCTTGCGCGGCTCGTGCGTCGAGCGTGGTCACGGCGAACCGTGCAGCAAGTGACGCCGCACGGTCACGCGCTTCGCTCGATATACTGTCTTCGACGCTATCCGGATAGCGTCGCGCGCTGCCGCGCTCCAGTTCCAGACCGGCAAGCGCCCAGCCTTGTGTGCCGTTTTCGAGCGCGACGACCGGATTCGGCACGCCCAGACTGCGCAGCAACTGCGCGCCGATGATGCTGCGCGTACGCCCCGCGCAATGAATCACGACAGGGGTGCGCGGGTCCGCCGCCAGCGCACCGAAACGATAAGCCAATTCGCCGTTGGGGCAGCTCACCGCGCCCGGAATCGTCATCTTCGTGTGCTCTTCGACGGTGCGTCCGTCCAGCAGAATCAGCGGCGCGCGCTCCGTCTTCAATCTGGCGAGATCGGCCGCCGAAATGTGCGGCGTCTCGTACGCATGCTCGACGAGTTCGCCGAAGGTTTTCGACGGCACGTTCACGCCCTTGAACAGCGTGTAGCCGGCCGCGGCCCAGCCGCGCGCGCCGTCTTTCAGAACGAACAGCCGCGTGTAGCCCAACGCATGAAGCCGACGTGCGGCGCGCCGTGAGATTGCTTCGTCATCCGCGCCAGCATCGAGCAGGACGATGCGTACTTCGCGCCGCGGCGCGAGGCGGACGATATCGAGTTCGAGCCGGCTATACGGCAATGGAACCGCGAAGAACGGATGGCCTTCGCCGAACTCGCCAGCTTCTCGCACGTCGAAGAAAGCGATCTCTTCGTCGTCGTTCAACCATTCACGGACGGTGGTCGCGGGGATCAGCGAAAAAGTGTCTGCCATTGGAGAATCGGAAAGCCCGAAGTTGGGATCGGACGATGCCATCAACCGACTGCCTGGGTCGCGCGCTGCAGGTGTTTCGCGTTGTAGCGCACCACGAGGCCGGTATCGGTTTCGAAGCCGAGGCGGCCCGTCAGCATTTCAAGCGGACGGCCATACAGATGAAGATGCAGCGTCGGCTCCGCGCCGCCGACGTGAATACTGTGGATATCGTCGGGAAGAAAGGCGATCGGAATGCCGGGCCGCACCACCACTTCGTGCAACAGTTCGAGCGTTGCGCGCTCCGGGTCGCGGCCATCGTCGGTGCGCCGGTAGATACGGTTAAGCTCCGCGCCTTCGATCGCCGCGATTACGGCCCATGTGTCGTGGTTGTGCGGAATCGTCGTCTTGCCGGGCAGCAGCGAATTCAGATACAACGCCAGTCCGTCTTCGCCGGGATTGAGCCTGTAGCGGGTCGAGGTATCGCCGCCGTCGAGGCGCGGCGGCGGAAAATCAGCGGCGTCGAACAGTGTGTGACGCGTCGCGAGCTCGAGTAGCAGCGCGCTGATCGCCTTCAATGCTTCGCGCGTAACGCCCTTTTCAAGGATGATCGAGCGGGCGTCGGCCAGCAGATTCTGTATCGCTTCACGGCGTTGTGCGGCGATAACGCTGCTCGATTCGTTCGTGGTTGTCGTCATGGTCGTGTGATCAGTTCTCGTGAGGACGTCGCGCGGCATCCGGGATCGCAACAGCGAATCAGTCCCTGGACGGGATCGGCCAGATCGCTTTCTGCGCGGCATTGAAGCGCGGATCGTATTCGACGTCGACCTTCACCTTCTTGCGGATCGCGTGTCCGTCGTACAGGATGTCGGCGATGTTCTGTTCCTCACCGAGCAGGCCCTTGTCGAACTTGACGAAGCTGCCGCTGCGAACCTGGTACTCGAACGCGGCGCGTTCATCGGAGATCTTCAGCGTGTCCTTGAGGATGCCGATCACCTCATCCTTGTGCGAATCGTGCCAGGACCAGTAACCCGACATGCGGGAGAAGAAATCCTGCAGTGCCGCGACCTTGGCGGGATCTTTCAGGTTGGCGGAAGTCGTCGTCCATACGTTGAGCGCCGGAATCTTCGTGTCGCGGTCGCTCAGCAGAACGTGGCCCGCGCCCGACCTGATCGTCGGCAGGACCGGGCCGAGGGCGCCCGAATAGACGTCGACCTGCCCCGCGTTGAAGCCCGCCGCCGATGTCGCGCCGTCCGCGAACTTGATCGGCTGCACGTCTTTCTCGCTCAACCCCGCCTTGACCAGCGTCGCCAGATATTGCGCATGGTTATAGCCGCCGTAGTTGTAGCCGAACTTGTGTCCCTTGATCGCCTGTACGCTCGTGATGCCCGAGCTCGTGCGCAGCGCCGTGATCTCCGGCGGATAGTCTTTGGAATACGCGTTGCGCCAGCCCGCGACGATGCGCAACGGCGTCGAGTCCTTGGTCCAATCGGTGCGCGCGTTGGCCTGCTCGATCGTGAGCGACGTGTCGCCCATGTGACCCAGATCGATCCGGCCCGCGTACAGTGCGGACAGATTCGCGGCCGGCCCGGTCAGCAGCACCCATTCGATCTGGTAAGGCGTTCCGTCGACCACGCCCGATTTGCGGATCAGCGCGGGAAATGCGGGGTCCTGATAGGCGATCACGAGCTTTGCGTTCTTCAGATCGGCCTGCTGGCTTTGGGCGTGAGCCGTACCCGAGGACGCGAGCGTGAAAGTAGCAAGCAATGCGGCAACACCTCCGAATAGCGATTTCTTTAGCGACATGGCAACCCCGGTGATGAATGAAAAAAGTCAGGACACGCTGAGCGAAAACTGCCGCAGCAGGTCACGCTTCAGTGCATTGAATTCGGGCGAGGTCACGTCACGCTCGCGCGGCAAATCGACCCGCGTTTCGTGGCAGATCCTGCCTTTGGAAAGAATTACGATCCGGTCGGCGAGTATCAATGCCTCGTCGAGGTCATGAGTCACGATCACGAGGCCGAACCGGTAGTGGTCCCACAGCTTCAGCACGAGACTCTGGATGCTTCGCCGTGTGAACGCGTCCAGCGCGCTGAACGGTTCGTCGAGCAGCATCAGGTCGGGCCGCCGATACAGCGCGCGAGCCACGGCCACGCGCTGCGCCTGGCCGCCCGAAAGGCTGACGGGCCAACTCGACAGCTTGTCTTCGAGACCCACGTCTTGCAGCGCGGCGCGCGCCCGTTCTTTTGCATCCGGCTTGCGCGCGTCGTCCAGCAGCACGTTCGCCCACACCCGCAGCGCTCCGATCAGGCGCGGTTCCTGGAACACCACCGAGGTATTCGCCGACACTTCCGCGCGGCCGCTCGTTGCCGATTCGAGTCCGGCGAGCAGTCGCAGCAACGTGGTCTTGCCGGTGCCGGACGGTCCGACGAGCGCGACCACTTCGCCCTTGTGCACCGTGAAGTCGACCTGATCGAGCACAGCGTTCTCGCCGTAGCGCTTGCCGACGCGCGACAGGCTCGCGACGACTGACGCCGTCTGCCGATCCGTCTGGTATGCGAGCTCAGACATGCGCACCTCGCCAGGCGAGCGCTTTGCGCTCGATGTAGCGCAGCAGCGCGTCGACGCTGATCCCCAGCGCCGCATACACGAGGATGCCCGCGATGATGATGTCGGTACGCTGGAACTGGTTGGCGTTGTTCAGGATGTAGCCGATGCCCGCGCTTGCGTTGATCTGCTCAGCGGCCACCAGCGCCAGCAGCGAGATCGCCGCCGCGTAGCGAACGCCGACGAGTATGCCGGGCAGCGACATCGGCAGGATGATCAGGCGGACCTGATGCGCGCGCGTCAGCCGGAACGTGCGGCCGAGTTCCAGCAGCTTGGGGTCGATACCGCGGATCGCGTGATAGGTGCTCAGATACATCGGCGAAATGGCCGCTCCCACGATCAGCGCGACCTTCGACACTTCGCCGATGCCGAACCACACGACGAAGATCGGCACGAGCGCGATGAACGGTATGGTACGCAGCATCTGCAGCACGCTGTCGAAGCCGCGTTCGGCGGACTTGCTCAAGCCGGAGGCCACGCCCAGCAGCATCCCCGCGCCCCCGCCGATCAGCAGGCCCAGCGCCGCACGCGCGAGCGACACCTTCAGCGCGTCCTGCAGATCGCCCGACTGCCACAACTCGCGATACGCGGCGAGCACCGACGCGGGCGACGGCAGCACGAATTCGCTCGCCACGCCCAGCGACGAAGCCAGCTGCCACACCGCGATCAGCAGCACCGGCACGAGGCAACGCAGCAACGGTTCGCGCAGCGTCAAGCGTCGCAGTAACATCGCGCCGGCAGCCGGCGCGGGAGTCACCGCAAAAGTGGAATCACGTGTGGTCATACTCATTTTCCCTCCTTCAAGAGACCGCATCGGCCGCGGCGGCGAGGCCCGCTTGCGCATCGGCATAGCGGCTGGGCGGCCGTGGCAGACCATAGTGTTCACGCAGCGTCGTGCCTTCGTACTCGCGGCGGAAGATGCCCTTGCGCTGCAACAGCGGCACGACCTGATCGACGAAATCCGCGAGCCCCGACGGAAACACATCCGCATTCAGATTGAAGCCATCCGCCGCGCGGCCGGTGAACCAGCGCTCGATGTCGTCCGCGATGGTCTCCGGCGTACCCACCAGCATCCGGTGCGCGCCGGGATTGCGATCGAGCAGATCGCGCACCGTCAGGTTCTCGCTGCGGGCGAGCAGCACCGTCGAGCGGATAAAGCCGCCGGAGACGTCGGAGCGCGCACCGCTGTCGATCAGCTCATACGGCAGCGGCTCATCGAGACGCAAATCGGTGGGCTCGACACCGAGCGCGCCGGCGAACTTCGCGAGTTCCGCACTGCGCTCGAGCAGCGCGTCCATCTCGGCCTTGCGTTGGCGCGCCTCGGCGAGCGTGCCGCCGATCACCGGATAGAGGCCGGGCAGGACCAGCAGATGAGCCGGATCGCGGCCGTGCGCTGCGGCGCGTGCCTTGATGTCGCGGTAGAACGCCTGTGCGCCCTCGAAAGTGGTCTGCGCGGTGAACACCGCGTCGGCATCGCGTGCGGCGAGTGCAACGCCGGCTTCCGATCCGCCGGCCTGCACGAGCACCGGCCTGCCTTGCGGGCTGCGCGGCAAATTCAGCGGCCCGCGCACCTGAAAATGCGGCCCACGATGCCCGATTGCGTGCACGCGCGCCGGGTCCGCATAGAGGCCGCTCGCGCGATCGGCGACGAGCGCATCGTCTTCCCAGCTATCCCATAGCTTCAGCACGACGTCGACGAACTCCGCCGCGCGCGCGTACCGCGCCGGCTTGTCCGGCGCTTCGCCGAAACTGAAATTGGCGGCCGCCTGCGGGTCGTAAGTCGTCACCGCATTCCACGCGACCCGCCCAGCGCTCAGATGGTCCACCGACGCGAAGCGGCGCGCGAGGTTGAACGGATCGTTGAACGTCGTCGATGCGGTCCCGATCAGCCCGACGTGTTGCGTCACGCCGGCGAGCGCCGTGAGCAGCACGGTCGGCTCCAGCGACTGCGAGGGCCCGTGCGCGTGACCGCGCAACGCCAGCGCGTCGGACAGGAACACCGCATCGAGCTTGCCGCGCTCGGCGATCCGGGCGATCGAGGTGAAGAAGCCGAGGTCGACAATCGACTTCGGGTTGTCGAGCGTGCGCCAGCCGGCGGGATGACGGCCCATGCCGGTAACGTTTGTGTTCAGATGCAGTCTGCGAGACGCGCTCATGTTTGTGTCCTTTGCAACGATCGATGGCCGTGCACGCTCACACCGTGCTCTGTAGCGTCGCCAGCCATTCGGCGCTGCGCGCGCGGGTGGCGGTGTCGAAGTCGATCACGTCGATCGACGCGATGCCGTCGCGTTCGAGCTGCGCCACCAGTTGCAGCTCCCATGCGAGGTACGACTCCATTTGCTGCGCGGCCTGGCCCGGCGGGTAGTGATACGGGCTGTACCACGCATCGTCGTCGCCGGTCAGATTGCCGTCGTCGCCCGCGGCCTGCGGCAGACCGAGTGCGAGCCAGCGCGCGGTACCCCCGAGCAGCGCCGCGACGTTCGCGTGCCGCTCGCGCAACTCGTCGGCGAGCAGGCCGGCGAGCACGCCGTCGCTCGACGTGAGCACGAGCTGGCGCGCCGGGTCGTCGATGCGAGGGACAAGATCCTGCAACGCGCTCGCGGCAATGAAGCGCGCGCCGGCGATATGCGCGCGGCGAAACGCGAGGCTGCTGTCCACGTCCACCACCTGCACGCTGCCCGCTTCGAGCGCGCGCGCGAGCCGATCCGCTTCGATCCATCGCGTGCGGCCAGGAGTCCGCAGCACTTCGCGCGGCTCGGGGCCGGCTTCGAAAGCGGCGGAAGCGTCGTCATCGGCCAGCACGAACACCTGCAGATAACCGAGCTGCACGAGCCACGACGCGGTCATACGCGCCCGCACGCCATCGTCGTCGCCGAGCACGACCCGCGCGTGCAACGTGCCGACGTACTCGTCGGTCGCCTGCACGAGCTGCCCGCCGGGCGCCGAGCGCCAGCCGGCGCGATGGCCCGCTTCGTATTCCAGCGGACTGCGCACGTCGAAGCGGTACAGCGTATGCGTCGCCGTTTCGCTTTCGAAGCGCGCAAGCGTCGCGCGGTCGATCTCGACGACACCCGCTTTGGCCGCCGCGCGCTGTGCAAGCGTGCGCGCGCCGGCGAGCGCGGTCTCGTCGGGACGCGGGGCCGTGCGGATCTGACCGCGCTCGAGTTCGAGCCCGGCCAGCAGCCATGACATCGAACCGCCGGTCAGCGCGGCGACCGGATTGGGGATGCCGGCATTGACGAGCGATTGCGCGCCGAGAATGCTGCGCGTGCGCCCCGCGCAGTTGACGACGATCAGCGTATCGGGCGAAGGCGCTGCCGCCAGCGCGCGATAGACGAGCTCGGCGCCGGCGCATTCGATGCCGCCCGGAATGTTCATCGTCTGGTATTCGGGAAACGGGCGGCTGTCGAGCACCACGATGTTCTCGCCCGCATCCTGCAGACGCTTCAGCGTCGGCGCATCGATATTCGGGGTGTGGAGGCGCTGCTCGATCACTTCGCCGAACGCCTTGCCGGGCACGTTGGTCCCGCTGAACACCTCGAAGCCGGCCGCCTCCCAGCCTGAGACACCTCCTTCGAGAATCGACACGTTCGTATAGCCGAAGCGGGCCAGCAGCGCGGCGGCGCGCGGCGTGTATTCGCCGGCTTCGTCGACGAGCACGATCGGTGTGGTACGGCGCGGCACGAGCTGCCCGACCACGAGGCCGAGCCGCCCGACGGGCGCGATGGACGAATAGAACAGCCGGCGGCGTGCGCAGACGCCCTCTTCGCGCACGTCGAGGATCGCGAGTTCGTCGCGGGCAGCAAGCGCGGCGCGCAACGCGGCGGGACCAATAAGCGGAACGTTGGATTGACTCATCGTCGGATGTCGGGGAAGTAAGAACTCTCGGGGTCCGCCTGTGGCCTCGCGGGCAGCAAGCGGAGCGGCAATCACTCAGAAGAAGGCGGCGGCCGGCAGCGGTACGCCGTTCAGCGCGTGGTTGCCGAGCACTCGCGCCTTGTAGAGCCCCGGGTTATGCGAGGCAATCGTGCGGATGTTGCGCCAGTGGCGGTCGAGTTGCGACGCCTGCTTCGCGGCGGACGCGCCGCCCACGTCGAAGATGCGCGTCGCGCCCTGCAGCGCGAGCTGATCGATCACGACCTTCGCTTTGGCGCTGCGCAGTGCCGCTTCCACGAACAGCGCATCGTCGGGCTGGCCGGCGATCGCGCTGTCGAACGCCTCGCCGAGCACGGCCGCCGCGTTCAGCACCGCGGCCTCGGCGACGAACGCCGCGCTCTGCAACTCGCCCACCGTTTCCTGCAGCAGCGGATCGTCGGCCGGGCGCGGCGCCACTGCGTGATAGAAGTTGCGCTGGCGCTGCTGCACCAGTTCCACCGCGTCCTTCGCGACGCGGCGCAAGATGCCGGCGATGATCGTCGTCAGATAGAGCTGCGCGAAGGTAGCCTGCTGCGGCAGCTGCACTTCGTCGGCGTAGACGAGCACGTCTTCGGCCGCGACCTCGACGTTGCTAAATACCGTGGTGCCGCTCGCGGTCTGGCGCTGGCCGATGCCGTCCCAGTCGTCGCGCACGTCGACGCCGGGCTGCCGCACCGACACGCGCGCGCCGACGAACCGGCCGTCCGAAGTCTTCGCATTGACGATGATGTGATCGAAGTACAGGTTGCCGGTGCTGTAGTACTTGGTGCCCGTCAGCCGGTAGCCGGCGCCGGCCGGCTCGAGGCGCGTATTGCCGTCGCCGTCGCCGATGTTCTGCGTGCCGAGCTCGCTCGCGCCGAGGCCGAACAGCTCGCCTGCGAGCACGCGTTGGGTCCAGCGCTGGTACTGCGGCAGTTGACGCGCGCGCAGTGCCTTCTCGACGAAGGCGAAATGGTTGCGCAGGATGTGCGGAATATTCGAGTCGGCCTCCGCCAGATCGAGCACGAGCTCGAACAGCTGCGGCAACGTGGCGCCCGCGCCGCCTTCGTGCTTCGGTACGCGGAAGACGCCGAGGCGCGCGGCGCGCACCAGTGCGATCGCGTCGCGCGCATCGCCCTCGCCGCGCTCGCGTGCCGCCGCGCCGGCCGCAATCGCCGTGACGAGCTCGCGCAGCGCCGTCGATTGCGGCTGCACGACTGCGAGCCCGGAATCGGCGGCCAGATTCGAATCGATCGTTCCCATCAGCAAGACTCCTCGTGTATCGGATGAAACCGTATGTGTTGTTTGCGCCTGCTATGTCACTAACCCGCGGACTGCACACGCACCCGCAGACCGGCCTGCTCGAGCAGCGGCAGCACCGCCTCGCCGAAGTACGCGAGATCGGGCTCGAAATCGTAGAAAGTCAGTTGCACGCCATCGATGCCAGCCGCTTTCAGACGCAGCAGATCGTCGACGACATGCTCGGGTGAACCGATGATCTGGATGTTGCCGCCGAGCACCCGCTGCTCGCGCTGATGGCCCTTCCAGGCCTGGGCGTCGCTGCGGCGTCCGGTGAAGCCATCGACCGCGCCGAAATCGGCATGCGAAAGGATCGCGTCGTGATACGCGCGCGCCTCGCGCTCGGTCGGCCGGCAGACGATGGTCGGGTTGATCAGCGTGCGCACCTGCCGGCCGTGCGACTGTGCCGTCGCCCTCACCTGGGCCGTGTGCGCCGGTAGCACGTCGAGCGCCGCGTCGATCTGCGCGCCGGCCGAGCTCGTGATGAAGATCAGGTCCGAGTGTTTCGCCGCGTAGTTGATCCCGGCCGGCGAACTCGTCGCGTTGACGAGCACTGGGCGCCCATAGCGCGGCTTCGGCGACACGAACGCGTTGCGCGTGTGATACCACTTGCCGTCGAACGTCAGGTTGTCGTCGAGCAACCACAGCCGCTCCATCAGTTCGATGAACTCGCCCGCCATCTCGTAGCGCTGGTCGTGTTCGAAATGGCCTTCGCGGCCGAACATTTCGGCCTCGTCGATCGAATGGCCAGTCACCATGTTCAGCCCCCAGCGGCCGCCCGAAATATGGTCGAGCGTCGCGCCGAATTTCGCGAGATGCAGCGGGTGCCAATTGCCGTACAGAATGTGCAGCGTCGAAACCAGCAGGATGCGATGCGTGATCGACGCGAGCGACGCGATCGTGATGAACGAATCGAGCGATTCGCGCCGGTAGCGCAGCGCGCCGCCGTGGCCGTCCTTGCCGAGCCACTGCGCGAGCCCGAACACGAGATCGAAGCCGAGGTCCTCGGCCTTGCGCGTGAGGCGCGCGTTGTAGTCGAAGCTCCAGTCGGTGGTGCGCGGCAGCGTCGACATCGACCAGCCGCCGCTCTGGATCGGCAGGAACAGACCGAGCATCAACGGCTGGGCGAGCGCTCGCGACAGCGGGCTATCGGGGAATTCAGCGGGAGACGGAATCGACATAAGCCACCGGATAGAAAATGAATGGAGCGCCGTCAGGCGTCGTGCACCGATGCGATCGGCGCCGGGTTCGAAACGTTGGACACATGCGCCCGCGCGTCGCGGCCGTATAGATGACAGGCCACCGCATGCGCGCCGCCGAGTGGGATCAGCTCCGGCGGCTGCTCGCCGCACCAGGACTTCGCATGCGGACAGCGCTGCTGAAACCGGCAACCGCGCGGCGGTGCGTACGGATCGGGCAACTCGGCCGCCGACGGCGCGGCGAGCCGCGCACCGCGCGCCGGGATCGAGTCGATCAGCAACTGCGTGTACGGATGCGCCGCGTGCCGCCAGAGCGCTTCCCGCGGCAGGATCTCGACGATCTGACCGAGGTACATCACGGCGATGCGATCGGCCAGATAGCCAACCGCCGCGAGGTCGTGACTGATGAACAGGCACGCGATGCCGCGCTCGCGCTGGAGGTCGGACAGCAGATTCAGCACCTGAGCCTGCAACGACACGTCGAGCGCCGAGACGGGCTCGTCGCAGATCAGCACGTCGGGATTCACGCTCAACGCCCGGGCGATATTGACGCGCTGACGCTGGCCGCCCGACAGCTCATGCGGCATCCGCTCGGCAAGCGTGGCGGCGAGGCCCACCTGGTGCAGCAGCGCATCGACGCGCTCGCGCCGCTCGGCCGGTGTGCCGACCCGGTGCACTTCGAGCGGCAGCGTCAGGCTGCGGCGCACGGTCTTGCGCGGATCGAGCGCGCTCAGCGGATCCTGGAAGACCATCTGCATGCGCCTGCGCCAAGGCAGGCGTTGCCGCTGCGAGAGCGCACCGAGGTCCTGGCCGTCGAGCCGCACGGTGCCCTCGGCGGGCTCGATCAGATGCACGATGGACTTGCCGAGCGAACTCTTGCCGCAGCCGGACTCGCCCACGAGCCCGAGCGTCTCGCCGCGCCGCAGTTGCAGCGACAACCCATCGACGGCGCTCAATACGCCGCGCCGGGTCGTATAGCGCACGCTCAGGCGATCGACTTCAAGCAGCATGACTCCCCCTGTCGTGAGCGTTAATGGCCCCAGCCCGAAGATCGAAAACACAGCCCACTCCGCCCTCGCCGATCTGCCGCCACGCCGGCACAGCTTCGCGGCAAGCCGCCTGCGCGAACGTGCAGCGCGGCGCGAATGCGCAGCCGCGCGCCACCGCGCCCGGGGCCGGCACCGCGCCGGGAATCTCCGCGAGCCGTGCCCGCGCGCCGCCGCGCAGCGGCCGCGCCTGCAGCAGACGTTGCGCGTACGGGTGCCTCGCATCGTCGAAAAGCTCCGCGGCGGGTCGTTCCTCGACCTTGCGGCCCGCGTACATTACGGCGACACGGTCCGCGAGTTGACCGACGATGCCGAGGTCGTGCGTGATCAGCAGCAACGCCATGCCGGTCTGCTGTTGCAGCCGTGCGAGCAGCGCGAGAATCTGCGCCTGGATCGTCACGTCGAGCGCGGTGGTCGGCTCGTCGGCAATCAGCAAGCGAGGCTGACCTGCCAATGCCATCGCGATCACGACGCGCTGACGCATCCCGCCCGACAGCCGGTGCGGATAATCGTCGATACGTCGCGCGGGTTCCGGAATGCCGACCTCGTGCAACAGCGCCAATGTTTCGTTGCGCGCTGCGCGCCCGGACAGACCACGATGCAGCTTCAACGCCTCGCCGATCTGGCGGCCGATCGTGCGCACCGGATTCAACGCGGCGAGCGGGTCCTGAAAGATCATGCCGATGCTGCCGCCGCGCAGACCGCGCCACGACGCCTCGGGCAATTCCAGCAAATCGGTGCCGGCGAAACGCAGCCGCGCGGCCTCGATGTGCGCAGCGCGCGCATCGAGCAGACCCATCAGCGCGAGCGCCGTCGTGGATTTTCCGCAGCCCGACTCGCCGACGAGCGCGAGCGTCTCGCCCGCGCGGATCTCGAACGACAATCCGTCGACCGCCCTCGCCGACGCACGGCCATGAGCGCCCGCGAAGGTGATGTCCAATTGCTCGACCTCGAGCAGAGCGGCGCCGTTCACAGCGTCCTCCCGCGATGCGGATTCGCGAGGTCGTTCAGACCGTTGCCGATCAGGTTCAGGCCCAGCACCGTAACCAGTACCGCACTGCCCGGCAGCGCGGTCATGTACCACGCGGTCTGCAGTGCCTCGCGGCCCGAGCCGATCATGCTGCCCCAGGTGATGACATTCGGATCGCCGAGGCCGAGGAACGACAGCACGGCTTCGGTCAGGATCGCGTTGCCCGCGAGAATCGACATCATCACGATGGCCGGCGTCGCCACATTCGGCAGCACGTGGGTGAGCACGATGCGCGGCCGGCTCATGCCGAGCACGGTCGCGGCCTGCACGAATTCCGCGCGGGCGACGCGCAGCGCATCCGCCCGCACCAGCCGCGCGACCTGAGGCCAGTTCGTCAGCGCCACACCGAGCACGATGGTCAGCACGCTCGGATGCACGACCACCACCAGCACGATCGTGAAGAGCAGCGCGGGCATCGTCTGGAACAGCTCGGCGATACGCATCAGCACGTCGTCGACGAGGCCGCCATAGAAGCCGGCCACCGCGCCGATCAGCAGGCCGGCGAGCGTGGCCAGCAACCCGGCCGCGATGCCGATCTCGACCGACACTCGCGCACCGTACGCAATGCCGCTGAACACGTCGCGCCCCATCATGTCGGTGCCGAGCGGGAACGCCGGGTCCGTTTGCGGCCACGTGAACGGCGTGCCGGCCATGTCGAGCGGGTCGTTATGCGTGAAGTACGGCGCACCGATCGCGAGCACGCAGATCGCGGCGAGCAGCAGCACGCCGATGCTCAGGCTCGGCGACTGGATGACACGCCGCCACGGGCGTGCGGGTTTCACCGTGAGCACGATGTCACTCATCGCTGCTCCTCGATGCGTGGATCGAACCACCCGTAGGCGAGGCCCATCGCCAGATTGACGATGAGCACCAGCACGGAACTGAAAAGCAGAATGCCGAGCAGCAGGTTCAGATCGCGCGAGGCGACGGCATCGAGCGCGAGCTGACCGAGCCCGGGCCAACTGAACACCGTCTCGATCGCCACCGAGCCGCTGAACAGCGTGCCGAACTGCAACGCGGTCATCGTGACGATCGGCAGCAGCGCATTCGGCACGACGTGCGCGCGGATCGTCGCGGCCCGCGACAGACCTTTCGCCCGCGCGGTACGGACGAAGTCGAGACCGGCCACCTCCAGCACGGAGGCGCGCATCAGCCTTGCGTAGATCGCGAGGTAATACGCGGCGAGGCAAAACACAGGCAGCGCCATGTGCGCCGCGATGTCGCCGACGCGGGTCCAGCCAGTCGCGGCGAGGCCCGGCGTCGTGATGCCGCCCGCCGGCAACCAGTGCAGATGCGCGGAGAACAGCACCATCAGCATCAGCCCCAGCCAGAACAGCGGCGTCGCGAAACCGAGTGTGGCGAGGATCGAGATCGCGATGTCGATCGAGCGCCGGCGCGACACCGCCGCCACCGTCCCGGCGACACAGCCGAACAGCAGCGCGATCACGAGTGCGCCCACCATCAGCAGCGCCGTCGCCGGCAAGCGTTCGAGAATCAGCCGCAGCACCGACTCGTTGTAGCGGAACGACCAGCCCAGATCGAGGTGAGCCATGCGGTCGAGGTAAGCGAGAAACTGCAGCGCGAGCGGCTGATCCGTGCCGAACTGATGGCGAAGCGCGGCGAGGTACTCGGGGGTCGCGGCGCCCGCCTCGCCCGCCATCACGTCGGCCAGATCGCCCGGCGCGAGACGCAGCCAGAAGAAGTTCAGCACCGCGATCGTGACGACGAGCGGCAGCGCCTGCAGCAGCCGGCGCAGCGGGTATGGGAGTGGCCGGCGGCGCTGGCGGGACGCCGACCTGCTGGCACGGATCGGCACGTCAGCCATGGGCGGACGCGCCGATGGTCACGTCGTCGAGCGACGCGTATACACCGATCGGTGTCGTGTTGACGTTCTGCAGGCTGCGCGAATAGATGCGGAAGAACTTCAGTTCCGCGAGCGAGATGGACGGCAGATCGCGTTGCGCAATCACCTGCATCTGGTGAATTGCCTGCGTGCGCTTGTCCGGGTCCTGCTCGGTCTGGATCGCCTCGATCACGCGATCCATCTCGGGCGACGCGTAGCCGGAGCCGTTGCTCCACGGGGCGCCGCTGATGATGTTCTTCGACCAGAAGCGGCGGATCACGCCGATCTGCGGATCGGCGAACGCCGCATAGAACACGTTCATTGTGTCGAAGTCGTGTTCCGTATAAATCTTCCGCAAATAGGTCGGCAGATCGTAATTGACGAGCGTGACCTCGACACCGATGCGCTTGAGTTGCTGTTGGATGAACTGCCCAGCGCGTTGGTAATCCTCACCATACGTGTGGTTCAGGTGATTGAAGCGCAGGCGCACGCCGTCGCTGCCGCGCGGAAAACCGGCGGCATCCAGCAGTGCCTCCGCTTTTTGCGGGTCGTACGGATACTGCGGTGTGTCCGCCGCATAGAAGCGGGTTTGGTAGCTGGGCACCGGTCCCGTCGCGGGAGTCGCAAAGTCGTAGAACACGGTCTTCGCCAGCAGCTTCAGGTTGATCGCATGCGCGATCGCCTGCCGCACGCGCACGTCCTGAAACCGCTTCTGACGCAGATTGAAGTCCATGAAGAACATCGGTGCGTTCGAGCGCCAGCCTTTCGTATCGAGGACGAGATTCTGGTTCTGCTCGAGACGGCGCGCTTCGACGAGAGAGACCGGCGTCAGCGGCGCGTACTGCACGCTGCCGTTTTGCAGCGCGATGCTGCGCGCGCTCGCATCCGGAATGATGCGGAAGATCAGCTCATCGACGCGCGGCCTGCCCTTGTCCCAGTAGTCGGGGTTCTTTACCAGGCGAATGTAGTTGCCGCGGTTCCATTCCTTGAAAATGAAGCCGCCCGTGCCGACCGGCTTCGCGTTGTACGGATTGGTCAACGGATCGGTGCCGGCGTACAGATGCTTCGGGAAGATGAATGCCGAAGACGTGTCGAGATACGACCAGATCACGGGCGATGGCTGCGCGAGCCGGAACACCGCGGTGTACGGATCGGGCGTGTCCACCGCGACGATCTGCGCGAACGTGGGCCGCGCGATCGGATGCACTTTCTTCGACACTTCCATGATCGAGTACTGCACGTCCGCCGACGTGAACGGCGTACCGTCATGCCACTTAACGTCGTTGCGCAGCCTGAACGTGATCGTGCGGCGATCGACCGACTCCGTCCACGAGGTGGCGAGCTGTGGCACCGGACGGAACGCTTCGTCATAGGTGACCAGTCCATCGAACATATTGCTCGACACCACGTTGGTCGGATTGGCCGGCGTCGATCCGGCTGCGAGGCCAGCCGGCTCCGGCAACGTATTCGCGACGAGCGTGGTGGAGGACGCGCCCCAGGCGAAGTCGCCAAGCAGGCTCCCGCCGACCATCGCGGTGGCCCCGATCAGAAACTCTCTACGTGTCGACATCAGTGCGTCTTTTTTATCAAGGTAGGGCGTCCTGATCAGCGGACGCTGGACAAGGTCCGAGACAGCGGGCGGCTTGCGCAGGCGGGGTGGACCCTTTGCGATTCCCGATGCCGGGGCTATTTCACAAACTGTGCTGCCTGTACAATATTTCGGAAGAAAAATTCCGTTTTATTGTATGGACCTCCCCGGGGCTCACCAACCAAGCAATTCATATATGCAATTCTGTCCAGCCGGTTTCGTGATGTACGCTGCCTACCTTCAGTGCCTGCCTGCCCTCGCCGGATCCCGCTAGCCATGGCATCCATTCCCAGCACAGAAGGCGCCGCCGAACGACGCGAGACCGAATCGGGCGCGCTCGCGCGAGGATTGAACGTCTTGTCCCGTCTGCACGAAGCCGCGCGCCCGCTCAGCCTGCAGGAAATCGCGGATAGCGTCGGGCTAGCCGCCAGCACGTGTCACCGCCTGCTTCAGTCGCTCGATCAGGCAGGCTATGTGTATCGAGAAGGTTCGCTCTACTGCCCGACGCCACGGGCCGCCTGCCCCCTGCCGCTCGAACACCCACTGAACCGTCTGCGGCGCGACACCGCCCCGCTGATGCGCGAGTTGCAGGAGCGTCACGGTCCGTCTGTGCTGCTGATCGCTTTCATGGGCAACCATCGGGCGACGGTGGACTCGGTCGCGGGCAACTACAGCGTGGCGCCGTATTTCGACACCAATGTCAGTGCGCCGCTGCACGCGTCGGTTTCCGGCAAGCTCTTGCTGAGCGATCGCACGCCTGAGCAACGTGACCTGCTGCTCGGCCCCGCGCCCTTTCCCGCTCGTACAGAGTTCACCATCCGTGATCGCGCGGCGCTCTATGCCGAGCTTGACCAGGTTCGGCAACGCGGTTGGGCCACGAACGAGAACGAGAACGTGATCGGGATCTGTGCGGTAGGCACCCGGCTCAGCGCGCCGTCGGGGCGCGCGGTGGGCGCAATAGTGCTCACCGGTCCGAGCCGCTTTTTCAAGAAGGGCAACGAAGCGATGCGCGATGACCTGCTGAAGTCAGCGGAACTGCTGAACTCGACCTCGCATGCGGTTCGGGCGATGTCGCAGTTTCTTGGAATCTAGATCGCCGGTTATACCGGCGGATGAAGGAGCGTGCGAAGCGAATCATCGATCACGCGGTCAGCCTGCCGCGCGCTTCGGTCGGAGCGCAAAAGGACGGGTGTGTTTCAAGCGTATAGAACCGGGCGTTGTGCCTGCTACAAAACCTGGGGGATGGTACCGAACCGTTGCAGTATGTCGTAGTCGAGGATGCGAAAGAGTCTGCTCCAATGCGGCGCGAGACGTCGGAGCGTATTCACTCATCGTGGGCAAAGGACAAGTTTCGCCTGGAAACGTCTTGACCGCCGAGGCTTCGAGGGAGTGCGCGACGTTCCGATGCGACCATCGCAGCACATCCCGGCGCAGACGTTTCCTCGCTGGCCGTTGTGCTTGCATCCGCGCAACCTCTTTGGAGTTGTCGGTCCGACCTTTGCAGGAAGGCTCGCCTGCGGCCGTTCGGCGGAACACTTAGGCTTTTATGCGCGTCCCGCGATGTGTTCGCTTGCGAACACATCCATATCGAATGCGTCCATGCTGTGATTCATTGTCGGGCTGGCCATGTGAGACTATGTGCTCTCCCACGCTGGCCAAGCGGCCTGCGATAACAAAGTCGACCGTTGGCGACGCGCATTTCATTGGGAATCCTTTGGGGGTTTTTACCAATAACTCGACCATATGAGGATTTCGATGACACTGAACGTGGACGGCACGGCTGGCGTGCCGGATGAGATCGTTACGACGCCGACCGATGAGTCAATCCAGGAGCCCAATGCGTCAGGGGACGATGCGGATCTGGCGGTAGCTGAGTCAGCCGACGTTGCAGATGCGGCGGTAGCTGAGTCAGCCGACGTTGCGGATGCGGCGGTAGCTGAGTCGGGCGACGTTGCGGATGCGGCGGTAGCTGAGTCGGGCGACGTTGCAGATGCGGCGGTAGCTGAGTCGGGCGACGTTGCGGATGTGGTGGAAGCTCAGTCAGGCGACGTTGCAGATGTTCCGCAAGCTGAGTCAAGCGACGTTGCAGGTTTGGCGGAAGTTGAGTCAGGCGACGCCGTTGATGCGCAGGTTGCTGAAAGTTTGAGGGAGGATGCCGACGCACCCGCTGATGAGAACCCAGCGGCCGATCCAGTAGATCCGGCCGTCGACCAAGACGGCGAAGTCAACGAGGATTGACGGTCGGCACTCCGGGCAATCCTTGTACCGCCCCTGTCTCGCACCCGGCATCGGGAGTTGCATACCCGGTGCCGGAGCCTCAGCCGGGGACTTATCGCGCCACTGCGTCCGCGTCCTGTCATGGACTTCAACGGGCATTGAAAGCGCGCAAACAGCAGGTGTCGAAATTGTGCGGTCTAATGGCGTCTTCCCCATCGAACTGAGACGCCCGTCATGGACCGCATCGCAGCGATGAACGCTTTTGTCCGCGTAGTCGAAGCCGGCACGTTCACGAAGGCGGCTGAAACGCTCGACATGCCGAACGCTTCGTTGACGCGGCTGATCCAGAAGCTCGAGGAAGACCTGAAGGTGCGGCTGCTGCAGCGCACGACGCGCTCGGTCACCGTCACGCCGGAAGGCGCGATCTACTACGAGCGCGTCGTGCGCCTGCTCGCGGAGTTCGCGGATATCGAATCGTCCACCACCCATGCACGCATGAAACCGTCGGGCAGGCTGCGTGTCGATGCCGCGACGGCGATCGGCGCGCTCGTGCTGGTGCCGGCGCTCGACGACTTCTACCGCACCTATCCGGACATCGGCATCGAACTGCAAGTCGGCAACGAGCGCACCGACCTGATCGCAGAGGGTTTCGACTGCGCAATCCGCGCCGGCAGGGTCGACGAGCAGTTTCTGGTCGCGCGGCAGATCGGCAGTTTCGGTTTTACGACCTGCGCGACGCCGGCGTTTCTCGCCGCGCACGGCACGCCGACATCGCCGGACCAGCTATCCGCGCTTCCGACTATAGGCATGATTCCGTCGCACGCGGGCTATCCGCCGTCGTTTCCGTTCTTGTACGACGATCGGAAAGACGGCCTCCAGTTAAAGCACCGGCTCGTCGTGAACGATACGAACGCTTATCTTGCCGCGGGTCTCGCTAGTCTCGGGATCATCCAGGCGCCCACCTACTCGGTGCGCGACGCGATTGCCGCGGGCAAACTCGTGCCGCTTCTCGAAGACTGGCCGCAACCGACCATACCCGTCCATGTGATCTATCCGCCCAACCGTTATCTGAGTGCGAAAGCGCGCGTGTTCATCGATTGGCTCGTCGAACTTTTCGAGCGCGACGAGCTGTTGCGCCGGCGGTGATCCGTCGTGACCTTTACCTGGTGGAGTCGGCTACGTCTGCATCGCGTATCGCCCGCCGCAAGCGTTCGATGCCCGCATCGAGCAAGCCGAGGCGCTCGAGGGTCAGCGCAGTTTCGTCGAAGTACGCGCGCGAGGTGCCGAGCGGTCCGCGTCCGGTGCGGATCAGGTGTGCAACATGATCGATCGGAGAGCCGCCGATATAGCGCTGGTGCCCGCGATTGACGACGAAGGTCAGCGCCCGGATGTTGCGGCCGCCGGCCGTCGCCCGAACCCATCGCGCGTCGTACGCGCCGGCCAGCATTTCGCGCCGCCACAACAGACGCAGCTCGGCTTCGACCTTCGCGGCATCGATCCGGTGCAGCAGGCCGTTGCACGCGCCACCGCGGTCGAGCCCCAGCATCGCGCCGGGCTTTTCGGGCGTGCCGCGACCGAAGATCATCCGCAGACAGAATCCACGGTGCCAGCCATGCACGCGCGCGACGCTGGTCTCGACCACTTCGAACGCTGGATTCCACATCAGCGAGCCGTAGCCGAACACGTGAAGGTCCCGCCCGCCCTCGTGAGAATCGAGCACCGCACGCAGCGTCCGTTCGAGCTCCGCATCGCTGCGCAACGTCAGGCCAGCGGGCGGGTCCGCGCGCAGCGCGTGCAGCAGCGTCCCCTGCGCCAGGTGTTCGCGCGTCAGCTCGTATAGGGAAGCCGGATGTTTCTGGTCGCCGGACATGAAATGATGTGGGTTGCCATGACAGAACAAAAGTAAGTTGCAACGGCTCGCTGACCAGGCGTGCTTGCCCCAGCCGATCGCCGGATGGCTCGAGCGCGCGTAACGGGGCAACGTGAATTGCCACTCGTCGCACGAGACCATCCAGCTCGCCACTCCCGGCGCGACCTCAGACCGCCGTTACAGGATCTCCAGCGCGAGCGCGATACCCTGACCGCCACCGATACACAGCGTGACGATGCCGCGCTTCAGGCCATCGCGACGCATCGAATGGACGAGACGCGTGATCAGGACCGCGCCCGTAGCTCCGATCGGATGACCATGCGCAATCGCGCCGCCTTCGACATTGACGATGTCGTGCGGGAGTCCAAGCTGCCTGGCAACCGCGAGCGGCACGGCGGCGAATGCCTCGTTGATCTCGACGCGTTCGACGTCGGCGAGCTTCCAGCCCGCTCGCTCCAATGCGATATGCACCGCCGGCACGGGACCGAGACCGAACATGCCGGGCTCGACAGCGGCGATGCCGAAAGCGGCAAGGCGTGCGCTCGCTTCGATACCCTTCGTGTCGGCGTAACCGCGCTCGGCCACGATCATCGCCGCCGCACCGCTGTTCAGGCCGGGCGCATTGCCCGCGGTGATCGTGCCATCAGGACGGAACGCGGGACGCAGCCTTGCCAGTGTTTCCACGGTCGTTTCCGGGCGCGGCTGCTCGTCGCGCGTGAACTGAACGCTCCCCTTACGCCCTTCTATTTCGACGGCGACGAGTTCGGCATCGAATGCGCCGCGTTCCTGCGCGGCCGCGAAACGCTGCTGCGAACGCGCGGCCCACTCATCCTGGGCGCGCCGCGTCAGGTCGGTCTTCGTCGCGAGATCTTCCGTGTGCCAGCCCGAGTGCTCCCCCGAGAATGCATCCACGAGACCGTCGCGCAGCATGCTGTCGTGCACTTGTGCGTTACCCATGCGAGCACCCCAGCGAGCGGTGTCCAGCAGATACGGCGCGCGCTCCATGCTTTCCATGCCACCGGCAACCGCGACTTCACCATAGCCAAGCGCGATTTCCTGAGCCGCCGAGACGACCGCCTGCGCGCCCGAGCCACAGACGCGGTTGACGGTGAGTGCCGGCACCGATACGGGCACGCCGCCGCCGATGGCGGCCTGTCGCGCCGGATTCATCCTGTTACCGGCCTGGACGACATTGCCCATCACGACGGACGACAGCGATTTCGGATCGAGCGCGGCGCGCCGCAACGTTTCCCTCACGACCAGCGCGCCAAGCGCAGTCGCGGGGACGTCCTTCAACGATCCACCGAACGCGCCAATTGGTGTACGAACGGTATGAGCAATGACAACTTCACGGGTATTCATCGATGTTCCCTGGAATGAAATGCTGCACTGGTGTGCCTCTAGCGAAGGCGGCCGACCAAGGTTGGTCGATTCGCTGTCCCCCGGGTCTGGCAGATACTGTAAGAAGGGTCCGCACAGGAAGAAAGAGTGTGCCGATCAAAGCATCATTCCAAAGCCATCAATAATCACGGCGGAAGCTGGAAAGCGCTTTTCATCAAGCGCGGCGCGCGCATTGACACCACGATGATCGAGCGGTACCGAGCTGCTCTCAGGTTCACCGTGGAGGCTGTTATTCGAATTGATCGGTGGTCCAACAACCGCACAGCAACCCATCGCCATCAGATGCTCTTGACGGCTCGACGGGGCGGCGCCGCCGCCGATGAGCACCGATTCACGATCAATGATCGACCGGTTTGATGGGCAAGAGACCCGTCTGGCCATAGAACTCCTGCATGGTGAAGGCTTCACGCTCCCGCTGAGCGCCAGCGCGGCGATCCAGCATCGAGAAAGTCCAGATGCCGACGAACGCCAGCGGCACCGAAATCAACAGGCGTCGTCGACGCCTTCTCGGCAGCGCGGCCGTTGGTGTCGGCGCGCTCAACCTCGGATTGAATGGCTGGGCAGATGCACAGTCTATTTCAGGAACATGCACCGGTTCGAACTCGTTTCGCCAGGGACTTGTCCGCACCCGGCGACACCGGGCCAGCATGAACAGGCCCGATTCACGGCAAATAATGCACCGCAGTGCCGGAGATCGGGCTACCTGCGCCTCGACGACGCACCCGCTCTAGTCACTGACAGGATGGCTCCCCGCGCTAAACGCGGTGTGAACTTCATGCACCGTCTGTTCAGGCGCTTGCAGATGCGGATAGTGGCCGAGCTTCGGGAGAATCGAAAGCTCCACGCCGGTACGGTTCGCGTACTCAACGCCCATTTCCTTCTTGATGTAGATATCCTGTTCGCCCCACACCACCTTTACGGGGACCTTCAGCTTTGCCATATTGGCTTCGAAGTAGTCCTGGTCGCGGGTGAAGGAGGAATAGTAGTGGAAGAAGGCGTCTGCCGACGTGACATAGCCGGCCCAACCTTTCGCGATATCGTCCCTGAACTCCTGGGGCAATGCGTAGCGCTCCTGCGCCGACATGCCGCGGAAGAAAGTGTTTGCCAGGATTTCGTCGCGGTTCTTGTTCATCGCGGCACGCACGGCATCGGACGAAGGCTTTGACTTCAGGCCCTGCAGGCTTTCGTACATGTACTGCGGGCGGTTGAATGGAGCAAAGTCGCCAACGATGATCTTTCTGGCGATATCCGGTTTCTCCAACGCTGCCAGCAGCGCAGGCAACGCCCCGATATCGGTCGCATAAATCACCAGCTTCGAACTGTCGATGCCAGACGTGCGGATATAGTCTGCCAGCACACGCGCATAATCCTTCGGCGCATAGGAGAAGCGATCGGCGCCTGGACGCGAAGACTGTCCATAGCCCGGCCAGTCGAACGCGTGCACCTCGTAATCGCTGGACAGGGATTCGGCAATCGGCTTCCACGCATACATGGTCTCCGGGAAGCCATGCAGGAACAGTACCGAACCCTTTGGATGCGCGGGCCGGTAGACCATATAACGCAGCTTGATGTCAGGATTGACCTGCACCTCGCCGACTTCAAGCTTCGGCGCCGACGACGATGAGGTCGGCACAATCTTGCATGAGGAAACGCCCGCAGCTAATGCGGGGAAGACTGTCGCGTTCATTACAGGTTTGAACATGATCGTGGCTCCCGTTTAGTACGAAATTGCGCCTGCTAACCAGTGTGCTTCAGCGCTTTCTATTGAGGGGAAGTCGGATTCAAAAGCTTACCCAACGGCTTCAGTGGGCCGATTGGGAGCAGCGAGAATGTCATCAAGTGCGCTTTCCCCAATGGAAGTGCCTCGAGCATCTCATGCGCTTGACTTACGTCGGTAACGTTCAGAATGAAGGCCACCCCGGCCCGATCTTGCAGTGAATACCACTGATCAACCTTGCCATCGAGGTAGAGTTGCACCGTCTCGCGGACTTCGCTCGGAAGAATGTGTTGGACAAGCTGCATGTCCGTGCCCGGTGGAAAGGTACCAATCGCCAATATCTTCGTGGTTGGCGTGGTTGGCATCGGAAGGGTGTGCGCCATGGAGACTCCAGCAAAAGCGACCAGCACAGAGGCTGTTGTCAAATTAAGAAGAAGCCGTTTCATCATGCGGCCTCGAACATCCGCTGCGAGTGCAGTCTTCAGATACGGTATTCAAAGCCGCTGCTTCCGGTCCTGTCAGATAGCGATCGCGGAAGCGCTCGTCGACCCGCTCCCACATCAGTTTCGAAAACAGCAGCATCGCATTGAGCGGACGATGATTGATGATCACGGACTCCGTCTCGCCCTGTTCGTTCATGTGTGCGACGACCACCGTCTCGATCGGCACGCCCTGGATCTGCGAGCGATAGGACTCGATATACAAACCATTACCCATCGCGGCCTTATAGCTGTGATGCTGGAATTCGTAGAGCGAAACCGCGTGTTTGATCACGGAGAGAATATCGGCTCGTCCTTCGATCGGACGCTTGAGGACGGTGGCCTCAAGGGTCGCGCTTTCAGCGAGGTTCGTCAGCCAGAGCGGCGGACCGCCAGCGGGTTCCATCACGGGGGCTGTGTCGTTGAATTTCATGCTGGGCGCTCCAGTTATGGTTTGCTCGCGATGCCCGCGCTGGCGGCATCGAGCGCCGCTTCGAGCGTGATGCGCGCCTTTTCGAGGCGGCGTCGTGCAAGCCGTCTAACGCCTGCGCCGCGCTCGGACTCGCCCGCCAGCAGCGCATGAATATCGGGCAGCATCCAGATCGCGCCGCGCGTCCCCCAGGCGCCATCCGGTATCTCGGTCGGAAAGACCCAGACGCGCGGCGCGACGTCATCGAACGGCCGGTTCTCCGCGCGCGCCACCGCTTCCGTGACCTCTCTGACGAGCGAGCGACGCGATTCGTCGGTGTATTGCCCCTCGGGTGCAGACGGGATGATGCGATAGCGGACCGTGCCCGTCCGTTCGCCGCCGACATAGATCGCAGCAGGCCGATGAAGATGGAACACCGTGGCACGCTGGGCGATCTGACTGGCAGGATCGTACCCTTCCGCCTCGATGAGGATGTCGCTCAGTTCCTTGACGAGACGGGCTTCGGCCTCAGGCGTCAAGGCGTCGTCGGGCCATAGTGCGTCGATCATCGGCATGGCGCTGCTCCTGCGTTCAGTTAATTGGATGTGGCCATGATCGGGGTTTACTCGCGCTGCCAAAAGTGGCAGCATCGCCATTATTCGAGGAATTTCAGACACGCTTATGGCTATCGTCCGCATCTGGGTCTATGACGGAATCCTCGCGTCCGGCGTCGCGGGCCCTGTCGACGTCTTCAGCGCGGCCAACCAGTTTTATGCGCGCAAGGCTGCAACGGGCACGACGTCCGCACCCATGTTCGTATGGCGCGTGGAATCGCTCGACGGGCGTCCCGTTACGGCTGCATCGGGTCAGACCATTCAGGTCGACGGAAAGATCGACCCCCGCAAACGCGCGGACGCCGTTCTGCTGACAGCACCGTTTTTCTCGAACATCGACGAGTTCATCGGGCGCCGCGAACAGTTGAACGAGCTGTCTTCCGCGCTGCGGCGCCAACGCAAGGCAGGCGCCGTGCTGGCGGCTTATTGCACAGCCAATTACCTGCTCGCCGAGGCCGGCCTGCTGGATGGCCGCGCCGCGACGACGCACTGGGCGAGAGCTGCAGACTTCGGGCGCCGCTATCCGCGTGTCGAAGTCCGCGCACACGAACTGCTGATTGCGCAAGACGGCATCATTTCGGGCGGGTCCGTGACGTCGTATCTGAATCTCGCGGTGCGGCTCGTCGAAACATTCGCCAGCGAGGAACTCGCTACGATGACCGCGAAGGCGCTGTTGATCGACATGAACCGGACGTCGCAGGCTTCCTTTGCAACGCTTCTCGACGAACATGGGCATACCGATACGCTCGTCGCGCGCGCTCAGCAGCAGATGGAAGCTACGTTGCAGCAGGGATTCCGGTTGAGCGATCTGGCAGCATCGCTTGCTGTCAGCGAACGCACGCTCAATCGCCGTTTCAAGGAAGCCGTCGGGCTAGCACCGTTAGCGTATCTGCAAAATCTGCGCATCGAGGTCGCGAAACGCTTGCTGGAAACGCGGCCGATCGGCCTCGAGGCGGTGAGTCAACGTGTCGGTTATGGCGATATCAGCACATTTCGACAATTGTTCAGGCGCAAGACCGGATTGTCCCCGAGTGAATATCGAAGCCGGTCTTCGCGTGGCGTGAAGAATATCGAAGCCGAGCCAGGCCGCAAAGGCGAGACAAACCCGACGTTTCGATTTAGCTGGCACGACGACGTTTGAACATATTGGGGACAAGTGATTCGCGACAAGATGCCAGCATTCTGCTGCCAGTTGGAACAATGCCTTCGAATACTAGAGGTTAACCCCGGGGCGGAAGGCTCCTAGACTTTCGCTGTCGGTGCAGACGCGTTGTCGCACCGCTAACAAAAGTCGGTGGAGAATCATGAAGTCCCTCATCCAGGCAGTTGCAGTTGCCGTTGCAGTCGTAGTGCCAGTTGCCTCGTTCGCCCAGTCGAATGGGCCGATTACCCGCGCCCAGGTGCGCGCGGAACTTGTTCAGCTTCAGAAGGCGGGTTATCGCGGTGGTGACGGCGATCAAGCGCACTATCCAGACGCGGTCCAAGCCGCGGAAGCGAAGGTCGCCGCGCAGCAAGTTGCAACAAACGGTGGTTACGGCGGTGCCGCAAATGGTTCGTCGAACGCAGGTCGCCCGGCGGTGTCGAAGGCCGACTGGGACGCGATGTACAGCCACCCGTAACTTGACGGTGTTGAGCGCCTGAGCGCAATTTTGGATTTCGCAGGGACCCTCCGCGCCCTTTGTCGTCGCTCCATCGAGGACCGGCATACCAGTGACATTGCGACGGCCTGGGTTCCTCGTCGGAGCGGGGTCTAACGGTTGTTATCCCGCGATCAATTCTCCAGCATGCTTGCAGTGGCGACGTGCTTGTACGTTTCGCATGTCTCATGTGCCTCGACCATGAAGGCCGAACGGAGCCCCTCTGGTTGAACCCATTTACGACTTAGCTCATGAATGCGTTCGGACGCTCGACAAGACCCCGGCAAGACAGGCCGGCCAATTTCGCTACGATATGCGCTACGCTGGTACCTGTCGGAAAACACTCAGCCACACCGAGTCTTTTCAGCACTGCCTGACTGCTGTCGTCGATGTTGCCACCCACGACGATGGGGATCGTCGCGTTTCGCGCCTGCAAGTCGGCTATCAGAAGCGATGCCAGTTCAACATGCGCACCTGCCAGCGACGAAACGCCGATCACATCTACATCATGCTTCAACGCCTTTATGCCTGTTTCGGCGGCCGACGCGAACATCTGGCCCGTCACGACGTCGAAGCCGGCATCCGCCAACGCGGCCGCGACGACGCTCACACCGCGATCATGTCCGTCCTGCCCCAGCTTGGCAATTAGTACGCGCGGTGCGCGCCCCAGCTGCGACGCGGCGCTCTTCACGGTCTTTAGAGCAGCGCTCCATCCTGGATCTGCCGAAAGCCTCTCGCCAAATTGCCCTGCCGCTGCCTGAATCTGTATCGGGTGACGCGGCCATACCGCTTCGAGTGCTTGCGTGCATTCGCCGACAGTCGCTCGTGCACGCATGCATTCGATTGTCAGTTCGAGCAGATTGCCCGCGCCATCGCGAGCGGCTCGTTCGAGTGCGCCGAGTGCCGCGCGCACGCGCGCGGAATCGCGTGCGGCTTTAACTTCCGCAACCCGCCGAGCCTGATGCCTGCGAATCTGCTGCACGTCCACTTGAGAGATCGCAATGGGCGCGTCGTCATCATCTCGCTCAAAGCAGTTGACGCCTAAAATCGCGCGCTCCCTACTTTCAATTTCCGCTTGCACGCCAAGCGCCGAGTGACGGATGCGCTCGCGAATCCAGCCGGAATGTATCGCCTCCATCACGCCACCACGCGCTTCGATCTCATCGAGTTGTAGTCGCACGCGGTTCGCGATGTCCGCCGTCAACGACTCCATCATGTACGAACCCGCCCACGGATCGACGACATCGCACACGCCTGTTTCATGCTGAAGCACCAATTGCGTGTCGCGCGCGAGACGCGATGATGATGCACCCGGCAGCGCCAGTGCTTCGTCGAAAGCATTGGTGTGCAGCGACTGCGTGCCACCGAAGACCGCCGCGAGCGCTTCGATAGCCGTGCGCACGACATTGTTCATCGGCTTATGCGCGGTCAGCGACCAGCCCGAGGTCTGACAGTGCATCCGCAGCGCACACGCCCTGTTGGAGCGTGCGCCGCTTTCCCGTGCGAGTGTCGACCACACGAGACGTGCCGCTCTCAGTTTCGCAATCTCGACGTAAAAATCGGTCCCCACGCCGAAGAAGAAGCTCATGCGTTCGCAGACGTGATCGGCCTCCATGCCTTGCCGGATCAGCGCATCGACATAGGCGCGCGCATTGGCCATCGTCAGCGCGAGTTCGAGGACGGCGTCCGCCCCTGCTTCCTGAAAGTGATAGCCGGACACCGACAACGCATTAAAGCGAGGGACCGCCGTCGCGAGATAAGCGACGACATCGGTCACGATCCGCAACGAAGGTTCAGGCGCGAAGATGCAGGTGTTGCGTACGATGAACTCCTTGAGGATGTCGTTCTGTATCGTGCCCGTCAGTTGCGACGGGCGCACGCCGCTCTCCTCGGCCACGACGATGAAAGCGGCGAGCACCGGCAGCACTGCACCGTTCATCGTCATCGAAACGGATATCCTGTCGAGGGCGATGCCTTCGAAGAGGCGCGCCATATCCTCGACGGTGTCGATGGCCACGCCCGTCATGCCGACATCGGCACTCACGCGCGGGTCGTCGGAATCGTAACCGCGTTGTGTCGGCAGATCGAATGCGACAGACAGCCCTTGCGCGCCTTCCGTCAGAGCCGTGCGAAACGCGCGGTTCGAGTCGGCGGCTTGCGCATATCCTCCGTACTGACGTATCGTCCACGGCCTTTCGGTGTACATCGACGCAAACGGCCCGCGGACGAAGGGGGCCTCGCCAGGCATGCTGTCCAGGTGAGCGAGCCCTTCGAGATCGGCACGTGTATAGACGGGCTTGAGCGACACCGGGCGGCTGCGCGTCGTACGGTTCGCGTTCATCGGCGCCTCCAGTGCTTTTCCGTAATCACGTCCGCGATCTTTTCACCGTCGCTATTGCGCGTGACTTCCGTCCAGTGCCTGATGCCCTGCTCGTTCTCGCTCTCGCCTATGATGCGAATTCTCACCGCATCGCCGAGATCGACGTTGCCGTAGTAGAACAACGAGCGGCTCGCGACGACGGGTGGCTCGTCGAACCGACGCCTCTGCCATTCGGCGCGATCGACAAAAGCCTGGAAGCTCGCGAAATACAGAAAGGCCGCGCCGTTGAAGTCACCGTACGGACACGGGAGAAACTCGATGGCTTCGCTGTCCGCGGCCGTGAGAGTTTGCGTCAACGCGCCATCGCCAGCACGGATGCGTTTGCCAATCTGTAGCATCTGCGCGGCATCCGCGGGCATCGGGCTCACTTCGCCGGGCAGCGCCGCGAGCGCCGCGCGCGCGACCGACCGATTGTTGCGTGCCTCGCCGCGCGTCACGAAGGTCGACGACATCGACACCTGCGCAAGCCGCGCATCGCCCCGACCGACGCAATGCGTGCTGAAATGGCGCACGGCCCCCGTTCTGCACAGGGCGCTGCAAATCTCGAACTCGTCGTTTTCCTCGACCGCGTCGAAGCCATACGCCTGCAAGCGTATGGCGGTGAAGGCCGCATACGAACGGCCGCCATGATCGTCGTGAAAGTCGGGATGCTCGCGGCCCGCGTGGGCCGCCAGCGCCTGCCAATGCAGATGCCCGCACTCCTTGAGCAACCAGTTCTCCGACAGCCCGGTGAAACCGAGTTGCGGCATACCTGCGCGATAGCGATGAATCAGCTTCATGCAGCGAGACTTGCCGATGCGGTACGCGATACATCGATGGCCGCGCGGATCGCATCGACGACATGCGCAGCATCGCGCGCAATGCCGGAGAAGCGGCCCGACCCCCAGGTATGCAGCCATGGCAAGCCGATGAAATACAACCCGGCTTGCGGCGTCACGCCGCGTACGTGCGCAGGGTAGCCTCGTCCGTTGAACACGGGGGCGTCGATCCAACTGAAGTCCGGCGTGAACCCGATGCACCAGATAATCGACGTGATCCCGCTCGCCGCCAGATCGAGCGACGTGCGTTCGCCTTCGGGCTTCCACACGGGTTCATACGGCACGCCCGGCGGCGCGTCGATGCCCTCTCTGTCGATGAAGGCATCGATGCTCGCATTGATGCGGTTGTACGTGTCGTCGGCGCTTTCCAGATTGCTGGTCAGGTTCGGCGCGAAATGAAGACGGCCGTCGCGCAGATCGTCGAGCCGCCCGTACAGTTCCATTCCTTCGAGCGCAAAACGTCGCAAGTCGATATCGCGGCCACCATCGCGGCCCGTGACATAGTGATTCGTGTTGTCCCGCACGCCTTCGCGCAACGGATGCTGATCGACGGGCATCTCGTAGTAGCCCATGTCGGCGAGCCAATCCACCACATCCCGGCCGCGATAGAAGCGCGCGCAACGCGGCGCCTCGCCGACCGCCAGATACACCTTGCGACCCGCGATCTGCAGGTCCTCCGCGATCTGCGCGCCGGATTGCCCCGATCCCACGACCAGCACCGCGCCTTCGGGCAAGCTCTGCGGACTGCGGTAGTGCGACGACTGCAACTGCACGATGCCGTGCGGCAAGCGTTCCGCCATCCGCGGCACGATCGGCGTGTGATAGCCACCCGATGCGACGACCACATGATCGGCCGTGAATTCGCCGTTCGACGTCGACACCACATAGCTGCCGTCATGCTGGCGCCTGACACGCCTGACCTCCGTATGATCGACCACGGGCGCATCGACCATTTCGATGAAACCATCCAGATACGCGATGATCTCGTCCTTCTTCATGAAGCCGTGCGGATCGTCGCCGCGATACGGATAGCCCGGCAGCGCGCATTGCCAGTTCGGCGTGACGAGACAGAACGAGTCCCAGCGCTGCGAGCGCCACGTATGGGTGACCGTGTGTTTCTCGATGACGAGATGATCGATGCCCGCTTCTTTCAGATAGAAACTGATCGACAGACCAGCCTGACCGCCGCCGACGACGATAACCGTATAGTGCGGAGCCTGGTTCGATCCGGTTTGCGTCATCACATTCGAGTTCGACATGATTCGTTCCTGCTGTTCATTGGATGGGCCGGCGCGCCGTCCTGCTCGTGACGTGCGCTGCATCCGGGTTTCACAAAAGTTCGACGATACTCACCTTGGCCTGCGCATCCGATGCGAAGCGCTCCGCCTGCGCCTCGATGCGCGCAAGCTGGTCCATCGCAGCCGAGCACGCGAAACCGTACTTCTCGCGTACACGTTCCGAGCCGATATGGAGCGCTTCGCGCGCCCGTTCGACGAAGTCGTCGAGCGCATAGCGCTGCCCGGCAACGAAGTATTCGCCGACAACCGTTGAGGGCGAATAGCAGTTGGCCTCGGTGCCGTCCGGCCACTGGACCCTGAAATGCATGACAGGCATCGCGTTTCCTTTGAAAGAGAGATTCAGGCGGCGGCCGGCTGTGCATAACGCCGGTACAAGCCGATATGGCAGCGGGCGCTCTCGCGCCAACTGAAGCGATCCAGCAGGTCGGGTACCGCGTACTCGAAGTCGATGCCACCGCGCCGGTCCAGCGCGTATTGCAGCGCTTGCGCGATGCTGCCCGCGTCGTCAGGTTGCGCCCAGCAGCAGACGCGATCGTTCAGATACTCCGTAAACGGCTCGATCCTCGAGACGACGACGGGCGTCCCCACGGCCAGCGCTTCCAGCACGACAAGCCCGAAACCCTCGCACAGCGACACCATCGAAACGACATCGGCACGTCGCATCAATGCGGGAATCTCGTCGTCATGCAGCGCACCCGTGACGACGATCGGCTCGCCTCGTCCAATCGCGAGATTCAATTCTGTGGCCCGCGCCACGAATCGCCGAGTGTAAGCGTCGTGATCGAGCAGACTTGCGCCGCCTGCGATAACCAGTTGCCCACCGGAGTGGGTGCGCCGGAACAAAGCAAACGCGTCGAGAAGTTGCAGTGTGTTCTTGCGCGCCTCGATACCGCCCACCGCCAGCACGACCGGCGCACCATCGATACCGAACTTCGCAAGCGCTCTCGTATCGTTCCCCGCGTACTCGGCCCGGAAACGCTCGACATCGACGCCGTTGCTGACAGTCGATGCCGCGGTGCCGTAATCCTTCAACATTCTGCGCGTCCATGTGTCGCTGACGCAGAAGACCGCGTCGGCATCCGCATACGCGCGCCGCTGCCATTCGATCAAACGAGGGTCGCTGAACGCATCGAGATGATGGACGGTACGCACGAAGCCGCGTATCGCTCCTTCCTGACGAAGCTCGGCGAGCGCATTGCCGCCGATCCCGTCTTGCGCGTGAAGGACGTCGTAGTCCGATGGGGCATCGTCGCGCAATGCGGCTTTGAGCGCGTCGATGCGCATCTGCACCATCGATACCGTATCGTTGCCGTGCGCATCGACCGGAGCGAGCACGATCCGGCACGGCGAAGCACGAAACATCCGCGCGCCATTAACCGAAGGCGCGAAGATCGTCACTTCGTGCCCCGCGTCTTGCAGCGCGCGCCCGAGTTCGAGCGTGTGCACGACGCCGCCACGCGGATTCACCGAGTGCGTGAAGAGCGCAATGCGCAATGGCGTGGTGCTCATACTGACACCTGCGCTGGCGCACCGATAAATGGACCATCGGCGAAACTCCATAGCAGCGCGGCATCCGTTTCTTGCGTGACGACGACTTCGCGCGATGCGTCCACGCGCCCTATCATTGCGCAAGCCAGATCGCGCTGCCGGAAGCGCGCAAGCACTGCTTCGAGATGTTCTTCGCGCACCGACAGCAGGAAGCCGAAGCTCGGAAACGCGTTGAGCCAACGTTCGAAATCGACGCCCGTTGGCCGCGGAATCGCGTCGAGATCGATACGCGCACCAACACCCGAGCATTCGAGCAGCATCAACGACGTTCCGAGCACACCCGCCATGCTGATGTCTTTCGCCGCATCGCAAAGACCGCTTTCCGCGAGCAGCGGCAACAGTTCCAGATCGTCGCGCAAGCGTTGCGCCGGTGCGCCCACCGATGCGTTCCAGAACGGATAGGGATCTTCAAAACGGCCTCGCAGATCGACGGCCATGATCAGACAGTCGCCGGGCCGCGAGTTGAAACTCGACAACAGTCTGCGTGCGCGGCCGACAATCGACACCGCCAGTTGCGGCTGAGCGCTGCGCGCATTGCTATGCCCGCCGACCACAGGGACGCCATACGCTCTCGATGCCGCCGCCATACCCGCGAGAATCTCTTCGGCGGCGCCGAGCCCGTCGCTCCACAGCGCATCGACGACCGCGAGCGGCCGGCCGCCCATCGCATAGACGTCGCTAAGGTTGACCATCACGCTGCTATAGCCCGCGAACCAGGGCATCGACGCGACGAAATCTGACACAAGCCCTTCGATCGCAAAGAGCAGATAGCCGTCGCCATCAGCGATCGCCGCGCAGTCGTCGCCCACTGCGACGGCCTGGGCGAGATCGCGCGCGCCATGCGGCAAATGCGCCGCCAGCGATGCAACCACGCCCGCTATATCGGTCTTGTGGCGAAAGCCGCGGCTTTCACGCAGGCGTTCGACGAGATCGCGCAGGCTCATGATCGCCCCCGCGACGACGTGACGAAACCGCTCTCCGGCGTATGGCACGGCGGGTAATGCGCGAGGTCCGCCTCCATCAGGTGATGCGGCCGGCCGAACAGCATTTCCTCCGCGACCGTCTGCCAGTGCAGCCGCCGGAACAACGGTACGTTCTGGCTCTGCACATGCGCGAGAAAGGTCTCGCATCCAAGCGCATGCGCGCTGCTGACGGCCAGCCTGATCAGCGTCGAGCCGAGCTTGCCGTGCGAACGGAACGCGGCGTGCACCGCGAGGCGCGAGCCGAGCCACGTGCGCGGCTGCGTCTCGTGAATCCGCACCGTCCCCACCACCTGTTCGGGCACGCCGGCAACGCAGCTGAGCGCGACGAGCAGCTTCGCGTGACGGTCGATGTCGTCGCGGTCGTCGCCGACGAAGATGCCCTGTTCGACACAGAACACCGCGCGCCGCAGTGCATACGCCTGGTTGCTTTCCCATGGCAGCGTGGCCCATTTCACGCGGTATTCGGCGGGCGTGAACGCGAGCGGCAACGCGTCGGATTCGTCAAAGGTTTCGCAGTACATGGCTAGGCCTCGTACGATGCCAGCGACGAGCACGCGCCGCATTTTCCGCAACCGGCCTTGATGTCGGCGGAGCGCATCTTCGCATCGCGCAGCATCGCGCCGAGCGGCGCGAGTATCGACTTCATGAACTCGGGCGTGGGCGCGGGGTGATCTTCGAGCGGCGTGCCGCTGATCGGCACGAACGGCACGACGAACGGATACACGCCGATGTCGATCAGCTCGCGCGAGATCGACAGGATCGCCTCGGCCGTATCGCCGAGACCCGCGAGTATGTACGTGCTGACCTGTCCCTTGCCGAACACCGCGACGGCCGCCCGGAACGCTTCCATGTAACGCGAAATGGGCACGCTCGCCTTGCCCGGCATCACGCGGGCGCGCACTTCGGGGCTCACCACTTCGAGATGCATACCCAGCGTATCGATGCCGCTCGCCCTCATTCGCTCGAACCAGACGTCGTCGTCGGGCGGCTCGCATTGCGCCTGGATGGGCAGATCGACGGCCGCCTTGATCGCGAACGCGCTCTCGCACAAAATCCGCGCGCCGCGATCGGGCGTGGGTGGCGTGCCCGTCGTGAGCACCATGTGCCTGACGCCATCGAGCAGGACTGCGGCGCGCGCGACCTCGGCCAGCTGCTCCGGGGTCTTGCGCGCGATCGTGCGACCCGCCGCGAGCGACTGGCCGATCGCGCAGAACTTACATGTCTTCTTGCGGCTTTCGTAGCGGATGCAGGTTTGCAGCACCGTCGTGGCGAGCACATCCGTTCCGTGCAGCGTCGCGATGTGCGAATACTGCACGCCGTCGAGCGTTTGCAGCCGCGCGAAGCGTGGCGCTTTAGGGAAAGTGATGTTCGCGATCGGAATCGTGCCGCGCATCAGCGCGCTTTCGCCCGCTTCGTCGGGCACGCCCGCGACGAACGGCGAATTCCACGCGGAGCTCGTGTGCACCGGCACCATGATCGTCACGCCATCGACCGTCACTGCCTTGTGGTCGGAAGGTCCCGCGCCACCGCGCCGGCTGGCGGCGCCCGCGTTCGGATCGACGAGCCGCAGGCCCGTCGACTGCAACTCCGTGCGCAATTCCATCATCTCGCGCGCACTTGCGCTCTCAGACGACAGATTCATGCTGGCATTCATCCTGACCTCCACTCGTGGTTTCGAAGCCAATGTCCGCACTCGCGGCCGCAAACGCCGCTGACATCGGCGCGACCGGCGTCGCGGGGCGATCGTTGATCGCTAGACTGAGCAATTCAGGGCGCGCATAGTGGCCGACCGAATCCATCATGCGTTTGCGCTTGGTGATCAGCGCCATGTCGAGATCGGCGACGACCATCCCTTCGCCTTCGCGCAACGGCTCGGCAAGGTGCTGACCTTCGGGCGAAACGATTGCCGTCATGCAACCGCCGCGCAGCGCCTTTTGCAGCTTCGGATCGGTTGTCACCGACTCGATTTGCGCTTCACTGAGCCAGCCCGTCGAATTGACGACGAAGCAGCCCGATTCGAGCGCGTGATGGCGGATCGTGACCTCGATCTGCTCGGCGAAAATCGGACCAACGAGAGAGCCGGGAAACTGGCTGCAATGGATCTCTTCGTGCTGCGTCATCAGCGCATAGCGCGCCAGCGGGTTGTAGTGCTCCCAGCACGCGAGCGCGCCGACCCGCGCGATGCCCGTGTGCGCAACCTTGAGGCCCGCGGCGTCGCCTTGTCCCCAGATCATCCGTTCATGAAACGTCGGCGTGATCTTGCGGCGCTTGAGCACGAGGCGGCCGTCGATGTCGAACACGAGTTGCGTGTTGTACAGGCTGCCGTGATCGCGCTCGTTGACGCCGAGCACGACGACCATCGCATGGCGCCGCGCCCGTTCCGACACAGCCTGAGTGACTGGCCCCGGCACGGCGACAGCCTGCTCATAGAGACGCATGTGATCGGCGCCCGACGCCACCGGTGGACGTACGAAAGAGAAGTACGGGTAGTACGGCACGAACGTCTCGGGAAAGACGATCAGCCGTACGCCCTGTTGCGCGGCTTCGTCGATGGCGGCGCACACTTTCTCGAGCGTGCCGCCGGGACGCTCGAACTCCGGCGCAATCTGCACCGCCGCTGCACGGATGATTCGTTGCTCGGACATGATCGGCACCCGGCGCGCTCAAACGGTCCACGTGTGGATGATCAGCGCGTCTTCCTTGCGATGGAGCAACTGGAGATCGAGCACATCGAGCGGATTGATCGGCCGGATGCCTTCGATCAGCGACGCCTCGCCGTGACCGTACAGTGCCTGCAATGCAAAGCGGCACGCGTAGACTTTGCCGCCCTCTGCCATGAACTTGACCAGTTGGTTGTTGAAATTCAGATGACCGGGAAACGCTTCGTCGCCGAGTGTCGGGAAACCGCGTTGCAGGCCCAGCGTCACGCCCGGGCCATAGAGCAGTACCGACGTATCGAAGCCCTTGCGCTGAAGGCGGGTCGCCTGCAGCAGATTGACGAAGCCGATCGATCCTTCGAATGCGACCGTGTGAAACGTAACCAGTGCTTTTTCACCGGGCTCGGCCTTGACGTCCGGAAAAACCTTCTCTTCGTAGTCGACCAGGTAGTCGCCTTTCTGATGCAGAGGTTGATTGACGGCGGGCATTTCGCTCTCCAATAAGTCGTGTCATTGATCGGATTGCTCAACCGAAAGGAACCGGATGGCGAATCGTTTATTGCAACGCGTGTGCCAATTTCCGGCCCGGTTCATGCAATCAACTTCCAATCAATCAGAACAGGATGGTTCGAGCGATCCGAAAAATTTCCTTACGCGCCTCGTTCGACGGGGCTTTTCATATTTTTTCAAGTTTGGTCGCGCACCGTCTTTGGGCAGCGAAAAGGCATTGTTCGCGTCTGCATGGTGCGCAATACCCCGTAGGCGGGCACTCGTCCGATCAATGCGATCAAGTCTTGAAGTGAACGAATACCGATTATTTTTTCGGGCGACCGCTGTGCTACTTTTGAATAAGGCAATCGGGAATCCATATTGGAAATTACTGGCATGGACAGTCTCACGCATCACTGGCTCAAACGGCTGACTGAAAGCCGCAAACCGGCGTATCTCGTGATACCGGATCTGATCGAAGAGGATCTGGCGAGCGGACGTCTGCGTCCGCGGGACCGCTTGCCCGGCTTACGCGATCTTGCGGGTGCCTTGCATCTGAACTACACGACCATCGCGCGCGCCTATGCGGAGGCGCGCAAGCGCGGCCTGCTCGATGCTCGAGCGGGCAGCGGCACCTTCGTGCGTGGACGTACGCAGACCTTGCCGCTAGCCGGCGGAAGCAGTGTCGAAATGTCGATGAACATGCCGCCCGAGCCCCCCGAGCTCGCGGCACGATTGCGGGAATCGTCGGCGAGCCTGCTGGCGCATACCGATCCCTATCGCCTGCTGCGCTACCAGGATTTCGGCGGAACGCCCGACGATCGCGCGGCGGGCCGAGCGTGGCTCAAGCAACGCTTGCCCGATTGCGAGGAAGCTAATGTGCTGGTGTGCCCCGGCATTCACAGCGCGCTCGTCGCGCTCGTATCGCAGCTTGCGCGACCGGGCGAGACGATCTGCCTCGATACCCTTGCCTATCCGGGCATCAAGGCGATCGCATCGCAAATGGGTGTGCGCCTGCAGCCACTGCCGCGCGACGATGAAGGTCCACTGCCGCATGCATTCGAAGCGCTCTGCAGGAGCGAAAAACCGGGCGCGTTCTACTGCAACCCTACGCTGCAGAACCCGAGCACGCTCACGCTGTCGTTACAGCGGCGCGAGGCGCTCGCGGATGTCGCGCTGCGCTACAGCGTCCCCATCATCGAAGACGATGCATACGGATGGCTGCCATCGAACAAGCCTGTGGCACTTGCCACGCTCGCCCCGGAACTGACGTGGTACGTCACCGGCTTTTCTAAAACGCTGGGTGCGGGCTTGCGTGTCGCCTATCTGCGCGCGCCGACTGCGCGGCAGACACAACGTGTGGCAGGCGCGTTGCGTGCCACGACGGTGATGCCGAGTCCTTTTACCGTGATGCTGGCAACGCAATGGGTCAATGACGGAACCGCGCATGAAATGCTCGATGCGATCCGCAAGGAAGCCAATGCGCGCCAGGCGATCGCGGCACAGGAACTCGCCGACTGGCACTACGACGCGCACGACGATGGCTTCCATTTATGGCTGCGGATTCCGCCGCATTGCGACTGGAACGCGCCCGAACTCGCGCTGCAATTGCGCAACCAGGGCGTAGGCGCGGTCGGGGGCCCTGCTTTCTCGACGGACGGCAATCCGCCGAATGCAATCCGGCTTTGTCTCGGGGGCCCGCAAGATAGGGACGATTGTCGCTACGCGTTGCAATGTGTGGCGCAGACCTTGAACGATCCGCATCATTTGCATATTCCGATGATGTAAGCCTACGTCATGCAGGCACGGCTTTCGGACCAGTTGCGGTAAGTCCGCGTAGGAGTAGCCTCGCGTCGGCGCTGACTTCCGATCGAGGAAATCGAGCGACCGGTCTTGAACTCATTCCATACCCGTCAACTCTTGGGGTCAAGGGTAACCATCACCCACGGCAAGAACGTTTGCGTCAGTGGACCAATACATAGTGCAAACAACACCGTGCCGATATTGAAAAGCCCCATACCTGCCAGTAGCAGCCCCCCGATCAAGACCGTCACCTCGAGCACGGTACGCACGAGCCTCAACGACAATCCTGTTATACGGTGAAAACCCGTCATCAGGCCATCACGGGGTCCCCGACCCAACTGTGCTCCGATGTATAGCGCCGAACCCAGCCCACATAAAAGAACTCCACCGATGGTGAACGCGACGCGCTGACCGAAATGCTGGGGCGTTCCCAGCACCTGCATCGTGAGATCGGCTACAGCTCCAATGGTCACAGAATTGGCAAGGGTGCCGAGGCCCGGCATCTCACGCAAAGGCCCTTTCCCTGTCTGCCCAGTCCCCATCGCGCTGAACCAGCGCTGATCGAACATAAGCGTCCAAAGAAAGAAACGCCGTAGCGATTTTGACCTACGGCGCTTTTTCGACTAACCCCTTGCTCGCCCACTACTGGGAGCGAAACGCGGTCGACGCAGTGATCAAAGCCGAGCGCCACCCGTGGCATCGATCATTTGTCCGGTAATCCACCGCGCCTCAGGAGATGCGAGGAAAGCGATGACGTCAGCCACATCCTGGGCTTGACCCACGCGCTTGAACACGGACATGGCTTCAGCTCCGGCCTTGGCCTCCGGATTCTTCAGCCAGTCGGCGTTCATATCCGTGTCCGTCACGCCCGGCACCACTGCGTTGACCGTGATACCCCGAGGACCGAAGTGCGGGGCCAACGCCAGCGTCAGCGTTTCAATCGCACCTTTCGTTGAGGCATAGGCCGGGTGCGTCGGAGCTGCAACGCGGGTGAAGCCCGTCGAGATGTTGATGATACGACCGCCATCACGGAGGTGATCTGAAACAGCCTGGGTCAGGAAGAACGGTGCCTTGTAATTGATCGTCACGACCTCGTCAAAAGCTTCCTCCGAGGTCTGTTCCAGCAGCGCCGCCGGTGCGATCCCAGCGTTGTTGACGAGGATATCGAGCTTGGGCTCGCCAGTGACTTCGATGGCTGCGGCCTTGAACTGTTGCCAGATACTGTCAGTAGCTGCTTTCCCGCGAGTCAGGTTCGCAGCGATGGGCACGGCTTTCACGCCCAGAGCCTCGATCTCGCGGACCGTAGCGTGAGCAGCATCAGCGTTGCTGCTGTAGTGCACACCGATCAGTGCGGGACCTTCTTTCGCCAGGGTCAGAGCCACAGCACGACCAATACCACGCGAGGCTCCCGTCACGAGGACGGTTTTGCCCGACAGTTTTGCAGACATGAAACTCTCCTTTTCGACTACGTTGTGTAGTGACTGCTATAATAATAATCGTGGAAGATTCCCGTCAACGGTTTTTTATAGGACTTGCTAAAAAATGAACGGGCCTGTTCGTAAACGTGGCAGACCACGGTTGCTCGACCGCGATGTAGGGCTTGAAATAGCCGCGAGGATGTTCTGGGAGCGTGGATACGAGGGCACCTCAATTGCCGATTTGACCGAGGCTATGGGTGTTCCGCCGCCATCCCTGTATGCGACATTCGGCTCGAAGGAAGACCTGTACAGACTGGCAGTCGATTACGTGAGCGCACGTGAGAGCAAGCAATTCATGGAAGCTCTGCAGGGGAAGATGACGGCCTACGATGCTATATCGTTTTACCTGCACGACGCGGCATCACGCTTTACCGACCCGAAAAGGCCGCGCGGCTGCATGATTTCGAATGCTGGTCTTCAGCGTGGCGAAAAGTGCGAGTCTGCCGCGCAGGTAGCCGCCGCACGACGGTCCCTTGCGATAGAGACCGTCAAGGCACGCCTGGACCGCGCCGTCGTAGAGGGTGAGCTAGGTAGTGAGACCGACACCGAAGCGCTCGCACGCTTTTACGGCGCCGTTGTGCAAGGCATGTCCGCACAGTCCTGTGACGGGGCGAGCAAGGCAATGCTGAATCACCTGGCGGATATTGCGTTGTCAGCATGGCCCAAGGTTCAAGGCAAGCGCCGGAAGTGAGATTCGCCCGGAGTTCTTCGCACCCCCGTCGCGCGAAAGCTGATCTTCTCGCTAGAAGGCATCGCAGACTGGATGCGTCGCTATGGTCCCCAGCTTCCTGGTGTTTAAGTCCGTGGACACCGAAGTCGCATGACAGCCCGAAGAGATCAATCAGCAAATGAACGAACGCTTTGCTTTTGGCGCTATAGTCGTAGGCCATGCTATCGACTCGCGATTTCGGGCGAGAGCCATTACCTTGGCTCCGAACAGCATTAATAGATTGGTCGGTATAACGAACACATTGAATGGCTGAGCAATCGGTGCCGCGAAGGGGGGCGCGTCGCACACGCAACTGAGAGGGCAAATTGCTTATCTCTCATTTGCTAGCCGGCTACCAGAGGTGGCCTCGCTCGTACAATCAAGTTTTCGAGATTTTGAGTGCAACGGCCGAGACAATCATGCTGCGGATTTGATCGCAGGCAGCGTCGCGAGGTATGCCCGATCAGCCGCCCATCGACAGGCGAATGACCTAGCCCAGCACCGCTCCGGTGAACGCACCCGCAGTAAACTGGCTGCCCTGATCCGTGTTCACGATGTCCGGCAGTCCGAGCGGACAAAAGCTTCTCTCAGCGCCAAGACGGCATCCGCGGCTTACAGGGATGCGCCCTACCGCTGTCAGGTACACGAAGCTGCGCACCATCGGAATGTACGTAGTGTCCAGTGCGAACACCTGATTGGCGCGGTCGATCTTCACGCCGCGCAGCAGATACAACCAGACCTTGTGCCGCGATGCGCAACATGCGAGCCCGCAATGGACATCTGACAGCCGCGACTAAAGGTCTATCACAATGCTCCGCTGCCCGCCCTCCGCACTGACTACTGGCTTCGCGATGCAGAGTAACGCGCAACCCGGCCCCGGCTCGGCGACAGCCTCGGCGGTATAAACCACACTGCCCTCCAGCACGCGCGCAGCGCATGTGCCGCAGGTACCGGCGCGGCACGACGAAGGTGCAGCTATCCCATTCGCCTCGGCCAGTTCCAGAACGCTGCCCTGTTCCGCCGACCAGTTGACCGTGCGGTCCGACCGGCGGAACGTCACCGCGGCGCCCGCAGCTACCGCCGTTTCGACTACGGGAGGCGCGACGCCTTTCGTGCGTGTTCGAGTAACGGTTGATGGTCCGAATGCCTCGAAGCGGATACGCTCATCGGCGACGTTCAGTGCGCGCAGACCTTCGTAGAGATCACGCATGAACGAGGCCGGTCCACACAGATAAAAATCGTAGTCGTCGAACGGCAGCATCTGCTTGAGCCGCTCCACGTCGATCCTTCCGTGAGCCATCTCGCCCCGCTCGCTGTTCAGCAGGTGCACAAACAGTTTGGGATGCCGCGCAACTGCCCGACGCAGGAAACCGCCAAACGGCCGCTCGCTTTCCGTGCGAGCGCCGTGAAAAAAATAAACCGGCCGATGCGGCGACGACGCACCGACGCCGCCAAGCGCCTGTTCGAGCATCGCGATCATCGGCGTGATGCCGATGCCCGCCGAAAGGAACACGGCGGGCCGCGGGCTCGAGGCATCGAACGTGAATGTGCCACGCGGCGCCATTGCCTCGATGGTATCGCCGCTCACCACCGTGTCGTGCAGCCACGACGATGCCGCGCCGTGCCGCTTCACGCTGATACGGTAGCGGCGGCGGCCATCGCGCCCCGACAATGTATAGCTCCGCACCACCGGCGCGGCGTGGCCCGGCACGGCGAGCCGGATCGGCAGAAACTGGCCTGGCTCAAATTCCGGCAGCGCGCCCCCGTCCTCGCGCTCCAGCAGGAACGAGCGGATATGAGCGGTCTCCTGCTCAATCGCCGCCACGCGCAAGCGAAACCATGTCTCGGACGCAGGTGCCAGTTCGCGCGCAAATTGCGCGGACGTCCAGCGAAACGGCAGTACCGCCTCGCTACGCCGCACCTCGCGAACATGAAAGCGCACCAGCCGCTGGGCACCCTCGAACATCGTAAGTCCGGGCCCGTCCCAGACGACCTCCGCCTCGGTGGCGACGTAGAGTAGGTCGCCGTGCTCGAAGTCTGCGAATACGAGGCCCGCGCGCGGGTCGGCCAGCAGATTTCCAATTGTGTTGAGAAACTTGTTGCCCGCGAAGTCGGGCGTGGTCAGCGTGACATCATCGTCGACGCGCACGAAACCGGGAAGGCCACCTCGGTGCGACACGTCCACGCCGCGCGCGACACCGGCGTCGTCGGAGACATTAGCCGTGGCGATGAAGAACGTATCGGCGCGCTCGAGCAGCGTACGGTCTTCCATCGGACAGCCGCGTGGCACGCCGTTGCCTGGACAGCGTGTCCGTTCCGTCGCGAGGGGTCCGCTCAGGTGTTCGGCTCTGAATGTACTGCGCGCAGTTGCCGAAGGCCTGGCTCACCCGGATCGTCACCACTTCGCTGTCGACCGACGTCACCACGCCGTTGACGCGGTTGCGACGCCGCGTCGGCAGTTCGATCCCGAGACCGCCGATCAGCGCACCTTCCCGCCACGTGCCAACGAGCGGATCACCAGGCAACTCGCCGCCCGCGATGCGCAGCGTCCGGTTGTCCGGCGATGCGACGAAGCCCGGCTCGCCCACGCGCCAGGTCGGCCATGGTTGCCCGTCTGCGTCGATGCCTCCGACGATCATGAACGGCAGTTGCGCGTAGAACTGCCGGTGCTGGTCCGGCATATAGTCACGAATGCCGCGACGGCCGGCCGCGTCGGCAATCTCCGTGTAGCCCGCGCGTGCCTGGGCTTCCAGTTCACTCGCGTGAAACGGCGTCGACGGTCCGGGCCAACCAGCAGCGAAGGGTATGGGCGCGTTCATCGTGGTCTAGGTCTCGTACAAGTAAGCGTGCCTACTCAGCCAGCAATCCGGCCTTTGTCGCCGGCATCGGCACGAAATGCGGAAGCGCCTCGACGCGGCGCAGCCACGCGCGCAGATTCGGATAAGGTTCGAGCGAGACGCCGCCTTCCGGCGCATGCGCGATATAGGCGTATGCCGCTACGTCTGCGATCGTTGGCTGGTCGCCGATCGCGAAAGCCTTCGCTGCGAACTCCGGCTCGATCACATCGAACAACTTGACGGCAATCGCTTTGGCCGTCTGATGATCGAGCGGCGCTCCGAACACCGTGACAAGTCGCGCGGAACACGGACCGTATGCGATCTGCCCCGCTGCGAGCGACAGCCAGCGCTGCACGGCCGCTGCACCCAGCGGATCGTCGGGTAGCCACGTGGTATCGCCGTAGCGCTTCGCGAGATAGACGAGAATCGCGTTCGAATCGAACAGTACGACCTCGCCGTCTGCGATGACTGGCACCTGCCCGAACGGACTGATCGCAAGAAACTCTGGTTTGCGGTTCTCCCCCGCGGCCATATCGACAAGCGCGGTCTCGTAAGGAATTTGCAGCATTTCGAGGAACAGCCAAACCCGGTGGCCGTGACCGGATAAGGGTGTGGTGTAGAGGCGGATCGGCCGGGTCGGCCGAGTCGGCTTAGGGGCAATGGGCATGGCATCAGTTCCAGGTTCGAAAAAAACTCGCTGCACGACGGCGACAGGAATCACAGCGTAGCGCGCGTGTTCGAGCCGCGGAAGATAGACAATCATGATTTCAGTGTCCTTCGAAGGTGGACAATGTCATGGCTGATCTACGCAATGTGAATCTGAAACGGCTGGCCGTGTTCATCGAAGTTGTCGAGGCCGGATCATTGACGGCGGCGGCCGAACGCTTGCGGCTTGCCAAGACCATGGTAAGCACGCACATGCAGCGGCGCGAGGTCGAAATTGGCGCGAGCCTGCTTGCGCGCATGACGCGGCGGCTCAACGTGACCGAAGCGGGGCGCCGCTTTTACGAGTCAGCTCGCGAAATTCTGCATGCCACTTAAGCGGCGCGCGACAACGTAGCTGGCGATGCGTCGACGCTTCGCGGCAAGTCGAGCGTCAGCACGCCTATCGACTACAGTTCGCTCGTCGTTGCGCCACCCGCGCGGATACCGAAACGGCCCACAGTAAATGCCGTCGCTCCGAACGCACCAAGCTGGGAGTCGCATGATCATCGCCAGGATGCCGAAGAGTGTCTGCGCAATTCCATCGATGAGCGCAAGCACCGGCCTACCCACGTCCGGAACCGAATTTAGCGCGAAGCCGAACAGCAGCCAGATTAGCCACACTGGCAATACCTCGCCTTTCTCGAACGCGCCTACAACGGTCTCGGGAATGATGCTTGCGACCCCAGCGAGCGACATTGGGTTGATGTACTCGATTGCAGCCAGTGGCGGATACACCCACGTTGAGCGTCGAGACCACGGTACAGGGTCTCTCCATTCCAGTCGAACGACGCCGGCAAGCCGAAAAAATCCGCCGCTATCGGCATGGCGTGATTCATCATATTTCGTCCTTGATGAACGTGGAGTCCGCGGCGACGCGCGGCCCCGAGCAGCGCGGTTATCGAAGGCTCCATGATGGCGTCTGCAACGGTTGCATGCCCTGGCAGAGCTTCGACAGTGAAAGGCAACGGATCGCCGGCTTCCAGACCGACGGGCGACGCATTAATGGCGATATCGATTTCCGCCATCGAAGGCGAGCCGGATGTCACGCGCGCGTTGGATACAGCTGCAATGGAACGCGCCAAACCACGCGCGCGGCGTTCATCGACATCATAGACAGTGAGGCTAGCGATATTTTCCATTGCGAGCGTCCATCCAATGCACCCGCCCACGCCGCCGCAGCCATGCAGATAGACGTTGGCACCGTCCAGGCTAACGCCGTCCGCCCGCAAACCCGCGAGAAAACCGGCCCCATCGACATTGTCGCCCTCCCATGCACCGTCGGCGCGTCGGCGAAGAAGATTCAGAGAACCGACGCGCCGCGCACGCTCCGTCAAAACGTCGGCGTGATTCATCGCAGCGACCTTGTGCGGCATGGTGAAGATCGCTCCGTCGACATTTTCGGTGAGCTTCAAGCCTTTCATAACCGTATCGAAGTTTGAAGCGGACACGTCCGCAGGCAACATCAACGCGTTCACCCCATACCGCCGCATGAGCGTGCTCCAGACCACCGGTGCGCGAACATGTGCGATGGGAGAGCCCAAGATGTAAAAGAGACGCGTCAGCGCATCAACGGGTGCGTCAAGCAAGCGCTTTTCGTCTGCCAGCTTCGAACTTTCGACCATTATCTACTCCTTGGCGCGGCCGCATTCCACGACCGCAGTGATATGTCTTTTATCTGGACAGTGCAATTCGCAGCAGCAGCATCATCCTGTCGCCAGGGCGACAGCCGAGGTATGCGGCGACGATTGCAATATCAATTGGTACGCTCGCGATTGGGCTCAAAGCGACCTCTTTGATGCTCCCAACCGTTCTAAGTAGCGCCTCCTGCTGCTTTGAACCGCGCATCGGTGCGCAAATCAATCTTTTGCCCGGTCTGCGCGGCCTCCATCACCGCAAGAGTCACCGCAAGCGTCTGCGTGGCATCCTGCGCACTGGTAAGCGGCTCGGCCGTGCCGCGAACTACGTCGACGAAATGGCGCAATTGGTTTGCATACACATTCCCCTCTTCCATTGATATGCGCTGATCATGAATGGGACGGTCGCGGCCTTTTTCGCCGGCATATGACCAGAGTGCACAATCAGGCAACGAAAGCGCACCGTCCGTACCTGCGAAGAAATGCGTTGGCACCGGCCGATAATCAAAGAGCTGCCGATCCTCCCCCGCAGCCGTATCCCAATTCCAAGGGGACGCGGCGGTATCGGAAAGGCTGATGTTGACGACTGTCCCGCTCTCGAGCTCCAGGGTGCACGCCGCAGAGTCCTCGACTTCGTACCCGCGGGTCCGGTTCGTTGAAGCCGCCTGCACGGTAACGACCTCACCGCAAAGATGCCTGATCAGATCGATCTCGTGGATCATGTTGATCAGGATCGGACCACCGCCGGCGCGGCGGCGCCATGGTACCGAGAAATAGGCCTCAGGCTTATAAGCGAGGCACATGACGTTGGCGGCCACCACGTTGCCGATACGCCCCTCGACGATCGCTTTCTTTGCAGCGCGCACCGCCGCGTTGTGCCGCCGATGATGTCCGACAAGCACCGGGACACGCGCAACGCGTGAGGCGTCGGCGAAAGCGCGTGCGCACGCCAGATCATCGGCGATAGGCTTTTCGACTAAAACTGGAATGCCCCGGTTGATGCAAGCTCTACCGATCTCTACATGCGTGCCATTTGGCGTGCACACGACGACCGCGTCGATGCGATCTTCCTCCAGCAGTTCGCGATAGTCCCTGCGAAGGGGCACACCCAGGGAGGCGGCACAAGCCGCAGCTTCCGTCGACGGATCGACAATGGCCGCGAGCCGGCACTGATCGCTGTGCGCGATCCTCCCGGATGTGACGTTTGCCGATGACGCCCGCACCGACTAACTGTGGTCACTACGTTCCGGAAGAGCAGCCTGTTGAATTCGCGAAAGCGTTGAGCGAATTCATATAGAACGGAACGGCGTAATCGGATTAGCAGTGGACGAAACGGACCGAGCGCACGGTAATCAGCCAGGAACACAGATCAGGGGATGAAATATGGTTGGCGTGGGAGGACCATTGTCTCTCTCCGCCATCGCGGCACCGTTGTGTTAATACGCCTCGTGCGCTTGAACTTGTAGCTGGCCCGCATCGATGCGACGAATGCCACGATCTCTGCGATCTCTTTAGGGCGCGCCGCGCGCCCGATAGGCGCTCTCCGGCCATGCCAGCCGTCCGGTTGAATGAGCATTGGATGTTGGTAATGACATCACCGGAATCGAACGCGTTGATCCGAATGCCGTGTCCGATCGCTTCCGGGGAGAGCATACGCGCGAGTTGACGGCACCGCGAAGCCACCACACGGTTGAACTGCACTTCAGTGCGCCGGACACGCTCGCGATCTTTGCGCAATGGCCCGATTCTCAAGGCGGAACGCCGAACTTCCCGTTGTACTCGCTACTCGCGCCTCCTTGAAAACGCTGTGAAGACTGGCCCATTGGGTCACAGCGCGTCCCCCAAACACGATTTGCAATCTTTGGCCTGTGAAACAGTAGGTCGGGGATTTACCCTATTTCCGTCTTTGGCTTACAGGTGCAACATCGCATCGAATTGCATACGATCTGTGTATACAAAACAGCCGTCCAAATTAACTCAAGTGAAAGTTGTGATCAATCCGAGTGCGCTCCCCCAAAATAGGTTGGCTATTGCGTTGATCCAAATTACGGAAGTGTAGATACCTACGCTTCCGCCTCTCTAGTTTGATCACAGAAAGTGGATGTCGCGGATAACGTCAAGCCGCCCGTATCCGCAAAACAGGACCTTGCGGGCGGCGGGTGACGCTGCTGACCACACCTGCGCTGCTGCCATCTCTCGGCTGGATTAATCCGGGGTAATGGCTCTTCGTTTTGTCATGCGCAATGATCACCAGGCGGATGCACTGTCAATCGGCCGCTCTTTCGGGCCAGGGCCGGGTAGTGACTCTGAAGATACAAGAACAATGGTTGACGCTAATCCGTTTTAGGAAACGAAATGACGAAATTAAATCGCAGATCATTTATCCATACCTCAATCGCATCGGTAGGCGGATTGATGCTGACTCCCGCGTCCGCTTATGCTGATGCGACGGTAGCACCGAAGCCTCCAGCACAAAGATCCTCTGGTCCGGATGACATCGTTGCACTTGCGGATTATTGTTTGCAGACCACTTACGACAACCTGCCCAGTGCGGTGATTGCCATAACCAAGAATCAGATTATGGACACAGTGGGCGCGGCTCTAGGGGGCGCCAATGAGCCCGGAGCCAAAGAGATCCGCGAGTTCACCATCGATATGGCCGGTAAGCGCGAAGCCGCCATCTGGGGTACCAATATTCTGGTTCCCGCCCAGGATGCCGCTCGCGTCAATGCAATCATGGGTGACGCGCTCGACTATGACGATACCTATGAGCGGTCTTTCATGCACCCCTCAGTCATCACGATTCCGGCCGCATTGGCCGTAACTGATATGCTCGGCAATGTCAGCGGCAGGGATCTAATTACGGCTACGGCTTTGGGCGTGGACCTTGCCTGCCGCCTGGCCAATTCGGCACAGCCTGGCGTCGATGCATTCATTGTTGGCTGGCACAACACCAGCCTTTATGGATATTTTGCTTCAACTTTTGTCGCAGGCAAGCTGATGGGCTTGACGCGTGATCAGATGGTATCTGCACTGGGTATTGCATTTCATCAAGCTTCGGGTAATTCCCAGGCACATCTCGACGGTGCATTGACCAAGCGTATGGGCGCTGGCTTCGCTTCCTATGCCGGCGTAATGGCTGCGCGTCTATCTCAGCAGGGCGTGCAGGGAGCCAAAAATATTCTGGAAGGCCCCCGTGGCTTTTATTATCAGTTTCACGGTAACAAGTATTCGCGCGATTTCCTCTTTGAAGGACTTGGAAGTACTTTTGCCGCGACTGAGGTCTCGTTCAAACCATGGCCATCGTGCCGTGGTAGTCATACAGCGGTGGATGCTGCACTGACTCTGTTTGCAGAGAACAAAATTGAAGCACCCGATGTGGAAAGCATCACCATCTACAATGGACCGGGTGAGTATCTGCTTCTCGATTTTCCGCTTAGCAAAAAGCAGAACCTAACATCTGTCGTGGACGCACAGTTCAGCAATCCTTGGGTAGTGGCGTGCGCCTTGGTGGACCATAAGGTGGGATTCGAACATTTCACTACGACGGCGATCAGGCGCCCTGATCTGCTGGCTACGGTCAAACGCATTAAAACGGCGGAAGACAAGAGCCTGGCACGTCCGGGCGGTGGACCTGGCGCTACGCGCCTTGACGTTTCTCTGAAAGATGGCCGGAGGTTTACCAAAACGGTGGCATTTGCCAAAGGCGAACCCAAGAATCCAATGTCGCCCATCGAGTTCCGTCAAAAATTTCTCGATTGCACGACAAAGGCGGGAATGAGCAGTGCGCAGGCCCAAGCGTTGATGACCGATATTCAACGACTGGAGACCCTGCCAAAGGCTAAGATCTTGACCGCAGCTATGGCCTTGTAGCCGCGATCCTCCAGGAATTATATGGGCGGATTTGCTAATCCGCGCCGAGGATTTGTTCTCACTCGTCTGTCGAGGGGTGTCAGATAACGGGTCCCCTGCCGCATCCGATCAACCAGACGAACGAAAAGTCGGATGCATACTCATGCGCGTCGACGTGGTGGGACTGAAATTGTTTCGGCTAAGCGGTTCGAGCAGAATCGGGCGAATGACGATTGCCAAGGAGTTCGACCAGCCGTGTCTCGCATTCGGAAAACGAGTACCCGCGCCGCTGCGAGATCATAAACGTGAGGGGACGCATGTGCCATGCGCGCCGTTGGAGTTCGACAAGTGTTCCCTTCGCGAGGTCTTCCTCGACCAGATGGCGCGGCATGTGCCCCCAGCACAAGCTTCCCCTGAGCAGATCGTGCTTCGCGCCGAGGTCATTCACCCGCCACTGGCGTTCACTGGCGACCCCCTGTTGGGTCTTTTCCGCATCGGGCTGATTGTCGGTCACGACGAGCTGGATGTGCCGGCCAAATTCCTCCCGCGGGATCGGCCCCGCGATTGAGGCCAGCGGATGGGATGGCGCACAGACGGTCACCATTTGCGCGTCACATAGATGCTGCCTTTCTATGGTGCCGGGGCTCAGCTCCGGCACGTCCGTGATCGTCACCGCCAACGCGCACATGCCTTCGCGAACCAAACGCTCGCCGTCCTGCATGGTCGTCATGCGCAGATTGATTGCAACCGTTGGAAAGTCCGCCTGCAAGGTGCGCAGGCATTCGATCAGGTGTGCACGTGGAAAGTAGGTATCCACGGCAACCGAGACCTGGGGGACCCCGGCTTCAGCAATCGCAACTGCACGCATCTTCATTTCCTCGGTGCGCGAGATCACACCGCGAGCATCAGGCAGGAGGCTGCGGCCAGCAGCGGTCAGCGTCGCTTTGCGAGTGTTGCGCTCGAACAGCACCACATCGAAGGCGCTCTCGAGCGCGTTGATCGCGTGACTGATCGCCGACTGTGCACGCCTCAGCTCCCGTGCAGCCCCGGAAAAGCTTCCCTGATCGCACACGGCGACGAAGGCCCGAAGTTGATTGATCGTGACGTTGTCGAGCATGGATATCTAAATAGTAGATGGAACATATCCATATTTAGTCAATTGGCTTCATGAATCAAGAGCCGCAGAATCCTGTTTCCCGCTTTTCGTTTCGAAGGATGCGTGACATGAACAACAGACTGCATGGAAAGACCGCGGTGATCACCGGCGGCGCTACCGGTATCGGCCGCGCCGCGGCTAAGCGCTTCATCGAGGAGGGCGCCTTCGTCTTCGTGTTCGGCCGCCGGCAGGATGCGCTCGACGCCGCTGTGGCCGCCCTCGGGCCCAATGCGCGCGCGGTGAAGGGCTCAGTCTCCGAGCTGGCCGACCTCGACCGACTCTACGCTGCGGTGAAGGCCGAGCGCGGAACCCTGGACATCGTCTTCGCCAATGCCGGGACGGGAAGCCCGCTTCCGCTCGGACAGATCACCGGCCAGCACATTGACGACACCTTCGACACCAATGTGAAGGGGACGATCTTTACGGTCCAGAAGGCGCTGCCGCTGATGGGCTCTGGCGGTTCGATCATCCTGACCGGATCGAGCGCGGGCACCACAGGAGCCCCGGGATTCACGGCCTACAGCGCGAGCAAGGCAGCGGTGCGCAATCTCGCGCGGACGTGGGCGGAGGACCTGAAGGGCACCGGCATCCGGGTAAACGTGCTGTCGCCCGGGGCGACGGCGACCGAACTGGCGAAGGAGGCGCTAGGCGAAGATGGCCAGAAGGCCTACGGTGCGATGACGCCGCTCCAGCGTATGGCCGATCCGGTGGAGATCGGAGCGGTCGCCGCCTTTCTCGCGTCGTCGGACAGCAGCTTCATGACTGCCAGCGAGGTCGCCGTTGACGGTGGCTTGGCACAACTCTGAGGAGAAAAATCAGATGACACAATCTCTAAAGGGCAAAACAGCTCTCGTTACCGGGGCATCACGAGGCATTGGCCGTGCCATCGCCGAGCGTCTTGCAAAAGATGGTGCGACAGTCGCGCTAACCTACAACGCCAGCAAATCCAGCGCGGACGAGGCGATCGCGGCAATCGAGAAAGCGCAAGGCAGCGCGTTCGCGATCCATGCGAATCTCGTTGATCCGGCGACCGTCCCGGCCTTGTTCGACAGACTCGACGACGAGTTCACCAAGCGGAACGGAAGCAAGGCCCTCGACATTCTGGTCAACAACGCTGGCAATTCCGGCTGGGTTGGCTTCAAGGACGCGACGCCGGACAGTTGGGACACCCTGATGGCGGTCTACGCCCGTGCGCCCTTCTTCATCATTCAGGCCGCTCTCGATCGTCTCGCCGATGGTGGACGCATCATCAACATTTCTTCGGCAGCCGCCACGAAGCCCGTGACGGCTGCGCCCGTCTACTCGATGGCGAAAGCGGCGATCAACACCCTGACCCATACGCTCGCAATCGAGCTCGGGCCGCGTGGCATCACAGCGAACGCCGTAGCGCCGGGCTTCACGCGAACGGATGCGAACGCCGATTTTCGGGCGAATCCCGAACTCGTCAAGGCGGTTGAGGCGCAAATCGCGCTGGGCCGCTTTGGCGAGCCTTCAGAAATCGCGGCTGTGGTGGCGTTCCTGGCCTCCGATGAAGGCCATTGGGTGACCGGCCAAACGATTGAAGCGAGCGGCGGTTACAAGCTCTGAGCACGCCGGGAAACGATGGAGAAACATATGAGTTACGCAATCATTGGCTTCGGCAAGATCGGCCACGCACTTGCCAGGGCGTTCGCCGGCAACGACATCGAAGTATCCGTTGCAACCACGCGCGACCCGGCAAGCTTTGCGTCCGATGCAGCAGCGATCGGACCTACGGTCATTCCCAAAACCCTGGCGGAAGCCGTCAAGGCGGACATCATCTTTTTGGCTGTCCGTTTCGAGTCGTACGCGGAGGTCGCGAAGGCGCTGCCCAACTGGAGCGGAAAGACCGTCGTCGACGTGATGAACACGTTCTCCCCGCCTGAGGAACTGGACGGTCTCCCGTCCTCGGCTTTCGTCGCGAACGCGTTCACCGGGGCCCGGCTGGTGAAAGGCTTCAATCACCTGGCTGCGGCCGTCCTCGGCCAAGACCCGGCCGTACAGGGTGGCAGGCGAGTCGTGTTCCTCGCGAGCGATGATGACGGCGCCGCAGCGGAGATTGGTGCGCTCGCGGAAAGACTCGGTTTCGCGCCAATCCAACTTGGCGGGCTTTCGGAGGGTGGACTGCTCGTGCACGCGCGCGGAAATAACTGGGGACGACTGATCTTCAAGGACTTCATCACGTTCGACTGATGACCGGCGGTTTCCGGATATTTCGCTAAATCGAGTGGCCGATTGCCGGGGCAAACCCGCGTCTGAGCGCCCGAACGGCAAAGCGCAGGAATGACCCATCATGGGGCCGGCTGTACTCATCCATCGAAGCCCGCGTGGTTTCCGTAACGGCGTCGCGTGGCGAGATTCGCGCGCCGATCGGGTCGGGGTCGTTGTCCACGTGGCCTGACCTCACATGTAAGCGCCGCTCAGCGCGGCCTCGGCTCGACGGGCGGATCGGCGCGAGAGCCGCCACCGAGCGCCTTCGTCAAGGCGATCTCCTGACTGATCATCTGACCGTCGAGCGTTAGCAGCGCGACGCGTTCGGCGATGACCGGCTGGCGCGCTTCGAGCGCGGTGAGCCGGCTCGCCAATCCTCGTCGGTAATGCGCTTCGGCGCTGTCCCTCGCGAACGCCACCGATTCGATCCGGCGCTTCTGCAACCCGGCTTCGGCGTCGAGCGACTGCAGACGGGTGCCCGTCAGGGCGACATCGCGCACCGCGTTGAGGACCGCCTGATTGTATTGCTCGATGAGCAGGTTGCTGGCCTCGCGCGCGCCGCTCAGGTTGGCGTTAAGCCGGCCGCCGTCGAAGATCGGCAGATAGAGGCCCGGAATCAGGTTGATCTACCATCGCATCGCCTGAAGATCGGGGCGCCGGGCGAGCAGCTCGTAGGAGAGTGTCGCGGGCAGCGCCGCGTCCCCGCGAAGCGCTGGTTCGCGTCGCTCATCAGGTAGACAGTGGGGGGCGTTCCCTTTCTGATGCCCTTCAATTCCGTCTCGCGGAAATTGGCGATCACGTACCAACGTCGTGTATCAATCAGCGTGAAGACCGGTTTGAGTGCCGTCGCAATCTGGCCGGTCGATGTTTTCAACCCGACGACGCGCCCGTCGAACGGCACGCGCACCGTCGCGTATTCGAGATTAAGTTCGGCGATCGCGATCTCCGCCTCGATGACGGCGCGTTGCGCGACGAGCGCATCGACGCCACTGACGGCCGCCACCGCCTGCTGCGCCTGCAACTGCGCGGCGCTCAGCTCGGCCTGCGTCGCGCGTTGCGCCGTGCGGGCGCGGTCGACGTCCTCCGCCGACACATAACCGTGCGACAGCAGCGGCTCCATGCGATGCAGCGTATCGGCGGCCTGATTCGCCGCGGCGCGCGCGCTCGACAGCCGCGCGCACGGACTGTGCGTTGTACTGCTGCGCGTTGACGGTGCGTTGCGTCAGGCCGATCTGACGATCGAGCGCGACGAGCGACGCCTTGCCTCGCGTGAGCGCATGCTGATACGGGCGCGGGTCGATGCGAAACAGCAGATCACCCTCTTTCACTGCCTGATTATCGCGCACGGCCAGCTCGACGACGCGCCCGTTCACCTCCGGCACGATATCGACGGTGTCCGCATAGACATAAGCGTCGTCGGTGCGCGGCGAGCGGTCGGCTTGCGAATCACGAGCAGCAGCAACAGCAGCGTCGCCATAATATAGGTCGCCGGGACAAGAGCGCCAGAAGCTCAAATAATGATCGACTCGCTTCCTCCCTATGAGCGACGCCTATACTTCCGAAAGCAATATCTTCGGCCTGGCAAACGTCGGTACCTATGAAAAAAAGACAGCTTCTCTGGTTCGTCGCACTTTGGTTGCTAGGCGTCGTGGGCACGGGTTTGCTTGTTCTGCCGTTTCACCTCCTTGTTACGGCTGCAATGCGACAATGAGCACTACGCATTCGCACTAGCAAAGAAGGAACAGATCGTCAGTGGTAGCCCGGGTCACGCCCGGTTACCTTTCCTCTGAACACCCGATACTGCATCGCGTTATAGACAAGAATAACGGGAAGCACGATGGCTGTGCCAATGAGCATGAAGAGCTGGCTCGAATGGGTGGACGAGGCTTCCCATATCGAAATCGAAGGAGGCACGATATTCGGCCAGATACTTATCACTAGTCCGCTGTAGCCAAGGAAGCAAATACCGAGAGTCAGCAAGAAAGGCGTTGCTTCATGCTCGAGGCGAACGGAGCGCAGGACGCCCAAAACACACGCCGCGACGAGTACAGGGACTGGAAGGAACCATACCAGGTTACCGCTCGCGAACCACCGATGCGCCACCGCGGGCAATCCGATGACCGTCCAGACGCTGACGATGCCGATCACCGCGGACAGCAGCCAGATCAAGCGCGTCATCAGGAACCGCATCTTCCGCTGCAGAACATCCTGGGTCTTCAATATCAGCCAGCCACAAGCCAACGTGGCGTATGTCACGAGTACGCCGATTCCGCAGAAGAGACTGAAGGGGGACAGCCATGCGAAAGCGCCGCCGACGAATTGACCGTTGAAGGTCTCAGTTCCTTGCAACAATGAACCCAATACGATTCCCTGACAGAACGACGCCAGAGCGGATCCACCCATGAATGCCAGATCCCAGGCGTGCTGGGTTCGCGTGGCCTTGCCTCGGATCTCAAAGGCGGCGCCGCGAAAGATCAGGCCAATGACCATCAGTATGAGTGGCATGTAATTCGCGGGGAGCAAGGTTGAATAGGCGATCGGGAACGCCCCATAGAGCCCTGCGCCACCCAGAACCAGGAAGGTCTCGTTACCATCCCAAACGGGAGCGACTGTGTTCATCATCACTTGCCGGTCCTGTGCGGCATCGAAGAAAGGAAAAAGAAGCCCGATGCCAAGATCGAAGCCGTCGAGCAGCACATAGATAAACACACCTAGGCCTATGATGCACGCCCAGACGATTGGAAGGTCGATCAACGTCACGTCAACTCTCCAGGTTTCATCGCATCGAGGGCACGATTGTTCAACGCGGGATGCTCGCGTGTTTCCTCCTGTTCGATGTGCGCCGACGGTCCACGCTTCAGCATCTGAAGCATGTAATAGACTCCGGTACCGAACACGAGCGTGTACACAAGAAGAAAAATCAGCAGCGACACGCCCACTTGCTGCGCGTTGACCGGGGAGGCGGAATCGGCTGTGCGAAGCACGCCATAGACAGTCCATGGCTGACGACCTACTTCGGTCGTGACCCAACCGGCCAGCAGCGCGACGATTCCCGACGGCCCCATCAGCAACATCACCCGTTGATACCATCGAGCTTCGTAGAGACGACCCTTGATGCGAAGCACGAGGCCGAGGAACGCCGTCAGCAACATGAGCATGCCTAATCCCGCCATGATTCGGAAGCTCCAGAATACGATCGGCGAGTAAGGACGGTCTTGTGGCGGAAATTCCTTGAGTCCAAGAATTTCGCCATCCCAACTGTGCGTGAGAATCAGACTGCCCAGATGAGGCACCTGCACCGTAAATCGCGTGACTTCGGCTTGCATATCCGGAAAACCGATCAGATTAAGAGGTGTACCGCCCCTTTCGGTTTCCCATAGTCCCTCGATGGCCGCGATTTTCGCTGGCTGATGCTTCCTCGTATTGAGCCCATGAGCGTCGCCCACCGCGATCTGCACCGGCGTGATTACAAGCAATATCCAAAGCGCCATCGAAAAGCTGGTCAGGATGGCCTTGTCTCGTCTTCCCTTCAGCAGATGCCATGCTCCGCACCCCGCAACGACAAATCCGGTGACGATGAATGCCGCGATCGTCATGTGCGCGAGCCGGAACGGAAACGATGGATTGAATATGACCTTCCACCAGTCGACTGGAACGATGCGGCCGTTCGCGATGACAAAGCCTTGGGGCGTTTGCATGAAGCTGTTGGACGCGAGAATCCAGAATGTCGAGACGAGCGTTCCGAGTGCGACCATCAGAGTGGCAAAAAAGTGTGCTCGTGGACTGACTCTGCGCCACCCGAAAAGCATTACTCCGAGGAAACCAGCCTCCAGGAAAAATGCAGTCAAAACTTCATAGGTCAGCAACGGACCCGTGACACTTCCGGCGAAGCTTGCGAACCTGCTCCAGTTCGTCCCGAACTGATAAGCCATGACGACACCGGAGACGACGCCCATGCCGAACCCAACCGCGAAGAAGCGCGACCAGAAGACGTAAAGCTCCTTGTACACGCTGTCGCGTGTGACGAGCCATCGCCACTCGAGCACGGCCAGGAAGCTGGCCATGCCGATACTGATTGCCGGGAAGACAATGTGAAAGGAGATCGTAAACGCAAATTGCAGGCGGGCGAGATGTAGGGCGTCGAGGATATTCATGGCAGAGTCGGCCGGATACCGTCTTGAGCCAGGACTCTTACGTTATAGGTACAAGCCTCGAAGTAGGCAACGACCGCCGAGGAGAACCCGGTGCGGACGCGCCTGCTCGGTAAACACGACGCCCGCGCCTTCGAGTGCATCGCGAAGCGGCGCCGTCGCATCTCCAACTCGTCGCGCGACAGACGTGCTTGCCCTGCGAGACAACGAACGTAAGTGATTCATTCAAGAAACCGTACTCGCCTGTCAGGGTGACCCGGGGCGGGCAATCGCCAGCCGCGGCAAGATGATCCGCAAAAGCCCAATGCAAGCCTTCCGAAACCAGGCACGGAAGCTGATGCCGAATGCCTCGGCAAAGCGACGATCCGAGGGCTCCTGGCGAGTTTGGCCGATCAGACTGCATCATGCTCACGTCTCACTCGCCGCTCTTCGACGTGCGCGGCATCCACGACGAGCTGCGCGAATTCCGACTGACCACGCCAACATTCACCAATACCGCCGCGGGCTTCTATAATCCACGTGGTGAGGGCGATGGTGACGGGTCTCATGATCCCGCGAGTCACGCGATGCCGACGAGCCCGCTGCCTGGCGAATCGCAGACTGGCGCCTACATCGGCATGATGCATGTGTTCTGAGTGCGGATTCGCGTCATTGCAGCCGGCATTCCTCGAGGAGGATTGCGATCATGACCAGTCCATCGAAACGGCCGGGCGTCATCGCCGTCATTTCACTGCTGTTCGCGCTGCTGACGGCGGTCTATCTGGTGATCGGCGGCGCGTGGCTGCTCTCGCTCGGCGGCTCGCCGTATTACGTGGTCACCGGCGTCGCGCTGCTAGTCTTCGCCTGGCTGCTGTGGCGCGCTAGCGCCTCGGCATTCGTGCTCTATGCGCTCGTGCTGATGGGCACGGTGTTCTGGGCGCTCTGGGAGTCCGGACCCGACTTCTGGGCGCTCGCACCGCGCGTGGACGTACTGGTGGTGTTCGGCGTGTGGCTGCTGTTGCTCACGCGCTGGCATCTCGAACGACCCTCGCAATTCGCCGTGGTTTCGCTCGTCATCGCGCTCGTCGTGAGTGGCGGTGTGCTCGTCTATGCGCACTTCAACGATCCGCAGCAGATCAACGGCACACTGGCGCGCTCCAGGGGCACGCCCGCGCCGAATCCGGACGGCATCCAGCCTTCCGAATGGCCCGCCTATGGCCGCGACGAGCAAGGCACGCGCTATTCGCCACTGCAGCAAATCACGCCTGCGAACGTGAAGAACCTCCAGATTGCCTGGACCCTCCGCACGGGCGACATGAAAGGGCCCAACGATCCGGTCGAGATCACCAACGAGGTCACACCGATCAAGATCGGTGATCTTGTTTACCTGTGCTCACCGCATCAGATCCTGTTCGCGCTCGACGCCAAGACGGGTGAACTCAAATGGAAGTTCGATCCCCGGCTCAAGGCCGATCCGTCATTCCAGCATGTCACTTGCCGGGGCGTGTCGTATATCGATCTTTCGGCGAGCGCGGCGAGCGCGAGCGACGCAGCGGCGCCTTCGGGCGCCGAGGCAGCTGCATCCTCGAGCGACCCTGCTTCTGCGACGCAAGCCGCGGCAGCGCCCGCGAGCGACACCACGGCCGCCGCGACACCATCCGCACCCAACGGCACCTGCATGCGCCGCATCCTGCTGCCCGTCAACGACGGCCACCTCTACGCGCTGGACGCGCTCACGGGCGAGCGGTGCACGGGCTTCGGCAACAACGGCGACCTCGACCTGCAGCACGCCATGCCTGTGACCACGCCGGGTATGTACGAACCCACCTCGCCGCCCGTCGTCACGAAAAAGCTGATCGTCATGGCAGGCGCGGTCGAGGACAACTTCTCGAACCGCGAGCCCTCCGGCGTGATCCGCGGTTTCGACGTGCGCACGGGCCAACTGGTGTGGGCGTTCGACCCGGGCGCGGCGGACCCCAACAAGATTCCGGGTCCGGGCGAGCACTATACGTGGAACTCGCCGAACTCGTGGGCGCCGGCAGCCTACGATGCGAAGCTCGACATCGTCTATCTGCCGATGGGTGTGAAGACACCGGACATCTGGGGCGGCGACCGCACGCCGGACATGGAGCGTTACGCGACCGGTCTGCTTGCGCTGCATGCGTCGACGGGCAAGCTCGCCTGGTTCTACCCGACCGTGCACCACGATCTCTGGGACATGGACCAGCCCTCACAGCCCACCCTTGCGGACATCACCGACAAGGATGGCAAGACGGTGGGCGTGGTGTACGCGCCCACGAAAACCGGCAGCCTGTTTGTGCTCGACCGTCGGACGGGCGCGCTCGTCGTGCCCGCACCTGAAATGCCGGTGCCGCAGGGCGCTGCGCCCGGTGACCATGTTTCGCCAACGCAGCCGTTCTCGCAGCTCACGTTCCGCCCGCTGAAAAACCTCACCGACGCCGACATGTGGGGCGCCACGATGTACGACCAGCTCGTGTGCCGCGTGATGTTCCACAAGCTGCGCTATGAAGGCACGTTCACGCCGCCTTCGCTTCAAGGCACGCTCGTGTTCCCGGGCAACCTTGGCATGTTCGAGTGGGGCGGTCTTGCGCTGGACACCGACCGCCAGATCGCCGTTGCGAACCCGATCGTATTGCCGTTCGTCTCGCGCCTGATTGCGCGCGGGCCGGGCAACCCGATGGAGCCGCAGGCGGGCGCGAAGGGTAGCGGCACGGAGGTGGGCATCCAGCCACAATACGGCGTGCCCTACGGCGTGACGCTCAACGCGTTCATGTCGCCATTGAGGCTGCCGTGCAAGCAGCCGGCATGGGGCTACATCTCGGCGATCGATCTCAAGACCAACCAGATCGTGTGGAAGAAACGCATTGGCACCGTGCGCGACAGCTCGCCGATTCCGTTGCCGTTCAGGATGGGCATGCCGATGCTGGGCGGCCCGATAGTGACGGCGGGCGGCGTGATCTTCATCGGTGCGACCGCGGACTACTATCTCCGCGCGTTCGACGTGAACGACGGCAAGCTGCTCTGGCAAGCCCGCCTGCCGGCTGGCGCACAGGCCACGCCCATGACGTACTCGGTCAACGGCCGCCAGTTCGTCGTTATCGCAGCGGGCGGGCACGGCTCGTTTGGTACGAAGCTCGGTGATTATGTGATCGCTTATGCGCTACCACAGTAAGTCCCCTGCGTTTGGGACATGTCGCACGGCAAGCACAGGGAAACTCACGACAGGACAAGTGATATTGAAAGGGGTTAAGCCGTTGTTCGAGGCGGCATAGGCATCCGGTTACTTTCGCATGTGCGTTCTTCGGCTACAAGGCGTTGCATGGACTTTCTAGCGGCCTCACGGCCTTCGAGGTTAGTCAGCCGGTGATCGCGGCACAGATCGCGCCACGCACGAAACCCGGACGCTCAGTGACGAAATCGTTTTGACGAAGGCGGTCGGTGTCGGCAAGCGCGCAAGCGCCTGTCGAACTCAGACCGCGCTGAAGCCATCACAAGCGTCTCATTCAGAACTGCTGGGCGCGCAGTGATTCGAATTCGGCCCGGCACGCGTCACTAAATTTCCCGAGAATGTCGATCGATCCATTCGCAAGCATCTCGCGAATCTCGAAGAAGGTTTTATCTGGCGCGAGGTAGGTGTCGACGATCTTGCGCCCGATCATATCCGCTTCATCCGCGACTTGACGGGACGATTGCAAGCGCATGCGGCTGATCTTCGCGTAGAGGTTCCGCAGCCCTGCGAGATCCGGCTCGTTGTGTTGCAGCGCATCGACATGGCACTTCGTCGCTTCTTCGATGAAATCCTTGTATAGGTCCTGCAGCCGCGCGCGCTCATCCACCCGCCACTCCGCGCGAACCTGTGTGCGTTGGGTCAGCCACGACGCGAGCACCGAAGTAAGCCCGCCTATTCCGGCGCCGACGAGTGCAGCGAGAGCGGATATAACCGACGCGTTCATGGAGCGACCTTTGTTCGGCTTGCGGAGCTCCCAATATATTGGCGCCGGTATTGCGGGTGCTCAGGCCCGGTCGCTCAAAGACGGTAGCTGACGCTGAGAAAGCCGAACGACGCGCTCGCGATCTGATCAAAACTGCTCCGGCTCGATCACCCACCGTCGGGGGAACAGTGCAAAACTCTTCTATCAAGTTCACATTCGCGTCTGCCGAGTTGAGAACGATGACGTTCTCAGCTCCCGGCACGCGACGGAACAGACATAGCCAAAGTCACCATAACAGCAGGAGGCGCATGCGACCCTCCCCTTTGCGCTTAAGGCGCGATGACGACTGGATGGAAGTTTGCCTGTTCGATTGCGTACGCAAGCTGCACCTGGTTCAACGATGGCGACTAGACCGTTACTGTTTTGGCTGCGACGTCAATTTGTACCTTCGCGGCCGGGTCCAGGCTCGCAATTGCCTTGCTGATCGCGCTCGCACATCCACCGCACGACATGTCCGCCACCTTGAATTCCATTTTCCTCTCCACGTGATAGATGTCTGTTTACAGCGTGAAGATTCCCACGGTGGGAATGTCAAGTAGACTCGCAACGGCCACACCGGAAATGTCCCTAGCCGAGAGCGTTGAGTCCGCCCGAGGCCAGCCTTCAGTTACGAAATGACGCCTTCGCACGCTTAACCAGGTCGTAAGCCCGTGCTAAACTTCGCGCCTATGTCCTACTGGCGCAAAATCATTCTCGTCGTGCTACTGACACTGAGCCTTCCGGTTCAGTCGTTTGCGACCGTCTCGATGATTTGTGCTGCTTCTGAAGCGGTCGGTGATGACACGACCGCCCCCCATGTCCATCGAGGCGACTCAGTCGACGGACACGCGCTGGTATCCGACGATGATGGCCATCATGGGCACGACCACACCGGCGTACACCATGCTCACGGGTGTTTAACCTGTGCCTCCTGCTGCGTCGGTGCCGCCATACCAGTCGTACCTGCAGCCTCCGCCTGGACTGACCAGGCGCACTTCCCCGTCCCTCCGTCTCCGGCTGCGCGTGTCGCGTCGTTCTTGACCAGCGGCATTGAACGTCCTCCCCGCCTGATTCTCGTCTAATCCTCGCACTCGCGGCCATTCGCTGCGACCAGCAAGCTCTTCCGGGGTCTTTCACAGACACCGGATGATTTATGACGAGAGCAATTCATGCGAACAATTTCTGCGGCGCTATTCGGCGCAAGCGCAGTACTGCCGTTGCTCGCGCACGCGACGGCTCTTTCCGACCCGACTGATGCGGCGATATCGGTGCCGGCCGTCACCGTGCGCTCCGCCTTTGACGGCTACCGGTCGTACTGGGACGGCGAAGCACCCAGTTGGCAGTCATTGAACCGCGCAGTTACACCCGGTCACGGCAGGGCCGGGATGCAGCAATGTCACCAATCAGGCGATGCTTCCGCCAGGAAGAAACACGAACACGGAGGCGAGTCGGAATGATGCGACTACTCGCGCACCGCCGCGCGACCTCTATCGCCCTCGCGACGCTGTTCATGGCCGGCTGCACGACCTTCTCGAAGGACGGTGGCTTTAACACCGTATCGTCAACAGCGTCGGAGCGCCTTGGCAAAGAGGTCGTCTACGTGAAAACCGACGAAGACCGCGAGGCGGTCTTCAGGCGCACACAGGAACTGCTGTCGAAGCCGCTCGGGATGGATGATGCCGTCCAGGTCGCGTTGCTGAACAACCGGGGACTTCAGGCATCGTACGGCGAGCTCGGCATTTCCGAGGCCGACCTTGTTCAGGCTGGCCGCCTGCCCAATCCGGGCTTTACGTTCAGCCGGACACACTGGAGCGATGGCTTCGGCATCAGCCGGACCTTTTCCATGGGCGTCTTAGGGATTCTCACGCTGCCGGTGGCGACACACATCGAGAGTCAACGGTTTGAACAGACCAGGCTCGAAACTGCCAACGCGATGCTCGCCGTCGCCGCCGACACCCGAAAGGCCTATGTGAGCGCTGTGGCTGCGGAGCAGGCAGCCCTTTACGCCGCTCAGGTCAAGGACTCCGCCGAGGCTGGGGCAGAACTCGCCCTACGGATGCGCCAGGCTGGCAACTTCAGCAAGCTCGACTATGCGCGCGAGCAGGCCTTCTACGCGGAGTCGGTCGCGGAAGTGGCAAAGGCAAGGCAGCAGTCAGTCATCGCTCGCGAAAAGCTCACCCGCATGATGGGCCTTTGGGGTTCAGGAACCCAGTTCAAGTTGCCCGAACGCCTGCCCGACCTGCCAAACGACAGGCCGCAACTCAACGACCTCGAGGGCTTCGCGATGCAGAACCGCCTGGACATTCAGGCGGCGAAGCAGCGCACGCAAAGCGTCGCCAGCTCTCTGGGGCTCAGCAAGGCAACCCGGTTTATCAATGCGCTCGACGTCGGCTATCTCAACAATTTCGAGACCGACAAGGGACATGAGCGCGGCTACGAAATCAGCGTCGAGATTCCAATCTTCGATTGGGGCAGCGCAAAGGTCGCGCGTGCTGAGGCCATCTACATGCAGTCCGCAAACCGCCTCGCCCAGACGGCGATTGATGCGCGCTCCGAAGTACGCGAGTCGTATTCCGCCTACGTGACGAGCTATGACGTCGCCAGGCACTACCGCGACGAGGTGGTGCCCGTGCGCAAAACCATCTCGGATGAAATGCTGCTGCGTTACAACGGCATGCTCGCAAGCGTGTTCGAGCTGCTTGCCGACTCACGCGAACAGGTCACTGCCGTCAACGGGTACATCGACGCGCTGAAAGACTTCTGGCTCGCGGAAACGGACCTGCAGCAGTCGCTTGGGGGGCGTCTTCCGCCGCTCGCCATGACGCGGGCATCGGACGCCCCGCGTAGCGACGCATCAGATTCCCCTGCCCCACAAACGCCATCGGCCCCGGCGCAGGAGTCGCCATTGTCGGCACCAACCATGCAACCGGCGTCGCCGACGAATTCAAAAGGTGAATGAAGATGGTTTCACGTCGAAGTTTTCTCGGCGGCTCGGGCGCAGCGCTGCTCGGCGCAGCGTTGGTCAGCAAGGGTGGCGCAGCGTCACTTCCAGAAGCGCCCACGATGGAAAAGACCGCCACACAGCCACCGCTGGTACCGCCCAATGGACGCCCCTATACGCCCGTGGCGACACTGAACGGCTGGACGCTGCCGTGGCGCATGAAGAACGGCTGGAAGGAATTTCACCTGACTGCCGAGCCGGTGGTCCGTGAAATGGCACCCGGCATGAAGGCGAATCTTTGGGGATACAACGGCCAGGCGCCAGGCCCGACCATCGAAGCGGTCGAAGGCGACAAGGTCCGCATCTTCGTGACCAACAAACTGCCTGAACACACCACGGTTCACTGGCACGGGATGCTGGTGCCATCAGGGATGGATGGCGTTGGCGGGCTGACGCAGCCTCACATTCCGCCAGGCAAGACGTTCGTCTATGAGTTCCAGCTTGAGAAGCACGGCACGTTCATGTATCACCCGCACGCGGATGAGATGGTGCAGATGGCGATGGGGATGATGGGTACGTTCATCGTGCATCCCAAGGACCGAAGTGTCATGCCGGTAGACCGCGACTTCGTGTTCCTGATGTCCGCCTACGACATCGACCCGGGCAGCTTCACGCCACGAGTCAACGAAATGACCGACTTCAACATGTGGACGTGGAACGCACGGGTCTTTCCCGGCATCGCCCCACTGCCGGTACGAGCAGGAGACCGTGTACGCATCCGCTTCGGCAACCTGACGATGACCAATCACCCCATCCATCTTCATGGGTACAGCTTCGAGGTCGCAGGAACCGATGGCGGGTGGATTCCGCCTTCCGCACGCTGGCCGGAAGTAACCGCCGATGTTGCAGTCGGTCAGATGCGCGCCATCGAGTTCACCGCGAACCGCCCCGGCGACTGGGCGTTTCACTGTCACAAGTCGCATCACACGATGAATGCGATGGGCCACCAGGTACCGAATTTCATTGGCGTACCGCAGAAAGACCTCGCGAAGCGCATCAACAAGCTCGTGCCGGACTACATGGCGATGGGCAGCGCAGGCGGCTCAATGGGGGACATGGAAATGCCGCTACCCGACAACACGTTGCCGATGATGACCGGAACAGGACCGTTCGGCGCGCTGGAAATGGGCGGCATGTTCAGCGTCGTCAAGGTGCGCGAAGGTCTCGGCCGGAACGACTACCGCGACCCGGGCTGGTTCAAACATCCGAAGGGGACGGTCGCCTACGAGTACACCGCTGAACTGCCGGATAGCTGATTTCCTGGCGAGCCGGACATGGCTCCGGCCGATATTTGTAAATCCAACTGTGGGAGAGAACATGATGAAGAAGGCGATTGCTTCTATTTTGCTGGGCTGTGCCGTCGCGGTGTCCGCGACCGCCTTTGCCGCAGATGACGCGGGCAACACGAACACGGCCAGCGGCGCACAACAGGACGCAGAAGCGACGAGCAGCATGTCGCATGGCGAGGTGAAGAAGGTGGATACCTCCGCCGGAAAGCTGACCATCAAACACGGACCGCTCAAAAACCTGGATATGGAAGCCATGACTATGGTGTTCAGGGTCAAAGACCCAGTCATGCTTTCCCAGGTGAAAGTGGGCGACAAGATTGACTTCGTGGCCGAAGAAATCGATGGCGCGCTCACCGTGACGAAGCTGCAGAAACAGTGAACATTTCAATGGGGGTGTCAGCGACGCAATACAGGCTACGCCCCGATCTGCTCTTGAGAGGAAACAATCGTGAATACCAATTTACGGAAACTGCTGGTCACTGCAGCAGCGACCACCGTCGTGCTTTCACCCGCTCTCGCGTTTGCCCACGGCAAGCTGGAGAGTGCCACGCCAGCGGCCGGCAGCGCAATCGACACATCGCCTGAAATGCTGCGTCTGACTTTCAACGAAGACCTCGAGTCGTCGTTCAGCACAATCAAGGTGGTCGATGCGTCCGGGGCGCCTGCGACAAAGGAGAAGGCCAACGTCGATTCGTCGAACCCACGCGAGCTCATCGTTGCGGTCCCGAAGCTTGCTTCCGGCTCGTACACCGTCCAATGGGCGGTCATGACGCATGATGCTCACAAGACAAAAGGCACCTACACATTCGCGGTGAAGTGATGAACGATGGTTTCCTCGGCATTTTGCGGCTCGCGTTGGTAGCGTTGCAGAACATCGGTTTCGCTGTTCTTGTCGGTGCCCTGCTGAGTGACAGATGGCTGTCCCGCAGCACTTCGCGATGGCAGAGCAGCGTCAGTGGCCGCCTGCTTGTCACCGTGCGCATCGCTTCCTTTAGCACGCTGATGTCCAGTGCGTTCGCATTCTGGATTCATTGCGCGCTGATGAGCGAATCGACGCTCGCAGAGGCAGGTCCCGCTATCCGTTCAATGCTGGTGGAAACCGACTTTGGCCATGCCTGGTTGGCAGGCGCAGGGTTGATGCTCGTGGTGGTGATTCTGTCGTTCGCACAACGTCGTCGCCCGATTCATTCAAGGCCCGCTCTCTGGCTGGCCATCGCCGGCGTTGCTCTGGCGCGCAGTCACGGCGGACACCCTGTGGATGCTGGCGTCTTTAGTTTGCCGGTGTGGGTGGACTGGGTGCATCTGCTTGCCATCAGCGTGTGGGTGGGCCTCGTCCTCGTTACAACGTACATCGTGGTGCCCCGCGTATTTATCGCGCCCACCGCCGAGCGTGCCAAAGCCGCGACGTTCGTTCAGTCGCTTTCTGACGCCGCAACGTTCGCGCTGGTCATCCTGCTTATCACCGGCGCGTACAGCGGCTGGCGCGGAGTCACTGCACTTGAGCACCTGTGGGCGTCCACATACGGACAAGTCCTGCTGGTTAAGCTTGCTCTCGTAGTTACTGCCGCCGCGCTTGGGGGGCACAACCGGTTCTTCGAAATGCCCGGGCTACTCTCGTCCCTGAAAGACAAGCGAACTGAATTCACAGCAAAGCCGTTGAAGCGGTTCGCAGTCATCCTGCATGTCGAGTCAGTTGTTCTGGCAGGCGCGCTGGTGGCCGCTGCGGTCCTTGTTTCCAGCCCGCTTCCCGGGACAACGTAGACTCCCCGGCGGGTCCCGTGGCGCATCGTTAAGCTTGCTGCGCCGTTGACTTCGCGCGCTCAAAAAGCTCGTAGACGGCCATGCCCGCAACCATGGCAGCTACAAAACCAACGGCCTTGGGGTAGCCCGCGCTCAACGCAACCGGCGCAGGTCCCGGGCAAACCAGCCAGACCCCAGCCGATACCAAAGTCGGCGCTACCCAAGACGAGCCGCAGCATGATGGTCTTGCTGGCTGGAGGCTGCATCGGCAACCCGAGGAACGCGCTCCATAAATGTTCAACAGTATCCCGAAGGACCGCCATCAAGCTTCAACTGTGCAATCGCGATAGGCAGCGAACTTCGAAGTCTTTCCGATGCCCGGATTCAAACAATTGCACGGGTCGAGCTTCCTGTAGAACTCTGCGAGTTGCGGCTTGGCCTCGTACAGATGCCCCACGTTGTGCTCGGCGGGATACTCGGCACCGCGAATATCGAGCAACTCGAGCATCTCGTGTTCGAGTGCGAGACAGTCGTTGCCTTTGGCGACAATGTAGTCCTGGTGAAAGACGTGACACAGGAAGTGCCCGTAATACAGCTTCAGCACAATCGCGCGCTCGGTTTCATTCGGCAGCCGCTCGAACCAGTCCCGATCGTTGCGTCGTAGCGCGATATCGAGCGCGACGATATCCTCGACCTCGCGATGATGAACCGCGCGGTATCGCACCGCCGCGCTCGCCGCCGCGAAGCGATGCAGAAATGCCTTGCGGCCTTCTTCTTCGGTACATTCGAAATACGCGCCGCCGGATTGCGCGAAGCGTTTCGACAGGAAGGCGCGCGCTTCCTCGATGCCCGCCGCCGGCACCTTCAGCATCAGATGATGCTCGTACTGCTCGCGATATGCGTTGAGCCGTGCGGGCAGATGATCCGGCAGACGTTCGCTGATCCATTGCAGCACGCGATCGGTCAGATGCTTCGGTATGAAACCGAGGCGCTCGAACAACGCGTCGCAGCGCGTTTTCAGATTGAAGAACGTCGGCAACCGGTCCGTGCCGAACCTGTCGATGATGACGAACAGATCCTTCCCGTACTTTCGCGCAACATCGAACGCATCACGATGCAGATATTCGCCGGCAATCGGCAGGTGCGCGAAATTCGCGAGCGCATGGCGTCGGATGTCGGTCAGCACGCTCGTGTCGTTGGTGCCGATGTAGAACACCTTCGCGCCCTGCTCCGCCGCAAACGTGTCGAGACGCACCGCGAATACCATCAGCTTGCCAGCGCAACCGGAAGCTTCGAACAGGCGTCGCGGATCGGCGTTAAAGCGCGCAGGCGTGGGCGCATCGACATTGCGCACATGAGTGGCGTACTCATGATCCGAAGCCGCCGCATCGTTGCGAATGTCCGCGTCGGTGAACGTGCCGTCTTCGACGCGCGACAGAATCTCTTCGGGTGTGTTGCCGAGTTCGATTCCCAGATGGTTGACGAGCCGCAGCTTGCCCGAGGCATCGACGGCGGCAAACACCGCCATCTCTGTATATGCCGGTCCGCGATGCACCAGCGAGCCGCCCGAATTGTTGCTGATGCCGCCGAGCACCGACGCGCCGATGCACGACGAGCCGATCACCGAATGCGGCTCGCGTCCGAGCGGTTTCAGTGTGCGTTCAAGTTGATCGAGCGTCGTGCCGCCGATGCAGACAACCTGACGCCCGCCGCCGATCAGATGCACGCGGCGGATACGCGTCGTGCTGACGATGACAACGTCGCGGTCGTAGTCGTCGCCGTCAGGCGTCGAACCCCCGGTCAGTCCGGTATTCGACGCCTGCGTGATGACGATCGCCCGCGCCGCGACACATGCGGCTAGCACCTGCCATTGTTCGACCAGCGTGCCGGGGCGCGCCACCGCCAGCACGCGGCCGTTCCCAAAACGGTAGCCGGTGCGATAGCGGCGCGTTTGCGCATCACTGGTGAGCACGTTGCGCGCGCCGACGATATCGCCGAGCGACGCAAGCAATGTTCTACGCGTATCCCTTGGGGAAATCGCGGAATAGGCTGTATCGGACATAACGGCCTTCGATCACATGTCAACGCAAGAGTGGCATCAGGCCCGGCTCGGCTGCGCCGCCGGTGTCGTTACGGACGGCGCGCGCTGAGTCAGCGCCAGCACCGCACCGACGAACAGCGCCCCCGCGACGACCATCAGACCGGCGTTGGTGCTGTGCGTCACGTCCTTCATCCATCCGATAATCGACGGGCTGACGAATCCGGCGAGATTGCCGATCGAATTGATCATCGCGATTCCGGCGGCGGCGGCCGTGCCGGTCAGCACGCTGCTCGGATACGTCCAGAAGACCGGCATCATCGACAACACGCCAGCGGTGCCGAGCGACAGCGTGAACAATACGAGCGCGAGATTGCCCGCATGGAGCGTACTTGCGTAAAAGCCCGCTGCCGCGGCAACGGCCGCCATCGCGAGATGCCAGCGGCGCTCGTTGCGACGGTCGGAACTGCGCGCGACCAGAATCATCGACACGATCGCGACCGCATAAGGCACCGCAGTCAGCATGCCGACATCCAGCGCTTCCTTGACGCCCGCCGCCTTGATGAGCGTCGGCAGATAAAAGCTCACGCCGTAAAGACCCATCATGCAACAGAAGTAAATCGCCGCGAGCCGCCAGACACGGCCATTCGACACGATGCTCCTCAGCGACGCCTCAGCGCCTGCGTGTCCGTCGCGTGCAATGTTGTCCTCGAGAAGCTGCTTTTGCCGTTCGTCGAGCCAGGACGCGGCGCGGATGCCGTTTGGCAGCACGAACAGCGTGACGATGCCGAGCACCAGTGACGGAAGCGCTTCGATCAGGAATAGCCATTGCCAGTTGGACAAACCACGCACGCCGTTGAACGCCTGCATGATCCCGCCCGACAGCGGGCCGCCGAGTACGCCAGCCACCGGAATGCCGATCATGAAAAGCGCGTTCATGCGGCCACGACGCACCGACGGATACCAGTACGTCAGATAAAGCACGATACCCGGAAAGAACCCCGCCTCGGCGACGCCGAGGAGAAAGCGCATCGTATAGAACATGGCGGGCGTCTTCACGAACAACGACGCCGCCGACACCAACGCCCATGTCACCATGATCCGGCTGATCCACACGCGTGCACCCACGCGATGCAGCAGAATGTTGCTCGGCACCTCGAACGCGAAATAGCCGATGAAGAAAATCCCTGCGCCAAGCCCGTACACCGACTCACTGAACTTCAGGTCGCTGAGCATTTGCAGCTTGGCGAATCCCACGTTGACGCGATCCAGATAGGCCGCGACATAGCAGATGAAGAGAAACGGCAGCAGACGCCAGGTCACTTTCGCGTAAGTCGCGCTTTCGAACTCGGTCGTTGTGGTTGAAGCGAGGGTACGGGATCGATCCGTAGCGGGCCGGCGGGACGCGCCTGTCGGGTTGTGCGAGGGCATCGCGAGTCTCCAATTCGTGTGCGGCTTGCCGCCGCAACTGAGTTTGCTAGCGCGCATTGTTTCGCGCCAGTACGAGACTGTCGAGACGTTTTGGCACTGGTCCTACCAGTTATTTTGGTCGTGCCGGGCGCGGTTTCACGCGCGAATCAATGCCGACGCGGGTGTCCGGACGGACGCACACTCGTGCTCCCGCTCGCGGCCCGCGTCATTCCCAGCCCTTGAGACGCAGCGTGGCCCGCACCAGACGCTGCTCCTCCGCTTCGATTTCTCTCAGACAGGTGATAGTGGTGGCGATATGAGTAGCGGCAGCCTTGCGTGCCGGCTCCGGCTGTTTGCCGATGACGGCCTTGTAGAGACGGGCATGCTGCCTGTCGATTACACGCTTTTCCGCCTCGCGATGGTAGAGGTTATTGACGGAGGCGAAGACGGAACTCAGCAACAGATCGGTGAGCGAACTCAGCGTGTGCACGAGCACCGGGTTGTGCGAGGCCTCGCAGATCGCGAGATGAAACGAATAGTCGAGCCGCGCACGTGTCGACTCGTCCACGTCGCTTTGGTTCGCGGCGAGCATCTCCTCGTAGCGGCGGGTGATCAGCGCGAAATCCGCCTGCGTTCCCCGAAGCGCGGCAAGACGCGCCGATTCAGCCTCAAGCATCTCGCGTACTTCGAAAATGTCGTAGAGGGTCCTCGGCTGTGAGCCGAGAAGATGCATCATCGGCGTGAGGGCGGGTTGCGAGGTAAGCGCCGCGACGAACGACCCGCGTCCGTGCGCAGTGTCGATGATTCGGCGCGCCCGCAACACCTTCAACCCTTCTCGCAAGGCGGACCGCGACACACCCAGTTTGACCATCAGACGCCGCTCGGACGGTAACGCTTGACCCGGTTTCAGGACGCCGTCGACGATCAGGCTTTCTATGCGTTCGGCGACCACATCCGCGATTTGGGACGGGTATTCTGGTTTGACTTCCTGCATGGCATTTCTCACTGGTCCGACCACTTCGAAGAGACTCTAGCTGATGGCAATCCTAGCACTGTTGCCACAAGACGCTCCGCCAATTGCATCGCACACAGACCGGCGCCAGATTTTGCAGCGCTACAGGTGCGTGGAGGTCAGAAGGCTCCATAGGGAAAGTTGGCGCGCGAAGAGAGGCGCTTCAACGAAATACTGCAAGTGCCCTCAAGCACGGTTTTCTTGGGACAAAACCGGCGGACCTGTGCCGGCGTCGCCGCTGCGGGACACCATCCTCGAGACCGCTTCAGTCCGAAAAGCTGCCGGACAGCCTATGCGGTCGACTCGGCCGTACCGGACGGTCACCGGTCGCACGCCGTGTGGCTGCTGCATGTCCCTTTTCTGACGTTGACGATCCGGTTCAGCGTAGTCGCTAAACCTCGCTAGCCATGGTCTTGGGACTCTCGGCCGTTCGATTCTTCTTTGATCGGCGATCGCGCCGGTTTTACCGCCTCACTTTTGATCGCCTCCGAAAGTAGTTGTCCCAGTCCTTGATGAGGACCAAAAAACCAATATCGAATCAAAATATCGTAGGCGGGTATCGGGCGGAGCCCGGGATTTCCGTCGGTCAGTCCTTCGGCCAAACGCTCGGTGACGTAGCCCGCGTGTCGGCCGGTCGCTATCGCTGCATAAACCGCAACCAGTGAACGTAGCCGAAGACCATCATGGCGAATCCGCTGCTCACGCAATCGGTGTTTCTCGAACGCGTGAAGGACAAACGGTTCGAGGTCTCCCCCGTGCTCCCATAGTATTGGACCGATGTTTTCCAGCGCGCTCCACGACGGTTGCGGGCCAAGGCGACGTTCGCAGCGTCGAACTCGTCCTTCCACCAGCCGCTCTTGATGTTGACCGTTACGCGCCGGCCCGCTATCAAGGACACGGTTCCGATCATGCGCGCGGCAACAAGCGGCGAGCGCAATCCAGGCTTGATCGCCCCGCATAGACCAATGCGGCGGGTTACGGCTGCGAGCGACGAAAGCAGACTCCACGCGTCCAAGACCGGGGCACATGGCCCATGCACGCTGTTCAGCACATCCTCGGACGCATACAGAAAGTCATAGCCCAAACCGTCAGCGAGCCGGCCGACCTCGATACAGGACCGTATGTCCGGAGCAACCGAGGACTCCCGGGTGCGCAGCCACTTTCCGTAAATAGGCAACCAGACACCAAAGCCAATTGGTCTATGCGCTGTTTCCGCGGCTCAAGTCGAAACGGAAGACATTGGCCGGTTTCACGTCGGGCGGCGAGCAGCAAATGACCGCGATTGGTCGCGGGCTGATGGCACGTCCGAAATTGTTCGTGCTCGACGAGCCCTCAATGGGTCTCGCACCACTCATCGTCGAGGAGATCTTTGCCGCGCTCAAACGGCTCAACAAACTCGAGGGCCTGTCCATTCTCGTTGCCGAACGGAACTCGGCCGTCGCGCTTCAGTGCGCCGATCGAGCGACAGTCGTCGAGCACGGCGTGAATGTACTGGAAGGCCGCGCGGATGAGCTGCGCGCGCGTGACGACAGTCAGCGCTTCTATCTAGATGGCGCGTAATCCCGCGCGCACCTTCGCGGGACAAATGCAAAGAGGAAAACAACATGACTGCACTGCATGCAGGTTGGGGTGGCATCTCGAATCCGAAGTTCGATGCCGTGTTGGCGAAGTTCCGGCCTATCTTCGCCGACATCGCGTCAGGGGCGGTTACGCGCGAGGTTGCGCACGAACTGCCGTTCGAGCAGATCGCGTGGCTAAAAGCGGAAAAGTTCGGATCGCTGCGCGTCCCTGAAGACGAAGGCGGCTACGGCCTTGACTTGCCTGAGCTTTTTTTCACTGCTTTTCCACGCGCATCTCCGAACGCGACGGCAAGCTTTGGCTCAACGGTGAAAAGTACTACACGACAGGCTCGCTGTTCGCGGATTGGCTTGATGTAGGTGCCGCGGATCAGCAAGCGCGCGGGGTATGCGTGTCGGTGCGACGCGAGTCGCCGGGGTTGAATATCGTCGACGATTGGGACGGCATCGGTCAAACGCTCACTGCAAGCGGCACGTCTACGTTCACAGAGGTCGAGGTGTTCCCGGAGGACATCGTGTTTGACGAAGAGCGCTTTCAATACGCAACGGGCCTGTATCAGACGGTCCATCTAGCGACGCTCGCCGGCATCGGGCGGGCCCTCGCCGGCGACGGCGCGCGAGCCGTTGCCGCGCGGCGGCGTACCTACGATCATGCGTCAGCAAGCCGTTCCAGCGCCGATCCCCAGGTGCTGCAAATCGTTGGGAAAGTGCGCAGCGCGGCCTACGCCGCGCCAGCCATCACGATCACCTCGGCACGTGCGTTGCAGCGCGCGTTCGACGCGAGATTCGCGAACGAAGAGGAGCGGGTACAGATTAATGCGGAAACTGAGGTCGAAACCGCGCAAGCGCCCATTGCCCCTTTTTTCGGCATCTGATATTCGACTTTGTGCCTCATGGGGGCGACGCCTGCTCGTATCGCCATGGCGTCTTTACGGTCTTCGCGGTGGGCGCGATGCGGCCTGCAGTGGCGAGTATTCCCGCGCGTATGGTGGGTCAAGCACTGCGCCTATGTCACCCAGGCAGGTCACGGTGGCATAGGCGCTGAGCGGCAGATAAGGCATCCGCCGCGGCCGCTAACCAGATAGTGTTTTAATGCTCGCTCGGCCGGAACGTTGGGTCGCTTTCTACTCCCTCCTGGGTCGCGGACCAGTACGGCTTCCTGTTGTAGTAGCTGTACGTTGTCTCTCCCCACTTCGCGTCTGCCATCGCGGGCCAGTGGTCCTTGTCGAACCCCGGGTCGTCCTTGAGGCGCTGCGCCGCAATATCAACAAAAAAGCATTTCTGGTCCGTATCGAGAGTGAGCGCGCTCCACGGGATGGCGTGCAGGTTGGAACCCATGCCAAGGAAGCCGCCCTCGGAGAGCACTGCGTAGGCGATGCGACCGTTGCGGACATCGAGCATGATGTCTGAAATCTTCCCGACGTGTTCGCCGTCTGAAGACATAACCTTGGTCCCGTCGAGCGTCGCTGCCGCCATGACATCCGGTCCCGGGCCTTCGCCGACGCCTCCGCCGACGATGTTAGCTCCGCTTCGAGTGCCGCCTTGCGGGTTAATTGAGCCCATCATTCACCTCCATCAAGGAATGGTGTTTCATCAGCACGCAAGGCACGTGCCCAACAGAGAGTATTTGTTCTTCAACCTGAAGAAGCGGTCGCAGGGCCGCCGGCACAAACAGCGAGGAATAGATGTAATTCTGGGTGTGCCAGCAGACTCAGACTGCCAATTCATGAGACAGATAGCCCACCGATCGCCACGCTGCAATGCGGAACGCTGCGTAGCGCCGGGCATTGCGACGGACGGTCATCATAGTGACATTTTTCGAGACATTACGCGCTGCCTCACCGTTAGTTGTCGATTTCATGGCCAACTTGCCTTGGCAACAGCGACGAATCGGCGAAACAGGCATGACCCTTGCGGCGCTCATTCACGTGAACGGCATGAGTTATCTTCTCTTGAGTGAGCCATGAAACATCTAACTAAGACGTTTTTCGCTTCGGCTCTGGTGATGGCAATGTCGGCAATAACATACGCACAGGTCGGCGGCAGCGCTGACAGGACGGCAACACCCCGTGCCGGCGCCGGTTGGACGAAGACTCCCAGCGGGAGGGGAAACGATTCACCGGATGTCACGGGCAGTGGCGTCGGCAAGGCGGGTAGTAGCCGTTCGACGGGACCTTCCAGGCGCGGCAAGGCCAATGGTCTGAATATGGGTACCCGTGACGGCGCGAACAGCGACGTCAACAGGCCACGGAACGGCCCAAGGCAAGACGGCCAGTAGCGATACAGCGCGTTGCACGTGGCGTCAACATCGCTAGAGGCTCACGTCGACGCGACACAGCCGCCTTTTGACTACGCAGCTAGCGATTCGCTGCCTTCGTCTCCCGAGTAACATCGCGAGCTTCGCTTTTGAAACGACAGGGCTCAGCGTTCCCGCGATTCGGTGTCGCCCTATGAGTCGGCGGGCGGCGTGTTTTCGGGCAATCTCGATCATGCTTCGATCTTGCAACCGCTGGCTGAAAAGTTTGCTTCGAACAAAATCTACTCATCGACTGTTTCAGCGGGCAATGAGTACCTTGCCAAGTCCCGGTGAATCAGAGCTTTCATGCGGTCGCACTGCCGATCGCTAGCGATCGGTCAGTCAGGTCTCTTTGACGTACGACGCTACGCTTGGCATTGGCGATAACCGGCTCAGTGAGCGTCCGCTTTCATGAAGTGCGAGTGGCGACTTAGGGTCGAGAGCACTCGCCAATAAGGAAAGCTGACACGCGCCGGCACCGGGTCGAGAATGTCGGTGAAGCGATCCAGAACCGCCACATGTTCCTGATCGGCCACCGTCGGCTTCGGCCGAATTGTGTGCGCAGCGCTTCCATCAGGCTTCGGAGTAATGCAGCCAATCCAACGGCAGGTTTCCCAGCCACTGCAGTTGGGGGTGGGCCGAACTGTTGTCTTTGAACCGCCCCGATAATGATTTCGCGGTCAAAGTGACGGTGGGCGAAAAGTTCCTCCCGGCTCTTCGGCTCACTCATCGTCGACTCTTTTATTCGTTCAGCCCAAAACGCCAACCGATTCGCTGGCGCGGGTTGCAGCAGAGGCGTCCGATTGGCCTCTCGGCGCGCCAGAACGCATACAACCGGGGGTTCCGCTGAACGGACTGACACAAAATTTTGCGCTGCACACAAAAACTGAGCAAAAAGTACAGACAAACTGCCCCGTTTTGGTGTGGATGGCACTCCGGCCAGGTGCTAACTTGTGCTCGCTATCTGCCGGCAGGCAAACCTCGCCGCCCGATAACGCGGATTCGAACGAAAACCTACAAGGAGACAGCGGTGAAAAGGTTCCCCTATTGCACACTGTGCGCGCTGCTGAGCGCGACCGTGCCGATCGTGTCGGTCGCGCAAACGTGCGACGTACCAGTCCTCAAAGTGCTTGCGCAGAAGAGTCTCGGCCTCACCGTGATGGAAAAGTCCTTGCCGGACTATCAGAAGAAGACCGGCACGAAGATCGAAATCAGCTACTTCGGAGAGAACGACCGCCGCGCGAAATCACGACTGGACGCATCAACCGGTGCCGGGTCCTACCAGATCTATTACGTGGATGAAGCGAACGTCTCCGAGTTCTCGACGGCGGGCTGGATCGTGCCCTTGCTGAAGTACTACCCCAAGGATGCCGATTACAACGATTTCCTCCCCGGACGCCGCGCGGTAGCGAGCTACAAGGGCGTCGCGTATTTCGCGCCGCTGATTGGCGGCTCCGACTTCCTTTTTTATCGCCGGGATATCCTCGACAAGGCACACATGCCCGTGCCGCGCACGCTCGACGAACTCGTTGCCGACATAAAGAAGCTGAACGCGCCGCCGAACCTTTACGGCTGGGTTGCGCGAGGCCAGCGCGGCTCTGGCATGAACGTCTGGCGCTGGGCGCCGTTCATGCTGGCTGAAGGCGGAACATGGACCGACAAGGAGCAGCAACCCGCGTTCAATTCGCCGTCGGCCGTCAAGGCCACGCAGCTTTACACGGACCTCTTCAAGTACGCACCGCCCGGCTCGGCCACCTACGACTGGAGCAACGCACTCGAGGCATTTCGCTCCGGCAAGGTGGCGTTCATGATCGAGTCAACTCCGTTCGCCGACTGGATGGAAGACCCCACAAAGTCGAGTGTCGCTGACAAGGTCGGCTACGTCCGGCCGCCGGCACCCCTGCCCTCCGCTGCTTACGGGCATGGTCTGGCCATCTCCGCGGTCGGCGCGAAAGACGAATGCACCCGGCAGGCCGCCGGCAAGTTCATCGCGTGGGCGACGAGCAAGGAACAGGAGCAGGCGCGTTTGCGCGACAACGTATTCAGCGACTACAACCGCACCAGCACGATCGAAAGCGACTACTTCCAGAAGCACGTCAAACCGCAGATCCTCGCCGGGTTGAAGGATACGACGCCCGTGTCGAAGGTCACGTTCTGGCCAAGCCCGCAATGGCCCGATATCGGCGACAACCTCGGCGTGGCGCTCGAGGAGATCTTTACGGGCACCCAGAAGGACATTCAGGGTGCGCTCAACGATTCGACCCAGTACGCGCAGGATGCCATGGAGCATGCGCGCAAGTGAGCAGCAGCACGGGGATGAGCGCGAGGCGCGCGAATCCCCTCTGCAAACGGGAGCGGCGGCATACGCTACTGAGTGGTTCGATGCTGGAGAGCTGAATGTTCAATCGCGGAAAGACTAGCCTTCCGTTCGTGTTTCTTGTACCGCCTCTCGTTGCGATGGCGGTGCTGGGATTCGTCCCGACCGTCGCTGCAATCAACCTCGCGCTCAGGAATCGCGTGTTGCGCTACCCGGATAGCGAGCTGGTGTGGTTTCGCAATTTCGTGCGCCTTGCCGCCGACCGGCGCTTTATCAACTCCATTGAAGTTTCAGTAATCTGGGAGATCGTCACGGTGCTCGGTGCGGTCGCGCTCGGCATCGTCGTTGCAATTTATCTGTTCGAGCACGTGCACGGCCGGTTGCGCAATGCCATCAGTGTTTTGTTGATCATTCCCGTGCTGTTGCCACGCGTTTCCGCGGCGTTTATCTGGAAGTTCATGTACTCGCCGCTCAACGGCATCCTCAGCTGGCTGGCCGGTCTGTTCGGTTTCACGAACACGGCCTTTCTTTCGGACCCTGGGCTCGCGCTCTATGCGGTCGCACTGGTCGATGTCTGGCAATGGGGGCTGTTCTTCTCGGTGGTCGTGCTAAAGCTGCTCGAAACGCTGCCGCCCGAGCCGCTCGAGGCGGCACGGCTCGACTATGCGAGCACCTGGCAGGTCTACGCGTACATCGCGCTGCCAATGCTCAAGGCGCCGATCATGAGTCTCGTGTTCATCAAGATGGTGGAATCGCTGCGCTCGTTCGACCTGATTTACGTAATGACCAAAGGCGGCCCGGGCGTCTCCACCGAAACGCTGGACCTGTATGCGTACTCCCAGGGGATCGGTCTCGCGGGAAAGGTGTCGTACGCATCGAGCATGGCGGTGTTGATGATGGCCGCAACAACCTTGATTTTCACGCTTATCTGGAAGCGGGTGAACAAATGGGAAGACTGATCTCCCGCAGTACGATCCTGTTGCTTGGCGTGGCGCTCGCCGTGGTGGCGGTGTTTCCCGTCCTTTGGGCGGTACTCAATTCGCTGAAAAACCTGCTCGATATCGTCACACCCACGCCGCGTTTCATCTTTACGCCGACTCTGGACAATTACCGGCAGGTCATTTCAAGCCCGGAGGTGCTGATCGCGCTGGAGAACAGTTCCGTGATCGTGGGCACCGCGGTCGTGCTGGGTACGCTGCTCGGCGTGCCGGCGGCCTATGTCATCGCGCGTTTTCACGTTCCCGCAAAACGCGACATCCAGTTCTTTCTGTTGTCGCTGCGTTTCCTGCCGCCCGTGGCAATCGCGATTCCGCTCATTGCAATCTGGGTAGACCTGGGTCTGTATGACACGCGGTTTTCGATGATCGTCACCTATCTGCTGACGACGTTGTCCACCATCACATGGCTGTCGATACCCGTATTCCAGCGTATGCCGCGCGAGATCGAAGAGGCCGCCACGCTCGACGGCTATGGACCTTACGCGGTGTTCTGGCGCATTGCGTTGCCGACCTGTGGCAACACGCTGCTGGGCGGCATCATATTCAGTTTCGTGCTGGTGTGGAACGAACTGATGATGGGCCTCGCATTGACGTCCTCGCGCAGCGCCACCCTGCCCGTCGTGGCGTCTGCCTTTACGTCGCTCGGACAGGAAGTGCCGTGGGGCGTGATCAATGCGTCGACGGTCCTGCTCGCGCTGCCACCGATCATCTTCGTGGGCGTGCTGATCCGCTTGCTGAACTCAATGCTCAAAGGAAAATGAGGAGAATGTTGTGAAGGCACTTGTACTGGAAGAAGCTCGACGCCTGAGCCTGCGGGACATCGATTTACCGCTCGCCGTCGGGCCGCGCGACGTCAAGGTCCGCATTCATACCGTTGGCGTGTGCGGCAGTGACGTGCACTACTTCACGCACGGACGCATTGGGCCGTTCAAGGTCGAGCAACCTATGGTGCTCGGTCATGAAGCATCGGGCACGATCGTCGAGGTGGGTAGCGAAGTGGGCCACCTGAAGGTAGGCGACCGGGTTTGCATGGAGCCCGGCGTGCCGCAGTTCGACTCGCGTGCGGCCATGCGCGGACTCTATAACCTTGACCCTGCGGTGCGATTCTGGGCCACTCCGCCGGTGCATGGCTGCCTGACACCCTACGTGGTTCACCCAGCCGCGTTCACCTACCGCCTGCCCGACAATGTTTCGTTCGCGCAAGGGGCGATCGTCGAGCCGCTGTCGATCGGACTGCAAGCGGCCACGAAGGCCGCCATGAAGCCCGGTGACGTGGCGGTCGTGATCGGCGCGGGCACCATCGGCGCAATGACGGCCCTGGCGGCGCTCGCGGGCGGCGCGTCGCGCGTGATCCTGGCCGACGTCGTGAAAGAGAAATTGCGCCATTTCGCGGGCAATCCTGCGGTGACCACCGTGAATGCCGCCGAGCAATCGCTCGTCGACGTGGTCCGCCGGGTGACCGAAGACTGGGGCGCCGATGTCGTGTTCGAAGCGTCAGGCAACGCGAAGGTCTTCGAAACACTGCTGGACCTGGTGTGTCCAGGCGGTTGCGCGGTGCTGGTGGGCATGCCGCCAGGGCCGGTCGCGCTGGACGTGGTAGCCATGCAAGCGAAGGAAATCCGGCTCGAATCCGTCTTCCGCTACGCGAATATATTCCCGCGGGCGCTGGCCCTGATCAGTTCGGGAATGATCGACGTCGATCCATTCATCTCCCGCAAATTCGCCTTTTCAGAAGGCATCAAGGCGTTCGAGGAAGCCGCAGCCGGTCGGCCCGAGGACGTGAAGATCCAGATCGAGATGGACTGAATCATGGCGAATATTGTCTGCGAAGGGCTGACGAAGCAGTACGACGGCGGGCAGCCGGTGTTGCATCCTCTCGACCTGCACATCGACGAAGGCGAGTTCGTCGTGCTGCTGGGGCCGTCGGGATGCGGCAAATCGACGATGCTGCGCATGATCGCGGGGCTGGAGGAAATCTCCGGAGGCAGCCTGTCGATCGGCGGCCGGGTAGTGAATGATGTGCCTGCACGCGAGCGCAATGTTGCAATGGTGTTTCAGAACTATGCTCTTTATCCGCACATGAGCGTGTACGAGAACATTGCCTTCGGCCTGCGGCGCCTCAAAACGCCCACGGCGGAGATCGACCGCCGCGTGCGCGAAGTGGCCGCCATGCTCAATCTTGACGCCCTGCTCGAACGCAAGCCGCGCGCCATGTCGGGTGGCCAGCAGCAGCGCGCCGCCATCGCCCGCGCGATGATCAAGACGCCCTCTGTCTTCCTGTTCGACGAGCCGTTGTCCAACCTCGACGCCAAGCTGCGGGCCCAGTTGCGCACTGACATCAAGCGCTTGCATCAGCGCCTTAAAACGACCACCGTCTATGTGACGCACGACCAACTCGAGGCGATGACGCTAGCCGACCGCGTCATTCTGATGCGAGGCGGTCACATCGAGCAGGAAGGCACGCCGACCGAGCTTTACCGGTATCCGCGCACGATTTTTGGCGCGGGTTTTATCGGCACGCCCGCGATGAACTTTCTCGATGGCTCGGTGCAATGCACAAGCGAGCGAGTGACTGTCTCGTCGGCCGCCGGTCACTGGCAGCTACGCGCGAACCGCTTTCGGCGCTTGCAGGACGGGCAGACGATCAAACTGGCAGTCCGGCCTAATTTCGTGCGGATTCCAGAATCCGGGACAACGGACGGAGATCTCGTGCTCAACGGTGCGGCGGAGCTGGTTGAAGTATTGGGCGCGGAAGCGCTCATTACCGTTGACTGCTCGGGTGAACGTGTAACCGCGCTGGTTCCGGCGAGTGCCGCGCCTCATACGGGAGATCACGTCAAGCTCGCGTTCAGCGAACGCGATCTGCATGTGTTCGACGTCGCGACCGGAGAAAATGTTTCGCTTGAGGCGGCAGATGAGGCGGCGGCGCCCATACCCGCCCCGCGCCTGCACGCGGCGTCCGGCCTCGGAGTACATTAGCGTGCAAGCGCGCGTATGTCACGCGAAGTGAGAGTTGCTGTGGAGACGAGAACAATGAATCCGGATCTCGAGTTGGTCCATACCCGTCAGGACGAGTCCTTTCGGGCTTGGGTGCACGACTATCCGCATACGGTCGCGAAATGGCACTTTCACCCGGAATACGAAGTGCACGTAATCCGTGCCTCCTCGGGGAAGTTCTTTGTGGGGGACCACATAGGGGACTTCCAACCCGGCAATATCGTGTTGACTGGCCCGAATCTGCCGCATAACTGGGTGACGGACAGCGACGGCGGTGCCAGCGTTCCGTCCCGCGACCTCGTGCTGCAGTTCTCACGCGATGCTGTCGACAGGATGGTCGCGGCGTTTGCCGAACTCAGTCCTGTTATGGCGCTGATTGACCAGGCGTCGCAAGGCATGCAGTTTCCGGACGCACTCGGCCTCGCCATCGCCCCTGTCATGCAGGAACTCTCCAGTGCGCACGGTGCGCGCCGCGTCATGCTGCTGATGTCGATCTTCGATCAGTTAATCGCCTGCAGCAGCAGGAAGCTGCTCGCCGGACCGGCGTACAACGTCAGTGCGCAGCGCTATATGTCGTCGACCATCAACCAGGTGCTGTCTTATATCCAGCAGAATCTCGCCGGAAACCTGCGCGAAGTCGACGTCGCAGAAATGGCGGGCATGAGCGTCAGCAGTTTTACGCGTTTCTTCAAACGTCACACCGGCTGCACGTTCATCCAGTATCAGAATCGGCTGCGCTTGAATGAAGCCTGTGAGCTGCTCATGTGTTCGGATCTCGGTGTGACCGATATCTGCTACCGCGTTGGGTTCAATAACGTATCAAACTTCAACCGGCAGTTTCTCACGCAAAAAGGGATTCCGCCTTCGAGGTTTCGCGCGTTGCACCGACTCAACGACGCTCCGTCACGCGAACACAAGGCTGCGGCCTGAGACCATGCCAGGCGGCGCGGCCGCCTACTCACCGTTGGGAATACACCTTGAGTTATCTGGGAATCGACCTCGGTACGTCCGAGGTGAAGGTAGTGCTCACCGATGCCGAATCGAACGTCATCGCCAGCAGCCGGGCTGGACTGCGCGTCGACAATCCTCACCCCCTCTGGTCGGAGCAAAGCCCTCAGGACTGGTGGAACGCAACGCTCGACGCCATAGCGGCAATCCGCAGCGAGCACCCTCGCGTGTTCGGGGCGCTGCGCGGTATTGGCCTCTCCGGTCAGATGCACGGTGCAACGCTACTCGATCGCAGTGGGAATGTTCTGCGTCCGGCGATCCTCTGGAATGACACACGCGCCTACGCGGAGTGCGTGGAGCTCGAGGCGCTCGTGCCCGATTCGCGGAATATCACCGGGAATCAGGCCATGCCGGGCTTCACGGCGCCCAAGCTGCTTTGGCTCTCGAAGTACGAGCCCGCTGTCTTTCGTGCCGTGCACAAGGTGCTGCTTCCCAAAGACTACATTGCATGGCGCCTGACTGGCGAGTTTACCTCCGACATGTCCGACGCCTCGGGAACACTCTGGCTCGACGTCGCAAAACGGGACTGGTCGGACCGCATGCTCTCCGCGATCGGTATGTCGAGGGAGAACATGCCTCGGCTGGTTGAAGGCAGCGAGCCTGCAGCCCAACTGCGGGGAGAACTTCAGCGCGAGTGGTGCCTCGACGGCAGCGTGACGGTTTGTGGCGGCGCAGGTGACAACGCCGCGAGCGCAATTGGCATTGGTGTTGCCCGGCCAGGCGATGCGTTTCTGTCGCTGGGGACATCAGGCGTGCTTTTCGCCGCGACCCAGGGCTATGCACCGAACCCCGGGCAGGCGGTCCATGCGTTTTGCCATTGCGTGCCGCAGCAATGGCATCAGATGAGCGTGATCCTCAGCGCAGCGGCGAGCCTGCACTGGCTGTCCGGTTTGCTTAAGAGCAGCGTTGCCGAGCTGATCGAGATCGCACCTTCGGGACAAAGCGCCACAGCGCCAATTTTTCTGCCCTATTTGAACGGAGAACGCACGCCGCACAACGATGCCACTGCAAAGGGCATCTTCTATGGCATGACGTCAGCGCACGGTGCTCAGCATCTCGCCTACAGCGTGATGGAAGGTGTCGCGTTCGCGATGGCGGATGGGTACGCCGCGTTGCAGGCTGCGGGAACGACGCTCAGCGCCGCCTCGTTTGTGGGCGGTGGCTCGCGCAGCGCATTCTGGGGGAAACTCTGCGCTTCCGCACTGGGCTTCGAACTCAATCGGAATGAAGGCAGCGAACTCGGCGCGGCACTTGGAGCAGGTCGCCTCGCTCGTCTTGCATGTGAACGGGAAACACTTGCTGCCGTGGTTAAAGCGCCGGCCGTCGTTGAAAGATATGAACCGGAGGCGGCGCTTCGGAGCGTGCTGCGAGACCGTTTCGCACGGTATCGGCGGCTTTATCAGGCATTGAAATCCGAGTTTCGTACCTGACCGGCTGCAGGACATCAGGCGCGAAGCGGTCGCGTGGCCATCCGCTGCCGCTTCAAGAAACGCTTGCTGACCACCTGGTTGACAGCCGACTCGACGCAGCTCGAGAGGATCGGCTGGCCATGGTGGTGGGCATTTCCGGTCACACTTCCCTATTTCTTTCTTCTGTGCCGGTGCCTGGTTGTGTCCGCCATGACCGCCGCTGTGGCCCCCGCCCTGCTCGAACTGAGCGCTGCGACCGTGGAACCCACGGTGAAAGCCGTCGTCATGATCAAAGTCGTGGAAGCGGCGACCGCCTTGTGGACCCGTGTCTTGTCCTTCCAAGCCCAGCAGCGCGCGCCGACGTCTGCCGCGCGGGCGACGAGCACATATCCCCGATAGTGTCTTTGTCGTCTCCCCGCTGATTCGGTCCTAAATTCGTTACCGGTAACCAACCGCATTGCACGCGCCAAAACCAGTCGCTATACTGGCTCCGCGATCAATTGGCCTGACCAGAATAATTGGCCTGACCGCGGCAGAGATCAATACAGACCGATAGCGGCGCACTGTCAGTAAAGCCGCGTCATGTCTCGAAGAAAAACCATAGGAGACGACAGTGTTCCGTAGAGGAATAGATGTCAGGGCCGCGCTGGTGCTCGCAGCGTGCATGTTCGGCAGCGCGGCGCACGCACAGGTCGCCGCCGGCGATACGTCGCAAAAGAAAATCGCGCTATCCAACAGCTTCGCGGGCAACGCGTGGCGCCAGTCGATGCTCAAGAGCTGGAACACGGTCGCGCAACAGGCGGTGAGCGACAAGAAGATCGCCGCCGCGCCCGCGTTCACGACCGCTGAAAACCAGGTGACCGAGCAGGCGCAGCAGGTGCAAAACCTGGTCCTGCAAGGCTACAACGCGATCGTGATCGACGCCGTGTCGCCCACCGCCCTCAACGGTACGATCAAGAAGGCGTGCGCGGCGGGCATCGTCGTCGTATCGTTCGACGGTGTGGTCGACGAACCGTGCGCGTATCGCGTCAATTTTGATTTCAAGGGCTGGGCCGAACAGGGCGTCGACTACCTGGCGACCCGCTTGAACGGCAAAGGCAACGTCCTGGAAGTGCGGGGCGTGGCCGGCATTTCCGTCGACAACCTGATGCATGAGGGCGTGCTCGAAGGGCTGAAGAAGCATCCGGGCCTGAAGCTCGTCGGCTCGGTGCACGGCGACTGGACGCAGTCGGTCGCGCAGAAGGCCGTCGCGGGCATTCTTCCGACGCTGCCGGAAGTCGACGGCGTCGCGACCGAAGGTGAGATGTCGTTCGGCATCGCGCAGGCGTTCAAGGCGGCCAATCGACCCACGCCGCCGATGATCATCGGCAGCACCTACCCCGAACTCCAGTGGTGGAACGAGCAGGCGAAGACCGGCTACCAGTCGCGCTCGCTGTCGAACCCGCCGGGCGCTGTGTCGTTCGCGTTCTGGGTCGCGCAGCAGGTGCTCGCAGGCAAGCACATTCCGAAGGACGTAACGATCAACGTGCCGCTGCTCGCAATCTCCGAACAGGAGTTGCCGGCGAAGCTTGCGGCGACGCCGCCCGGCGGCCTCGCCGACGTGACCTACACGTTACCGCAGACCGTGGCCTTGCTCGACAAGAAGTAAGCGCGTCCGGTCACATCCCAGCAAGCAGTTCGAGCAAGCAGTTCGAGCAAGCAGTTCGCGTCGCCAGGCATGGAGGCATGTGAATGGGAGCAACATCAAGCAACGAGCAGCACAGCGCGCTGATTCGCTTCGAAGGCATCGGCAAGGTCTTCGGCCGGGTACGCGCGCTCGCCGACATCGACTTCGCGTTCCAGCGCGGAGAATGCGTAGGCATCGCGGGACACAACGGCGCCGGCAAGTCCACGCTGATGGCCGTGCTGGCCGGCGTCTATCCGCCGACGCAGGGGCGCATCGTCGTCGACGGCCAGCCCGCGCCGCATTACGACGCGAACGCCGCGCGCGATGCGGGCGTGCGCTGCGTGTTCCAGGAGTTGTCGCTATGCGCGAACCTGACGGTCGCCGAGAACATGACGATCGTGCATCCGCAATTGCGCGGGCGCGGCTGGCGCCGCGAGGCGACCGCGCTGATGCGCGAGAAGCTCGATGAAATTTTCCCCGGCAACGGGCTGAAGGGCAACGAGCTGGTTTCCGACCTGACGCTCACGCAACAGCAGATGGTGGAGATCGCGCGCGGCTTCACGGTGACAGACACACCGGTGCGGCTCGTGATTCTCGACGAGCCGACCTCGTCGCTCGACGCGCATACCGCCGATCAATTGCTCGCGTTCGTGCGACGCGCCGCGCAACGCGGTATCACGTGTGTACTGATCACGCACATGCTCGGCGAGATCGAGCGTGTCGCGGATCGCGTGGCCGTGATGCGCGACGGCGGCATCGTCGGCGTGTTGCCGCGCGAGGCGTCGAGCCGCGCGGCGATCATTCAGGCGATGGGCCAGCAGCTCGAAGCGGACAAGACGCCCACGGCCGCGCGCTCGAGCAACGCAAGCGGCGGCGAGCGCGCGTTCCGCTGGAACGTCGGCGCACATAAGCGCACGTCGATAGAGGCATCGCGCGGCGAGATCGTCGGCTTTGCGGGACTTGCGGGACAAGGGCAGACGGAGGCGCTGCTCGCGATCTACGAGGCCGCGACGCGTCACGGCGCCGCCCGCGTGAAGGCCGCGTTCGTCGCGGGCGACCGCGGCCGCGACGGCGTGTTTCCGGTCTGGTCGATTGCGCAGAATCTGGATCTGCGGTGGCTTCTCGGCGGCGCCAAAGCGCGGCGCGGTCTGGTCGATCGCACCGCGGCGCGCGCGCTCGTCGAAGCGTGGCGCACGAAGATCGGCATACGCGGCGCACCGATGAACGCGGGCATTCTGTCGCTGTCCGGCGGCAATCAGCAGAAGGTGCTGTTCGCGCGCGCGCTCGCGTCGGACGCGGAGTTGATCCTGATGGACGATCCCACGCGCGGCGTCGACGTCGGCACGAAGCGCGATATCTATCAGCTCGTGCACGATGAAGCGCACAAGGGCCGCACCTTCCTCTGGTACACGACCGAAAACGAAGAGCTGTCGCATTGCGACCGCACGTATGTATTCCGCTCCGCCGCGGTCACGCGTGTGCTCTCTGCCGACCAATGCACGGAAGAAGCGCTGCTTGCGGCGAGCTTCGAGGAGCAGGCCGCATGACGCCCGCGCGCTTTACAGTCGAACGCTTCACTGTCCAAAACACTCAGGCGCGCCTGCGCGCACTGCTTCCGGCGATCTCGCTGATCGCGGTGCTGGTGCCGATCGTGATCATGCAGCCTGCGGTGATGAGCTACTTCGGCAGCAGCCTGCTGCTCAATCTCGCGGTGCCGATCGTGCTCGCGACGCTCGCGCAGCTCGCGATCATCACCGTCAACGATCTCGACCTGTCGATCGGTTCGTTCGTGAGTCTGGTTGCTTGCATCGGCGCGACGCTGCTCGCGAAAGAGCCATGGCTCGGCGTGCTCGCGCTCGTCGGCTGCGTGCTGGCGTATGCGGCCGTCGGCGCGCTGATCGAGCTGCGGCAGATCCCGTCGATCGTCGTGACGCTCGGGCTTTCGTTCGTGTGGAGCGGCCTCGCGATCGTGCTGCTGCCTTCGCCTGGCGGCACGAGCCCCGGCTGGCTCGGCACCGCGATGAACTACCAGACGCCGTTGATCGCGGCGCCGATCGTGTGGTCGGTGGTGATCGCGATCATCGGCCATGTGCTGCTTATGCGTACCTCGGCCGGCGTGCGGATTCGGGGCGCCGGGGGCAATCCCCGCGCGATGCGCCGCTTCGGCTGGTCGCTCGTGCGCAGCAAGGCGACGCTATACGGGATCGCGGGCATCTTCGGCGTGCTGTCAGGGCTGTCGTTGCTCGGCCTCACGACCTCCGCCGACGCGAATCTCGCGCTGCGCTACACGCTGCTGTCGATCGCGGCGGTGATCCTGGGCGGCGGCGAATTCATCGGCGGACGCGTGTCGGTGATCGGTGCGGTGCTCGGCGCGACAACGCTGACGCTTGCGGCATCGTTCCTCGCCTTCCTGAACATTTCGGCTGACTGGCAGGTCGGCATGCAAGGAGCGATTCTGATCATCGTGCTGTCGCTGCGCGTGCTGCTTCAACGCGGGGAGCGTCAATGAAATCGCAGACCTCGGACAGTGGGATCGGTGCCGGCGACGGTGTCTTCACGCGCTTGAGGGACCTTCAGGCGCCGTGGGCGTGGTCGTTCGCCGGCGCGGTGCTGGTGTGGTTCGGCATCGTCGGCGTGTTCGGCTTCGGCATCGCCAGCAATGTCGCGCAAACGGCGCTCACGTACGGCGTGTTCATGGTGTTGGTCGGTCTCGGGCAGATGCTCGTGATCACGTCGGGTGTCGGCAACATCGATCTCTCGGTGCCGTCGACGATCGCCCTCGCCGGCGTGATCGGCATGCACGTGATGGGCGGATCGGACGCGCGCGTCGTGCTCGGCGTCGCGGCCGCGCTCGGCGTCGGCGTCGCGGTGGGCCTCGCGAACTATGTGCTGATCCGGCTGCTGCGCATTCCGCCGATCATCGCGACGCTGTCGTCGAGCTTCATCATCCAGTCGATCGCGATCACGCAAGGCCGGCAGCTGCCGCCGCCGCCGCCCGCGCTCGGCGCGTTCGCGACCGGCCGGTTCGTCGGCGTGCCGTACATCGCGCTTTTTGCGCTCGCGTTGTCGGCGGCGCTCGCGGTGCTGTTGCATCGCGCGGTGTATGGCCGCAGGCTGTCGGCGATCGGGCAGAACGCGCGGGCCGCGTGGCTCGCCGGTGTCGACGTGCACCGCACGCGCTGCGTCGCGTACGTGTTGTGCTCGATGATCGCCGCGCTCACCGCGCTGCTGCTCGCGGCGAGTTCGGGCGGCGCGTCGCTCGACATGGGCGTCGAGTACATGCTGATCTCGATCGCCGTGGTCGTGATCGGCGGCACGCTGGTCGCCGGAGGCAAGGCGACGATCGTCGGCGTGTGGGGTGCGTCGATGTTCCTGTACCTCACCAACGCCGCGCTCAATGCGCTCGGCGCCGACGCGGGCGTGCGCGCGATCGTCTACGGCGTGCTGATCGTCGCGGTGACGGTCGCGGCCGGCGGAAAGATCGTGCGGTGAAGCCGCGTGAACCCGCATGAACTACTTTGCGAATCTACACAAAGAACGAGAGGGGACATGAAATCCAGCGACTACGAAGTGCATGACCCGCGTTTCAGGCGGCTGCTTCAGCCCAACGCGTTCCTGACGCGCGTCACCGATCAGAGCCTGTGGGCCGAAGGACCGGTGTATTTCCCGGCGACCGACCTGCTCGTCTGGAGCGACATACCGAACAACCGGATGCTGCGCTGGGCGCCGGGCATGGGCGTCGGCGTGTTTCGCGCGCCGTCGAACTACAGCAATGGCAACACGCGCGACCGCGAAGGCCGGCTCGTCACCTGCGAGCACGGCACGCGGCGCGTGACGCGCACCGAACATGACGGCAGCGTGACCGTGCTCGCGTCGCACTACGAAGGCAAGCGGCTCAATTCACCGAACGATGTCGTTGTCGATTCGAGCGGCAACATCTGGTTCACAGATCCGGACTACGGAATCCTGAGCGACTACGAAGGGTATCGCGCTGAGAGCGAGATCGGCCGGTGCAACGTGTATCGTGTGTCGGCGGACAGCGCACGAGTGGAACTGGTCAGCGACGAGTTCGTGAAGCCGAACGGTCTCGCATTCTCGCCGGACGAATCGCGGCTCTATATCGCGGATTCCGCCGCGTCGCACGACGACGACGCGCCGCGTCATATCCGTGTGTTCGACCTGGCGGGCGGCGGACGTTTGCGCAACGGACGGGTGCTGGTCGGGATGAAAAGCGGCGTCCCGGACGGCATGCGCGTCGACGAGCACGGCAACGTGTGGACCAGCGCGGAGGACGGCGTGCACTGCTATGCGCCGGACGGCACGCTGCTCGGTAAGATGCTGATTCCCGAGGTAGTCGCAAACCTCACGTTCGGCGGCATCAACCGGAATTGCTTGTTCATCGCGGCGACCTCGTCGATTTATTCGCTTTACGTCGGGGTGCGCGGCGCGGAGCGTTGAAGCGTTACACCATCAAAACAACCGGAGACAAAAATGAAGATGACAACAATCGCCGTGGCGCTGTGCATCGCCGCGGCATCGGCGGGTGCCTCGGCTCAGGTCGCGACGGGCGACACCTCGTCGCAGAAGCTCGCGCTGTCGAACAACTACGCGGGCAACAGCTGGCGCCAGCAGATGCTCAAGAGCTGGGCTAACGTCGCGGACCCCGCGGTCAAGCAAAAGATCGTCGCGGCCGCGCCGAGCTTCACGACTGCCGAAAGCCAGGCGACCGAGCAGGTCCAGCAGATCCAGAACCTGGTTTTGCAGGGCTACAAGGCGATCGTCGTCGACGCAGTTTCGCCGACTGCGCTCAATGGCGTGATCAAGCAGGCTTGCGGCGCGGGCGTGACGGTCGTGTCGTTCGACGGAATCGCGACCGAGCCCTGCGCGTACCGAATCGCGGTCGACTTCCAGGGCATGGGCCGCATGCAGGTCGATTACCTTGCGAAGCGTTTGAACGGCAAGGGCAATCTGCTGGAGATCCGCGGACTCGCGGGCGTGTCGGTGGACGACGAGATCCACCAGGGCGTCGTCGAGCAGTTGAAGAAGTATCCCGGGCTGAAGATCGTCGGCTCGGTACACGGCGACTGGACGCAGACGGTCGCGCAAAAGCAGGTCGCGGGCATTCTGCCGACCTTGCCGCAGATCGACGGCGTCGTGACCCAAGGCGGTGACGGCTTCGGCGCCGCGCAGGCGATCAAGACGGCGGGACGGCCGACGCCGATCATCATCCTCGGCAACCGTCAGGAAGAACTCGCGTGGTGGGCCGATCAGAAGAAGAGCGGCTACGAGACTATGTCGGTGACGATTCCGCCCGGCGCGTCGACGTTCGCGTTCTGGGTGACGCAGCAGATTCTGGCCGGCAAGAAGGTGCCGCACGATATCCGGATGCCGGTGCTCGAAGTGAAGCCGGAAGAACTCGATGCGGTGCTCGCGAAGACGCCGGCCGGTGCGCTGGCGAACAAGGAGTACACGCGCGGCGAGGTGGTCGCCGTGATTGATGGGAAGAAGTGAGCTGGCGGCGCCTCGAGCACCCACACGGCCATCGGTCTGAGCCACAGACGACGCCCGAATCGTAGGAGCCGCACCGGTGTCTTTGACGGCTAGCGGCTATGCGAGCGTCGTTTTGGGCGACGCTTCAACCGCGCGACGGCACGGCTGGGCGTTTGCTGGCCGGGCCGTTCGTTGGAGACCCGCCCTAGGGCTGGATCGCTCTCGGCAAGCAGCGGGTCACGGTATTGCCAGCAGCGATGAATGCTGAGCTGCTACCTGATGTGAGCCGCCCTATGCGCCGGACGTTTAGCGCCGGGCTCCTGGCCCTAGGCCCACGGCGCTGCAGCCCCGCCACTTCGCCCTCCAGCCCCGCTGTCATCGGGCTTCGCAAACTGGGCGGCGAATCCGGTCCAGCCGGGTCGGCTCCGATCTAGAGTTGACGCATGAAAAATACCCGATAAATTACAAACCCCCAACCGGAGGAGTTTCGCAGGATGAACAATAAGTTTGCCTTTTCCCGTGTTTCGATGATCGTCGCAGCTGCGGCGCTGGCCTTCAGCACGATGTCGGCTGAAGCGCGCGTGTTCCGCGTTGCCGAGGTGCACGGCGACACCTTCCCGACCAATGTGGCGGTGAAGCATATGGGCGAAGAAATCAGCAAGGCGACCAACGGCAAGGATACCGTGAAGGTGTTCGGCAACAGCGCACTCGGTTCGGAGAAGGACACGATCGACCAGGTCCGCATCGGCGCACTCGACATGACGCGTGCCAACGGTGCTTCATTCACCGAGATCGTGCCGGAAATCATGATCCCGTCGCTGCCGTTCCTGTTCCGGGACATCGACCATTTCCGCAAGGTCATGTACGGCCCGGAAGGCCAGAAGATCCTCGACGCGTTCACGGCGAAGGGCATGATCGCTTTGACGTTCTACGAGAGCGGCGCGCGCTCGATGTACGCGAAGAAGGCGATCAAGTCGCCGGCGGACATGAAGGGCCTGAAGGTCCGCGTCCAGCCCTCCGAGCTGGTTGTCGACGAAATCAAGGCGATGGGTGGCATCCCGACGCCGATGCCGACCGCGGAGGTGTACACGGGCCTGAAGACCGGCATCGTGGATAGCGCAGAAAACAACTTCCCGACTTATGAAGAAGGCAAGCACTTCGAAGTCGCCACGGTCTACTCGGAAACCCAGCATACGATGACGCCAGAAGTGCTGGTGTTCTCGAAGAAGGTGTGGGACACGCTGACGCCGCAGGAGCAGCAGATCATCAAGAAGGCCGCGGCCGACTCGGTGCCGGTGTATCAGCAGTTGTGGACCGCACGTGAAGCCGAAGCGCAGAAAACCGTCACCGCAGGTGGCGCAACGATCATCCCGGCAGCTCAGATCGACCGTGCAGCGTTTGTGAAGGCGACCCAGCCGGTGTGGGCGAAATACGAAAAGACCCCGGAGATGAAGCAGATCGTCGACGAGATCCAGGCGATCAAGTAAGTCTCGCTCCCTGGCGGCAATGGTCCCGCGAGATTCTTCGCGGGACCTGTAGCGCAACAATAGAGACGGCTGCCAATCGTAACGACGTCACCCAACTGGTTCCGCTGATCGAGCCCATCGTGCCGACCGGCGGCAGGCTCGGGCGGCCTTTGAGCCGTCCTGGCCGCGTCTCTTCCGGCTGCCGCATACCAGCTTGAAACATCTCATTGAGGATAGAACCAGCCGCGGAACAGGCACCGCGCGAGCCACTGCCTGAACATCTGTCACGCGAGATCCGGACGCACTTGCCTGAATCCGCCGACATGTAGGTAAGGCACTCTTCAAACCATCGGGGGGCAGTCAGGTCAAGACAACTTTGCCGTCTTTCACGGTGCCGGTTTTCGTCGTCACTCCGTCGGAAACCATGCCGGTGAGGGCCCCGTCAGGCTTGGTGCTCCCGTCCACGCTGAGTTCAATCTGTTCCGTAAGCGTTGGGCCGCCCGTCGCATAAGCTGTCACGAGGCTCCAGCCACTGGGAGATGCCACGCGATCCCAGACGCTGAGCACACCGTAGCTGCCTTGGACTTCGAGTTCCAGGGCGTCGAAAAAGCTGGATAGCTGGGGAAATGCGATGGGGTTCGACGATCGCAGCGCTTGCGTAGAGCCGTGGTGCAGCGTTTCCAGGGCAATCTGTAGAGATTTGCGCGCTTGCGCCGAGCTGAATGGACAACCATCCATCACCTGTTTGAAGGTTGCGCGTCGCTCGAATGCCTCCAGCAGCCAGCGGGCCTCTTCTTCGGATCGGGGCGTTGCCGTTTTAGGGAGAGTGAAGCCCAAGCCAAGCAGGGGACCGGGGCCTTTCACTGTCAAGGCAACACGCCGAACGCCGTGGAATGCTGTCGAAGTACCCTTTTTCCGCTGCGCACGTGTCCAAACTCCCCAAGCCTTCAGTTTGGTCTTGCTGGAGGTCATCGCCAGGTGCTGGGCCATGGGCGAAATGAAGTGACCTGCGGATGCTCCCTTAGGGGGAGCTGCCGTATCAGGCAGGGGCGTGAAGGTGGGTTGAACCGGTGCCACTACGCGACGACCATCGGCACCGAGTCCGTAGCGTCCGATCACCAGACCAGCGGGGTCTGCGATCATGACTCGACCCCAGGTACGAATCTCGGGATTGCAGCCAAAGGGATCAAAGGCTTGATCTGGTGTTTTTCCCGCAACCGCGCGCACCATCTGCGCCTGCCATCCCGTCTGCCAGCCGTGCCGTGCATAGGCATGCTGCCCGCCTCCTGCCGCCACTTTGGACAATTCATCCTTCAGGTCAGCCTCATGCTGCTTCACGGCTGCGGCTACGTTACCAATGTGCGCCTCCAGGTGCTTGAACTGCAATCCCCAGTCTTTTGTCTTGACAGTGACCATGCTTCCCTCGGGTTGAAATGGTGCTCAATATCGCAGAGCCTGTGCCCCGTGGCAACCGGGGGGCGAGGTGATTTAAGGAACTCCGGCAGTTGCTCAAACCCTACAGGCGATAAATCGCCGACGAAACCGTGTCGGCGAATCGGGTTATAGAACATTTCAATGTAATCGAATACGTCCGAGGTGGCCATTGCCCGGGCTCGGATAGATATGCCGTTTGATTCGCTCCTTCTTCAACGCACTGGCGAAACTCTCGGCCACGGCATTGTCATGGCAGTTTCCGCGACGACTCATGCTTGGCACCATGTGGTGAGCCTTCAGAAATGACTGCCAGTCATCGCTGGTGAACTGGCTGCCCTGGTCCGAATTATCGAGATCAGTTTCGGCAACGGAGAGGTTCGGATGACGCGGCGTCAAACTGCCTCGCTAGCGACACTTAACTTTCGCTTCTCGCTACCTTTATGGTTCAGTGCTGGGCCGATCCGGGCACGCGTCCCACGCGGCGAATCGAGAAATTACCGCCGCAAAATGATATTTGGAACGTTGTACGTCAGTATCCCGTTGCTCTGCGCGCCCCTGCTTCGCCGGCCAGTTGCCTGGCGCGCGCGATGGTCATTTCGATGGACGTCGCGTACGCCGCAAGGTCGCCGCCGTTGCCTGAGCCATACGAAGCTCGCACACGTCTGCTCTCGGCATCCCGAAACGCGCCGAAGTCGCGGGCAGCCTCGTCAAAGGCAAGCACGGGATGTACAGCACGGCTCCCCTCGCTGATACTTTCGAGCTCCACCAGGTCGGCCCGCGCCTCATTCCCGGCAGCCGCCAGTTCGATTTCGGCCTGCCTGAGCACGGCAGGATAGCAATCGCGCTGTCGGGCAGTCGACTGTTGGCTGCGACATTGCTGGTACATGGTCTCCGCTTTTTCGGTGGCCATTGCTGACTGAATTGTCGGGCAGAACAGCCACGTGCCGACGAGCGCGGCGCTGCGCGACATGCGCAGGAGTAGTTCAATTGTCGGATTAGATAGCATGAGCCGATTCATGACTGTCGGTATGTGACTAAACAAGCTGTTCTATGCGGGGTCTGCCGGACGCTTCTGTACGACCGTCTGTTGGTGTCACCGGCCACCTTCGGCTGCCATCTAGACACCTGTCGTCTGGATCGCCGGCGTCGCTCAGGTTCGATTCCCCCAGTTTGCATCAGAATTCCATGTGGTTAAATAGCTGGCGATGTGCTGCAACAACCCTCCTCTACACCAGCGCTCCCAAATCAACGCTTTCTGGCTTTCGCTGCAATACATCCTGGGGGCCGCTGTTTTATTTGCAATACTCCCGCCACTCATGAGGCGTTCATTGTGTTGCATCCTCCGGTCGAATCCGCAAGCCATAAGCGGACAAGTCAAGGTCAAAACACGAACCACAGCTGTGGCCGGTTCCGGACGAATATCGTGATTAGCGTATACAAGGCATGCGCGAACCGCATCTTGCGGGCTTCATCGGCGCGCCCTACCCTGACACGGACTCACAACAATAAATGCCCGGGCCATCTGCATTGTGTTGGGTTGCACCGGTAGCTTCCCGCTCATATCAGATTCGTACCGGAGGAGTCATGCACGAAAAAATGCTTGCTGCCGTTGTGACACGAAAGTGGCAACTTGCGCAGGGGTACCTCGCGATCGAGATAGAGACAAAATACCCCACCCAATTGCCGCCATTTGACGACGGTGCAATCGTCGACCTTGTCCGGCACACCAGTAGCAACATTGTTCCCATCCCCTGTGGCGCGTTCCTGCTCGTGACGACGCGTTCATCCTCGGTGTCAGGCAACGGATCGCGAAAGAGTCAGAGTTCCCGCAATCGGGATTTTCCTGGAACGAGGGAGATGAGATTCGCGTCGGAAAGCCGAGAAGTACCGCTATCGTGATGGACAGCACTCCCCGTTATATATTGTTCTCGGCGGGCGTTGGATCGATTGCCATCGCCGGCACTGCAAAGCGGCTTGCTTCATCCGGCAGATGTCTCGAGATTTACAATTTCGCTCGAACACTTCAGCGAGCCGTCTTCAGGAAAGAGCTGGACGACTTCCTGGGACACGCTCGGGTTTGCCACAAAATTGGTTTAAGCGACGCAGAGATCTTGAACGCTATATCTCACGCCGTGAGCCCCGCACAGGCCAACACACAAATAATCTGTAGCGGTCCGCCGTGCTTCATGAATCTTGTCGAACACCAGGCACTCGATTGGGTGTATCCATCCAACATTCACAAAATCATTCTCGGAGAAAGGCTGGCGAAGGATCGAAAACGACCCTGACATCAAATGCGGCAGTAGTGCGAACGCCGCTACGTCGATCTGGCTGGAGGTTCAGTCGGATTCCCCGTGGTTTCCATTGACTATCTCCATGTGCCGAATTCAATTCGGCATTATTAGAAAATGATTCGAAAAATGCGTTGCCGCACTTGATTCGCTGAATTCGGTCACACCGCTAGTCTGTGCTCGCCGTGCAGATGCATTTCCAGACGCTCATGCATCTCGCGTCCGTTGGACGCGTTCGAAACCTGCATGCGGTTTCGCTGGAGATAAGCGGCGACCAGTTCGTGCGTGTCATGGTCGTCGTCGTTTGCGACGAAATGAGGACCTACCCGCCGCTGCTCTTACCCCCGACGCCGACCTTGCCGCGCCCGACCTTGCGATGCGGCGCGCAGCGGCGCAACCTTTTCCTGGAACTGGCTGTCAACGTGACGTGCTCCGCAGGGTAGCGGGTCGTCTTGTCCAGTGGGGCCTGATAGCCGCGATGGCGTGGATCGATGCGCCTGGTAGCGGACATGACTGGCACCTCCTCAGAGGATTCTAGCCGAAACGGCACGGCGGTTATGCCGCTTTCCTGAACACGCCGCATTCGAACCCGCGACAGTTGCGCGCGGGTGTGACCGTAGTGCGACTGGGCAGACCGGAACGGCGGTTGGCAGGACCTCAATAGTATTTTTCATCTCACTCATCGACGGATACGAAACGTGAAAGTCCAGCAGATCAAACAAAGCATCGCATTACAGGGACTGGAAGACTGGAGCACGGCCGGTCTTGCCAGGACGCCCGAGATCAGAGTTTCAGAGCCCGGCATCTATCGGCGCTCTGTCAGGCAGTCTGAAGTGATGCACTTTCTGAGCGGCCGTGGCCGCTTCACGCCCGATGGCGAAGACGCGATCCACTTTACGGGCGGTGATACGTTGTTCTTCGAAGCCCACACGGAAGGCACGTGGGAAGTCGAAGAAACGATGCGCAAGGTCTATGTCATTTTCTAGCGATCCTCATGGTCAACCGTCGTTACGCTCGCCCCGCGTACTGAGACCGCTCAGATGTTCATGATTTGATCGGAACGAGCGCCGCGATGCGATACTATCGGCGCACGGAGCATACTTCGCGAGTCCCAGATGAAATGGCCATCGAAATGGATGCGCGCGGTCCTGGCAGTCATCGCGGTCGCTGCACTGCTTGTAGTCCCGTTGCCTGCGTCGGTCAATCTGACGACGAAGATTGCCACCGTGATCTCGATCGAGCGACCGGTTGCGGTGGTTTTCGACTACGTAACGACGCCCGCTCACTGGCCCGATTGGCACCCGTCTTCGCTATCGGTAACAGGGGCGATCGGCCACTCGTTAAACGTTGGTGAACAGGTTACGGAAGAATTTCGCGTGGCGGGTCGTCGGGGAAGCGTACTCTGGACGGTTGCCGTACGAGACCGTCCTCACAAATGGGTGATTGTCGGCGCGATAGACGGGAAGCCCGCAGGCACGGTGAGCTACGCTCTAACACCCGTAGCGTCCCGGACACGATTCGAGCGTGAGTTCGTGTACCGCGCACCGACACTATGGTTTGCGCTGGTCAATGTCTTATTCGTTCGCACGCGAATCCAGCAGGAGTCCGAGGAGGCAGTCGCGCGACTGAAGAAAGCGTTGGAAACGATGCCGTAGCCTGGATTTCGCGTGTCGTGGACGTGGAGTGCAAGCGCCGGGCGAAGCAGTTGCTGCCATCGCATGCGGCATCATCGGGCAAAGGGTCCGGTATGGAGCGATGAGACCAGGAAAGCAACAGGCACAACACAAAGTCCCGGCTCGCAGCCCATTGCCGATGCCTGTGGTTCGCTGATCCAATATTGCTGCCGCGCCGCGTCATACTGAACATTGCCGCGCAACACCTGCCGCCCCAACCATTCGAGCACTGCCTGCCGATCGGTGCCGGTCCTCTTCGCGAGTTGCTGCGCGCAGAGCGGATTGTCAGCCAGTGCTTCATACAGCCGGAGCGCGTCCACTTCCGCCGACGTTGTTTCCAATCTCGAGGCTCCGCCTCGATGCACCAGTGCGCCGAGGCATGCAAAGAGCTTGCCCTGATAGTTAGCCACGTTGACCTCCATTGATTTCCAGTAGCACCGCGTTTCGCTCTGGTAGTAATCTGCGCGTAAGCGGCGATCCGATGTTTTTGCCATTTGACGAGAGCAGCGTGCACCTGGAAGGTTGTATTCAGCGTTGGAGCCATCGTGGGAAACGTCGAAATTACTGACGCTTCGTGCGGACCACTGTGCATTCGCCTGCTTGGCGAACTCGAACTGACGCGCGGCGGCGCGCGGGTTACGTTGCCCGCTTCGCGACGCACGCGCGCGCTGCTGGGCTATCTCGTTCTGTCCGGCGCCCCGGTATCGAGACCGGCGCTGTGCGACATGCTCTGGGAGGGTCCCGACGATCCGCGCGCCGCCCTTCGCTGGAGCCTGTCCAAGCTCCGCCCTCTGCTCGACGACGCATCGCACGAGCGCATCGTGGCGAGCCGCACGCACGTCGCTTTTGAAGCCGCCGGCGCAGTTGTCGATGTAACCAGGCTTCAGGCGCTGCTCGCAGGGGGAGCGGAGCGGACACCGGTTGCCGCGCTGCAGGAAGCAGCGCAGATGCTGCGTGGTGACTTTCTTGGCGGGCTCGAACTGCCCGGCTGCTACCGCTTCTACAACTGGTGTATTGGCCAGCGTGAACGATTCGGCCGCATTCGCGGCACGGTCCTGCGCGCGCTGGTCGCGACGCTGGCGACGGACGTGCCGCGCGCGTTGCAGTACGGGCACGAGCTGATCGACGCCGATCCGCTCGATGAGACGGGCCACGCAGCGCTCATCGCATTGCTGGAAGCCGCGGACCGTCATGCGGATGCGCAGGAACATCACCGGTATGCGCGCGAGCTGCTCCACCGCGAGGTCGGGGCGCGCGCCTGTGCGAGCCTCGACGACGCGGTTCAGCGCATGCGAGACGATACACGCCGAAGTCGCGCGAATCACGGTGGCGATCGTATGCCGCGCGATGAACACCGCACGCCTGAAGACCGTCTTCGGACGGCCGTGCAAAACGCGCATGCGAGCGGCGGCGACCAGCAACCGGTCTCGCGTTTGCCTCTGGTCGGGCGCGAAGTGGAACGCGCACGACTCGACGATCTGTTGGCGTCGTCGTCGGGCGCCGGAACATTGACGCTGTTGACGGGCGAGCCCGGCATTGGCAAGACGCGTCTGCTCGAATATTTCAGCGAATGCGCGTCGAATGCCGCGTATCGCGTGCTTCGCGCGCGCTGCTACGAAGCCGAGGCAATCCGCCCGTACGGCATCTGGATAGATGCATTGCGCGACCTCGCGAGCGACGCAGCGCCGCCCGTCGACGAAGCTCTGGCCCCGCTCGTGCGTGCGACAGTCAACAGCGCGTCCGGCATTCAGCGCGACGAGGGTGGCCGCGAGCGGCTTTTCGAAGCGGTCGTCGCGCTGCTCGGCCGTCTGTCGGTCGAACAGCAACTGGCTTTCGTCCTCGACGATCTGCAGTGGCTCGACGAAGCATCGGCGGCATTGCTGCACTTCGTGCTGCGACGCCTCGCGCCCGGCCTGCCGGTCGTCTTCGTCGCGGCCGCACGGCCCGCCGAAACCGAGGACAACCGGTTTGCAGCGAAATTGTTGCAGTCGCTCGCGCACGACTCCAAGATGACGCGCGTCGAGTTGGCGCCACTTTCCGCCGACGAAGTTGCAGCACTTCTGGGCGCATCCAGAAGCGATCTCCGGGTCGAGCAGGCCGTCAAAGGCAGTGGTGGCAATCCACTCTATGTGCTCGAATTAGCGCGCTCGACGCAAGCGCCACCTGAAACCGCGACCCTCACGATCGAGGCCTTGATCGCCGATCGGCTCACACCGCTCGATGCGCGCACACGCGACCTGCTTTCGTTCGCGGCTTGTATCGGGCGCGAATTTGCCCCCGAGCAGTTCGCGCAACTGCTCGACCGACCACTCGTTGACGTTCTATCGAGCCTGGCTGAACTGGAACGTCGAGGCGTCCTGACCGCAGCCTCGCAAACCGGGTTCGATTTCACCCATGATCTGCTGCGACAGACCGTCTATCGGATGCTTTCGCAGCCCCACCGGCGGGCGATTCACCATCAGATCGCGCAGCAACTGCTGGCGTCGAGCACCCACGACTCGCGACTGCACGGTGAAGTCGTTCATCATGCAACGTTAGCGGGAGACTCGCGGATGACGGCGCTAGCGTGCGTCGAAGCCAGTCAACACTGCGTGGCAGTGTTCGCGGCCAGCGAGGCTCGCGCTGTCGCCGATCGCGGTCTGGCCCATGCCCGTTCACTGCCGCGGGGGAGCGAGCGGGTGCGGCTCGAAATCCAGTTGCTCACCGCGCGGCTCGTCGCTCTGGCGAGTTCGGGCAGAACATGTCCCGCGTCGATGGAACAGGAATTCGAGGACGCCATCCAGCAAGCCGAAGCGCTGTCGCTTCAGGCCGAGGTGGTGCAAGGTCTCCATAGCCTGTCGTGGCTCACACAACAGGCGAACGACGTCGAACGGACGCGTGAAGTCACGATCCGCGCAGCAGCCGCGGCGCGCAAGGCCGATGCGACGACCCGCTGCAAGCAGCTTGCCAATACGGGCCGGTGTCTGCTCGAACTGGAGCGCGAACTGCCGCGGGCACGCAGCCTTTTGCTGGAAGCGCAAGCGCTGGCTGAACTCCTGGACCTGCGCGTCGTGGAACTGATGTGGGGCGCGGCGCTGCTTGCGCGAGCCGACGGAGCACTGGACACCGGGTCCGCACAGTTGAACGACGCGGTGCGGCAGGCGCGAGCGATCGGGGACCACTGGCGTGAGTATCAGTGTCTCGTCTGGCTCGCGACCGTCGATTTCGAGCGCGGCGCTTACTTGCAAGTCACGCAGTTGGCCGGCGCGATCGTCGTGGCCGCGAGGCGCATGGGCTACTCGGGCGCGCCTTACGCGAACGTCCTCAGCGCGATTGCGTCGCTTCGTCTGACGGGCGGCGACGTGCGCGACTGTCGGTTCGAAGGGCTCGACACATTGCGCGAGGCGGACGACAAGCGGCATCTCTGCTATGTCCTCAACGAGGTGGCGCTGATCTGTCTGGACCGTCGAGCAAGCGAGCATGCCATTGTCCACGCGCGTGAAGCGCTCGAAGCAGCGGAAATCCTCAATTCGCCGACCGGGAGAATCGTTGCGACAGCCGTGCTGGTCGAGGCAGCGCTCGCGCGAAGCGAGATGGAATCCGCCGAGTCCCTTCTCGCTTCATTACGTGAGTTGCTCGGAGGCGAGCCGATTTCGCCCCGGAGTCACGCAGCACTACAACGGCTCCATCAGCGCTACCCCTCGATTACAACGATCGTTCAAACACCGGCGGACTAAATTGCAGCGGAGGCAATTTCTGTCGCCCAACGGAGCATTGACATGTCGCACGTCGTCGTTGAAAGGAGCTTTCCGACGCCACAGTCGGATGCGGAGCTGTCCGTGGTGGAAGACCGCCTCGCACCGTGCAGTGAACTGTACGGCGTCGTCTGGAAGCGCAGTGTCGTTTCTGTCGATCGCAGACATATGATCTGCGAATACGACGCCCCCGACGCGGAAACCGTCCGCAAGGTGCAACGGGAGGCCGGCGCTACGTTCGATCACATCTGGTCGGGCGAGGTCATAGAAAGCTGACCCGCATGCGTCCCTGCATGACGGTGGCGGGAGCGTGGGCTGATGCCTTCGCCTCGAGCGTTGCCCGCCCTTTTCCACCCGATACGCGCGCGGCACGCATCTTGCGCATCGTTCCGGCAATGTGACCGCGAACATGCCATGCAAGACCCTCTATATCCAAGTGATGCTGCGCGTATCGTTCCCATCTATGAATCGTTCTTCGAGCCGGGACGCAACTGCGAGAGCGTGCGCCATGCGAATCGCTTCACGCTGCTGATCGACGGGGCCGATTATTTCCGCGTGCTGCGCGAGGCGATCACGCGCGCTGAGCGCACGGTGTTCATCCTCGGCTGGGATATCGACAGCCGCATGAGGCTCACGCCCGAAGGATCGAACGACGGCTTTCCTGAAGCGCTCGGCGACTTTCTGCACGCAGTCGCCGCAAAAAAGCACCTGCTGCACGTCTACATTCTCGCGTGGGACTTCGCGATGCTCTATGCATTCGAGCGCGAATGGCTACCGGTGTTCAAGATGGGTTGGCGCACGCACCGGCGCATCGCGTTTCAGATGGACGGCAAGCATCCGTTGGGCGGCTCGCACCACCAGAAGATCGTCGTAATCGATGATTGTCTCGCGTTCGTCGGCGGTCTCGATCTCACGCGTTCGCGCTGGGACACGCAGCAGCATCATGCCGACGATCCCCTGCGCCGCGATGCAAACGGCGCACGGTATCAGCCGTGTCACGATGTCCATTCGATGTTCGATGGCGAGGCCGCACGTGAGATCGGCATACTCGCGCGCGAGCGGTGGGCACGCGCGTGCAAGAGCAAGCCCGCAATCCGCGCGCAACCCGTGCCGCCGACGCAGGACCCGTGGCCGCCGTCGCGCGGCGTCGAGCTGGAAAATGTCGACATTGCCATCTCGCTCACGGAGCCCGCATACATGGGTCGCGAGAGTAAGCAGCAAATCCGCACCCAGTACCTCGATGCCATCGCGCGGGCGCGCCGCAGCATTTACATCGAGAACCAGTACTTCACGTCGGCACCGATTGGCGCGGCGCTGAGCGAATCGCTCGCGCGGGAGAATGGCCCGGAGCTGACGATCGTCGTGCCTCGCAATCAGACCGGCTGGCTGCAGAAAGTGACGATGGGCGTGCTCCGTGCGCGCCTGCACGGGATGCTCAAGGAGGCCGACAAGTACGGCCATTATCGCCTGCTGAGTCCCGACGTCCCCGGCTTGGGCGAATCCATCGTCAACGTGCACAGCAAGCTGATGATCGTCGACGACGAATTGCTGATCGTCGGTTCCGCGAATCTGAACAATCGCTCGATGATGCTCGACAGCGAGTGCAATGTGTCGATCGATGCCGGCGCCGATGCACGCATCCGCCGCGCGATCGCGAAGATGCGCGATACCTTGCTCGCCGAGCATCTCGGCTGCGAAGTCGCGGACATCGTGCGCGAGCGCGATGCGCGCGGCAGCGTGACGGCGGCGATTCGTGCCTTGCAGCGCGACCGCGACGAGCATCGAACGCTCGTCGATCTCGATCCGCAGGTCTCACCCGAGCTCGATCGACTTATTCCGCCCGATGCGCTCATCGACCCCGAAACGCCCATCGCCGCGAAGGAACTCATCGATCAGTTCGTGCCCGCCGAGAAGGCGCGGCCGCTGATTGGACGATATGCGCTGCTCGGCGTGCTCGCGCTGCTCGTCGTCGGGTTCGCGGCGGCGTGGCACTGGTCGCCGCTCGCCGGCTATCTCAACCTCAAATCCCTCGCGAATGCGGTGCGGCAGATCGAGGCGCTGCCGCTCGCGCCGCTGTGGATCGTGCTCGCCTATATCGCGGCGGCCGTTGTCTGCGCGCCCGTGACCTTGCTGATCGCGACGATGGGAGTCGTCTTTGGCGCGGCGTGGGGCGGGTTGTATGCGTTCATCGGCACCACGGTGGCCGCCGCGACGTCGTTCTGGATAGGCAACCGGCTCGGGCGCGATGCGGTGCGCAAACTCGCGGGCGCACGCGTGAACCGGCTTTCGGAGCGTGTCGCCAAGCGCGGAATCGTCGCGGTCGTCGTGTTGCGACTCCTGCCCGTCGCGCCGTTCGCCATCGTCAATCTCGTTGCAGGTGCATCACACGTCCGCATGCGCGATTTCATCATCGGCACGATGCTCGGCATGGGTCCGGGTATCTTCCTGACGGTGGCATTCGCGCATCAGTTGGTTGCTTCGTTGCGGCGCCCGACGGCCGGCTCGTTCGCCGTGCTGATCGGCATTGGCGCGGTGCTGATCGGGTTGTCGATGCTGTTGCAGCGTTTTCTCGGCAGATCGACCAGGAGCGACCCGCACGAAGGCGCGCCGAGCGATGATGACAAGCCGCGCGCCAGCGATGAAGCCGAACGCGCGCAGCGTTTGCGCGACCACAGCGGGATGCCTCGCGATGCCTCGGGCAAAACATCAACGCAATGTCAGGACGAGGCCAGCTGATGACACTGATGCACGACCCCGGCATCGATCAGCCGCGCATGACGTTTGCCCGCGAACGCGAACTGCGCATCGGGACTTACAACCTCCATGGCGCGGTGGGGATCGACGGCAAGTTCGCGCCGAAGCGCATTGGCGATGTGCTGACTGAGATCGACGCGGATATTTTCGCGCTGCAGGAAGTGCCATTGGGCGGCGCGAGTTCGCCCGATGTGCTTGCACTGCTCCAACGCATGACGGGCCTGGACGCCGTCGCGGGTCCAACGTTCGACACGCCCGCGCGACGCTTTGGCAACGCCGTGCTGACGCGCTATCCGGTGCGCGCGGTGCGCACGCTGGACCTGTCTTTCAAGAGCCGCGAGCCGCGCGGCGCGCTGGACGCCGATATCGATTGCAACGGCGAGCTGTGGCGCGTCGTAGCGACGCATCTGGGGCTTGCATCCAGCGAACGGCGCGCCCAAGTGGAGCAGGTATTGCAGCGCTTCGACACGCCCGCGCTGCCCGTCATCCTGCTCGGCGATCTGAACGAGTGGTTCGTTTACGGACGTACGCTCAGGCGGCTCGTCACGCATTTTCGTCGCGCGACCGCGCTGCGTACGTTTCCTACGCGCTTTCCGTTGTTCGCGCTGGATCGCATCTGGGTGCATCCGGGCGAACGGCTGTTGCGTGTCGATGTGCATCGCACGGCGCTTTCGCGAGTCGCGTCGGATCACTATCCGTTGATCGCGCATATCAGCGCGTCGGTTAATGGATGATCCGCGCGCGGCTCGCCTGCTATTTGTGCAACTCGCTGCGCAACGTCGCGACGTCGTTGGCGGTCACGGGCTGCGCGTTGTTGCCCCAGGCGCCGCGGATGTACGTCAACACCTGAGCGATCTCGACGTCGGCGAGGGTCGTCGCAAACGCCGGCATCGACTGACGCGGCGGGCCGCTTTGCGTCGTCGGGCTGTTGCCGCCTTCGATTAGCAGCCGGATCAGCGAAGTCGTATCTTCCGCGATCACCGAAGGATTGCCGGCGAGCGCGGGAAACGCGTTCGGCACGCCACGTCCGTCCGCGCGATGGCAGCTCGCGCAGAACGACTGGTAGACGTTGAAGCCGACGCTCAGCGAGTCGGCCACGCGGTTGCCGTTCACGCTCGAACGCGCGGGATCGGCGCCGCCCGTATAGGTGCCGGACGGCTGCTGGGCGGGCAGCGACTTCAGATAATGCGCGATCGCGTGCAGGTCCTCGTCAGTCAGATATTGCGAGCTGTCCTCGACCTGTTCGACCATGCTGCCGTACGCGACGACGCCCGCGCCGTGGCCGGTCTTCAGAAATGCGGCAATGTCCGCGGCGGTGAGACGGCCCAGTCCCGAACCCATGTCGCCGGTCAGGTTGGGCGCGAACCAGTGATCGTTGACGCCGCCCACCAGATAGTCGCTCGACGACTCGTCAAGGCCGCTTTCCTGGTAGAACATTCCGCGCGGCGTATGACATGCGCCGCAATGTCCTGCACCTTGCACCAGATAAGCGCCGCGATTCCAGATCGCGTCGCTTTGCGGGCGCGGCACGTATGGCTGCGACGGCACGAACAGCATCTGCCAGAAGCGCAGCGCCCAGCGCTGGTTGAACGGAAACGCGACGTCCGAGCGCGGCGTCGGTTTCGCGATCGGCGCGACGCCGTGCAGCATGAACTCATAGAGCGCGTGCACGTCCTCGTCGCTGAGCTTCGAGAAAGACACGTATGGCATCGCCGGATAGAGCCGCTTGCCGCCGCGTGCGACACCCTCTCGCAGCGCGCGCTCGAACTCTTCGTAGGTGTAGCGGCCGATGCCGTACTGCGGGTCCGGCGTGATATTGCTCGACACGATCGTGCCGAACGGCGAACCCATGCCAAGCCCGCCCGCGTATGGCGCGCCGCCTTGCGGCGCGGTGTGACAGCCGGCGCAATCGGCGGCTTTCGCCAGGTACTCGCCACGCGCTAGCCGGGACGGATCGAAGCTCGCCGCGCCGCCCCGAGCCTGTGCGTCCGTGCTTGCCGCCGCGCTATCCGTCGCGGTCGCCCCGCCGCTGAACGCGATCGCCAGCAGCCCAACGCACACCGAGAGCAACGCACCCGCCGCCGCCGCTCGCACCACCGTGCGCCTTCGCATCATCGCGCGCCCTCCCCGCGGGCCCTCGCCGCGTCTTGCGTGAAAGCCGGCTGCCGGTCCGCGCGGCTCAGCCAGCGCGACGCGACGAGCAGCCCGCCGGTCAGATAGGCCAGCGCGCCCGGCACCCACATGATCAGTCCGCCCAATTGCTGGTCGTGCAGAGGATCGATGCCCAACGCCGCGCACGGCTCGACGTACGACGGATACCAGAGGCCCGGAGCCAGCGTGATCAGCGCGCCGAGCGCACTCGTGTGAACCATCGTCGTGAACAGCGACAGCATCGCGTGTCCGCCGTTGCCGCGGCGCGCGCCGTCGCCCGTCACGGTCCACCAGAAGAGCAGCGCACTCAGCAAAAAGCTGGCGTGCTGCAACGTATGCACGGATGGATGCGCAAGCGCGGCGTCGAACAACGTCGGCGCATGCCACGCCCACAAAGCGACGGCGTGCAGCGCCCACGCGACGAGCGGCGCGCTCAGGCAGCGCCATGCACGCGCGAACGGGCGAGCGCGCACCGCCCGCCCGAGCGCCATACGCGCACGCCGGGGCAGCGCCCACATCCATACGGCGAGCGGACGCCCAGCCACGCACAGAGGCGCCGCGATCAGCATCATCGATTCGTGCTGCACCATATGCGCGGAAAACAGCGCGCCGGACAACGTATCGAGCGGCGACATCAACGCGAGCCCGAGCGCGCTCCAGCCGCCGGCGAAGGCCAGCAGATGCAGCCTGCGCGAGCCGGCGCCGCGCCTCTGAGCGCGCGAGCGGCGCCGCAGCCGCGCAAAGCCGATCAGATACCCGCCAATGCTGAGTGCCATCAACGCGACGATCCACGGCTCGAAGCTCCAGCCGAACGACAGGGCCGCGCGATCGGCGACCGACAGCCCATGCGCGGCAGCCGTCGCGCCGGGCAGCCAGGCCGCGCATGCGAACCAGCGAATGTGCCTTCTCATCGGCAAGCGGGCAGCAGCCATTGCGGAAACCACATCGCGAGTTGCAGGAGCGCGGACAGCGCACCGACGATCATCGCCATCAGCGCGAAAAAGCCGGCGCGCGCGGCGCGCGCAGCATACGCCGGCGTGCCGCGCGATCGTTCGGCACGCCAGCGGCCGTAGGCGAGCCACGTGGCAAACGCGCAGAACGCGAACGCGGCCGCGCTGACCGCATGCATCGGCCACGCGGCGCCGCTCGCGCACGCGAGCCGGATCAGCGCATAGTCGACGCTCTGTGTGGCGAGCACCGCCGTGGGTGCCGCGAGCAAACCTAGCCAGATATCCATCGGCACC